>JAUIAH010000006.1 GCA_030425385.1 Verrucomicrobiia bacterium | reverse complement strand
GAAGACGAGTCCGAATCCAGGCGACACTATAGCAACAGGCAACGACATGACTGTCGCGAACACCACCACAGATACGAAGTGGAATATCGATCTTTCAAACGGGCTCATATTCTTTAAGCAGAACGTCCGAGCGCAGTCACTGCCTGCCGAGGGCGCGCTCCGACTTCAGGGTTAAGGTTGTAGCGTTCATTCAGATTTCAAGTCCTGGCGGGCAGGCAGTTGATCTGCCGCGTCTTGTTCGCCTCGTTTTGTTCTTAAACGCTCGATCCACTCTTGGGTCTTCCGATTAAAGCTCTCGGCCTCGGCAACCGATTGAGGCGTTGCCTGCCGCTGCTCGAAGACGGTCTCGGTCAGTTCTCGGTTGAAATCCGCGACATCCAGATCTTCGATCGCTCCTATCCGGATCGTTGCATCTATTGGTTGGGCTCGTGCCCATCGGATGAAGCTGTTCCGGTCATCATCAGTGAGATCGCGATCATCATGCCAGATGAATCCATAGGTGTGCAGCATGCCCCCAAGCCCACTGAGCAATCGCCGATACGAGTTCGGCGTGATCAGTTCGGCCTGCATTCGATCCTCAAAACGCGCCTTCTCCTTCGGGTCGTTCCTCTTCAAGTCGTATTCGATGTCGTATTGGAATCCGATCTCCATCGATTTCTTAGGCGAACGTCTGTAGACTGCGGACCCCGGCTGGCGCGGAACCCTGGCTGCAGAAGACATCTTCATGTTAAATTTAGTGATTTTAGCACCGAAAGGAGCCGGGGTTCGCAGCTCTAAATTGTTATGCCTTAGTTCGCATCACAGTTGCTGACAGTCCTCCGTAGCGCTTCATGACTCTAATCGAATCACCATCCTTAGCTTTTGAACTTGCTGCATATATCACCACTGATATCCACGCGTCACCGTCATTTGTAATACGATGTGAGCCCACTAATGTCCGGAAGCCATGGTGCATACCAGGGGTAACATTCTCACCAGCAGGTGCGCACGGCATCATGAAATCTCCAGGGGGAAATGTGTCATCGTGCGACACAATAACTCTCTCACTGTGAATCATCATTGCGTGGGCTACCATTACATTGAATCCAGGGTCACCATATTCTTTGCCCAGATCATTCGTCACTTCAAATTGGGAATGTGCTGTCACTATATCATCAGCCTCTAATTCCGGAACTTTTAACATGTAAAGAGTGGAGTATCTATATGGGCTATGGAACAATTTTATATCCTCAATATGCTCAGCACCGCGCGTAGTCTCGTAATGGTCAAATTTCATGTGATAGTATAACAATTTAGATGAGCGACTGGAATGACGCAATCCTGAGTGTCCCTTTATCTGCAACAGAAATGTTGTCTATTGCCGGATTTTCCATTTTCTGTTGTAGAATACTCGATAATGGGCGGATTGCGACTGAAATGTTGCCTATTTTCGATTACAGATTGAATTCCGTCACGAAATTTGACCGGAAGGGGTGCTCGTTGGGGTGATGTTCTCCGAAACTAGAAGACCAAGTTGTGGATCTCGCAATTAGGCACATATCACTACATTAATGTTGCCTATTATTCATCTGGATCAAGATTGCCACATGATGCCGGAAGAGACGATGCGTCGTTTGATGCGGGTGCGGCAGATGGCGCTAACGACGGATCGCGAGTGTATCTAGTGGTGACGGAGGTGTTGGCGGAGGAGGGGATGCGGGCATTGCTGCTGTTGCCGATGCGGGTGGGCATGGCTTTGGCCGCGGGGTTTTCGTACTTTCCCAGGCGACGGGGACGTCGGCGCGCCCGGGGGCTGTTTTTGGGGTGGTAGGCATCACCGTCCCAGGAGGGCAGCCGATTCTGCACTCGACGCGTAGCCCGTGATCAAGAGATAAGGGCAGATTGATCCCACGAAGGCAAAGAAGCAGCTGCGCCTATTGGATCATTCAATACCTGGCCAATATCATGATTCACGATCGCTGAATCGGATGGTGTGCTGGCCTGAAGAGTCGTTTCCTCATGTAGCGATCACCATCTTCCATCTTCCAGTCTTCCCATCCCAGGTGACGGTAGAATCCCACGGCGCGATAGGACTCGTCGGGATCCGTGGTGAGCCAAAGCTCCTGACATCCTTCTGAGGCGAGCCAGGTCTCGACCAGCCGCATGAGGTTTCGGCCAATGCCCTGATTCTCCCACGCTTTCAAGACGGCGATCACCCACATCTCTCCGGTCTCTTGATTCCCGATCACAAAGCCGACGAGGCGACCGTCCGCTTCCGCGACCCATCCGCGATGAGTCGACTGGATCATCGCACGGACGGCACTCGGGGTGATGCCAAGGCTGTCCAGCTCTTCGGCTCCATGGGGATGGTGCCACGTCTGTATCCGGACATGAAAGACGTCCGGAAGGTGGTCTGGCGTCATTTCCAGGTAGTGGATCATGATAGGAGAATGATTCTCGTTACCAATGGCGTTCGGCCAGCAAAGACTGACTGGGCCGTTGAGAAGGATCGCTCTCCCGTCATCGGCAATCGACCATTTCCAGAGTCTTCACTGGACGATGGGAGCCCTTTCGGCATAGAGTTGGCGCGTTCGGGTCTGGTAAAAACCATATTGGCCACAGGTTCTCGAACAACCCCAATCCACAAACCCGCTCCACCTCCGCTCCATGAACTGCCATAAACCTCATACGGTATTGTTGGCGCTGTGGCTCTATGCTGCCTGCGTCTGCATGCTCTTTTCGCAATCGGAACCAGGGGAGCCACGTGAACCCCTGGATGTGCTGATGGTGGGGGATGCGTTGTCTGTTGAGGTGGGCGACCATCTCATGGGATTTCTAGGTGCGGACCCACGCTTGAACGCCGATGTCCGTGTCTTTCATACGGGCGATGATTCTTTGGTTGAGGCGTGGGAGGAGGACGATTTCTTGGCCGCGTCCATCGGTCAGGGCCGATGGCACCATGTGATTCTGCAAGAGAAACAGTCGTTGCCGGCCTTTGCCTACCTCACGAATCATCCCGAGCTGTATGGCGAAGGCGAGGGACCGAATGAGGCCGTCCTTTTTGGAGGGGAAGCTTTCTGGGCAGGCGGCGAGGTTGTGGGACGTGCCGTCCTCGATCTTGAGGGCACGCAACTCACCTTGTTTCCGGTCTGGCCTTTGGCCGAAGATGATCCGCTCTACGCGTCAGCGTTCCCTTCTGATTTGGCGCGCCCGGTGGATATGCTAGGGTTTTCCGAAGCAAGTCTGGAGAGCCTTGGGCTGTTGTTAGGCAACGATGGGGGTGGGGTCGTGGTGGGGGCGATCAGTCCTTTGTGGAGTCACTTTTCGGAGGTTCTCGAAGTGGATGTGCTCGCTGAGGAGGGCTTGCCCGCCTTCTTGGCGGCGGCGACGCTTTATCGAGAGCTGGTCCGTCGTCCAGTCACCGATCTCGCCTATGTCGGACCATGGGAGGCGGCGAAAGCTACTGTCTACCGTGAGATCATTGATAGCGTCCTGGATCAGTTGGACCCACTTGATCCAGTGATGCCGCCCGTAGACCCTCCAGATGAGGGAGAGGAACCTGGAGAAGGGGACAACGAAGGTGAAGTGGACCCTGATCCCAACGAAGGCACCCCCGATCCTGACGAAGAGGGCGAAGGCGAGGGGACACCCACCGAGCCGGAGATCGTGGCGGAGAATTTCGATGTCTTGTTAGCAGGAGGTGCTTACACGTCGACCGTTCAAGAGCTATTGTTAGGCCTGTTCGAAGCCGACCCACGTGCAACCTTGCGGACCTTGCGTCTTCTCGGAGATGCGGAGGCAGATCTGCGCGTGCTCGCCGTCGAAACGGATGCCTTGGCGAGTGCGATGGCCGATGAGGCTTGGGATGCGGTCGTGTTGGAAGAGGCGCATCATCAGGGCGGTCTCGCTGGTGTCTACGCGAATCGGCGCCAAGCCTTCGGTGTGGGGTCGCCCGCTTTCTACGACCTTGCCAACTATCGCTTCATGAGCGGCGGGCGGAAAGCGATCGAAACGGTGATCGGTCACGCGGACGAACCAGCCCTCGTCTTTCTCACTCCCTGGGCTTCCCAGAGTGGGCACGCGAATCTCGAGCTCTTTCCTCCTGACAGAACACCGACAGCCATGCAGGCGTATACGGTGAGCGGGCACGAAGCGCTCTTTGCCAAAGCACTGCCTGCCGGTAGCGAGCGCCTTCGTGTGGCCAATGCGGGTGCGGCGTGGATCGCAAGTGAGGAAGCGTTGCCCGAACTCGATCTCTACGGGGACGACCCGGTATTCGGCGCGCTGGCTGGTCACTATGTGACGGCTGCTGTGCTCTATGAAACAATCACTGAATTCAGTGTCGTCGGAAACGTCTTTCACGGCGGTCTGGCAGCGGCGGACGCGCTTGCCTTGCAGGAAATCGCTGCCGCCGTGTCGGGAATCACCGAGCGCGAGCCGGAGCCGGATACCCCTTCCGAGGAGCCCGATCCTGACCCAGATTCCAATGAGGGAGAGCCAGACCCGAATCCAGGCGCAGGTGATGGTGAGCCCACTGGGGACCCCTTGAAAGTATTGTTGTTAGGCAGTGCGCAACTGGCATTGATCCAAGAGGATCTGGAGGGATTCTTGGAAGCGGATCCAGAGTGGGTGCCGGAAGTGACGATCCTCACGGGCGCCCATCTCCGCGCCTTGTGGGAGAATGCGATGGTCAAGGAAGCGGTGGCGGCAGGTGAGTGGGACATGGTGATCCTACAAGAGGACCAGACCTTTCCCGGTCTCGCTTACATGAGTAGCCAGCAGTTGACGCGGCAGTATTTCGATGTGGGTGTGCCCGCACGCTATTCCCTAGCAGAGTATAATTTCTTTCGAGCGGGATCTCATCTTGCCAAATTTGTGTTAGAGCATACCGAGGCGCGGTTGCTGCTCAGCGCGCCATGGGCGATGGACGATACGGAATCGCCGCTCACGGATTTCCCTCCGGGTGAGGATTCTGCAGAGATGCACGGCTACACCACACTCGCCTACGAGCAGTTCTATGATCGCCTGCCTTTCCAGCACCGCTCGCGCGCCACGGTCGTCAACGTCGGGGAGGCGTGGATGCGGAGTCACGCGGCAGCGCCGACCGTGAATTTGTATGGGCAATCGAAGGCCGATGGGGGAGTATCGGGACACTATCTGGCGGCGTCCGTTCTCTACGAAGCATTGACCGGGAAGAAGGCCTCACAGAATCCTTATCGCGGTGCGGTGCGTCCCGCCTATCGAGATTATTTGAAAGAAATCAGTGGCTTGGATGCGGCCGCCCAGGTGTCGTTTGCCGGAACGTCCACCATCCAATCACCGGTCATTGATCTGGGAGAGGATGGGGATCTGGTGGCCTATGTGAATGGGTTTCTGGATGGCTCGGCACCCGCGGTTCCTTCATTGGGCGATGAACGCCTCTTTCAGAGCTACACGAGCACAGGCACGAGCACGTGGGCGGACAACTGGACGCGAGAGCTCGATTTCTCAGGAGTGGCATGGGATCTGAACCAGGCGGGCGTCCTGATCGCCGATCAATACATGGTCTATGCGCGGCACTATCCACGCGCGACGGGCTCTCAGGTCACCTTCACCGATCGCCATGGAGATCCCGTCGTGCGCCGGATCGCGACGCAGAAGTTTCTACGGTTCGACCATGTCGATGTGCGGACGGATATCATGGTCGTCAGGCTGGATGAGCCCGTTCCTGACACAGTCGCCATCTATCGGCTCGTGCCAAGTGAGTGGGATCCCGAGGGGTTGATCGGCGCCAAGGTCGTACACACCTACCAACATCGCGTGGTATCGATGTCAGAGGCGTCGCGTTTCCAATTGTTCGACAACGATTCTGAAGTGGTCACCACGCGTCGCAATGCGGACGTGGTGGATGCTGCCTGGGATCGCCAAGTCATTCCAGGTGACTCCGGTCATCCGAGTTTCCTCTACGTCGATGGCGAACTCTTGCTCTTCAGCACGCACACGTTCACGGGATTTGGAAGCAAAGGGCCGTACTATGGAGGAATCGGCAATCAGGACAAGATCCTGCGGGCCATGGCAGAACTTGCGCCTGCCGACGACTAACGGATGGCTTGTGTGCTCGAGGTCAATGAAAGAATAGGTAGGCAACCAAGATTGCCGTGATGATTCCGACCAAGTCGGCGAAGAGCCCACAGGTCACTGTGTAACGCGTGCGGCGGACGTTGACCGCGCCAAAGTAGACAGCCAGCGTGTAGAAGGTGGTCTCGGTAGAGCCCTGAAAGACGCAGGCGAGTCTTCCCACAAAGCTATCCACGCCATGAGTCTGCATCGCCTCCACGGCCATCCCGCGCGCGCCACTCCCGCTGAGCGGCTTCATGATCGCGGTGGGAAGCCCCTCGACAAAGTCAGGATTCATTCCTAACGCAACCACGATCCAGGCGATGCTATCCACCACGGCTTTCATGGCGCCGGAGGCGCGAAAGACGCCAATGGCGACGAGCATCCCCACGAGATAAGGAATGATCTTGATGGCGACCTGAAAGCCATCCTTCGCGCCTTCAATGAAGCTTTCGTAGACATTCACCCGTCGGAGAAGGGCTGCCGCGATGAAGGTCATGATCAAGCCTAGAATAATCACGGAAGCAACCAGTGTGGATTGGGTTTCGATCGACGAGGGACCAAGCGACCCAAAGTAGGCAGTCATTCCCGCGATAAGGGCGGTGGCTCCACCCAGATAGGCGAAGACGATGGGAGTGAGAAGATTGATCCGCTGGGCGACGGAAACGGCGAGGAGGCCCGCAACCGAGGCGGCGAAGGTGGCGATGAGGATGGGAATAAAGATATCCGTGGGATTGGCAGCACCGTTCACGGATCGCAGCGTGATGACACTGATGGGGATGATCGTGAGGCCCGAGGTATTGAGAACGAGAAACATGATCTGGGCATTGGAAGCGGTCTCTTTGTCAGGATTCAATTCCTGCAGATGATTCATCGCCTTGAGCCCGAGGGGCGTGGCGGCATTGTCCAGCCCTAACATGTTGGCGGCGAAGTTCATCATGATCGAGCCCTGCGCGGGGTGTCCCTTGGGTACGTCAGGAAAGATCCGGCTGAAGAAGGGGGAGACGAGTTTCGCGAGGAAGGCCACCATGCCGCCTTCTTCCCCCACCTTCATGATGCCTAACCAAAGGGTCATGAGCCCGATGTAGCCGAGAGAGATGGTGGCCCCCACTTCAGCCATGGTGAAGAGGCTCTCCGTCATGGCGGGAAAGACCGCGAGATCTCCCCAGAAGAGGAGTTTGATGAGGCCGGTGAGGAACGCGATGAGGAAGAATCCGACCCAGATGTAGTTCAGGACCATGCCTCACCCATGCCAAGCTTCCCCACAAAGCGCGAGAGATTTCCTTACGATAGCCGTTCTGTTAGCCAGGGCGGGCCATCGAGATCGAGATTGCCTCCAGAAAGAATGATGCCGACGCGTTTCCCAGCGAAGTGATGCGGATGATCGGCGATGGCGGCGAGGGGAACGGCGGCAGAGGGCTCGACCACGACCTTGAGGTAGTGCATGAGGGTGCGCGTGGCGTCGATGATGGCGGCTTCGGAGACGGGGAGAATGGCGTCGGCGTGCTGGTAGATCAGCTCGAAATTGCGGACGCCCAAGGCGGCTCGCAAGCCATCGGCGATGGTGTCGAAACCTCGGGGGCGCTGACGTTCACCTGTGGCGAAGCTCTGGATGGCATCGTCGGAGCGATCCGGTTCCGCACCGAGGATCTGCATCCCAGGAGATCGTGATTTCCCGACCACGGCAGTGCCTGCCAGGAGTCCGCCACCGCCCACGGGGACGATGAGCACGTCCAGAGAATCAGTTTGCTCAAGGAATTCCAGGGCGGCGGTTCCTTGCCCGGCAATGATGCGATCGTCATCGTAGGGATGGATCAAGACCGCGCCCGTGTCCTTCACCAAGCGCTCGCATACGGCATCGCGCTCGAGGGCGGGGCAGAGGATGACCTCGGCTCCATAGCCGCGGACAGCCGCGATCTTGTTGGGCAAGGAGTCCTCCGGCATGACCACCGTCGTGGCAGTACCGGTGATCTGCCCGGCATAGGCGAGGGCCGCCCCGTGATTGCCAGAAGAATGCGTCGCCAAGCCATGGCGACGAGCGGCCTCATCGAGAGACAAGACGGCATTGAGTGCCCCGCGGGCCTTGAAAGCCCCCACTTTCTGAAGGTTCTCGCACTTGAAGACCAGCTCTGCGCCGTAGCGCTCATTCAGCAGCTGGCTCTGGAGTACTGGCGTCTCGTGCACATGGGGGCCGATACGGGCATGCGCCCGTTGGATCGTGGAGAATTCCATGGGTGAGAAATAGGTGAATTTGAGGTCGTGTTTGAGCCTTTCCGTTGAGCCTAGGGTTGAACCGCATAACGTGACCCCCATGACGTTCAAGCTATCCTTGTGTACCGCCTTTGGAATCCTGGCAGGCGTGGCGGTCGCCGACAAGCAGGAAGCCGCCCGTGACGCCAAGAAGGCGCCACCTACCGGGGCGGCGTCCTGGACTGTCTTCCGGGGAAATCATGCTCTCAACGGCGTGGCAGAGGAGACGCTGAAGGCGCCGTTGACCATGGCGTGGAAGGTGGAGATGGTGGGCCCGGTGGTCGCAACGGCCGCCATCGGAGACGGGGTCGCCTACATCGGGAGTCAGGACGGAGACTTCAAAGCGATCGCTCTGGAAACAGGAGCCGAGGTGTGGTCGAAGACCTTGGGTGATGTGGTGGAAAGTTCGGCCTGTTTGCTAGAGGGCACTCTCTATGTGGGGTCTGGCGATGGCCACCTTTATGCATTGGAGGCAGCGACAGGGAAGGAGCTTTGGAAGTATCAAACAGATGGAGAGATCTTGGGTGGGGTGAATTTCCTCAAGCACGAAGAAAGGACGCTTCTTTACGTGGGAAGCTACGATAATTTCCTCCACTGTGTGGACGCCGCGACTGGGCAGAAGGTATGGGCGGCAGAAACGGGTAATTATATCAACGGCACTCCGGCGGTGGCGGATGGTATGGTGCTGTTTGGAGGGTGCGATGCCGTGCTCTACATGGCGGATGCGCTCACGGGCGAGAATCGCGGGCAAATGGAAGTGGGTTCCCATATTGCGAATTCCGTCAGTATCCGCGACGGCATCGCCTACCTGGCACATTATGGGAATCAGGCTGAGGCCTATTCCCTCAAGGAGCGCAAACAATTGTGGGTGCACCATGAACGTGACTTTCCTTACTTTGCATCGCCCGCCGTGACGGAGGATTCTGTGTATGTGGCCGATCGTGGGAAACGCGTTTATGGATTGAACCGCAAGGATGGCTCGGTGAAATGGACATTTAGAGCGCGTCGGAGTTTAGACAGTTCACCCGTAGTGTCGGGCGACCTCCTTTATATTGGCAGTGATGACGGGCGCCTTTATGCGATCGATCGCGCCACAGGAGAGGAGAAATGGTCCTATGAGATTGGAGAAGCGATCACCGCGGCCCCAGCCATTGCCCAAGGGTATCTCGTCATCGGGGCTCAAGACAATTTCGTTTACGGATTCAAACCGGTTCATCCCTAACTTTCACATTATGTCGACAACAGACAGCACTATCAACCACCCGCTTGAGCGCCCTGAGGAGCGTGAGCAGACGGAGGTCGGGAATTATTTCGTGGCCAACTATCCGCCGTTCTCCTTCTGGAAGCCGGAGTATAAGACCAAGATCGACGAAGTGCTCGATCGGCCTGCTCCCAAAGATGTTCCGTTAGGCGTGTATTTCCACATTCCTTTCTGCCGCAAGCGCTGCCATTTCTGCTATTTCCGCGTCTATACCGATAAGAATGCCGCTGAGATCCGTGCGTATATCGATGCCGGGGTCAAGGAGTATGAGGCCATGGCGAAACGCGCCTACCTTCAGGGGCGGAAACCGAAATTTGTCTACTTTGGTGGCGGCACGCCTTCCTATCTTTCGGTGGATCAGCTCCAGGATTTGACGGATCGCATGAAGGCAATCATGCCCTGGGACGACGCCGAGGAAGTGGCGTTTGAGTGTGAGCCCGGCACCTTGACGGAGAAGAAACTCGCCAAGATCCGCGAGATTGGCGTGACGCGCTTGTCGCTAGGAGTGGAGAATTTCGATGACCATATCTTGGAGACGAATGGCAGGGCTCACCGCGGCAAGGAGATCGAGCGTGCGTATCGGTTTGCGCAGTCTTTGGGTTTCCCGCAGATCAACATCGATCTTATTGCAGGGATGATGGAAGAAACGGAGGATAACTGGAAACGTGTGGTGGAGAAAGCCATCAGCCTTGAGCCGGAATGTGTCACCATTTATCAAATGGAGGTGCCGTTCAATACGACCATTTACAAGCAAATGAAAGAGGGCGGGAAGCTTACCGCGCCCGTGGCCGATTGGCAGACCAAGCGGCGCTGGGTCGATTACGCTTTCAATGAATTTGAGAAAGCGGGCTACACCGTGAGCAGCGCCACCACCGTGGTGAAGAATCCTGATGTGAAGTTCGTCTACCGTGATGCTCTTTGGGAGGGAGCGGACCTGCTGCCGTTGGGAGTGGCTTCCTTTGGGATGCTAGCCGATGTGCACTATCAGAATCAAGCAGACGTCGGTCCTTACATGGAAGCCGTGGAGGCCGGTGAGAGCCCTGCTTTCCGTGCCTACGAGACGAGTGCGGAGGAGCGTCTGGTGCGGGAATTTATCCTCCGGTTGAAGTTGGGCATGATTCGTCCCTCCTATTATCAACACAAATTCGGTGTCGACGTGCTGGAACGCTTCCAGAAACCCTTGGCATATCTGCAATCGGAAGGATTTATCCGCTTGGAGGAGGATGCCATCATCTTGAATCGGGAAGGTCTTCTACAAGTGGATCGATTGCTCCATGAGTTCTTCCTAACTGAACATCGCGATGCCCGCTATACTTGAATCGCAGCGAGCGGTCTATCTGGCACCCCTGACCAGCTTCTATAATAAAGCGGGTCGAGCATTCCCGGACGTTCGTTTCTTGCACGGTGAGGTCGTTCCCGATCCCTATCGGCATTTGCTTGTCCATCATTCAGACATGACCCCGCGTCTGCAGGCCTTTCACGGGATCCAACTCGACTTGGACGTGCTCACGTTAGCATTGGAGGAACCGCTCTTGGTGAGGGAGGTGCTCTTGCGGCGTTCGGACAATCACGCCCCGGTTGAGTTTGGAGCCATTAGCATTCATTTGGATCAATTGCCCGAGCGTGTGGCCGATCCCATCCGTCGGGCAGAGCGTCCCTTGGGAGGCATTCTCGAAGCAGAGAAGTTCAAACACCTCTCGGCTCCTCGTGCGTATTTCGAAACCAAGGCGGATGCGCTCATGGCCAAACTCCTTCATGCAGAGGAAGGCCAGCGCCTTTATGGGCGTTGCAACGTGCTCGCCCTGGTGACAGGAGAAGTGTTTGCGGAAATTGTCGAAATCTTACCCCCGGTGGATGCCTTGGATGGAAATCCCTCTACCTTATCGACGATATGATCCAAACAAACTGCTATGATGTTGTCATTGTCGGGGCGGGCCCTTCCGGATGCACCGCTGCGACGATTCTGGCTGAATACGGGCATCGGGTGTTGGTGCTCGAGAAAGAGAAGTTCCCGCGCTATCACGTTGGCGAGTCGTTGATGCCTTTCTGCTACCATGTGTTGGAACGTCTCGGGGTGGTCGATCAGATGGATCGTCTGGGATTCACGCAGAAATTGAGCGTCCAATTCGTGACGCCGGACGGTGGCCAGTCCGATCCCTTCTATTTCTTCCAACATTACGATCATCCATCCTCCACGACCTGGCAGGTGAATCGCGATGAATTCGACCACATGCTCTTGCAGAACGCCGAATCCAAGGGAGCGGTGGTTTCCCAAGAGACCAAGGTGAAGCAATTTCTTCGCGGAGAAGATGGCGAGATCATTGGGGTCTTAGCCGAACACGCTGATGGTCAAGAAGTCGAATACCACGCGCCAATCACGATTGACGCGACGGGACGCGATTCCTTATCGATCAGCAAGCATCAGTGGCGCGAGCGTGATCCCAAACTCAATAAAGTCGCGATTTGGACCTACTACAAAGGTGCCAAGCGCGATGAGGGCTTGGCCGCAGGGTCCACCACCGTGGCGTATCTGCCAGAGCGCGGCTGGTTCTGGTATATCCCGCTCAAGAATGATATTGTCAGTTTGGGTGTGGTAGCAGAGCGCGACTATCTCTTTCGTGAAGGCGATACCCGAGATCCTGCCGAGATTGTCGATCGCTGCATTGGGGAGAATGTGTGGATTCAGGAACACCTTGAGACTGGCGAGCAGTTTGGCGAGTATTGGGTCACGGGTGAATATTCGTATCGCTCACGCTATTGCGCGGGTGACGGACTGATCCTGGTGGGGGATGCCTTTGCCTTCCTTGATCCCGTCTTCTCCTCGGGTGTGTTCTTTGCGCTGAAGAGTGGGGCAATGGCAGCCGATACCGTGCATGCTGCCCTGCAGGCAGAAGCCTATGACGCGAGTCAATTTGCAGCCTATGGACAGCAAATGTGTGAGAGTGTCGAGATCATGCGCAAGATCGTCTACGCGTTCTACGATGAATCCTTCAGCTTTGGGAAACTCATTCGGAAGTATCCGGATCTCCGACCGGACCTCACGGATTGCCTGATCGGCAATTTGAAGGAGAAAGGGTTCGATGAACTGATGGGCGCGATGGGGGAATTCGCCAATCTTCCGGCAGAGTTGGCCTACGGCCGTCAGGGATGGTCGGCTCTCAAAGAGCCCGCCTTACCACAGGTCTGATGGGAAGACCTCCATCACGAATCGCTCCACTTCCTGCAGGACCATGTGTTCAGTCACCTGGTTGACGGGAAGGGTTTCTTCATGGCGCAAACCGCCCACCACTTTGAGGTAATCGATGGTGCCTGCCCGTGGATTGCCGTCCAGAGTCAGGGTCGATGCCGGGATACTCTTGCCGGCTGTGAGGACGCAGCTGGCGGTGAAGCGGAACTGGGTCCGGTGAGACTCCAGGACACGTGTCTCCGTCTCCATGCCCACATCGAAGCCGGCTTCGCGAATCTGCCGCTCGGCTTCCTCAAACGCAGGTTTCACCACGTAGCTGATGACTTCATCAATGTCGCGACACTTTTCCTGCAGCTGTTGCACTGCCTGTTCCTGGTGAGTCACGGCGTCACGATGCGCATTCAGGATGTTGCGGAGATTCATGGCCATAGAGTAGTACAAATCTCGCTACCGTCATCTTGAAACTTACAATAACCATAATTTCGATGTCTATTTGCCACCCTGTTGGGTGCCCTTTCTCTTGCGAGTGGGGGTCGCGTTGCTATGGGAATAGGCAATTCTGAGAACTGCGCGATTTCCGCCTTCCTTCAGCCTATGAGCCGCTCTTTCCCGCCCGTCTTGTCATCATGAGAATCATCCATCTCACGCCGGGAACGGGCAACTTTCACTGTGGGAGTTGCCTGCGCGATCACGCCCTCATCCGTGCTCTCCAAGACCGTGGACATCAGCTGACCCTGGTGCCGCTCTACCTTCCCATGGTCACCGATGAGGAGGACAACGATGACGTCGTCGGGCCCCTCTTCCTGGGAGGTCTCAACATGTTCCTCCAACAGAAATCTCGCTTCTTCCGGTGGACCCCTGGTTGGATCGACAAATTCTTCGATCGGCAATCGCTCCTCCTCAAGCTGGTGGAGAAAGCCGGGATGACGCGCGCCAAAGACCTTGGTGAGATGACCGTCTCAAGCCTCAAAGGCACTCACGGCGAACAGGGCAAGGAGGTGAAGAAATTGATCGCCTGGCTGAAGGATCAAGAGAAACCCGATGTGATTTCGTTCTCCAACGGGCTCCTCTGCGGCGTTGCCAAATCCGTTCATGAAGCCTTGGGAGTCCCCGTCGTGTGTTCGCTTCAGGGGGAAGATTCTTTCCTCGATACCTTGCCGGAACCCTACCGTCGTCAAAGCTGGGATTCTTTCCGGGAGAACAGCGCCTTCATCGCCCGATACATTGCTGTCAGCGAGTATTACGGCGACCTGATGCGGAAACGGTTAGAGTTGTCCGATAAGAAAGTGGTCGCGGTGCACAACGGGATCGATTTCACTGGGCTCAAACCCGATCCTAACAAACGGGCACAGCCGCCCGTCATCGGGTATCTTGCGCGGATGTGCATGGGCAAAGGCATGCACACCCTGGTGGATGCCTTCATCGATTTGCGGCAGCGGGAGACCGTCTCTGCTCGCCTCCATCTGGCTGGTGCCAAGACCCTGGCCGATGACGAATTCATCCGGCAGCAGAAACGTAGATTGGATGAGGCGGGTTTGTTAGATGATGTGGAGATCACGCCCAACCTCGATCCCGATCAGAAGCTCGCCTTCCTGCAAAGCCTCAGCGTCTTCTCGGTACCCGCTCTTTATGGCGAGTCCTTTGGCCTCTACATCCTTGAGGCGCTCGCTTGCGAAGTGCCCGTCGTGCAACCGAATCATGCGGCCTTTCCCGAGATCCTTGAGAAGACGGGTGGGGGATTGCTCTATGATCCCGAAGACCCCGTGAGTCTGGCCGACTCCTTGGAAATGATGCTTTCGTTAGAAGAGAGAAGGCGCAAGCTCGGGTTCGAAGGTGGCCGCGAGGCTCGCAAGTATTTCACCGCCGAGCGCATGGCAGAAGACTTTGAGCGAGTCTTGGAAACCGTCGCCAAGACGGCTTAACTTTTCCATCGCATGTTCCAGTACACCTTCCGCGTTCCCTTCGCTGACACGGACTTAGCGGGCATTGTCCATTTCGCCAACTTCTTCAGATACATGGAGAATGCCGAGCATGCCTTCTACCGCTCTCTCGGCTTCTCCGTTCATCCGGGAGGATCCGCTGCCAAAGGGTTAGAGAGTTATCCCGGCTTCGGTTGGCCCCGCGTCTCCGCGGCGTGCGATTACAAGAAGCCGCTCCGTTTCGAACAGGAAGTCGCCGTCCACGTTCAGATCCTTGAACGGCGTGCCAAGACGATTCGCTATCAGTTCGACTTCCACGTCGATGGCGAAGACGCCCCCGTCGCCGTGGGAAACCTCACGGTCATCTGTGTCCGATTTGACGAAGCGGCCAAACGCATGCGCGCCGTCGATATGCCGGAAGCCATCCGAGAGAAGATCGACGCCGCTCGAGGAAGACTCCATTGAAAAAAATTTAAAAATTTAAAGATTAAGGAAATTTAATCTGGCTCTCATGTAGCTTTCATTTGAGATGTCGTATCGCCATAGTCATGATAAATGCACATGCTGGTGAGATTCCGGATTACCGGAGAAGGATCAAAGGCCCTCGGGCTGCTGAAGCATACAAGACTAGAAAACGTTCCAAACACCTAGGTGAGGTGCGGATACTAGGCAAAGGAATCACGCTTCTTCCCAAAGGTTGCTCAGTTCTAGATGTCCCATGTGGGAATGGGCGCATGACAGTCCAATTGGCGCGGGCGGGACATCGGGTGACTGGGGTGGATTTATCAGACGAAACTCTGGCATTCTCCAGGGAGTCTCTTGATGCCGAACGACTTGATGCCGATTTAGTGAAGTCTGACATTGAATCACTTATGTTTGACGATGGCGCTTTCGATAGTGCCGTGTGCTTTCGCTTCTTTCATCACCTTCCCAATGATACCGTCAGAAGAAGAGTCATTGATGAATTATGTCGCGTAGCGCGGCACACGATCCTGATTTCCTACTTGTCTCCTTGGTCGCCCACGATGTTAAAACGCCGAATTCGGTATAAAATGGGAGGTAAGAAATCGAAGCAATATGCCACATCGCTCGCAGCTATGAGCGATCTCTTCGCCCCACACGGCTTCCGACTAACCGCTAACTTCGCTCAGATGAGGTGGGTGCATTCCCTACACTTGGCCTGTTTCACGAAAGAGGCAGGTGCGGTATGAATGGGAATGTTGCAGGGATGGCCCCCTTGCCGATATCCTTGTCGGAGAGAGACGACGACCTGTTTGAGGCACTATGGAAAGCCCCAGCAGAATGGATTGAGCCGCCAAATGAGCGGCGAGGCGGCTGGAGCGGGGCCAAGCGCATATCATTACTAGATGATCGCGGGATGACCATCCGGTGCGTTCTCAAAAAGCAGCTGAATCACTCATATTATTCGCTGAAAAATGGTCTCCTGCCGCGACCGACTTATGAGCGAGAAGCATCAAATCTATCGTATTTGCGCAAGGCTGGACTCAATGTGCCGAAAGTGCTCTACTTCAGAAGGAAGAAAGGTAAAAAAGCGGATCGCTGTCTCCTTCTGCTGCCAGAGTTGGTTGGGTACCGATCGCTCACAGCGATTCTGAACGACCAACACACCTATCAAAACTGCAGAAGGCGAATCGCTCGGGCGGTGGGTGACATCGCAAGAAAATTACACCAAGAGGTCCGGTGGCGACATAATAATTTCTATCCGAAGCACATCTTTGTAAAAATTCTCAGTCGTCAAGTCAACGTATGTCTGATCGACTTAGAGAATGCGAGACCCCTTTGGCGTCAGAACCACGTAATGAATGATCTTGGTCCCCTATTCCGTCGAGCAAAGAAGGCGACGTTTCAAGATCAGGTGGAATTCATAAAAGCATATTCCCAATCTGAGCGGTTGAATACTAAGGCCCGGTTGCTAATGGAGCAAATAGCCACAAGTAAGTAGCGATTCAGTCAGATGTTTGAAAGAGTTTCAGCGTGACGAGAGCGTAGCCAATGTAAAAGACCATGACCCATTCTAAGATTTCTCTGGCACCGGGAATAAACGTGAGGGGAATAGTGAGGAACCCTGCTTTAAAAAATGACAAAAGAGAGGCAATGGTAACCTTACGCTTTGAAAGGTATGGTGCAGGACGCTGCACCCAACGAAAGCAGCGAAAGTGCAAGAGTTCAATTGCCAAGTGGAGGTAGAATGCCACCCAGATTGCGCCGCCCATCAGTGCCCAACAGCCCACACTCACTCTCAAGTTAACGACTAGGCTTATGGCAATGGGAATGAACAGAGCAGACAGCGTTCTAAGCCGAACGGCGTCTAGCCAGAATGGGATCTCGTTGATAAATCGGTGCAATCGAAGCGGTGGTAACCTCAAGTTTATACGGAAAGTGCCTGCGGGGTTTCCTCAACCGAGTTGGGCAGACCGAGAAATCGCTTTACGGATTCTCGCTTGAGGAATAGTTCCTCCCACTCGTCGTCGACATTCGATCCCCGGACAATTCCACAGCCGGAAGGAAGTAGGACTTGTGTTCGTTTCCAGAGTATCTGGCGTATTGTGAGTATAGCATGAAAGGCACCGTCACAGTGAACGGCGAGGGGAGCTCCAAATGAGCTTGGGCACCCGGTGAGGTTTCTCAGGGCGGTTGCCAGCGCCATTGATTGATTTGTCCGAGGGGATGGTCCGACTGCGGGTGTTGGATGGAGTAAGCGCAATATTTGCTCGGGATCGGGACGGTGGCCAAGGTGAGTCTCAAATTTCGTGAGCAGATGTGTAATTGATCCTAGCCTCATAGGTTTAGTGATTAGTTGACGCGTATCTCCCAACATACTCAGATGCTCTGAGAGGAAGGCACTCACACAGCCGTGTTCGCGCTGTTCTTTATCCCGTGTAAGTGCGTGAGCCTTAAAAGATGGCGCGGTGCCCGCTAAAGCCATCGTAGTCAGCCGATCACCTTCAATAGTAGCTAGGGGCTCAGGAGATCCACCTAACATACCCGTATTGCCAAAGCGGCAACCATAAGGATGATACTGTTCGGATAAAGTCTCAAGAGCACAGACCAGATTCTCAACTCGACCGTGGCACAGGTGTCCTGACTGTACAATCACGGGAACCAGTTTCTGAATTCGTCCCGTCGACAAGTAGAACGTGGCCGTGCGGAATGCTTGTTGAAAGAGAGAATGAGATGGAGGTTGCCAATGAATTCGTGGATGCTCCCATGAGAGCTCCTTCAAGGCAGAGGAGAGGCTGGCCGTCTCTTGATATTTTTTGGGACGTAACCAACCCTGTTTATACGTTTGAGCGAAATTATTGATGTAAAACGATGGTTGGCTTGGCATATCTACACTCCGAATGAATGGTCCGGTTCCGAGTGCGAAAGCACCGCTAGGAAGGCGGAGAAAGATGAAATCCTTAGAAGTGCCAACCAAACCACGACTAAACCCGTGAATTTGTGTTAAGATGTCAGGAATCATGGGGTTGAATATGAATGAGGAGAATGACGTAAGCTCTTGACATAACTGGAGATTGCGATGATATCACTATCGGGAATGTACTCGTGCCCGGGCATGTCTGTGCCCATGATCCCGAACTTAAGGATTCTCGGAATCTCCTTCGGATCTCTGCTATAGATGAACGGACCGTAGCGCAAGTTGGCGGGTGAACGTGCTAAGTCCGCCCTTGCTTCGCCATTGCCCATTCCGTCTTCTCCATGACAGGCGCTACAATGGTGCTGAAAGAGTTTCCAAGCGTTGGAAACTTCATGAGATGCATCGGACGGATACGTGAGATTCCAATTCTGAATGGTCTCGTAACGGGCTTTCGCACTGGCTTGGGGATCCATCAGGAAATCGATGAGTGATTCGCCGCGATCATCACTAAAAAGATAGTCGTAGCGAGGCATCGTACTCATGGGGACGAGAAGTTGCGGATTAATGAAATGTGCTTTTAACCACGCACGCGAACGCCTCAATCCAACGTTGAGTAAATCGGGACCTTGTCGCCGATTGCCAAAGAGAGGAGGGCATTCCTTTAAGGCTTCTTCGTAAGACACTTGCGGTCCCCAGTTGGTGATGTCGTCTTCGCTAGGTCGAACATAGCGGGAATGGCAGTGGATACACCCTTCAGATACATATACCTCGCGCCCATTATGGATAGAGGAAATGCTAGCCTGAGAGGAGAGAACGGCATTTCCTTGAAGCTCGGATCCGACAAAGGCGAGAGCAAGAAGAGTCGTACAAGTGGCCAATTCTCTGCAGTATTTCCTCAGCCATTCGTGAGCAAGAACCACACCTGTGAATCCAAGAACCACCATTACAAACGCGAGGGGCACTCGGTGTAGGTTCTCGGCCATACCTATGCCCATGCCAGAACCAAGCCACCCTGCAACGGCATAGAGGAGGGAGGCAAGAAATGTCCTACGATGAAGTGATAGATGACCAAGCCAATAGGCAGGGAATACCACCAAGCAGGTGGAATAGAGAGATACCCCGACAGGATAGATAGCTCCTCCGACCTCACGTGTAAGGGCGTCATTCACCAGCCACGATGCTACCGCGAGTATGCCAAGTGCAAGAAAGACAGGGCTGAGCGAATTCCTCGATTCTAACCACCAACCTGCGAACACGGCTACCAACAAATGTACACTCCCATTGCGCCACAGAAGTGTATCGCTCCCCCATGTGCTTCCCAGGAGTTCACGGTCGTTCTGGATGATAAAGAATGCCGCTGAATCAAGCCAGATGAGGAGTGTGAAAGCCAACAACATGACAACAAAGGGAGCATGCATCTCTGGACTCGATTGCCTCATCTCTTGAATCGACGACGATTCAATCTTGATACTCGTCCCAAAGAATGCTGCTACACAAACGATACCGGCAATGAGAGATTGATCGAACGGTGAAGCACGAAAGACGGCGGGAACATTACAGGTGAAGTATGCCAAGCCAGTGCCGAGGCCTCCACTCATTCCCCAATGATGATTGCCTGAGAGATTTCTGAGTTGGCTAACCAATGTTACCGTAACGATGCCGAGCGAGAATCCGATCCCCCCTGCGATCATGCTCCAAGCGTGAGCGCTAGTCCAAGAAGCTAGACTTAGAAATGCCATCATTCCACAACTCAGAAATCCTATTCGAAGCACAATCTTCCACTCCCAATGCTTGAGAAACAAAGGAGATGTCAAGCTCCCTAAGATTCCTGCAAATCCCATGGTGCCCATCACCAGTTTCAATGAAGCCGCTTCTCCAGTTAGTTCGATTGCCTTCAGAAACGCAAATTGGGCAAAAATCAAGAAGTAGAAATAGGTCGCCGTGATGAGCCCAGTACTCCGCCACGAGATCGATTGGAGACTGGGAATCATAAACGCACCTCCCTATGCAGATGCAGCCAGCGCCGATTGAGGCCGATCCACTGAAAACAGGCCATTGTCGCATCCGTACACGCGACGATCAACCAGGGTGTGGTCAGTTTTCCCAAAGCGACGAATGTGACGACAAAAATGGCGACCAAGGAGCGGCAAAGAGCGGTGATCTTCCAGGTCATTTCCCAGCGGATGCGCGATGCAACTTCATGGCGGAGCCGTCCGCATAGGAAGTAGCTGAGACCGATCCCGAGGACGAAGACTCCAATGTACGAAAGATACGGACCTTGAGCAGGAGAAATGCTGACGCCCAACAGGCGCATAGTATGTGCCGGAGCCGTTAGGAGGCAGACGCCGGTGGAGGCGTCTGCGATGCCAGCGATCCATTGATACCTTTGGAGAAGAGACCTGGGCATGACTAACGTTGAATCATCGCCGAGCGAGCGGCGCGCCACCAAATGAGGGATACACAAAACAGGACCAAACCAGCCGTGAAGCGGATCGCATAGAGGAGTTCACGCGCGATTCCCCGAATAATGGTGAAGGAGGGATCTGCACCTTCGAACGCTCCGGCTACCCACATGACGATCACGTAGGTAGCCGTAGCGCCATTCCACAACCAGAATGCTATGGGCCGATGAATATGATCGGCCAGGGAGGAAGGAGCTAGCAAACCAATCAGGAAAAGATTAAAGCTAGTGACAAAACCAGCCATTGCCAGATGTGTGTGGGCAACCAGCGCGTCCGTGAATTTGAGGTGATCCAGGACCTTCGGTAGGAAGGATAGCCACCCGGTTGCTACTAGAAGACCAAACCAAAACAGCATCGCCCTCTGCCAACGCATGGACTTCGGTGGCCAGAGGAATCCACGATAGTAGAGAGGCATCAGAATGATCCAACTAGCGAGTGTTCCTAATCCTAACCATTGGTGCCAGTCATGGTGAGTGGCGTGGTGAAAACCGAGGGTCATCACAATGCCGACTTGGAATAGAAACGTGAGCCAACACAAACGGGGAATCACTAGCTTCTGTCCCCAAGTAGCGCGATTCTGAAGTTGAGGTACGAGAAGTAGCAAAAGCACCACTATCAAGGTAGAACCAAGCAAACTCATGCCCGTGGGTCCTCCGGAGTCAGCATTCACTGCGGGATAGACCTCCCGTCCCGAAGCCCAGAATACCGCCATGGGTACGGAAGCCAGTATGAGTAGCCCAACCATCTGTACTACCGGAGCCCATCCCGGTACCTGCCGATTCGCCCACCATTGCCGGAAGAGAACACTCCAAAGAAAAAGCATGACCGTAGGGTAAAGCACACGTGCAAGGCCGATCCAATCGAGAAAGATTTTTCCGCTAGTCTCTCCGCGAAGCCAAGCAATCGCCCCCACCATCAATGACATTGACCATGCCCATACACTTGCACGTGCTGCCGCCGACGGATGATCATCTTGAGGCGCATACAAGCGCAATAGCCAAGCAACAAGGGGAAGACTCGTCCATCCATAAAGATGAAGATTCAAATGCACAGGAATCCAGCGCCCATAGGTGAGCTCGCCCATCCAATAGCCCGAAGATGGAACCAACAAAAGCCAAGCTAGAGCTATCCCCACGCCGTTAGCCATGAACATCCAAAAGAATGCATGGGTGATAGCGGTATTTGCACCGTCAGGTACAAATATACTTTCATCCAGAATCCGATCTTTCGCTCTTCTCCGAGACAATGCTATCCGCTTTGTCTCCCGGAGGCTAATGGCGATCAACTTACTCTGAGAGGGTCCTGTCATAATGATGGTTGGTGGTCCGAAGTTTCGTCGAAGAGGGTGCCTCGTTGCACGCGAATCACTCGATCGCATCGTCGTCCCAGGTCGAGATCGTGAGTGGCCATAATCATGGTAATTCCTTCCTCCCGCATCAACTTCAGCAGCAACTCGAACACCCTCACACGACTCACATCGTCCAAGGATCCTGTCGGTTCATCTGCAAGAATGATCTGAGGACCGTTCATCAAGGCACGGCAAAGAGCCGTGCGCTGCCGCTCACCGCCAGACAGATCCTGAATCCGATGATGAAGCCTATCGGCGATACCGGTCGCCTCTGCCAAACGTTCTAGCCGTGCCTTCGCTTGCTTACGGTTCGTCCCCGCAGCTACTGCAGGGATCAAACAGTTCTCTCGCAGAGTAAGATTTGGGATGAGGTTGTGCAGTTGAAACACAAAGCCAATCTGATGGCGTAAACGATAGGTCAACTCCCTGCATTTGTTTAGCGCTTTCCCTTCAATATATACCACGCCCTGATCGGGTTCATCCAGACCTGCAATTAGATGTAAGAGCGTTGACTTGCCGCACCCTGACGCCCCGACTAAGGCCACGGTTTCCTTGGCCTCGAGACTAAGACTAGCTCCTCTTAGAACCTGGATTCTATCGTGATCGAAACTCTTCCATAGATTGCAGAACTCGATTATGGGTTTGATGGAATTGCAAGTGTTCATTCAAATCGAAGGGCTTCTGCAGGGTGTATACGCATCGCGTACAAAGCTGGGTAGAGCGCCCCTCCAATGCCTGTCACAAAAGCGAGAGCAACTACAACTCCCAAGACACTGCCATGCAGTTGGGTATCGACATAGCCTTGGAAAAGCGGGACCCGTTGGAGAACAAGCATTGTTCCAAATCCCACTCCAATGCCCAGCGCCACTCCGAAGAACGTGATCACCGAAGATTCACCAAAGATCAAACTGGCGATCTGGGTCGGCGAGAATCCATTGACACGCAGAATTGCAATCTCGCGTATTCGTCCAAAAACAGACATGATCATCGTATTGGCCACACTCAGGCCACCCAATAGAAAAGCAGATCCACCCACCGCCCAAGCTGTAGCCTCGATGATCCGAAACTGTGAATAGCTATTCCCAAACTCCTCTGTTTCCAACGCCGTGAGATCAGGAAACCCTTCCTTCACCTTTGCGATGAACGCTTCACGCAGATCATCGTCAAAGAGAGAGACGGACGCAATGGAAGCTACACCATTTTTGTGAAAGAATTCTTGTGCCTGTGCCAAGGGCATAAACACACCACCATCTTCAAACCCGTTCTCCGTACGAATGATGCCGCCTACTGGAAATGAATCGTGCCCCAGAGGTGCCGAATCCCCGAGCTTCACTCCAAGAAATTCCGCTGCTCGACTACCTAAAACAATGTCGCGCGATTGGCCGAAGTCCGACAGATTTCCCTCAATCCACTCCGCTCCTTTGAGCCGAGGGGAATCGGCTGTTACTCCAAAGCAGGCGATGACTGGCCTATCTTCACTTGAGACGAGTCCAAAAAGGGATGGCAAAACCTGTTCGACCATCGGCCATGTGCCCATGATCTCAATATCGGAAATCGCTACATTGCTAAAAAAGAGATCGGAAACGTGCCGCTCGAAGACGATGATTTCACTATCGTCCTTCAGGATGCGTTGAAACATGTTGACTGCTCCTTGGAGAAGGGTGACTACGGTCATCATCGCTGCCACTCCAAAGGCGATACCGGCAACACCAATCAACGTGCGGATGCAATGACGTTGAGTATTGGTAAGGATCAGACGAAGTAATGTCATATCTTTATTTTTCGCTCGCTTTCTTGTTTCTTGGTGGGAGAAAGAAATTGACTACACTCCAACTCCAACCGTTCTTGAGTGGTCGTGAGGAAGCTGAGGCCAGGGTGCAGGCGAGTAAGAGCGGCAAGGTTTGTTTGACTCAGTTCTAGAAGTCGGGCGAGATAGGATTGACATCTTGCCATTCCCGCTGCCAATGCAAAATTGGGACGTCCCAGTGTCTCATCGCGATGTGTGGTCTTACCCGTATACTTCTTCTCGATACCAAGATCTTTAAGATCATCGAGGATCTGATAGCTCAATCCCCAATAAACGCCTATACGGTCCAACTGATGCACGACACGTTTTCTCGCACCGCTCAATACGGCAGGCAAGACAAGAGTAAGTCGTATCAATGCGACGGTCTTCCCGATGGAAACGCGAAGCACATCATGGGCTGGCCAGCCTCCGGGCCGATGAAGATCCTGGCTTTGCCCCGTGAGCATTCCTTTCAAACCGAGGCAATGCTCGATACGATGCGCGGCCTCATCGCTATTCAGTGAATAGGCAGCCATTGAACTCCAAAGGAGAGCGTAACCGCGATTAATAAATGCGAGCGCGGCTAATACACAAGCAGCCTCACCGTAAAGGATATGCGGGCAGGTGTGCCCGCGACGCTCGGAGGCATCATCCATCATTGGCAGGTCATCGAAGAGGAGGGAGGCGGAATGCATGTACTCAATTCCAATTGCGAGGCTCTCGGCACAATCACGTCGTAGTTCAAAGGCACGACCCGCCTGAAACGCAAGAGATGCTCGGATGAGACTTCCAGGATTATTGAGAACTTGACGGATTGCTCCTGCAAGGTTTGTTTCTATGTCAGGGCTGACAGGGAATTGATTGACATAGGCTTTTGCGATAGATGGTGTCAATCTGACGGCTTTGAGAGGAAGAGACATGGCGAGGATGAATGAGAATTATTTCTCCTTCAGTTTCCCTTTCATAGTGAAAGTAACTGTGATCCTTGGGTCCACCTTAAGGAATGCGAGGAAGGAGATGATTGGGAGCTGGAAATCCGTATGGTCGACCACAGCGCTTCCAGTTACAGAGATCTCGAGTCCCGTTCGTCTGAGAGTGACAGGGAACCTAACCTTCTTTTTTACCCCATGGATGTTCATCTCTCCCTCGACTAAAGTTCGGCCATCTTCAAGGATACGCCATTTGGAGAACGTAAAGGAGGCTTTTGTAAGATTCGGTGAGATCCACTCTATCATCTTTCGATCGCGCTTGTCGTTTCCTGTCTTGAGATCGCAAAAGTCCCAATCGAGCTTCCCCGATGTGGGGTTCAATTGATCGTCAATGGTGGCTACTGCCTTGTAATTGTTGAGAACTCCAGAGAAATCGTGCCCGGTGGCTTTGACATGGACTTCAATCCTGCTGCGTTTAAGGTCGAATGCGATTTCTGCACTGTTTCCAATCGCTGCGTTACCAAATGTCACCAGGAGAACGAGAGTGAGAATCTTCATGTTCTCATGTATACCAAGAAAATGTGAAAATTTCTTACCGGGGGAATTAAGATTATTTAATGGATGATCTGTAATATTAAGAAAAATTCATATTGATTTAACATTCATTTAATATCTCTGGGGACTATAGTGATGTTATGGTTATTAGATCACTTCTTTTGTCGGTACTTTATTTTTCCATGACCTCCTTCAGTTCGGCTGACGAAGAGTCGGCGATTCTCAAAGTTGGCGAGAAGATCAAGGCGTTTCAAACAACTGACCAGCACGGTCGAGCTGTGCAAGTCAAGGCGGGTCCGAGGTACGCTCTCTTTAGCTTTGAGATGGGGGTCGCTAAGAATGCCAATAGACAATTTGAGGCTCTTGGGAGCGAGTTCTTGCCGGGGAAGCGTGCGGTATTCGTAGCGAATATCTACGGAATGCCAAAGATTGGCCGGGTCTTCGCTATGCCTAGAATGCGGAAATATCCGCATCAAATCATCCTTGCCGACGAAAAAGGACTTCTAGATTCGTTCCCTCAAAGAAAGGGATTCGTGACCGTCTTGACCCTTGATGCGAAAGGGATCATCAGTGCGGTGCGTTTCTGGAATCCTCAGGAAGAGAAGGTTGAAAACTACTTCAAGTGAGTTGGGTTGTTCGCTCTACCGTGGGCAGGATCAAGCGGGCAGCGTAGTATCGATGGCCGTGATGTCGCTGAAACTTGATCCCGCTTTGTAAGTTCAAAAGAGCTTGAACCACTCGCAATCCGAGGCCAAGGCCTTGTGTTGACGATTTGCTGTCATCCTGTGAAGTGGATATCTCGTTGACGATTAGAAAGTGGATATTCCTTCCGCGTTGCATGGGTGATAGTCGGACGGCAATGGCACCGTTACCGTGTTTCAAGGCGTTGGAGAATAGCCCTTGCAAGATCTGTTTTAGATGTTGGCGATCCGTTTTAGCTAGGCAGTTAGTGCTAATGTTTGCGCGTAGAGGGCGCTGGTGCTCACTTGCTAGCAGTTGAAAGTCTTCTTGGAGTTCGCTGACTAATTCCGAAACGTTGACTTCGTGATTGGACCAATTAAGAGTTCCCTTTTCTGAACGTGCAATCAAGAGGGAGTGATCGACCATTTGGCTGAGGCGATGTAACTCTTCCTGCAACTCCTCTTGGAGCTTAGGATCAATTAATTGATCTGATTGCTCGACTTTTAGACGAAGGATGGTAAGTGGCGTCCGTAATTCATGGGCAATCTGGGCTGCGTATTCCCGGATATCGTTGAAAGATTGATCTAAGCGTTCTAGGAGCGCGTTGAGGTGTGCTGTAAGGGACTGGAACTCAGAATCGCGGGCGCTGCTTTTGATGGGGGCGCCAATTGTCGCGGGCGTGAGATTTGACATTTGCTCGTTTAATTCGGCGATCGGTTTGAGAGATTTTCCGGCAATAAAGTATCCTATGAGGACAACGGCGGCTAAGAAGGGCGCTGCGAACAGGACAGCAACTTGCATGATCTCACGCATGATATCGCGGATTTCTTCACTTGAAGAGTTTCCGTGGAGTCGCCAGTCAGGGTGGTCGGGGTAGGCGAGTTCAACTTGCTTTTCATGTAGTTCTTCGTAGAGATGTAGGTAGGTCGCCGCTGAGAATACTAGAGTGACCGCGAGGATTCCTAAAGTGAACCAAACGACGAGGCGGATGCGCAGGGATCTCATTTGATGGGTTATCGAATTACAAATCCGACGCCACGGACAGTGTGGATGAGAGGTTCTTCACCTTCCGGTTGGATCTTCTCCCTGAGATGTCTAACATATACATTGACAACATTACTGCTCGAGTCAAAGTATTGGTCCCATACATGTTCTAGGATAGCTGTTTTGCTTACGGGTCGAGGAGAACTGAACATAAGAAACTCCAAGAGCGCGAACTCCCGATTGGTGAGTTCAATCTCACGTTCGCCACGCTTGGCACTTCGCATTGAAATATCGAGCTCAAGGTTTTGTACGCGTATGTGATTGTGTACCTCTCCTTTGTGTCGGCGCCCGAGGGCTCGGACGCGGGCAAGCAATTCGACCATTGAGAATGGCTTGGTTAGATAATCATCTGCTCCGCTGTCTAGTCCTCGGACACGGTCTTCTACTTCGCCCCGTGCGGTTAACATGATGACGGGAGTGATTACCTTTTTCCGGCGAAGTTGTTTGACTGCGCTGAATCCGTCTTTTACCGGCATCATCACATCCATCACGATGATGTCGTAGGGCGTTGTTTCTGCCATCCAGACGGCATCGTCTCCGTCATTTGCGATATCGACGGTATAAGAGGCTTCGCGGAGCCCATTGGCCACGTGATTTGCTACTTTCTCATTGTCTTCGGCTACAAGAATTCTCATACATCGGTTGGGGTGGTTTTCAAGTTGTTGGAGAGGATATAGCTTCGCGTCCCGACTGGAGCGGGACATGAAAAGTCCTCAAACTTGAATCACACGCAGCCGAAGATGGAACCTCACGTGGGAATTGGAGTATCCTTGAGATGACGATGCCTTCTTGATTAGTCGGGAGGCTGATAATTGTTCCCATTGGCTTAACCGAGAAATTTGATGGAGGGAATGGGGTGTTTCCAATGGCTCGCCGTCAATGGGTGCCGATTCCAGCAGAACCACTTCAAGATTCAGCGGCAGTTTCTGCCCACGTTCCCAGGCGGAATCTCCCCACCATGCCATCGCCCACAGGGAAAGGAGCAGAACGCTCCAGCATGCAATGGGCTGTGAGGATTTGCGAATCATGGTTGGATACATTGTTGGGACAACTAAGGTTAGAATACGTTCAATCATCATTTGGTCTGAGAGTGACGCTGATTGTCTCGCCCACTCGTAGGATTCTAAATTTGTCCCTCGAGAGGCCTTTCTTTACTAACGCTTGGCGGAGACGGGCGGGAGGGGTATCCAGCGATTCGTCAGTGAGAGTGAATGATCCCCAATGCGATGCAAGTGAGAGCTGTGCCCCGACGTCCTCGTGAATTCGAACCGCTTCATCAGGATCAACGTGAACGCCTCGCATCACCCATCGTGGGCTATAGCAACCGATAGGAATGATAGCGATATCCATAGGGCCAAAGTGCTCGCTGATAGTGTGAAAGATCGGTGCGTATCCAGTGTCTCCTACATAGTAGAGTAGAAGTCCATCGATTTCCAGAATCCAGCCGCACCACAGAGAGAGGTTACGGTCGTGCAGACCGCGGGAGGAGAAATGTTGAGCAGGAACGCAGTGGACAGAAAAGTCTCCGAAGCCATGAGAATCCCACCAAGAATACTCACGATAGTGGGGTCCGCCGTGTTTAAGAAGCCAAGGGCCATTACCGTTTGGAATGTGGTAGAATGTTTCTTTTCCTAAATAGCGGACTGTGGCCTGCTCCAGGTGATCATAGTGATTGTGACTGATAAAGATCCCGTGAATCGAGGGAAGTTCGCTTCGAACGAGGGCGGGTGGTTGATGTCGTTTCGTTCCTGGTAGTGGAATTGGCGAACAGTGTTGCTCAAAGACCGGGTCAAAGAGGAAATTCAAGCCCTTTGCTTGAACCAGAAAGCTTGCATGTCCAATCCAGGTGATCTGAATTGCGGTAGCAGAGGGATGATTGAGTAGTTTGTGATTCGGCGCCTGAGGAATCACGTCCTGTGGGCATTTCCATTTGTCGTCAATGGTAGGCGTTGCCTCATGGCGAAAGTGGCACTTCCATTGGAGTATTTGCCAGAGGCCATGAGGAGAATGGGGATAGAGATTACGATAGCGATTGGACATGGCGCTTACCGAACCGTGGCCGAGGTGATCCCGTAACGGAAGGGATCTTCCGGGTCGAGGAGGAGCGTGGTTTCACCCATGAGATGGGCGTTCCCGCGGATGTGCGGGATGAGTTGCCCGTGGGCGTCCTTCGTGACCCAGCCTTCGAAGATGCTTCCGACAATGCTGGCCTGACGCCAGATGGCTCCTTCGTCTAACACACCGGCGGCATGAAGACAGGCCAGCTTGGCGCTGGTACCCGTACCGCAGGGAGACCGATCATAGGCCCCTCCAGGACAGAGGACAAAGTTTCGGCTGTCGGCATCCACGCCTTCAGCCGGGGCAAAGATCTCAATGTGATCAATCTCGCCGCCATCGCTGCCGCGGATGCCTTCGTGGGTGAGCGCGCGCCGCGCGGCATTTCCGAAAGCCGTGAGTTGGGCGATGTTCTCAAAGGAAACCTCTAACGCATGCTCATGAACGAGGAGAAACCAATTGCCACCCCAGGCAACGTCAGCCGTGACCGTTCCAAATCCGTCGACAGCGAGTCTCAGATCAGCGTGATCACGGTAACTCGGAACGTTGGCGACAGTGACATTGCCAGAGTCATCCCACCGGGCTCCGACGACTCCAACCGGTGTTTCGATGCGGAGGTGCCGATGGCTCGGCACACGCCCGAGCCCGTCTAAAGTCACGGCGAGCCCGATCGTGCCGTGCACGCACATGTTGATGTAGCCAGCGTTGTTGAAATAGATCACGCCGACGTCACAACTCGGATCGTCCGGCTCACAAAGGAGACCACCGACGAAGGCGTCGGAGCCGCGGGGTTCATTCACCACGGCCGCTCGGAGATGGTCATGCTGTTCTTGGAATCGGGCGCGCCGCTCCGCCATGGTACCCTGACCAAGGTCGGGACCGCCATCAATGATGAGACGTGTGGGCTCGCCGCCTGTGTGGGAATCGATCACCTTGATGCGTTGCATGAGAGCCCTTTAGCAGAGGATCGGTTTCGCGCACAATGAACATTGCCACCCCTGGAGCTGCCTTCCAAACTTCGCTCATGAAGATTCGCCGCCTCCAACTCGATGCTGTCAAAGTGCCAGCGCGCCCAGACAGCATCAATTCCCCTGAGTTTGACAAGCCGCTGCACATGCTGGCCTATGGCGGGAAGACGGAGTGGAGCTTGCAGTTCGACGAGATCCCGAAATGGATCATCCGCGTGACCCTAGACAATGGCGTGGTGGGCTTGGGGGAATCCTATCGCGGCCTGCCGGGGGACACCATGAAGTCCTTTGCGGAAACGCTCATCGGCCTGGATCTTGGGAAGGTGAACTTGCAGGCGCTACCGTTGCCTTATGGACGGCTTTACGACGGGTTCGAATGCGCGCTCGTGGATGCCTTTGCCAAGACGCATGACATTTCTGTCAGTGACTTGTTAGGCGGTCGGTATCGAGACAAGGTCTATTGCAGCTATTGGACGGGACACCGGACCGTGGCAGATGCCGCGCGTAAGGCAAAGGAAGGACAAGACTTGGGCTATGACTGCATCAAATTCAAATGCTCCTCAGATGATCCGGTGGCTGAATGGTGCGCTGCGGTCAAGGATGCGTGTGGCTCGGATTTCCAAATCATTCTGGATCCCAACCAACGATTCGAAGACGTGCCCACCGCCTTGCGGATGGCGCAGGGATTGGCAGAGGTGGGCAATGTGCGTTGTTTGGAGGATCCCATTGCACGATGGGATGTGGAATCTCTAGCGCATTTGCGAAAGCGGATGGCCATCCCAGTGGCGCTGCACGTTTCGCTCCCTTACAATGAGATGGGCTACCAACACATCACGGACATCGTGCGCGCCGTGAAACTGGATGCCTGTGATTACTTCAATTTCAATGGCGGGATCTACAACGTGAAGCGTATGGCGACCGTGGCCGAACTCACGCGCAAGCCATTCTGGCACGGGTCGGAGGTGGATTTGGGAATTCTCGAAGCCTCTTACTTGCACAAATCAGCCGCCTGCAAAGAGGCGCTTCTTCCCGCCGATATCTTTGGTCGTGTGATTCGCGAACACGATTTGTTGGAGACCCCTATTGCTTTTGCCAATAGTCACGCAGCCGTCCCCTCTGGACCTGGACTTGGGGTGACTCTGGATCTGGAGGCGCTCTCGCACTATTGCCAAGAAAGCTGGCAAACAGAAGGCGCGTGATCCGTCAGGAAGGATTCTGGATGCTGTTTCGCCTGAATCTATCCTTTCTTGAGCCCGGCCAAGTAAGCGATGAGCGAGGCGAAGTCCTGCAGACTGAGGGCGTTGGCCAATCCCGCAGGCATCATGGACATCTCCAATTCCTGGCGCGCTTTCACCTGATTTGCCTTCACCTTGTGGACCTGGCCACCAATATCGCGGAGTTCAATGGCATCTGCCGTTTCTGCGGTGACGAATCCAACGAGACTCGCGCCTTCTACGGGATCGATCTGCACCGTGGCAAAGCCTTGTGAGATGGAGGCGTTCGGTTTGAGGATGGATTCGGCAATCTGCTCTGGAGAAAGGATGGCTCCGACTTGTCCCATGTAGGGGCCTTTGAGCGGTTGGTCACTGCTCGTGGTGTGGCAGGCGAGGCAACCTTGTTGGACGAAGAGCGCTTCCCCACGTTTGGGATCGCCCTTGAGAGTGTCTAACGCAAGCATCACATCTTCGATCGATGTCTTGCCCACTTCGCCAGGTTTATTGGCGATCTTTGTCAGGTGGACCTTGGGTTCTCCTTCTGTGGCTTCGGCACGTTCCGTCTCTGGTGCCTTGAGGGCATCAATGTTCAGTCGGAGACGTTCATTCCAGAAGATGAGGGCCTGCTTGGTGGTCTGATCGCCTGTGGCCATGGCAGCGAGAAGCGCCTCATGAATCGCTCCACTCTTCTCCCACTTAGCGAGTTTGTAATAGGGTCCGCGGGTATCCGGCCGGGTGCCCCACCACCAGCTGCCGTCGTAGGGGGCCTCGCGGTGGTAGAGGCGTGCGAGTAATGCCAGGATTTCGAGTCGGCGCACCGAGTCTGTTTCCTCTGACAGGTGGGCGATGAGGCTCTCGATGGCCTCTGAATCGTGCGCGTATTGGAGAGCCCACAAAGCAGCGGAACGGTGTGGGCCTGTGAGGGCCTTGAGACTTGCCTCATGATGGCCGATCTTGGTAAGGGCCTGGATGGCCAGATGAGGCACGACAAGAGCGGCATGGGGAACAGCATGGGGGCCCTCTGACGCATCGGGTTGTGGTTTGAAGGTCCCTGTTGGCGGATGAGCGATGGCCAGGAGAGCTTCTGCCGCACTCGGATCTCCCAAGCGCCCTAAGGCAATGGCAGCGGCAGCTTGCACGCGCGGGTCCCGGTCTCGTTAAGACTGGCGAATGAGTCCAACCGGAACGTCGTCCATCTGTGAGAGGCGATCAGTCATGGCGCGAAGGGCAAACGCGCGCATTGCGGGATGGGCGGCAAACTGGACCAACTGGCTCGTATCTGCGCCTAACTGTTTCGCTGTGAACACGGCCGCGACGCGTGATTCCTTGGAGGCGGTCTCGTCCCAAGCGAGGTCTAACACAGGCACGATTGGCGCCTTGCGTTGCACGAGGGTTTGCTGTGCGTGCAAGCGCATCACCGCGCTCGGTTCGCGCAGCAGGGTGACGAGTTCGGCATTGTCGAGGGCGTGGAGATCGGGAAAGGGCTGATATTTCCAGCCTTCAGGCACGACGCGATCCACAAAGCCCTTCTCCGAGCTCCCTTTGTAGCCAGCGCCATCCCAGGCAGCGAGATAGAGACGCCCAGAACCATCCCCATCGAGATCCGCAATTTGGGAGGATCGGATGAAGGATTCAGGTTGCTGTTGGAAACTGGCCCCATCCGGGGTGAGACGGTGCAGGACGAGTTGGCTTCGCCCCCAATCAGCCATGAGGGGCACACCCGTATACGGCTCGGGCCAGCCAGGTTCATCAAAGTACAAGGCTCCCGTTCCTGACCCACCACCCAAGTCTGCCAACGCGGGAAGAATCTCTCCGGTGAAGTGCTTGAACCGCGTGGGATAGCCGTACTCGGCCGACTGCACGTGGTGCAGGAAACGCACGTTCCAGCCACCGCCATCATTCGTGTTTCCACGGGTGTAGATGTTCAGAAAGGGATCGATGGCGAGGTCGTAGATGTTTCGTGTCCCATGGGTGTAGATTTCCATCTCCGTGCCGTCGGGTCGCACCCTGACAATGCCGCCACCTAACATTGTCAATAGAGTGCCGTCGGAGCCTCGTGCATCGACCATGCCGAAGTCGCCCACAGCGATGTAGATCCATCCATCGATGCCCATGACGATGCCATTGGTCGTGTGATCGGCTCCTCGATCCTGATTGTGCTTGGGCACGGAAACATCGGAAACGAGTCGTGTGGGTGGTCCGTCGGCCACGCCATCCTGATCGGCGTCTGTGAAGACGGAGAGATGCATTCCCGTGAGGACGCCGGTATCGGCCGGGATCACCGTGTGTAAGACGAAAAGGCGATCGCCCAGAGCAATGAGTCCGCGCGGGTTATCGACACGAGCAAAGATGGTGTGTCTGTCAGCCTTGCCGTCGTGATCGTCATCGATCAGTCGTACGATGCGTCCCTTGCCAGGCTTCTTGCCAAGCGAACCATTCTCATCCACCCCGACAAAGACCTCGCCCGTGGGGGCGGCGCACAGACAGGCTGGTGAAGGCACGATGTCAGGCCCTGCAAAGACAGTCGATTGCAGGCCTTCAGGAACGGTGGCCGTCCAGGCCTCGATGGAAGTGAGCAGCAGGCAAGAGGCGATCAGCCAGGGGCGTCGTGTCATTCCAGGCCATACGCGCGAAACGTGGGCGGTTCAAATCGAGAAATTGGGAGAAAGGACGGCCACCAACGCTGATCACTCGGCACTATGACCAAAGATCACGACGAATGTGAGGATCAGAATGATGAACGTGAAGCGTGCCCGATCGAAGAGGCGACGCCCGGGCTCTTCGCGTTCACCCGCGAGAAGCCAGGCATTGATGGCTTGGAGCAGATAGTAGAGCGCGAAAGCGCGTGAAGCGATGCTGATGATCTGAAAGATGTCGGCAAACCACACCAAAGCAATGGCGGTGGCCGTGATGAGGAGATAGCTGCTTTGGATGCGCATGCTTCCCCGTGAGCATTCTGCTAGGAGGCCGCCACCGCCCACGGTATCAGCCACCGCGGCGCTGAACTGGCTCATGACAGCGGCGAGAATGAGGAGGTAAGGAAGGAGAGGCGAGACGTGCTGGGCGAGGGCGATGATTGCGGTTTCGTCAGGGGAGGTGCCTTCCAAACGAGTCAGTAGCGGAAGGGCAAAGAGGACGAAGACGACGTAGATGGTTCCCGAAAGGAGCTGGGCGCGCCGCATCGTCTCGATCCGGGTGGCCGCATCGTATTCATGTCCAAGATAACGAGAAGTTTCGAAACCTTGCACAATGAGCAGTAATCCAGCGAGGAGTCGCAGACGGTGAAAGGTCTCGTGATCGGCGACAGGAATGGGTTGGAGAAGCAGATCATCGAGGGCACCCACGTCAAACATGCCGAGGCCAAGGAGCAAAGCGGCGATGATGGCTAACTTAACTGTCACGGAGATGGTCTCCAGTTTCTCCAAGGCACGCAGACCGAAGCGATATCCTGTTAGACCAATGACTAACAAGACTCCCGTGGTAAGGAGATTGCCGTGCCAGGCGACCTGGTTCTGAAATTGGTGGAGGACAAACGAGGCGAGGAGGCGGAGGTAGAAGGTGACGGACACGATATAGGCCACGGCGAGGGCGACTGCAGAAACGCGTTCCAGCGCGATGATGGGGCGGGGCAGATAGTCGGCCGCTGTCAAGCGCGGCTCAAGGTGCCGGATATTGAACCGAATCACGCTGCCAATACCATAGGCGAGCACGACGATGCCAAGCATGGCAAGGGGAGCGGCCTTGCCAACGATCACAGCGACGAGGGGAGCAGCGACAAGAAAGCCGCTACCGATGATGGATGCGAGCGGTGTGAGCGTGGCGCTCCACGTGCGCGACGCCCGCATGGTTGGGGAGAGCAACCAGACCGCCGTTAGAAGGGCGGCTCCCAAGATGAAACCATCGGCCAATGTCACGGCGGACCATGGCTCCAGGAGCGCCCCGGCGCTAGCTGAAGTTGGTTAGCGTTCACTTGTCACGGCGGACAGCAATGATCGCATGCTGCCGACTGGATGCCAAAGCCGCGTCGATCACGGCAGCGATGTCACGTGCGGCTTTGGCATCGAGGATGGATCGACGGCCCTCTTCGATTGCTTGGAGGAAATCGTCAACAAGGAGGAAATTGCTCTCGTCCGCCAGCCGATGATGGGTGAACGTGTTTGGTTGCTGATTGCAATGATAGAGTGCCATCTCGGGACGCGGTTCATTGACCACCAAGGCACCTTGAGAGCCGATGAGATGGAGCTTGATCTCTCCCAGGTTGGGATGGCTGGCCCTTCCGATGCGACCAATGCAGAGTGATCCTAACAGACCATCTTCAAATTCCAAACTGACGGTGGCGAGATCGTCTACCTCATTGTCCGCATGAGCTTGGTGGAAATGCGAGCTCGTCCTGGCAAAGACACGCTCCACGGATGCACCCCCAGTGAGCGCGTGAAAGTAGGCGAGCGGGTAGATGCCTTCCACCTGTAGCTCGCCCATCGCCTTCTTGCCAATGCCACCATCGGCGCCCTCTTCATGGGCAGCAATTTGATGAGTGAGCCAATCGATTGGCGGATCATTGGGGCCACGACTACCCTTACGAGGATCGGCATCCTTGGCAAAGTAGAAGTCGGCGTGCAGGGCGCGGAGCTTTCCTAACTCACCCCGCCGAACGGTGTCCAATGCCTGGCGAATCGCGGGCACGGCATTCCGGTTCCACACCAGCGACTTGAGCTCCCGCTCGTTGAGGGCGGCGACGAGGCGATCGCACGCTGCAAGGCTTGGAGAGAGCGGCTTGTCGACGATCACATGGGCCCCGGCTTCCACTGCTTGGAGGGCGAGGGCGACGTGCCGTTCCGCTTCAGAGCTAATGACAGCAATGTCAGGTTTGTGTTTGGCGAGAGCCGCGGCCGGGTCACGAATGTAGGGAATGTGATAGGTGTCGGCGAGTTTCTGATTGCGTTCGTGCACCCAGGAAGGGCAAGGTTCCTCATCGGCGACGGCGACGAGATCACAGCGAGGATGCGCCGCCACCGCGTGGGGGATGTAGTCGTGCTTGACCGCACTGAGGACGAGCGCCCGGTATCGTATCGCTGGCATGTCAGGAAACGGCTCCCTCCGACTTGGCAATCCTGATCCGCTCCATGACGCTTGCGAGTCTTGCAAACGTTTGCCGGCTGGGGAGGGTGGGGCGCTGGTGGATGAAGGCGTCTAACAGGCCGACCAACGCGGTAGCTCCCTCGTCCGCCCGTTTCCCCTGGCATCCTTGTGAAGTGAACTGAAGTTGGGTGTTGTGATGATCGTCCGCATAGGCGGCTCCGTATGAGCTGATGAGGCTGATCGATTCGTAATGGTGATTCTGACAGGAATCGATGATCGCCATGCCGCCTTCAGAAAACCCGAGGTGGATTTGCTCAAGGCCATCGTGCGCTTTCGCATAGACGGTGTCTGGCGGACTGGCAAATATCCTACACGCCAGATCGAGATCAGCTTGCAGGAGCGAGCCCTCTTGCCGCCACCGGTGCACCCGCAAGAGTCCCGGCTCGCCAAGCTTGCCAGAGGTGAGGGCATCGATCATCGCGACGATGGCAGGCTGAAATCGCCATGGTGCTGCGACCACGAGGCGCTCGCTCACCGGCCAGGTTTCGATCGCATCCTCAGGGCGCAGCCAAAGGACCTGATCGAAATGACTGGCCACTTCGTGCCGATCCGTGACCACGGCTTCCGCGTCGTCGATTTCTGTCAGGATCGCTCCGCGAATCCTTTCAAGCGCCGACCGATATCGCGCCTCCTCGGCTGGGTCAGCTATGGAGAGGCCCAACGCAAACATCCGTATCTGTTAGTCTTTCAGCATTTCTTTCAGCTTGTCCGGATCGGACGTGGGCAACTGACAAGAGAAGTTCTGACAGACGAACACTTGCGCCTTGCCATCGCGGCTACCGTGTTGCGCCACGTACTCCGCCACTTTCGAGAGCTGCTCACCCACGGCGCCATCAGGCTTCATGAGGACGACTTGATGTGGATCAAAGCGTCGTTGCACGATGGCGAGTAACGCCTTGGTATCCTCGGCATCGGCCGGGCCGGCAACGACGATCTCTCGGGTGTCCGCTTCGAGGAAATCGACCGCCTGGAGGAGCATGGAAGAACCCGCGCCTTTGCGTTCGTCGAGTGAATTCCCGAAAGCGCGGAGAATATCCTTGGCCCGCTCTTCGTAAGCGGTTTTCCCGGTGAGACGAGCGAGTTTGAGAAGGGAGATCGCCGCCACACCATTTCCTGAGGGTTCCGCACCATCATAGGATTCCTTTGCGCGAACGATCAATTGCTCGCCATCATCGGCGGTGGTGAAGAATCCGCCAGAGGCATCGTCCCAATAGTGTTCCAGAAAGACGTCCGTGAGCGCTTGGGCTTCTGATAGGATCACTGGATCGAAGGCGGCTTGATAGAGTTCGAGGAGTCCCCAGATCAGATACGCGTAATCATTGACGTGCGCTTCGAGGCCAGCTTCACCATCGCGATAGCGTTTGCGTAAGCGCCCTTGGTCATTCCGCAAGGTGCTGAGGACGAAGTCGGCGGCCCGGCGGGCTTCCTTCGCATAGCGATCGTCATCAAAGGCGACGGCCCCTTTGGCCAAGGCGGCGATCATGAGACCGTTCCAGTCCGTGAGTACCTTGTCATCCTTGAAGGGATGCACGCGCTTCTCACGGGCCGTAAACAGCTTGGCCCGCATGGCTTCGACACGTGCGCGTAGCGCCATTTCGTCGAGTTCTAACTCTTTGGCGATCTCGGCATGGGTTTGCAGAAGGTGCGGGATATTCGTCTCCATGGATTCCCGGCTGGCTTCCTCCACCCAGTTCCCATCGGGCGCGATCTGGAAGAGCTTTGCAAAGAAGGCGCCATCCTCCTTCCCGAGGACGTCTATGACTTCTTCGTGTTTCCACACGTAGAACTTGCCCTCTTCCCCTTCGGAATCGGCATCCTCGGCACTATAGAATCCGCCACCGGGAGCATGCATGTCGCGCAACACGTAGGTGAAGATCTCCTCAGCCGTGTGGCGAAAGCGTGATTCACCCGTAACTTGGTAGGCCTCGATGTTGGCGATGGCCAGGAGTGCCTGATCGTAAAGCATCTTCTCAAAGTGCGGCACGAGCCATTGCCGGTCAGTGGAGTAGCGATGGGTGCCAAAGCCAACTTGATCATACATCCCGCCCAGGCGCATGGCAGTCAGTGACGTTGTCACCATGTCTAACGCTTTCTCAGAACTCGTGCGTTTCCAATGACGAAGCAGAAGGCTGTGATCGTGCGGGCTGGGAAATTTCGGAGCGAACCGTGGTGCCATGCCAAAGCCGCCATATTCAGAGTCATAGGTGCCCTCAAAGTAGTGGAAAGCAGCGTCGAGGACTTCCTTGGCATTCGGCAATGCTCCAGCGGAGGTCTTCGCCATTTCCCGCAGTTGCTGGGTGATCCCTTTGGCGGTATCCGTGAGTTTCTGACGGTCTCGTTGCCAAAGACCATCGATATTCGTCATGATCTGGAGGAACTGAGGCTTGGGAAAGTAGGTTCCAGCGAAGAACGGCTGCCGCTCCGCATCCATGGCCACACTCATGGGCCATCCCCCTTGGCCGTTGTTCATTCCCTGGGTCACGGTCATGTAGACCTGATCGACATGGGGCATCTCTTCGCGATCGACCTTGATGCAAATGAACTTCTCGTTCAGCAGCTTCGCCACGGCGTCGTCCTCGAAGGATTCGTGCTCCATCACGTGGCACCAGTGACAGGTCGCGTAGCCGACCGAAAGGAAGACAGGCTTCCCCTGTTCCTTCGCGGCGGCAAAGGCAGCGTCTCCCCATGGCCACCAATCGACGGGATTGGCGCAGTGTTGTAGGAGATAAGGACTCTTCTCAAAGACCAAGCGATTGTACTTGGGGCCTCCATCTTTCGGCAGCGTCGCGATTTCGTCTGCAGATGGGATGGGAGGCCGTTTGCGGGGCGTTTCGACGGAGGATGCAGGAACCATGAAAGCCATCATGGCCAGCGCGGCGAGACCTGGAAAGGAGAACCGAGTGTCAGACATGCGGCGACTGAGCCACAGATCGCTCGCCCTCACAAGCTTCACTGGGAGATCTTGACGTCTTGACTTCCGGCCAGTGCCGGTCTCTTCGTGCCTTCTGGAGATCTCAGGGGAGGTCCAATCAATTAGGGTTTGCTAATAACTTAACGTTTCATACTTTCCACACATGTCCCGGGACCGACGGAGCTACTCACAAGCCATGCAGGCGTATGAGGATGAGAAGAAATTCCTCCGAAAGATACGACATCGGGCTTTTCATCCAGATGTGGAGAATCCGCTCCTGATGCGTCTGGGCGGTTATCTGATCCGATTGATCGTTCTGGTGCTGGTGGTCGGCGGATTTCTCTTCATCAAGAACCGCGGCTATTTCCAAGGGGAAGCCTTTTCGGAGACACTCCAGGCGGAGTTTGATCACTTCTTTCATGGTGAGGAAAGCGATCTCACCTCCGTGATCTGGAAGAATGATCAGGCGACGATGACCTATAAAGCGGAGGGCGGTCCGCGAGCGTTCTTTCGCGAGATCGAATTGGATCGCGTGATGGCACGGGCGAAGTGGAGTGATCTCTTACTCAATGAGGGATGGAATCTGCAAGAAGTGCAGATAGGCCGTGCCAATGTATTTCTGAAAGGGGGGCCCACGCCAGGGGAACACGAGCCCATCACCGAGCGCACGCGTTCGACCAGTTTCATGACGGCGGATCCCGATTTCAGCCGCACGCGCTTTGGCGACGTGCGCCTGCATGAGGCGAATTTCTCCTGGGGACCCTTCTGGACTTCCAAGGGGCAATTATCCAAAGCCAAGGGACTGCTCTGGCGGCATTTGGGCGATTGGAAGATGACGCTTGAAGATGGCGTGTTGAGTCAGAATTGGCTCAAGGATCTGAAGATGGTCGAAGATGAACCCTTGAAGGTGACTCTAGCAGACAATCAGATCAATATCAGTAATGGCGTGTTCACGCTGGGCGAGGCAGGCAAGGTTCGCTTGGAGGGAATCATTCGTTTGGGCGAGGAGCCTGAATTCGATTTCCGGGCGAACATGAAGACCATCGATCTCATCGATGTGCTTCCGAAAGCATTTCATGGCGTGTTGGCTGGCTTCGCCGACTTTCAAATCAACATCACCGGCTCGCCCAATCGGTCCGATGGGATCATCGTCGAAGGTATCATGACAATGGTAGAGGGCGGTCGCTTTCGCGACATCCCTATTCTCCAAACGCTTTCGGTGGTCACGCCGCGGACGGAGATGCGCCTCATGCCGATTCGGACGGGCAGTCGTTTCCGCTTCAAGACACGTCAGGGACGCCTCACCGTCCTGGATATGGATATCCTTGGCGGGGGAGCGCACGGGTCGCGGGTGGGCTTTGAATCAGAGACGGGTGAGGTACTCGAGTTTGCCCGCATCAATGGCAGCTTTTCCTATCAAATGGACACCACTGAGCTTGATAAGGCGCTCAAGTTGGACTCGATCAAGCGTCCCATCGAGGAGGAAGACATCGAGGAGGAAGCCCCTGATGTGGGCTTCAAGGGAGAAGTCCGGATTGGGATGCCTTGGCCGTTGTTTGGAAAGGAAGAGTCTTACCGCGAGAAGCATTTCACTCTCGAAGATCAGTATGGTTGGATCACCGTGCCGTTGGAAGGCCCGCTCGATGAGATCACGGTGACACAAGCCACGGCCATGGATCATGAATGGGGCGAACTTGCGAAGCAGCCTAAGAACGTGTTCGAATAGGCTTCTCGAAGGGGTTTGAAGCAGTTTGCGTCACGACCGGCCCTCATTGGCATGCTGCACGTGGGGGCGCTGCCGGGCACGCCTCGAGCTCGCGAGAGCGTCACGGCTCTCGTCGATCGTACTGTGCGGGAAGCGTCGCTTTATGCCGAAGCGGGTCTTGATGGGGTGATGTTAGAGAATATGCACGACCGACCCTATCTGAACCGTCAGGTGGGTCCGGAGATCCCTGCAGTGATGACGCGCATCGCGGTCGCGGTGCGAGAGGCGGTCCCGTTACCCTGTGGTGTCCAAGTGCTCGCAGGGGCCAATGAGGCGGCCTTGGCGGTCGCCCTGGCTGCCGATCTTTGCTTTATGCGCGCGGAGGGTTTTGTCTTTAGCCATGTGGCCGATGAAGGCTGGATGGATGCGAGCGCGGGAACTCTATTACGCGAACGGAAACGCCTCGGGGCCGATCACATCGCGGTCTGGGCAGACATCAAGAAGAAACACAGCGCCCACGCGGTGACCGCGGATGTGTCGTTGTCAGAAATGGCCCTGGCTGCAGACTTCAGTTTGACGGATGCGGTGATTCTCACCGGTTCGCACACTGGGCTGGAAGCTGATCCCGAAGACTTGAAAGCAGTTAGGAAATCGCAGCCATCGCTTCCTGTCTACATCGGTTCAGGAATGCATCCTGACAATGTGGCTAGCTTTGCCCACGCGGATGGGTTCATTGTCGGGTCTTCCTTGAAAGAGGGTGGTCATTGGGAGAACCCAATCGATCCCCATCGTGTCGCGGCAATGGTGCAGGCAGTAGCCGCGTTGCGTTCGTAAGCTAGCAATCTGTCCGTTAAAGATCAGTTACAGTTAGAACGCGTTCTTCCACATCATCGATTCCACCGGTTTGGCGGAACGTTCATTATACTTTGCCGATTGTTTGGCGCTGTAGAGTGTCCCAACTTCACCGCGCACTTCGAAGTAGATCAGCTGCGCGATGGGCATGCCTTCGTAGACGCGGACCGGCTGACTGACGGAAATCTCAAGCGTCCAATGGTTGCAAAAGCCCACATCGCCTTTGCCCGCTGTGGCGTGGATATCGATCCCCAAGCGCCCCACACTGGATTTCCCCTCTAGAAAGGGAACATGTCGATGGGATTCCGTGTATTCTTGCGTCACGCCAAGGTATGTCTTGCCTGGCAGAAGCACATACCCGTCCTCAGGAATCTCGATGGGATCGATCTGATTATGCTTCTTCGCATCCAAGATCTCATCGCGATACGTGGCCAAGGCTTTCCCCAAGTGGACATCGTAACTATTCGTCCCAAGGGCATCGTCGTGGAAGGGCTCGATCACAATATCGCCCGCAGCGATCGCCTCACGGATGGCTTGGTCAGATAGAATCATGGGACGATCTGACTAGGCAGGAAGAGGCTAAAGTCAACTCAAATGCAGCTCAGATGCCCTCGTCTAACAATGCATTGATCGATTGATTCCACCCTTCTGGCCCTGCAGCAACGCTTCGGATGATGCGGTTGGACGAGTCAAATTGGAGAGGCTCGTTCACCGCCGCGGGAATGACAATGCCGATATCCGCCTGGCGAAGCATAGCGATGTCATTGGGACTGTCTCCGAGAGCGATGATTGTCTCTGCTTGATAGAAGTCGCGCAGGACAGGGAGGGCCTTGCCCTTATCCGTCACTCCTAACGCATGCAGAAATCGACCTCCTTCCAAGGTGGCGAATCCAGCTTTCGCAAGGGCCTGACAAAAGCGTTGTTTGGCGTCATCGGAATCCATCCACCGGACAGGCTCACTAAATTCGCGCGCCTGGGATAGGGCGGCCGAATCGAGATCGAGGCCAGTATGCTTGGCGACATCCGCCACCGTCCAGTCGGCGTATGATTCGAACTGGTAGTCGGCGCGCATGAACGCAAGCTTGTCGACGATCACCTGGCGCGTCTTGCCGAAGACCTCGCAGGTGCCATCCGGGAGATAGAGCGCCGAGCCGTTCTCCACGACAAAGGCATCCGTATTGTCGAAGGCTTCTCGCATGGCCAGCCATTCTGAGCGCGTCTTACTCGTATTGACCACCACGGGAACGCCGCGAGCGGCAAGGCGATCCAGGGCTGGCTGCGCTGCTTCGGCGCGATAGGTATGGTGATCCAACAAGGTGCCGTCCAGATCAGTGACGACGACCAAGGGAGTGGGGGAATGAGGCATCAGTTCGTGAGGGTCTCCGGTTCGCGGAAAGGACGCTGATACCATTCACGTGCACCCCGCAGAAGTCGACCCAGATCTTCGCCCAGCAAGAGAGAACAGGGGATGAGGTAGAGCGTGATCACGGTGGCAAAGAGAACTCCGAACCCTAACGAAATGGCCATGGGAATGAGAAACTGCGCCTGGATCGAGTTGTCCATCAAGAGAGGGATCAATCCTGCGAAGGTCGTGACCGAGGTGAGCATGATGGGGCGGAAACGCGCACCTCCAGCGATCAAGACCGCTTCGCCAAGTGGCATGCCTTCACGTCGCCGTCGATTGATGAAATCCACCATCACAAGGGAGTCATTCACCACCACCCCAGCCATGGCTAACATGCCGAAGACTGAGAGGTAAGAAGGCGTCACATCCATGAGGATATGCCCTAACAACGCCCCAATGACGCCAAACGGAACAGCCACGAGCACGTAGAACGGTTGGATGATCGATTTGAACGGGATGGCGAGCAGCGCAAAGAGCGCGAAGAAGAGCGCGATGGACCCGTAGAATGTCTTCCGCTTGGATTCTTCGTGCTCGGCCAAATACCCAGAATAGCGATAAGATAACTTCTCGCTTTGATTCACGAGTGCCTCGATCTGTGGTGTTGCTTCTTTCGCAATCCCAATGATGTCGACCGTCTCATCCAATGGTTGGGCGAAGATCTCGATGACCTCGGCGCCATCGACCCGCTCGATATCAGCCGGCGCCTTCACGATCTCCACATCCGCCACCGTCTTCAGAGGAACTTCATCTCCCGCTGGAGTGCGTACCTTGAGGGTATCGAAGGTGTAGAGACTTTCACGATTGGCGCGTGGCAAGCGGACCATCACTCGGATGTCGTCCCGTTCGTGGAGAATGCGTTGTGCCTCTTCGCCATAGAATGCCTGGCGCACCTGTTGGGCGAGCGATTGTTGAGTGAGATTCAATTCGACCGCGCGCGGTTTGAGGGAAATCTCCAGTTCATCCATCTCACGCGTGTTGTTCATCCACACGTCGGTGATGCCATCAAAGGATTCTAACACATCCTCGATCCGCTCCGCGATAGCGATCTTCTCAGCTGATCCCTCGCCGCGAAGCTCGACTTCAATGGCCTCTTCATCACGGGAATCCCGTCGCCCGCCTCCAGAGCGTTCCCCGCGGATGCGGAGCGAGCGCGCCTCTGGCATGGGTCCAATGAGCTCCTTCCAGCGTGCGGCGATCACACTATTCTTGGGACCAGGTTCGGTGCGTCTGCTAGGGGGAAGCACTTCCAGTCGCACGCTGCCCTCTTCCTTGTCAAATCCGGCTCCCGGATAATGGCCGCCTACGATGGACATCACATTGAGGATGAGAGACTGCCCTGTGCCGGGGTCGACGAATTCCTTCTTCAGGTCTTCCGTAGCAGCGAGCACACGGTTGAGATAGCGCTCTGTCTTCTCCAGAGTCACATCCCGCGGCATGTCCAGGTAGGCACTGATTTCTAAGCGATCCACCGTCGGCATGGAAACAAAGCCGAGGCGTCCACCCTTACAATAGCCAAACATGATCAGGGCCATCGCAATGAACCCAGCCGCCACACTGTAGCGATGAGAGGTGGCAAAGCGCAGGGACGGTTGATACACCTTGGCAACGAACGCTTCGAGCCCATCAGCAATCGCCTTCTGGGTGCGCGTGATAGGATTAAACTTCGTGCGCCCCGTTTTGAGATGCTTCAGATGCGCCGGCAAGACGAGCTTGGACTCGACCAATGAGAACAAGAGTACAGGGGCCACGACTGGAGGTATCTGTTTAGCAAAGTCACCCCATTGCCCATCAAAGAAGATCAGTGGCATGAAAGCCACAACCGTAGTGAGCACCCCGAACGTCACGGGCACGGCGACTTCTTGCGCGCCAACGACAGAGGCCTCTAACGGATCCATCCCTGTCTTCAACTTCGCATAGATATTCTCTCCCGTCACGATGGCATCATCCACAACCACGCCTAACACAATGATGTAGCCGAAGAGACTCATCACATTCGCCGTGATACCAAAGTAGGGCATCAGCATGACCCCACCAGCGAAACATACCGGAATGCCGATCACGACCCAGAACGCGAGTTGCGGCCGGAGGAAAAGTCCCAGGAGAAGGAAGACTAACAAGCTCCCCTGTAACAAGGAACTGATCAACGTGCTGAGCCGCCCCCGAATGGAAATGGATTCATCACTGTAGGTGTAAAGCTTGATCCCTTTGGGAAACCGTTGGTGAGCTGTTTCGACGTATTCCGTCACCTTGTTAGAAGTTTCGATGGCGTTCTCCTCGCCCGTCCGCATGACCTCCAGAAACATCGCGTATTCTCCATTGAAGCGCGTGATGACCCTCCCTTCATCCACCCCATCATTGATCGACGCAATCTCGCCTAACAACACCTCCGCGCCATTGGCCGCTCGGATGGGGATCTTGGCAAAGTCTTCGAATGAGTAGGCCTGGCCACGCGTGCGTACGGTCAGTGTTCCGCTCGTGCTTTCAATCGACCCGGCAGGCAAGTCGAGGGAGTAGCGGCGAATGGCGTCTGCCAAGTCGCGAAAACCAAGATTATAGGAGTCCAGACGCTCCTCATCCGCTTCGATTGCGATCTCATATTCGCGGCCGCCTTCCATCGATACGCGGCTGATGCCATCGATGGCGAGGAGATCATCCTGCACCTGCTGAGCCACGCGCCGGAGTTCGTATTCCTCGAGATTCCCGGTGACGGCCACTGTAAGAACTTCGTACCAGTGTGAGGTGTCTGGAATGTAGATCTCGGGTTTCTCGATCTCACTCGGAAAAGTGTTGATGCCGTCGACACGGCTTTTCACATCTTCCAAGACCACACGCTTATCTACCCCATCTTCGAGGTCCAACCACAGCCAGCCTCGCCCTCTCCGAGCATCAGAATGCACTGTCTCGATCCCGTCCAAGCCTTCCAGCGCGGCCTCAATGGGGATCAAGACCGCCTGTTCCACATCGCGCGGAGTGCCTCCACGGTAAGAGATGGAAATGCGGATATTGTTGAATTCCCGCGCGGGCTGGACCTCTAAAGGAATCTTGTTTAGGCCGACATAAAGGCCGGCTAACAAGATGCCCACCATGAGAAAGTTGGCGGCAATGTCATTGTTTGCGAACCAACGAATCATGGATCAGGTCTGGTCTGCGCTCTCGGTTGCCGACACATCGGCGACCGTGTCTGGTTGAATGATTTCCACCTGCGCCTCATCCGGAATATACGAAAGTTGGCTCGTTGCCAGGAATGCCCCGTCGAATAGGCCGGGCTGATGGATCACATGATGATCCATGGTCGACCATACAGGGGTGATGATCTGGCGATCCAAGACCAAGCCGTCTTTGTGCACCAGGTAAACGCGATCCACCTGCCGCACGGCCTCTCGCGGAATCACATAGACCTGCTCAAGCACACGTCCCTCGATGGCTGCCGAGACAGGTTGGGCGATGCGTAGCGGAGGGTGCTTGGAACTGCGTCCAAAGGGATCACTGATGCGAGCGATCGCGAACAACTCTAACGAATTCTCGTCCAAAGTTCCCTCCGTCCGCACGATCTCGCCGCGCCACACATTCTCCGAATCTTCGTTTAAGGCATCGCGCAACTCCACCCCGACGGGCTCGTCATTCTGATCCTCTGGCAGATCCACAAACGCCAGTTTGTCGGTCGACAACGGCAGGCGAACCTCCGCGTAGTCGGTGGCAAAGATGGTCCCCAACTCACGACCAGGACCGACCGATTGCCCAATGCCAACCGCCCGCATCCGCACGCGTCCATCGAAAGGGGCACGGATCCGGGTGCGATCCAGATCGCGCTTGGCCTGATCGAGCTGCGCCTCGGCTGCGTTCACACTCGCTTGCGCCTCCCGCAACTGAGGCAACCGGAGCACCAATTCATTGGGCGCCTCTTCGTAGCCGAGGTCTGCCCAATTCAGCTTCGCCTGCTTTGCCCGCGCCTCCTCTTGCACAAAGGTAGCCTTCGCGCGTGCCAGCTGGGCCTCGGCAGACAGGACGCTCGTTTGGAAATCGGCGTCATCCACCTCCACCAAGATATCGTCTTTGGAAAAGAACGCGCCATCTTCGAAGCCAGGATGAATGGCCACAATCTTGCCTGAAACCTCCGCCATCAGCGCCACTTCGTTGTGCGGTCGGATGATCCCTCGGGTCCGCACAATCGTTTGATAGTCTTGCAGTTCCATTTCCGCGACCGTCGTCTTGATGATCCGAGGACCAGGATCGGGGCGCTTCTCCTCCTCGGGCTCCTCCGAGAGCCGGGCGTAACTGATCCAGCCAATAGCAAGAAGCAGCACCGGGATCACGGCGCGTACGGCTTTGGCTCCCAGACCATGGGGAGATTTCGGTGAGGTGGGTGAGGTGGGTGGGCTCATGAAACGGTCTCGTTACAACCCCAGAGTGGGAAAGGTGGTTTCCTTCCCTGCAACCATGCGCGGTTCCAGTAGGAAATCCGCGAAAGTTTGGTCATTCACTCAGGAAAAGATGGATCACCCGTTGAAGGTCAATCACAACGCTTGAGTGGTTAGCAGCCGTTCATCCGATGATCCAAGTGTTTGTGGAAACACAGTGAGCTTGCCCCCAACCTGAAGAACGTCTTATCTGCCTAAGAGCCAATCTGAGGGATCAGCGGACGCCTACGATCAACAAAGCCGATCTGAGTAGCAACAGGGATCGGCGCGGGAAGACTCGGTTTTCAGATGCCTCTACCTCGATCGCCAATTTCACTATGAAGACACCCACCCTTATCGTAAGACTCGTCGGCTTGTACTTGCTGATCAAATGCTCGATCGGTTTACTCCAGCTTAAAAGAGCGCAAGCGATGGTAGGTTTGGTAGGATCATCATCGATGCCTCTGGTCGAGGATTTTAGATTATTCTTGTGGCTGGGATTGGCATTGGGACTGGTTTCCACATTGTTTGCCGGACCATTTGCCCGAATTCTAACTGTCGATGCTGGTTGGACCGTGCATCACCCTGAAGAATGATGCCGTCAGGGCGGCGCGTCTTGAGTGGGGTCGCACATTCATCGTGACCGACGGCTGGGCTTGGCTGTTTCGATCCCGTGCGACCGTGCCCACAGATAGAGGTCGCGTTTAGCGAGGGCGGCTCCCATGAGGTCAGGGAATTGGTCTGGGGTGCAGGCAAACACGGGGACTCCTAGGGCAGCGAAGAGGCTCGCATGTTCCCGGCTGTAGAAGGGTTTGCCCTCATCACTGAGCGCGAGGATAACGATGAGCGTGGCTCCGCTGTCGACAATCCGTGCGGCGGCTTTCAACATCTGAGCTGTGGTGCCGCCTTCCTCCAGATCGGAAATGAGGATCATGGTGGTGTCGCTAGGGCGGGTGATATGGCCCTGACAATAGTCGAGAGCTTTGCGGATATCAGTCCCTCCGCCTAACTGAGTACCGAACAGGAGATCGACGGGATCACTCAATTGTTCCGTCATATCGACCACAGCGGTGTCAAAGAGGACGAGACGGGTGCTGAGCGCAGGAAGAGATGCGAGAACGGCTCCAAAGATGGATGAGTAGATGATCGATGGAGCCATGGATCCGCTTTGATCGATGCACAGGACGACGTCCTTCATGGCCTGACGTTTGCGTCCGAAGCCAATGAGGCGCTCTGGAATGAGGATCTTCTCGTTGGGTTGATAGGTCTTCAAATTCGCGCGGATGGTGCGATGCCAATCGATCTCTTGGAGGCGAGGGCGCGGATTGCGGAGGTGGCGGGCGAGAGCGCCTCGCACGGCGGCCCGTGTGGGCTGCTCAAGTTTCTTGAGCAACTGGTCCACGAGTTGGCGAACCACCTGCCGCGCGGTTTCACGTGTCTTCTTTGGAATCAGCTGATTCAGCTCTAACAGATTCGAGACGAGATGCACGTCTGGCTCGGCTTGTGATAGGATCTCCGGCTCGAGCAGAAGCTGTTGCAGGTCCAAACGTTCCATGGCGTCTTGCTGCATCACCTGGACCACGGGTGACGGGAAGTATTTGCGAATATCGCCTAACCAACGGGCCACGCGAGGATTGGAGCCGCCCGTACCACCGCCTTTCCGTTTGAGTCCACGATGGCCTTCCTCATCACCGTAGAGGGCTTCTAGAGCGTCGTCCATCCGTTGATCATCCAAAGAAAGCTCCTGACAAAGCGGCGAGGCAGGTTCTCCGAGAACAAGGCGCCAGCGTCGTTGTTGGGAAGGAGACATCATGATTTCGGGAGTTTCGAACTCGGCAGTTCTAGCAAGTCAGCGACAATGGAAAGAACCGGGAGCGCTCGTGCGAGATCTAACTCTACTGCCATCTCAGACGGAAGATCGCTGGTTGAGGAAGAGGGCTTTGCCAGGTCAGCCGTTTGCAGCACGTGACCGATTTGACCACGTTCCGGGCTGGTGAAGGTGCCAAAGGTGCGTCGCACCAGTGGCAAGATGGTCTGGAAATGCTCATCTGTGAGGGTGTCCATCCATGCATGAATCATCGCTAGGAGTCCCTGGTCATGAATGAGGAGAGCTCCAGATCCTCGGAGAAACCCTTCCAGCCAGGTGGCCGTCTCAGCTGGAGCGTTTCCGGAAGACATCGCGAAGCGGAACAGACGGGCGCAGTCGTCGCTGGAGAGAACATGCCGATCACGCAACATCCGCGTGGCGTACCCGCGTGGCTCTGACGCGGTGTTCGCGTTCGTCGCAAGCTTTTGCAAGGCCTGGAGGTAGTCGGTCTCCATGTCTGAGGCCTGCAAGGTATCGAGCGCCTCTGAGTAGCTGCGCAAGCGGTTTGTGAGAGTTGCAGCGGCCTGCGCATCGAGCCCACTGGCGGCCATGGGCAAGCCGATGTGAATACGGGTGGTGATCTGTGTGAGGATCTGCTCAAGGGCTTCCACATCCGTCTGACGCACATCGCCATAACGGGTGATACGGGCGAGAGGCGGGACCGCCGTGAGCAACTCTGCCGTGTCTTCACTCGCCGCTGCGAAATGATCAAGCCGGGTCAAGAGCGTGGCGGCAGCCTCTGGCAAATGCGCTAGGAGTGCCAAGTCGAGCTTCTCGGTGACGGCGCCGATTGTGTCTGAGGCGGAGATGTCCGTCAGGAATGCCTGGGCTGCAATAGCTAAGGTATTGCCATGCGGAGCCGCATCAATGATATCGACCACCAATTCGGGTTTCCAATGGAGCTCCCAGGACTCCTTGAACGTGCCCTTGCCACGAACGGTTTGTTTGCGTCCCCAGGGCACGCCAATGGCCAGTAGACGATGGAGAAAGAGGCTTCGCCGTCTGGCATTCTCCTCACGGAGATCGAGTGAGATTGTCTTGCGCTCCGAGCTTGGTTTCAGGCGGAGACGTTTCTGCCAGGCCTCAATGTCTGCCTGCAAGGGCAAACGTGCCACACTGTCAGGGAGATTCCCTAACTGCTTCCCCACAAGAAGGGGCCCTTTCAGAAGGGCGAGTTGGCTGGCATCGCCCGCGCAGAAGACGGTCTGCATGGCTTCTAACGATTCGTCCAATCCGGGGCGCGGACGGCCGCGTAGCCCTGCAAGGGAATGCGCCAGGCGCGTGGCTTCAATGATGGATGCTGACGACCCCTCCAGATCCTCTTTGCGCAGCACGCGTGCTGCCTTGGTCATCCATGTGGTGAAGGGGTGCCGTGCTCGCGACCAGAGATGATCATACCAACCCGGAGCGCGCACGCCCGCTCCGTAGCCGCTCGCCGAAGTGAGGCGTTCGTGTGTCCACGGCGCCCAGGTAGCAGCTACTTTCACTTTCGCTAATCCCTTGAGCAGGCGATCATCGTCTTTCACGGGCGGGCGCTTGATGAGAGCGGGGGCATGCCAGGCACCGCAGACAACTGCGATCTTCTGGAATCCCTCTTTCTCTGTCGCCCGCAGCACACGACGCATCCAGGCTTCCCGTCGCAGAGTGCGCGATGATTCGTTAGCGGCTAACTCCTCGCGCAAGGTGGTCACGGCTTCCAAGATCGCAGCGAAGAACGTCGCCGAGTCACCGCGCTCTTCGACCCGATCATTCCACCAGCGCTCACCATCGGTATACCCATCCACTTCCGCAAAGTAGCGAAACGGATCCTGACATTCTTCGGCAATGGTGTCTTCCTCGGGATCCAAAGCGAAGGTGTGCGCGGCCGGAAGATCGAAACAACGGACGGGAATGCCACGGGACGTGGCCCAAAGGATGGCCTGCCATTCCGGCGAAAACCGTGCCAGGGGATAGAAGGCCGCATGCTGCGGTTGCGCCACCTCGTGCACCAGCATGGCTACTGGAGGTTCCATGCCCTCCCGCGTGGCATCGGGAATCAAGGATTCTGTTTCAGCAGGCGACTCTAACAGGATGATATCCGGTGGATCCGCCTCCAGGGCGGCCTTGAGACTGCGTGCGCAGCCAGGCCCATGATGGCGGATACCGTAGATGGTCATGAGTATTTGGTTAGGCGTCGGTTGTGGCAGGGGCGATGGCCTGCAAGTCGGTCACCGTTTCCGAGTAGACGATGGCTGGGACGGATCCGAACGTGAGCACCCGTTTGTCCTCAAGGTTCTGCGGTTCATCATATTCGTAGCTGCCAGTCGACACGCTGCCACCCGTTACGAAAAACGCTTCACCCAGGCTGATTTCATCTTGAGGATCCTGACCCACCCACATTTCTTCGACCGGTAGAAAGACATCGACTTGTGCTTCGTAGAAGCTCTTGTAGTAGGCAGAGATCCCACCCGCATCGACCACGGATCCTCGGATCCAGCCGCGCTTCTCGGCACGTGAACGGAACGTGCCGACGCTGAGGCGTTTCCCGTTCACAGTATCGAGCGTCTTGCGATTGCTGTGCTTGGGATTTAACAAGGCGACAGGGCGTTCCAGTTGGGGGAAGGGCGGGGAGACTTTCATCCGCGCCAAATGGGCCTTCCACGAACAGAGAGTGTCGGCATCCACGTGCAGGGGGTGCACCATGGAAATGGTGGCATCGGCTTCATCCAACTCGATCAATTCACCCTCAGCATTTGCTAGCAATCCGTTAGGATAGCGGCGAAAGAGTTGCCTGGGTTCGCCCCTGTCATGGAGACTGCGCCACACGAGACGACTGGCGAAAGACTGTAGGATAGGATGTTCTTCGAAGAGTTCGGACCAGCGCTTGGCGGGCCATCGGCGCTCGCGGACGAGCGCAAGTTCCAAACGCGCCGTCTGGCCCTTGACCGTTTCCCGAATGAGTTTGCGAAGGGTCTTGATGTCATCCTTAGCACGGTCCGGGAGGGATGCCGGCGGAGACTTGGTCTCTTTCTCTGTCTCCGGATGGTAGAATGTCAGTTTGAAATCGGGTTGCAGGATGACTCGAATCTCAGAATCAGGCAGGGCTCTCTCATGGTCCTCATCGAACCCTAGCGTTGGTACGATCATGTCCGCCAATTCATCGATCGAAACACCACGAGCAACGGCTGCGTTCTCCAGGGCGGCACGACAGGCTTTCCCAATATTCTTGAAGCGACTGCGATAGCGATTGGCCAAAGAATCCAACAGCATCAGGGCTTCATCTCCGTGCACCAACGCAATGGCCTGCGCGGCATACTCAGCCAACTTGTGGCGGGCATTCTCTGCCCACGATTGAATCGGAGCCACCAGTTCAGGTAAGATCCGCTGATCGCCAAAGGCCCCTGCGAAGACCAAAGCCCAGCGGTCCGCAGCTGCCTGGTCAGACCCTAACCACTGCTTCAACAGCGTTCGTGCGAAATCGCCCGACGCTTCACGGTCAATGTGAGTCATTAATGGGGCGATGTCAGGAGCCAATTCCATGGCTTTGTGCTTTGCCTGTTTCGCCACCATGAAGGTCAAAGCGAGATCGGAAAGTGGCTCGCCCGAAGTTGTCTGGAGAGCGGGGAGGGCGTTGGGGTCGAACCAGGTGGCTTTGGCGGGAATCTTGAGGCGCTTCTCTTGCTTCGCATATGCCGCCTCCAAGTCTTCGAGAGATCTCTGTGGCACAGCGATCTCGGAGTCGCCAGCACTGGCGTTCAGGGCAGCGTGAAGCGCAGTGCGTACTTTCTCTGAGCTCTCGCTCTCTATGGCCGTGCGCAAGGAGTCAGCGGCTTGTGGATCTGCAAGCCGCTCCAACAATTCAGCACCTCCCAGACGCACGTCCACCTTCTTGCCTGCGAGTAGTGATACGGCTTTGCGCATGGTGTCGTTTCCTTTGATTGACGCCAACGTGTTCCTGGCAATGGTTCTTAGAGTCTTGGATTTGTGTTGGAGCAAGTCCCAGAAATCGTCTTCGAAGAGCTTGGGTTGGTGTTGGGCGACAATCTGCCAAAGCACTCCAATGGAATCCGCTTTGATCTTTGCATTGGCTTCTAACAACTGCATCACCCAATCATGCGCTCCGTTAGGCACTGGCTCAGCAGTAAGCACCCCGAACAACGCTCCTTGAATCTGGCGCGTGGGTTGGTAGGCTTTGGGATCGATCAGCTTAGGCAACAAAGCCTCGAAGCACGCTCGACCACCGGCATCCCAATGCGCTGCTGCAACCTGGTAGCAGCGTTGCATGAGAAACTCCGGGTGATCCTCTGTGCAATGGGTTAGGATAGGTAGCATATCCTTGGGCGAAACGTCGGCCAGGTAAGCCAGCGCAGGGCCCTCATCATTCGCATGCTCTTGCACACACACGTTTGTCACCAACGGGCTATGGCGTCCCTCGCGACGAGAATCGAGGAAGATCAACGTATGCAAGCGTTGCAGGCCGTTTGTTAGCTGGCAATACTTCAGGCAAGCGTCGTCGAAGGCATCGGTCGCCGTGATCACATAGCGCCAATCGATGAGTCGGATGGCATCCGGCAATGGGGTAGGCAAGTCTGCCAAGTAGGTGCTGAACAGCTCCGGGCGATGTTTCGCAAGGTTCCCCTGCAGTTTCCCGGGAGCCCAAGCAAGGCTGCCATGCTTGGTCACGGCTCGATCGTGACTTTGCAGGATCTCTAGCATTTCATCGTCAGGAAGGCCAAGGATGAGGCCATCGAGAGCGTTTGGCGGCACCGAAGTTAAACGATGATAAAACAAGCGAACATCCGTCGCACCGCCAAAGATTGTCTCGTGCTCCTCCTCTTCCCAACCAAAGGCCATTCCGGGGTACCAATGCATGTGCAGAAACACAAAGCTCGCGAGCCGAAGATCGGCGAGGCCGCGTTCACGCGCCAGCGCCAGCAAATAATCGCCTGCAGCCGAGCATTCTTGCACCCGCCGGCCGACCAAGTCCTCACACAATCGTTCTGCAAGGGAGTCGTCTTTCTCCGGCAAATTCACCGCTAAGCGACCACACACCGCGGTGAAGAAGGCGGCAGATTCCGGCGTCTTTCCAGCTTCAAGCACCGCTGATTCGACCATCCGTAGCTCCCGCCAGTTCAGTGACGACGGAATGCTTAACAAATGGGATTCATCGCCCGAATCCAGGTATGCCTGAATGCCCACCGCTAGGGGTTCTTTCAGCTCCACGCCTTCAGCGAGCTGATCTGCTAGTGACTTCTCTTTCATCGCGTAGGGATTGGGTTAGAGTTGATCGCGACAGGCGCGGTAGAGATCGGCCCAACCGTCGCGTTCTTTCACCACGGTTTCCAAGTATTCGCGAAAGACCGTGGGATCCTGTGAGGGATCTTTCACGATAGCACCGACCATGCCGCTGGCGAGGTCGTGGGCGTTCACCGCACCGCTGCCAAAGTGGCCGGCAAGGGAGAGGCCATTGGTGATCACGGAAATGGCTTCCGCGGTCGACAGAGTGGCGGTGGGCGATTTGACCTTGGCTGTCCCATCTTCCGTTGCGCCAGATCGGAGTTCCCGGAAGACGGTGACGACTCTTCGGATCTCTTCCAGAGCAGGTGGCTCGGCTGGTAAGGCGAGAGCCTGGGCCATGGAAGCGACTCGCGATTGCACGATGGTCACTTCGCTCTCCAAACTTTTGGGCAATGGCAGGACGACGGTGTTGAAGCGGCGTTGCAAGGCGGACGAGAGGTCGTTCACGCCGCGATCGCGGGAATTGGCGGTGGCGATGGTGTTGAATCCAGCCGTGGCTTGAATCTCATCGGAGAGTTCGGGAATGGGCAGCGTCTTCTCCGAGAGCAACGTGATCAGCGTGTCTTGCACTTCGGAAGGGATCCGCGTGAGCTCTTCCACGCGGCAAAGTTTCCCGTCTTCCATCGCGTGAAACATGGGCGAGGGGACCAGCGCCTCCTTCGAGGGACCCTTGGCTAACAATTGGGCGTAATTCCAATTGTAACGCAAGGCTTCCTCAGCCGTCCCGGCCGTTCCCTGGATCAACAGGGTGGAGTCTCCCGAGATGGCGGCGGCGAGGTGTTCCGATACCCAGGATTTGGCCGTGCCCGGCACGCCTAACAGAAGCAGGGCGCGGTCGGTCGCCAGCGTGGCCACGGCGATCTCCATCAGACGGCGATCGCCGATGTATTTGGGCGTGATCTCCGAGCCGTCGTCGAGCGTTGTCCCTAACAGATAGTCGGTCACGGCCCAAGGAGACAGTTTCCACTGCGTCGGTCGAGGACGGTCGTCGTGTTTGGCTAGGGCCGCCAATTCGTCGGCGTACAGATTCTCAGCGTGTTCGCGTAGGATGGACATGAGGCTAGGGGATTAGGTGAGGAAATGGGAGAGGTAAGACTGACGAAATTCTAATGCGCGGGCAAATTGCTCTCCTGCCAGGGTCAGCGCCGGCTCCTTGGCGATGACATCGAGGATTGCCCAGATCGCTGCAGGATCACAACAGCCGGCCAGGGCGACGGCATCTGAGCGGTTGATGGGAGCCTTCGGTTGCGCGATCCAATGAGTGGCGATGTGGTGGAGACGAGGATGACGTTGTTGATCCAAAGGAGGGAGAAGACGCAGCAGGAGAGCGCATTGTTCAGAGTGCGTCAATGTTAGAGGCTCCAGGAAATCAGCGCGATCATCGTGAGGCACCGTTTGCAGGATCTCCATGATCCACGTTTGGCGGTGCCCACCGGGATCCTTTGCCAAGGCGTGAAGGACGCTCGGGAGCGTCTGTGCGTCATGGTGCCGTGTGGCTGATTGCACCCACGCGCGGCGAATGGTATCTGCCCAATCAGGATCCAGGGTGAGGTGAAAGACGTCATGAGAACCTGTCACCTCTGACCACTGTGATAGTGGTATCATGGCGAGGATCTGTTGCGCCCAGTGGGCTCTAGCGCCCTTGGCGGAAGGGGCCTTTGCTTGCAAGCCATCGTGGGCCCACGAGGAATCGAAGCGTTCCGGAGGCGACAGCCTCAAGGTCTTTCGATGGACAGACAACAGGCTGCGAGCGCGTTCCAGGCTGCGCCCATAGACGTGGGACTCGGGGATGGCCATCAAGGCGCGAAGGGCCGCTTCGCGAGTGGCTTGTCGACGCTCTTTCAATGCAAGATTCTCTAACCAATCCACCTGAGCCGGATGAGGATGACGAGTAGCTATCGTGGTGAAGTGCTCGCGCGCTTCGGGGGCATCGCCTTGCCAACTCTCTGTCACCGCTCGGGCGGCTACCTCAGGAGCATGGGCACATTGAAAGTTCAGCCATTTCAAGCGTTCTGATAGGGTGCCCGTGAGCCAAGCGTCGCTGCTGGGTTCAGGGGCGCCGCTCAATTCCGCGGCCAGCCATGGCCATCGCTTCATCTCTTGCGCCAGCCATTGCCCGCGATCCCCGACGAGTTGAGCCAAGGCAGGTCGTTGCTCGGAATGGCGTCGTCCGAGGTCGAGCAGATCCGGAATCAAGCGTGGGGGGGCGGCAAATCCGCCCCGGTTGGCCATGGTGATCCATTCGCCTAGGAGATGGGCAAAGTGCCCCGTCAACATCTGCTGGAGAGCGCCTACTGCCGCGGGGGGAATGTGAGGACGCGTGTCCAAGGGGCAGGCATCAGGAGCCACCACATCTTCAAGCGGCCGTTGTCCACCGTGCCAGGCTGCGTGCTCGACCATGGCCGCACGCAAGAGGGCACGTTCCGTCTTCTCCTCTTTCTCCAGAGCCTCCCAAAGGGGCTGAAGTGCCTCGTGCGAAGCCGGCGGAAAGCCGTGTGCACGGCGAGAGCCTAACAAAGCGGTGGAAGTGAGAGGGGTCTTCATGCGGCGTGGGTGCGAAGCGAGAACCACGATAAACCGTCGGCGGCCGCGTGGAGGTGCAAATGATAGCCATCCCATTCGCCGGCCAGCATCACGGGACGACCTCCACAGACGCTGCGGAGGAACGTGGTGTCCTCGCCACGCGCCTTCCAGGGCAGCGCGTGTCCCGATCCATCTAGGATCACGGGCTTGCCTGCGTGTTCCGCCGGATGGCCGGCCAGTAGGAAGGGATGGCGTGTGCGCCAGGGATTGATCGCCAAAGTGCGAGAAGCGCGCTCTAACATGCCTTCGATGGATTCGCCCGGATCGGGAATGGAAGCAGCAAGCGTGGTCGCGGATTGAGCATCGACCGCAAGCGCGCGGTCGGGTGCTAGGCCTGGGAAGAATGTCAGCGAAGTGCGAACTTCCGATCCGATGGGCCAGGGATCCATGGGACGCGCAGGCAAGGCTGCGAAATTCAATAGCAGCGCCCAGCGCCCTGTTTCTCTCCCGTAGAGCCAGGTTGAACTGGTTAGCAAGCGCTCCACCTCGCGTAGGGTGCGTTGGGCGACAAACCAAGTGTCTGTGACGGGCGCGCTCGCACGGACGGCGTCTTGATCGACTGGCCAGCCAACTTGTTGCTCCACTTCCGCGCGGAGATCAGGCGAAAGCTTCGTGCGCTTCCGATAAGTCTCGATGAGCAAATGGAGCGCTCCGAGTTCGTGCACCATGCGATGTTCCCAATCCGTCTCCTGGTGTGGAAGTTCTCCTAACCGACGCACATAGCCAGCAAGCCCAGGAGCCTGACAGTCAACCAAACGCTTGCCTAAAGCCTCCCAGGAGGCGGGATCGGTTGCCCGTTCCTGCGTCAATCCATCACGAATCAAGTCTAACAGATAGGTCTCAAGAATGTCCAAGCCTTCCTCCACGCGAGCTTCCCGCCTGGCCACGCGTTTCGCTGCCGCTACGCCATCCTTCGGGCCTTTCTTGGAGGCTTTCTTCTTCGCGCTAGCCTTCTCCGCCCGTTCCGTTCGAGACGCCCGCCAGGCCTTTACCCAATCGGGTGGTTCAGCTTCAGGCAAACGCGAGAGATCGTCGGCTGCAAGAAACATCAAGGCCAGCGCGTGCTTGCAAGGGAACTTACGGCTCGGGCACGAGCACTTGGTGGCAAAGCCCCCCAGGATCACCTGGGTCTGGTAGGGATTCTTCCCCGAACCTAACACTTCGCCCCAGAGAGTCTGAGCGTCTCGCCCGAGGAGTGGCCATTGCATCACCGTTGCCAACGCCTTCCCAGCCTTGAACGACTTCGCGTCAGGAGCGAGAGCGGTGACTTGATCCGTCGTGATCATCGTGAGGGTAGCGCCTAGGGAGTGATGCCTTATCCATGGGCTTTCCGCGGAGTTTCGTGAACGATGAGCGAGAAGATGAGAAAGAGGAGAGCAAACCCGAGAGGCCATTGATAGTGTTCGATGGGTTGACGCCGCTCGCGGGTATCGATGTCTTCGCGGGTCATGGTGGCGAATCCCTGGGTGACAAGTTGCTGGAGCGTACGGCGGCCTTCGAATCGTTGATAGAGACCACCGGCGGTGTCTGCGATGTCTTTAAGGAGCATTTCCTGGAGCCGACTGATGACGGGTTGGCCATCGGGATCGGTGACCGTGGTTTTCCGACCATCGATGGTGACCTCGATCTGCGTGCCTTCCGGCGTGCCGAAACCAAGGGTGAAGATGCGTACCCCTTGCTCTTCATACGCTTCGCGCGCCTGGGGCACGGCTTCGGCGTCCAATTCTTCGCCGTCGGTGATGAGGACGAGGGCCCGATTGTCGCTCTCAGACTTGGTGAAGCCTTTGAGCGCTGTCTTGATCGCTGCGGCAATGTTAGTCCCGCCGGTGGGAAGGAGTTCAGTGTCCGCCTCGTCGAGGATCCGGCTGAAGGCGGCGTAGTCCGTGGTGAGGGGACATTGGAGAAAGGCGTCCCCAGCGAAACCCACGAGACCGATCCGATCGCCTTCGAGGATCTCCATGAGGTCGAGGATGGCGAACTTGGCGCGGTCGAGCCTGTTCGGTTGGATGTCCTCGGCCAACATGCTGCGCGAGGTATCGAGAGCGAAGATGACATCGAGCCCTTTGCGCGTGGTGGAGACCTCTTGAAAGCCCTTCTGGGGACGTGCGAGGGCGACAATGAGGGCGAGGATACCGATGATGAAGAGCCAGAACTTCACTTCACGTCGTGCCTGATGCACCGACCCTAGCAATTGATCCTTCAAACGACCGGCCACCAGGTGATTGATGCGATCCCGCGCCTGAACCTGCGTGACATAGCGAATCACGATCACGGCGAGGACGAGCACCAGGGCGAGAAACCAGAGAGGCTGCGCGAAGAGGAGGCGGTCGTCAGTCATGGGTTTCCGTTAGGGGAGACGTCTCCAAAGGGTGTAGCGGAGGACAAGGTGAATCAAGGCGAGGATGCCGCCAGGAATGAGCAGATAGGGAAACCATTCGTCGAAGCGCTCATACTGATCTACCTCCACTTCAGTCTTCTCCAATTGATCGATCTCGTCGTAGATCGTTTTAAGACTGTCACTGCCCGTGGCGCGGTAATACTGACCGCCGGTGGTGGCCGCAATCTCTTCTAGCGTTTTCTCATCGAACTGCACGCGCACGCGATCGTAGGCGGGACGACCGAACATGTCTTTCACGTGGCGTCCTTGGCGATAGACGGGGAAGGGGGCCACGCCGCGTGTCCCGGTGCCGATGGTGTAGACCTTGATACCGATCGCCTCAGCGGCTTCGGCGGCGGTGAGTGGCTGCACGGGTCCGGAATTGTTGGTCCCATCCGTGAGCAGGACGATGATGCGACTTTCACTTTCGCTATCTTTGAGACGATTGGCCGCGGAACTGAGAGCCGAGCCGATGGCGGTGCCATCGTATTGGAAATTGATCTGAACTTGTTCTTCGAGATTCTTGAGAAGCCAATCGTGGTCCAGGGTCATGGGACTCACGAGGTAGGGCTTGGCAGCAAAGGCGACGATGCCCATGCGGTCGTTCTTACGGTTCTCGATAAAGTCCTCCGTGACATTCTTGACTGCATCGAGCCGGTTGACGCGTTGCCCGCCGATGCTGAAATCTTCCGCCAACATGGAGGAAGAGACATCGAGCACGAGCAGTATATCGATGCCGCTGGCTTTCACCTTGGTAAAGGAGTGACCGGTCTGTGGGCGAGCAAGAGCGCCGATGAGAAAGCATAACGACGCGGCCATGAGCAAATGAGAGAACCAGCCGTCGCGTCCCCCGTGGCGTTTTCCGAGTTTTCCGAATAGTGACAGGGTGGAGTAGCCAATGGCGGCGGCATCCTTGCGTTTGCCTAACCAAACCCAAAGGAAAGGGATGATGAGAAGCCCGAGAAAGACCCAAGGATGGGCAAAGCGGAACCCGTCGAGCTTCTGCTGCCAGCTATCGAGATTCACGCCAAATCCTCCCTGATGAAGAAATTGGTCTGTTCCAAGAGATCACGGTTCGGGTCTGTGGCCTTGCCTGCGGGCGCGTATTTCAGGAAATCACAGGCTTGGAGGAACTCCCGCAGACGATCCCGCCGCCGCTCATCAAATTTGGGATTGCTCTCTAACTCTTGGAGGAACTCACGTGACGTTTGCTGGCTCGCCCTTAATTGGTGTGCTTCGGTAAGGTAGGATCGGAGAATGTCAGACACGGCAACGCCAAATTGATACCCGTCCATGTGACTGACCTGTCCTTGCAAGGTCTCCAACCGGCGCAGCGCGCGCGCTTTCGGTGTCTCCGCGGGGGCCCTGCGTTGACGCCACCACCACACGAGTCCAGCGACGATAGCCAGAAGCGCCAAGGCAAGCAGCACCCACCAAGCCCAATGCATGGGCACCTCGGGCACCTCAACGGGAGGCGCCACGTCGAGGATGTCAGGCAGGTCCGGAGATTGAGGAAGTTGCGCGTTCATGCGTGCACGAGACGTCGCTCACGTCGTTCAAAGAATTGGCGGAGAGCTGGCAAGTAATCGTCTTCTGTCGAGAGGGGAATGTGGTCGATATTTCCTCGGATCAGGAGGCTCTCCAATGCTTCCTGACGTTGGGCCACCTCTTCCTTGAATCCCCGTTGGACAGCAGCACTATTCGTATTCACTTCTCGCAACTCGCCCGTTTCCTGGTCCTCTAACATCACGCGACCGATGCGAGGCAAACTCTCCTCAAGAGGATCGCGCACCTGGATTGCTGTGAGGTCGTGTCGACGACTGCAGAGAGACAGTTCGCGACTGAAGTCCGGCGCATGGAAGTCAGAGATGAGAAACACGATGGATCGACGATGGACAACGCGATTGAAATACGAAAGCGCCCCGGCAAGATCCGTGCGGCGAGACTTGGCATCATGATAGAGCACTTCTCGAATGACGCGAAGCACATGGGAACGCCCCTTGTTAGGCGGGATGTAGAGTTCGACCTCGTCCGTGAAGAGCAGGAGACTTACCCTGTCATTGTTGCGAATGGCGCTAAAGGCCAGGGTCGCGGCGATCTCAGCGGCGATCTCACGCTTGCTGTAGTTCTGGCTCCCGTAGTGGCCGGAGGCGCTGAGATCGACGAGGAGGCAGAGAGTGAGCTCGCGTTCCTCCGTGAAGAGTTTCACGTAGGGTTCATTCAGGCGAGCGGTCACATTCCAATCGATCGCACGGATCTCGTCCCCGGCTTGATACTCACGGACCTCTTCGAAATTCATGCCTTGGCCTTTGAAGACACTATGATAGGACCCGGTAAACACCTCGTCGACCATGTGACGCACCTTGATTTCTAATCCCCGAATGCGCCGTAGGACATCCATGACGTCGCCCCGGCCAGTTGAGCGGGAAACGAGGGAAGCAGCTGCCTCCATGCTCCGACGTTCCGCCACGACGAGAGCAATGAGCAACGCCGCCAAGGCCACGATTAAGAAGCCTCCGAGGATGATCAGCACCGGCATCATGGCGAGGCTGGCGGGTTAAGGGACAGGCAAGCCTTCAAAGATCTTGCCAATGATGGCTTCACTCTGGATCTCTTGAGCCTCGGCTTCGAAACTGGTGATCACCCGGTGCCTGAGGACATCGAGCCCCACATCTTTCACGTCCTGCGGCGTGACAAAGGCGCGCCCTTGGATGAGTGCGAGGGCTTTCGAGGCGAGGGTGAGATTGATCGTCGCCCTGGGGGAAGCGCCCACGCGGATGAGTCCACGCAGGTCATTCAACTGATATTCCACGGGATCGCGGGTGGCTCGGACCAGATCGACGATATACTCGCGCACGCGGGTATCGATGTAGATGGAATTCACGATGGAACGTGCGGCCACCACTTGCTCGGGTTGGGCGACCGGGCTGACCTTGAGTGATGGGGTCGTGGTTCCCATGCGCTCTTGGATCATCAATTCTTCGTCTCGCGAGGGGTAGTCCACCACGAGTTTGAAGAGGAAACGGTCCAACTGAGCTTCCGGCAAGCGATAGGTGCCTTCTTGCTCCAAGGGATTCTGAGTCGCCATCACCAGGAAAGGATCTGGGAGGGGATACGTTTGATCACCGAGCGTCACCTGCCGCTCTTGCATCGCCTCTAAAAGGGCACTTTGTACCTTGGCAGGGGCGCGGTTGATCTCATCCGCCAAGATCATGTTGGCGAAGATCGGCCCCATGCGGGTCTGAAACTGGCCGTCCCGAGGGGAGTAGATCAGGGTCCCGACGAGGTCCGCCGGAAGGAGATCGGGCGTGAATTGGAGGCGGTTGAACTGGGTCTGGAGACTCTGGCTCAGCGTATTGATGACCAGTGTCTTCGCTAACCCCGGCATGCCCTCCAAGAGGACATGTCCGTTGGCGATGAGACCGATCAGGAGCCGGTCCACCAGGGCATGTTGCCCCACGACGACGCGGCCCAGTTGTTCCCGCACCGCGGAAATCCAGCCCGCGTGGCGCTGAATCTCCTCCTCGACTTGCTGCGTTGGTTGTTGAGAGCCTTCGTTCATGATTGCGGTCGCACCCCGTGAGAATGCACAGTGCCTTCAGCATCTCAACTGAAATCCCTGTGGGCAGTTTGGCGACAGTGCTTTGTTAGAGTGGTTGGGAGATGAGAGTCCGCGATGTGATTCGCAACCTTTCATCAATTCTCAGGATGGAATCGCTAGAGGATTCTATCGTTGTTATTGAAACTATGGATTTGATAATTATTTGGTCTGAGAAATAGGTTCCCCATGCGTTTCCTTCTCCTTTGGCTGGCTCTTCTCAGTGTCGTCTGGGGCCAAGATGTTCAAACTCTGGAATGGGATCCGGGAACATCGTTGTTGGGCACAGAGGTCGCGGCGTCTGATGGCGTGGTGACGGGTGATTTCATCTTCCGCATCCAGCCACAAACGCCGAATGTGGGAGCTTGGCGCACCATCCTGCGGCTGATGGAGGGTGAGGCAGACCTTTACATGCGGCATACCATTCATCCCAACCCAGCGGAGTCCTCCACGATCACCCTGCGCTCGACGCGGAGTTCCGGGGGCGAGGCGCTTCTTCTGCCATCGAGTGCCTTCACCGTGGGGCAGGAATGGTATATCATGGTGCGCTGTGAAGCTGCGCGCTGGGAGTTGGTCTCCGGTGATCTCTACTTTGAAGACTTGGGCGGCCTCGACTTCGAAGACGTGGATGCCAATGACGCCTTCAATTCGGGAGAAAGCATCACGCCGGATGTGTCGACCACGGCAACGATTGGACCTGAAGGCTTGTTATTCTATCGCACGGAAGTTCCAGACGGGACACCAGCGTGGTCCCTCTCCGCTTCGGATCCCGATGTGGACGTGCTCGTGCGCAAGGGCCTCGCACCTCTTGAGAACGCCAAGGATGTCAGTGGGGACTCTCAACTCTTGGTGGTCCCCCCCTACTTGCAGGCATCTAGCGGCGCCGCCGCCTACTTTGTCGCCCTGTCAGGGACACCGGGAACAACCGTTTCTTTGGAATCCAAGATACATGACTACAGCGAGGCGGATTTCGTATCGACCACCCCGATCACGGCGGATTCGGCAGGGTTCCATACCTTCCTCTATCAAGTGCCGCCAAACCAGATTGCATGGGAGCTCCAGTTGGTGTCTGAGTTAGGGAACCCCAGCTTGAGTCTACGGCGAGATCGCGTGCCCTCAGCGCTCGACAACGACGCCGTTTCAGAAGCGCCGGAAGGGGTGGTGGATAGCATCACGCTTTCACCAGCCTCTGGCGGTGGATTCGGACTGAGCAATGGATCCTTCTTTGTCACGGTCTACTCAGATGGTCCGTTCACGGCTGACTTGATCAGCGGACAAGCAACGGTGGATCCCATTGCTTTTGAAGATGTGATAGGGAATACGGTGCCTGAGAAATCGGGCTGGCATTACTACCTGCTCGATGACTTGGAATCTCAAACGGGAATCGGTTGGGAATTGGAACTCGCGGACGCGCCGGAGGGCACAGAGATTGCCATCCGGCGAAACGCCATCCCTTCGCGATGGCAGTATCGCAATGGATCGACAGCGCTTCGCGATAGCACCGGGAACCTGGATCGGTATGTGAAAGGGAATTTGCTCCAGCTCCCGCGTCACCAGCGTGATGTCTGGTATGTGGGAATCTTTCAGCCTGACACAGCGCTAGGTGACTACACGCTCACGGCGCGACGCATGGTGCCGCCGATCATTCCTTTCAACGATGGGAGCGCGCAGATGGTAACGGATCACGCCGTGGATCTGGCCAAATACTATCGCGTCGATGTGCCGTTCGAGGTGGAAGGGTGGCAGCTCATCATCGATCAAGTGGAGGCAGCCGATGAGGATAGCGCCGGCGATGTGCCTCTCAGTGTTGCGGTGGCGAAAGATACCTTGCCCACCATGGCTGCGGACGAACTCTTTAAGGCGCCAGCATTCAACCGAGAAGGCACCACATGGCCTTCCGGGGGCACCTGGACCTTGGGGCGCGACTGGACGGGACAAGATCGCGATCGCGATGGCCGACGACGCTATTCCGTCTTTCTGCCGAGAGGACGCCCCCTGAGTGCTGGCAGTTACTACATCGGCATCATTCCTTCCCGGGCGAATGCGCGCTATCGGATTCGAAATCTTGGTGTGGGATTCGGTGAGGAATGGGACATCCCCATCCAAGAGATCACCGTGGACGAACCGGGGACCGAACACCGTTTGGAGGCGGTGCCTTTCGGTGAATTGGCGGTGGTGAAATTGTCAGTTCCAGACGGCCTGCCTTCACGCGTGTTTGAACTTCTTCCCGAAGAAGGAGACGGATTCATGGCTGTGCGTCGAGGGGGATTGCCCACGTCGCTGGCTCGGGTTTCTGCTAGGATCCATTCGACGGCGGGTGCTTTGTATGCGCGTGAGGGTGGAGAAGAGCTCACCTTGCTTCCGCACTCTGCAGCAGAGGGAGTGGCGGCGGGTGATTATTACGTTGTCATGGTGAGTGAGGGTGTCCTGCCAGAGTCGCAAACAGATGATGGTCCCACGCTTCCCTGGGCACCGATTGACCTTACTTTTCGCGATTCTGGTCCACTTGTCGTGACCGATGCCGGAGCGGTACCTTTGTCAGGACTCACATTCCCATTCGATTTGGAAGAAGGGGAACTCTTTCCCATCGACTTTGAAGTGCCCGCGGAAGGCGTGGTAGCGGTTCAGATCAAGGCCGTCCTTGAGGAAGGGCGGGCTGGACTCAGTTGGTGGTCTGGGCCGACCTTGCGAACACCGGAGCCCGCCGTGTTTGACGGCAAGTACTATGGATTCGATGGCGGCGAGGATGGGACGGTGGAGGTCTCGGAAGAGATATCGAGAGACTTCTATACGTCAGGACGGGCACCGGTGCCGCTCTACTCGACGGATGCGATAGGCAACACGTTCCGTGCCTTGATCCGATCTGAGCCCGGCGCGGCGGCCAAGGGACAATTTGAAGTGGCTCTGTTTGGGTCGCAGGAATTGCCGTTTGAGACTGCGGAACCCGTGACGGTGGAGGCGCAGGTCAAAGATGATTGGCGCTATTTCGAGATCGATGTTCCCGAAGAAAGCAATGCGGTCGGATGGCAACTGACGGTCGAAGCCATCACCCCAGTGGGCGAAGGTTCTGGACAGGGTTCGGTCGAAGCCTACCTCCGCCGTGACCTAGCCCCTCCGGGAATTCACACAGTGACCATGCCATCGACCCAGTGGAAGTCGGGATTTCAGTATCGCTTGACCAAAGATTGGACCACCTACATCGACAATCCCGATGGATCGAAACATCTGGGCATGCTCGTGCCGATGGGCGCGCCTCTCCAGCCAGGTCGCTATGTGTTAGGAGTCAAAGCCGTGAGTGGAGATGTGGCCTATCAGATTCGCACAAGAGCGATCGGGGAGGGGCATGCGATTCCGGTAATTGATCTGCCCTATGGTGAAAGTGCCATGGTAGAAGATCTCCCGGCTCGGGAGGCTGCATACTTCAAGATTGAAGTGCCAGAAGGGACGCCTAACTGGTCGATTCAGGCGGAGGCCATAGGGGCGAGTGAGGCGTTCTTTCTCGCTTTGGCAAAGGATCGCTTGCCAGGTATCAGTGCGAAGGCAGGTAGACCGGCTAGCAATCTCCATGGGACATTCATTGACCGCACTGGCTATCCAGGGGAGGTGGATTTCGAAGAATACCTCATTCTTCCTAGTGAGGGACTGACATTGACTGGAGGCACCTATTATCTCGCGGCGGTGAGTTTGGGGAATGCGCCAGGAGTTCCTATTGGCACGGGTACGGTTTCCCTCGTCATCGATCAGCTAGAACCTATCCCGGTGATTGATATGGGCACTTTCGTCGTGGGCGAGGAGCCTTACACTCCCTATGCGCTGCCTCCCGGAGGCATTGGTCTTTTCAAATTGACCATCGAAGAGTCATCGCTCGATAAAAGTCTATCATTAAGACAAACAGCTGGGGATGTGGAAGTGCGGCTGGTTGGCGCTGACAGTATTGCAAAGCCAGCGCCCATCACGAGCCCTGAGTATGGAGTCGAGGGTGGGGTCTCTGGAATCACGCCGCGATTCGATGGTATTTGTCATCCGTTACCCAGTGGCGTGCATCACATCACGGTAAGAGCCATGCGCGATGATGACAATCAGTGGCAAGCTGCCTTTGGCGAGATTGGGATGAAACCCTGTGTCGATGTGAAACAAATCGAGGCAGAAGCCACGGGCGCCGGGGCCTTGTCGAAAGGGGTGTGGGATTTCTGTCGGGTCGACATTCCAGAGGGACCGGATGCGTGGGAACTCACGTTGAAGGTCATCAATTTGGAAACGGGTGAGATCTCGCCTGGCAATGCTGATCTCATGATCCGGCGCAACAATCTCCCGACCTCTGGCTCGGGATCGCTCGGCCCTCACGATGACACCTTCCCTAGTGGCGCTACTTACAAAGTGAATCAAGGTCAAGACTGGACGCGATTGCCCCGCAGTGCCAATAACCAGCAATACTATTGGGGCGTCATTCCGATGGGGAAACCGCTAGAGCCAGGTCATTACTACATTGGCATCTATGCGAAGAGTTCAGACATCTACTATCAATTGAAGAGCAACTTGATCGGTGAGGATTATGGGACACCGATCACGGAGATTCCCTTCACGGGTAGTGAGGCGGTGACTCCGGACCTATCGCTTCACGGCAAGGAGGCGGCCTATTTCAAAGTCACCGTCCCTGCAGAAACGCGTAGTTGGCAAATGGGACTCGAAACCTTGCGAGGTGATTGGACGTTCGCCATTCGCTATGGTGGCATTCCTGGAACGCGCGCGAGTAGCTCAGGACATCCAGAGAGCGGCCATGGCTACTTGGCGGCCATTCCCGGGAGCGAGCACCTCCTCATCCTGCCCGATCCTGAGCCACAAGAGCCTGAAGTATTGGAAGAAGGTGAGGAACCTTGGGAGCCGTTTGTGAAAGCCGGCACTTACTACATCGCCGCCGTCAGCCAAGGGGCGGTGCCCACATCCACCAGCGTGGGAGAAGAGCCAGCGGAGGGGCGCTTCTTTAGCAAGGGCCCCATACCAGTGACCTCCATTGGCTCGGTAGGTACTTCCAATCTAGCACATCCGTTAGATATTGAAGGGGGACAGAATGTGATGCTAGAGTTTCACGTGGACACGCCCACTCCTGCGTTGGAATTGCGATTGGATGGTCGCCAGGGAAATCCCGAATTCGTCCTTTGGACGGGAAATGGCGATTACTTGCCTCGTCCGCCAGCGGAAACAGATAGCTACGGATACCTGGGAGGCGAGATTGATCCACAACATCGCTTCGAGGCGTCTGGCATTCATACCATCACGAACGTTTCTCCGGGAACGTATCGACTGGTCGCGCGCGCGAGCCGTTTCGCCGATGGCTATCCGAATGGGCGGGCGACGCTGACGATCACCCGCAAAAGCAATATTCCGTTAGCATTTGGCCCCTCCCTTGCCACAGAAGCCTTGCCATCCACCCATCGGGCAACCCTCTCCAAGGGTCAGAAGAATGTTTATGAAGTGGCGATTCCGCCTACCCTCGAGGGCGAGCCTATTCTGGGATGGATGATCAAGCTCAAGCAGTTTCAAGGTGTGAACACGACCCTAAAAGCTTTTCATCAAGAAGGAGGGGCGAATCCTGAAGTGAAAGTGACTGGGCAGAAGAGTCTTCTCTTGGTCCCACCGTGGTGGCAACCTGATCGCACCTGGTTTCTCTCGGTGGAGGCCGATGAAATCACGGACTACGAGATCTTGAGTGCCCCTGTGGCCGTGGAAGCGACCTGGACGATGGCAGATGCCTTTGGCCAAACATTTGGAGAAGTTGGACTAGCATCTGCGCAAGAGTTGGCCGAGGACGAATGGCATTTCTACGCCGTGGAGATTCCTGACGAGAATTCGGGCTTGCTGAGGACATTCCTTACCGCGGTGAGTGGTCGTCCAGATTTATATTTGCGTGAGGGTGCTATCCCCACGATCGATCATGGTGTAAACTCAGGAAGTGGCCGGACGTTTGATCGCCAATTGGCAGGCGAGGGGAGTCGCTATGGAAATTGGGTGCGCCAAAGCAGTCGCTTCCAATCAGCTCTCGATCCCGGCATTTGGTATCTGGGTATCCGTGCGAACGAACGCCAGAATGCGCGATACCGGCTCGCGACATCGACGGGACAAGTGGACGCGCTGAACCTCGATGGTGGTGTGGTCACGGATGCGCCCTTAGTAGGGGGTGACTGGCGTTATTATAAAGTAGAGGTACCGCGAGAGCCGCTGGGTGATTGGCATCTGACATTCTCGCGCAGTCAAGGAGACGTGAAGATGTATCTCCGCGACACGGCGCCGCCGGGATTTGGGTCCAGCGTCACCGATATCGTCACGGACGAGGCTGATGCGAAGAATCTCTATCGCATCTATGATGGCTCGGGATATGAGCCGGGCCCCGTGGTCTACAGCGTGCCGCCCTTGCGTCCAGGCAGCCGCTATTTCATCGGGATTCATGGGAGTGTAGATAGCGCCTTCTCTCTCACCTCAGCCTTCGAGGAGCGCCCGGATCTCCCCATGGAGGAACTGCCCTTCTCCGGTGGACTCTATCAGGGAGTGTTAGAGCCCTATAGTTCCAAGGTGTTTCGCGTGAAGGTTCCGTTAGGTGCCGATGAATGGCGGCACACAGCAAGTCATAGCAATGCGGTCGAGGTGCGCGTCGATCAAGGCACGCTTCCGCCACCCGTGGGGAGCAGCGCTGATCCCCCGACGCTCGTCTCGATCAATGTTGATGGCGATTTGCGAACGGGGACAGCCACGTTCACGGCGTCCACATGGCCGCTCTTGACAGAAATGGATTACTACATCGTCGCGACAAACACGTCGGATGTGATCGAGCCCTTCGGCCTTGCCATGAATGGAGCCTTGCCATCAGCCCGTGATGAAGACGCCGATGGCCTTCCAGACTTGTGGGAAGAGCAGCACTATCAAAGTCACGCTGCCTTCTCAATTCTCGATGACAATGACGGCGACGGACTGAGTAATTTGATAGAATTCGCGCTCAACCTCAGTCCATCCAAGACATCCACCTTCAATGAGCAGGCGGTGGAAGTGGAAGTGCGCGACGGGGTGCTGGTGATGCGTGTCCACAAGTCCACCGCGTTCGATACCTCTCACTTAGCGTTCACCGTGGAGGCAAGCGGTGATGCGGTGACCTGGAACACGCGTGATACCGAAGTCCTCACCGACAATGCTCAGATCCTGGAAGTGGCTGACACTGTCCCCATTACCAGCACGGTCTTTCGCAGCCTTCGCCTCACGGTTAGGATTGCCGAGCCATGATGAATCGGCTAGTCGTCGGCAAGCCAGCCGCCCGTGAACCCGGCACGTTCTAACCCTCGCTTCAGGTAGGGATTCTTCCGCATCACTTTCCAAACGAAGCCAGTGCGCCAGTTCTCGATCATGGTGAGGATCGGTCCTTGATCGATCCCCAGGTATTCAGTATCAAACCAGCCTTTGCCCGCCACGATCTTCCCGTGTCCCAAAGTGACATCATCAAAGGTGAAGGATGGATTGAAGCAATCCACGAAGCCATATTGCCCGTAGAGGGATTCGCCATAACGCTCCTTCATGGTCATCAAAGCAGGCAGGCAAATATCTGGCGCAAAGGGCATGGATCCGCCCGCGGCCGTCGGGGCGATGGTGCCATCGTCGCGGATGCGCACGATGCTGGCGCCCCGCGCTGAGTAGGTCTGAAACTGGCGTTCTTCCCCATTATAGAGGCGCCTGATATTGGCGGGTCCATCGCAAGCGGTCAGTCCCCAAACATGTTCTCCATAGTCGCGCCATCCTAGCGGATTAGCGATGGCGTAAGCCCGTTGCGAGCGTGTCGCCCGTGCCGAATTCTCAAAGTAGTCGATCCCTTTCTCGCGCATATACGCATCTTGGATGCCGCGGAAATCGACCCATACATGAGAGTATTGATGGCCAAAGAGGGGCGAGAACCCAACGTGTTCATAACCATGAAAGTCAGCCCATTGATAGGTGGACGTGTAGGCTTTCCACGCCTCTTCTCCCACGGGATGGGTGGGGGAACCAAGGGCGAGGAGGTAGAGGATCATTGCCTCATTGTAACCTTGATAGGCGTGCGGGAGCTTGCCTCTTTCCGGTTTCCAACCGTGCCCCATGAGATGATCCTCACGTTGCAGCCAATCCCACTCCACCGCCCGATAAAGCGCGTCGGCATCGTCGCGGATGCCTTTCTCAGTGGCCGTATCTCCATCGAAGTACTCGGCGGCAAAGAGGGCGCCTGCCATGAGTAAAGCTGTGTCAATGCTAGAAAGCTCATTGGTGCGATAGCGAGTCCCGGAGTCCGAATGGAGGAAATGATAGAAGAACCCGCGATGACCAGCCATTTCTGTTGGGGCATCCCCTTGTGGGCCTTCTCGGAGATACTTGAGCGTGATGTGCGTACGCTCGGCGGCACGCTCGCGACTGACATAATCGTGTTCCACGCCGATGGGATAGGCGGTGAGGGCAAACCCAATGGCTGCGATGCTGGAAAAGGAAGCGCCTGGGCCACGATCCGGGGTGAGGCCGGTATTGGCGGGTGTCAGATTCCAGAAATAGTTGAAGGTGCGTTCGTGGAGGTCGGTGAGGAAGGCCTCTTGCGCGGCATCCGGGGTGATGGCTGGGGAAGAGGTTAGCAGGCTGAGAGTAAGGGGAATCCAAAGAAATCTCATGCGCTCCATGCAAGCGGAGATGAAGCGCGGGTGCAATCTCCTCTTGGATGTGTTTCCATTCTTGGGAATCAGGCATTCTTGGGTATGCTCCCACCATGGACGCCTCATCGATTTTAAGAGAACTGTTGGGAAAGAATGCCACCAATTCCCGTCGTGTGCGGGAACTCCGTGAGGGTGATGGGAAGCGGATGGGGAGAGCCCTTGAGGATCTCCTTGGAGTGCGTGACGATGACGAACCTTCGGTGTCCTCACGCCAGCCCCGACGCGCGCCCGCGCCTCGTCAGGAGCCGCGAGAACGCCCGAAACAGCAACCCGCGCCGAGCTCCCGTCCTTCAGGGGGATTGCTCGACGACCTGTTAGGGGGCATCTTTGGAGGCGAACGGCGGCAGCAGCCTCAGGCGACTCCCAAGCGGGAAGAACGGCAAGAACGGCAGCGCCCAGAATTGGTGCCACGGCGTCGCCCGCGACCGTCTTCAGGGCGCCAACAGCAGGCCGTCTTCCTCATCCGTGCCATGTGCAATGCCGCCAAAGTGGATGGAGATATTGATCGCGCCGAGCAAGACGCCATTCTGGATCGCCTGGGCAATGATGTGACCGAAGAAGAATTGGACTTTGTCAGACAAGAATTGCGCACCCCGTTGCAGGTGAAGCAATTCTGTCGATCGGTCCCGGAAGAATTGGCCGAGCAGGTCTACGGCTTCTCTGTCATGGCCATGAAGGTGGACACGCTCAAAGAGGCTGCCTACCTCGGTCGCCTCGCGCAAGGATTAGACTTGGATCCACGCGTTTGCGATCGGCTTCACGACAAGGTGGGGGCTCCACACTTATTCTGTTAGGATCGGGCCATGCGTCAGTATCAACTACATTCTGCGGATAGCGGGCTCGCGCCTGAATTGAAGGAAGTGGAAGCACCGCAACCCGGACCTGGTGAGGTCTTGGTGAATGTGAAAGCTGTTTCACTCAACTACCGCGATCTCCTCATGTGTCAGGGGCAAAGCGCGTCCTCAGCCAAGGCGGGAGGAACGGTCCCCGCATCCGATGGGGCGGGGGAAGTGATTGCTGTTGGGGAAGGGGTGACGCGTGTGGCGGTGGGGGATCGTGTCATGGGCTGCTTCTTTTCCCATTGGGTTGATGGACGCTTTGACCTGCGTTACCACGAGGCTGCTCTTGGGGGATCGGCCAATGGCATGCTGTCAGAAATGGTGGTTTTGCCAGAGGAAGGTGTGGCGAAAGTGCCAGATGGGCTCTCCGATGAAGAAGCGGCGTGTTTCCCCTGTGCGGGGCTCACTGCCTGGTATGCGCTGCTAGAGCGCGGCGACCTCCAAGCGGGCGACCGCGTCCTGCTTCTCGGAACGGGCGGCGTATCCATCTTTGGCTTGCAGATTGCCAAAGCGAAAGGTGCCGAAGTGTGGATCACGTCTAGCAGTGATGCGAAGCTGGAGCGGGCGCGCGCGTTGGGAGCCGATCACACCATCAATTACCGCGCGACGCCGGATTGGGAGAAAACCATTTGGGAAACAACGGAGAAACGCGGCATGGATCACGTGGTGGAGGTCGGTGGTGCAGGCACCCTGCCCAAATCCATGGCCGCGGTGGCCGCCGGTGGTCATATCGCCCTCATTGGCGTACTCACAGGATTCGATCCCCCTGAAGCCACGCTGTTCCCCCTCATTGCGCGCAATGTGAGACTCAACGGCATCTATGTCGGGCATCGCACCGCACTCGAACGCCTTCTCGCCTTTGTCGAGGAATCCTCCATGCAGCCAGTGATCGATCGCATCTTTCCCTTCGAAGATGCCCCGTCAGCCTACGACTACCTCAACTCGGCCAAGCACTTTGGGAAAGTCGTGATTGCGGTGTCGTAGAGGAAATAATCCTGACCGATCTTAGACAATGGTTCGTTTCTTCTGCATCTGCATGGTCTTCGTAACTCCTAGCCTGATTCGTGGGCAGGAGATCGATCTGAGCGACGGGCAGTTTCGCCTTAAAGCGGTGAAAGAAGCGAGGAAGGCAGAATGGCCTGGAGAGACGAGGAATGTCTTTGTGCTATTGCTCGGGGAAGAGGAGCGCAAAGTTGGCGAGATTGAGCATGTTCAGCCTCCGATATCTGAGGTCTCACCGCCGTCTACGATGGAGCTGTTAGACGCTTGCGAAATGGGAAATGAACGCTTCTGCGTGCTCATCACTGAAGATATTACATTGCAGATGAGGATGTTCTCGAAGGTTCAAGACGTCTCTAAGGAGACAACGTCGCTCACAGTGAATAGAGGTTGGAGAATAAGCGAAGCTTCGATAAAGGTGGCAGGCGATGTGTTTCTGGTGACTTCGATTCGCATTGGGGGTATAGATGAAGTCCGCTGGCATGTCAGTGACAACAATGGAGAATGGAAGGTCGAGAGGCTTCCCAAGCGGGAGTTGATTCCTGAAAAGATACGGTTAATTGGTCGTGCTAGTGAAAGTGTGGAAGGCGTGAGACAATTGCTCGATTCCGGGTACGACATCGATGCGCGTGATGAGGAAAACAATCACATGACGGTGCTGATGCGAGCCGCAGGAAACGGAGACCTTGAATTGGTAAACCACCTCATCAAACTGGGAGGCGATATCAACCTGAAGGATGATAAAGGCAGATCCGTGCTTTCGTGGGCAGTCAAGAGCGGAAGCAAAGAAGTGGTCAAGGCCTTGGTGAACCAAGGGGCAAGGATAGGTGAGCAAGACCTGCTCCTTCACCGAGCGGTGGCCTATACTGCTGATCCCTCGCTGTTGGCACTATTGGTGAATTCGGGTGCCTTATTGGAAGAGCGCGCGGATGATTTGACGCCGCTGATGATGGCGGCACAGGATGGCAAGGCTCCAATGGTTCGTGCATTGCTTCGGCTTGGAGGGAACAAAGAAGCGATGAATCGCAAGGGACAATCGGCTCTCGATTTGGCGAAAGAACGCGCAGGGAACCAAGAAGTGATCAGAATCTTGACGTCATGTCAGTGATCGCTCGATGGTTCATCTGATGACCATGCCCCTTTCCAAACCGCCAATCCTCCTCGCATTCCTCATCTGGTGCCTCTGCAGCAACGGGCTTCAAGGGATGCAAGCTCCCAACGTGCTGATCATCATGGCCGATGAATGCACTTACAATGATCTTCCCATCTACGGAGGCCGTCACGCCAAGACGCCGCATTTGGATCGCCTTGCCGCGGAGGGTCTGACCTTTGATCGCGCCTATGTGGCGTCCGCCATGTGTCAGCCGTGTCGATCAGAACTCTTCACCGGGCTCTATCCGATGCGCAATGGCTGTGCGTGGAATCACTCGGCGAGTCGGCCTGGCGTGAAGAGTCTCCCACATCTGCTCGGCGATCTCGGCTATCGTGTGGGTCTGGCAGGCAAGCTTCATGTGAAACCTGCAGATGTCTTTCCCTTTGAGAAAGTGGCAGGATTTGATCCGAACTGCGTGCGTGATCCCACTCGCGACCATGAGGTGCTGGGCATTCGACGGTTCATGGAGCGTGAAGAGGGTCCCTTCTGCTTGGTTGTCGCCCTGGTTGAACCGCATGTGCCCTGGGTGATGGGAGATCCTACGCAGTATCCACCAGACACGCTCCATCTGCCGCCCAATCTTGCCGATACGCCAGCGACGCGTGAGGCGTATGGGCGCTACCTTGCCGAGATCACCTACATGGATGGGCAGGTTGGAGAGATCCTCGCCACGCTCGCTGCCACAGGGGCGGCGGAAGATACCCTGGTGCTCTTCACCTCGGAACAAGGGTCGCAGTTTCCAGGGAACAAATGGACGAATTGGGACACCGGCTTGCACACAGGGCTGATTGCACGGTGGCCTGACCACGTGCCCGCAGGCAAACGAACGTCGGCCTTGGTGCAATACGCCGATGTTGTGCCCACCCTCATGGCGCTGGCAGGAGGCGACGTGGGCCCCAAACAATTCGATGGTGTCAGTTTCCGGCGCGTCTTGTTAGGTGAGACGAACGCGAGCTCGCGGGCATTTGCCTATGGCATGCATAACAATATCCCGGAGGGACCAGCCTACCCAATTCGAACCATCACCGATGGGACCTATCGTTACCTGCGCAATCTGGCGCCGCATGAGGTGTATATTGAGAAACATCTCATGGGCTGGACCGGGGAGGGCAAACTGAACAATCCCTACTGGGCAACCTGGGTCCGCGAAGCTTGGAATCATCCTAACACCTACGCGTTAGTCAAACGCTACATGCATCGCCCCGCCGAGGAACTCTATCACACGGCCTCAGATCCTTACGAAATGACCAATCTAATCGAGGATGCGGATCATTCTCAGGTGAAAGCGACGCTTGCCGAAGCTTTAGAAGGATGGCTCAAGGATCAGCAAGATCCAGGCGCTCTCCAAGATACTCACGAAGCGCACCAAGCGGCGAAGGAAGGGGAACATCTCTACGGTCGTCCGTAGATCAGTCGACGGCGACGATGGTCGCGCGCCTTCCATTGATCTCAAAGGAAGACCCTTCGCGCGCCCCATAGACATGCGATCCGATGGGGGAGTCTCGCGTCACGATGATGCATTCTTCCCCATCGAGTTCCATTTCGACCCCGCCAGCGCCCGGGCCGCAGAAATAGCGATCACGAAATCCTGCCATTTCAACCGTTACGAGGGCCCCAATCTCGATGGGCTCCGTCTTGGGAAAGGGATCGGAAGAGAGCTGTTGAAAGCGTCGTAGATTCGCTTCCGCTTCCTCTGCTTGGCGCGCTTGGCCTTCTGCTAGATAGGAGGCTTCGAGCCCGCGCGTGTCGTACTTGTTCTCGGCCTTGGCGTCTTCGTGGGTCGCCGCTTCGTGCGTTGCTTTGGCAGCTGCGTGCATGGTTTGGGACACCTCTTCGAGATGTGCCACAATTTCTGTCAAAAGCCGTTTCTTGTCCATGAGAGGAGTGCTAATCTGAAGCAAGGTCCCTTCATGGCAACGATGGAAATGACTCCCAAACAGAAAGTGCGCTACAGTGATTTGCGGGCAATCCTCCGGTATGTGCCGCTCTTTCGAGGGAAGCGCTTTGTCGTGGCTGTGGATGGCGAACTGCTGGATTCAAGCGGATTGCCTGGGCTCCTGCTAGACCTCGCCGTTCTCCAATCTCTCAGCATTCAGATCATCCTGGTTCACGGGGCAGGGTATCAAACCCGCCAATTGGCGAGAGAGCGTGGCCTCACCTTGACGAATTCGGATGGCCAGGGCGTCACGGACGAAACCAGTCTTTCGGTTGCTTTGGAAGCGATCGCGCGTCTCTCAACTCAACTGCGCGAGCAGGCCACCGTTTCCAATATTCGCATGGCCTCTGGAAATGTCCTTGTGGCCCATCAGGCCGGGCGGGTGAAAGGCGTCGACCAGGGCCTTACAGGAGTCATCGATCGCGTCGATACGGACTGCTTGTTAGCCTTCCTTGAAGAAGGCTTGCTGCCGGTCATTTCGCCTGTCGGCTATGATCGTCGCGGACGCACGTTGCGGTTGAACTCTGATAGTGTGGCGACCGAGATCGCGCTGGCAGTGGGCGCCGCCAAGGTGCTCTTCGTGACACAGAATCATGTCACCGATGCCGACGATCTCCGGGTGCGCCAGCTCTCGGTGGATCAGGCCAATGCGGTGGTGGATGGCGCTGCCAATGCGCGTGTGTGCGTCGATGATCCCATGCTGCGATCGAAGCTCAAGCAGGCTGCCCGCGCATGCTACCACGGCGTGCCTCGTGTGCATGTGGTGTCTGGCATGGAGCGCGATGCTCTGCTGGCCGAGCTCTTTAGCAATGAGGGGAGCGGTACCATGGTCTATCGAGATGCGTATCAGGAGATCCGTTCGGCCACGCAGGCGGACGTGCCAGCAATCATGGCGATGATTCGTCCTTCTGTCAGTGATGACGACCTCGTGCAACGCTCTGAAGAAGACGTGACCAAGACGATCGGTGACTATAGTGTCATTGAGATCGATGGCACCATCGTGGGTTGCGTGGCCTTGCATGTGTATCCTGACGAAGATGCCGTCGAGCTTGCCTGCCTCTTCATCAAGAAGAACCATGAGAATCACGGATATGGACGCAAATTGGTGGAGTTCGCCATTCGGCGTGCCAAGGAGTTGGGCGTGGCCCGGCTCTTCGCCCTCACCACCGGAGCGATCGATTTCTTTGAAAGGATCGGGGGTTTCCATCTAGGGGATAAGGCGGACCTTCCCGAGGCTCGTCGGCGAAAGTTGGAGGACAGTGCACGCGAGTCGCATGTTATGGTGGTGGAACCGCAGGTGGTGACGAGCCCCTCGTGACGCGCGCTCCTGAAATGAAGGGTTGCCTTTTCGAAGATTTCTCCGAGTCTCCACGCCCGGCGCGTGATACGCTGGGCTCTGATTACCCTAACGTAGCACCATGGAGAAACGTCCCTTTTCTGATTTCGATCTCAGCCCTGAGAGGCGTCAAGCCATTGATGCGCTCGGTTTCGAGCTGACATCGCCCATCCAATCGGCCGCCATGCAGCCCCTGCTGGAGGGCCGCGATCTCGTCGGGCAATCGCCAACGGGTTCTGGCAAGACGGCGGCCTTCGGCATCCCGCTCCTTGAACGGGTGGATCCGAAGAAACGTGCCGTTCAAGCGTTAGTGTTGTGTCCCACGCGGGAATTGGCGGTGCAAGTGGCCGGGCAATTGCACCAATTGGCGAACACGACGAAGGGACTCCATGTGATGCCCATCTTTGGAGGCGCCTCTTTCCAACGCCAGGTCGATGGATTAAAACGCGGCTCTCAGGTCGTCATCGGGACGCCAGGGCGCGTGCTCGATCATATCAGGAGAAATACCCTGGACCTGAGTGGGGCGTCTGCGGCGGTGTTGGATGAAGCGGACGAGATGCTGGACATGGGATTCCGTGAGGATATTGAAGCGATTCTCTCCGAATTGCCCAAGGATCGGCAGACCGTCCTGTTCTCCGCTACCATGCCCAAAGCCATCCGTGAGCTCGCCGAACGCTTCACGCGAGAGCCGGAGATGGTGAAAGTGGCAGGAGAGAAATTGTCGACTCCTGACATTGAACAAATCTACTATGAGGCGCGCCATCGCTCCAAGCCAGAGGTGCTGGCACGCCTCTTGGATTCGCATCCCTCTCCCTTGACGATGGTGTTCTGCAACACCAAGCGGACGGTGGACGACGTGACGGAGGATTTGGTCGCGCGTGGCTTCGCGGCGGATCGCTTGCATGGGGATGTGACTCAGAACGTGCGCACACGCGTCATGAATGCCTTTCGTGAGCAGTCATTTGGAGTCCTCGTGGCGACCGATGTCGCTGCCCGTGGGATCGATGTGGATGAAGTGGGTTTGGTGATCAATTACGATCTCCCGTTTGATGCGGAAGACTACGTGCACCGGATCGGGCGCACGGGGCGGGCGGGGCGTTCCGGCAAGGCGATTTCGATCGTGGCTGGGCGTGATGTTTATAAACTACAAACCATTCAGCGTCACACGAAACAGAAGGTGGCGCGCTTTCGTGTGCCCACCCTGGACGAAATGGAGGAGCATCGGACGGATCGCTTCTACAATCAACTCCGCGAGGTGCTCGTCGATGGAAGCTTTCCCAAAGGAAAGCGGTTGATTGATCGTTTGTTAGATCAAGGCTTTGCCCTCACCGATGTCACCGCCGCGGCGCTTCACTTATTGCTGCAATCGGACACGAAGAAGGCGGATGCGATTCCTGAGGATCGTCCGAAAGGAGCCAAGCGGGAAATGCCCGAGAAGCGCGAACGCAAAGATCCTGCTAGTGGTGGAGGCGACGGCGACCGGGTCGATCTCTTTGTCAATATTGGGAGCAAGATGAACGTGTCTGCAGGAGACTTGGCCGGCGTGCTCTATCGCGCTGGTGAACTCCCTAACGGAGCGGTCGGTCGCATCCAACTCTTTCCCAAACATGCCCTCATGGACGTCCCTGCCGATGCCGTGGAGGATCTCCTTCGCAACCTTCGCGATGTGAAAGTGCGAGGGAAGGATGTCCGTTTCCGTGTCGCAGAGGAACGTCCGCAATTCGAGCGTCGTTCCAGTTTCCGCGAGCGCGACGACAGGGGTGGCCCACCGCGGCGTCCACGAGGAGACGACCGGCGCGGAGGGGGCGGTGGCTCACGTCGCGAAGGCGACGAAAGAGAAGAGCGCCGACCTCGTCGCAAGCCCTGGGAAGGGATGAAAGGCAAGCCCCGTCGGAAAGATCGCCGTCGGGGCTAGTGGTCTCGCCAAGAGATTCTCCGGGATTGGGTTACTGGCCGAGTTTGGCTTGGACCTGATCGTAGAGACCTTGAAACCGTTGCTTGGCGTCCGTTTCGCCGCGAGCGGAGGCTTCCGCGATCTTCTGTTTGAGGGCATCGGCGGCGCTCACAAGCATGTCCTTGGTGACTTCACGCCCTTTGGCCCGCGAGGTCTCAGTCGCTTCTTTGAGGAGACGGCTGGTGTCTTTGACCAGTGCCTGAATGCTATCGCGTGAGAAATCGGTGTTCTTGATGCTAGCAAACCAGTCTTTGCGAATGTCAGTGAACGTGCGGGCATCCGGCTCTCCCAGCCAATTCCATCCCAGCAGGCCCGCCACGGCGATCACCGCGGTGATGACCAGTTTCCCCAAGGTCTTGGCGATGAATTTCACCAAAGAGAAGAGGAGAAAGATGAGAACGGCACCCCCAATCCAAGGAGTGAGCGGCGAGGTGCGGATGGTTTCGAGAAGTTCGGGGGACATCCCGTACAAAGGAGCCTGAAGCGCGTCTCAAGCAAGTAGATCTTGTGCCCGTGGGGTTGCACTCCCAGGAGGGAAATGACATGGATGCTTCCCGTTCCCACCCCCATGCAGGCAATTGTTTCCATTCTGGTTCTTCTCATCGCCCTGGCTCCTCTGGCTAGCGCGCGTGAATTGTCATTCAATCGAGACATCCGACCGATCTTGGCGGAGAATTGTTTCTACTGTCATGGGCAAGATGCGAACCACCGCAAGGCGGATTTGCGTTTGGATGAGGAAGCGGGAGCCCGTGCAGGAGGCGCGGTCGTGCCCGGTGATCCAGAAGCAAGCGCGCTGATCGCTCGCATCCGTTCGCACGATTCCGATGATCAAATGCCGCCTCCCGATGCCAATCGGACGCTGACAGAAGCACAGATGGCAAAGCTCGAGCAGTGGATTCGCGAGGGGGGCACTTACGAGACGCACTGGGCCTTTGTCACGCCGCAGCGTCCTGACATTCCGAGCGTGGAGAATGAATCCTGGCCACAGAATCCGATTGATCACTTTGTCCTATCACTGCTCGAAGAACGCGGGGTGACCCCGTCGCCTGAGGCGGATAGAGCGACCTTGATCAAGCGCCTTGCCATCGATCTGACTGGGTTGCCCCCCAGTCCCGACGAGGTGGATGCCTTTGTGAGGGACCCCGATCCCATGGCTTACGAGCACCTGGTGGATCGCCTCATGCAATCGGATCATTATGGTGAACGGATGGCCTTGCCTTGGCTGGATGCCGCTCGCTACGCGGATAGCAATGGCTTCCAACAGGACGGCGATACGTGGCAATGGATCTGGCGGGATTGGGTTGTACAGGCCTTGAATGAAGACCTTCCTTTCGATCAATTCACGACCTGGCAATTGGCCGGCGATCTGCTGCCTGATGCCACCGTGGAGCAGAAGATTGCGAGTGGCTTCAATCGCAATCATTTGTTGAATGGTGAGGGGGGTGCCATCGCGGAGGAGCAACGTGTGGTCATCGTCTTCGATCGCGTGGACACGACGGCGACCACGTGGTTAGGCCTCACCATGACCTGTGCGCAGTGTCATGATCATAAATATGATCCCATCACCATGCGCGATTATTACAGCCTCATGGATGCGTTCAATCGTGTGCCTGAGAAAGGGACCCCGGGAAGGCAGTCGACCCGGATACGCGTGGCGAAGCCGTATTTGGAATTGCCGACGGATGAGAATCGCAAACGCATTGCCGAGTGGGAGGCCAAGATCGCGACAGCACCTGACAAAGACACGAAGGAGAAATGGCAAGCTGAGCTCGATGCCTACAAGGGCGATCAGATTCCGCGTCCCATGATCATGAGTGATGCGAAGCCGAGAAAGACGCACATCTTTGATCGTGGCGCCTATCTTAGCCCTACCGAAGAGGTTGCCTTTGATACCCCTGGATTCCTCCCCGAGTTGCCAGAGGATGCACCTCGCAATCGGCTGGGACTGGCGCGCTGGCTTGTTTCCGAAGGGCATCCACTCACGGCGCGGGTGCAGGCGAATCGCTTCTGGCAGCACTTCTTTGGCATTGGCATCGTCAAGACCGCGGAGGACTTTGGCGTGCAGAGTGAATACCCCATTCATGGTGACCTGTTAGATTGGCTCGCCGTGACCTTCCGTGATGGTGGGTGGAGCATGAAGGCGATCAATCGTCTCATTGTCACCAGCGCGACCTACCGGCAGTCGAGTCGACTGGATGCCTGGCATCGTGCTGAGGATCGGGAGAATCGCCTCTACGCGAGAGCGAGTCGATTCCGCATGCCAGCCATGCTTCTGCGAGATTGGGCCCTGGCGTCAGCGGGTTTGTTAGATCATCGCATCGGTGGTATGCCCGTGTATCCCTATCAGCCAAAGGACGTTTGGGAACCCTTGGCCATCACCAAGGAACGCGATTTCACCTACCCAGCCTCGCATGGGCGCGACCTGTATCGACGCAGTCTCTACACGTTCTGGCGGCGCACGGTGCAACCGGCCAACATGTTTGATGCGTCCACTCGCCAAGCGTGCCGCGTGCGGACCTCGGTCAATAACACACCCTTGCACGCGCTCATCACCCTCAACGATCCCACCTGGGTGGAAGCCGCGCGTCACCTCGCCCAGCGAGCGCTCCTTTCGGAGGAGGATTTGACAGAGCAGCTCACCTTCGCCTGTCGACACGTGCTTTGTCGCGACCCCTCGCCCGCAGACATCGCTCGGCTGCAGCACATGCACGCACGGCAACGCAAGCATTACCAAGCCGATCCCCAAGCCGCTCAAGACTTGCTCAGTGTGGGCGAGTCTAGCGGAGATCCCTCGTTAGACCCCGTGGAACACGCCGCCTTCACCGCCATCACCCTAGCCCTCTACAACCTCGACGAAGCCCTCACCCGGCAGTAGAAGTCATGCATCCGATCCTCACCGAGAACGCCGCCCGAGTCACGCGTCGCCAATTCTTTGGCAGCACTGCTAGTGGTGTCGGCACCGCAGCCCTCGCCACGCTCCTCCAGTCGGAGGCGTCCGAGTCCTTGCCCGGCCTGCTCGCACCCCACCTGGCACCGAAAGCGAAACGCGTGGTCATGCTGTGGCAGGGTGGGGGACCGTCGCACGTGGATCTCTTTGATGAGAAACCCATCCTAGCAGAACGCCAGGGCGAAGATATCCCGGCATCGGTTCGCGGGGAGACGCGTTTGTCGACCATGTCCTCCGGCTACGGGAGATGGCCCTGCACGCCAGCGATCAAGCCTTTCCAATCCTATGGGCAATCGGGTCTCAGGCTCAGTAGCATGCTTCCTAACATTGGGAAATTGGCGGACGAATTCTGCCTCGTGCGCAGCATGCACACAGAAGCGGTGAATCACGCTCCGGGAGTCACCTTCTTCATGACCGGGGCCCAGATCCCAGGTCGACCCAGCATGGGCGCCTGGCTTTCGTATGGCCTGGGCCGGGAAACGGATGACTTGCCGAGTTTCGTCGTCATGACCTCCAGCGATAAGGGCAAGACCTGTGGGCAGCTCTTCTTTGACTACTACTGGGGGAGCGGATTTCTCCCGAGCAAGTTTCAAGGGGTCCGCTTCCGCAACACCGGTGATCCCGTGCCCTACCTTACCAATCCCGCTGGAATGTCTGTGGCTTCGCGTCGCGCGTTGTTAGACGGCATTGCCGAGATGAATCGCGCTCACCTCGAAGACTATGGCGACCCGGAGATCGATACACGCATCGCTCAGTATGAGATGGCGTTCCGCATGCAACGCAGCGTGCCTGAACTGACCGATTTCCAGAGCGAATCCCCTCATGTCCTCGATCGATACGGTCCGCAAGTGTTAGAGAAGGGCAGCTTCGCGAACAACTGCCTCACGGCGCGTCGCTTGTTAGAGCGCGGCGTGCGTTTCGTCCAGCTCATGCACTCAGGATGGGATCAGCATGGGAATCTCTACACACAATTGGAAGAGCAATGCCGCGACACGGATGCGCCAGCGGCAGCCTTGGTCCATGATCTCAAAGAGCGCGGCTTGTTAGACGAAACCCTCGTCATCTGGGGCACCGAGTTTGGCCGCACGCCCTTTGGTCAAGGCAACCCTGACAATCCCAACGGACGCGATCACTTCGGCAAGGCCTACAGTTGGTGGCTGGCTGGCGGCGGGGTCAAGCCAAGCACCGTCTATGGCGCGACCGACGCCTTTGGGTGGAATATCACGCAAGATCCCGTCCACGTGCACGACATGCAGGCCACCATCATGCACCTCTGCGGCATCGATCACGAACGCCTCACGTTCCGCTATCAAGGACGCCAATACCGCCTGACAGATGTCCACGGACACGTCGTCAAGGGCATGCTGGCTTAGCTTGGAATCACAAAAAACGTCGACCGCTTCGCGGTAAGGTTCCTCCCTTGGGCTTCGTCCCTCAGCCGGGCTCCGGGTCGCTCCGCTCCTGCGAGGGCTCCGCCCTCAGCTCCTGACCTGCGGCCAAGCGCAAGCCCAGGATGCGCCTCGCAATGACAGGGCGGATCCCGCTCCGGAAGGCAGCGCGGCAGAAACGCGGGCTACTGCCGAAGCCGCCGCCGCGGAAGACGCGTACGGCGGACTCATCACCCTCCACATACGGATCCACCAACCTCTCACCCGCACGCTTCCCATAGGCCTCTTCATCCCACGCTTCCGCGCACCATTCGAACACATTCCCATGCATGTCGTAGAGCCCCCACCCGTTCCCTCTTTCCCTTTCACCGCATGCGTTTCCCCTCCACTATTCGATCTCACCCATCCCAAGCGCTCCAGTACCGGATCCGCTCCGCCTCCTCTAGCAACCGCGCAGCGCGAGCCCTCTTCGTGATACGCCCCTTGCGTCCCCGCGCGACACCCATATTCCCACTCCGCCTCGCTCGGCAAGCGCTCCAAGTCCCTCACAGGCACCATTGATTCTCTTGACGAACTCCTGACAATCATGCCAACTCACTTGCTCCACCGGACGCTCACCTCCTTTGAAGCTCGAGGGATTCTCTCCCATCACCGCTTCCCACTGCCCCTGTGTCACGGCCGTCTCCCCTAACCAATACCCTCGGCTCATCCATACTTCGTGCTGCGTTTCATCGTCATACCTACCCGTTTCCTCCTCAGGAGATCCCATCAGAAAGCGCCCGGGCGGCATCCACCGAAAGGGGAAAGCGATTCCGTGAATCTCACATTCAGCAAAGATCCCTTTCCGGTCTTCGCCAAAGCGGCGAGCCCAGGTTGGGGGGTAGAGGGGGAAGGGCAGGGTAAGCGTCAACAGTCCGGCCCAAAGCGTGCCGCCGATTGAGAGATAGGGGATGAGAAGCGCGGCAGCTTTGGCAAAGTCAGATCCCCGATGAGGCGTGCCACAGAAGATGATGCCGCGAACGCTCTGGACGAGCGCATTTCGCTGCGCATGGTTTCGGTTGGCCACAATGAGGGACTTGACGATCAACCCTCCCATACTGTGAGTGATGAAGAGCTAGGGACGCGTGCCTATCTTCGCGGTGCTGGGTGCGACCGGCACTGCGAGAAGTTGATCTGCCATGTTGCCTGCCCGTTTCTCAATGATCATTCCAGGATCACCGAGTCTCGTAACTCCGGCAGCGTATCCAAAGCTCCACACCCGGCATTGGGGGAGGGCTTCTCCTAGAGCTTCTGGCCAGAAATGATCAACAGAATCGCTAGAACCGTCATCATTCCACGTGCTGTGCGAACCTCCACCGAGTCCGTGGACGAAGATGACATCAGCGGAGGAGCCCGTTCCTCCCGAGATCAGTTGTAGGCCTTGTCTGTCCGTGTCCATCCGTTCTGAGGGGAAACGTGGCGGAACCAACGACGACTGGCAATCCTCAATCTACCGGCACGGGGATGGCCGGGATGGCCTACGTTTTTCGCATCAAGTCAAGTATACCCAGGTGGCTATCGCGCTCAAGTTTTGCCTAGGACTCTAATCTAATGTTAGATACCGGGTGGCGTAGGCACGCTGAGCTCTCGACAGATCTTCCGCACAAGTATCTTGTTAACCGTCGGATGCCTCGGCACCGCAGACTTTTCGCTGGACGACGGCTTCCACCAAATCGAGTGTCTGCTTCCTTCTCGAAGCAACTCGCAACCGTGCGCACCCAAATGCTTGAGGAGCGCCTTCCGCTTCATGCAGGAATCAGCACTTCCTCAAACTCACCGGACAGATCCCGACGAGCTTGTTGTCGATTGAGCTCAAGAATATCTTGCAGGGCGTCCGCGAGGGAAGACATAAGCTCCTCGCGGCTGGATTCCTGTGCGTTGACGCCGGGAATCTCATCTATCCAACCAATCCACCAGCCATCGTCTTGCTGGATCACCGCCGTAAACTGTCGTTTCATGGTTGGAATATCAGTCAGAGTTGCCTGGGAGCAAGCGCGAGATCTTGAGATCTTGGGGATCTAACGTCAACGTTCTGCCACCCGCGGGTAATTTCCACCGAAGTTTCGCACTAACAGAAATCCGTCAACGGATAGCATCTGTGGGCTTTCCTGAATCTGCGGGAAATTTAGGATGTGGTAGGCCTTGAGTTCCTTGTCACTTGGAAGCTTGCACTTGCTCCACCGGCACGGGGATGGCCTCACAGACGTCTTGCCAGCCTGGGAAATTCCAGGTGTTGGGAAAGCCACGGCATTGATCGGGTTTGACTGGATTGATGGTGCAGTCGATGCCGTCGAGAAAGATGCATTCGTGGTTGGGCTTCTCGATCAAGGTGAGACCCTGACGATTGGCGCGTAGCTTGGTGTAGCGCTCGAGAAAGGTCTCCACGGGAAGACCGAGATGGGCCGCGATGGCGTCGATCTCCTCATTGGTGACGACGACTTCTCCTGGCCATTTGCAGCAGTTGCCACAGCGCTGGCATTGGTAGAACAGTTTCTGCTTGGGCACGCAGCGAGTCTGTTAGAAATCCCAGACAAGGGAAGCGCCAAATTCAGCACTTTCCTTGTCGGGAGCGCCTTCGGTCTGATTCAGCACTTCGTGGCGATAGTCGAGCCGCAGATTCACATCCTCGCTTACCTTTGTTTCAATGTAAGCGGTAGCGTTGAGATCCCAATCTTCTGTCTCCACTGGGTCAACGCTGTAGTTGAGCGCTTGCCCCACGGAGAGGGTGTCATTGATCTGCCAGCGGAAATCTTGCTGTAGGTGGGCTTTGTAGGCGGTGCCGTTCTGGTCTTCCTTCTCAGCGTTGGTGATCACTTCTCCTTTGATGCCTGGCGTAATGTTGACCGTGAGATTGTCCTCGGAAATGGGAGCATAGCCAAGGCCGGCGGTCTGACAGAGTTGCGTCCGCTTCTTGGTCACCTGATCGACCTCCGCTCGAGTTTCTGCCTGGATGAAGAAGCCGTCCTCACCGCGATGCCGAAGGCGCTGAACCCCGCCGTAGCGGTCAGTCGATTTCAGACCAGACTGTTTATGGTAATGATAGTAGCCTACCCACTCCGCCTCGGTCTTCTTTCCTTTCCAAGCGAGCTTGGTTTCGGTGGAAAGCTCCTGTCGGCGCTGGTTGTGGCTCCGCCGATCGGAAACGCCGAACTGCACTCGAGCATTCCAATTCTCAGGGAGTTCCCATTTCTCCTCCCCCTCCTTCGCGGGGACAGGCTCCACGTCCAATTCCACGGGCGTTGGCAACGGCTCCTCGGATGATTCAGGAACAGGCTCTGATTCGAGTTCGGGGGCGTCTTGAAGGTTGTCTAAGGGGATAGCCAACGGTTCAGGAAGGAGATCTGCTTGGAAATGGAGATGGGTCTCGTCCCTGCTGAGGATCTCCCCGCGCAGGTGATCCCCATTCCGCAGGGTGATCGTATCAGCCCTGAGCGTGCCATTCAGGAAACAGACGAGGCAGCAAGAGGTCAGGGCGGCTCTGATCGATCGCATGGTTCAACGTCCGAGCGTCAGGCAGACGTGTCAAATTGCCGACGGGAGGGCTTTACCCAAAGGGGCGGATCTGGCTAGTTTCTTCAGAACCCTTAACCACTTTCTCTCATGATTCGATCTCTCTGCGGCGTGATGGCGCTGTTTCTCTCATGGGCGCTTCCCGCCTTTGCTAATCAGGACACGGTGCTCGTCTTCAATGAGTTGCATTATCATCCCGAGGGAGAGGAAACGGAGTGGGTGGAGCTGGTGAGCACCTTTGGAGTTGATGTGGATATTTCGGGCTGGGAATTGGATGGCGCGGTCGATTTCACCTTCCCCGTGGGCACCATCATGCCCGGGAATGGCTTCCTCGTGGTGGCGTCAGATCCCGCAGGCGTGCCGGGGTCTCTCGGGCCGTTCGAGGGTCGCCTGGATGACGATGGGGAAGAACTGCGCCTCCTCAATAATTCGGGTCGGACCATGAGTGTGATCGATTACAATGATCGTGGTGCCTGGCCGGTGGCCCCCGATGGCTCGGGGGTGACCCTGGCCAAGCGGCATCCTCTTGCGTTGAGTTCCAGTGGCGACTCTTGGCATTGGAGTTCGGAGAAGGGGGGCACTCCAGGGGAAGCGAATTTCCCCGACGGATTGCCGGAGCCTGTGTTCGTGCTCAACGAGGTGGTCGGGCAAGACGAGGACGATTTCTTTGTCGAGGTGCTGGCCGTGACGGCGGGGGCCTTGAATGGGCACCAATTGACCACGAGCGGCGGCGAGACTTACGCCTTTGAGGACATGGCCGTCGGTGAGGGCGAGCGGGTGGCTATCGATGAATCGCTGTTAGGATTTGAGAACATGGAGCAGGGTCAACGACTCTACCTGTGGGATGGGGAAGGGCGATTGCTCGACGCCACCTTGCTTCGCCTCCGCGGACGGTCGCGCTTTCCTGATGGTGGTGAATGGATGATCTCCACCGGAGCCACGAAGGGAGAGATGAATGCCGTGACCTTGCAAGATGCGATCGTCATCAATGAGATCATGTATCATCATCGCCCGACCTACGAGGGGGAGGGGGAAGGTGTCGAGTATCGGCGAAATCCCGAAGAGTGGGTGGAGCTGACCAATCGCAGTGAAGCTCCTGTCGATCTCACGGGATGGGAATTTGATAGTGGGATCCGCTATGAGTTCGAAGAAGGCACCGTGATAGAGCCGGGAGGATTCCTGGTGGTCGCGGGTGATGCGGAGGCTCTGCGTAGCAAGTATCCTGACATTGCCATTGTGGGTGATTTCCAAGGGGAGCTGCAGAATGGTCAAGATCATCTCATCCTGAATGATGCCGTGGGCAATCGCGCAGATGAGGTGGCCTACGCAGAGGGCGGGTCCTGGCCGGAGTATGCGGACGGTGGCGGATCTAGCCTGGAATTGCGCCATCCTAACAGTGATAACAGCAAGGCTGGGAGTTGGGCAGCCAGTGATGAAGGGAGCAAGAGTGCCTGGCAAACCTACACGTATCGCGGGGAAGCCACGCGGCCTCCTGGCACGAACTTCCCCAGGCAATGGAATGAATTTAATGTGGGCCTGCTAGACGCGGGAGAATTCCTTCTGGACGACGTGTCTGTGGTTGAAGACCCTGATGGCAGCGCGAACAATCTCATTCGGAATCGGGCCTTTAGCCAATCCATCTTTGGCGGGGATGGCTCTCAAAACTGGCGTTTTCGCGGCAATCATGGAGGGCACGGCAAGACCACGGTGGTAGCCGATCCTAGCGATGCGGCGAACACGGTCTTGCACGTGTTGGCAACGGGAGCCACCGAGCACATGCACAATCAGTTGGAGACGACCTTATCGGGAAATGAAACGATTCAGGTTGGCAATACCTATGAAGTGTCCTTCCGCGCCAAGTGGCTGGCGGGATCTCCGCAACTGCACACCCGGCTTTATTTCAACTACCTGGCTCGGAAGACAATTCTGGAGATGCCAACCCTACACGGCACGCCCGGAGCTCCCAACTCTCGATTGGAGGAGAATCCGGGTCCTGCCTACTCTGGGCTGCAGCATGCCCCCGCAGTGCCTGGTCATTTGGAGCCGATCACCATTTCCGTAGACGCTGCTGACCCTGACGGAATAGCGACTTTGGAGATCTTGTGGCGGGATGATCCGGGGAAAGATTTCGCACGCATTGCCATGAATCGCGTGGGCGACACCCAGCGCTATGAAGGAGTGATCCCAGGACAGCGGGCAACGAATCTCTTTGGAGCGCCCACCGAGGCCAAACTGCATTACTATCTTGAGGGTACCGATGCGATGGGCAACACGACCCAATGGCCCGCGGCGGGAGCGGAATCCCGTTGCCTGATCCCGTTGGATGACGGCCGCCAGGGCGACACCCCTGGACACAATCTGCGCATTGTCATGTTAGGGCCTGATATCGAGTTCTTGCATGAAGTGACAAACGTGATGAGCAACCATCGAATGCTGTGCACGCTGATCGATCGTGAAGAGCATGTTTATTACAATGTGGGGGTGCGTCTCAAGGGAAGCCAACGGGGGCGGAATCAGGCGGTGCGCGTGGGGTTCTCCCTCAAGATGCCGGGCGACCAGCTCTTTCATGGCGTGCATGGCACGGTCGCCGTGGATCGCTCCGGTGCCGGGAATCAATTCAGTCAGAAGGAGATCTTGGTCAAACATGCAATCAATCGCCTGGGAGACATTCCCGGGATGTATGATGATCTGATCTACATCATTTCGCCCGACGCCCGCCATGAAGGTTCTGCTATGTTTCTCAAAGCCCGGTATGATGACGAGTACCTCGATGCTCAGTTTGAGAATGGAAGTGAAGGAAGGATGTTCGAATACGAACTCATCTACTACCCGACGTCCACCACTGGAGGCACGGAGGGCCTGAAACGTCCTGAGCCGGACTCGGTCACGGGCGTGCCCCATCGCAATCTTGGCCCTGACAAAGAGACCTATCGTTGGCACTACCTTCTTGAGAACAACCGGCCTGCGGATGACTATGTGCGTCTCATGGATCTGCTCGACTTGTTTGGATCGGCCAATGCGGACAACTATGTGGAGCGGCTCTGGGCTACAGTTGATGTGCCGCAGTGGCTGCGCGCCTACGCCATTCAGAATCTCTTCGGCATCGGGGACAACTATGCCAACGGATCGCAGCATAACATGGTCATCTATTTCCCACCGAATGGGAAGGCCATGTACTTCCCGTGGGACATGGACTTCACCTTTAGCCGGGGAGCGACTGAGGGCATCACTGCCAATGGTGATCTCAACAACATGCTGAAGGATCCCGTCGCCTTTCGCAGCTATTATGCGCAGATGAATGAAATGTTAGAAACGGTGGTGAATCGGGAGTACATGGAGCGATGGACGGAGCACTACTCCACCTTCTTGCCACGCGAGAACTTGAATAATTTCGCAGGCTACATTGATCAACGCAATCGCACGGTTGCCGGAAGACTCCGCTCGGGCTTTCCCCAGGTGCCTTTTGAGATCACGAGCAATGCAGGTGAGCCATTCGAGGTGGCCAGTTCCACAGTTACCTTGGAGGGCACAGGCTGGTATAATATTGCTGAGGTCGTGATCGCGGGAACCACGTATGACCTTGAGTGGATTGATCAAGATGTGTGGCAATTGACGCTTCCGTTAGACTTGGGTGAGAACCTCATTCAGATCCAAGCCTTGGATGTTCTCGGTACGACGGGATCAATCTTCTCTCCAGTGGGCAACGATGCTATCACGGTGACGAACATTGGCAGTGGGGCATCGGCAAATGCGGAGAACCTCGTGATCAGCGAGATCATGTATCATCCCGCGGCGCCTAGTGATGCGGAAGCGGCCGCTGGATTCACCAATCAGGACGACTTTGAGTTCCTAGAATTGCACAATGTTAGCAATGGGCCAGTCGATCTTGCCGGTGTGCGGTTCACGCGCGGGATTGATTTCGACTTTGAAGCAGGCACCATCATCCCTGGAAATGGCTATGGGCTTCTCGTTTCGAATTTGGAGGCTTTCCAGCAACGTTATCCAGGCGTGGTCGTGATCGGTGCCTATGAGGGGCAATTGCGTAACAGTGGTGAGACCCTGCGCCTGCGAGCGGTAGATGATCAGGTGATCGAGGAGTTCTCTTACAATGATCGCGAACCGTGGCCGCGCGAGGCGGATGGCGAAGGGCGATCGCTTGTATGGAAGGGAATGTTAGGCGATGACCCTGAAGAAGCGGCAAACTGGACGGTGAGCGCAGCCCTCCATGGGTCTCCAGGAGCGGGTGAGGCTGCTCCTGAGCCCAACGTAGGCTTTGAAGAATGGTTGGCGTCTCGAGGGGGAGATCCCTTGGCGGATCCTGATGGCGATGGCCTGAATTTGTTAGGCGAGTATGGGCTTGGTCTTGACCTCGGCGCGGTGCGTCCACGCGCGGCATGGACTGGGAACGATGCTGAACTCACTTACCAGAGACGCACAGATGGCGTGACTATTGCCGTGGAGGCATCTTCTGATCTGCAAACGTGGACGCCGGTTGCTGAAGAGGGGACAGCGACGGATCTAGGCAATGGGTTGACGCAGGTAGTGGTCGGCCTTACCCATCCATACGCGCGTTTGCGTTTAACTCCCTAACAATGCGTCGCCTCACCCTCGTCCGCCATGCCAAATCAGATTGGGGAGATTTCTCCCAGGCTGATTTCGATCGCCCTCTGAATGCTCGTGGCCAGCGGGATGCTCCAGCCATGGGTAGGCGGCTCCATGAACGCGGGGATCTTCCTGAACGGATGGTGGCCAGCCCAGCCGTGCGGGCGGCGACAACGGCGCGTTGCCTCGCAGAGGCGATGGGGTATGACGAGGACAAGATTATCTTTGAGAGGTCCATCTATGAGGCCCCGGTTTCCGCCTTGCTCCACGTCGTGCAGTCCCTTCCGGATGAGGTGGAACATGCCATGATGGTGGGTCACAATCCGGGTTCGGAAGGCTTCGTGCATTTCCTCACAGGATCACCTGGCGTCCAGATGGTCACCTGTTCCGTCGTGGATCTGGAGTTGAAAGTGGGAGCCTGGACGGAGGTCGGGCCCAACAGCGCGCGCTTGCGTTCGCACTGGTTCCCCAAGATGTTCCAGGAGTGAAGAAGGCGAAGGCATGGCGTTGGCTCTGGCGACTCTTATGGCTGAGTCTTCTCGCCTTGCTCGTGCTTGTTGGCTTCTCCTACTGGGCGCTTCCGCCCCTGGCCGAGCGGGCTGTCAAACAAGCACTCGCCGCGGTCGATCTCAAATCGAAGGCATTTGAGATCGAGTCCATTGGCCCCCGGAAAACGATGCTGGCGGAGATTGCCTTCGCTGGTGACGGATGGACATTTCACGCACCGGTAGCCCGCGCTTCCTACGGATGGGAAGACGTCCGCTCCTCGCGTCTCCATGCCCTTCAGCTTCCCCAAGCCACCCTGACACTTGACTTGGAGCAATGGTCAAGAGGGGAATCCCATCAGAGAGAAGGAGGCAAGCCCAGCCAGGAAGCGGATGGAGGCGGCTTCACCTTGCCGATGGACGTCATGGCTATCGAAGACTTGACCGTTCATTTGAAGCGTGGCGACGCACAGCGAAAGCTTGAAGGAACGGCGACAATCAAGGGTGCAACGTGGCTCCTACAGTTGAAGGAAGGCGCCACCTCGCTACAGGCAGAGGGAACCTGGTCGCCCTCGCTGACCGCCGAGGCAAGGGGGAGTGTGGTGCAATTGCCAGAGTGGCTGGCGATTGGTGACCTTGTCCTCCCTATCGATCTCGCCCCCGACGATCCGGTGCAGGTGAAGGCCTCATGGACACCTGAGCAATGGGCACTCCATGCCGACGCTGCCAGCCTGGGGGTGATCGATCCTGTCGAAGCCTCCCTGACAGAAGGACAGCTGACGATGCAGGGATCTAAAGGGGGAATCGAGACGCATTTCCAGTCGGCGGTAGAGGAATTGGTCTGGCACGATTGGGAGCATGCGGGTGGGCGCTTTGCGTGGTCACTCAATGAGGGCAACCAGGAAGTGTCCCTGACCGATGGAGATCTCACGCATCCTAGCGGATTCGCCACACCTTGGGAGGCGAAGCTATCGCATTCAGGGGATACCGGATGGCAGGGAACGGTTCAGTTGAAGGCGCCGCAGTTCTTGGATCATCGCTTAGAGGCGATCGAAGCAACCGTGGGGCATCGAGAGGGAAAGACGGCCATCAGCGCGCCGCGTTTGCTGCATCAGGCGTGGCCGATGGCCACCTTGCGAGCGTTGCAAGGAACGATCGACCAAGAGGCCTTTCATCTCACTGCGGAGCACGTCATCGATTACGGCATGGGTGAGGTTTACGGACCGGTCCCGGTGGTGTGCTCAGGTTCTCTTCAGGAGGAAGGTGAGTGGGCATGGACCATCCAGGCCGCGACGCAGTCCGGTCAGCGGTGGCAGGCCTATTGGAAAGGGTTAGGCTTTTCCATCGATGGCACGTTGGAGGCTGAGGGTACCTTTCCCCTCAAGACCATTGCCCTGCATTCTTCGTGGAAGGAGGCCGACGTTCGACGCAATGAGAGTGTGGTGAGTTGGCAGGAGGTGGCGGTGTCAGGCACGTTCGATACGCTCGAGGGCGCCCTTTCTTTGGACCTTGGTGGCCAATCGCAACAACAGCCGTTCACTGGTGGCTTACGCATTCAGCCGCCCGGAGACGGAGACGAGCGCACGATCGACTATCAATTACTCAAACTGAAGTTGCCTGAGAACACCTTGTTAGGCGCTTTCTCGGACCCACTCAAGGAGATGCCTATGGCCGCTTTCCTCGATGCCAAGGGAACGGTTCGCATCCCGGCAGCAGGGGATCCCGAGCATCGTTTGCAACTCACCCTGGCTCGAGGAAACTACCGTCACCCGGAGCGTCGACTGACGGGGATGGGGATCGGAGGCACGTTCGCAATCGAGAGCTTTGATCCGTTCGTCACGGTCGATGATCAGCGCGCGACCTTTTCGCGATTCGACGTGGGAGCGCTCACCCTCACAGATGGTCAATTCCGATACAAGCTCGGTCCTGACGGCGCTGTGCTGGTTCGCGAAGTGCAGGCCAAGGCGTTGGACGGCGCGGTTACCATGGAGGCGCTTTCTTACCATCCAGGGCATCCCGATTTCGAAAGTGTGATCGTGTTCCACGGAATCGAATTGGAACGCCTGGCAGAACTCTATCCGAATTTCCAAGGACGCGTGGGCGGGCGCGTGGATGGTCAGGTGCATCTGCGCTTTAAAGACAGCATCCTATCATTGCCACAAGGGCGATTGCTATTGGATCCCATGGCTCCCGCCTACCTGCGCTTGGACGCTAAGGAGGCACTGGGGGCGCAGTTGTCGGAGCTCGCAGACGATCCTGATGCCTTGCAGATCGTGGAAATGGCGCTCAAGGACCTGGTGGTGCATGAGCTTGAGATGGGTTTCTTCGATCCCGAGACCAACGAGGCAGCCTGCCAGGTGCGCTTGCGCGGGCGTTCTCGTGAGGAAGTGCCCATTCCCAACACACAAGGAGGGAAGGCGTTCGCACCGATTCATTTGAATATCAGTGTGGAAGATCCGTCAGAACTGGTGCGGCGTCTGCTGAACTTCGGCGTGCGGCGCCAGCTCGAAACTCAGTTGAAGGAATCGCCCTAACTGCTATAACCTATCCCTTACCATGAGATCTTCCTTCTACCGATGTGCACCATGGCTCGTGGGCCTCACCTTGACCTCTTGCCAATTTCGAAGTGATCACGTCATCGAGACGCGACACGAAATCAAGCCCATTGAAATCAACGTCAACGTGCGCGTGGAGAAGGAACTCGACGCGTTCTTCGAAGACCTTGATGAAGCCTCGGAGAATCTTGATGCCCCAACCACCGATACCCCTACGACTGATGAATAGCCGTCGCCATTTCCTCACACACATGTTGTTTACCCTCGTGCTTCTGCTTCCAGGGGTGACCCTGGCAGATGCCTTAAAGACACGGATGGCAGAGCGCTTGCCCGCAGTTGACGCCTTGCGATCCACCGGGAAGGTCGGGGAGAATTACTTGGGCTTTCTCGCGCCACGGACGAAGTTGAGCCAAGAGGAGACCACGCTGATGAATGCGGAGAATGCGGATCGGAAGGAAGTCTACACGCGGATTGCTCGCAGCACGAAAGAGTCCATGCGCACGGTGGGGCAGAAGCGCGCCGCGACCATCCGCAAGCTTTCCAAGAAGGGCCTCTGGCTCCAGGACGCGAAAGGGAACTGGTACCGCAAACGTTAGGTTAGGGTTAGTCCACGGGCATCCCGGCCGCACGGAGAACGGCCTCGTGCACGTGGAGGTCATGTTCCGCAGACCAACCGAACGCTTTCTCTCCGCGGACCACGGCCGCGAGGTCGCGGAATTCCCCGTGATAACGCCCCTCTGATTTGGGAAGGGCGACCTCTTGCCGTCCCCGTTGGAAGGCGCCCTGCGGCTTGGTTAGGGAAAGGGTGAGGGTTGGCGGCTCCAAGGGGCGAACCTCGATCGTGCCCTCAGTGCCAACGACAGAGAACTGCCGACGTGCACCCCCAAAGGGATCGGTGTGATTGCTGCCGATGGTCGCCAATGCGTTAGGATAGCGAAAGAGCGCGATTTGATTGTCACGAAAGCCGTCATCTCCAGACTCGAGACTGAGTGGCGTGACCTCCTCCGGCTTTCCTAACACCGTGACTAAGGCATCGATCAAATGACAAGCCAGTTCGTATAAGCCCCCACCCGGATACTTGCCGAGTTCCTTGCGGAGACCAGGAGATGCTTTCTTGCCCATGTGCCCATGCACTTCTCGGATCTCTCCCAGCCATCCCTCGCGCAGCGCCTGGAAGAGAAAGGTGAAGGCGGGATTGTAGCGCAACATGTAGCCCATCTGCACGGTGAGGCCGCGTTTGGTCGCTTCCGCATGAAGCGCCCGACAAGGCGCCATGGTCTGACCAGCAGGCTTATCGAGGTGAATGTGTTTGCCCGCTTGGAGACAACGCATTGCCGTGGGTACCAGTTCATCAATGTCCGTCTCCACCGCGATGACCTGAATGCTAGGATCGTTCAGCACCTCGGCCTCCTCTCGCCAAGGGAGATGCTGATAGGGTTTGCGGTCCTTCACACGGGCCCGCTGTTCCGCGTCCGCTTCTGCCACCGCGACGACCTCATAAAGATCAGAAAGATCTAGCATCGTGCTTAACTTGCCAGCAGCGTGTGAATGTTTCGTGCCGATCTGTGCAGAGCGAATGCGAGGGGAAGAGGACTGGCTCTCTTGGGCGTATCCCGTGCTCACCGTGGCGGCGGCGAGAGTCGAACGATGGAGGAACTGGCGGCGGCTGGCAATCATGATGGAATCATAGCCAGCTCTCGGGGGATTCGGAAAGGGAAACCAACTTGCTTGCGTCGCGATGCATGGTGAGACTCCCCTTGATGAAACGTTCTCTCTTGGCTCTTTCGTTCGTTGCGGTGGTCCACAGTGCCTTCGCGCAAGAAGATCTCTCGCTTAGGCTGGAGGTGGAGCACGCCATTGATCGCGGGCTGAAGTGGCTGAGAGAGAAGCAGGCAGAAGATGGTTCTTGGAGTGAGGCGAACTACCCGGCGCTCACCGCTTTGCCTCTTTCCGCCATGCTGCTCGATCCGTCGCGGGATCGTGATGGCAAACTGACACCAGAGATCTCCAAGGGGCTGGATTGGTTGGTCAGTCTGGTCAAACAAGACGGCGGCATTTACGGGAAGGGACTAGGAAATTACAACACGTCCATGTCCATGATGGCCCTGTTGCTGGCTGAGCGTCCTGAGGACGAGCAGGTTCTCCTGCAAGCCCGCCGATTCCTGACCAACCAACAGCAAGATTATGGTGTCCGGGGAGAGGTCGATCATGTCCTCGATGGGGGGATCGGCTACGGCAGTAGCTACGCGCATTCGGATCTCTCCAATACCCATCTCGCGATGGAAGCTCTCTATTACTCCAAGAGCCTGATCGCCGATAAGCCCGAGGAAGCCGCCTACGATTTGAATTGGGAAGCCGCGGTGGCCTTTGTTTCCAAATGCCAGAACCTACCTGAGACCAACAAAGAGTCGTGGGTGAGCGGCAATCCTGCCGACAAGGGAGGTTTCGTGTATTTCCCCGGGGATTCCAAGGCCGGCGAACGCGAACTTCCCGATGGGAAGGTGGCGCTGCGTTCCTATGGCAGCATGAGCTACGCGGGCCTCCTCAGCTTCATCTACGCGGACATGAAGCCCGGTGACCCTCGCATGCGTGCCGTGCTCACATGGCTGAGTGAGAACTTCGCGATCGATGAGAATCCTGGGATGAAAGGGGAAGGGCTGTTCTACTACTACCACACCATGGCCAAAGCCCTGGCTTTGGCAGACATCAACACCCTCGAGACCCAGGAAGGCGCGGTTCCGTGGCGGAAGGTGCTCGCGAAGAAGCTCTTCGACCTCCAGCAAGCCGACGGCTCCTGGGTCAATGGCACCCAGCGCTGGTGGGAAGGCGATGCCGTTCTGGTGACGGCTTATGCCGTGCTCGCCCTTGAGCGACTACACGCGGGCCTCTAGCCTGAGTGTAAGATCAAAGCCCCTCTTTCCGCAGCGTCTCCTGAAGTTGCTGCTGGAAAGTCATGAGGTCATCTTCAGATGGACGGTAGCCAGGCTCTTCTGGGTCCAGCCCCAGGCGCCCCATTTGATCCACGTACCAGGACGCCCGCTTCCCGTCACTGAAAGTCACCTGACCACTGACCATGGCGTGTGGCTGTGCGATCGAATCGACGCTCACGTTGACCGCGCCTCCGCCGAGAATCTCGTCCGGATCTTGAGCCAGGGCGCCATGCTCGGTCGTGTCTGAGGCATCGGAGTCGGCCTCCGAGCGATCATCTTCCGGCTTGTCCAAGGAAACCTCCAGTTCCGAGACCAGGAGACGGGCCTCAAGATAGGTCATCTGGACCGCCAGCTCCTCGCCCAAGCGTTTGTGAATCTCCCCCAAAGAGGCGCCATCCTGCGCCCATTGTCTCACGGTGGCCTTCTGTTCGTCAGTAAGCATAAAAGTCGTATTCGTGAGTCCGTAACCTGGTTGGGTGGAAGGTGCAACCGGTCTCTCTCGGCCAGAGGGATGCTCTGCTTTGTATATTTCCCATCTATTCCATTGCCTCGTTTCAGGAATGAGAACCTTGCCGCCAGGATTCCGCAGCGGTGACTGAAACCATCAAGAAATCGATCTGGTAAATATGAAAATTATAGCAAACCTCGTTGCGCGATCTTAGAATAGGGAACCACTCCGACAACTGAACACCTTCGCCAACAAACGCTATCAACATGTCTATCCAGTATTCCCCTTATATAGGTGCGCGGTTTCGGTGGTTCCTCATGGGATTCTTGCTTCTCCTCGGGACCTCGCTTCACGCCTCGTTAACCATTGTCGCCGACGGTGACTCTTCCTACTACGACAGCTCCGACTTCTTCTCGGTCTCCTACGATGGATCGTCTGGATCCGGCAGTCCCTCGCTCACGAGCTTGACCATCGACCTCCGAGCAGGTTCCGACGGCAATGCGAAGTGGGACGCCAGTGACCGCTTCACCATTAATTATGGAGAAACCACGTTTGATGAGGACGAGATCTCCATGGAGTGGGTCGATGGCTGGAGCGGGCAAATGACCGTAGATTTCACGCAGGGTTACTTCAATCCCGGTGACGTCTTCACTTTCGGCTACGATACGGACTCCCTTTCAGGGAATTATTCGTGGATCGATAGCGATAGTGGTGGGGCGTTTGGCTATCGCGACGTCGGCGTCACGGCCCACTGGTCCAACGGCGAGACGACTACGGGAGCGTTCAACACGAACAATTCATCGCGGTCGACAGCCGTTCTTAACGTGCCCGAAGGGACCTTCGAAACCGAATTCACAGCTAATGATATTGTGGCCAATCGCGGCGACGAGATTCCTTTGAATCTTAATCTCAGCAATAACGAGAACACGAGCGATTACTACATCTCGGGGCTGATCGACGGCGCACACCTCACCCATGGTGAAGAGATCGGAGACGGGCGTTGGGTTGTCAGCTCGGGCGACATTGCCTCGGTAGCGATTGTCGCACCGATCACTTACACGGGACAATTCGTCCTCACGATCAACCAAGACATCTTCAATACGGTCACTGGGGGTTCCAGCGGAACCTTTGGCGGTGGTTCGTCTTCTCGCGAAGCGCTTTCTAGCGCTAATACGACCTTTTCCTACGATAGCTCAGGCAGCGTGGGCAATGGAAAGCACATTCTCACGGATGTGGGTAACAATGCGAATAGTTCGTGGAAAGCGATCGAAGATCGGAACGAGCCCGATTGGGGCTATTTCCTCGTAGGCAATGCCGATGGCACCGAGAAAACCCTATTCAAGGAATCCATCGATGGGATGTCGATTAATACCGAATACCACCTCTCCTCGTTCGTTGCGAACATCCATCCGAGCCAAACGGCTGAACTTTCCTTCCGTGTCAACGGTACGGAGATCTTCTCCACTGGAACTCTCGCTTCTAATAGTGGCTGGGCAGAGTTTGGAGGCACCTACATGACGGCGACGAATACCGCGGCGCTTTTCGAGATTGTTTCGGTCGGTGATGGCGCTCCCGCGCTCGACGATATCCTCTTCGCCGAAACGTTCGAGGATGACATGTTGGTGACCATCCACGACGTGGGCCGCTCTGGAAAACCCATGTATTATGGCTACACCTTCACGAACAGCAACGATGTCTCCATGACAGTGAACTTCGTCGATACGTTACCGAGCGGCATCAGCTGGGACCAAGACTATGAGCCCGTCATCAGTGGCGGACTCACGACTCCCACCCCCACGTTTGCCGATAACGGAACCACCATAAGTCTCGCCGGCTTGGTATTGCCTCCAGGCACGACCAATCTGGAAATGCGCGCCAACCCGCCAACCTCTCCAGGCGATTACTCGAATGACGCCCAAGTTACGGTGGTGGATGAAGACTTCCACACCGCGACCTTCACGGCGCAAGCCTCCCTTACAGTGATTGACTAAAACTTAAGGGTTCAACGAAACAGCAATTTGAATATGAGAACAATGAAAGTGATTCCCCATAAGCGCACGGAGGCAGGCTTCGGCTTCTTGCAGATGCTTGCGACCGTGTCGATCATTGCGATTCTTGGTGGCATTGCTGCCCTCAAGATGACCAGCGTGAAAGACTCCGCCGAGGAGCAACGGCTCAATACCCATGTGGCCTCCCTCAATTCATCCGTGCAGCTCTATTTGAGTAATGGTGGTTCCCTTGAGGGCCTCACCAGTGCCCAAGCCGTGCTCGATAAAATGAAGACCATGGCTGCGAATGGCAAGAAGTTGGCCGGCTTCCGTGGCAACTTTGTCGATCCTCGCTTGGAAGCGGTGTCTCAAACCACGGAAGAAGCCGCCCAGAGTGGTGTCCTTCGTGTCCTCTGGGATGAGACCAATAAGATCTTCCGAATTGCCGATAGTGGTGAAGTCGGGATCAAAGAATTCAAGATCGATCCCACAGCCACCCCGGATCAATTGGAGACGGAAGAGCGTGAGACGCAGTTTGAGCTGGCAGCTACCAGCGAGAACGAAGGCGCTTGGGTCTGGGACTTTGAGGGCGAAACCTCCGCAGACGTGACCACCACGGGAACGACTGTGGACGGGGATGGTGATTTAGACATTGACCCAGACGCGACAAACTTCACCAAGACCCAATTGGCCATGCCCACGGTCAGCCCCGGTCCCGGCTCTTATGATCTGGATGAATACGGTACCTCAGGGAAGCCAGTGGTTCTCTCGAACCCTAATCCCTCCGATACTTCTGATATCTACGTGTCTGTGAACGGAAGCTATTGGTCGGTTGTGGCCGAAGGTGGCACCGTCAATGTGCCTCCCGGTGGCAGTCTCTCGACCTTTGCCAAGGTGAAGGATGCGCTGCTTAATCAGCACTATAGCAGTTATGTCTTCTCCGGTCTCTTTGAGGGGACGACAACCAATCTAACTCAGCCTAGCATTGTGACGTCAGCCGGTGCGTTCCATCCTAAGGACGAAACGACGATCACCGTGACCATCACCCACGGCAACGACCCTGCTCACGGGAAGGCTCAATACTCCATCGGCGGCGGCAACTTTGTCGACTACAATGGACCATTCACGTTGGACCTTGCAGATCACATTGACGGCGCCGTGGTGCAAGCCAAGACGGTGGCGACTCAATGGCCGAAGTATTACTTGGAAAGCCCTATCGCAGCACGCGAATTGCCGACCAATACCTACATGCTGCAATCGCCGGAGATTGCCTCGTCGTCTTCGAAACTGCATCCGTTTGATTCTGAAACGGTGACCGTGACGCTCACAGATCCTAATGCGACGGAAGGTTCCTTCTCTCAATTGCAGTTTGCGATTGATGGGGGCGAATGGACGGACTACACCGCACCGGTGGAATTGGATATTGATGACTATCCCAATGGCGTGACGCTGGCCGCGAAAGCCATTCCAACCATCTATGTAGGGGCCTTCCTGGAAAGTGATGAAGTGGAGGAAACCTACGAAGCGGAAACGGTCGAGTTGCTCGCGCCACAGTTCGTGACGTCGCAGCCCGATTTCCATCCCATTGATCACGCGACTCTCACAGTCACGATGACCAATCCCAATCCAGCGGGTGTCTCCGAAATGGAATACAGCCTTGATGGTGGAACGACCTGGGAAGAGTACACGGACCCCGTGGCATTGAGTCTTCTCGATCACCTGAACGGATTTGACATCATCGGTCGCGCCAACCCCATCGTGCACCCAAACAATGTGCTGCAGAGTCCGCTCGCAGAGCAGTCCGTTGGCGTGGAGCAAGCAACGCTGTTGCCACCCGCCATCGTTAGTTCCGCTCCAGTGTTGAATCCTCAAGGCTATCCCACGGCGACCATTACGCTTACGAATCCCAATAACAGTGGGTTTTCGAAAGTGGTCTACAGTTTGGACAATGAGCAATCTTGGTCCGACTATGGTGATCCCTTCCAGGTAGCCGTGTCCGACTACCCTGAAGGGGTGACGATTATCACCAAGAGTGAGCCCACGGTCATTCCAGAGCATATTCTCACCAGTGAATTGGCGAGTTTGAATCTGCCGGTGCCTCCGAAGTTGGACGTCCCTGTCTTCGGCCGAGACGCTGGTGGCTACGTGAAGAGCCAATTCGATGCTGGCATCGCCCTCAGCGACGACAATGGCTTCGCGTCCTCCGGGATCAAATACCGAGTGAATGGCGGTGAGTGGCAAGACTACGATGACGCCTTTGTGCTCACGACCTGGCCTGCCACGGTCGAGGCTTACTCTCAAGCCACGAGCTACTTGCTCAACCAAGATAGTGATATCACGACCGCTGTTTATGAGCGGATCTATTACACGCCTAATCTAGCTTTCAGCTCGGAAGCCTCTGGAATGCCAAACTTCGTGCATGACTTCACCGGGGAAGCCTATGCGGAATTCAAAGATCCTGTTGGAGGGCTTGATCTCCATTACATCCTCCAGAACAACTACTTTGAATGGGGTGAGTCTTCAGGGTTCCTCGGCTTCGAGAATGGAAGTTATCTCGAATACACGGGAGCCGCCTGGGAAGGCGTGCAAGCCGGCGAGCTCTTCCGTCTGGGAACGTTGGATTACTTCAACGGCTCCGTCTTCAGCGGCACCGGCGCTACAGATGTGACGATGGAACTTACCATCACGCTCTCAATGCCTGAAACCCAAGAGACGTTCGATATCGATCTCGCACTAGAGAATACTATCAACCAAGGCCACAACGACGACGATGATGCTGACTACGTGCGTATCGGCAATCTCTACTCGGACTTTACGACGGAAATTGACGGGATCCAATACGGCTTGAATCTAGCGTTCGGTTACAATGGCAACAATGGTTTCTCCACGGTGGACGAATTCCACGTGCACGAGGCGGCGACTGCCACCGCCGATTTGTGGGGTTACTTCACGTCACTCGATTTCTAATGCAGAACTGTTGAATGAGGATAAGGAGCGCCCCGGTCAGTTTCGTGCTGACCGGGGCGTTTCTGTTTCGGCCTTGCCTTCAAGGATTTCCTGATGGATAGGCTTCTATGCGCGCAAGGGTCAACCTTCCAAGCGTTGCCCTCGTCTGAGTCGTGGAGATCAAACCAACCGTGGTATCATTGGCCCAGGGACCGTCAGGGGCAGCGGCCATCTTTCTTATCCATGCCTCCGATGGCAGTGCAGGGATCTATGATCCCATGAAGGAAGTCTTTGAAGGAAAGCAGCAGGTATGGGTGCTCGAGGATGGCAATTACGCAGCCTCCAATGTTCGCGAACGCGATACCTTTGAAGCAATGGCGACGGCGTATGCTCAGACGATCCGCTCTCTTTGTCCGAGCGGCCCGCTTTGTGTGGGTGGGTATTCTCTGGGAGGGCTGCTTGCCTACTTGGCGGCGCAAGAGCTTCGGAAAGAAGGGGCGGAGGTGGAGCGCCTCTTGCTGATTGAAGCGCCCGATCCGAACGTCGAGGTGGTCAAGCGAGGTTTAGGGGGAAGAATCCAGTCCTTTCTCCAATCAGCTAGGGAACAGAAAGCGAGCGTTGCCGGGGCGCTACTTCGCCGCGTGGTCTCGGGTGCCATTGGTCGCGTGCGATTCGAGGTGGAGAATCGACTGGCAACGATCCTGCCCACGAAACCGCGCAGCTATCTTCGTGGCGTTCATATTCGCCAATTGAATGAAGCATTATTTGATGGTGCGTCCCCACTAAAGCCCTATGAAGGAGAGGTGCGTTTATGGGAATGCCAGGATCAAGGGGACAAATTTGAGGTGGTGGGTGACCGCCCTTGGAAAGTTCATCTACCAGCTCTCAAGGAAGTTTGGGAAGTTCCGGGTAATCATCTGGGAATCTTGGAGCCGGCCATGATGAAGCGTCTGGCGCAGGAGATCCACGATGATGCGCCCACAGCCCGCCGATCTAGGAGTTCGGCTTAGCTTATTCGCTGGGCTCGACTTTGAGCGCTTTGGTGAGAATCATGCCTACTTCTCGCCCGAGGGATTCCACCTGATCCTTGGTGAAGGTGCTATTGGCACCTTTGGGATCCATTTGCCGTCGCAACGCCACGAGATCATCACGGAGGACCTTGAATTTCTCTTTTGATAGTTGATCCGGCTCCAATGTCGTGAGTTCGGCATTGAAGTAGTCAATCACGTCTATGCGAATGAGATCGGTCGCCAACTGAGGGTCAAAGTTGTCCTGAAGGGAATGACAGGTGATCTGAAACGCGCGGAGCCAGCCACCCAAACTGATGAGGTGCGCGATATGGACATCACGGAGGAGCACCAGCTCCGCCTCAACATCGCCTTGCGTCGCCGCGAGTTCTTCCTTAAGCGGCTCCCATTCACCCGCGAGGCTGTGTTCAATGAGACTCTTGGTGTGACGGTTCATGCGCTTGTCCGCTCCCAAGGCTTCCGCGTGTGCTTTGAGCGCTTCTCCAATGGGCTTGAGGTCGCCCCGTTGCTCGCACTGAACCGTCAGGAGGCCGTCCGCGATCAACGTGCCCAGGCTGAGGGCGGCTATCGCACGTTCTTTGGGAGCCGTGAGCGAAAGCTTGCGACTGAGCTGCGCGTAGGGGAGGTCCCCAAGCTTGTCGAGATCCTTAAATAGGCGCTCGATCGAAGGCGCCGTGAAATCATTGACTCCGAACTCTTCCCGTACGTGATCGTCATAGAGCAAGTCCTCGGGAATCGGCGCCAGTTGGCTCCATAGTCCCAGGGGACATCCGCAGAGAAGGGCGGTGAGGATTCGCGTGCGATAACTGCTTGGGGTGGGCCGCATTGCTGTGAATCTAGGGCGGGGCCGCCCAAAGGAAAGGACTTTTCCCGGGGAGGACAACGCCCCAGACGTTAGGCTAGAGCGCCTTGTCGATGATGTCGTAGATGCGGCTGACCATGTCTTTGCTTTCTTCGAGGAGGCCCGCCGAGAGGAGAGCGTTATCGAAGATCTGAGCAGTGACCAGTTTGGCGAGATCAGGACGCTCCTCAGAGGCCGTGGCGAGCTTCTTCACCACTTCATGCCGTGGGTTGAGCTCCAAGATCACTTTGGTCGCGCCCACATCTTGATTCATGGCCTTCATCATCTGTCTTACCTGGGCGTTCATCCCATCGTCTGGCGTGAGGGCAATGGCAGGACTATCAATGAGGCGATCTCCCACGCGCACTTCTTTCACGCGGTCACCCAACTCCGATTGGATCCATTTGCAGAGCTTCTTACTAGCGCTTTTGTCGAGCGCTTCTCCCTCTGGCTGGGCCGTGTCATCCAGCTTGATGTCATCACGGTCAATCGAGACGAGGTCTTTCTCCTCATACTTGGCCAAAGCGTTGACGACGTAGTCATCGATGGGCTCAAAGAAGAAGATCACTTCCAAGCCACGCGCTTTAAAGGCCTCTAAGTAGGGACCCGCTTCGATGGCGTCGCGGCTGGGACCAATGATGTAATAGATCTGCTGTTGATCATCCTTGGCCCGGTCAATGTAACTGGCGAGGTCGGTGTATTTGCCAGGATCGGTGAAGGTCGATTCGAACCGAAGGAGCTTGGCGAGGGCATCACGGTGCTCAAAGTCCGTCGCGATCCCTTCTTTGATGAAGCGATTGAATTTCGTGAAGAAGGCGTCGTACTTCTCCGAATCATCCTTGGCTTCTGACTCCAGCGATTTGAGAAAGCGCTTGGTGATGAGCCGGTTGATCTTCTGCACGAGCGCGCTGTCTTGCATGCTCTCGCGTGAAATGTTGAGAGGGAGGTCCGCACTATCAATGACGCCTTTGAGGAAGCGAAGCCACTCGGGCAGGAGTCCTTTCGGTTGCTCGGCGATCAGGACTTTCTTGCAATACAACGAGACACCGGGATCGACGGGACCCGAAAGGAGCTTCTCCGGATTCTCCTTCGGCGTGAAGATCAGCGCATTGATGGCCAGCGGCGCGTCAGCGCTGAAATGCATCCGGAAGGCTGGCTCTTCGGGGGCGTGTGCGATGAATTTGTAGAACTCGTTGTATTCGTCGTCGCTGACCTCGTTCTTATTCTTGAGCCACAACGCCTCGATCTTATTGATCCGCTCGCCGTTAAGATTGACGGGGAAGGGGACAAAGCTGCTGTATGTCTCGAGCACGCTCTTGATGCGCCATTCCTTGGAGAACTCCTCGAAGTCTTTCTTGAGCTTGACCACGATCTTGCAGCCGCGCCGCTGCCCCGGAGATTCTTCAATGGCGTAGCCCGTGCGCCCATCACTCGTCCAGCAGAGGTGCTCGCCTTCTGCCTTCCACGAGTGGGTGTAGACCTGGACCTCTTCGGCAACCATGAAGGCGCTGTAGAAGCCGACCCCAAATTGCCCGATAAGATTGGATTCCTTCTGCTCGGACTCCGACATGGCGCGGAGAAATTGCTTGGATCCCGAATGGGCAATGGTGCCGATATTCTCCACCAGCTCTTCCCGGGTCATCCCGATCCCATAGTCAGCGATGGTGAAGGTGTTGGCCGAGTCGTCCGTCGTGATGTTGATCTCCAGTGGGAGATCACTGTCGAAGTATTCGCCTTCTGTGAGGGAATAGCGCCGCATCTTCTCCAGGGCGTCGGAGGCATTGGAAACCAACTCTCGCACGAAGATTTCTTTGTCCGTGTAGAGAGAGTTGATCACGATATCGAGGAGCTGCTGCACCTCGGCTTGGAATGCGTAACTGGTGGCCGAATCGGACATGGTTAAAGAAGTCGGTGTTTGGAAAGATTTCTAGAAGTAGGGCCGGGAATCATAGTCAACTCAAAGAAGTTGTCAAAGGGCCCCTGGCTTCGCAATTTGCGATCATGATTGCGATCCTCTCCCCAGCCAAGACGCTCGATTACAGCCCCCAATCCCTCGTGAAGCGCCAGACCAAGCCAGCGTTTCTCAGCGATACCGAGGAGTTGGTGGCCATCGCGAAGACTCTTTCCGAAGAGGATCTCAGCCAGCTGATGGGGATCAGCGCCAAGTTGGCGGCGGTAAACCATGAGCGCTTCCAACGTTGGACGACTCCCTTCCCGAAGGGAGAGGCGAAGCAGGCCCTCCTGGCATTTAAAGGGGATGTGTATCAGGGCTTCGATCTCGAAAGCTTCTCGTCGGACGACTGGGAGCACGCTCAAGCCCATCTCCGCATCCTTTCAGGGCTCTATGGCCTCCTGCGCCCCCTGGACGCCATGCTTCCTTACCGTCTGGAAATGGGAACGAAACTGGAGACGGGGCGCGGAAAGGACCTCTACGAATTCTGGGGCGACCGCATCACCCTGGCGCTAAACAAGGCTTTGAAAGCTCAAGGCGATGAGATTCTCGTGAATCTGGCTTCCAATGAGTATTTCGGAGCGGTGCAGAAGGACCGCCTGAAGGCCCGGGTGATCACGCCCGTCTTCAAGGATACCAAGAATGGCACACTCAAGATCATCAGCTTCTACGCGAAGAAAGCGCGCGGCATGATGGCAGACTTCATGATTCGCAAGCAGTTGAGCCATCCGGAAGATTTGAAAGCCTTTGATGTCGCGGGGTACGGCTATGACGACGCGCTTTCTACGGAGGAATCCTACGTTTTCACGCGGGGAGAACAGTGATCGATCGCAATTTAAGGGGATTCTTCGTATTTTTCATAGAATTACTTGCCAATCACAGGTATTTTATGAGATTCGAACGCGAATCATTTTAGGATTAGCGACGGTTTAGGTCTCTTAGAGACCGCTCCGGCGAGTCCTTGGTTGGTTCGTTCACCTGCACGACAGTAACCAATGAACTCGCTCACCCCAGACATTGCCAAGGCCCAGACGACGATGTTCCGCATTGCGGGAGATCGCGTGGCGAGTTCCGCCACGGCGGAAGACGCAGAGAACTTCCGCGAGGAGATCGACTACCTCCACTACTTCGTGGTGCGTCTGGGGGAGGACCTGGGGATGCACACTGTGGACTACGGAGCCTTTATCGAGGGGGAATCTCGTGTGGGATTTCGTTTCAATAAGAGTCACGGCGTCCAGACCTCGGAGATCAATGGTATCGTCTCCACCGCGAAGATGCCCATGAAGCAATTGCTCGAAGAACTTCTCTAGCCTGTGCCTGCTGACGCCTCGATCGTATCCGCCTTATCCGAGCTCCACCGCTACGGGGCTGTCGACGGCGTGTGCCTTCTCTACCAAGACTTCATCGTCGCGAACCACCTGCCCATCTCTGACAAGAAGGCGAATCTGATCGGGGCGACCGTGACTGAGATGTGTGACGGCTACCAGGCAGTGGGTCGCAATATCACGGAGTTCTACTTTGGCTACGATCAATGTCAGCTTTTCGTGTTCTGCGAGGGCGCCGTTCGCTTGGTCATCATTTTAGAGAGCGAGGCGGATTTGGATCAGGTCGGCCAGGGAGCCCGAGCGTTCCTGGCAGAGAATCGCTCGGTGTTGAAAGCCTTATCAGATGCCGATCTCACCCAGCGTATCAAGGTGCCCGCCAAGGAACCCGAGCGCAAGGAGAGCGCGCCCGAAGAGGAGCCGGAGAAAGAAGAGCCCAGCGTGTCCGTCGCTCCCGTGGCCGAGCCAGTGGAGAAGCCTGATGAGTGGATCGTCTTTCGCGAGAAGCTCCATCAATTACTCTCAAGAGTGTTGGGAAGCGGTCAGAGTTCCCGCCTGATTGATCGCGTGGTGAAAGAACATGGTTATGGCAAACGAAACCCCTTGCAGGTAGACTTCGAAAGCATCGGCAATGCGCTGGTTGAGAAGGTTCCTAACAAATCGAAACGGCGCGGCTTGCAGTCGCTCCTGACTGAATTATACAAGCACTACCGCTAGAAGGAGGGAACGGTATCGATGATCGTAGGCAAATGCATGGATAGGACAAAGATCGGTCTACTGGCCGCATGGATGGTGTTAGGGTTTCCGCTGGGAGCTTCCGCAGCGAGCGGCACTTTCGGGTCAATGACGAATGCGGATCGTGGACTCGTCATCGCCTGTGCTTTCATGGTCTTCCTCATGCAGGGAGGCTTCTGCATGTTGGAGCTGGGCTTTTCTCGAGCCAAGAATAGCATCAATGTCATCATGAAAAGCTTGTTAGGCTTTAGCCTGACGGCAATCGTGTTTCTGGTAGGATTCACCTTCATGTTTGGAAACAGCGTGAATGGCTGGCTGGGCATGGGCGGCTGGGACTACCTCTTTGCGGCTCCTGCCAATGCAGACCTATGGGTTTTCTGGATGTTTCAGGTCATGTTAGTAGGCATCGCTGGCACAATCGCTTCGGGAGCCATGGCAGAGCGGACGCGATTCATCGGTTATCTTTGTTATGTGGTGGTGCTCGCGGGAGTGATCTACCCCGTGCTGGGACACTGGGCCTGGGGAAGCTTGGCCGGAAATTTCGGACTGGGAGGCGATCAGGGATGGCTGGAGGCCCGTCTCTTCCATGACTTTGCTGGAGGGACGGTGGTTCACGGAGTGGGAGGTGCCTGTGCCCTGGCCGGTTTGCTAGCCGTGGGACCACGACGTGGCCGCTTTGCCGCCGATGGGACCGCACGCTTGATCGTTGGACACAATCTGCCCCTGGCAGCGCTGGGGGCCTTTCTTCTATGGTTTGGGTGGCTTGGGCTTCACGTGGGCGCTCATGGAAATGCTGGCCCAGAGATTGGCATGATCGCCGTGAATACCACCGTGGCCCCTGCCTTTGGAGCGCTTTCGGCCATGATCTCGCGATGGGTGGTGGATGGGCGTCCTGACGGAGCGATCACCCTCAATGGGGCCTTGGCTGGCCTCGTCGCCATCTCCGCTGGATGCGATGTCGTCGCGCCCTTCGCCGCGCTGGCCATTGGCACCATTGGTGGTTTGGTTGCGACGTTTGGTAGCATTCTGCTAGAGAAATTGCGCTTGGATGACACCGTGGATGCCGTCCCGGTGCATCTGTTTGCCGGGATCTGGGGGAGCCTCGCAGTGGGCTTGTTCTACAAAGGGGAAAGCGGACAGGTCTCGCTGGTGACCCAGGCCATTGGGTCGTTTGGAGTGTGTCTCGCTGCCTTTGTCTTCGCCTTCGTGGCATTTAAGATGATCGATCTCGTCATCGGTCTTCGCGCCGGGGATGAAGACCAGGAAGATGGTCTCGACTTTGCCGAGCACGCCGCCAATGCGTATCCGGACTTCGTCACGACGGATCAAGATTGATTCCTCGCGGTCGCCCCGGTAAGGTCAGCCACACCCCTTATGCAATCGATGACTTATCTGAGATCGATCTCAACTGTCGTGGCGCTTTGCGCCGTTACCACCCACCTGGCGAGCGGTCGCTCGTTCCGGGTCGAAATGCTTCCGAATGGTCTAGCCTTCCGGTGCGCTACCTGTCACGACCGTCCCAGCGGCGGCGGGCCTCGCAATGCCTTTGGGCAAGCCGTGGAAGCCCTCGTTTCCCCCGCTGGCCGCGAGGCCTTCTGGACCGCGGAGTTGGCGGGAATGGATGCCGACGGCGACGGGGCCACCAATGGCGAGGAACTGGGTGATCCCGATGGCGATGGCACGCCCCTTGACGGTGTGGAAATATTCAATCCAGGCGACGCGTCGAGCGTGCCCGCAGGAGGAGGTGATCTCTTTTACAGCCAGAACTTTGATGGCATCGCCAACGGCGAGACCGATCTCGGTGACGGGTCGATCATCGCGAGCAGTGACGGCACTAACATGGTCCTCGACGGCACTCTGCGGCTGACCGAGGCCGGCGTGGGAAGCACTGCGGCGATGTTTGTCTTGCCGCCCTTCGACGCTTCCGATGGCTGGACGGCCAAGTTCGATATCCTCATTGATCACGTCAGTGGGGGCTCTCCCGCTGATGGGATGTCGTTTAATTTCGGAGAGATACCAGAGGGGGATAACTTCGGTGCCCCTGCGGAGGAGGGCTATGGAGAAGGCATCCCTCATGTATCGTTTCAAATTGATACCTATCCCTGGAATGGTGGGGATGCGGGGATCGGCATTGAAGTGGCCGGGATTGAAGTGGTCAGAACGGATGCGATGAACGACACCGCCAATGTCATGCCGGGCGAACTGGTCGTGGCCAGTGTTCTGGCGTCTTGGGATCCGGCCAATGGCGTGACCTTCCTCACCACAGGGCTTCGGACGAATGCTGACTTTGTGAATGTGCCCGTGGACGACTTCAATCCAGAGGCTTCCTACGGCTTCTCCTTCCTGGCACGCACGGGTGGGCAGACGGAAACGGTGAAGATCGATTCCGTGGAGGTGGGACCGCTTGGGAGTCTGGAACTCATTCCACGCGATCCGATCTTCAATGGCGCTTCCAGTCTTACGATCCCCGCCGAGTTTGGCGAGACGGATAGTGCCGCCCTCCTGGTGAGCAATGAAGGCGCGAGTGAAGATCTTGTCATTGATAGTGCTAGTCTCAGTGGCGAAGGCGCAGATGCTTTCGAAATCCTGACAAATTTTCCCCTAACCATTGCCCCTGGCGAAAGCGCCGACATCGCGGTCGCTTTTCAAGCTCCCAATGAGCTTGTTTCCATTGGAGCCACGATGGTTCTCACCACCAATGATTCCAATGCCTTGGGAGCCACGCATGTGGTCCGGCTCGCAGGAACCCCGTTCGCACCGGTTGGGAAATACAGCCAGAACTTCGACGAATTCCCCAATGAAACGACTGAGCTCGAAGATGGCAGTGTGATTGCAAGTAATGACGGTTCGGCCAAAGTATTAGATGGTGCCCTGCAGATCACTGAGGACGGTACAGGGAGTACATCTGCGAGCTTCAAACTACCCGCGCTAGGTCCAGATGGGAATGAAGCGTTTCTCGTGACCTTCGATCTCAAGCTCGAAGCCGAAGGCACGCCCGCGGATGGGTTCTCCTTCAATTACGGCGATATTGGCGATACGGATACCGGCAGTGAGGAGGGCTTCGGAAGCGGCTTAGCCATCGAATTCGACACCTATAACAATGGCGGGGAGAACGCGGCCACCGGCATTGGCATTGATGTGAGTGTCAACAGCCAAGATGTCGGCGTCATGCGGATTGAGGCGGGTGATGATCCCAAGGACAACCGTTTCTTCAAGTTTGATGGGCAGTTCCATCCAGTGGAATTGTCATGGTTCCGCTCTGGAGAAGACTCTGGCATTCTTACGTTAGTCGTCGATGGCGAGACCATCTACGAGAATTTGGAGACGGTTGGATTCCGACCCGAGCCTGGCTATCGCTTTGCCTTCGCGGCGCGCACCGGAGGCGCCTTTGAAACGGTCATCGTCGATAACATTGAAGTCGAAACGGGAACGGAAGATCCCAATCTGTTCGCCACGTCTAAAGTCGCCTCAGGAGTGGTGGATCCGGATTCCGGTGTCCAAACGCTGCAGATTCCCGTCCGCAACACCGGAACCGACACGGATCTCACCTTCTCCTCCATCACGCTCAATCCGACCGATGGCGGCGTGTATACGTTAGGCGCTATTCCCGAAGCGATCCCTCCAGGATCGGGAGGCGTCATCGAGGTGATCATGGATCCGGCACAGGCTCAAGGACGCTCCAGTGCCGAGCTGATCATTGAGAGCAATGATCCAAGTGAACCCATCCAAACGATCAGCCTCTCCGTCAGTGTCCCGCTTTCGCCAGCGTTGCTCGCGTGGTATCCGATGGATGAGACCGGTGGTAACGAGTTGGTGGATGCGTCAGGAAACAATCGCAATGGTGTCTATGTGGGGGACGTGACCTTTGGGCAGGACCCTCTCGCCGCCGGAACAGCCGTTCAATTGACCGCCACCGGAGAATCCGCGTATGCACAAGTGCCAGGATTTCCCAAGGCCACCCCTGTGACCGTCTCGATGTGGACACAGATCAACGGCGAAAGCCCCACGGGGATTTCCACGCTCTTCACCAAACGGCACCCCGAAGAGGACGCTTCCTACAGCCTCTCTGTCTTTCCAGGCCTCGATGATTTGCTAGGACTCGTGGTGAGCGAGGACCCAGAAGAGCCTAGCGCTTTCGTGCAGCAGCAGCCCTTGAGTGCGCCCTCCCATGTCGTCCTGATCTATGAGGATGCCAACGGACGCCTTGAAGGTTCGGACGCCATCCGCATCTACGTGAATGGCACAGAGGTCGCCTTGGCCGAAGGTGGCCCTGGCTTCGCCGATGTCGATGACACTTTCGAAATTGGTGCGCGTTTGGGCGAGAACGGGATGACGGGGCTCGTCGACGATGTTCAAATCTACAAAGTGGCCCTCACCGCAGAGGAAGTCATGACTCTCTTCGAGAATCCTGGTCAGCCGCTGGACGTCGAAGTGGCTGGTCCGCCTCCCGGCCCCGATGCCGGCACAGTTCTCTATGAGCAAGCCTTCGATTACCCAGATGGCACCGCTGACCTCGGCGATGGATCGATCATCACGGACAATGACGGGACCGCTCAAGTCTCCAATGGCGCCCTGAGACTGACCCTCAACGGCGTCGGAAATACCACCACATCCTTCGTGCTCCCACCGTTCAATGCCGCCAGTGGCTGGACCGCCACCTTTGACTTTGTGGTCGAGCATGCGGGAGAGGGGAGTCCAGCCGATGGCCTCTCCTTCAACTACGGGGCGATCCCTAGTCCTGACAACTTCGGGGCACCAGCAGAGGAGGGCTATGGCCCCGGCGTGGACCACCTCTCGTTTCAGTTGGACTCGTATTTCTGGGATGATCCCGCGAACGATGCCGGCGTGGGCATCGAAGTGTCAGGAGCGCAAGCCGCGTTCTCGCCCGCGGTGGGAGACGCCGCCAACTTCAAGCCTAACGAACGCGTTACTGGCAAAGCCACCATCTCTTGGCATCCCACGGATGGGGCTACGTTCCTTACGGAAGGCCTCACCACGGAGGCGGACTTTCGCAACGTGGCGGTGGACTTAGAAACGGATGTCGATCACGGCTTCTCGATCCTCGCCAGAACTGGCGGCGCCAGTGAGACCGTGGAAATCGATAACCTCGTGATCGTCGCCGGCGCGCTCGACGACGACAACGGTGGCGGAGGCAACAACGGAGGAGGGACGGGCACTGACCGCTTCGCCATCCTCAATGACGTGATGCCCGTTGACGGCGCCGACGGCGCGGGCGGCATCCAGTTCACACTCCCAGACGGCGTCTCGGCAGATATCGAATACTCGACTGATCTCCTCCAGTGGGAAATCATCGCTCCAGGCACCTCTGGCATCTTCACCGAATCGGATGCCAATCGGGCCGGAAACCCCACGGGATATTACCGCGCGCGGCAGACCCCGTAGCCCCTCCTGGCATTACAATCATCATGAAATGAGGGCGATGGGCCACCGCGCGCATCGCCCTCATTCTTTCGCACTCTGAAATTTGAAATCGTGAAATGAGACGCAGACGATTCTTAGCATGGAGTGCTGGAGCCCTCGCTGCCTCAGGAGCCGGGGCCGTGGCCTATGGATTCGGCGTAGAACCTTCCTGGCTATCGGTGACACGGCAGGACGTGCTCATGTCCAACCTGCCGCCAGCGCTCGATGGCTTACGTGTCGCCTTCCTCGCCGATATCCACTATCGTCCCGACGACGATGCCGCTTTGCTAGACGCTGTGGTCGCCACGGTGCGCGCAGAGAATCCTGACATCGTCGCACTCGGTGGCGATTACATCTTGGGCAAAGATCCCGCCGGACTCGAGCCCATGCTAAAGAAACTGTCAGGACTGACAGCCAAACATGGCGTCTATGCCGTCATCGGGAACCACGATGGCTGGACACTCCCTGGCGACACGATTGCCAAAGCCTTCGCCAGACACGGCATAGAGTGCCTCATCAATCAGCACACCATCCTGAATCTCAAAGGCGAAGCCTTTGCCGTGGCCGGCACCGACTTCGTGTGGGGAGGCCATCCAGACCTTGGCCGGACCTTCCGGGGCCTCAGACAACGCGTGCCTACCCTAGCACTCGTGCATGAACCTGACTACTTCGACCACGTGGTGCAAGCGCGTGACAGCGTCCTCCAACTCTCGGGCCACAGCCACGGCGGCCAATGCCGCGTCCCCGTAATCGGCTACCGCCCACGGGCCGTGCGTTGGGGACGCAAGTACGTCTACGGACCATTTACCCAGCGGAAAGCAGGCCTATGGGTCACCCGCGGCCTCGGCACCACCGGAATCCGCGTCCGCTTCGCCTGCCGCCCAGAACTGGCCCTCCTCACCCTCCGTCCTAGATGACTCAAAGGAGCCCCCAGTTAGGCGCACCCGAAGCCTCATGATCCCACGGCGCCGCCGAGTGCTTGCACGAGGGTGACGGAGGTGGTGAGGCGTTCGCCGTGGAGGGCGTTCTCAGCACGCTCGGCTTGGAGGCGGTCTTGTTCGGCTTCGACCACTTCGAAGTAGCTGGCGAGGCCGCGTTCGTGTCGGAGACGGGCCAGGGAGGCGGCGCCTTCCGCGGCCTTCACCGCTTCTCGCTGGATTTGCCATTCGCGCGCGAGGCTTTGAGCGTCTAACAAGGCATCTTCGACCTCCTGCACGGCGGTGAGGAGGGCACTGCGGTAGCGCGCCGTTTGTTCCTGAAAGGCGGCTTTGGCTTCGCGCATGGCGGCCCGTCGCGTGCCGGCTTGGAAGAGTGGGACGGAAACTTCCGGACCGACATCGAAGAAGACACTATCAGAAGCAAAGAGATTGCTCGTCTTGAGACTGGCGACACCACCACTGCCGGTGAGGGTGATGCGTGGGAGGAAATCGGTGGCGCGCACGCCTACCTGAGTGGCGGCAGCGCGCCAGGCGCTCTCTGCCGCCCGGAGGTCTGGGCGTCTCCGCAAGAGGTCCGAGGGGATGCCTGAAGGGATGTCGGGTGCCTCTAGGCGGTGGCGTGGCTTGGCGAGTGCTTGAAATTCCGAAGGGGCTTGCCCTGTCAGAATTGCCAAGGCGTGCTCGAGTTTGCCAATGGATCGCCGTGCCGCTTCGGCGGCGGCTTGCCCCTCACGCAAGGCGACTTCGGAACGGGCGACATCGACTTGGACGCCGCTTCCCAACTCCAAGCGCGCTTCTTGGAGGGCGAGATCGTCTTCGCGTACGCGGATGGCTTCTTCTAACAGATGCTGCTCGTGGCAGGCCGATCGCCAGGCAAAGTACTGCCGCGCGAGGTTGGCTTCCAGTGATAGCTTCGTATCTTGATAGAGTTCGCCTTGCTGAGCGGCGAGGAGGCGGTCGCGCTGGGCCATGCCACGCACGCGCCCCCACAGATCCATTTCCCAAGAAACCGTTGTTCCGAGCCGATAGCGATCATACTCAGGCTCATCGATGGGAAAGAGGAGTTCGTTAATGGAATCCCGTCGACGTTTGGACGACGCCTCGCCGCGAACCGTCGGCCAGAGTCCCGCGCGGGTCTGTCCGAGCACAGCATGGCTTTGTTCTAGACGCGCGTAGGCCGCTTTTAAATCTGGTTGATCCTTGTGCATGGCCTCAACGAGGGCGTTGAGGCGCTTGTCGCCATAACGTTTCCACCATGCACTTTTAGGAGACGGAGCGGAAGATGGTAGGAGGGCAGCATCCCCGCGACGGTAGGCGTTTGGGGCTTTGGGCGGCGCGTCTTTGGGGCTTAGCTGTTGCGCTAGGGTGCTACAACCAGCAAGGCTCACGAGAGCTGAGGCCATCGACCAACGGATGAAGGTGCGTCGCTTCATGCGCGTGCCTCCTCGGGTTCAAGAGTCGGTTTGAGGACGGCGAAGATGGTGCTGAGAACAGCGGGGACCAGGACGAGGGTGAAGATGGTCGAGAGCAAGAGGCCACCCACGACCACGGCCCCGAGTCCTCGATAGAGTTCGGAGCCCGATCCTGGCAGAAGCACGAGCGGGATCATGCCGCCGACGGAAGTGAGTGCGCTCATGAGAATGGGACGGACACGGGTGCGGACGGATTGGACAATGGCGTCATCAGGCGAGCTGTCCTGTTCTTTGAGGAAATTAAGCGTTTGGTGAATGATGAGGATGGCGTTGTTGACGACGACCCCTGCCAGAAGCACGAAACCGAGGATACTCAGCATGTCGAGGTTCTGCACGGGCATGTAACGATCCATGACGCTCCAGTAATGGACCAGGGCAAGCCCGAGGAATCCACCGAAGGTGGCGAGCGGCACGGTGAGCATGATGACGATGGGGTAGCTCCAGCTTTGGAAGAGAACGACCAGGACGAGGTAGACCACGAGAAAGGCAAGGAACATCGAACTCGTGACCGTGCCTAACAAACTATTATCTCCTAACAACGCCGTCTTGATCTCGTTCAATTTGCCCGCGGAACCGGCCAAACTCACATCCATGCCTGGCGCGATGGCGCCACTCTGGCGAAGACCATCGACGACGGCTTCCACGTCATCGATGGCGGTGCCTAACGGACGTCCAGCTGGCGGCGTGAACTGCAAGGTCACGGCGCGCGCGCGATCCACGTGGCGGATCTCGTCGGGGCCTTGCACGCGCTCCACGCGTGCCACGGTGCGAAGATCGACGATCTCACCGGTGGGGGTCGCGATGGGGGCGCTGAGGATGGCATCAATGGGATCGGAACTCAGCGCGGCCTGGGTGATGACTTTCAAATCGCGCAACTCGCCATCCTGCTCAAAGTCACGGAAGAAGAGGATCCCGTCACCATTGGCTTGGACGGCGAGTCCAACGTCCGTCCGCGTGAGCCCGAGTTTCCGCAAGGAGCGGTCTAGCGGAATGACACGAAGCTCGGTGGAGGGTAGGGTGAAATTGGCGGGATCGGGATTGACCGCGTAGGGTCCAAATTTCCCGATGAGGGCAAACATCAGTGCCTGAGCGGCGCCTTTCACTTCTTCCAAATTTCGTCCTTTGAGATCAATGTTAATGGCAGATCCCGTGTTGCCGCCTACGCGGAAGAGGGGCATTTGAAAGGAGAAGGCAATCGTATCAGGAGCCTGGTGCGCTCCGCTGGCGTGATTCATCAGAGGCTGCGCATCGACGGCGCGCTTCTTGTCATCTGATATGGCGCCATGGAACATGCGCCCATCGAAACTCACCAAGAAGTAGTTGTCCAAGGGCGGTGGCATGATGGAGGGCTCCATCCCAGGCATGGGAGGCACTAGCGTGCGCTCTTCGCGCGTGCGTCCCTCCCGTTCCCGCAAGACTCCTTCCACGGCAAACTTGTCCTCGCTCGCCTCCCACGCGGGCCGCATGACAGACTCGATCCGTTCTCCCATGGTGCTCAACTGCTCCAAATTGTAGCCGGGTGGGGGAATGAGCAGGCCAAAGATGAGATTCCGATTGCCTTTGGGAAGGTAGTCGAGCGGGGGCAGCAACGTTTGGATGCCTGCTAGAGTTCCGATGGTGAAGAGCGCGATGATGGAGAGTCTGCCCACCCACGAGCGATTGAGAAAGCCTACCAGATGCGCCACGTGATCGGGAAAGCGATGCACCGTGTCACGCAAGCGCCCGAGAAAGCCTTTGCGTGGGCGACTCGATTCGTCCGATGGAGAACCTGTATGGCGGAGGAGACGTGCTGCCGCCGATGGGATCACCGTTAGGGAAACGAGCAAGCTCAGGGCCACGGCTGCCATGATGGCGTAAGCGATGTCCTTGAAGAGCTGGCCCGCGGTTTCCTGGATGAAGAGAATGGGGAGGAAGACGGCAAGGGTAGTCACGGTCGACGCAAGCACGGCCCCGGCGACTTCTTTGGCACCATCGGCAGCCGCGTTTCTCGCTGATTTCCCCATTTCTAGGTGTCGGTAGATGTTCTCAATGACCACGATGGCATTGTCCACCACCATGCCCACGGCGAAGGCCATGCCGGCGAGAGAGATGATATTGACTGAGCGGCCGACGGCGACGAGGACGACGATGGCGCCAATGACGGAGATGGGGATGGCGAGACCAATGATCCCGACAGTGCGGAAGGATCGGAGAAAGAAGAGCAATGTCAGGGTGGCCAAGATGCCTCCAATGACGATATTCCCCTGTACGAGACCGATGGCGTCCTGCACATAAGTCGTCGCGTCGTAGACCTGGACCAACTCCAGGGTGCCATTCAATCCGAGCTGTCGGGCGTGTTCTGCCAGCACACCGTCGGAGGCATTCATGCTCGCAATCTCGGTTTTGATCGCGTCCATCGTCGCAATGAGATTGCCACCACGCTCTAACAGGTAGTTGAAGAACGGCATCTGATGCCCACGAGCGCGCGACCAGTTAGCCTTCTCTTTGTAGGCATGCTCAACCGTGGCGATGTCACGCATGTAGACCGGACCAGAGACATCTCTCCGAACGATCATGTTGAGCACTTCGTCAGGATTCTGGAAGCGTCCCGTGGCGCGGATACGGATATCACGTTTGCCCTCGGGAAGGAGACCGGCGGAGAAGTTCTCGTTGGCCGTGCGGATGGCCGTGCTCAGCTCTTGCCAGGAAAGGCCGCGCTGTGCGAGGGCATGCTGATCTACTCGAATTTGCAATTCGGCCTGCCGCGCGCCGCGGATGCCGACTTGAGCCACCCCTGGCAAGCGTTCGAAGCGCGGTTTCAAGCGGCGCTCCATGAAATCGTAGAGCGTGGTGGTGTCAAAGTCAGGATCGGTCGAAGAAAGCCCCACCCACGCGATGTAATCGACCGATTCCGGATCGATGTCCTCGACAACAGGTTTCAGGACATTGTCAGGATAGCCGGGCACCTCATCCAGTTTCTGCAGCACCTCAGCCTTGGCTTCATCAATATCGGTCCCAGTGATGAATTCCAGGCGCACGGTGCCTTGGCCCGCACGGCTATTGCTCGTCATCGAGGCCAAGCCTGTGACTTCTCCAAGGACCTTCTCTTGCTCCTCGATGATATCGCTCTCGATCTCCTCAGCGGAGGCGCTTTCCCAGAAGGTGGAGATGGAGATGACGACGGAGTCCACCTCCGGATTCATCTGCACCGGCACACTGGTAAAGGCTAACAAACCCGCCAGGAGAGAAAGCCCCACGCCGACCGCCACCGAGATGGGCTGTCGGATACAGTAGTCCACCAGACTCATGGAGCGCTGGCCTCCTCCCGCTCACGAATCATCAGGGGCTGCTGAGGCTGGAGGCGTTCATTACCCTCCACGACAATGCGATCCGCTTTGGTGAGCGTGCTGTTCTCAGGAAGAACAAACGCCGATCCTTCCCGCTCGAAGGCGACGTCCACAGGCACGTGTTTCGCCGTGTTGTCAGGGCCAACGACAAAGACGTGGGACGTGTTTGCTCCTCGGTTAAGAGCGTCGACGGGAAAGTGCCAGTGTGGGCGCTCGGCGCTGACGGGCACCACGCCAGTGATGGACTCGCCAGGGCGCAAGCTTCCTGAGGCGTTGTCGATGGTGGCCACCACAGTGAAGAGCTGGCTGAGTGGTTCGACATCAGGAACCAAGGTGACTTTGCTAGGAGTGAAACCAATGCCTGTGGAGGATTGGAACACCTGGATGGCATCAGGGGATGCCTGTGTCTCAGTGGAGAAACGGGTGGGCACGCGCAGCCATGCCTCGACCTCAGAAGCGTCGACGATGGTGGCGACCCGGGCACCGACGGCCACCCACTCGCCGCGATCGACCGGGAATTCGACGACCGTTCCAGAGAAAGGCGCGCGGATGGTGAGATCGTCCACCTGGATGGTGAGGAAATCGACCCGGCTTTGCGCCTCATTGACACCATCTCGAGCGGCGGCGCGTTGGGCTTCTGAGACGGCGAGCGCGCGTTCGGCATCTAACACATCACTCTTAGAGATGGCGCGCCGCTCCAACAGCCCTTGTTTCATTCGGAGATCTTCCTCAGCCCGCGCCCACTCGGCTTCGCGTTGGGAAACCAAAGTGCGTGCGACCGTGAGGGCGGCTTCGGCTTCAGTGAGCTGTGCACGAGTCCGCCGGTCATCGAGCTGGGCCAGCACGTCACCACGTTGCACATGCTGGCCTTCATCCGCCAAGAGATCGACGACGGCACCGGCTTCGCGGGCGGCGACCTCCGCGCGGGCGCGGGCGCGCAGGGTTCCCGTTACCTTGGCAACCTCAAAGGTGTCTGCGGACTGCAAGCTCTCGACATAGACGGCAGCAGGTGGAAGGCCATCGCCTCCGCTTGTGGCGGGCGGCCCAGCTTCCTGGGTACTCCCAATGACGCGGATGGCATGAATCAATCCCATAATGAGGAGCAATCCCAGAGCAACCAGCACCCACAAACGCTTGGGACCTGGCGATGACGAATCGTTGGTGACGGACATCTGTCGAAGACATAGCCAGTCACCTGCAATGCGCAATGGACGAGATGGATTCGTTTGGACCTTTCTGTATTGCCCTAAGGAATCGCGCTGACTACGCTGATTCGGTTCCCTCGGAAACAAGCACACTCAGAAGATGACAACACTCCTATCTATCTCGTTGGTGGCAGGTGCTTTGGCCCTGATCTTTGCGTTCGTTAGAGCCGCTTGGGTTTCCAAGCAAGCGTCCGGATCCGAAAGGATGTCGCGCATCGCCGGACACATCGCGGAGGGGGCCTTGGCCTTCTTGCGAGCCGAGTATAAGATTCTGGCGATCTTCGTGGGCTCCATTGCGATCCTCCTGCTGATCGCGGGATTCGCCTCGGAGAATTCGCATCCACTGACGGCGGTCTCCTTTGTGGTGGGAGCATTCTGTTCGGCCTTGGCGGGTTTTGTGGGAATGAAAGTGGCGACCAAGGCGAACGTGCGAACCGCGGAAGCGGCACGCACCGGCCTAGGCGAGGGCTTGAAAGTGGCCTTTACGGGAGGTTCCGTCATGGGCCTGAGCGTCGTGGGGTTGGGGACCGTCGGGCTTGCGCTTCTCCTTCTGATCTTCAGCAGTAGCTTTGGCACGGACAAAGAGAACATTGCCACGGTGATGAAGATCATCACCGGCTTCTCCTTCGGCGCGTCTTCCATCGCTCTCTTCGCTCGGGTGGGCGGTGGCATCTACACCAAGGCGGCCGACGTCGGCGCGGATCTCGTGGGGAAAGTAGAAGCGGGCATTCCCGAAGACCATCCCTTGAACCCGGCGACGATCGCGGACAATGTTGGTGATAATGTAGGGGACGTGGCCGGGATGGGAGCAGACCTCTTTGAGTCTTATGTGGGTGCCATCATCGGTACCATGGTTCTGGGAAGCGTCTACATCGGAACGGCTGGTTTTGAAGCACTCAATGGTCTCGGGGCCGTGCTTCTCCCGCTGGTCTTGGCCTCCTTGGGCATCGTCGCATCGATCATCGGCAGCCTGCTTGTGCGCGTCAAGCAAGGCGGCAGTCCGCATCGCGCGCTCAACTTGGGTGAATTGTCTGCTGGGTTGATTCTGTTAGTGGGCGCGCTCGTGATCATTCCCATGCTGCTCCCGGAGAAATGGGAACACACCGTCGGTGGCGTGACCGAGTCCTACTCAGCGATGGGGGTGTTTGGTTGCGTCTTCCTTGGCTTGGCGTCCGGGATTGCGATTGGCTTCATCACTGAATACTACACGGGAACGGGGACCGGACCGGTGACCGAGATCGTCCGGCAGTCGCAGACGGGATCGGCCACAAACATCATTGCCGGAGTGGGTGTGGGAATGTTATCCACCGCGCTGCCGATTCTCGTTCTGGCGGCCGCCATCCTCATTTCTTACGAGCTTGCCGGTCTCTATGGCATTGCTGTGGCAGCGGTGGGCATGTTGTCGAACACTGGAGTCCAACTGGCGGTAGACGCCTATGGGCCTATCTCGGACAACGCGGGAGGAATCGCAGAAATGGGGGAGTTGCCGCCCGAAGTGCGTGAGCGTACGGACCAGCTAGATGCCGTGGGCAACACGACAGCCGCCATTGGGAAAGGCTTCGCCATTGGCTCAGCTGCTCTCACATCCCTAGCACTATTCGCAGCGTTCAAGACCTCGTTCGAGGCTTCTCATGAAGATGCCGTGCTCGCCATCGAACTCACGGATCCACGGGTGGTGGCCGCCTTGTTCGTTGGTGCCATGTTACCTTTCGCCTTCTCTGCCATGGCCATGGGCGCCGTGGGACGGGCAGCCATGGCGATGATTGAGGAAGTGCGTCGCCAGTTCCGCGAGATTCCTGAACTCAAGAAGGCGCTCACAGCCATGGGCAGAAATGAGGGGAAGCCCATCGATGAGTGGTCGGCTGAAGACCGGGCTGATTTCGAGAGTGCGGATGGCAAAGCGGAGTATGGCGAATGTGTGGAGATTTCCACCCGCTCGGCGATCCGTGAAATGGTGCGTCCGGGCCTGCTCGCAGTGGCGGCGCCAGTGATCGTCGGCTTTGCAGGTGGCGCGCAAATGTTAGGAGGATTGCTGGCCGGAGTCACGTCGTGCGGCGTCTTGCTCGCCCTGTTCCAATCCAATGCGGGAGGCGCTTGGGACAATGCTAAGAAGATGATTGAAACGGGCTGCACGATTGATGGGAAAGAGATGCGCAAAGGATCCGAAGCCCACAAGGCCACGGTGGTGGGGGATACGGTAGGCGATCCGTTTAAGGACACCTCGGGACCTTCTCTGAACATCCTGCTCAAACTCATGGCGGTGGTCGCCCTCGTGATCGCTCCCCTGATTTCTCTCAAAGGACTCTTCTAACCACTCGCCCTGTCGAGGAGACCGCGTATGCTAGTGGCATGCGTGTCTTCTCGATCTCACTCTCGGGTTATCTCCTTCTGCTAGTTGCCTCCCTCAGAGCGCAAGGAGGTGGACCGGGAGATGCCCCACCGGACTATGGCGGTTCGCCTACACGGGCTGAGGAGTCCGCGGCGATGGATCGTCTCCACGGCAACACGTTTGAGGGGAACCCTGACGTCTTGCTACGTCCCGGGCTGGTGGCCAACCGGGCCACCAAGCGCGTTGAAATCTTGACCGAGGCCACAGGGCTCAAGGCTGGCGAGATAGTCGAGTTCATCGTGATTGATCAATCGTGTGGGCGTGGCTACGAGGCGCTGCTGTGGTCCTTTGCCAAGCCGAGCGATGTGCATGAGGCTCTGACATTTATCGGCATGGACCAAGGCGAGGCCTTTCATCCCAATGCCTTCCGGTTCTGGCCCAAAGGCGAACGCGTGCATGCGCACTTGTTAGCGCCTCAGGAGGAGAAAGAGGCGCCAAGTGAAGCCCTTCCGTTAGAGTCCTACCTCCAGGATAAGAAGACCGGCCAGCGTCTGGAAACGAAAGGGTTCGTCTTCACGGGATCCTTTCGTTCTCCCACAAATGGAGCTTATGCGGCCGACGTCATTGAACCCAAGTCTATCATCACAACCTTTAATCTCCGCAATACCGTCCTTGATGTCCCCGTGCGGGCCCCGGAGCGCGAGGTCTATGGTACGCGCTTGGTGCATCCCGAGCACGTCTTGCAAGCACACCAACTCGTCACCCTGATCTTGCAGCCAGAATTCACCGATGGAACCACCCGGGTACGCGATCTGACATTGCGCGTGCGTTCAGACACTGACGCCCCCGTGGCGCTCTATCAAAAGGACCGCGAGCTGAGTAGTGGCGCTTGGGTGGATGTGTTAGCCTCCTTCAATCGGCTCACGTCTGAGGGGAAGGAGCCGCATGTGCAATTGCACTTTGATGAGGCGCTCACCCTAGCAGACGCCGCACGCATCGCGCCGCTCATCAAGACGATCGACACCGATGCCGGCATCCGAGTCGGGCCTCCGGGGGAGGGGCAATTGTTTTACGAAGCCTTCTGTCCCCGACCTGAAATGCGTGAGCGCGAGAGCCGCTTCAGTCATCCCTGGGAATTGCAGTACGAGGAAACCGCGGAAGGGAAAGGGAAGGGGATCTTGGAGCTTTGGGGCTTTGTTGATGAGGACGATGAGACCACTGCAACGCCCTTGACGGCCCAGCGGTGGCCCGTCGCCAGCCGTGCAGCCCTCAAAGAAGCCATCGAGAAAGAGAATGCGCGTCGCGACGCCGATCCCGACGCGTTCCCGGTCCCGCAAGCGCTCTTCGTGCACGCCCCGCCGACGGCACGATTCGGAAACCTGGTCCAATTCATCGACAGCGTCCTTCCCGATCCCGCCACCGTCTACGTCTTCGTCGATTAAGGAATGACTCGTTCTTACTTACTTTCTTACTCGATCTCGAATAGGGAAGATTTCCTGAGGTAGAAGGAAGGGGCTTGCTACGAAGGATGATCGGCGAGCATTTCGCGGGTGACCTGCGCGTCTAGCCATGTTTTGAGGGGCTCGGCGAGGTGCTCTCCATCGACGAGACTAACATGATCCGTTTCTTCCAAGAGGTGGAGGGTTGCTTGGGGGATCTTCTTGGCGAGCGCTTGGCTGTGACGAGGAGAAATGAGGCCATCATCAGCACCATGCAAGAGGAGTACGGGACCCCCGTAGCTGGCGAGAGCTCTCGCATTGTCATAAGAGGTGCCTAGTAGGAAGGGAGGAACACCCAAACCCCAGGCGACGCGTCCCATGCTTTCAAAGGGAGAAATGAGCACGAGTCCATCCATCCGTTTCCGGGTGGCGAGGTCACAGATGGGCCCTGAGCCTAGCGAGCGTCCGACGCCGATGAGAAGCCGTTGCCCCGCGCCGTGTTCCGACTCCAACCAGGCATAGGCGGCGTCAAAGGTGGCGGTGATCGTGGTGTGGTTTGGCGTGCCTTCGGAGCCGCCGTAGCCAGGATATTCTACCAGAAATACCGAGAGGCCCGCGGCGAGTAATTCGGCTGCTGGTGCTTTCCAATGCCCGATGGTTTCGGCATTGCCGTGAGCCACAAGCGCGATGGGGCCATCCTCAAATTCACGCTCACTTTCCAAGTAGCAGGCGTGGACTTGGCCCACGCCGTCCACGTCTAACGAGGTGTAGTGGGCTAGGGGAAAGTCCTCCCGCAGATCGATGGTCATGGGAATCCCGTTCCCAGCGAAGATGAGATGCGATTGCTGGGAAGCAAGGAGGGCGACGTAGGCGGCGTAGGCAGCAGAGAGGATGCCAAGAAGGTGAACGATCTGTCGCCGACGGTGTGGGCTCATGTTAGCGCAGAGTCGCTGCATTTCCGAGTTTCTCAATCGCTTCGTCAAGGCGTCGGCCAAGGGCATCGTTTCCGGCCGCGTGCGCCTGTTTTCGCAGGGCTTTCAGTTGCTCCCGTTGACGCTGAATCGTCTTCTCCATCTCACGATGGAAATGTTTCTCAAACGCCTGCCTCAGTTCTGCGACATCGGGAATCTCCTGAGAGCTGGTGTCTTCCGCACGCGTGGCGGAGGGCACCAGGCGGATCTCGCGCAGGTGCATCAAGTCGAGTGGCTTTGTTTCCCTCACGGTCAGCTCAAACGTCGGGGCTGTGTTCTTGATCGTCATCCTGCCAATCCTAGCCTCGCGAAAGCTCTCCCAGTCTTCGGTCACTTCTAGGGTATGCGTTAGAGGAGCCCGTGCTTCACCGACGAGACGGCTCTTCTCCCCAAAGGCGAACTGACCACCCGCATGCTGCTTGATGGCTTGCCCGGAAGCGTCCGTGCCATCGATCGTCTCCTTGCTACAGCTATAAACCACCACGACTTCATAGTGACCGGGATGGAAGCCACGTTGATTCCACGTGGCCACGCACTTATCATGACGCCAGCGCTGCAAGGTCGTGTCTTTGAACGTGACGGTGCCGGTAAGGGCGGCGTCTTTGGGGAGCAGGCGGATGGCACCCTTCTCTGGTTGGTGATGGGCATTTGCCTCGAAGGATTCGATCTCTGATAGAATGGTGGCTCTTTCCGATTGGAAACGGCTGGCCAGGTCATAGTGACGTCCCTCGGCAGCACGCGCTTCGAGCGACTTCAGGGTTTCCGCAAAAGCCCGCTGGGCATCGACCTGCGCTCGGGCGATCGCGTCTTCATAGGTCTTGCGCTGGGCGGCGAGTGCTTCTGAAAGGCGCTGTTCTGACGAAGCTTGTCCCCAGGTGGTGACCATCCCGGCCACGATGAAGAGAGCTATGAGTAGCGTGTTAGGGCGCATGGGAGACCAATTTCAAATCTGCCACGACGAGACCGTTAGCGGCGAGGGGGGACACCGTGCGAAGAGAGACCTTGGGAGCATCTGCCGTGATGCGTAAATTACCAAGGGACGTGACTTTCCATCCATCTGGTGCCGCGGGCAACGTCATGACAAGATGATAATGTGAGGCCTCCAGGCGCACTTGCACAGGGGTGTCGTTTCCGCGATGGCGAAGGGTCACGGCATAGCCACCGTGCGGGATGGCAGGGAGTTTCCATTCTGCCAAGGAGGCGTGATCATCCCATCCCGTGACGGCTGGACGCTGCCTATCGATGATTGTCAGGGGGCCATGGCGTCGAGCCTCGGTTGGATCAAGCACGAGCGTGAGCGGATCATGGCGATGCTCGCCCAGCGCTTGGCGCGTCCTCTCGATCTCTTTCTTCAGAGCTTTCGCCCGGGAATAGTCTCCCACCTGGGCGGCCTTGGTTTCCCATTCCCGTAACTTCAGGACGTAGAGTTGCCGTAGGGTGCGCTCCGTTTGCGCGCGCTGGTCATCCTGAAACGCGAGGATTTCTTTGGTCACCTGCATGAGGTCCCCTTGGTCCTGCCCCCTGGCGGAAAGGAGCCCGGCTGCCAACAATGAGGCCAAGCAGATCACGGAACGGTTCATGAGTGGTGGTTTCGAAGCATACAGGAATCAGACCGCCTTGCAATGGCGTGCGAGGCGGTGGAGAGGACGGAGGCCGATGCCTGATCATTTCCACCCATCTCCAGCGGAGCTCGATAAAGCGCACGTTTGGCACCCCTTCACGCCCATGACGCCTTGGTGCGCTCCTGAGCATGATCCCCTGGTGCTCGTGCGCGGGGAGGGCGCCTATCTTTATGATGATTGTGGACGCCGCTATCTGGATGGCAACAGTTCGATTTGGACGAACATCCACGGGCATGGGCATCCGGCGATCGTGGGTGCAATCCAAGAACAAGCGGCGGCCCTGGCGCATTGTTCTGCGTTGGGAGCGGCCAATGTCCCCGCGGCCCAATTGGCGAAGGCCTTGGTGGAATGTTTCCCCAAAGGGACCCTGACAAAAGTCTTCTACAGCGATGACGGCTCCACGGCGGTGGAATGTGCGCTACGCATGGCGCTGCAATTCTGGCAGATCCAGGGGCAAGCGCATCGCACGCGATTCGTAGCCTTCAAGGGGGCGTATCATGGCGACACCTTGGGAGCGGCTTCGCTCGGAGGCATTCCGGCCTTCCATGATTGCGTGGCGCATCTTGGCGTTCCGCGTCTCTCGGTGTCGTCGATGGCGGCCTTGGAAGCTCTGTCATTGGAGGAAAGACGCGATCTTGCGGGAGTGGTGATTGAACCCCTCATTCAGGGAGCGGCCGGCATGCGCTGTTGGCCCTCTGGCTTGTTGCGGTCTTTGCGTGACTGGTGCACTGCCCATGATGTCCCCCTGATCCTGGATGAAGTCATGACAGGCTTCGGGAGAACGGGAACGCTCTTTGCCTGCGAACGCGAGGGTGTGGTCCCCGACTTTCTGGCCCTGGCGAAGGGACTCACGGGGGGAACGCTCCCGTTGGCCGCGACTCTGACCACGGATCGCGTCTTTGATGCCTTCCGCGGCAGCACCTTCTATTATGGTCACAGTTACTTCGGCAACCCGCTGGGATGCGCTGCGGCGCTCGCTTCTTTGCGGGTGTTTGAGGAAGACGATGTTCTCACGGCATTGCCGCCCAAGATACGCTATCTGGAAGGACTCCTGCATCGCTGGCAACAAGACGATCCGCGTGTGCATGCGGTGCGCCAATGCGGATTCATCGCTGGGATCGAGATTGGTCAGGCCGATGGTCGGCCCTTTCCACCGGAGGATCGGATGGGCGCAAAGGTCTGCCTGGCGGCTCGCAAACACGGGTTGTTGACGCGTCCCGTGCTGGACACGCTGGTGCTCATGCCGCCGCTTTGCGTCAAGGAGGCGGACCTTGATCTGGCGGTGGAGGCGTTGCGCGAGGGATTGCGTGCAGAATCCTGACGGACTCTCCGCTATGCGGTGTTCAGCGCTTTCGCCGCTCTTGCTCATTGGCTACAAGCCGTTCCAATTTCCTCTCAAGCCTGAGGAGTGCTTTCTCGTGATTTGGCAGGAAGACGTTTCGAATCCAATCCCGATGAGGAGGCCGTTGTCGACCATTGGCATCTACCTTGGCCACAAAGAGTGGTCGGAATCCATGCCAGGAGCCGTGTTCTCCACGATCGAGAAATGCATTGGCCTTCTCGATTCGGTGCTGAATGGAACGAATCTTCTTTCGAATCGCTCTTTCTTTGACGGAAGGCATCGGCTCGAAGGTCGGGCAGCGGTCGTTCGAAAGCAAATCCCTCATTGAACCCAGGTAGAAGGCCGTTCAAGGTCCCCGCACGTCTCGTGATGCCTGATTCTGATGCACCGTCCGATCCCGATGCCTTGACCGTGAAGCTGCGGTTCTGGTCGGCGCTGGGCGTGGCCTTCAAACGGGTGCTGTTGGAGAATCGGTGGATCGTGCCCTTCGCTCTGGTCTTGGGGCTGATCGCGGCGGGCATGGCGAGCGCAGCCGAGGCGAAGCGCGGATTGGAGCCTGATTGGCAGCATCAGGTGATGCGCGTGGTAGTCCTCCTATTACCGGGCCTGGCCATTCTTCTCCTGCGCTTGCGAGGATGGCCGCAGATACTGGTGACGGCACTGATCTGTGTGCCGTCGGCACTGGTGTGGTATTGGCAGGATGCGGCCATGATCCCCGTGAATCAGTATGGTCAGGTGGCTGTGCCGCAGGCGTACGAGGTGAAGCGTTACCTGGTCATGGCGGGGCTGTTGAGTCCGATCCTAGCTCTGGCACTTTACCATCGGGGAACTATCCTCGATCGCTATCTGCTGCGGGAGTTTCTCTGGCCTTTCGGCTTCTGCCTGGTGGCCTTCTTCTCCATCTGGCTGATCTTCGATCTCAATGACAATCTGTCAGACTTTCGCAAGCATCGACCTTCGTGGGGAGAAATTCTCAATTTCTATGGAGTGCAGATTCCTCACATCTTCACGAAGATCGCTGCGGCGGCCGTCTTGATTGCGACCGTCTATGCTCTCAGCCGCCTGTCGCGAACGAACGAGTTCATTGCCATGTTAGGATCGGGGCGCAGCTTTGGGCGGACCTTGTTGCCGCTCTTTCTGGCGGGGGGCTACATCTCCTTCCTCTACCTCGTCTTCAATTACGAAGCGGCACCCGAAGGGGAGGGATTGAAGGAAACCCTGCTCGATCAGTTTGGTGAGGGAAAGACAGCCACGGCGACGAAGCATCTTTACGTGAATGCCACGGGGGATCGCGCGTGGTATATCGGCGAGATCCCCCACAATGTCTCTGAGCCACTGCGGTTTGTGGACGTGCAAGAGCAGGATGCCGATCAACGTCGCGTGCGCTCCATTCAAGCAGCCGAGGCCACCTGGGATAGCGAGACCGCGCAATGGAGCTTCCGTCGCGCTTGGGTGACGCGGTTTCCTGCAGACGGAAGTCCTGCCAAGGCTCGCTACGCCGAACGCCACCATGAATCTGCGTGGGCAGAGACACCCTGGCAAGTCGTGAGCCAACGCGTGGATTCAGATTTCCTCGGCGTGCCGCGGCTCCTATCGCACCTGGAGACGAGTGCGCGTGATGGCTTGCCCACGCCGAAGGACCATCTCACCAATCTCTACCATCGCTGGGCCGCGCCCTGGAGCTGTCTCGCCATCCTCTTTGTGGCCGCTCCGTTAGGCATCGCCTTTTCACGGAGGGGGATTCTCGGCGGCGTGGCGTCAGCGATCTTCCTCTTCGGAGCGATTCTCTTCCTAACAGAACTCTCTCTGGCTCTGGGCAAGGGCGGCCACTTGGCGCCGATGCTGGCAGCGTGGCTTTGTAACCTGGTCTTTCTCGTGCTCGGAGGGCTCTTTCTATACTTGCGTGCCCGGAACCGACGCTTTAGGCTCCCGCGTCTGCGCGCTATTCGCGTGTAGATCCTTCTCCAACAAGACAACACAACGACCAAACATGTCACTTGAACGCCAGTGGAAACTTGCGGCGCGGAAGCACGCGTGTAGCCACACAGAACAACCATTTGAGGAAGGTCAACCCTTCTACACCGCCATCTTCTGGGATGAAGAAGAGGGCGGTTTCCGCAGGGAAGACTACTGCGAGCAGGCTTGGGAAGAGCTGCACGAGACCTTCAAGCCTTTCTCCTTCTGGCGTTCGCTCTATGAGCCGCCTTCGGCCGATGGGAAGAAGCAGGAAGCGGTGGATCAAGAAGATGCTGAGGCGGCTCTGAAGCGGATGATTTCCGAGAACGATCCGGAAACGGAGAAGACGCGTTATCTTTTAGCCCTGATGCTGGAGCGGAAGCGCATCCTGCAGCAGATCGATATGCAGGAGAAAGACGGGCAGGATTTGATCATCTACAAGCGCCGGAAGACTGAGGAAATCTTCATCGTCGCTGATCCGGGACTACAGCTCGACGAGGTCCCTCGGATCCAGGCCGAGGTGCTGGCCATGATGCCTCTGTAGGCGGCCGCCTGGCTTCATGAGCGACGAGGTCCCATCTTTCCGGCTGCGCTTCAGTCGACGTTACAGCATGGGGCATCGGCTCGTGAGCGGTGCGGCGCCCAACTGTCGGGTGCCTCATGGCCACGATGAGGTGGTGACGGTGGACATTGAGCATCGCACCAATGAGGGATTGGATCCTGAGACCAACATGTTAGCAGAATTCGATCGCGTGAAGCGGCGATGGTTTCGCTGGCTGGACGGGCAGGTGGATCACAGTTTCCACGTGAGCGATCGGGATCCGTTGCTCGGCTATTTCCAGGAGCACGAGAAGGATCTGCTCCCGCGGCTCTTGGTCACGCCAGGTGACCCGACGACGGAGATTCGCGCGGCGTGTTTCCAAGCCAAACTAGCGGCATTCTTGGCCCAGGATGAACCCGCTTTCCGTTGTGGGCGACTCCTCCTCCAAGAAACCTTGGCGAATGCGGTGGAAATTGCCCCTGACACGTTCTCGCGCGCGTTACCGAACGGTGATCATTGGTGGCATCGAGCGGACGACTCGATCAATGATCTGACCTGAGATGATTCGCCTGCGACAGCTTCGGTTGCCGATCGATCACAAGGAGGAGGCTCTTCATGCCCTCGTGTGCAAGAAACTGCGGATGCCGGGACTCACGCGTGACGCCTGGCATATCCACCAACGCGCCGTCGATGCGCGGAAAGGGAAACCTCTGCAATTCTCCTACACGGTCGATGTCCAGCTCTCCGAGGAGGAGGCCATCCTCGAACGCCTGGAGAAGCGCAGCCGAGGGCAGATCAGTCGTGCTCCTGATCAACACTATCACTTTCTCGATCAATCCTGCTCTTCAGGAACGCATCGGCCAGTGATCATTGGCACGGGCCCCGCGGGCCTGTTTGCTGGACTCTTGTTGGCACGTTTGGGACTCAAACCGATCCTCTTTGAACGCGGGAAACAAGCGGGGCCGCGTGCGCGTGACGTGACGAAATTCTGGCGCACGGGAGCGTTCGAACCCGAATCCAATGTGCAATTTGGTGAGGGTGGTGCCGGCACCTTCTCTGATGGGAAACTGTACACGCAAATCAAGGATCGGGAGAACCGTTGTCGGCAAGTGCTGCGAGAATTGGCAGCGCATGGAGCGCCCGAGGACATCCTGGTCAATGCGCGTCCTCACATTGGCACCGACCGCTTGATTCTCGTCCTCCGGCGATTGCGCGAAACCATCTTCGATCTGGGAGGGGAGATTCGATACGAATCCAAGATGACCGATTTGTTAGTCGAAGGGGGCGCAGTGCGAGGGATTCGCCTCGCCAGTGGTGACGAGGTGCGGGCAGATCAAGTGATCCTCGCGGTCGGGCATAGTGCGAGAGACGTCTTTGAACATCTGGCAGCCTTGGGGGTGCCTATGGAGGCGAAGTCATTCTCCATCGGCACGCGGATCGAACATCCTCAAGCCATGATCGATCGCACGCAGTATGGTCGCTGGGCCGGCCATGCTCGTCTGGGATCGGCCGCCTACCGCTTCGTGCATCATGGAAGAGACAAGCGTTCGGTCTATAGTTTCTGCATGTGTCCTGGTGGACTCGTGGTTGGCGCGACCTCGGAACCAGAGCGCTTAGTGACCAATGGGATGAGTAGCTATGCCAGGGATGAAGCGAATGCGAACGCGGGCTTCATGGTAGAAGTGCGTCCAGGCGATTTCCCCAACAGCGATGATCCCTTGGCGGGGATGCGCTTCCAACGAGAGCTTGAGGCCAAAGCTTTTCAGTTAGGAGGAGGAGACTACCGGGCGCCGGCACAAATGCTTGGCGATTTCGTGAAAGGGAAGGGGACTTCTGAGCTCGGAGACGTGCGCCCTTCCTTCCGTCCAGGAGTGACCCTCACGGATTTGCGAGAATGTTTGCCACCCTTTGTCGTGAAGGCATTGCAGGAATCCATTCCTAACATAGCGAGACGCCTGCCGGGATTTGATCGCCACGATGCGATCCTCACAGCGATCGAGTCGCGGAGTTCCTCGCCTCTTCGCGTCACCCGTGGCGATGATTTGCAGAGCACTGGGCTGCGTGGCCTCTACCCGGCAGGGGAAGGGGCGGGCTACGCAGGGGGCATCATTTCTGCCGCTGTCGACGGCCTTCGTGTGGCCGAAGCGGTGGCGGCCACGGCCTCAAGTCCTTCGCAATGAGGGAGAGGTTTTCTTATTTGCATTTGATCTTCAAAGAAAGGCAGCTTTAACGTCGGCATAATGTCAGAACACCTTGCTACCATTCGTTGGGATCTTCCGTCGGACGCCGTGTTTCTCAAAGGGCGCTATTCACGCGAGCACACGTGGACGTTTGATGGGGGCTTCACCATGCAAGCGTCTCCCGCTCCGAATGTCGTTCCAGAGCCCTTCTCCAACCCTGCCCACGTGGACCCGGAGGAAGCTTTTGTCGCGTCGGTAGCCAGTTGTCACATGCTTACCTTTCTCCATGTCGCCTCGAAGGCAGGCTTCGAAGTGCGGTCCTATGAAGATCAGGCCGTGGGCAAGATGGCCAAGAATGAGAATGGCGTGCCCTGGGTGAGTGCGATCGCGTTGCGCCCGCAGATCACTTGGGGTGAGCAGGCTCCTGATGTCGAGGAACTGGAACGCCTTCACCATCAAGCGCATGCCTACTGTTTCATCGCCAATTCAGTGAAGACGGAAGTGCGTGTGGAGTCGTCAGGGCAGTAGCAATCCGTTTCAGATGATCTGAAAGTCATCCCAGAAAGGCAGATTGTAGCCGTTCTAGTCGCGATCTTGGCTATCCCTTTTAAGAGTTTTTGCAAACAGGGGACAGAAACGCTTGAATCTGCTCGCAGTCTTGATCATTGTTAAGCGATGCCAGAGTCCCAAGACAACCTCGAGGATCGCGCTGCCCGAGCGGACAAGATTGTTCGTGATCCGAGCAAATATAAGATCTGCGATGGTTGCGACTCGATTGTTCTGGCCACGGCGGCGACCTGTCCGAGCTGTCACGCTTACCGCTTCATTGAGGATCGTGAATCCGTCATCATTCAGGCGCGCGAGCTTGGCCAGCGGGAGCGGCGCTCGTTGGTGAAGGGCGATTTCGAATAGCCCTTGCCGATCAGGGACTGCCCTCTGGCGGTTCGATCTTTGATAGGATCTCGTTCTGCAAAGCCTCGTCCCCAAGGCCGATGCCCCACTGCATGACGGTTTCAGGGCCATGCGTTTCCCACTGTTGTTGCAGCCATTGGGCTGACTGCTCTAACAAGGCATCACGCTGACCGGGCGAGCTGGTGCGCTGAGCGAGGCGAGGGATGAGGCTTCCAGCCTCTTTCCATTCCAAATCATTCCACCGTGAGGCGATCGCCTTGAGATCGGTCAGAGGCATGGCTCCGACTAAAGTGACCTCCAAGCGCTCGCCGTGCATGACTGTGAGGGTAAGCATTTGAGCGGACAACTCGCCGTCTTCGCGAAAAGACACGAGAGCTTCCCACGCCTCTTCGGGGTGTTCCCGAGACCATTGAGTCATCGCCTGGCGAAAGGCCATGAGTGTGGCTGGCGAATCCACGATGTTGTAGGGAGACTCGAACGAAGCAAGGTAGTTGGCAGTCACTGCGGGATCTTTCGAGGCCAATTGACTGAGGATGACGGTAGCGAGTCCTGTGCGCTGTTCTTCGCTTGCTTCTTGTGACCCTAACCATGCTAACAGAGGCCAAAGGGAGTCCTTGGGGAGGCTATCCAATGTGGATGCGAATGCCTCCGAGGAGGGCCCGTTGTTCTGGAGGGCTCGCTTCATCTCTTCTTGGACTTCTGTGAGGGACGCGAGAAGCCGCTGCCGCTCCTTGGGAATCACCGAACCATTCGAAGGCTCTCCCGAAACTTCGCCATCACCTCCACAGCTGGTGAGCCATGAGAGGGCGGTTGCGATGACAATGAGCGCGCGCACAGCCATGAGCCCTCGCCGTCAGGCGTTCTGTGGTTTGGCAATGCGCGCCACGGGATTCTTGGTCACCTGCAATCCAACCACGCCACGGCCTTTCACCTCAAGTTCTCCAAAGTCGAAATCGAGGTGGAGCTTGCGCAGGCGGAGCCCTTCTGTTTTAAAGTGAACGCGCACCTTCACGTTGGCGTCTTCCTCTGATTTGTGGGCGCAGAACCAGAGAATTCGGCTGCTGGCTTTCCCACGTGTCAGGTCATAGACCTTGTCCCTGGTGACACCAGTCACGGCGAATTTCTTGGCATAACAAGCGCCACCGCGGCCGTCCCGATAAATCATGGTGTAGATGATCGGCTCGTCCTTCTTGTAGATTGCCAGGTGTGCCGGGTTCTTCCCCACGAAGACTTTCGCGGCAACCTTCGAAACGGTCATGCTGCCATCGGCGCGGAAGACAATGAAGTCATCCAGGGTAGAGCAGGAGCCAATGAGATCGTCTTTCTTTAGGCTTATGCCAGCAAAGCCTTCCTTGCGATTGACGTAGAATTTCTCGCTGCGAATGACGACTTTCGACGCTTGCACCCTCTCGAAGGTGGTGATCTCAGTCCGACGCTCACGCCCTTTCCCATACTTCTTCTTGAGATTCTTGAACCACGCGATGGCAAAGCGCGTGAGTTGTCCCAGATGCCGCTTTACTTCAGCAATCTCATCTTCGAGCGCCTTCAGTTGTTCATCTGCTTTGAACTTGTTGTACTTTGAGATTCGCTTGATCTTGATCTCAGTGAGCCGAATGATGTCGTCACGAGTGACGGCTCGGCGGAGCTTCTTGACGTAGGGCTTGAGACCTTTATCGATCGTCTCAATGACCGATTCCCAAGTCTCACATTCTTCTATCTGACGATAGATGCGTTTCTCAATGAAGATCTTTTCCAGAGAGGAGAAATGCCATTTCTCTTCTAACTCGCCCAACAAGATTTCCAGTTCTTGTCGAAGGAGATCTTTCGTCTGAAACGCGCTGGCCTTGATCAGTTCGTTGACGGAAAGGAATTTGGGTTTGTTGTCCTCGATGACACAGGCATTGGGCGAAATGGAGACTTCGCAGTCCGTGAAGGCATAGAGAGCCTCGATCGTCTGATCGGCGTCTGTGCCAGAAGGAAGGGCTATTTGAATCTCAACATGCTCTGCGGTGAGATCATCCACCTTGGCGACCTTCAGTTTCCCCTTATCATTGGCGGCGAGGATGCTCGCCTTCAGCCCCACGGTCGTGGTTCCATAAGGGATCTCTCGCACGATGAGCAAATTGCGCTTGGCCTTCTCCACGCGTGCCCGCACGCGGATGCGACCTCCTCGCAACCCTTCATTGTATTCAGAAGCATCCATCAACCCACCCGAGAAGAAATCGGGCACGACATTGACTGGCTTCTTACGAAGCGCATCGATGCAGGCATCTAACAATTCAATGAAATTATGCGGCAAGATCTTGCACGCCAAGCCCACGGCGATGCCTTCAATTCCCTGAGCCAAGACGAGCGGGAACTTCACGGGCAGCGTCACGGGCTCCTTATTACGCCCATCATAAGATGCCTGCCACTCCGTGATCTTGGGACTGAAGAGGACTTCGTTGGCGAATGCGGAGAGTTTGCATTCAATGTAACGCGCCGCCGCCGGAGGATCCCCTGTGAGCGGATCTCCCCAATTCCCTTGGGTATCGATGAGAAGACCCTTCTGGCCTAACTGAATGAGCGCATCCTCAATAGCGACGTTTCCATGCGGGTGGTATGCCGTGGCGCGACCAGCCACATTGGCGACCTTGTGGAGTCGCCCGTCATCCATGGATTTGAGGACGTGGAGAATGCGCCGTTGAACCGGTTTGAGCCCGTCATGGATATGCGGGACGGCCCGTTCCAAGATCACATAGGAAGCGTAATCCAGAAACCAATTGCCATACATGTCATCGACATGTGAGAGCGATGTCTTGAGTTCAGCCATGACGTGCGTGCTAGACAGCTTCCTCCATGGTTTCGGACTCAGCCGTTTCCGCATCGAGACTTTCTTCGACCCGCAGATTCTCGATGATATACTTTTGGCGATCTTGGGTATTCTTACCCATGTAGAAGGTCAGCATTTCTTTGATCGAAGAGCCTGCTTCGATGATCACCGGTTCGAGCCGGATATTGGAGCCGATGAAATCACTCATTTCTTTGCCATCAATCTCGCCCAATCCTTTGAAGCGCGTGATTTCTGCCGATTTGCCACATTCCTTCAGCGCCGCCAGCCGCTCCTGATCTGAATAGCAATAACGCGTGATCTTCTTATTGCGGACCCGGAATAAAGGCGTCTGCAAGATGTACAAATGGCCTTGCTTGATGAGGTCGGAGAAGAATTGGAGAAAGAAGGTGACAAGAAGGAGGCGAATGTGCATGCCGTCCACGTCGGCATCGGTCGCGAGCACAACGCGATTGTAGCGCAACCCCTCCATGCCATCCTCAATATTGAGCGCGTGCTGCAAGAGATTAAACTCTTCATTCTCGTAGACCACTTTCTTCGAGAGGCCGAAGCAATTGAGCGGCTTCCCCTTGAGGCTGAAGACTGCTTGGGTATCGACATCGCGTGCCTTTCCAATCGTGCCGCTCGCGGAGTTGCCCTCAGTGATAAAGATCGTCGTTTGCTCCCGTTTCTTGTGCTTGGTGTCAAGATGCACGCGGCAGTCACGCAACTTGCTGTTATTGATCTTGGCTTTGCGAGCACGCTCGCGGGCGAGCTTCTGAATCCCTTTGAGATCTTTGCGTTCCTGTTCGGCTTGCTGAATACGTGTCTCCAGCGCCTTCGCGCTATCAGGAAACATGTGGAGGTGGTTATCGATCTCTTTGGCGACGAAATTACCGATAAAGGTCCGCACGGTTTGGCCATCGGGGGCCATGTGAGTTGAGCCAAGTTTTGTCTTTGTTTGCGACTCAAAGACTGGCTCTTGCACTTTCACACTGATGGCTGCGATGATCGCGCCACGAATGTCAGCTGCGTCATATTTCTTTCCATAGAAATCGCGGACGGCCTTGACAAAGGCTTCACGGAAGGCTGCTAGATGCGTGCCGCCTTGAGTCGTGTGCTGGCCATTGACGAAACTATAGTAGTCTTCGCCGTATTGTTGGCCGTGAGTGAATGCAATCTCGATATCAGGACCCGTGAGATGAGCGATCGGATAGAGCGGCTCCTCGCTAATCGTTTCCGTGAGCAAATCTAAGAGCCCATTCTTGGATCGAAAGGTCTTACCATTGAATTTAATCGTTAGCCCCGTGTTCAGATAGCTGTAGTATCGGAACATCTTTTCCAAGTATTCTTCCTGAAACTGATATTTCGGAAAAATCTTGGGGTCGGGTCGGAAACCCAACTCGGTGCCATCCGGCTCGACTGTCTTGTAGGCACGTTTGCAATCTTTGGTGATTTCCCCACGGGAAAAGACCAGATCTTTGGTTTTCCCTTCGCGGAAAGCCTGAATATTGAAGTTCTCGGACAGGGCATTGACGGCCTTGATCCCGACGCCGTTCAAGCCCACCGATTTCTTGAATGCCTCCGAGTCATACTTGGCGCCTGTGTTGATCTTGGCGGCGCAATCCATCAGTTTCCCCAACGGGATGCCACGTCCATAATCGCGCACCCAGACCGCACCGTCATCCAAGGTGACTTCGATGATCTTGCCATGGCCCATGACGAACTCATCGATGGCATTATCGATGACCTCTTTGAGAAGGACGTAGATGCCGTCGTCTGGCGAACTGCCGTCTCCGAGCTTCCCGATGTACATGCCGGGACGCAGACGGATATGTTCCTTCCATTCAAGGGTCTTAATGCTGTCCTCGGTGTACTCGGCCATGGATCAATGGAGATGTTTCTGAACCCACGCCACCACTGGCGCAGTCATCAATGGGAGGTGCTCGGAAAAGCTGTGATCGGCTCCTTCAATCTTGACGAATTCGTGAGGACAACTGGCGTGGGCCTCGATGTCGATGGAATCTTGGATAAGCACCACATCGTCCTCTGTTCCATGGACGAGAATCCATGGAACGTTGATTTCCGAACCGAGGTCGACGATCGAACCAATCGACGCCATGTCATTCATGTAGCGGCTGGAGAGGGGACAATCTTCGTCTTCCCACATGCATCCCGCGTCAGGCGTCTCTTCTCCAAATTCCGTCTGGGCAAATTTCTGGCAATCGACCATTCCCGCAAGAGAGACGAGGAGGCGGATGCGCGCATCCACGGAGGCGCGTTTCACTCCCACGGCACCACCCATTGAGTGCCCACCGTAGGCGATCGTCCGCCCGGCTGCAGAGACGACGTCCAACACGCTGCCGAGATCCTCGATCTCCTTCGTGATGGTGCAATCCTCAAACTTGCCCTCGGAACCGCCGTTGCCAGCGAATGAGAACGCGAGGCTGGCGATGCCGGCCTCTTGGAGAGCGGCCGCCAATCCAGTAATGACGGGGCGATCCTTATTGCCCGTCACGCCGTGCCCCAGCACGACCAGACGCGAGTCGCCCTCTTTTCCAGGAAGATAATCGTATTCGAGTCGTTCGCCTTGTGGATTGCGGATTTCGCCAAACATAGCGCCTACATGAAGCGTGGCGTCGCGTTCTGCAAGACGAATGGCGCGTGTTCGGATCCGGGCAGCCAATCTTTATTAAAACTTTTAAAAAGATTGACCTCCCACCAGCTCACCAACCCAACACATAGGCGAAGACGAGAGGAGCCACAATGGTGGCGTCGGACTCAATGATAAACTTGGGCGTGTCCACACCGAGCTTACCCCAGGTGATCTTCTCGTTGGGCACGGCACCCGAATAGGATCCGTAACTGGTGGTGGAATCGCTGATCTGGCAGAAATAAGCCCAGAGCGGGGTCGACTCCTGCATGTCTTGCTCTAACATCGGCACCACACAGATAGGGAAATCGCCTGCGATGCCTCCTCCAATCTGGAAGAAGCCGATGGGGGAGCCCGCCGATTCTTTCCGATACCAATCGGCAAGCGAGATCATGAGTTCGATCCCGACCTTCACCGTGTGCACGTCCTTCACTTTTCCCGACATGCAGGCGGCGGTGTAGACATTTCCGAGCGTGCTATCTTCCCAGCCAGGGGTGAAGATGGGCAGATCCCGCTCGGCCGCCGCCACGAGCCAACTGTCTTTGGGATCGATCTGATACGACTCCGCGACCATGCCCTCACGAATGATCTGATAGAGGTATTCATAAGGGAAATAGCGTTTGCCGGCGGCTTCTGCGCGCTGCCAGCATTGGAGAATCTGCCGTTCAATCCGGCGAATGGCTTCCTCTTCAGGGATACAGGTATCCGTCACCCGGTTGAGGTGCTTTTGGAGCAAGGCCTCTTCGTCTTTCCCCGTCAGCTCCCGATAGTTTGGAATCCGGACATAATGATCATGCGCCACGAGATTAAACAAATCTTCCTCGAGATTGGCTCCCGTACAGCAAATAGCCCCGACGTTTCCCTGTCGGATCATTTCCGCGAGAGACACCCCCAGCTCGGCCGTACTCATGGCACCCGCCAGAGTCACGAGCATCTGGCCCCCACTGTCTAGCAAGCTGACATAAGCCTTTGAAGCGTCTACCAAGCTTGCCGCATTGAAGTGCCTATAATGGTGCGTGATGAATTGGGAAATGGGGCCTGTGTTCATCTTTGATATCCTTGTTCTCTTTACCGGCGCACCACGTGGGGAATGGCCGCGAGTAGGGTCTTGGTGTAATCGTGTTGCGCGCGCTCCATCACGTCATCAGCGGCTGCCATTTCCACAAGTTTCCCTTTCCGCATCACCGCAATGCGATCGGCGATGTAATGAACGACTGAGAGGTCATGAGAAATAAAGATCATGGTGAGGTCGAGTTCTTTCACCAGATTCATAAGAAGATTGAGGATCTGACTTTGAATCGACACGTCCAGAGCACTCACCGGCTCATCCGCGATCATGAGCTTCGGCTCGGGTGCCAGAGCCCGAGCGATGGCAATCCGTTGACGTTGACCGCCACTGAACTCGTGCGGGTATTTCTTCATGAAACGAGGAGCAAGCCCTACCTTCTCCATCAGGGCACCAACACGCTTGCTAAGCTCATCACCTTTCAGATCTGGATGACGTCGTTTCAAGGCTTCCGCTAGGGTCGTGAAGACAGTCATACGAGGATTCAAAGACGCATAAGGATCTTGAAAGACCATTTGGAAATTGAGCCGCTCTTCGCGGACTTGCGCGGGAGTCAATCCACTCAAATCGCGCTCCTGAAGAAAGATCTTCCCGCTCGTCGGGGGAAGCAATTGCATGATCGTCCGACTCAAGGTCGATTTCCCACAACCCGATTCGCCCACAAGCCCAAGGATTTCGCCTTTAGCCACTTCAAACGTGACATCATCCACGGCACGAATGACCTGGCCTTTGGTATGGAAATAGGTGCAAAGATTCTCGACGCGCAGCATGATGTTAGGATTCGAGTTCAATTTCTCCAAGTTGGCGACGCGTGCACGCGGTGAGGTGCTCGGCATGCGCTGTTTCCTTCAATACAGGTGACGTCGTTTGGCAGGCTTCTGTTGCATAATCGCACCTTGGAGCAAAGCTGCACCCAGGCATCGGCCTGGTCAGATCGGGTGGAAGACCTTCAATGGTATAAAGAGGCTCTCCCTTCTTCTGCATGGCGGGGATGGAACGCTGGAGCGCTTTTGTATAGGGATGTTCCGGGTGTTTGAATAGCTGTGCGGTGGGAGCGCTTTCCACGATCTTTCCGGCATACATCACATTCACTTCGTCACATACATTCGAGACCACGGCCAGGTCATGAGTGATGAAGATCACCGCTGTCCCCAACGATTCTTGCCGTTCTTTGATCAAATCCAGGACTTCCTTCTGCACCGTCACATCCAGGGCCGTGGTGGGTTCGTCTGCGATTAGGATTTCCGGCTTGGTGATCAATGCCATCGCAATCATCACGCGCTGTCGCATCCCCCCTGAAAACTCATGGGGATAACTTCGAATCCGCGAACTGGCATCGGGAATGCCCACCTCTTCCAGGGATTCGATGGCTCGATGAAGAGCCGCTTTCTTATCCAAATGCTCATGAACCATCAGCGGCTCGATGAGCTGCGTACTGATTCGCAAGTAGGGATTCAGCGACGTCATGGGATCCTGAAAAATCATGGAGATCTTCTTGCCACGCACGTGCCGCAACTCCTCCTCGGAAGCCTTTAAAAGATCAAGCTCGCCAAAGAGCGCTCGTCCGCCTTCAATTTTTCCAGGAGGCATCGGTATCAATCCGAGTAAGCTATAACAAGTCACCGACTTGCCACTGCCAGATTCACCAACAATGCCCATCGTCTGGCCCTTCTCGAGAGAGAACGACACGCCATCGACCGCCCGGACAATCCCATCGCGGGTATGGAAATATGTTTTGAGATCTTCTACTTGGAGCATGATTTCCGAGTTGGATATTCAGAGTGAGCGTTTAATCCTTCGACGTCTTGGGATCCAAGGCGTCTCTCAGACCGTCACCTAGGAAGTTGAGAGAGAAGATCGTAACGGAAAAGAATAGGGCCGGAAAGACGAGCAGCCACGGATCACTATACATGCGATCAGCACCCTCTTTGATGAGAGAGCCCCAAGAACTATTGGGAGGCTTCACGCCTAAACCGAGAAAACTGAGCACGGCCTCCAGGCGCATCACGGCAGGGACCGTGAGCGTGGTGTAGACAATAATCGATCCCAAGGTGTTGGGAATAAGATGGCGGAAGATGATCCGAGGATGGCTCAAACCCAGGGAAACAGCCGCTTCCACAAATTCTTGCTTCTTAAGAGTGATGATTTGGCTGCGAACAATACGCGCCATCGTAAGCCATTCTACAAAGCCAATCGCAAAGAAGAGCAAGAGAAGGTCGGGTTCGAACACTTTCGATTTCTCTTTGAGGCTTTGCAAGATTTCAACATCTGCCAGAGAATCACTAAACAGGGCGGTCAAGATGATGACAATCAGCATGAAAGGCAGCGCATAAAGCACATCAACGATCCGCATCATCACGGCATCCACTTTGCCACCTACATAGCCCGCAATCGCTCCGTAGGAAACACCGATGACGAGTGAGACAAACGTGGCGATAAACCCCACAATCAGACTCACTTGCCCCCCATAGAGAATTCGTGAAAGAATGTCGCGCCCTAGATGTTCTGAACCGAGTAGAAAGTCCTTATTCGGAGGCTGTGACTTCGCATCCAAATGAGTCGTTGTCGGATCCTGCACTCCAAAGAACGGCCCAATGAAACAAAGAAGCGCAATGAAGATGAAGACAACCAAACTCACCATCGCGAGTTTATTCTTCTTTAACCGCAGCCATGCGTCTCGCCCGAGCGATGAGCCTTTCTCAATGTGATCAATCGTGGTATCCATGGCGTTGATTCTAAGCTTCTGCTCGGCTACTCGATTTCTGCTGTCGCGGATCGAGCCAGGCCAAGAGGATATCTGACAGCAAGTTGGTAAGAAGAATGAGAGCTCCAAAAGTGAAGACCGACCCTAGTAGAAGAGGTGTATCGCGATTGGTCACCGCCCGTATGAAGTGCGTTCCGAGGCCAGGAAGTTGGAAAACCGTCTCCATGACAAACGAGCCACCAATCAGAGCGGCCACCGCTGGACCGATGAACCCGACCACCGGAACCAGGCCACCCTTGAGGGCGTGCATGAGTACCACTCGAGTCTCTGAAAGTCCTTTCGAACGCGCTGTTCGAATATAGTCTTGAGAAAGAGTCTCCAACATGCCAGCTCGCGTGAGTCTAGCAAAGTAAGCGCCGTAGAAGAGACCGAGAGTGAGTCCAGGAAGGATCCAATTCACCTTTGGATTCTCCCATCCTAGAGCAGGAAACCAATTAAGCTTAATTCCGAGGAGGATCGATAAAAGTGGCCCTATCACAAATGTCGGCAAACAAATGCCAATAAGGGCTAGCGACATGAGCGAATAGTCGGTCCCTGTATTACGCTTCACAGCGGAGAGTACGCCAATGGGAATCCCAATGACCAAGGCAAACACTAGACCCGCACACCCAATCATGAATGACACTGGGAAGGCCATGGCAATGACCTCATTCACGGTAAATCCCTTGTTACCGAAAGAGGGGCCAAGATCCCAACGGAGGAAATTTCCCATCTGTTTGAAATACTGAATCATCACCGGCTGATCCCGCCCCCAGTAAGCATCCATCTTGGCGAGGATGTGAGGGGGAATAGCCTTGTCCTCCTGGAATGGGTTTCCAGGAGCCATGCGGGTGAGAAAGAAGGTGATGGTGAGGATGCTGAAGAGAACGACAATCGCTTGCAGCGTGCGAGAAATAATGAATCGGCCCATGGTTCAGAAATCGGTGAATCCAGCGAATCAATTCGCGATCAAGTCGACGTACTTGTAAGGGTGATTGTCGAGAAGGAGGGGCTCCCAATGCTGCATGGCTGGATGAACCAAGGTCGTGCGCGTATACCAATACAAGGGAATGATGGGTAATTCCGTCAGGAGAATCTTCTCTGCCTCCTGCAAGATCTGGACTCGCGCCTCCGCTGTGGGAGCGAGGGCCGCATCCTTCAAAAGCTGATCATATTCGGGACTGCTCCATCCCGTCTCATTATTGCTATCACCCGTCCGAAACATGTCGAGAAAGGTCGTCGGGTCGACGTAATCGCCGATCCATGCGTGGCGGGCAATCTCATACTTCATTTCATGAAGCGTTGACTGATACACTTTCCATTCTTGGTTTAACAGGCCAATGTTAGTAACGCCGAGCTCCTTCTTCCACATGTCCTGAATCGTTTCCGCAATGGCTCGGTGAGTATCTTGCGTGTTGAAGAGAAGTTCCAATCGCGGCAAGCCTTCCCCATTGGGATAACCAGCCTCGGCCATGAGTTGGCGAGCCTTGTCGGGATCATATTCGACAATCTTGGGCGGTTGATAGAGCCCTTTGATCGGTGGGCTCAAGGCGTAAGCAGGCTCTTGCCCGCCCAATGTAACGTTCTCAACAATCTTTTGACGATCAATAGCGAGAGCTAATGCCTTTCTCAGCTTTGGATTATCTAGTGGCGGCTTATTGAGATTGAATTTGTAGTAGTAGACACCCAGATACGGATCAAGCCTGAGATGCTTGGGGTCGTTCTTGCGATACCAATCAATCATATTGGGAGGCATCGTATACGTATAGTGAACTTGTCCGTCGCGATACGCACGCTCTTCACTAAATTCGCTCGGAATCGGATAGAAACGGATTTCCTTGAGTTTCACCTGATCGGCATCCCAATAGTTGGGGTTGGGCTCGACCACGACCGACTTATTGATGACCCAGGACTTTAACTTGAAGGCGCCATTCCCAACATGATTGCCAGGTCGCTGCCACAGCGTGAATTGCATCGTCATAGGATCCAGCCCATCGTCATTCTTTCCAAACGCCTCGATGGTGGCAGGGTGCACCGGATACCAAGTCGTATGTTTCACTACCTGAGGAAAGAAGGCGGTGGGCTGTTCTAGCGTGCACTCTAAGGTGCGATCATCCAGTGCCTTCACTCCGACCTGTGAGAAATCTGTCAGTGTTCCTTCATTGAATTGCTTTCCGTTCTTGAGGAAATAAAGCATGCTGGCATATGGCGACAGCATGTCAGGGGATAGTATTCGGCGGTAGGCATAGACGAAATCTCGTGGCGTGACCGGATCGCCATTGGACCATTTCGCGTTGTCACGGAAGTAGAAGGTCCACACCGTGTAGTCCTCATTTGACTCCCAACGCTCAGCGACCCCGGGGGCATTCTGGCTATCATCGGTAGGATGATAAGTGACGAGCCCTTCGAAGAGAGACCGGAGGATATTGCTGTCACCCACGCTACTGACAAGATGGGGATCGAGCGCCTTGGGCTCTGAACCATTGCCTAGGAGGAGAATCTTGTTCCGAATAGCCCAATCGACGCGAGACTCCTTGTTACAGGAAACCAGGCAACCGCAGAGCGCCAGGAAGATGATAGGGACGAAGGAAGTGTATGAGCAACGCATCGATGGGGGGAAACTATGAGCGATCTGAAGGGGGATCAATGAGAAAGCAGGCGTTTGCGCGGAACTAACAAACCCACAAAGATTCCCCGTAGTGGGTGCGTGCCCGGTGGGTCAATTGTTGTCTCGCTTCGGTGTTGGACTCTTTGAGGAGGGCAAAGAGGGCGGATCCGGATCCCGTCATGGCTGCTGCTTCAACTTCGGGCTGTTCGAGGAGCCAGCGTTTGGTGTGCCCAAGGATCAGCACTTTCTGGAAAGTTGGACGCTCAAGGTCATTGACAATTTCGCCCCAGGGCATGGGCTGAGGCGCGTAGGGAAATTCGGGGCGTTCCCGCGACTCCGCCCACTGCTGATAAGCCCAAGGCGTGGGGATGTCGATGGCGTGACGGAGCAGGAGAATGTTCAGCTCGTGGGGGAAATCGATGGGCTCGAGTTGCTCGCCACGCCCTCGGCACCAGCAAGCCCCTGTTTGCAGAAAGAATGGCACGTCCGACCCCAGTTCCGATGCGACCGTGTGAAGCGTTTTATCAGGGAGATTCAAATCGTAGAGCTGATTCACCGCTTGCAGGGTCGCTGCCGCATCACTGCTTCCACCTCCCAGTCCAGCACCTGAGGGAATCTGCTTGTCCAAATGGATTCGAAGGGGAAGGGGCTTGCCGGTGGCGTCCTCTAGAAGGCGAATGGCCCGCACCACCAGATTGTCGCTCCCGGAGAGATCGGTTCGCGAGCAGCTGAATGCGGCTTCATCGTTCGTCCGAGTAAACGCAAGCGTGTCGTAGAGGTTCGGCACGGGAACCATGAGGGTTTCCAATTCATGGAAGCCATCTTCGCGTCTACCCAGGATCCGAAGACTGAGATTAATCTTCGCTGGGGCATGGAGGGTGAGATTCATCGGTCGGAATAGCCTAACAATGCGAGCATGCGCCCAGTCCGTCCTTTCTCCCGGCGATACGAATAGAATCGCTCGCGATCCGCGAAGGTACAGTGACCCTCGTCGTGGATTTGCGAAGATGGCACGCCGGCCTTCCGTGCCTGATCGGCGATCATCTTGGCAATGTCGACCTCGTAGTGCGGCGGCCTGATACAAGGGCTCAGATTCACCACCAAATCAGCTGCTTGACTGCCGAACCTGGTCTCCATCATCTCAATGGCCTTGCCGGTGATGTTTGTCTCCGTGCCTTTCTTACCCGAGTGGAGCAGGGCGACACTTCTTGTCTCCGAGTCGACAATTGAGACCGCGCAGCAATCTGCGACCATGATGGCCAAGAGGACACCCATCTGTTGCGTCATTAGACCATCCACGATGGGGATCGGGTGATCGCCCCCCTCAGCCGATTCCACAATAGCGACCGCATTGCCATGCGTCTGCTCCGCCGTCTGGACCTGATTCCAGTCGAACCCCAAGTGCTTCGCTGCTTGGTGAAAGTGAGGCTTCAGACGGTTGATCGCCTCCGCCTTTTCGAGAGTATCGGTATCGATCTCTGGGGCCCGACACACAAACGCATGTGCCAGCCCGGCACATGCGTTCAAAGCGTGATTGGAAAGAAGAGAACCTGAAGGCATCTGCCGACGCTCTTAGCGTGCGGCACCCAGATCGGCAAACGAATCCGAAAGCTTGCCGTAGGTATCAATGAAACTTTCCTTCTCGGTCTGGTCGAGATTGGACATGAGATCGACCAAATTGCCGACGATGTCTTCGCGCATCCGATTCACCAGATCGATGCCCTTCCGCGTGATCTGCACCATCACCTTGCGGCGGTCATCAGAGGCGTGAAGTCGTTGAACGTATCCAAGCTTCTCCAAGCGATCCACCAGGCCCGTGGCCGCAGCGGTGGAGTGACCCATCTTCTTAGAGATGCTCGTCATCGTGAGATAGTCCTCGTTGGCGAGGTATCCCAGTAGGAAGAATTGGGCGAAGGATACGTTTCCTTTGTTGAGCTCCTTCGAAAGATTCAGGAGGAAGGAGCGTTGCGTGAACATGATGAAATCGGCGAGTTTACCGGCATCACGACGCACAGCCTCCTGCTCATCTGTCAGTACCTGCATAGACATTAGCGTGACTCGTTCGAATTATTGAAATTAGCAGTAATCATGGATCACCTGACAAAAGTATTTCCGCCGGGATATTAGGAGTGATTATAATTGGCTTGATTAACAATTTGTAAATCTTTCTTTTCCGGAGGCGTTGCTATTCTGTGTCTCACTTGTGATTTGGTCTAGTCTTTTTGAGAAGAAATCAGGAGCGGGGCGATGTCTTCATTGTTGGGTTTATGGTATTTTTAAATAAATATGTTAATTCAACGATAAATCAAGCTTAAAAAGTCGGTTTGGGAAGGTGGAGGCTCCTAAGATTTCTTGATAATTAAGAGTCGGCGGGCTTGAAACGCCCTCTCACCTAGGGTGACCATTCGTTAATTCTTTAAAATTACCCTCCTCATCCAAACAATTTCGTAGGACAACTTTGTCAGCCCCGTGGACGGATCATTGATTCTGCTTGAAGGTTTTCCCCGGCGCATAGCTAGTGGGCATCGGCAGCAATGAGGCCCTAATTACTCATCCCAGTCCCGGCAGGGAGGGCGGCGGAGTAGCTTCACGCCAGGCCGCAACATTTAAGGAATCACGAATTTTAGAGAACTTTTGCAAACGTGACTCTCTCACAAGCGATCACGAAGATCAAAAGGGCTCGCATTTACCGTGTTTCTGTGGTAGGCTGTAAGTCCTATGGCTACAACTAGAAGAACCCGTTTCTCTCGTCGGATCCCTGATCATGTCACAGACGAAATCGTCAATGTGATGAAGGGTAACGACGAGTTTCTGCCATTCAACGGACTGTTTGAGTCGGTTTACGAGAACCTCAAGGAGAAGAATGCTGTTAGCGGTGGCGAAGAGATGCTTCGCCTGCGCGCTTACGAAAAGCTCCAGAACTTGGTCACCCGCGGTTTAGTGGAGAAAGAAGGGCGCAAGTATCGCGGCACGGATCGGATCCACGAGGCCTCTAGTGAGTATCTCGCCGCTCAAGCGGAGAAGCTCCAGCAGAAGGCGGCGTCGTAGAGGTCATCGGATACCCGAGATCCTCCCACAGCTCGGCACGTTCTCCATCGGACCCGCCGAGCATCACTGTCGCACCCACCTTCCGGGTTGACGCGGCGGTGATTTCCTCTTAACAGCACTTAATCTTGAGTCGTCCCTGGAAAGGCAGGGACGTCTCTGGATTAAGTGCTTTTCTTATTTCTATGAACACGGATTACCTGCCGATTCTCGTCCAGTTTCTCATCGCAGGAGGCTTCGCCGCGGTGACCCTCCTTATTAGCGTCGTCCTCGGCAAGACGGCTCAACAGCGATCTGAGGTCAAGGATCAGGCTTATGAGTGCGGGATGCTGCCGATCGGTGAGACGCAGCCACGATTCAGCGTGAAATTCTACCTCGTCGCGATGCTCTTCGTCATCTTCGACATCGAGGTCGTCTTTCTCTACCCATGGGCCGTGTCCTTTCAGGAGTTCGTCCGCGACGGCGTGTGGGTAGCCTTCTACAGCATGCTAGGGTTTGTCGGAATCCTGTTCCTTGCCTACCTGTATGCGTTGAAGAAAGGAGCGCTTCGCTGGTCAGACTAGGCCAAGGTTGGGAAGCGCAGGGGACTTCTTTAGCTTGGCGCTCCACTCCATGAGATGGTGTGGGGCAGTGGGGGGGCAGCCATTGCCATCCACCTCGCCTTGGCCGGATCTGAATAGAGATCTAATTTACCGATCTTCCATGGGGACCCATGGCTGCGGTGGCTCGGGACCGGTGTAATCAGTGAGTGGACGGTAAAGGCGGTTGTTGTCGAGCTGTTCCAAGACCTGTGCGGTCCAACCAGCCGCGCGGGAAATCGCAAAGATTGGCGTGAAGAGATCCGTCGGGATATCGAGCGAGTAATAGACGGTAGCCGAGTAGAAATCGACGTTCGCCTCCAAGCCTTTCCGCTCGCGCATGATTTCAGCGATCCGTTCTGACATCCGAATCCATTTGGGCTCGCCCAATTCCTCAGTGAGCTTGATAGCCATCTTCTGAAGGTGAGGGGCGCGCGGGTCAAGCACCTTGTAGACGCGGTGCCCAATGCCCATGATCTTCTCCTTCTTGGCAAGGCGCTCTTCAACCCAGGCATCAACCGCATCTTCAGAACCGATTTCGAGGAGCATCTTGATGACGCCTTCGTTGGCACCGCCGTGAAGTGGGCCTTTCAGGGTCCCAATCGCCGAGGTGATCGCCGAATAGACATCGCTGAGCGTTGCGATGGTGACGCGCGAACTGAATGTGGAGGCATTCATCCCATGATCCGCATGGAGAATGTAGCCGACATCGAGGGTTCGCGTGGCGTCAGGGCTCGGTTCTTCTCCCGAGATCAGATAGAGGAAATGTGCAGCTTCCGAGAGATCTTTGCGAATAGGAGGGAGATCAAGTCCCTGACGGAGTCGATGATAATAGGCGACGATGAGGGGCACTTTGGCCACAATGCCGAGGGCGCGTTCCTCATTAAGGGCGCGATTCTGGTGATCGCCGCGAGTGTCATACAGCCCCAGCATGGAGACACCCGTTCGGAGGACATCCATGGGACCCGCGTCTTTGGGAGCATTCCTGAGATATTCAAGGACGCCATCGGGCAAGGAGCGCTGGTCTCGGAGAGAATCCGTGAGCGCGTCAAGTTCCGCCTGCTTCGGCAACTTCCCTTTATGGAGCAGATAAAGCACCTCCTCAAAGGAAGCGTGCTGGACGAGGTCCTCGATCGTGTAGCCGAGGTAACTGAGCCTACCTTCCTGACCCTCCACCTTGCTCAGTTTTGACTCGTTGGCGACGACTCCTTCCAGACCTTTGGAAACTACGGACATAACAGCGATCTCAGTTCTTAAATTTTTGTGTGGACGGTTGCTGGCGGCTTTAGGCCCCCATGTGCTTTAAAAGTGTGGCACCCATATCAGATGGGCTCTCGGAAACGGCGATGCCGGCGTCCTGAAGGGCTTCTTTCTTGGCCTCTGCGGTGCCTTTGCCACCTGAAATGATGGCACCCGCGTGCCCCATCCGACGTCCGGGAGGCGCCGTGGCTCCGGCGATGAACGCCGCCACTGGCTTGTCGCAATTATCCTTGATCCAAGCAGCGGCTTCCTCTTCTTCCGTCCCACCGATCTCACCAATAAGGATGAAGGCTTCGGTGTCTGGATCCTCCGTGAACAGCTGCGCCGCTTGTTGGTGGGTCATGCCATGGATAGGGTCACCGCCAATGCCGATACAGGTGCTTTGGCCATGCCCATGAGAGCTGAGTTGCCAGACGGCTTCATAGGTAAGCGTGCCCGAACGGGAAATGACGCCAATCTTGCCTGGCTTGTGAATGTAGCCAGGCATGATCCCGATCTTGCAGGCGCCGGGCGTGATGATACCTGGGCAGTTGGGCCCAATGAGAACCGAATTGGAGTGGCAGGCGGCAGCCTTGACCCGCATCATGTCCATGACTGGAATGCCCTCGGTGATGGCAACGACCAATTCAATGCCGGCATCGATTGCCTCCAAGATGGAATCGGCAGCAAATGCAGGGGGAACGAAGATCATCGTCGCATTGCACTCGGTCTTATCGCGCGCCTCTTTCACGGTGTCAAAGACGGGCACCTTGCCCTCGAAGCTCTCGCCGCCGCGACCAGGGGTGACCCCCGCCACGACATTCGTACCATACTCCATGCACTGCTGCGTGTGAAAGGAGCCAGACTTACCTGTGATGCCCTGCACAAGCAGGCGCGTGTTCTTATCTACCAAGACGGCCATGGGAAATTTGGAAAAGTTGAGAGGCTAGGCGGCGTTGTTGACGGCTTCAACCGCTTTGCGGGCGGCATCCCCGAGATCTTCTGCAGTGATCAGGGCCAGACCAGACTCATTCAAGAGCGCGCGTCCCTGTTCCACATTAGTGCCTTCAAGACGAACAATGAGCGGAATGTTCAGATCCACCGTCTTGGCCGCGTTGATGATCCCTTGAGCGATCACATCGCATTGCATGATGCCTCCAAAGATGTTCACGAGAATGGCTTCGACCTTGGGATCGCCGCAGAGAATGCGGAAGGCTTCCTTCACCTGATCCTCACTGGCGCCACCTCCTACGTCGAGAAAGTTCGCAGGGTCGCCTCCACTGTGCTTGATGATGTCCATTGTCGACATCGCCAGCCCAGCTCCATTGACCATGCAGCCAATGTTTCCATCCAGGCCGATGTAGTTCAGGTCGAACTTTGAGGCCTCCACTTCGCGAGGGTCTTCCTCTTCAGGATCACGCATCGCCGCGATGGCGGGATGGCGATAGAGGGCATTGTCATCGAAATTAAACTTCGCATCCAGCGCGAGGACGTCGCCGTCTTTCGTCAACACGAGGGGATTAACCTCCACCATCGAGCAATCGCAGGAGATGAAGAGTTCATACATGGCCATGAACAACTTGGACGCTGCTCGGATCTGGGCCCCTTTGAATCCTAGCTGGCTCGCCAGTTTGCGCGCCTGAAACTGTTGCAGTCCCAGTGCTGGGTGAACGGCTTCTTTGAAGATCTTCTCAGGATGACTGGCGGCGACTTCCTCGATATCCACACCGCCTTCGGAGCTCGCAATGATCGACGGGCGCTCGGTGGCACGATCCATGAGGATGGCGAAGTAATACTCCTCCGCGATATCCACAGACTCGGCGATGAGAACCTTCCGCACCAGCTTGCCCTCTTCGCCCGTTTGGTGCGTGACCAACACTTGTCCAATCATCTGGCTGGCGAGCTCTTGAGCTTTCTCCGGACTGTCAGCGAGGTGAACGCCTCCTTGAAAGCCATTCTTAAAGGTACCTTTGCCGCGTCCGCCAGCATGGACTTGCGCTTTCACAACGAGGTCATTCGTTCCGAGAGCCTTAGCCGCTTCCAAAGCTTCTGCTGCCGAGTCTGCAGCCTGTCCCTTCGGAGTGGCCACACCATATTGAGTAAACAATTCCTTCGCCTGATATTCGTGGATATTCATGCCGGTGACAAGTGGGCTGGGGGAGAGATAGTGCCCTCAGCGGGCGGCCAAACTAGAAGGCGCCTTTCCGAGCGTCAAGGGGTGATTCCGGCCAGAAAGGGGATTATCCCGAACCTGTCTTACCCGCGTCTTCAATCGACACCACCTGGCTTTCTTGGAAGACAATAAGGGTGCCATCTTCCTGCTCACATCGGTAATAGCCCGTGGTCTGATTGAAGCTAGGCCAGCTACGAGCGTGCACCTGACGACCATCTCGCAGAGTCACCACATAATGCGGTGACTGCGCGCAGCTCATCAGCAACGCCATCAGACCGAGAAATGCACCGATGGTAATCGATCGCTTCACGACTCACGACTTATCTTTCAATGAAGGCAATAGCTGGGCGACCTTCTCTTTCATCTCTTTCCCAGGGCGGAACTTCACCACGGCCCGCGGGGGAATCGTCACCTCCTTCTCGGGATGGCGAGGATTGCGGCCGACCTTTGCTTTGGTCTCCATGACTTGGAAGGTGCCAAAGTTTCGCAGCACCACCTCATCGCCCTCCGACAGGTGGTTGGTGACTTGGTCAATGAACCCCTGCAGGATGTTGAACACATCACGCTGGGTCATTCCCAGTTCATCACTGAGTTCCATGACGAGATCTCGTTTCGTAATCGTTTTCATCTACAGCACACGTTTTAACTAGATTCGGGGGTTGTGAAGGAATTCGTAAGCAACAAGTTACACCATGCACGGACATCCCGGTGGCGCGAGGAATTCTCGCGGGATTGGGCAAGATTGCATGCGCGTTGACAAGCTCAACGCGCCCCCGAGGATGCCGCGTGATTTCCGATGCTACCAAACCTGAAGCGGTCCACCATGTCCTGGAGGCGGCGTCGGCTTTCCAAGCTGCCCTCGTGACGTGGTTTCGCCAAGTTGGCCGGACCTATCCTTGGCGGGAAACCCAGGATCCCTACGCCATCCTCGTATCTGAGATGATGCTTCAGCAGACGCAGATCGCGACCGTCCTCGATCGCGGCTATTATGAGCGGTGGCTGGAGGCCTTTCCCACTGTGGAAGCGCTTGCCAAGGCGCCGGAGGACGCTGTTCTCAAGGCTTGGGAGGGGCTAGGCTACTATCGACGGGCACGGAGTTTGCATCAATTGGCAATCGTCGTGTGTGCAGAGCATGATGGCCGCTTGCCAGAGACTTTGGAGGGAATGTTAGCGCTGCCTGGAGTCGGGCGCTACACGGCGGGTGCCGTCCTCTCATTTGCCCATGACTTATCCGTGCCCCTCGTCGACGGCAATGTTCATCGTGTGTTCGCTAGACTCTTTGACTTTCGTCAAGAGGTGGATCGGCCGGCGGGTCAGAAGCAACTGTGGGCATGGGCGGAAGCCCTGGTGCCAAAGGATGGGGCGCGCGCCTACAATAGCGGGTTGATGGAACTTGGGCAGACCATTTGTGCGCAGAAGCAACCCGATTGTCCTGCCTGTCCTGTGCGAGACTTCTGCCAGACGCGCGATCCCGTAGCGCTTCCCGTCAAGACCAAGCGGAAAGCCACTGAGTTTGTCGAGGAACATGTCTGGTGGTGTCTCCGTGAGGGAAAGCTACGCCTCGTGCAGGAAACGGGCAAACGCCGCAAGGGACTGTGGAAACTTCCTGAATGTGGCGAGGCTGATTCTCGTGGATCCCTGCTCTACAAAGCGAAATACAGCATCACACACTATCGCGTGACCCTTCATGTGCACGCCTGTGAAGAAACGTTAACCGAAGGTCAGTGGCACCCGTTGGCATCGATCCCGGCCCTCGCCATGCCCGCTCCCTACCGCAAAGCTGTCCAGCAGTTGCTTGCTGAAAGCAAAGAATTCAAACTCACGCACACGTGATACGAAGATCTAACATGATCAGGTGCATGGGAAGATCTTGCTAGCAGGAAGCCAGCGACCGAGTTGTTCTGAGAGCCAGGAAACAGGTGCATCGCCCGGATCAGACGTCGCGAAGAGAGGCTCCTCTGGGTGGAGCTTGACCATGGTCTTGTGCATGGCTTTGGGAAAACGCATGGATCCAAGCGTTGCGGAATGAATCTGAGCGGGTTCGAGACGTTGAAAGACCTGATCTAGCAGCTCACCATAATGCTGCTGATAGCTTTCGATGGGAATGATAGGATCCATCCGCAATCCGATCGGCCAGCCCTGCTCTGCTAACGCTTGCATCACATCAAGTCGTTTCGCGAGCGGCGGCACGCCCGATTCCCACTCTCGCGAGATCCGCTCAGGGGTGAGGGTGAACGCGACGATGACATTGGGAAGGGGAGTGCAGGCGGCGAGGTCCTTGGCCTTGAGACTCTTCGTGCGAAGTTCCAGTTGAGCGCGGGGATGTTGGGCAAAGAAGGGCAAGTGGGCGCGTACAAACCCCGTGAGGCTTTCGAGCGCGAAGGAATCGCCATCGTAGCCGGAGAAGAAATAGACGTTGTCATGGTGCTTATCTAGCAAAGCCTTCATTTCTAACTGAAAGGCTTCGAAGTTCAGGAAGAAGACGTAGTTTGCGGATTGATAGAGTCCCTGGAGGAAGCAGTATCGGCAATCGTAAAGGCAGTTGAGAATATGGGAGAAATAGTAGTTTGCCTGGCCACCGATTCCGTAGCCGGGTGGCGTTGGAAGGACGTGGTGGCGATGTTTCTCTGCTAGGATCAGAGCTGGCCGCGACTTCTGCACGCGGAAGTCCTGGCCGTGACGATTGAAGACTTCGCCGTAGCGCTCACAGCGGATGTGCGGCACCTTGGCAAAGCGCTCACGGAGCGCCAGTGCGCGAGGATGCTCCCAAATGGATTCCTCAACATAGAGCGCGCTGATCATGCCTCGGGCAATGTCAGCGACTCGCGATCGAGCCGTTCGGCCAGGGACGCCAGTACCTCGCGTCCAGTGGCTGCGTGCTTCCACACGAAATCGACCACATCGTCGTCCTTCAAGAGCACCTGCCAACGCTGCAGCAGTCGCCGCAGCTGATTCTTCTGTGTGGCCGTGAAGTGATACTCTGCTAGGATCGCATCGTAATAATCTGGATCCGCCCAGCGCTGGGCAAACTGATTGGAAAGATCGAGCAGTTTCTCCATGGCCTGTTGTAAGGCGGGACGCTGCTGATTGATCCATTCCGTGACGGTGGCCTTGGAAAGGCGTTGTCCCGCTTGCATGCCATGATCGGAAACGACCTTGATGGCGTGGATCAGCTCAGGGGATGCGAAGGTCGCCGCGGATGCGTAGAAGCCTGCAGCCTCCATATCAACTAGCATGTTAGAGCCGATAGCGCTTTCAGGCTCAGGCATGGTCATGAGTGATTCCGTCGAGAGCTTGTCGAAGAGCACCGGGGGATAATAAGAGGTGCCCAAGGTCGCATCTGTGATCTTGTGCGCCGCTCGGATCTCACCGACGGGGAGTGTGGCGTGTCCGGCGATGCCCACATTCAACCAGGCAACTGACTTCTGGGCACGACTCAGGCCTGCCAGGTAGGCAGTGGCAATGCTAGAGGCGTGCCTGCCAATGCCAGAAACAATGAGCCAATGCAACTGAGCGGTGTCGCGATAGATCTTGAAGGGGTGCTCTCCAGGAATCGGCGAAAGTGCTAGCTGTGAAATCAGTGGGGATGCTTCCGCAGGGAGTGCGACGACCAGACGAAGCCCGAGCCGGGGCGGTTGGCGCGGACTCAAGCTCATGAATCAATCATCGCCCTTGTAGAGGAGGCGCATGGAATCAAGGCGCAGCCGCGCGGCACCCATGGCCACTTCCAACTCGGACAAGCAGTGCTCAGCCATCTCTATCTCGTCATCACGCACGTGATTGTTGATCGATTGCAGATGACGGAGCCGATCGACCTCCATGCGAAGCTTGGTCCGCATGACCACTCGGTTGCCTGAGATGATGTCAGGAACCTGCTCTTCAGCAATCTTCTCGGCGAAGCTTTGCAGCTTTGGCAGGAGATCTTGGAGGATGTGGATATTCTTCTGCACCCACTGAGGCTTGCCCGGACGGATGTATTCTTCCATCTGATCGAAGGCGATCGTGTTCGAATAGTCCTCATTCCGATGATTCACCAGCACGCGGATGGGCGTTGCCGGGAAGAAACGATCGGCATGCAGATGGGTGGGGGCAATGCACTCCAGCAGATAGACAGCCTCTAAGAAGAGCATCTTGGGACCCGTGGCATCCATGTAGCCAAACGAGCAATTCCCTTGCTCCGAGCCTAACAAGAGGTCGAGAGATCCACGCAGCATGGGATGATCCCAAGTGAGAAACTGCATCTCCTCGCGTTTGAGAGCCATGTGACGGTCAAGCGTCACGGACACACCTTCCTCGGGCAAGTTGGGAAACGCATCCGTGTACACGTGCTCAGGCTTGAGGTGATAGACGTGCTCTTGAAGCTCCTCCACGGTGACCCCAAAGTGATCGACGATGCGGAGAAAGAACTGTTCCAACTCTTGATCGTTATCCGCCTTCGAAATGTCATCCACCAACTGGAGCGCTGGCTCATCGCGGAAGGAATTCAACTCTAACAAATGGTCGCGACCGGCTTCCAGCTCTCGAACCGTTTCTGCGTGGAAGGCTGCGGTTTCTTCTAACAGCGTTTCAAAACGCTTCTTCTCGAAGCGCCCTGAGCTGTCGGTCTTCTCCATCAGTTTGGTGAGCGGCTCGCCAAATTTCTTCACATAACGATGCCCAGATTGCTGACAAGTTTCGAAGGCGTCTAGCCCCTCATGATACCAGCGAGTGATCATTTCTTCGCCAGTCTTGATGAGGTAGGGGACAAAGATCTGAATAGTCTCCGTTTGCCCGATGCGATCCAGACGTCCGATCCGCTGCTCTAACAGCGCCGGATCCAAGGGGAGGTCTAACAAGACCAGGCGGTGTGCAAACTGGAAGTTGCGCCCTTCGCTCCCGATCTCCGAACAGAGCATCAGTTGGGCCCCATCGTCCTCGGAAAAGTAGGCCGCGCTACGATCCCTTTGCACCAAGGTCATGTCCTCGTGAAAGCTGGTCATCTTTACGTTGATCTCCGTACGGACAGCCTCAGCAATCGCCTCCACACGCTCTTTCGTGGCACAGATGAGGAGGACTTTCTCGTTAGGCTTCAGTTCCTTGAGAAAGCCCACGAGCCATTCGACGTGCGGATCCTTCTTCTCGTTCGGCTTGACGGGGATCAGTTCCACCCGGCGCTCGGGAAAGCCATGCATGGCAGCCCGACGGTTACGGAACATCACGCGCCCCGTGCCATATTGATCCAGAAGATCTTCCAACAGCTTCCCACGACAATCGCGATCCTCCATGGCCGCTCCCTCAATGAGATTGGCAATTTCATCGGCTGTGTAATGGGAAAACAACTCCTTGATGCGTTTCCAATCATCGTTCTCCATCGTGCGCCGTCCCAGGAGTCCATCCGCAAGATGGGCGATCTCCTCGTAACGCGCCGTTTGGTCCATGAAACTCTTCAGATCGGGATAGCGATCCGGATCAAGGAGGCGCAGACGGGCGAAATGTCCTTCGCGGCCTAACTGCTCAGGCGTGGCCGTGAGCAAGATCAGGCACTGCACGACCTGAGACAACTCCTCCACGTAGGCATAGGCGGGGCTCACTTCCTTCTCCGTCCACTCCAAGTGATGGGCCTCATCGACAATCAACAAATCCCAGCCTGCCTCAAGCGCTTGCTGACCACGGCGCTCATCGTTGGTGAGAAAGTCCGTCGAGCACAAGACCAACTGCTCATCGAGAAAGGGATTCACACCGTCCAACTCAGGGGCACTCTTCTTTGCGGCAGATTTCTTCTTGCTAGCTGCCTTCTTCTTTGGTGCCGCTTTCTTAGGCGGTTGAGGGCGAGGACCGCCGTGCATTTCCTCCGCCTCGATCGCCAAGCAGCGCTCCTCATCGAAGATGGCAAACGTCATCTGAAATCGCCTCAATAGTTCGACAAACCACTGGTGAAGAAGGGGTTCCGGCACAAGAATGAGCACTCTGCGAGCCCGGCCACTCAGGACAAGGCGCATTAGAATCAAGCCTGCCTCAATGGTCTTCCCCAGACCCACCTCGTCAGCCAGGAGAACGCGCGGAGCGTAACGTGACGAGACTTCTTGGGCTACATACAGCTGGTGCGGGATCAACTCCATGCGCGCGCCCTGAAAACCACGCAGGGGAGAACTCCGCATGTTGAACTGGCAGCGCAAGGCTTCGTGCCGCAGCTCAAAGACTTCCATCGGGTCAGCGTGACCCGCAAGCAAGCGGTCCTGAGGCTTCGAGAAACTGAGGTAATCCGCGAGTTCGCTTTCGTTCACCTCATGGTCATTATCGCCGTAGTAGTAATAGAGGTGACTCTTCTCCTTGATCTCCTGGATCTGAATTCGAGAGCCATCGCGTGACGCAATCGCTTCGCCTTTCGAGAAACGCACCCGCTTCAGAGGGGCGTTCTCGACGGTGTATGTGCGCGTCTCCTCATGAGCAGGAAACTGGATGGTCACTTTGCCATCGAGGACCTCTTGGACAATGCCAAGACCAAGTTCGGGTTCCATGCTGCTGACCCAGCGCTGACCTTTTACAAAATTCACGATCACTGATATCTTACCTAGTAATTCAACTGGAGCGGCCGCTTCAAGTAGAATTCACGCCTACTCATGATTTCGACCGGCCAAGAGGTTGGACGCTTCCTTCAGCCCAATGGTCACTTCCTGCAAGTCATGTTCCGAATCACCGATCGATGAGCGAATCCCGTGACTGGCCATTGGCTGAATATTAAGGTTTCCTAAAGAGGTTAGGAGGCTCCCCATAACTTAACACAATATATGTAATATTAAATCGTATCCCGTAACACGCCGAGAGAGCTATGGTAATTCTAGTGCAATTCCACGACTCCAGACGACGGACGACCGTGCTTCAGAATCGGGTATCGCCGTCGTTGAGGTTGAGTTCCTGGATCCAGGCGTTGCGATAGAGCACCTCGTGCCCCTCACATTGCAACTTGAGACCGCCTGGCGTGTCCGTGATCCCGCGACCGTTGTCGTTGCCACCATCGATCCCTGAGTTGGCGCCACCCCACACTTTGGCGATGCTGAAGTCCTCGTGGGCAAGCTTTCCATTGAAATAGATGGTCACTTTTGCAGGCTCCGTACGCTTGCCATCCTCAAACCGCGCTGCGCGGAAGATCATGTCGTAGGCGTTCCATTTGCCGGCACCATGATAGAGTTCATACGGAGATTCACTTTCGTTGATGATCGCTCCCATCCCGTGCTTCGTCATGTCGCCATCGAGGATCTGAATCTCGTAGCGATTCTGCAGGTAGACGCCGCTATTTCCCCCTTCCTTGACGACGAGAAATTCAATATGGAGCCGAAAGTCTCGGTATTTCTTCTTGGTGACAATGTCAGCAGCTCCGTATTTGCCACCAGCAGCGGCAGGATCGTCGGTCATGAGGACCTGGCCTTCATCTACCGGATCGTCGACCATCTTCCACTTGATAGGAAGTGCCGAGGCGAATCGTGGCCCTTCCCAATAGGTCCATTTCGCATCGAGTGTCTCTCGGGTGCCGTCGAGGAGCATGTCTGCTCCCGCGGGTGGCTTCGCGCCCAAACCGAGGCTGTCCGCAGTGGAAGCTTGAGGGGCTTCGTCGGCCGATGCGAGGTTGATCAGGAGAAGAGAGACGAGCGGAAAGAAAGGCGTTTTCATGATGAATCAGCCTGAGAGATTGCCTGGTGGATGACAAGTTCGCACTTGCTCTTCCCTAGTCTGTTGGCGTTGGATGATGGCATGCATCTCTCTCGTCGCCGATTCCTTGCCGCCAGTGGGACTGCCCTAGCGGGTCCTCTCTTTCCTAACATCGTCACGGCTGACAAGACTGGTGCCAAACCAGTAGTGATCGGCGTGGATGGGTTTCGATACGAATGCCATCACGGCTGGGGGCAGGTGCCGGATCACATCCTGTGGCGAGACACCCACGGCGTGGCGGTCGATGCAGAAGGCCTGGTCTATGTGAAGCATCGCGGCGGTGGTAAGGAACCCATGGACACGATTGCTGTCTTCGAGCCTGAGACCGGAAAGTGTGTGCGGACTTTCGGAAAGGAGTATAGCGGGGGCGGTCATGGCATCGATGTGAGGAAGGAGGGCAACGAAGAGTTTCTCTATCTTAGCGATAATCAGGGTCTGGTGGCCAAGACGACTCTGACAGGCGAACAAGTCTGGACCATGGCCCATCCGCAAGATAGCGGGTTCTACGGTGAGAAGGCGCGTTTCTCCCCCACCAACATCGCTTTCCATCCCGACGGCGGTTTCTATGTGGCTGATGGCTATGGTTCCCACTACATCCATCAGTACGATCGCGAGGCAAATTGGGTGCGATCGTGGGGCGGCGAAGGCACTCGCATTGGTACTATGAGGACGCCACATAGCATTTGGTTAGACGATCGTCCAGGGCGTGAAACGGCTCTCGTGGTCGCGGATCGGGCCAATGCCAGGCTGCAATACTTTACCTTGGAGGGTGTGCATCGTGAATTCGTGGATACTGTTAGCTTTCCAGCCGACTTCGATATTCAGGGTGAGGTCTTGTTAGTGCCCGACCTTCATGCGCGCATCACTCTCTACGACAAGTCTAACCAAGTGATCACGCATTTGGGCTACGATGAGGCGTGGACCAAGAAGGCACTTGATCAATTCGCCATGCGGAAGACGCCGTCTATGTGGGAGGCTGGACGTTTCATCCACCCACACGACGCTTGCTTCGATCGCGCTGGAAACATCTACGTGGCTGAATGGGTGGCCACGGGACGTGTGAGCTTTCTGAAGAAGGTTGGTTGATATTCATCACGGAGAACGGGTTGCGTCTTCGAGACGTGGCTCTAGAATCTCAGTCACGTGAACTGGAGACGCTTTCGTTACTTTGTCGGCTGCATGGTTTCTTTGGCCATGGCTGTCGGCATTGGTTATGGCTTGGAGGGAACGGAGGGCTTTGAGACTCATGGAATGGAACTGGCGATCCTTGCGGTGGCCGCCTTTGTTCTCATGGGCATCATGGGCCGTGACACCGGACGTGAAGATGAGACGGCTGGGATCATCAGCATGGATGACGATGATTGATTCCTGAGAAATCAGCTGAACGAATTGCGCGTCGATCTCGTCCCACTCAGGGATAAACGCTTGCGTTGCGCGAAATTTGTTTAACTTATCTTAATTATGAAGATCTCTAAGCTGATGTCACTCGGAGTTGCTCCAGCCCTTCTCCTATCGAGCTGCTATTACGATGATTACTATGGGCAGCAGCAAGGCTACGGAGACGCCTACGCCAACCAGGGCTACGGAAATACCACCGGGTACGGCAACCAGCAGGGCTATGGGACGACGAATCAAGGTTATGGCGCACCAACGAACCAAGGCTACGGCCAGGGTGCCTATACGGGTCAGCAGGGTCAAGGCTACTCTGAGACTGGCAATGTGGTGTCGATCCCAGGAGATACGACCGGTGGCTACAGCACCGGCGGCAGCTACAATTCAGGTGGTGCCTACAATCCCCCATCCGACTACGGCACGAGTGCCTCAAGCGGCCGCACCTACTCCGTGAAGAAGGGCGACAATCTCTACCGCATCGGCAAGGCTCACGGTGTCTCCATGCAATCGATCATGTCTGCCAACGGCCTGACAGAATCAACCATCTATCCTGGGCAAGAACTGATCATCCCGTAGAGCGTTGTCAGAGAGTCAGAGGGAACGCACCTGGTGGTCGAACCCCATGACCTTAAGAGTCGATTCCTGATCAGGGAAAGCGCTAGGGTTTTCGGGGATGATGAACTGAATGTTCTGGTCTCGCAACTGGTCGAGGATCCTCGGGTCCATCCCTGGTTCCGAGGCGGGCTCAAGCCAGAGTGTTTCAATGAAATTGTGGTGAAAGGGATAGTAAGTTTGCGAGAATCTCCCTGACAGAATAATCGGTTGATCTGTCAGACCTGAGATGGTGGTTTGCCCCCAGGTGACGAGGAGTGGCGTTTTGAAGATGAAGGCAGGACTGCCCCCAATGAGCGGAACGCCGATGCTGAAAGTCGACGCGACGGTGACGCCGCCGTGGGTCACCTCAAGTTCGCGGTCCCACCAATCAGGGCGCTCGCCTTTGTCGTCGACTTCGACCAGAGCCGCTTCTTCATTGGCGCGCATGGTCACCTTTCCATCCCACTCAAGATTGGGTTTGGGAACGGCGTAGTCCGCTTTGAGAGTGATCGTGGGGTCGCTCAAGTGAACGGGTTGAAAGCGCAAACCGTCGATATCATAGGGAAACGACAAGGTAAGCGTCATCGCGCGCTCCCATTCCCCTTCCCCCCAATTCCACGTGAGGTCCATCTGTCGGTCCCCGAATGTCCACTCGGCTTCTGGCAGTTCGGCCAGCGAGCCCGTGAACATCCGCACGGTGGAACCATCAATGTAGCGGACGCGCACTTTCGCCTGTGTGAAGTAGGCTTTGGCACCTGCGGTGCCCGTCGGCTTTTGAGGACGATAGAAATCCCAGAGTGACTTGAGGCGATGCTTGGCCAAAGCCTCGCCAAACTCCCCTTCCGCAATCCGCCATTGCCCCACATAATCACCAAACGCATCGGCCGCCATCACACGGAAGAACTGCGAGGGGGTAGCCTCACCAGTCATCATGGTGTAAGTGGGCTCGGTGCTCGTGCCTGCAGGTGCCCACTGCTGCAAGTCAGCGCTCCGAAAGATCTCGTAGGGAGGTTCGCCACCATTCCAGGAGAGGGTCACCGTTTCGTCTTCCTTTGCCAATGAAACCACCTGCAAAGGCTCTGCGGCAACCAGTGTGAGGTGAAGGAGGCCAAACGATAAGAGAAGGATTAATTTCATGGGCATTGCAGTGTGGGTGGTGAGACGATTGCAGAACGGCCATCCCCGCACGAGGATGGCCGTTTGCATAAAGGAATCCGCTAGGATTCTCTCACCTCATGCCAGCCGACGATTCGTGAAGCCGGCGCGAGAGAGACAAATGTGGTCAATCAGTTAGACTTGCCCATGCAAGGTCTTGCCTACCGACAAGAGATCGTCGCAGGCGTGTGCGACGCGTGCGGCCATGGCTTCCTCTCCTTTCTTAAGATAGGAACGCGGATCGTATGCCTTCTTGTTGCCGATCTCGCCATCTATCTTGAGGACACCCTCAATGTTCTCACACATGTGCGTCACGATCGGACGTGTGAACGCATACTGGGTATCCGTATCCACGTTCATCTTGACGACACCATAACCCAGGGTTTCGCGAATCTCTTCTAACAAGCTTCCAGAACCGCCGTGGAAGACGAGATCAAACTGAGCGCTATCGCCATACTTCGCTTTCACTGCCGCTTGGCCATCCTTGAGAATGCCAGGCTTAAGCTTGACGGCGCCAGGCTTGTAGTGGCCGTGCACGTTTCCGAAGGTTGCCGCGAAGGTGAAGCGGCCGAGTTCGGCGAGCGCTTCATGTACCGCGACCATGTCTTCAGGCGTGGTGTAGAGATGCTCTTCAGGAGTGTCTTCCGTACCCGCTGCGCCGTCTTCTTCCCCACCGACGACCCCGGCCTCGACTTCCAAGATGATGTCGAGTTCCGCGCACTTCTTCAGATATTTCTTCGAAATCGCCATGTTCTCATCCAGAGGCAAGATCGAGGCGTCGAGCATGTGATTCTGAAAGAGATTGTTCTCCCCTTTCGCCCGGCGAGCCGCGGTCGCTTCAAGCAGCGGATCAAGGAAGCTCTCGGCCTTTTCGGGCTGACAGTGATCCGTGTTGAGGGCGACGAGAACGTCATACTGCTCGGCCAGGCGGTGAGCCGCTTCCGCCAGCAAGATCGTCCCGTAGGTGGCGTCCTTGTGATTGAGTCCGGAGGCAAATTGACCAGCACCCGTGGAGAACTGAATGATCCCGTCCGACTTCTGATCGGCGAATCCCTTCAGCGCCGCATTGAGCGTCGTGATGCTCGAGCAATTGATCGCCGGGTAGGCATAGTCTCCCTGTTGAGCCGCGTCCAGCATCGCGGCGAATTGTTTCGGTGTGGCAATAGGCATAGTTAATCCTCCGTAGGCACAGATTGACCAACCGTCAAGCTCATGGACGAAACGTTCTCTTGCCCATGCTTGCGTCGGCCGCAATCGAACGCTAAGAAGCCGCCATCGAGACCCGTGTCAGGCGGTTCGTTTCATTATTCTTAACAATTTCCATACCATGCCCAAGATTGCATTCCTCACTGCCGGCGGACTTGCTCCGTGCTTGTCCTCTTCCATTGGAGCGCTCATCGAGCAATATGCCACACTTTGTCCCGACGCCGAACTCGTCGGTTATTTGAATGGATATCAGGGTCTCTTGCAGGGCAAGAGCATCACGTTTCCAGCAGACGTCATGCAGAAGGCGGCCAAGCTCCACCACTTTGGTGGTAGTTTCATTGGCAACAGCCGGGTGAAGCTCACCAATATTGACGACTGCGTGAAGCGTGGACTCGTGAACGAAGGCCAAGACCCACTCCACGTTGCCGCGGAACAACTTACCAAAGATGGGATCGATATCCTGCATACGATCGGCGGCGATGACACCAATACCGCGGCGGCGAATCTCGCAGGATATCTTGAGGGCAATAACTACGACCTTACCGTCGTCGGCATGCCCAAGACGGTGGATAACGATGTGTTTCCAATAGTGCAAACGCTAGGTGCGTGGACAGCGGCGGACCAGGGAGCGCTCTTCTATGCCAATATCGCGAACGAGAATACGACGAGCCGTCGACAACTCCTCATTCACGAAATCATGGGTCGGAGTTGCGGATGGCTCGCCGCGGCGACGGCACAATCCTATCGTAAGCTCATCGATAGCTGGGACTTCTATCCCGAAATGCTTCTCAGCAAGGCACGCTGGGACGTCAATGCGGTGTGGTTGCCAGAGTTGGCGCTCGATCTCGACGCCGAGGTGGAGCGTTTGAATGGCTGCATGGACGAGCATGACTGCGTGCATTTGTTTCTCAGTGAGGGTGCTGGCATTGATGCGATCATTAAGGAGATGGAAACGCGCGGCGAAGAGGTCCCCCGCGACGCCTTCGGACATCCTCGAATTGATCAATTGAATCCAGGCAAGTGGTTCGCCAAACAGTTAGAAGACAAGTTGGGTGCAGAGAAAGTGCTGGTGCAGAAGAGTGGCTATTTCGCCCGTTCGGCCGCTCCCAACGAGCGTGACATTGAGCTGATCCGCAAGAGCGCCGCTGTTGCTGCCAAGGCCGCTTTGGAAAAGACCAGTGGCGTGGCGGGACTAGACGAAGATCATGGCGGCGAGATGCGCGTCATCGAGTTTCCCCGGATCAAAGGACACAAGCCGTTCGACATCACCCAAGAGTGGTTTGCGGAGATGCTCGAAGCCATCGGCCAACCCAAGGCGTTGGCGGCAGAGAGTCACTGAGCGCGGAACCGCAAGAGGGTCGACCCAGCGCGCCTCAGATGCCACATCCTCGGAGGCGCAAGCAGATCGATTCGCCGCCAGGCCGCTTGAGGGCACGACTTGACACAAGTGAATAAAAGCGGTGTGGTACGTGACCAAGGCAAGACACCTCGAATCCAAGTTCTTAGATATGAAGGCTATCCATCTCCTATTCGCTTCGCCCATTCTTCTCCTGTTCGGGGGCTGCTTGGAGCCTATTCCGTTTGATCACCCGAATTATCCACGAAATTCCGAATTGCGGTATCCTCCAGGAACAGTAGGGCAGCAGCAACAATCTCGTAATTACAATAATCAACGTAATTACCCCACCGATAATCGCTGGAACCGTCCGTCGTCGTCGTCGACGAGTCGAAACACGACTCCAGAGATCAAGCCGCGTCCTCAGCCCAAGCCGACGCCGCAGCCCAAGCCAAGACCGAAGCCTCCCGAATCGCGTCCATTGGTAGACATCGATCCCATTGCGGAAGCGGAGAAGGAGAAGTTTCCCTATGCGCTTCCCGTTGACGGTGCCACCAATCTCGTGGTGAGTCCCTACGCTAAAGATGGGCCTTACATTGACGTTTCAGGGCTCTCCAGCGGTACTCAAATTGAGTGCAACAAGACCGGTAAAACGATCCTGGTCCCCTAGTCCGCCTCTGCGGAGTGATCATGGGTGAGCGTGTGGCGATTCTGGGCCCCGGCCTTCTCGGTGGTTCTCTCGCCATGGCGCTGGTGGCGCAGCAACGTGACGTGGTCGTTTGGGGACGCCGGCAGCAGCCTCTCGATCATTTGAAGTCCGTGTGTCACGGCGTCACGGTGGAGAGTGATCTCGACCACGCCGTGGCCGATGCGTCCCTGGTGGTCCTGGCCACGCCGATTGGCGTCATGCCGGGACTGTTACGGTCCATTCGACAGTCCGCCTCCTCCGGCAAGCTGATCACCGATGTGGGCAGTGTGAAGGCTCCCATCGTGGCTCAGGCCGAGACCATTCTTGAAGGGAGTTCGCACCTGTTCGTTGGCAGTCACCCGATGGCAGGCTCTGAAGCCTCGGGGATCGAGGCGGCCACCGCAGGGCTATTCGACGGTGCCCGCTGTTTAGTGACGCCACATGAGCGTTCCCCTGCGGACGCGGTCGAGGAGATTGCTGCTTTCTGGAAAAGCGTTGCCATGCGTGTGCATCAGTTATCCGCGGAGGAGCACGACCGGATCGTCGCGCACATCAGTCACTTGCCTCATGCGCTGGCGTCCCTGCTCGTCACCACGGCAATCGGTGACCATCCCGAGTGGGCGGCATTCTGTGGAGGGGGCTTGCAGGACACCACGCGCGTGGCTTCTGGAGAACCCCACATGTGGACGGAGATCTTTCTGGAGAATCGGAAAGCGGTTTTGGAGAGTTTGAACGCGGCCGAGAGCGAATTGCGACGCTTGGCTTCCATCATCGAATCTGAGGAAATTGAGGCGCTTAACCGATTTCTACTGGAGGCGAAAGAACTTCGCGATAGTCATATCGTCCCCCAAATCCAGCCCTAAGCGCCTGACCCATCGACCAACCACCCATGAGCACCTTTCGAGTCCGGCGCGGCCGGAGGATCCATAGCGAGATCACCATTCCTGGCGACAAGAGCATCTCTCATCGATCCATGATGCTCGCGGGCATGAGTCAGGGATCCTGCGTCATCAGCGGGTTCCTTCCCAGCGAGGACTGCCTCGCGACCTTGCATGCCATGCGCGCTCTCGGTGCCGTCATTGAGGCCGATGCCTCATCGGATGAAGGATTTGGCGTGACGCGCTACAACGTCCGTGGCTGCGCGGGAAACCTACAAGCACCTCAAGAGCCCATTGATTGTGGAAATTCTGGGACATCCATGCGCTTGCTGAGTGGAATCCTGGCGGCGCAGCCCTTTGATTCGGAGCTGGGCGGTGACGCATCCCTCTCGGCCCGTCCCATGAACCGGATTGCGATTCCGTTAGGTGAAATGGGTGCCCGCATCGAGGGAGTCGGTGACCAATGCTGTCCGCCGCTCAAGATCCATGGACGTTCGTTAGAATCCATCACCTATGAACTCCCAGTCGCTTCGGCTCAAGTGAAGAGCGCGATTCTTCTGGCAGGATTGTTCACCGAAGGCACCACCACCGTGATCCAGCCTGTCATCACTCGCGATCACACGGAGCGCATGCTTCGCGCATTCGGCGTGCCCGTGACCCATGAAGGAACGCACATTTCTCTAACAGGTCCACAGCAAATTCAAGCACGCGATTTCCATGTGCCCGGCGACATTTCCAGCGCGGCATTCTGGCTCGTGGCGGCCGCGGTTCAGCGAGGGTCGCAGCTAACCATCCCTCACATTGGTCTCAATCCTTCCCGGATTGGAATCCTTGAAGTCCTGCGTCGCATGGGAGCTGAGATCGCCATTTCTGGCTTGGTGGAGGAATCCGGCGAACCCATGGGCGCTCTCAACGTGCATGGCAAGGGACTGCAGGGCACGGACATAGGTGGAGAAGAGATTCCTAACATCATTGATGAAATTCCTATTCTCGCGGTGGCCGCAGCGCTTGCGGAAGGGACGACGACGATCCGTGATGCGGCGGAATTGCGCGTGAAAGAAACGGATCGCATCCAGGCGGTGGTGGCCAATCTCCAAGCCATGGGAGCCGCCGTGGAAGAGAAACCTGATGGCATGGTGATCCAGGGAGGCAAGCCTCTTACCGGTGCTACCCTTCCAAGCTTTGGCGATCACCGTATCGCAATGGCCTTTGCCATTGCAGGGCTCTTTGCCGACGGCGAGACGGTTCTTGAGGATACGGATTGTGTCCGCACATCCTACCCTAACTTTATCACCACGTTGGAACGCGTGGCCCTTTCTGACTAACTCTTGTTCTCATTCTTACCCACCACCGATTTCCCATGTCTGATTCTCCCGCCACTAACGTTGTGATCGCTGTCGATGGACCTGCTGCCTCTGGCAAGAGCAGCGTTTCTCGTCGTGTCGCCAATCGTCTCGGATATGCTTTCGTGAGCACCGGTCTCATGTATCGAGCCTTCACGTGGGTCGTTTGTGAGGCTGGTATCGATCCTGAAAGCGATCCCGAGGGAGTGGTCGCTGTCTTGGAAAAGACGGACATTCAGCCCGATCGCCGTGGGAACGAGATCTTTCTGCGAGTCAATGGCGAGGATCCCGGCGACGCGCTCACCAGTGATCGGATCAACAGTCGCGTGTCCATCGTTGCGAAGATTCCAGATGTGCGCCAAGCACTCGTCAAGCAGCAACGCGCCTCCGCTCACGCCTCTGACATTGTCATGGAAGGGCGTGATATCGGGTCGGTCGTCTTTCCGGACACGCCGTACAAATTCTATCTCGATGCCAGCGAGGAAGTTCGGGCGCAGCGTCGAGCCGCGCAGGGCCTTGGCGATGAGATTGCCGAGCGCGATCGCATGGATGCGAACCGCAAGGTCTCCCCTCTCAAAGTTGCTGAAGGCGCCACCGTGATTGATACCTCGGACCTTTCCTTGGATGAAGTTGTCGAGACCCTTCTGAGCCATCTTGCCAAGCAAGGGCTCATTCCAAACGCCTGAGGCTTAGGGGAAAGGTCATGACGCCGACTTATTGGATCTGCCGCACGAGCAGCAAGATTGCTGCGAAGATCTTCTACCGTTTTGAGGTCTTTTATCCAGAGCGTCTGATCGAAAGCGGGCCCGCGCTCATCGCTTGCAATCACGAGAGTTTCTTTGACCCGCCCTGTGTGGCCATCACCTTTCGCAATCCGATCCACTTCCTTGCGCGCAAGACCCTGTTTGACCATAAGCTTTTCGGAGCCCTCATCCGACGGCTCAATGCGCTCCCGGTCGATCAAGAACGACCGGACATGACAAGCCTGAAGCGGATCATCGCTCTCCTTAGAAGTGGGGAACGCGTGCTCATCTTTCCCGAGGGTGAACGCACTGCAGATGGCCAGTTAGGCGAGAGTCAGCCTGGGGTGGGTCTCGTCATCGCCAAGAGCCAGGCACCCGTGCTGCCCCTCCGTCTCTTCGGTGCCTTCGAAGCCTTCCCTCGCCATGCCAAGCGTCCTGCCCTCAAGGGCAAGATCTCTGTCGTCGTCGGAGAACCTCTCGATTTCAGTGCGGAGATTGCCATGGGACAGAAGGGCAAGGAATTTTATCAAAGCCTTAGTGATCGCACCATGGCGGCGATCGCGGCCCTGGAGATTCCCAAACCGTGAGGATGCGGGATTGAATTCTAGAGGGAGTTACTGAGGCTGGCTGCAAGACAGTCGTAAAGCAACGGATGTGTGGAAGCGGCATGAAATGGCAAATGCCGGGCGCCAAACAAATCTTGTCGCTTCGCACGATGGTGCTAACACCAGGAAGATGGGAGCAATTGTGGCAGAAAGTGTCTCAATTTGGCTTTGCTAGAATATCCGTCCCAATCGCAAACTAGACGAATGATTCCGTGTAGCACGCACAAGGATTATGTGATGTTAACATCAAGATGAGGTCTCACTCACTTCATGAATAGATTTACTCCTTCAGCTTCTCCGTATCAGCTCGTTCATTGACCCACTCCTGATCTTCCCACATTCCCCCAGGCTTTCGCCACGTAACTAAATGGTTGCTTCTATGCGTATACTCTTCCCCGTCGATCTTGAACACGATCTCAATCTCCCATTTGCCAATCGAAAACCTTGAGTAGGTATTTCCGAACTTAATCGATAAAAATCGCATATAACTTCCCTGTGGCAGTTGCGGCTGCTCCCCCAACGCCTCCAGCGCATACCGCTTCCCATCAGGAGCCACCGTCGAGGCTTTAACGATTTCTGCCTTCTTAAACTTCCCACTGACACTGAAGTTTAGGGACCCTTGTATCTCGACCAATAAGCCAAAATCCAGTTCCCCTTCCTCATGGTACAATACCAGAGAATTGCCCACATCACTTTTAACAAGATGTAATGGACGCGCACCGCCACTTACCGCCAAAAGTGTAAACGTCAGAAATGGCAATAAAACCAGAACCTGCAGTCGCTTCATATCGAAATATTCCTCTTTAAACGCAATTCAAATTCTATGGCTCAAAAATTTCATTTTTAAACCCTCGTGGTACCAGATTTTTGCTTGGATCAAACTCCAAATTCCGATCCAAGCTGGTCATATTCATGTAAGAAACATACCAGAACTGCGGATTGGTATCCCAACTTGGCGCCACAAGAGAAAAATCCCCAACAATTTTGCCATAATACGCAGCCGTCAATTTGCCTTCCTCGTTTCTCTCAGATCGCAAGCGTATGAAATATCCCTTCGGCTTATCATCCTCCTTTGGTATTATTTCGTAAGATCTACCTTTCTTTATCAAGCTACTAAGATATTTTTTCTGGTGGTATCCTTCTTCGGGTGCCATTCTAGGAAACTTCAGGGCGCTTTCTTCTCCACTCAGCTCTTGAATAGCGATTAATCCGTCGTCCCCATTCACAAAGCTAATCTCCATCTTGCCTGAATAATTCCGTGAATCCGTGTAGCCACCTTCAAAATTAAGGACCACGTCGGCCTGCCGCCCCTCACCGTGCGGCGGCAGCCAGTCTCCCTCAATCATATCCCACTCCAGGCCCTTTCCCAACACAGGCGGCACATCACCCGCACTTTTCACTAGCATCGGTATTGGGTTGACGATCTTCTTCAGAATAAGTTCTACAGTAGGATTCCACGGTTCAAATTTACCCGTACGCCTAATACGCTCAGGCTGCGAAAAATCGCTACCGACATCTTTGCGGCTCACATAGTAACCCCTCTTCTCCACCTCAACCTTAACCCACCCCTGACCGATCGCTTCTCCACTAAACTTACCTTCTTCGTCTACCTCTCCAGCAAAATCATGAAAGCCATCTGAAAAATCGTTCCCATTGGCGAAACGTAGGCGCACTTTGGCACCTTTCGCGATTTCCCCTCCCTCATCTTTCACCACGACGGTGATCCTTTGCCGATAGCTTTCCTCTCTCTCGAATTCTGCTGGAAAGAGGTCTGGAGTGTCCTGTGCAACTACGCTCGCGCACAAGGCAAAAATCACACACAGGATGATCAAAACTTTATTTGCTTTCATAAATGTAGAGTTTCAACTTAGAATTACAAGGCGCAAGCTAGTTGATGGGAGGAGGGATCAAATTCGTGTTTAAGCTTACCTCTAGTTACCATGTCCGAGTATAGTTTCCACACATGGGAACGCGTGCTCATCTTTCCCGAGGGTGAACGCACTGCAGATGGCCAGTTAGGCGAGAGTCAGCCTGGGGTGGGTCTCGTCATCGCCAAGAGCCAGGCACCCGTGCTGCCCCTCCGCCTCTTCGGTGCCTTCGAAGCCTTCCCTCGCCATGCCAAGCGTCCTGCCCTCAAGGGCAAGATCTCTGTCGTCGTCGGAGAACCTCTCGATTTCAGTGCGGAGATTGCCACGGGACAGAAGGGCAAGGAATTTTATCAAAGCCTTTGTGATCGCACCATGGCAGCGATCGCGGCCCTGGAGATTCCCAAACCGTGAGGATGCGGGATTGAATTCTAGAGAGCTCCTCGATTAAGGTAGCGAGCGCCACTTTCCAGCCGCTCGCCTCATGCCCAAATTCCACGTCTCCAAGTCTGTTCACATCCAAAAGCCCATCTCTGAGGTCTACGCCTACGTCCGAGATTTCCGCCAATGGCCTGAGTGGTCGCCATGGATCATCACCGATCCCGATTGCCAGCTCACTTACTCCGATGCGGGAGATCAGTATCACTGGGAAGGGAAAGTGACAGGCGAAGGCGAAATGCGGGTCCTATACTCGGAGAAACCGAATCGGATTCAGTATGCGTTAGCGTTTCTCAAGCCCTGGAAATCCAATGCCGATGTCGCCATGTCGTTCACAGAGAAAGACGGTGGAACGGAAGTGCGGTGGAGCCTCGATAGCGCCCTACCATTCTTCTTGTTCTTCATGCGTCCCATGATGGTGGCGCTTATCGGCATGGACTACGAACGCGGTCTGAACATGCTGAAAGAGAAACTCGAAACGGGGTCGGTCGATTCCAAGCTGGAATTTCCTGGGGAAACGACGGTCGCAGCCACGCCCTATGTCGGTATCCGAACGCGCACGGATATCAAAGCCATTGGCTCAGCCATGGAATCTGATTTGTGCCAACTAGGGAAATGGTTAGACACTTCCGGCATGCAGGCTTCTGGGAAACCCTTCGCCATCTACCATCGTTGGGATCCTGCCAAAGCCCTCACTGAATACACGATTGCCTTTCCGCTAGAGTCTCCGCCCAATCCCCTGCCCGATGGCTTCGTCAACGGAGAACTGCCCGCATGCCGCACCTTCGCCATCCGGCATACGGGATCTTACAAACACCTCGGAAACGCGTGGTCGGCCGGAATCAATCGTTCGCGGAACAAGATCATCGCCCAGTCCAAGAAGATCCCGCCTTTCGAAATCTACGAGACCGACCCTACCGAAACGGCTACGAAGAGCCCGGTCACCACCGTCCACTTCCCTCTAAAATAAGAAACCGCCCTAACCCTATCCTATTCCAATCATGAGAGCTCATACGCTACTGATCCTTCCTCTTGTCATTGTCGCCTTCTTGTCCAATCCAGCAGCCGGTGAGGAAGCGACGCCGAAGCCGTCTCAGGAAGAGCTGGAAGAAAAGTTCAAACAAACCCTAACCAATGCCACCATGAAAGGACGTTGGTGTCTCATCAAGGAAGATGGCGAACTCACCAGTGAGAAAGTGGATCAGTACGACATTGTTTCCGTCACTAAGACGAAAGACACGCACTGGATCATCCAGTCACGCATCCGCTACAACAAGTTCGACTTCGTGCTCCCGGTGCCCGTCCAAGTCGTGTGGGCAGAAGACACCCCCGTCATCATCGTAGACAAGATGGGGATTCCAGGTGGCGGCACCTACTCGGCACGGGTCGTCGTCTACGATGATTCCTACGCAGGAACGTGGTCTGGTCCCAATGTCAGAGGACTCCTCAACGGAGCCATCACTAAGACTCCGAAAGAAGAAGAGAAGAACGAGGGTGCCTCTGAAGAGAGCGAAGAGCCCTCCTCCACTGCGGAGAAGGAGGGCTCCAAGTCTTAGCGAAAGTCTACCAGAACGCTCAAGCGACAGTCCAGGGGCCGCGGTAGTGGCGTGTGAGCCAGGCATCTTTGCCTGTGCTATTTGCCAAAGTGTTATCCTCGGGATTCCACTCAACGATCTCTCCGTGGTAATAGGCGATGTTCATCAAATGACAGCAAATGGCCGAGCGACCGCCGATCCCTTCGTGGGTGATCGGTTTCTTGCGGCTCTCTACACATTCCAAGAAGTCGGCGAGGTGATTCTGGCTACGATAGAGCTTGATAGACGCTCCCTGAAGGAAGCCCTTCTCCGCTTTCGCCACGGCTCCCTCTAACGAACCACCGTCTTCACGCTGCAGGAATTTGGCAATCGATTCATCACCCCGTTTGAAGTGCATGCGCCCCCTGGTGACTTCCACTTCCCCTTCGGTCCCAAAGAAATGCACCCCGATGCCTTCTCCATGCTGAACTTCCACGCCGTTGGCATAGACCAACCGCGCGCCTTTCGTGTCTTTGCCAGGGTTCGCAGGAGGAAGCGCTTTGACCGGGCCGCTCTCGTCCATCCCGAGTCCCCATTGGGCGATGTCGAGATGATGCGCACCCCAGTCTGTCACCATGCCGCCGCCGTATTCACGATAGTCTCGCCAAGCTGGAAAGTGATCGTGGTTTCCACGTGGGCTCAACACGGGACTGTAGGCACGACCCGGCGCTGGGCCTAACCAGAAATCCCAATCCAAACCAGGCTCCATGCTCTCCGCTGGTAGATCGCAGGGCACGCCGGGAGGGCCAAAGTTGCAGGAGACTTTCACCACATCCCCAATGCATCCATTGCGAACGAGTTCGCAGGCGGTGCGGAAACCCGTCATCGAACGTTGCATCGAGCCCGTTTGCAGCACGCGCTGATTCCGTTCCACCGCCGCGATCACGGCCTTGGCCTCGTGAATATTATGGGTGAGGGGCTTCTCACAATAGACGTCTTTGCCAGAGTCAAGTGCCGCAATCGTGATGATGGCATGCCAGTGATCCGGCGTCGCGATGCAGACGGCGTCGATGTCACGTCGCTCTAACATCTCGCGGAAATCGTTGTATGCCTCACACCCTTTCCAACCAGATGGCGCGCGATCCCGATAGCGATCATTCACTTGGCGCAGAGCGGATCCCCTGCGGGTCGTATCGACATCACAAACGGCTACGACTTCGGTATTCTTTCGGCCCAGGAAACCGTTGAGCAAGCCGCGATTCTGTTTTCCCATGCCGATGAATCCCATCGTGATGCGTTTGCTAGGAGCGTCGTCTGCCGCCCACACACCCGCAGGCAAGATCATGGGCGCAGTGGATGCCGCAAGGGCGGATTTTAAGAAATGGCGACGATTGGGATTCTCAGAATTCATGGATGGATGGATGATTGTTGAGGAAGGCCAGCATGCCGAACGCAGGAGATGAGATCAACCCTTTCCTCAAGCATGTTGATCGTGCGCATGGCAAGAGAGCAAGAAAGACTACCATTGTGTGATGAGATCCAATCCGTTTGTCATCCGTGCTTTCCTACTGTGAGATCTGTGGCTCACCAAAGGTTGACCACAGATTTCGCAGATGAACACAGATAGATTGATAGGCATTTCCTGGAATCTGCGGCAGCGGCGTACATGGCTGCTACCGGGCCACGGGTTCATGACGGCAGATCTTTGCTAGAGCTGGTCAATTTGGATCTCCAGATCCAATCCGTTCGAAGTAATCCTGGATCGCCTTGCGATAGCGTTCAGGTGGCGTCACGCCACGCTTCTGTAACAAGTCATCCTTCAACTCGGAGGGAACGGTGTTCCAATCGTCGGTGGAAGTGGCTTTGTCAGGGTCGCCGAGCTGAGGACGTGCTTCACCCTCTCGAAGCGTCTCTGGTAGAGGGGTGGGCTCACCACCACGAGAGCCGCCGCCACCGCCTCGCCCGGGTCGGGAACCCTGGCCTTGGCCTTGGCCTTCACCCTGGCCTTGGCCTTCACCCTGGCCTTGGCCTTCACCCTGGCCTTGGCCTTCACCCTGGCCTTGGCCTTCACCTTCACCTTGGCCTTCACCCTGGCCTTGGCCTTCACCCTGGCCTTGGCCTTCACCCTGGCCTTGGCCTTCACCTTCACCTTGGCCTTCACCCTGGCCTTCACCTTCACCTTGGCCTTCACCCTGGCCTTCACCTTCACCCTGGCCTTCACCTTCACCTTGGCCCTGACCTTCACCTTGGCCCTGACCTTCACCTTGGCCCTGGCCTTGGCCTTCACCTTGGCCCTGACCTTCACCTTGGCCCTGACCCTCACCCTCACCTTGGCCCTGACCTTCTAACGGAATGGATTGCGGAGGCGACATGGTTTGGCCGCTGATCCCCTCCATCCCTGACATTTGACTCGAATCTTCCCCGACCTCATTGGTCGCCAAAGAGGATTCCTGACCCTGTGGTTGTTCACCCTGACCTTGTGGTTGTTCACCCTGACCTTGTGGTTGTTCACCTGCGCCTTGCGGTTGTTCACCTGCGCCTTGCGGTTGTTCACCTGCGCCTTGCGGTTGTTCACCTGCGCCTTGCGGTTGTTCACCTGCGCCTTGCGGTTGTCCACCCTGGCCTTGTGGTTGGTCACCCTGACCTTGTGGTTGTTCACCCTGACCTTGTGGTTGGTCACCCTGACCCTGTGGTTGGTCGCTCTCACCAAGTGATTCACTCCTATTCTGCGAGTCCTCTCTTTGATCTCCTCGAGATTCTTCTTCTCCCGGTTGATCCTCGTTAGTGCCGGGTGCTTCGTTCGTCCCTTCGGGTTGCTCGTCCTCTTGTGGAGGTGCTTGATTAGGCTGACTGGGAGGCGGTGGGGTCTCCTCAGGCGGGTTTTGAGGCGTCGTTTCAGACGGCATGGCTTCTCCAGAAGCGCTTTGCTGTAGCTCACGATTGTCCGTGACTTGCACCGTGTAAGTCAGCGCCCCCCCTTGACTGAGATCGAGCGATTCGAGATTGATCTCTCCTTCTGCTTGGATCTGGGTGGCATTCTCCTGATCACCCAAGTCGACGGGAATTCGCTCCACCAGTTGTGGCTCCCCTCCCGGTGGTGTCTGGTGCACGAGCACTTCTGCTGAAGCGATGCCAAAGTCGTCTTTGGCCTCAAACGGCACGGTGATCGTTTCGTTCCCTTGATAGACTTTGTCTCCATCCGGACGTCCTTCGGGTTCTGTGAGGGTCACTTCCGGTGGGAGATCTTGGTAGACGTGGACCGACGTGCGTGGCGGTTGATGATTGGCGAGCCCATGGTGATCGCGCAGATGCACTTCGAAGTGAATGGTCTCTGATAGGGTCGTGCGGTAAAGGTAGCCCCCTTCGTCCGCTGGTGATACGGGCACTTTGGCACCATGTGCAAAGGTGAGTTGCGCATACGCCAACGAGCTATTGGCCTCAAATCGCAATTCATAGGTGCTTCCGGCGATGGCACTGATTTGTCTTGGAAGACTCGATTCAACAACTTCTGGCAATTGTGTGTAGCTCGGAGGGAGCACTCGGATTCCCACATAGGTCAATCGGGGCCGAGTGAGTGCGCGCACTTGGTGCCAGGGCGTTTGGCCATCCGCGATGCGAAAGCGATAGCGAAAGTCCTTCCTCGCCTTGGGCACTTTGTAAGTGAGTTCACCGCCGGAGGTGGGCGTGAGCGAAACCGTCTCCATGATTCCACCTTCTTCCTCAATCCAGAGTGTTCCCTTGCCTTCCCAGCGTCCTGAGGCGGTTGCGGAGAGGGTGACGGGTTCATCACGCGGCGTGGCGAAATCCCCACGCGTCGCCGTGACTTGCGCGAGACTGATGCTGGAGCCCGGCGCAAAGAACCGTTTGAGCAAGATCCAGGTCCTCTCACTGTCCCAAAGGAAGAGAAGGGAACTGGCCAGGAGAATCCCACCAAGCGCCAAGGCCGCCGTGCGGAGGTGTCCGCGGGCGACCACCTTCTGCGCTTCCACCTTGGGCACAAGGTCCTCTGCCTCGCCACACACTTTGGCGATGAGGTCCGGAGATCCTAGCATTTCGTCCGCATCGCGGCTCTGAGTGAGCCCTGTCACCGTGGACCAGCGCTCTTCGAGACCGGGTACAGCATCATCGACAGCCCGCGCCGTGGATGCGATTTGCATGCGTTTGAGAATCGGTCGAATTCCCCAAAGAATAAGCGCTAGCAGGACACCGATGATCGTGGCCAAGGTGAGCCCCCAACGCGCGGACGGCGAGAAGAGGACAAGCGTGGCGTCGAGAAGCATGGCCAGGACCATGGCCACCACCGCCAATGCGATCACTTTCACCATTCCCGTCACGAATCGGACGCGCCTTTCCGCCTGGTGGACGCTTTGCAACTTCTGCAAGATCGACGTCGGCATCTTGCGAACAGAAGGCAATGAAGAGTTCATGATCGTGGCTTTTGTGAGGAAATTCAGTTTGCAGAACCCTTTTTCATACCAGACCCAGGAGCTTGCGGCCAACCCATTCTGTCAGCAAGAGCGCCAACAGCAGACACAACACCCACCACCGGTTCCAAAGGGGCTCCCGACTCACGGTCTCTGAGGTGATGGGAGAAAGATCCAAATTCTCTAAGAATGCGCGCACACTCGAAGGAGACGTCACGACACCACCTGAGGCATCTGCTAGATTGCTCAATAGCGCGGTATCTGCAAGCGGTACTCTGAGTTCTGCGGAATCATGAGGATCGATGATGCATTCATGCGTGATCGCCTCCTCAAACCTCTCTTCAAGCAAGAGCCGATCGAGCTCCCTTCCACTCGCTTGCAAGCGAATCTTGCCCGACGGCAAATCGGTGAGGGTTGCTTGATAGCTTCCAGGCGTTCCTGATTCTGCCCGAAAAGACACGGTCTGCACCAACTCTCCATCGGCATGAACCATCAGTTGGGGATCTGCCTGAGAGCAGGGCAAGCCATTCAGTTCACTCATTTGCAATCGCACCGAAACCTCGGATCCAAAGGGATAGCGCGTCTTATCTGTGTGAAGGCGTACCGTGCGCGATCCTCCTGCAAGATCGCGGGCCATGGCCCATCGAAAGAGCTGTCCCCAGAAGCGGTAGTGATACTCGTCGCCTTTGCGGTAGCGCAATTGATAGGCGACCGGTGCGGACAAGTAGATGACTCTCCCTTTGCCAACGTAGTGCCACGAAAGGAAGGCCAGACTGGGTGCCGCCTTCTCGAGAGCGTGCGCCTCGATCAAGACACGGGCGGTGGGTTTGGCAATCGCGTGAGGCGAGAGATCATAGACAGGCAACTTTCGACTGACACTTTCCCAAACAGTAGCGCTTTGAATGTCATCATCAGCGACCAGAACCGGCGGCGACGTGGCGCCCTCAATCGTCACCGAAAGACCGTAACCTCCCTGGGAAATGGGAGCTCTGCGGCTCTCGACGGGCAAGAGTTCGGCAAGTGGTGCCTGAAGAAACTGAGATGGCATGGAGTCGCCAGCGATGAGGACCAGATTTCCGCCTGCCTCCACGACCCATTGACGTAGATTCTCTTGCGTTTCGACAGGAAGTTCTCGTGTCGACAAATCACCTAACACAGCCACGCGGAAGCGATTCCACTCGTCAAGCGTCTCGGGCAACGAAGGGGCGACACTGATTTCCCCTTGGCGTCCCGAGTAGGTATGATTGGGGTGAAAGAGCACAGGATGAGAACGCACACGTGGATCTCGAGCTAAGATCGACTTCAAATAGCGAAACTCCCACCGAGGCAAGCGATCAGCTAGCAGAATCCTCAATTCGTCATCGATGACTTGCACCTTGAGCGTGTCCTCATTGTTCGCCTCCGTGAATTCATCAGGGACCGCGCGCACACGGAGCCTAAGCGCATGCGCTCCAATTTCCATTGCCTTCCAACGGAGCGCCACGCGGTGATCCTCCATCCGCTGCGTGATGGTGAAGGTTTCTTGATCGAGAGTCTCGCCGTCAGCCGTTTGCAGGTCCACGATCAGCTTCTCTCCCTCGCAGGCATGAGCACTGACAATAGCTTCAATGACAAGCGTGTCTTTCCGCATGACCGAGGTCGGTGCCTTCACGTGGTGAAGAAACACATCGCGGCGGAGGCGCGTGTCTCCTAACGGAACCAACGCCGTCGCCACCTGCTGGATCCCTTGTGCCAGATCGCGTGGCGATTCACCGGTATTGTGCACGCCATCCGTGAGAACAATGGCAGCGTCGAGGTGGCGCTCGGCTCGTCGCTTCGCGATCTCCCTGATCCAGGCGGATTGATCCGTGCCTTGATGAGGATCAATCTGCTCCGATCCGATCCCATTCCATCCCCGCCTACCAATCGCATACGCATCACGATCGAATGCATAACGTTCTAACTGAACAGTCGATCCCATCGTTTGCAGCCAATCAGCCTCTGCTTGCTCTAGCCAAGCAATCGCTTTGCTGAGCCGTGAGGCAGTCTGCTTGCTCGTTGCGGCCGTCTCCGCGCGTTCATAGTCTTCATCGATCCAGCGCCTCAAGGCGTCCGCGGTTGTTGTCAGCTCTTGCTGGACCGCGCGGATCTGTTCTTTCTCGGTTGCCGTCTTGACGGCCGCGAGCGGCAAGTTCTCGACGGACGGTAGGAGGGATGCATTCATGCTTGAGAGCAGGCCCTCCAACTCTGTGACACGTTCATGACCAGAAAGCCCGCCACACCCGCTCTCCAGATGGCTCGTGGCTTGTGCTAGGGCATCCCGAGTTGCTTCAGGTGATGTGGTCACTTGCCTCGCCGCAGCAGCTAGGGCTCCATGAGCTTCATCCAAGATCTTGCGAGGAGAAGCATCGTCCCCCAGCGCCTCGTTCCAGCGCTGCCGATCGCCGGAGCCATCTCCGGGATCCACGAGACCCATGCTTGCACTGGCATCAAGGAACACCCCTACCGTGCGCGGTTGATGTTGTCGTTGTGTGAGGATATCGGTAGGCTCGGCGAGAGCGAGCAGGAGAATGGTCAACGTTGCCAGCCGCAGTCCGAAGAGCATCCACACGCGTGCGGGCTTGCTCACCAGCCGCGATTCGCGCCAGGCGAAGAACGCCAGAATCAGGGCAGAGCCCACCCCCAACAGGCAAAGCGTCATTCCGCCAAGCCGCCCTTCCCAGGCAAATTGAGGAATCGTCTCTATCCAGGCTTCAGGCATTGGGTTTCAGCGAGTGATCGGCGTGTGGCGGACGCCTTGTTTGGTTAGTTGGCGATGACGAGCGATGGAGCTTGCCAATGCCGATTCTCCTATCAGAAAGACAAGCATTCCCATGAGCAGCCAGAACCAAAGAGACTCCTGGCGCGTCTCTCCGTCGGGCTGATTGCGCCTAGAACGCGCTTCTTCTTGGTCGAAGGTGATTCCGAAAGATCGGAGCTGATCTTCCGTATCCCCCTGTATTTGCGCAAGGTTAGACTCGGCAGGTTCGCGGGCAACCAGAAACTCGGTAGTGCGCACCATTTCCCCTCCTTGAGAAACCGTCACCAAGTGATGCCCTGGTTGCAACGGCCCTGACATACGCACTGAGCGGTGATGGATCCCTGTGTCCAGGAGCGTCAACGCTCTCTCCCTCCCATCGGGCGTCTGCTCGACCGCGCTCTCGATTGGAGGCCGGTGATCGACCTGCCATTCATAAGATTCGCGACGGCCGAGATTCAATCGGGGCAAACCAGGCTCGGCCAGGTACCAGAGCCACTCGTAGACCAGAGCCACATAGATTTGCAGGGCGGGTAGGTTCGACCATGATTGACCCAACGGGAACCCTTGCGTGATCACCCGCCCTTTCTCAATCGCTCGTTCCACGACTAATGGCTCACCTTCGTGCGTTCGAAGGAGGACGGAGAGATCTCCGGGAAGCGGTTTCTGAAAGGAGTGGTGCCGCCGCAGTTGCAACTCGTCGAGGTCCAAGCGCTCGGTATCCGCTAACAGGATGGTGGCTGGATGCTGTTGGATGGGAGGCGAAACCCACTCTGGTTCAGAAGCCTGCTCAATGGGCGGCCCCTGAGCCAGAGATGCTGGGGCAAGAGCGGCTGTTGTGCGAAAGAGCGCGTTGAAGAGATTCACTTCAGTTTCTGGGCCTGGAGCGAGCCACAATCCCCCACCCTCTCTCACAAAAGTCTCCAACTCACCCATAGACCCTAACATCGACGCAGCAACCTGCGTGATGATGATCGCTCGATAGTCGGCCAAACGGATGCCTGCGAGCTCATCGGGAGCTATCATGGTGCCATGAAACACCCCTTCGTGGGCCTCCTCGAAGGAGCCCAAGGCAGCCTGAAGGTAACGGGTGGCGCGGTCCTGATCTCGCACGCTCGCGACGACCAAGACCGGAAGCCCCTGAGCTACTTGGACCAAGACCTCTCCTTGGTCATCGATTGCCAGCCCATCACCACTCTCCAAGGTCACTCGGAAACGATGACGACCCACCGAATCGATTGGATGCTCCAACGCCACCGTTGTCGAGGCCCCGGGAGAGAGCGGAGGCACAGTCGCCATGCCTAACATCTCATCGCCTAAATGCCATCGCACGACGCGGGATGAACTCGCCGTCTCACCGAAATGCTGGATGGTTGCGCGCAAGGCCACGGGCTCTCCCAACGCAACCACTTCGCGCCCCGCTCTGAGAGCCGTCACCGTAAGATTATCGCGAGTTTCTCCGTCATCCCAGGGAACACGAAGCACCCGCAACTCGCTGCCAGACGGGAAGGCCTCTACCCTTTCCGAGATCGCACGCCAGCGCGCTGTCTGTTCAAGATCCCATCCCTCTCGCTGCCCATCCGTGATGAGCACAACTTGTCTAACTGCGTTAGGAGTCGCTGGATCAGCCGTCCACGCCATTTCCAATGCGGCCAGGTGATCACTATGAGTCCAGTTGGGGCCTTGTGTCACGGTGAGGTGCTCTCGCACACGTGCTTTGGTTTCTGGATTGGCTTTCAATGGGGCCTCCGTGAGCCATGCCGCCGCCTCCTTCACCTGAAGACAGCGGATATAGTCAGTCTCTTCATACTCCGCCAGAAGTTCATCTAACAATTCCACTTGACGCTCATGCACGGTCTCGCCTCCAAAGTCCCATTGAGTGGACATGGAATGGTCCATCACCACGATGAGATCGCGGGTGTCATGCCCCCCTAACCAAGCCGCAGGGACAAGCGGCCGGGCCAAAGCGAACACGAAGCAAGCGATGACGAGAATCCGCAATAGCAAGAGGAACAAGTCTTTCAATCGCCAGCTCCGACGCGCCTTGGGATTGGCTTGAGCTAGAAACTGCATCGCTCCCCAAGGGATCACCTTTCGGCGTCGCCTGGCGAGCAAATGCACCACCACCGGCAAGGCCATCAAGGGGAGCCCATACAGAAAGACGGTGTTAAGAAAGTTCACCGCGTACGCACAAAGTTGGATTGACGGGAACGTTTGCGCAAATAATTGGCTAACGTTTCCCCTAAGGGCTCATGAGTGGTCAACGGCAAGTAATCACACCCGCAGCCGATGCAAGCAGCCTTGAGTTGATCGAGGTAAGTCTGCAATCCTGACAGATACTGATCTCTAACCACTACCGGATCCAGGTCAAGATGGTAGTCGTTGACTTCAAGGCATTGAAATCGTGAGCTCGCCGAGAAAGCGAAGTCAAGCTCTTCAGGGGCCATGATGTGGAAGAGCACGACCTGATGCCCCCTCCCCCGGATCACGCGCAATTTCTGCTCCAAGGCAGGAACATCGACAAAGGCATCCGTGAAGAGGAGAAAGACACCGCGATGCCGTACACGCCGCACCATTTCATCCAAGGTGGGCACGAGATTGGTCGGTCCGCTGGCGGTGGCCTTACTAAGGTGGTTGAGGAAGAGATGAAAGTGGGTCGCCGTGGAACGCGGAGGAATGTATGTGGGCTCGGCAAGGTGCGAGATGGCGAGGCCGACAGGGTCACGCTGCCCTAACAAAAGCCTTGCGAGCACGGCACAGGCAGCTCGACCATAAGCAAACTTCGAGGGATTGTCTAACCGAAACCCCATCGATCCGCTGGTGTCGAGCACGAGGATGGCATTGAGGTTGGTTTCTTCATCAAACTGCTTGATGTAGTAGCGATCACTCTTGGCATAGACGCGCCAGTCTAGCAAACGCACCTCGTCGCCAGGGCTATAGGCGCGGTGCTCCGCGAAGTCCGTGCAGCCCCCCTTCATCTTGGAACGATGTCCCCCCGCCATGAACCCGTCGACAATCTGGGTAGCGACGAATTCGAGGTCTGCTAGGGAAGCCTGATCTTCGGGCAGAACCAGGTCATGAAATCCGTGCGGGGCACCCATCCTATCTCCACCTATCAGGCTGCTCCCGCGATCTCTCTAGCCCCAGAAACAGTCCGCACAATCTCGGCAACGATGCTCTCGGAGGTGATCCCCGCCGCTTCCGCGTTGAAGGTGGGCATCACACGATGACGCAGGACCGGTAGAGCCATGGCATGCAAATCATCCGTCGTGGCGTGGTAACGCCCTTGCAGGACTGCTCGCGCCTTGGCAGCCATGATCAAATAGATGCTAGCTCGAGGGCCTGCTCCCCAACTGACATTCTCCTTGATGTAGGGTGTGGCATCCGCTTCCCCGGGACGTGATAGGCGAACCAAGCGAGCCGCGTATTCGTAGACATGATCGGCGACCGGCACCCCCCTTACGGTGTCTTGTAAGGATACAATCTGATCCGCAGAGAGCACCTGTTGGGTCTCAAAGCGATAGGCAGTGGTCACCCGCTTCATGATCTCGATCTCCTCCCGGAAATCAGGATAGCCCAGTACGACCTTGAGCATGAATCGGTCCAATTGTGCCTCTGGTAGAGGGTAAGTCCCTTCCTGTTCAATGGGGTTCTGAGTGGCCAGGACCAGAAACGGATCGGGCAGGGCGTAGGTTTCACCACCCACCGTCAACTGCCGTTCCTCCATGGCTTCTAACAACGCGCTTTGTGTCTTGGGTGGCGTCCGATTGATCTCATCCGCCAGGACCATGTTGCCAAAGAGCGGACCAGGGATGAATCGAAACACGCGTTTGCCCGTGGTCCGATCTTCCTCTAACACATCCGTTCCCGTGATATCGGCTGGCATCAGATCTGGCGTGAACTGCACCCGCTTGAAGGTGAGATTGAGGAGTGACGCCATGGTCGAGACGATCTTCGTCTTGGCCAGACCCGGCACCCCCTCCAGAATGCAATGGCCGCGGCAGAGGAGCGCGACCATCAGTTGCTCAATCACGTCGTCCAGCCCGACGATCACGCCGCCCATCTGCGTTCGCAGGGCGTCATAGCGTTGATACAACTGATTCACCACCTCTACAGAGGCGCCCGACGGACGAGAAGAGTCTGCCATTCGAGAACCTCCTCACGGTTCTCCCTTCGAGTCAAGCCGAGCGTCCGTCGAAGCGGAGACCGCAGAATCGGCATTTCACGGCCGCTGCCTTGATCGTTTCCGCACAATCTGGACAGACTTTCACATCATCCTCTTCGGGGTCGGTGCTTTCCCCCTGAATCAGGCTGAGCGCCTCCTTGGGTGCGAGGCTGGAAGGAGACTGCTGGGCCAAGACCGAGCTTGGCACATGTTGAGAGGGCGGCATCGGTGGAAAGCCATGTGACGGCATGGTCGTCGATCGCGGCCGTTGGAACACTGACGCGGGAATGTTGTTGGAGGATTGGGAGCCAGCTCCATTGGCCGGAAGCTGGGGCACCCCTGGAGCTTCCAGGCCTTCGCGCTCTTGCGGCTCCTCCTTCCCACTCCCTGATCGCCGTGCCTGCGCGGGCGCAAACCCAGCAGGAAACCGCCTGGGAGCCTCTTCCGTAGGAGCCACGGAGCGGGCACGATCATGGATCTCGTCTTGGTAGACTTCTATGGGAACCGCGTCTGGAGAGGCAGATGTCACATTGGGAATCTGCTCTGGCTCCTTGGGCTCCGGTGGTGGCGGACTCTCAATTTGAAAAGGACTGGGCGTCCCATTCGCCGGCGCTGCTGCTGAGGGCGCAGCCGGCGTGCCCGAGGACTGATTCCGTAACAATTCCTGTTGTTGCCGGAGCACTTCCTGCTGTTGTTGCAATACCCGCTCCTGCTGCTGGGCTTCCACCGCGGCTCGCTGTTCGGCCACCGCGGCATTGGCGCGCGCGATATCGCGCACCTCTTCGGACTCTTGTAAGGGAACACCCATGATGGGAACGCTCGCATTCTCCTTTCCCTCGACCGTCGCCTTCAGTTTCTTCAGATTGACTTGGAGAGAGGGATCCGACGTCAGTTCTAACAAGCGCCTGTCAGTGCCCTCGGTGCCTTCCGAGACGCAATTGGCGACCGCATAGTCGATAAAAATTTCACTCCTAACGGCAACAGAGGACGAACGGAAAGTGTCGTTCGCCGCCATGCCAGCACCCACTTCACTGCGATAAACCGTTCCTTTCAACTCGACCGCATAAACAACGCTTTGAAAGACCCGGCGCTGGAGCAAGGTGATGGCATTCTCGAAGAACTTTCCTCCGTTCGAGAATGCCAAGAGCCCAACGAGTAAGATCAGCAATGGCGGACCGATATTAAAGCCACCATTAGATGGCGTCACGGCTGCCAGTTTGAGCATGAAATAAAGTCCGAAACTGATCAATAAAGCCCCCACGGCGGTATGCGCCAATCCAAGCCAAGCGGTCTTCGTTGCGTAGTCCTCGCAGACCTTTGGCTTGCTTTCGACAATGAGACTGCCACGAGCACGGCCGACATCGCTCATGGGATCCTGATCCATCTGTAGGTCTTTCTCATCGAGCACATCACCGATACCTCCCCGGCATAATCCAGAGAGCGCCCCTCGCAATTCCTCAAGAACGGTGCGTGGATGACCCGCCGCCGTGAACTTCTGCCGAGCTGTCAATACCCGTGCATCTGGAACCTTTGGCAGCAAGAGAGCCGCAAAGGCAAATCGTAGCAGGGCAACCACTAACAGCATCGCCATCAAGGGACCTGCAAAGGGAAGCTGCAAATACAGGTTCCCAACTTTCTCAAATTGTCCGAATTGAATGGTCTGCTTGCTCATGACAAACAGGCCAAGCGCAATGAGAAAGACCGAAATGAAGTATCCAAGATAGTCGCGAATGAGCGACTGATAGGATCGCGGGACGAAGGCCACACGATCTGTGAAATTTGATCGGATAAACTGAAAGAATGAATCCCCCTGCAAAGTAGAATCACTCGGCACCCTCGCCGTGAGAAGAGCATCGACCACTTCTTCCGGTTCGCCAATCCGCCTCGGCTTTCGTCCCTCCTGATCAGCCTGCGTCAGCCGTCCGATGCCCGCCAGAAAGTGTGTGAGTCCCGCGATCACCCCGAGCAAGGCCACCAACAACGGCCCCCCAATCTTCACGGCAAGATAGGGATTTCCCGAGACCGCGCTGAAGAGCCCACCCAAGTCGTTCAGCGACGCGTCCTTGAGGGTCAGATCGACCTGAAGCTTGGCCTCGCTGTACGCGTAAATCCCCAGCCCCAGGAGGCAACAACCGAGGAGCGCTTGCACGATACCATGCAGGCGCAGCGGCTGGCGATGCCACGGGAGCTTGAGAGCGACAGACTCGCGGTTCGACATGAAGGAAAGACTTGCCAATAATTACGCCTGTCTTGATGTCACGTCTAGAAAAACAGTAAAAACCATTAACATTTAGAATTTCCCTACCGAGCGTAATCGCGTCGCCACGACGCACATCGGATCGCCTTCGCAATGTTGTCGCCCACCACGCGCCAGGCGCACGTGCTCAACGAGTTGCGCTCAGGCGGAGAAATCGTGGTTGGCTGGTCACTTCCTTCGGAGCCACGCCGACGGCTTCGACGCCCGGAAGCGTGGCCACAGGCGTTTCCGTCACCACCCAATTGGCCTCGGTGACGGGCGACCAGGTGACCAAATCTGCGCTCCATTCCAGATTCACGTCCACACCACTCAACTCCATCCGGCGGGGGTAGACGTAGAGCGGACTCGAAATCTGCGACTCAAGATTAATCGAAGGGCCCACCTGGTGCTCGGCGACCGTGGGCTCCGATCCGTATACGAACTCTAAGAGATTGGGAATACCATCGCCATCGTCATCGCCATCAGGAGCACTTAAACCATTGGTGGTCATCCATTCGTCGAAAGTTTCTCCGTCACCACCGCCGCCATTGCCGCCCTCGCCGACGAGGGCGTCTCCTGCTGACCAGCTATCTCCCTTACTCGATTCATTCTTGTCGCCGCCAGGCTTGAGCACGAGCGTTTTCCCTTCGCCATCAGCTTCCATCGGCCATGGTTCATCGTCCTCGTAGCGGAAAGCATGGATGACATTGCCTGAGGCATCCACGAGGCGAATGGTCTCACCACCATCATCCAATCGCCCTCCATAGGCTCCGAGGACCGCATGACCAGTTCCGTAGCGAGACTCGAAAGCGGCCAAGTCACGGACCAGATAGAGGGATTCCCCTGCTTCCAGTTGCCCCTCGGTGAACGCAAATTGCACTCCAGCGTCGAAGCGAACGCCTTCCAAATCCGCCACCGCACTGCCAATGTTCTGGATTCTCAGGTACTCGAACTGGCTCGCGCTCGTCCACCCCTGTTCCCTCTCTTCATCGGTCGGTGCCGGTGGATGATACATCAACTCGGCCACGACGAGGCCGTCAGTACCCAAACTGAATGTTGCTTCTGTGAGAGCCGACCAGGAGACGCTGCCGAAGATGCTTCTAGAGAAATAGCGCGCCTTCACCGTTGTCGTCCCGGTGATGGGAATGGGATTCTCATAAGGAGTTGCCGTGGGACTCAATTCGATGTCACCGGAGGTCTCATTAAATTGAAAGGGATCCGTGCCGTCAGTCGTGTAGTAGGCGTTCGCAGTGCTCCCTTCAAAGGCGAGTTCAAATCCATTGGCAACCACCCCACCATGTTGGGAAAAGACCACAGCTGCTCTCTCGGGGTAAACGTCGTAATCGACAAACTGGTCTAATACGATATCCGTCCGCTGCGGCAGGTAGGTATTCAACATCCAATCACGCTCGCCCCGCCACTCATCAATGGTGTGGGGCCTCCCGGAATTATCATCTCCCCAGCGCGCGGTTTCCGCATAGATCGCCGGTTCCAATTCGTCCGCCATGGCGCTGTAGCGCGCAATGGTTTGGTCAGGTGCCAGTGGCCCATCATTGAAGAACAAGCGCTGCGTACGGTCCGCCCATTTCACTTGAAACCATAAGAGATCTCGCAAGGCCGCCCACGGCTCGCCCACCCATTGCGTGTTGCGTGGCGCCCGCATGTTCAGAGGAGATCGATCACGATTGTTGCCCATCGTGTTCTCAAAGTCCCACACATAGTGTTTAAAACCGGTGCTCTCTGGAGTGTTCAAACGGCCAAACCAGAAATTCTTGTTAGGCCAATCCCAATTGCCACCCCAATAATTGATGATCATGTAGTCCACGTAATGATCCGCGTCCAGATAGACCTTCAAATCGGGATTGCGTGTCCCATCAGGGTTTAGCCCCTGCAAGGCCATCCAGTCTTCGTAGGTCGAGGCGCTCCTTGCGGCCGATATGTAGGCATTCCAATCTCGGAGCCCACTATTGGTGGGATCATTGCCATTCTCTCTCCCGCCCGCATTCTTCACTTCGCCCGAATTGACCGAATCCCAGTCGTCAGCGTCTCCGCCGTAGTAGGTGGACGAGAAGTCCTCGTTTGGACGTTCCGTTAAATTGTAAACGCCCCAATAGAGACCGTTGATATAGAGATGGTTAAACCCGCCTCGGGGTGAATAATGCCCAGCGGCGTGCGCTAAGCGACGCCCAAATTCATCGCGGAGAAATTGAACCGTCGTTCCCGCCGCTCCCCACGCGTAACCATCGTTGGCACCCGCGCGGAAGACAATCGTATCAAAGTTTGACGTCGCTCCTGGCAAATCAACAATGTCCTCGCGAAGTCTTTCCACCCCATATTCACCTTTGAAGAGCAACCGGAAGGAATGTTTCTCCGTGGCACTGGCTTGGCGGAAGAATCCCCCTTGAATGCGCGCCCCGCAATCCACTTGAAAGCGCTCCGTGCCGTCCTCGTCAATCCACTCAAAGGAAATAGGCACTTCCCATTCGACCCCTTTCGATTCGGGATTGGCATAGATCCCTCGGGATCCAAAGAAATCATCCGTCTCTCCCACAAACGATACCGTCGGGAGCGAACGCAAGCTCGGTGTCATTTCAGTCGCATTCGGCCCCGTGATCTCAGGATCCATTTCGTAATCGACCCGAAAACTGCCCCACCGATCGGGAAAACCATCGGGATCTTCGGGCTGATCCACCACGTCGTTGTGAAAGATGTAGGTATGGGTGTCGGTATTGGTCGATTGCCAGCCTGCTTTCTTTGCCATCGCACGCACGACGGTGGTGGTGTCAATGGTCAATGGCTCTGTGTATTTCTTGGCCGGATTGAACAACGTACCAAAGGCAGGATCACTTCCATCAACGGAATAAAAGATATCGGCTCCTTCTGTTGCCGTCGTGATTTCCAACGTAAATCCTTCATCGTAGTAGCCACGATTGACGGAGAACTTGGTATCGGCGACGAAACCGACAATGCCCTCACCATTGGCTTCTCCAGGAGAAGGATCATTAAAGAAATGGAGAGCCCCCTCGTAGTCTCCATAGGACACGTTGCCCCGCTGCTCTGGAAACGTGAACTCCGATAGCAAGGTTCCGCTGGCATCAGCGAAGGTCAGGTATTCTCCTCCACCATCGAGCTGGAAATTGGTGTGCCACTCGTTCCCCTCACGCACGTCATCTCCCGAGGCAAAGACGATGAGATAGCCCCCGGGCTCGAGGCTAACAGAGGGAAGGAGCCATTTCTGCACTTGCTCGGCATCATCGGAGAGCGCGTAACCTTCCAAATTCACAGTAACCTCGTCTGGATTGTGAATCTCAATCCAGTCCGGAGTGGATCCATCCGCTGCCACGGGGGCTTCGCTGCCACTAGCCATGAATTCCGTGATCACGGGCGCGGCGATGGATGGGATCGCCGTGGAGAGCAAGGTGAATGAGGTGTGAAGGAGGAGCTTTCTCATTGGGATTCGGGGTGATCCGCAATGTATCGAGGGAACGCCCTGGATGGCAAGGGTGTAACAAACGAAAGAAGGACGAGGCCTTTCGGCCCCGCCCTTCGGGAGTCGTTCTTTAATGGAAACGGGAAGATTACTTCGCGACGCCGCGATAGTAGCCTTCAACAGCTCCCACACGAGCAGCGTCCGAATCTTCGTAGACGCCCGTCACATCGGTGGCGATCACCGACCAATTCTCCAGATCCGTCGAGAATTCCACGTCATAGGTGGACCCCGCGGGCAGGCTCAGAGAGACCGCAGAAGCCGATTTGGTGACTTCGCCGATCTCGCCAGCGTCACCGCCGCCGCCGCCGGGATTACCGCCACCGCCGTCGCCACTGGGGACCACAGCCATGATGGTCTCGGGCACCATGCCTGCAGGCACTTCGCCATTGTCCACCGCGAAGTCGCCTTCAGCGAAGTAGACTTCAAAGGCCGCCCCGCCGCCTCGCTCGAACATGAGCGCATCCAACGTGTGCGTTCCTGCTGTGAGGAAACCAGAGGCCACCGTGTGATTCGTTCCTCGGGTGCCTGGGAAGGCCGCCCAGACATCGCCGTCCACGATCAATTGACCACCGTCATCGGAAGAGAATCCAATCGAATAGGTGCCATCGGCCGGGATTTCAAAGGACCCCACCGCGTGAACAATGAAATCGTCCACGGCTTCGCCTTCAAATGGCTTGTCACCCGCGATCGCACCGACATCGCCCGCATCCGAGTAATTGATGATGCTTTCGAAGGTCAAGGTTTCCGTTCCCGAGATCACGCCATCGCGGAGCGATTCGGCCAACGCGAGACTGCCAATCTCCGTACCATTCGAGACGACGGTTCGGACCAGGAAGAGGGGTGGAGCGCTTCCACCGTCGGTCGGATCTGTCCCCTGATCCACTTCCACGCCGTCGGAGAACAAGTCGCCGTCCGTATCTGCGAGGAGCGGATTGGTTCCGTTGGTCTTCTCGTCACCATCACTGAGGCCATCACTGTCTGAGTCGGCACTCTTTGGATTGGTGGCATCGGCAATCTCCGTGCCGTCATCGATGCCGTCACCATCGGTGTCTGCGTTGTCGGCAGAGGTGCCGTAGACACAAGTCTCATCGAAGTCGCTGAGACCATCGCCATCGGCATCGGCATTCGCATCACCACAGTCAACGCCGCAATCAGGATCCTGCGTGAGGACGAAATTGCCGTCCCCGAAGATTTGATCATCGCCGAGACCGAGCGCTTCAGCCAGGTCTCCCGTCGCCAGAGTCGTATCTGCGATGCCGAAGTCAGCCAGCGAGAATTGAACCGTCCCATCTGGGAACAAGCCCTTGATATCGCGAATCTGTAAGTCGGCCTGCAAGGCGAGGATAAACGTGTCCCCTTGCAAGAGGAGGTCGCCACAGAAACCCGCGGCCTGACCCAAAGCCAAGCCGCCACCGATCAAGGTCACATTGCCTTCGCCGGTGAGACCTTTCTCGGAGAGAATACTCACACTGGTACCCATGATGGTGATGTCGCCATTGAGCTTGCTAGCGGGACCATTGATCATCGCATTGCCCAACGGTTCGTCGACAGTGCCGCCTTCGAAGGTCAGCCCATCCTGCCCGACCAATCCAGCTGTGAGTTCAAGATCGTTGTTACCCACATCGACGATACAGTTCCCAATGAAGGTGAGTTCACCCCCAAAGGTATTTGACCCTTGAGACTCTAACACGCCTTCACTGATCACGACTGTGCCACTAGCAGAACCCGCATGCGCCAGGTTCAAGGTTGCACCAATCAAGGTCAGGGAGTCCCCGGCAAACGAGCCGGAAGTCGTCATGATGTCATCCGCGATTCCTGCGAGGGCTGCGTATTTCTGCCCAGCGACAGGCGCGGTGCCACCCCAGGTCGCCGGATCCATCCATGGCCCTGACTGCGTGGCCACAATCACATTGGGCACGGAGTTGGGATTGTTAGGATCCGTTCCGAACTGCGGATTCACCTCGACTGAGTCGAGCGCACCATCGCCATCGGAATCCGCCAATGCAGGATCCGTGTTGTGTTCGTTGACTTCCGCCGAGTCGATCAAGGTATCGCCATCGGTGTCCGCACGCGCAGGATTACTCCCATGCGTCGCCACTTCCGCGCCGTCTTCAAGTCCGTCACGGTCCGTGTCCACATGAGTCGGATCCACTTTGTTGGCGAGCTCATCGGCATTCGATAAGCCATCACCATCGAAGTCGCCTTCACCATCGTGACTCAGATCGCCAAGAAGCCCTTCTTCCCAGACATCAGGCAACCCATCGCCATCGGTATCGGGCCCATCACGCGGCGGATCAAAGAGCGCATTCAATACCAATTGCATCGCATTGATCGTTGAACTTCCTCCTTCGCCGTTGTCCCAGAACTCAATGGAGACAATGCCATCGACGGGACGAATGCTATCGAACCTAACAAAGTTCCCAACCGTGTCCGCGGGGTCTGCCGAGGTCACCTGGCGGGGCGAGGGATCGGGATTGTATTCGTCCGCGTTCTCTTGACGCATGGCGACCACTTCGCCCGTTTGCACTTGCTTGAAAGTCGCATTGGGGAACTCTAGCGGACGTGCTACTGAGTAGATGAGCACGGAGTGGGAACCCTCTGGCACATTGCTAAAGGTGATGGTCGCAGGCGTGTCCTCGGCGCCGCCCCCTTCGATCAAGCCATTGAGTAGCTTGGCCATGGAGCTCTCCGTTCCCGTGCCTGCCCCCCAACGAGCATCTGCGGCCCACTCAACAGAGATGTCTGACTCGTCGCCAAGACTGTCTAAGAGATCGGCTTGTATGCCATTCGGTGTGCCATCGCCATCAGGCGGCAAGTGGTTCCAGTAACCTTGGGACACGTCGCCAGCGACTTCCAAATCGTCGGAGCGCGTGGGCGCGCCATTGGCACCACCACCAGCGAAACTCAGGCCGATACTCACAGGATTCTCCAACGGATCCAACAAGTAAGCTAGGGCAGGAGCGGAAACGCCGGTCTCCTCTTCCTCACAACCGACCAACTTCACCGTGTAGACATCGTCGACGTTATCAGGCCCGACGGGATCGGTGGTGTAGCGATTCTGAATGGCCCCTGAGATGGGCTCGTCATTCTTATACCACTGCACCGTCCAAGGACCGTTTGTTTCTACGAAGAATTCGGCGCCAGCGCCCTTGCCTAACAAGACGGGTGTGTCGACAGGCTGCGTCTTGAAGCGGGCGATGTTACAGGGATTACCCTTCGTCACGGCGAGGAGTTCGATCTCAGCGTATTGGGTGCTATTCGCTCCTTCACCCTGAACCTCTTCCACGGTGAAACGATAGTGCGCATAGGAAGCGGTATTCTCGAAATAGAATTCCTGGGTCTGGAAACGCGCGGTCCAGGCAGGCAATTCGTTGTTCTCATAGATCACTTCCCAACTACCACTTTCCCAAGAGGGCGTGGGGTCGTTCGAGCCTTCCAAACGGATCCATTTGGGATCACGCTCCACCGCATCGTTGGCAGACTGGATGGCTATCCCGGTCACCGTCGTCGCGCCGACAGAAGGCGTCACGACCAAGCCCGAAGGCAAGGGATCCGTGCCAGTCGTATCGAAGTTGAGATACTTGGTCGGCTGGTTATCAATCGCATTGGGAGCGGTTTCTGATCCTGGACTATTGTCAGAGCTCGCGATCAAGGCATCGCCGGGCTGGGTCACGTCCTTCGGTGCCGGGCCGCCGAGCAGTTCGACTTCAGCGATTTGCATGCTATTGGCCCCGTCTCCTTGCACTTCCACCACCGTCCAGCGGTAGTGGGTGTAGGCAGCGAGATTATCAAAGACGAAGGTCTGCGTTTGGAAGCGGTCCCCATCAGGAAACAACTCCGTCCACGGCTGCACCGCGTCGTTTTCATAGATCACTGTCCAATTACCGGTTTCCCAGGAGGGAGCTTCGTCATTGGAGCCTTCGAGGCGGAAGATCTTGGGATCGCGCTCGATGGCGTCATTGGCCGATTGCAAAGTGATCCCATAGAGAACCGTCCGTCCAATACCCGGCGTCACGACAAAACCAGACGGCACGGGATCGGTACCCGTGGTGTCAAAGTTGAGGTATTTGGTAGGTTGACCATCAATGGCATTGGGAGCGGTCTCAGAGCCCGGACTGTTGTCTGAACTTGCGATCAAGGCATCGCCGGGGGAGGTCACGTCTCCCGGCATCACTTCGCCAAAGAGTTCGACTTCAGCGATCTGCATGCTGTTGGCTCCAGCGCCTTGCACCTCCAAGACCGTCCAGCGATAGTGGCGGAAGGGCTTGCTATTGGCGAAGGTGAACGCCTGCGTTTTGAAGCGATCACCTCCGGGGAAGAGCACTTCCCACGCCTCGACCTCGTTGTTCTCATAGATCACTTCCCAGCTGCCCTCGGTCCAGCTCGGCGCTGGGTCATTCGACCCCTCTAGGCGCACCCATTTGGGATCGCGTTCGATGGCATCATTGGCCGATTGCATCGCCAAACCCGTCACGCGCGTGAGGCCTAACGAAGGCGTCACGACGAAACCGGAGGGGACAGGATCGGTGCCCACCGTGTCGAAGTTCAAATACTTCGTCGGTTGATCATCGATCGCATTGGGCCCCGTTTCGGAGCCCGGGCTGTTGTCCGAACTTGCGATCAAGGCATCGCCCGGCTGGGTCACATCACCAGGCATGACCGAGCCGAGCAGCTCGATCTCCGCATACTGCGTGCTGTTGGCGCCAGCGCCTTGCACTTCCACCACGGTGAAGCGGTAATGCAGGAAGGGTTTGTCATTCCCGAAGGAGAACTTCTGCGTCTGGAAACGATCGCCATCGGGGAACAGCGTCTCCCAACCAGCGATATCGTTCTTCTCATAGATGGTCTGCCAAGCCCCGGCCTCCCAGGTCGGCGCTTCGTCATTGGACCCTTCCAGCCGGACCCACTTTGGGTCACGTTCAATCGCGTCATTGGCGGATTGGATGGCGAGTCCAGTCACCAAGGTCATGCCCACCGAGGGCGAGACGACGAACCCCGATGCCACGGGATCCGTTCCCACCGTGTCGAAGTTCAAATACTTGGTGGGTTGGTTATCAATCGCGTTCGGGCCCGTTTCGGAGCCCGGGCTATTGTCGGAGCTGGCAATCAGTGGGTCCCCCGGTTGGGTCACGTCACTTTGCCCGTAGGATGTCGCCTGAAAGGCAAACGATCCCGATGCCATGAGCGCGGCAAGCGCCCATCGATATCGATAGCGGTTCATTGCTGGGATGTGGGTAGGGTTCGGAGTGTAGGTTTGGTGGATCCGCCAAGACGAACTGGCAAATCGCGGTGGATCCTGCAAAGAAATCGTCACGGGCGTCCAGGCAAAAGTGTGACCTGGCTTGGGATCTACTGGATCAATGCGTTCATTGGCCTAACATGTGGCATGATGAGAGTGGCTCTGATGATGTGCGTGATGGCTTCCTGCCTACTGTCTGAGGAGATTTGCCTCCCAGACCGTGATCGTGCCGCCCATGCGCTAGATCTGCCCGGACTCCATTTGAGTGCGCACGGATCCTGGACGTGGACGGTCGACAGTGAACACGCCGTTCAGGGCGATGCGATCGTCAACGATAAAGCTTCTGGATCCCTTGGCTTTCTCTTTCCGCGATACGGTCCTGCGACTCTTTGGGTGCGATATGAGGAAGACAGTGGTCAGCCGGTTGACCTTCAACCTTCTGGTCACCTCGACTACCTATCAATCGCGCCTGGTGAGTGGACCCGCCTCCATTTGTTTCCCACTCGGGACCGCATGGGGAGCCTTCATTGGAGACAAGGCTCGCAAGCTAATGGACGGCTCTGGATTGATGCCGTGAGTCTTTCAGATGACGCCGAGGTAAGCCCAGCCTCCGCCGCAGAAGCACCATCCGAAGTCGCATTCTCGAATCAATGGACTGGTTGGAAAAGCCCCCTCGCCCACGATGGAGACGATTTCGCCATGCTCGTCGCGCCTCATGCCAACGACGCCTCCTTCCAAGCCACAGTCACCGGACCTGGCGTGTTTCGCTTTGCCTTGCGAGTTGAAGCAGGTGACGGGCTGGACCCACTCAGCTTTACGATGAACGGAATGGAACGCGCCCATCACTCCTACCACTCCCAAGCCTGGTCGACAGTCGTCCACCACGTGCCTGACGGCGAGCACCACTTGGAATGGCGGTGGACCCAAGCCCTTGGCCCTAGTGAATCCGTTTGGCTAGACCAGTTATCGTGGACGCCGACTGACCCAATCTTCCAAGCCTTGGATTCGGAAACCTCCTTGACGGCTTTCTTATCCAGTTCTTGGACGATCGATATGGTTCAATCTCACGACGGCGAGGACTCATTGGCAATTGAATTGGATGGCAGTCGCCCAGGCACTATCTTTGCATGGAAACCGTCCGTCCCCTCGCAGGGGCAGTATTGGTGCCGACCCGAAGAAGGCACTCGAATCAACCTTTATCAAGGGAACCACTTGATAAAGTCCGTGGATGGGAACGCCTGGACGCTTGTGGAATGGACAGCGCATCCCGCCGAAGAACCACTCGAAATCTCACTCTATCACACCGTTAGCGCCCAAACGACTTCATTAAAAGCCAACTTGGATCAGTTTCACGTTCAAGCGCTGACCGCTGTCTCCCTCGCAGAAGCGTTAGACGCCCCTGGTTTCGAATGGACAGCCGAACCTGGAATCGAAGGCCATATATGGCCATCTGGTGAGGGAGGCGATATGGTCTCTTCGTCCCATGGCGAGCAAATCGATATTGGAACCATTGTGGAAGGCCCCGGATTTGTTGAATTCACCTGGCAAGGCACACGCCAATTCACCATCAATGAACGCCCCATGCGCGTCCGCGCTAGACCAGGAAATGAGCGCTATTGGCTGGGCTCAGGGGAGCATCACCTTCATTGGCGCATTGGCGGCCAAGACTCTAGCAGATCTGAGATCTCATTCCTTGATGCATTTCGATTTCAACCATCAATTGCCGTCGTGGACGTGCTAGGATTTGATCCCGGCGTGATGCTCTTTGAACGCGGATGGGAGATCATCGACGGCCAATTGCAATGTGAAGGCGATTGTGGTGAATTGGCCTTCCCCCACCTTCCCATGGGTGAATTGAGCTATCAATTGAACGGCAGCACACAATCCTGGAGCACTGACAGTTTATACTCGATATGGTGGCCGGACACCTCCGCACCGCTTACAGTCATTGACCACTTTCATTTGGATCGATTCATTCATCCTTGGGCAGAGGCCTTGGAGATCGCTCCGGAGAACCCTCACCTGCAACTTCAGCAATCAGGTCATCACCAATGGGAAATAAGTGAGGACACATTAAGCGCTACTCACCCTTCTGCTAAGAGCACCGTTCAACTGCGCACCTTCACTCCCGGATTGCTCTCTGTGCGAGCGAAAGGCGGCACCAACGATCCCGCATCAACCCTGTTGTTCACCCCTGAGATCACCCTTGTAGATCTCAAACCAGATTGGTCAACCTACCACTTTCCCGTGCCGGTCGCAGAGACCGTTGTCATCTCCCTGGAAGGAATAGGAGCATTGGACTCTATCACCTTTCAACCGAACTTCGAGTTCGAGCATCTTAACAGCACCATACCCCTTGAACAAAAGGGAGTGCGAAGCTGGTCCGTCCCCCCAGATCCCGCCGGAACTCCATCCGACATCGCCGTGGTGCAACTGGAAAGAGATGGTGACTTCGCCAAGCTCGTAGGCGAAGTCGAGGGCCCTGGACGACTCCGCTTTGATTGGTTTGGCCCACCATGGCTCACGTTCAAAGTAGATGGTATCCCGGTTGCTAGCCCAGTATATGAACGTGATCCTTTCTGGCAATCCACAGAATTCGTGATTGCTGAAGGCACTCACCAACTTGAATGGGATGCCCAATACTATTGGGTAACAGACAACGAGCCACTGGAGCATCGCATTCGCGCCATTGATTACCAGGCGGCGCCATACCCATCCTCCACCCTTGCTGAAGCGTTGGATTATCCCGATCTTCGGTATTTGGCGCGGAGCACCACAGGCGTCAGCACACAATCCTTAGTCACTTTGGATGGTGAAGACGCTGTCCAGATCCAATATGATTCTACGGCTTCAACATCTGCCCCAGCATTCTTCGAAGCCGAATTCGACGGGCCCGGCATGTTACAATATGCGTTTCGCTACTACGGGTCCCATGGAATTGATGTTTCTGTGTCCGGCGCGCCGATATTCGACATCCCATTGCCAGCCCTAGGGGAATGGAGAACGCACGCCATCCCATTGGGAGAAGGCCCTCAGAGAGTCCGGTGGAGTATTCGATCGCCGTCCGGCCCATCGGACGGCTACTGGCCGATGCTATGGATCGACCAACTTGCTGTAATGCCAACGCCGTCTGCTATCGATGCCCTCGATTTGGGCGATAACCTCACGATTGCAACTGCGGGTGGACCATGGCGCTATCAGCCCCATGACGATTCCCCCCTCGGCGAGGCTGTCCTCGGCGTACCCGCAAGGCAAAAGGGTGATCCGGAATCTTGGTTGGAGACTACTCTCGACGGGCCAGGCCTCCTTCGTTTCTCACAGAAGGCCACGGATCGAAGGATGCGATTGGAAGTCAATGGGCAGCCCTTCTTCCCAGCCTATCAGAAAGGCGAATGGGAATCGATTGCGGTGAACCTATCACAGGGCGTTCATCATATTCGATGGCTCACACCCTTAGGAACGAGCACCCTCTTGTTAGATGCCATCGAATGGATCCCAGGCGACCTGTTCTACTTTGAGACTCTGGGCCTCGATCCTCATGAAATGACATTCATTGCTCTTAACGACCACCACTTTCTCACTCATGACAATGGCTGGAGTGGAAACGGCTTGCATTTGAATGAAGGTGACTACGCCCCTGCCATTCACTTCGGACTACGGGAGGCGGGAACGATCGGCTTTGCCTGGAAACTTCCCTTTACGACAACCTACCGACCTCAGCTCTCATGGACGCTTGAGGATGAGGCGTCCAATATGGAGGAGAACTTTCTGCAATTTGAGGATACTGAGGCGAACACATGGCAATTTGCTTCCGTGGCGGTATCGAGTGATTCGCGGTTGCTCACCCTGAGTTACGGGAATATCACCGGTTTCCACGTCGATTGCACGGGGTTCTCAAGCGCTTCGAATACGTCCTCCCTGGCAGAAGCTTTAGACAGCCACTATACGGTGGAGTCATTCACTTCGCCTTCAGCCATCGCCTTTCCAATGACTCCCGCGCATCCAGATTTCGTCTATTTGCCAAGAAGCAATGGGTTGGATGAGGCAAGCCTGCTCATCTATGTGCCCGAATCCGACACTCCAGATCAGAACCGGACGCTTAGCTTTTCTTGGAAGGGGCAAGGAGCGCTACGCACAAATTCAGGGAAGCACCACCTGCCTAAGAGAGGCCAATGGGGTTCATACACCAAGACGATCTCCGGTGCCTGTACTGTGGTAGAATTCTTGCCTAGCACGATCTCATCGTTGTCATTGGACTCGTTCACTATTGGTCCTAACTCACCTATCGCTGAGGCTCTGGATCAAAGCGATCGAGTCGTCTACTCAAACGTCGGCGCTCAGCTCGTGCAAAGCCCCTCACATGATGGTGAGGACTCCCTTTACCTCTCACCTGGAAGTTCGTTTCACGCTGACACTGATCCGAACGTCCTCGTGCGCTATTGGGAGCTTTCGTCGACTTCCCTCGAGTGGAAACGGTATCACTATTTGATCGCATGGGATTTCTCGCTTCACTCCAGTCACGGATCCAGATGGATCGATCGGTTTTCACAATTGATTCGCGGGGATAGTCGGAATGCGTTCGGTATGCTCTTGGAATGGACGGCCGAGGCGGATCAAGGGATATGGACATGGTACGGGGGCACTGACCCTGGGGACGGAGCCTTGATCGCTACCGAAACGAATGCGGAGAACCTGGCACGCACGACGACCACCATTACGGGGCCCGCTCTGGTGACGTTTGGTTATCAAGTTCGCTCAGGAACCCTTCACGTCGCTCTTGATCATCAACCATTGATGGAGGCTCCTACGGAAGATGGAATTCCATGGAGGAAAGCGCACATCAGAGTCCCGACAGGAGAACACGTTCTTCAATTTGAATTCCAAGGAAACATTAGGCATGATCCAGTGACAAGCCCTCGTTGGCCCGCCGCATCAATTGTCAACTTTAAGGTCAATTACTCGTCGGGCTTTCCCATGACGGCATCTTTAGAAGGAGCCGATATCCCGATAGCATCCTACGGCAGCACCCTTGCCCAACGAATAGAAGATGAATCAGCGGAGGGTGGCGATGCCCTGTTAGTCTCCTCTTCATCCTCCACCGTGAGCCTCGTGCCCCCCATCCAACAGGGCTGGATGAACTTTCGTCTCCGTGGCCAGCATTTGGACTTATGGACGGAAGGAGAACGTTTCACACAAATCGCTGTCCCCGCCAACGATTCTTGGTTTCAGGTGCGTCAGTTCATCGCTAGTGATCAGCCGATTCGTTTGCGAGCGGCAAACGGTGATGCCTTCTTGGATACCCTTGAGTTTGTGGCATTGGATGCTGAGGTTCCTTTGGAAGATATTGCCAATGCTCTCCTGAATCCCAATGTTACCTTCACGAATGATGTTTCCCAGCCATGGAAAGGTGTGATCTTTCGATCACCCAACGAAACCTCTTGGTCTGGTATCTTAAGCCCATCACTTGAGTCCACTCTAAACCTCAGCATCGATGGCCCCGGGAATTTGAGTTTTGAAATGGGAGGGTTTCATGCCTCGCTCTCAATGACCATTAATGGGAAACCACTCGCGACATTCCGGTCCACCAATCCAAATCCATCTATCTCAATCGATTTGCCCGAGGGAACCCACGAAATCACGTTTACAGTTGAGAATCTGCATGGCGGCGGGCCTATGGAAAGCCATTTCGTGCTCGAACGGTTTCAATGGGACGACACACGATCTGCCCTTACAAGAAATCTTGGCATTTCGAATGAGATACTTGCCGTTTATTATGGGCCGAACATCCCATCTTCCCAAGGCGCTCTTCCCGCGACGTTTCTGCCTGAAAGCATTCTTGCCTTTGAGTTGAAAGCCCCCAAGAGAGTGGAAATCAACTATCAAACACAGAATTCTGCTTGGAGAGTCAAAAGCATCCCTGAGTCGCTGGATATGGTTTACGAGGCCATTCTTCCCATAAGCTCCCTGGATCAATCGGAAACGCTCTCAATGGATGGCTTTCCTGGTTGGGTGAGTCTCAAGCATAGGAACAGCGATCATCAAGAATTCAGAGATCATTCATTGCTTTTGCATTCCATCACACTCGACGAGCACCCGGATCTCCTCTCGGCACGAGACGATCCATCATTGAATTTCCGAACCCATCCAGAGCTACCTTGGACGGCGGCTGCGACGACTAGGGCTTATGACGGCATTGATGAGTTCCGCTCAGCAGTGTCTAGTCAGGGCGAATCTTCGTGGATAGCGACCGACGTGACAGGGCCGGGTCTCCTCCACTTTGTTTGGGAATCGAGTGATTGGCAAGAGCGAGGAAATGTATCCATTGATGGTGAATCCCTGGGAGGCGTGTCCGATACCCTACAATGGGAAACGGGGGTTCTTTCCGTTCCGGCTGGTACACACGAAATTCGCTGGGCCTCTCCACGATTATTACGGCTTGATCAAGTCCATTTCGAACCAGGCCCAAATGCGCTGGCCACGGCTTTGAGCACCCAATATCCTTTCCTGCTCACAGGGAGCGATCTTGACTGGGAGGCGACAAATATTGGTGAAACACCAGCCATCACTTTAAAACGAGGGCGTCTGTCTGGGATCTTCACCGATCTCGATGAAATGGGTGTTTCGTTTTGGGCAAGAAGTGAGTCCAGACTTTCCCTCACAGAGGCTTTCATGGAGACCGTGAATCAATTATCATTCGGGAGAACGTGGGAACGTTATATCGTATCTCCTGCGGGCACCGATTCCAGTGCCTTTCATCTCAACGTCTTGGATTGGAGCGATGATTTAACCATAGGCGCATTCACCCCTCTTGCTCCACCAGGGAATCCGGTTTCTTGGGAGGATTCATTGGATCTGGACCCTGCGTTTTTATTAACGCCTGGGACGACTTCTTTAAAGGGCCTTCAATCAGACGTGGCTCCCGACTCAGAGGATCTCCTCATTTGGAATGGTATTTCTGATGGATCGAATGCCCTAGAGAGTGAGATCACGGGGCCCTTGGAAATCCGTTTCGACTGGCGTGTAGATCGAGGAGAGATTTCATTTATTGTGAATGGAAACCGGATCACCTCCACTCGCTCTCCTCATTGGCAGCATATTGTCTATGCCCTTCCTCCCGGACAGCATCTATGCAAATGGCGATTGGGATCACGCGGCCGTGCCATGATGGATAGTATCAAGGTAATTGAAGAGTCCCAATCACTCCGAAATGGATTAGATATTGAGGCTGATATTCCAGTCATCTTCCAAGCTTCATCTGCCTTTGCGCCGTATTACCAATCGGATCTAGAGCGCAGAGGAAGCGATCTGGTCATATGGCCACACGCCAGCAGCTCTCTCATTCAGCAATTCCAGATCACTGTGAACCATTTGCCAGACACCTTCGCTGCCGTCATGACAAAGGTTTTAGACACGAATGGGCAATCGATTCAAGACTGGCACGCGGTTCCTAGACACACCCACGATTTGAGATGGGGCCCCGTAGAGCCTTCCACTAGCGGATTCACCTACTTTGATCGCGTTCAGTTACCAACCGAATCTGATCTGAATGATGCACTCGACACGATTCTCCCTGTTCAATCAGACTCAGACCATCCTCCTATCGTGCTTCCAAGTGCTCTTTCGGAAGATGGGATGGATACCCTTGACGGAAAGAGAGGGTTTGTGACCTCAATCGTGCATGGTCCCGGACTCCTCCGTTTCTACTGGAAGTTCGATGACGACCATGCTCGTCTCATTTGGGATGTGAACGGCATTCCTTATCAAGTGTACGGCGAAGCCTTCCCATGGACTCAAGCGTCGCTCGAGCTGCCACCTGGGGAACACTTCATCAAATGGGGTTCGGCAAATGGGAGTTGGGCGATGGATCGATTGTCGTTTCTCCCAAGTGGCACTGTCCCAGGATATGATTCTTGGGCTGCCAGCTTCGCCGAAGGTTTGCAACCTAGCCAGGATTTCAATTCCAATGGCCTCAGTAATTTGGTTGCGTATGCATTCGGCTTGAGCCCAATCGATGGCGATCCTCTTGACCTTTCGACTAATAACGGATCATTCCTTGGAGGATTGCCTGTGGGAACAGTGATTACTGAGGAAACGGGTGATCACTTGATTCTGAACTACCTGCGCCGTCGAGATTCCTCCCTCTCCTATTATCCGTATTTCACCAGCGACCTAACCAACTGGGAAAGTCGATTTGAGGTGCGTGAGATCACTGATCTCGCGAATGGCTGGGAGAGAGTAGAGCTGCTCGATGCCTCTCCGATTTCAACGACCATGCCACGAAGATTCGGATATGTTCAAATCGAGTATCGAAAGCCCTAACACAACATTGGGATTATCGCAGAGAAACTTGCTGAAAGGGCCCGGTGCTCAAGCTTGCTCAAGCTCCCTTCGATATCGATAGTGGTTCACTCATTTGCCGGGGTTTGGGTAGGGCTTTGGAGCGTGGACTTGGTGGATCCGCCTGGAGGGATGGCATAGCGCAGCGTTTAGGCGTCGCTTTCCGCTGAGGTGGCCACCGAGCGATAGGCAAGTGCTCCAAGCGCGCCGCCAAGAATAGGAGCCAACCAGAAGGCCCACAATTGGGTGATGTAACCACCTCCAGCAAAGAGCGCGGTGGCCGTGCTTCGGGCAGGATTCACGGACGTATTTGAAACCGGAATACTGATCAGATGAATGAGCGTTAGACAAAGTCCAATGGCAAGCGGAGCAAAGCCCGCGGGTGCGCGTCCATCAGTGGCTCCCATGATGACAAAGAGAAAGGCCCCAGTCAGCACCACTTCGACAATCAAGACGGAAACGAGAGAGTAGTTTCCAGGCGAAAGATCTCCAAAACCATTGGATGCGAATCCTGCGGCTCTGTCAAAGCCATCAACGCCTGAGGCGATTGCTAGCAGAATGCCCGCACCGACAATACCGCCGAGAACCTGAGCAATGATGTAGGGTACCAGTTCACTCTTTGGGAAGCGACCTCCGACCGCGAGACCAACCGAAACCGCCGGATTGAGGTGGCAGCCGGAAATGTGGCCGATGGCGTACGCCATGGTCACCACGGTGAGACCAAAGGCCGCTGAGACCCCCACGAGGCCAATGCCTAATTGAAACTTCGTGGGTTCGGTACCAATGCTCGCAAGGAAGGCGGCGGCGAGAACAGCACTGCCGCAGCCCCCTAGAACAAGCCATAGGGTGCCAAGAAACTCGGCGGTTAGTTTTTTAGGGAGAGGGATCATGGACGTGTCTTTTGTGAGTTGGTATTTGCCGGATTCAAGTCGGCCCCAGAGGCGGAAATACGGCCTCACTGCCATTGGATACGAAACCGTGAGAAAGAGTCACATTTATACCAGGAGATCGGCGAAGCGAAGTCTAGAATTTCAAAACTGGCGCGCCAGCAATTCATTCGGAGTGTTTCAATCAATCCTTCCCAATGCTCCGTTTCCTGAGTTTCTCGTAGGCGCGGAGCCAATCGCGCTTGGCGCGGAGGAGCTTGGTGAATTGGCGGCGAGCGGTGCCGGTGTATTTGGTGCGGACACGGCATGAGGGAATGGCGTGTTCTTCAATAAAACGATAGAGTTCACGCGCTAACTCAGCATGGGTAGGGTGTAGAATGTTCCCGTATCGGCGCAATTGCGAGATGGTGTGATCGCAGACGGTTTGATGAAATTCGGGGGTGTACTCTTTGGCGCGATCACGCATCACGCGGTCCGCTTGGAAGCGCAACCAATGAAGTGACGCCGTGGTGGTGGCTTTGGGCACGTGCCGCAATTGGCCATAGTTGAGGAGCAGGCTGGCCGAGAAATGATCCGGCGCCTGCGCGATCACCTCCTTGCGGAGACGCTCGCCGAAGTCCGCGTGCGGAGCCACGGTGGCCGGGCGAAAGCGGCTCCGATTGGCGAGCAACCGGGCACGCTGGAAGGCTTCCCGCGCGTGCTTCCGGGGCACCTCGGCGGGATCGTGCCAGCGAGCGAACTCTTCTGGTGTAGCAGCTTGCAGGAATTCCACCCGGACGAGCCGATGCATTTGGCCAAACGCCATCCAATCTCGAAAAGCGGTGAGTGGGAGTGAAGGTACAAAGAGCGTCCGCACGGGTAGGTCAGCTGTCTTCCCCTCCCCCTCACGGGCGAAGTGAGCGTCGAGGCGGGCCATGGCCTGCGGCAGATCTCCTGCAGGGGCGGGCACGGCTGCTGCCTGGTCTTCCCAGACCCAGCCATCGGCGGCTTGATGAATCAGCACCTGCAGCGCCCATTCGAATTCTGAGTCGTTCACGCGTTTCCGGCTGCCAGTGGTGACCTGTCCCTGCAGATGGTGGGCGAAATAGGGATATTGCTGTTCCAAGCTCCGTCGAAAGGATTCGGAGAGCACCCGACGCTCGCCCCGATCCCAAATGATGAATGGTTCATGCCGCCTTGCCGTCGCTCGCAGCGTCCACCGATTCACTTTCCCATCTTCACCGAGGACATCCATGTGCGTGACCGCCCGTTTCAAGGATCGCGGCGCCAAAGGCACGGCCCCCTGCCAGCGCTCCCCGGAGAGCTCCTCACATTGATTCCATTCGTCCATGACATCCTGGAGCAAGTGCCGCAAGCGGTCATCGGCTTCAGATTGATCCAATCGTTGATAAATCTCTTCCAGAATCGGAAGAATGATTGACCGATCGCGGAAATGCGCGGTCGGCGTGGGCACGAGGTGATGCCTTAGCATATAGTTCGTCACGAGCGTGTCGTGATCATATGGCAATAAATGATGACTCAATAGAAGAGCCATGCTCTTGACTCGCCAGGAGATGGTCTCGTCTTCGTGGAAATTGCGCGCCACGGCCACCAACGCCCAAGAGAGCCGATGCTGATGCTCTCTGGAAAGGGAGAGTTGATCCCTTTCGAATAGCTGAGTGCGGAATCTCGGTTCTTGATAATGTGTCTGTGATAGGACGCCGCCAAGACTGATCCAGAGGATGATGACGCCTTGGAGGATCCCTCTCACAGCCCTGAGGGATGATCGATGAAGGTGTGCTCAATGCCCTGAAATTGGGCGCTGAGGTGGGCGGCGAGCGCGCGGACTCCGAAAGTCTCCGTCGCGTAATGCCCGGCGTAGATCAGATTGACGCCCCATTCTTCAGCCAGTCCATAGGTGTGATGAGGACCTTCGCCAGTGATGAAGGTGTCGATCCCTTGCGCTGCGATGGCGGCGACTTCTGATCCGGCACCACCTGTGATGATCCCAATCTCTCGAATCTCTTCGGGGCCGCCAGGAGCGCAATGCGGGCGCTTTCCTAACAATCCCTCTAAACGATCTAACAATTGCGTACGTGTCTCGTTCGCCACCGTCGTCCTCTGCCCTAACAAGATCCCTTTCCATGGAAAGAACGGTTCGGTGATCTCCCATCCGAGGGCGCGGGCAAGCCCCACGTTGTTCCCCAGGGTCTCATGGACATCGAGCGGGATATGGACAGCATAGATCGCGAGATTGTGTTCGAGGGCGCGCTTGAGTTTCTGATAATAGGCGCCGGTGATCGGTTGCACACCACTCCAGAAGAGACCGTGATGCACCACGAGCAGATCGATTTCCTCCGTCACCGCCTGTTCGATCACTGGCAAACAGGCGTCCACGGCAGCGCCCACTTTGCGCACATAGCCATCATTGGCCAACTGCAAGCCATTGTGCGCCGGAGGATAATCCGGCGTCCCATCTACCCTCAAGAAGGCCTGCATGTGTGCCACGATTTCCGACAAGTCCGCCATGGCCAAAGCCTAGACGGCGATCGTTGACGGGCAAGTGCGAGGGAATGCAAGTTGACCCCGCGACAGAACGTCGAGATGGTCTCGGTCATGGATTCGCTTTCCAAGTTCTTTGCCAAATCCGTCACGGTTCTCGGATCGATAGGCGGGGCAGCCTTCATGTGGATTGGGCAGAACCCGCAAGCAAGTGGGGTGTGGGAAGGCCTGGGAGTGATCGGTCTGGGGTCCGCCGTGGTCGGTGGGATTGGCTGGTTCAAAGAGCACCGGCGCCTCAAACGCGATTATGCCAAACGCCGCGAGCAACGCCTGATCAGCGTGGCGAAGGAGAATCACGGGCGCATCACGGATGTGGAACTGGTCGCTGAGACCCGTTATCCCCTCGAAGAATGTCGGGAATTTCTCAAGCAGATGGCAGAGTCGGGTTCAGCGGAAATGCACATTGGGGACGGGGGGACCATCGTTTATCTCTTTCCCGGCTTCCTCACCGATGAGGAGAAGCGCAACGCGAAGCCTGCCTTGGATTGGTCGTCGAGTCCGACGGAATCGACCTCCTCAGACGAGAAGCCCCCCGCGTTGCCTTCGCGATCTCTCGAAATCGAGTAGGTCTCGACGATCCCTCTCCTACCAAGTCTCCGGTGAATTTCCGTTTCCTTCAGGCAAAGCCATGATAGGTTTAGGCCACTATGATTGGCAAAGTTTCCGTAGTTCTCGTCACCGTGACCTTGGGGTTGGCGGTGGCGCACCACGCCAGACCACGGTTGGAAGAGCCTCTGGAAATGCCGCTGGTGTCCTCGCCAGCCCAGGACGGTGAAGCGTTCTCGGAGAACCGCGAAGAGCGCTTGCGTGAAGCCGTGATGGCTTTCTACCAGGCAGAAGAGGCACAAGGACGGACGGCAGCCATTCGGCGCCCCGCCTTCGTCGATTCCTCTCAGTCCCTTGGCGGGGAACCCGTGCGCGTGGATGAAGTGCAGTTACTGGATCAAGCGCATGCCCAACTGTCCCTGGTTCGGGTGACGTTGGCCTCAGGAGAAGTGCATTCCTTGCTGGTGGAGGAATTGCCCAGTGGACGCTTTCTCGTCGACTCGGAGACCGCTACCCCTGAGGTGGCCGCCCGCCGGTGGGAGGCCTTCTTGGAAGCGCGCCCCACGGAGCCTCGCTACGTGCGGGTTCATGCCAGCCTGAGCGACTACTACAACTATCAATTCCAATCTTACGAATACCTCGCCATTCAGCTCGAAGTGGACGGACGGCCGGTGATCGGCTATCTCGCGCGCAACACGGTGGATGCCAACCATGTCCAGGAAGCGTTGCAGGGGCGAATCCACGTGCCCATGATCGTGGCCCTCCGCTTCCCGGAATCGGTCCATGCTCGAAATCAGGTGGTGATCGATCACTGGTTGCAGACGGGCTGGGTCATCACCGATGATGCCTCCGCACCAGCCTCACTCGCCATCGAGTGACGCGGCGCCCCCTCCCATGAGTAAGAAGCGGAAGAAGAGACAGAAGAAGCGCTCCTCAGCGCCGAAGACACAGACAACGGCAGCCAAGGAGTCCGAGGCCAATGTGGAGCCCCCGTCAGAGACGGCACCTCCGTCTCCCGTCAGTGATGTCCTCGATTTGGAGCTGGGCGGGGATGAGGATTCTGAGCTCCGAAGCACCAGTGATGCCAGGTTATCGGACTTTGATGTCACCCCTCGCGTGGCAAGACTGGACCGCGAAACGCCGCCGACTCCCTTCGAAACCGACAAAGTCCTCCCAGCAGCGAAGGAAGAAGACGAAGAGAACGATGAGGAAGAGGACGATGAGGAAGCAGGCGGCATGGTGGACTTCCTCTCGGAGGTGCCCACTCCCAAGAAGACGAAACCGCAGCAGCGAGGCCGGCACGATTTCCTGCCTGAAGATCGCCTGAGCAAACCCCAGTATATGCCGGAGGCACTGCCTACGGACGATCTCGAGCCCAGCGCATCCTTGGAACAAACAGATGTCTGGGGAAAGCAACAGGTCGATACCCCTTCGTTCACCAAATTCGATGAGAACGCTGCCATCAAAGAAGACATCCGTTCACTCCCCGTCCTCGGGAAAACCATCCTCTCTCCGGGATTGGTCTTTCGCGGTCGCCTTTGGCGTCTGACGTTTCTGGGAGCAGGCGTGATCGCCTTTGGCCTGGGCCTCTTCACCATTCGCACCTGGATACGCGATTACCGTGAAAGTGGTGTCCAACCCATTCCTGAAGAGGAACTTGGCCTCTACGAGCCTGCTCTCATCACGGACGTGGATGCTTTGCTGGAGCGCTATTTCTCAACCACATCCCTTGAGGAACGCCTACCTCTCGTGCGGGCCGCTCGTCATGTCCGCCCACTGATGGAGGCGTATGAGGCGGTGCATGGTCACCCCTTCACGGGATATCGTCGGCAAGGCAACGTCGTCGCGCCCGCACCGATCATGGGTGATGCCTATTTCCAAGTCGACGCGATTCTGGAACCAATGCTTGATCATCGTCGCCTGATTGTGCAGCGCCGGGATGATGGCGGCTACCTGCTCGATTGGGAGATCTTGGTAGGCTACCAGGAGCAAAGCTGGGAGCATTTCATTGCGGAAGGCAGCACCGAGCCCAAGACCTTCCGTGCCGTTCTCCTCCCCTCAGACTACTACAATTTCCATTTCCACAAGGCGAGCCAATGGGCCAGTTGGAGAATCAAGCATCCGGTCTATCCGGAACTGCTTCTTTACGGTTACACGCCGCGCAAAGGCAGCCTGACAGCGCGCTTCACTCGCGACATGGTGATGCCAACCAATGGGCGAGAAATAGGAACGGCCGCCACCCTCAAGGTGGCATTCCCTGAGGGCGACGACCGTTCTAATAATCAGGTCGAGATTGTGGAACTCGTGCGGGAAGGCTGGATCACCCCCTACCCTGAGTCCGAGTGACGAGGCCTCGCGATCAGGCTGAGGTCACGATCTCGTGCGCGACCTCGAACTCGACGCGGCGAGATTCGCGTAGCGCCGCCGCATCTCCCAGATCGACAGCAGTTGCCCCCTTCTCCTCAATCTCGATGAAGTCGTCTTTCACGCCCTTGCTCCGCAGGTAGCGGGCCACGGCCTGACACCGTTGACGGCTCAGGTAGAGATTATACTCGGCATCCCCACGAGGATCTGCCAACCCACGCACCTTCACCTTCGGGCTCAACTTCTTGAAGGAGTTGAGGTAATTGGCCAACTGATCAAGCTCGCGCCGGTGCGAGTTGGCAATGGCCCACTTGGCGGTGGCGAAGTAGACCTTCGTCATCTCCGCGTAGTCGCTCACCTTCTTGAGACGTGCGCCTTCATCTCCATTGAGGGCGATGGGTGCCATGGAGGCGGCTTCTTGGGAGGTCTCCAGCGCGGCACTTGCGATGGATGCCTCTCCATAGGGCCTGAATTCGACCCGGCGCTGCTGGGAATCGGAACCACCCACTTTCCCCGCGCTTCCCACGGCCCGCATGATGAGGCGTTGATCGGCGACACCTTGAGAAACGAGATAATCCATGGCCGAGCGGCACCGGCGCTTGGCCAGGGCCTTGTTGAGTTCGGCGTCTCCTGAGGGGTCACAGTGGCCCTGCACCTCCAGAGTCATGTCGGGATCATTCTTCATGAGAATGGCCAACTTCCGGAGCCGCTTGCGGTCGTTGCTGCCGAGGCCGGTGCGGCCAGATCCAAAGTAGATCGTGCTCTCCTCCAAAACGGAGTCAACCGAGGTGCCTTCTGAGATGATCAGGTCAGGATCCAGATGGACGATCCTCCCTTTGGGCAAGGCTTCATCAATCGTCAATTCGGTAGACACCTGATAGGCAGACTCGGGAAACGCTTTGGTAAGATAATGCGAGAAAGCCTCCGCGACGCCGGTCGAACCGGTCGCACCTTTTAAGACCACTTCCTTCCCTTTCACTTTTAATTGATCGGGCGACACATTGGTAAGGAAGTCCGGCAACATATTCTCAAGAGCGGGAAGCCAGCTTGGGGCGTTGATCTCAGCATCAACCGCCATGGCATCGATCACTTTCATCCCATCCGTGGCGTGGGTTTCAATCAGTGTGAGCAACCGCGTCTTGGACCCTGCGTCCATAGCCCCCTGAACGAGGAGGGCGCCTTCCGCTCCCTGCCACAGATCAAACTCTGGATCGATGGCTTGAACACTCAAGCGGGCGACCATCGGAAGGTCATCGGAACCCTGAGCATGAAGCGCGTCCAAGAGGGTCGCCTTCGTCTCCGATGCGGTGACAAATCCAGTCATCTCAATGAGGTCGTCATTGATCGCAATGGAGGCATTCTTAATCCTATCCAAGCCCTCAACTTGAGCGAAATCGCGAAGCTTCCCCTTCCACGTTGGTTCGGTCGCTCTTGCAAAGACTCGAATCTCATTGCGCAAACGGGAATCTGGAAACATCGCCTCACAATAAGCTTCGATATCCTCACAGATCTGCCAATCGGGCACCACCCCTGACAAATGCACTTCATTGGCCAAACTACGATGGATAGTCAATTGTGAGGAAACGGCGATCTCCTCCACTTCTTCAGGAATGACCATGGGCTTGACTTCGCTACGGTCACTAGCATTAAAGCTCGCTTTGAAGTAGGGATCGGCTTTCGCCGGTGTGAACACGTCCGCGACAAACGTTTTGAAATCTAGGCGGAATGCCACGGTCAGAAAGATCATCGAAGTGAGCATTCCTATGAAGAGGAATGATAGGCCACGTGCGAATTTCATGAGTGTTTCAAGGCTGTTGTTTCTGTTAGCATGAGCGTAATCCGCTCACTACTAAGAATTCGCGCCTCCGTTCATGCCTGCAAACCATTTATGAGAGAATTCGCGCAGACGAGCTGAGCCACTGTAAGCTAACCCCATGCGGCCATGACTGTTAGAATTTCCAGAAATCGCTTCCCGAAGGAATCGATCGAGAATCTCCCGAATTATGGAATTCTCAGCGATGCGAGACGTTCTCGCTGTTGCAGAATCCGCCGCTTAATCAACGACGCCATTGGCCTCAGAGGCGTTCTGAGATCCTGTTAGCACAACGTCCATGGCTCTATCATGATCCTCTATCGGAACCGTGTCCCACAACTGACATTGAAAGCAGACGCCTATCGTAGCGCCTTCGCCTTGCACGTCTGCGAGGAGACGGTCGTAGTAACCTCCCCCCTTCCCTAGGCGCGCACCGTCGCTCGTAAATGCCCAACCAGGAACCACGACCAAATCGAGTTCGTGAGGGGCTAGCGTTGGGCAAGTCTCCTTGGGTTCCTGCAATCCAAACGCCCCCCGCTCGAGGTCTGACGATGAGGTGATGGCATGGCAGCGCATTTCACCCGCCCCCACCACGCGCGGATAGGCGAATGTCAGATTAGGAAGCAGTCCTCTCAATGAATCGATATTGGGTTCCCACGGCAAGGCGGCAAAGAGCATGATCACGCGCGGCTCACGCGAATACACGTGAGTGATCAATTGGGAGACAATGATCGCGGACTCACGCGCTTTCTCTTCGTCTGTTAGCGTGTCGACGAGGGCGCGCGCCCAGCGGCGTGCGGCCACCTTGGAACTTGATCCGCCAGGGGGGGTCATCTACTTTCACGATGGCACGAGATGGCCCTTCTTGCGCTCCCATTCTTCGTCACCTCCAAGTTCTTTCATCTGACCGTGTGCCCTTCTCTCATCACCCGCCCATGGCACGCATGCCATCGAAAGATTCTGGTAGTGCTAGGCTCGCTAATGATTTCGCTTTTCGCAGAGACTCCTATTTCTTCAATGCCATGGTTTGATTCTTCCAAAGTCACCATGCTTTCGTTGGAGAAGGAAACCTGGGCCAACCAATTGGCGGCTTATGTTGCGTTGCACCTCCACGACTCCAATCGCGATGATCGCGAGTTATGGTGCGCACGCATGCTCCACTTTGCATTGGTGCTTCATCCACAGAATCCGCGAGCGGCCCAAACGCGGCAGGCACATCAGCAAGACGCCCCTTTTCCCAAACTCCATGCGGAGCATTCGCCAGCGGTCTTTGCCCAACTCCTGCTCCGTCGCGGTCAGCAATTGCTCGCTCTCCCTGACAGTCCGACCGATCACCGCGTGGCCGCGTATCTCTTCGCCCTCGCGGCCGTCATCGATCCCACGCTGGAAGACGCCATGCACGCGTTGGAGACCTGGCGCATCCAACATGGATCGCTCGACTGGAGCATTTCCCCTGAGTAAGGGCTCTGCTCAGAAATCGGTTGCGCCCCACCCGCCAGCCCCTATGATTCCGGCCCAAACGCAGTTCGAAGCGCGGTTAGCTCAGGGGTAGAGCACCACCTTGACACGGTGGGGGTCACAGGTTCAAATCCTGTATCGCGCACCACTTTCCTTCCCAGGATTGGATGTCTTAGCGTTGCCGAGCGCTCGTCGATCGCCTGCCTCCCGCATCACCGTGATGCTTTGCTCACCAAAGAGCCGGATCTTCCAGCGACGGCGAGCACTCAATCAAGTGCGGTCTCACGAAGCTCTTTCCCCTGTCAAAGGTGTGGGCCTGCCACCCGAACGGATAGCGCAGTTTGTATGGGGGAATGAACGAAGCCGCGCGTTCCTGACTGAAACCGAATCGCCCATAGTAGGCGGGATCCCCATAGACGAGCAGCACCCGCAAGCCTAATCGCGCAACGTGCTGGAGTCCTGCCTCTACGAGAGCTGCCCCGACGCCCTTGCCCTGGAACGCTCGCTTCACGCCTAACGGCGCGAGAAGGTAGCCCTCGACCTCACGAGTCCCCGCCCGTCGAATGGGGCTGAAAGCCACATGACCGACAAGGTCGTCCTCTTCGGCAACGAGGGATACCACAGCCGGTGAGGCCGTTTCCGTCAGCAGTCGAATCGCCAAGTCGGATGTGAGGTCTCCTTCGGCTCCATCGAAAGCGCTTTGATGAACTTCATGGATGGCAAACAAATCTCCAATCGTCGCGGAGCGAATGCGCACTGGGGGCCGGTCCACCACTCCCCGGCGTTGGACACCCCCTTGATTAAGAATCTGTTGTGTTGCCATGCTATCCATTCACCATCGACCGTTCACGCTACCACCGATAGGTAGCACTCAGCCGGAACTGCCTGGGCTCGGAAGGGTGAAGATGCACGTCGGCAATTCCCTCAGCGGGCTCGCCAGGCAATCGGCTTTCATAATAATACTCAATGTCATTGTCCTTTCTATCGAGAATATTCAGACAATCGATGGCGAAGTCCCACGGACCCCTTCTATAGCCGATCCGCCCGTTGAGCTGGAAACTCGTGTCCCCTTCAATATCTCCGGATTCGTCCAGGGGCCGTGGCGAGAAATAACGCGCACGGAGGCTTGTGTAGAGCCCTTCTTCGTTGCCCGCCGTGATCCCTGCAGACGCCATGTGCTCGACGGCATTAGGGATGTGATTCTCGCTCGAAGGCAGATCACGGAAGCGCGCATGACTCCACGCATATTCGGCATCCACCGCCAGCCAATCCGTGGGGCGCCAGTAGGCGGCTACTTCCACCCCATAGCGTTCCGAGGCTGGCCCCGCTTCCGTCGTGCCCGCATCGCCCACGTAAACGAATTCGCTATCACTACGCAGTCCCCAAAGGGAAACGGTAGCCGTCAGATCGGGGATGACCTGCGTGCGCAACCCGATTTCCAGACCTTCTGTCCGCACCAAGGGATCGACCGCATCGACCGCATCCCCAGACACCGGATCACGGGTGATCGTGGTGCCTCGAGCATCATTGCTATGGAAGCCGAGCCCGCCATTGAGGTAGATCTCCGTCTCCGCCCAGGGTCCCAAGACAAGGTGAAACTTGGGACTAAGGATGCCGTCCGTTTCCTGTCCCGAATTGACGGAATCACCATCGACATCAAATAGAAATCCATCCGCCCGCAATCCGGCCCCCACGCGCAGCCATGGAGTGACCTGGGTCTCGTGATCCAGGTAGAGGCCCAGATTCGACTGATAAACATCGTCCTCACGAACCGTTGCCAGGCGCTGCTGATTCTTCGTCAAATGCAGACCAATGTCGTTGATCCAATCGTGCTGGGTTTGCAGGCCTATCGTGGTGTGACTTGGGAGCCCGGCCAGATCGTATTCCCAGCGTCGCCAGAGATCGATCCCGGCGAAGAACCGGCTTTCTTTCTGCTCGAATTGATCCCCGTTGATGGGATCACTCAGCAGGTAGGTGAAATTAGAGAAGAGATCGAGATCGTAGTAGCCTACCCAAGCGTCCATGTGGGTCGTCGTGCTTGCGTTCTTTGCCTGCCAGCTCATCTGCAGGCTGTGACGGGCCGTTTCTCCCCCTGAAGACGTATCAAAGGCGTCAAAACGCCCGAGACGTCCATCGCGGATGGCACGCCGTGGGATCTGATCGGTGGCATCCCATTCGCCCGCATGAGCCATCGCGGTGACATTGAAATAGTTGTCATCATCCCCGACATGATACCGCAGGAATCCATTGAATCGGCGATAGCTGTCGGGCTCAGACCACGGACCATTCTCACGCGTGTGTTCGCCTCCGAGCGTGAGAACTCCATCTCCCACCACCCAGGAATCGCCGAGTACGGCGCGGAAATAGTCATTCTCACCGATGGTGATGCCGGCGAGCCCTCGTGGAAGTTCGTGGAAGAGTCGATACTGAGCCGCTCCAGCAGTGGAAAGGTCTCCCAACTGTGCGTTGAATGGCCCTTTCGAGTAATCAAGCCGTTCAATAAATTCTGGAATCAAGAAATTGAGGTCCGCGTAGCCTTGACCGTGGGCATGGGTTCGGAAATTGACCGGCATGCCGTCCAATGAAACGTGGAAATCGGTTCCGTGATCCAAATTGAACCCACGGACGAAATACTGATTGGCTTTCCCGCCGCCGGAATGCTGAGTAATGACCACGCCCGGAACCACTTCGAGCAATTCGCCGCGCCGCAGGACCGGGCGCTGGCTGAGTTCCTCATTATTGGCCTGGCCAGAACTGGAAGTCGCCGCGAATCCCAGGAGATCCTCGGCTTTGCCAATCACGACCGTGGGATCAAGGGTGTCCATTCCCTCCGGGAATGCCTCTGTAGGAAGGTCCTGGCCTTGGGCCAATGGAGAGAGAAAGAATGGGGCGATGAGCAAGTATCGGAATCGTTTCATAAAGGGAATTCGCTTATGAGACGAGCGGTTGCCGAACGCCCCACGAATTCGTTTACGAAACTTCTCCCATTTGGGATGCCATTTAGATGAGATTGCGTCAGCGATGCTGCTCCCACCATTGCCCAAGACGTTGTCGGGCCCGGTATACTCTCCCTTCGATGGCACGAGGTGAGCACTTGAGGACACTGGAGGCTTCGTCATGACTCAGCCCTTGCACTCCACACAGGATCAAGGGTTCCCGCAGTCGTCTTGGCAGGGCCTCCAATCCTTCTGTGAGCTTGGTTAGGTCACTCTTCCACGTCGCTTCCTGATCGGGAGAATGACAATTGCAAAGGAGGTTGGAAGAGGATTCCAGCGGAACACTGGGAGGCGGCGTGAGTCTGGGGGAACGACGCCGGTCCCGACAGAGATTGAGCGCAATCTGGAAAAGCCAGGTAGATAGCTTTCCCTCATGCCGATAGTTGGAAAGACCGCGGTAAGCCCGAAGAAAGGTATCCTGAGCCACCTCCTGGGCATCTTCGGGAGAGTGAAGCCACCGATAACTGAACGTGTAGACCGCCCACTCGTAATACTCCACAATCTCCCGGAAAGCGTCCGGGTCGCCTCCGCGAGCCTTCTCGACCAAGCTGCCCTCCTCGGGATGGGGAGGATGGGAGTCTTGGATGCGTGGACGGGACAACTCAGTCTCCTGAGCCTCGTCCGCAATCGCATCGATGAGATCAATCGTGAGAGCCATCAGGAGCAATGCTTTTGGCAACCCAGGTGAGGAGTCTTTCAGATTGCTCGGGATCGAGGTGGTCTCTCATGGCGAAGAAGTGTTCCAAGGTGCATCGGCGCAAGCGTGCTTGCGCGCTTTCCAACGCGTCGAGAGCCGTCTGGGCTTCAGGAGACTGTAGGTCCCCTTTCAACAAGGCAGTTCCCAGCTTGGTCCCAGCCTCTTCGATCGCCGCGTGCATCTGGCGTCTCTCTTCCTCAAACGCCTCTTCGAGTGGATGAAGTGAGGCATCCTGCTCTGGGGTGAGGTCGAGGTTCGCATGCATCCAGGCATGTAATTCATCCTCCGCATGCGCATGCCGATGCCCAAGGAGCGCCCACATCGCCAGACTCACCACTGCGGCCACAGCACCCGCACCCACAAACCACCCCAAACGATTCATCAACGATGAGCGTTAAAAGTAGCCGCTTCCACCTGAAAGAGAGCGAGTTGCGGAAAGTGATCACTCCGCGCGAAACTCGCGGCGACGACGCCAGAGACGATCAAGGCGACCCCAGCTGCGACTCCGAGCACGCTGACGGCAAACGGAGGCCAGACCTCCCCATCTGCGAGAGGGAGTCTTCCCATCACCTGGTCGGCAAAGTCCCCAGGAAGCGGTGGTGGCGAGTCCCCTCTTGCCTGGTCGATCGCCTTATCGAGTGCGTGGTTGGTGCTCACGCTGGGAAGGAACGTTCAGCCTTTGAGAGCGGTCAACTTGAACCTGATCACGAGGCCAGGACCAGGTCATTCTCGCATGTGTCGGCGAGGCATTCGCGGATAGCGGCGATGAGCACGGAGAGATCGTAGGGCTTCTGCACGAAGCCATCGGGTGCGACACCAACCTCCTTGCTAAAGGTGTCGAGGTCCACGAGGAAGCCGCTGCAAATGATCACGGGCAGGTCGGGTCTCAGATCCTTGAGGCGACGGAGCGCCTCTTTGCCCGACATGACCGGCATGGTGAGATCCAGAAGCACCGCATCCAGGGAATCGAGCGCGCTTGCCGCCTTCTCCACTGCCTCACGACCGTTCTCAGCCGTGATGACTTCGAAGTCGCACTTCCGGAGAATCCCGGCGGCGACTGTGCGAACCACTGATTCATCGTCGACAACCATGATCTTGCGCCGATCCCCCACCGCATCCAAGGCGGTTTCGCGTTTGATGGTCGTTTCTGCGGTCTGGTGGAGCGGGCCTAGATGCGTCGGCAAGTAGATGCGAAATTCGGTCCCATTGCCCACCTCGGAATCGCACTCGATCCACCCGCCATGCTGTTCCACCAGGCCGAAGGACATGGCAAGGCCCAATCCAGTTCCCTTCCCCTGCTCCTTGGTCGTGAAGAAGGGCTCAAAGATCTTGGAGAGCACTTCCGGAGGCATCCCCGATCCGTTGTCGATTACCGAGATCATGGTGTAATCGCCTGCTTGGCGGGACTCCGATGCTTCCAGCTGACAGGTCGACGTCTTGAATTCAATGACGCCTCCCGTATCCGGCAAGGCATCGCGGGCGTTGACACACATATTCATCAACACCTGTTCAAGCTGGGTCCCGTCGAGCTTGACGGGAGCAATCGCGTCGTCGAGCTCGAGCCTGATATCCACCGTCGCCCCCAACGAATGGCGGATGAGTTCACTCAGCCGCGTGACGACATCATTCACATCGCAGACTTTCAATTCGAGATGCGCTTTGCGAGAGAAGCCGAGCATCTGTTTGACCAGTTCGGAAGCTCGCACGGCTGCGCTTTCGGCCGCATCCAAGTGCTCAAGCGAATCTCTCAAAGGCACGTCCGTATTCAGTTTCGCGACGGCAAGGTTGCCGGTGATTCCCGTGAGGAGATTGTTGAAATCGTGAGCGATGCCTCCCGCAAGACGCCCGACGGCTTCCATCTTCTGCGCCTGAACCAAGCTGGCATAGAGTTCCTTCTCTTTCGTTAGGTCACGGAAGGCCCATATGCGCCCGAGAATCTCACCATCCACTTGAACGGGAGCGATCACACACTTGATGGTACGCGCTTCTGGCTCACTGAGAGTGAACTCAAATTCCATCGAACGATCCGGATTGGCCCGCAGGGCGGCCAGCCGTTTGGTGAAGCTATCGAGTTCGTCCTCAGGAGAGGCAGGCTCGGCAAGCTCGTCCGGGTTTGAGGGGACAATGCGGCACTTTTCCGAGCAGAGGATGTCGAAGACATTGGCGCACGACTCCCCCTGAGCCACAGGGATCCCAAACCAATGATCCAAGCGCCCATCGGTCATGACTACTCTCTCTTCGAGATCATGGAAGAGAATTGCTTCATCGATGGCGCGGTAGGCCGCTTGCAGCTGCGCCGTCATTTCCGAAAGGTGCGTCGTCCGTTCATGGACCTTTCGTCGTAACCACTCGGAGCGCACGGCTCCGATAAGGCTCAATCCAGCCATGATCCCAAAGAGAGCGACCATCGTACGTGAGTCGAGGAGCGGCTTCTCTTTGGTGACGTGGAGAGCCTCAAGCCCATGCCCATGGATCACATGGGTAAAGAATCCATTCGTGAGGCCGAAGACACAGGTACCTCTCACCTCGATCTGTTCCGCATCTCGAATGAACTCCCGCAGCGACGCCTCATCCACATCCTCCAGGGAGACCACGAATGAGTTGCCTTGGGAATCCGTGAGTTCGAGCATGCGATGGCCATCGCGATCACGATGGCTACTCAGGCGCGGATGGTCCCCACGCACGATCACGAGCCTCCCCTGATCGGAATCTGGAGAAACATGATCCAGGCGCACAGGCTGAGGAATCTCCCCTTCACCCAATGGCTGAATCACTCGCGCAGTAATGGAGGGATGCATCCCCACAAGAACTTGGGTTCCAATAACCCGCACCCGCATCCCCTCAGCCAGTTTGATCCCTCCAGGCACCTTGATGCGAACGCCTCCCGTCGCGTCTGCCACCGTGATGACTTCTCCCTGCGAATACGTGCAAATACCCTCAAAGTCCACAACTTCATGAGGTTGCGGAGATTCACTCAGAGACACAATGTCCTCGGTTTCGTTCAGTTCTGGACTGCTAGACCCCTTTGATTCAGGCGACTCGTGGAAGTCGTCTTTCGATTGCACGAACAGCATGTAGCCCGACACGCGATCATCCGCATCGAGGGCAATTCCGAGATTGCCTTCGACGTCGACCGACCTCCCAAGGAGCGCGAGTGATGCATCAATGGAGGATTCTTCAGGAACATGAATGCGGAACATCGCTCCAGAAACACTGCGGCAATTGAGGGAGGTCCACCCGAAATCGACGACCACATTCTCAACCGTCCCACTTGCTTTCACCCAACGTCCACTAGCGGCACTCTCATCAAACTCCTGCAGATCGAGCGGCATCGGCTCTGGCATGGGATGGCCAGTCGACAACACCTCAACGCGCTCGCCCATCACGTAGGGGTCGAGATGCCCTCCGGTCACTTTCCCTTGGATGCGCACCCTGTCGCCAGGATTAAGAGTGGTCTCCGCATACTGTAAGAAGAGAAAGCGATCTCCCACATGCAGAAAGACCATGCGCCAGGTGGGATCCGCATAGGTGACCACACCCTCCATCTCCGCTCGTGGCTCCGTTCGAATCTGATCAGCAGTCAATCGCGTCAATTGCGTGACGGATGTCACCACTTCGACTCCCGATAGACGACACACGAGCAGCAAGAAGAGAATGGCCGCAAGGGGCAATCGTCGGCTCGCTGCTGAGAAATCAGGACGCATAGTGAATAAATTATTATAAATATAAAAATTTCAATACAAATCCTGAAATATACATCAAGGGTCGGCAAATCGAATCCAGAGCGATTTCAGATAGGGTTCCCCAACGAAATCGGACGGCATTGATGTCGGTTCCATACGCATTCCCTTCCCTACCGCTCCCTCGATGATGGTGGCGAAGCGTTCATGGCTCAGCTGTCGGTCGTTGCACGTGGCCAGGATCCACCCCGAGGGCTCGCAGATGGCTGCGGCAGCTTCGACTAGGAGCCCATAGTCCTTCTGAACCCGGAAGACCCCTGCCTCACTCCGGGAGAAAGTGGGTGGATCCAAGATGACCCCAGCAAATTGGCGGCCTTGTTTCGCAAAACGCTGCATCCAGGTAAGGGCATCGCCTTTGCAGAAATAGTGCGCGTTCGGATCCAATCCGTTTCCAAGAAAGTGGCGCTTGCCCCAGGCGAGGTAGGGATTGGAGAGATCAAGGCTCGTGGTGATCGCACCTCCGAGAGCGGCCGCAATGGAGAAGGCACAGGTATAACTGAACGTATTGAGTAGGCGTTGACCCGCCGTGACGGCTTCGCGGACCCGCTGCCGATTGTCCCGTTGATCCAGAAAGATCCCCTGGGAGTAGCCAGCTTGCATGGAGATCTCGAAACGCATCCCTTTCTCCAAGATCCAGAAAGGGGCGTCCACCTGTTCTCCCCAGACGTGCACTGGGGAATCCTTCTGGCGCTGGTCGAGGCGCTTGTGGTACACGGCGCGGATGTTGAGAGCGGGTCCAGGCGCACGGCGTAGCACCCGTGGAAGCTCGACATCCGCCGTCGACCAGAGCCAGACATCGTCATAGGCATCGAGTGTGAGTCCCGGGAAGCCATCGGCCTCCCCATCCACTAGCCGATACGCATTCGTCGACGTATCCGCTATCAGCGCACGCCGCTTCTCAAAGGCTCGGAGAAGTTTGCGGTGCTCGGGAAGGGCAGGCATGGTGGCGGGGCGATACACGCACGCGCCCCGCCGTCTGCCAAGAGGGATTCCGTTTGTTTGTCTGACACTTGAGAAGCGGTTGACGTGCTCGCCGATCGCTTCACGATGGTGGAAATGGACGCATCTGGCCCCTCCGCCCGTATCGACAAATGGCTTTGGGCGATCCGTATCTTCAAGACACGCAATCAGGCAGCGGACGCCTGCCGGCTTAATCAAGTCACCATTTTAGGGCAACCCGTGAAGCCCTCGCGCCTCGTGCGGGCGGGCGATCTTGTGGAAGTCGAGAAAGACGCGGTCAAACGCGTCCTGCAAGTGAATGACGTACTGGAGAAGCGGGTAGGGGCCAAACAGGTCGCGGACTATGTCGAAGACCTCACCTCTGACGAAGCCTGGGAAAAGGCGCGTTCGGCTCGGGAACAGATGCGGCAGAACCGCGTCTACCAGGGCGAAGAAGGTGGCCGCCCAAGCAAGCGCGACCGTCGACAGATGGATGCGTTTGAGTCCCAGGAAATGGACGGTTGACGAGCCGAACCGTTAGAGCTGCTTGAGCACGTAGGCTTTGGCATCGGTGAGGACGAGCAGAAATCCAGGGCGTTTCGGATACACGAGAATTTGTTTGGCAAACTCCCCTTCCAACTCAGGGAATTCGCGGACTTTCGTTCCTTCCAAATCGAAGCGCACAAGCGGTGAATTCTTGACCGTGCCAAAGATGGAGCGACTCGAATCTTCGCGCTCAAGATAAGGCGTGGGCTGCCCGCCATCGACCGCGGCGAGCGGCTGTGAGAAGTCATTCATCTTATACACATAAACGCCGAATGGTTGAATGGATAACTCTGGCAGGGAATGGTTGCCCTCATCATCTAATAAAGAGACATAGAGGCCATCTTCGGAGACGACGATGCCTGAGGGATTCTTGCCAATCTTGGGAGTCGCCTCCTCGAGCGTCAACTCGTCGTCCGTGACCATGAACCGATAGATGGCCCCGTCACTTTCAGCATAAAGGAAACGTCCATAAGGCCCCATGGTCAGATGATTGAATCGTTTCAGCGCCGATGCGCCACTTGCCGCGTCTTTGGGTAGAGAGAAATCAGACGCTTGAAACGTTTGTGTCTTGGCGCCGTCCACGAGGTCATACACTTCCAGCGTCGTGCCATCTCCCACCACGCAGAATGCATAGAAGCTCTTGCGACAGGAAGCGACGTGCATCACTCCGGGAATCTCACGAATGACTCGTCGGACTTTGAGATCGCGGTCATCGACGATCCACAATTGCTGATCCTTTGTGAGAACTAATACCCCTTCGCCACTAAGTACGGCCCATTGCGCCGAAAGCTCCAAGTCGATTTCCAAATCAATCTGATTGCGAAAAGGATCAATCTTACGCACCACACCCTCCTTCGTGACCATGAAAACGTAGAGCCCGTTCTCGTCCCAATCGACGTTCGGAATGATCTCACCCGAATCGATCAACCATTCGTTTGCCCGGAAATCGCGGATGGCGACCCGCTCTCCGAGAATGGATTTCTGAGGCGCACGCGGCAGCGCCCGTCGTCCTGGACGCGATTTCTTGGACTCGCCATCTTCCCCTTCCTCCAAATCGCCGCTACCACCGAGAATGATTGGCAAGGGGCGGCTGACGCTTTGCGCCATGCCCTCGCGCTGATAGCTCAATTGAATGAAACAGAACTCCCCAAATTCGCCCGGGACGTTCACCGTCATGGATGCTTTGTCGTCGCGAATGGATACCGGAACAGCCTTCATTTCTTTTGAGAACAACGACCAACGCAGACCATCACTGCCCACATGCTTCGATAGCTGCTCCGGCTTCAAATCAGCGCCAGTGATATAGTGGAGTTTGGCGCTCTTTAATTTGCCATAAGGATCCAAGACATCCGCTCGGACTTGTACGGTGTAGTCGCCACTTTCGCCTTCTTGTCGCACTTCAAAGTTTCCCAATCGGCCCTTCAACATTTCATGCAATTCGTAGGCGGGGATCGCATAGCCCACATTGTCTAACTTGGGGTCTTTCTCGACAATCACTCCAAGAAGATTTCCTTCGGCATCGACCAAAGGCCCACCGGAGTTCCCGGGATCCACTTTGCAGAAGACTTTGATGCGCCGCATCCCGCCGATGATATCATTCTTAAATCCTGAGATTTGGCCATTATTGATCGTGATGTCACGGTCGCCGGAGGGAAATCCTAAGACGGTGACCGGAAGGGTTTCCTCTAAGGGCTTCTCCGAATAGAGATTGAAGGGCTCGGGCGCATCTGCCCGCTTCAGCTTGAGGATCGCCAAATCATGCTCCGCGTCTGCAGCGATGAGATCGGCTCGATAGGTTTCGCCATTGGGGTCTTCTCCAGCAAAGAGCACCCGGTAGCGCGTCCGCTTGATATCCACTTCCTGGCCATGCCGTTGCGCATCGGTCACGTGATGATTGGTGGCGATGTAGACGTCGTCTCCATCTTTGCGAATGACAAAACCGGTACCCGTGCCGTAGTCGCCGTCGTTAGCCGTGCGTACCCAGACCGTCGATTTCCGCAGTTCATTGCGAATCTCCGCAGGGACGTGCTGCGCCTGCGTCGTCATGACGCCGGGCGCGGAAAGGAGAGCGCACGCGAGGACTTTCCAGAGAGAGAGACGGGGCTTCATGCCGAACCATGACGGAGGCAAGCGCTGGCGGCAAGCCGAGAGCGCCGCCGTGGCGTTTCGCAGATGTTTTAAAAAACGACTTGAACAACCGTTGGGATGCTCCATCCCTACCGTGCGGGGTAGAGCAGCCCGGTAGCTCGTCAGGCTCATAACCTGGAGGTCGTCGGTTCAAATCCGGCCCCCGCAACCACTTCCCTTTCTTTTCGGAGGAATATCGGCCCAGCGCTGCCATCATGCGTTCATGAGGCTTCCGTCCCAAGCGTTCTTACTCGTCGCCCTCCTCTCCATGACTCTCGCCGCCCCTCGTCTGTCAGCGGCCCCCTGGGAGATCGGTAAGGCGTTTCCGACACTTCAACTGCCCACCATTGATGGGCAGGACGGTTTCTCTATCGAGCGCTATCATGGGCAGAAGGTACTCTTGCACCTCTTCGCCTCCTGGTGAGCGGGCTGCCGCAAGCACGTGCCCGGGTGGCACGCCAAGACGAAAGAACTCGTGGAGCAGAAGCAACTCGCCGTCTTCGGTATAGCCGAAGAGCAACATCCCGATCGCACTCGGCTCTTCATGCAGTGGCAAGGGATGGAATGGCCCGTCTTGTTAGACTCGTCGAATCTGTTAGGGTGCAAGGCAATTCCTTACAGCCTCCTGATCGATCCCCACGGGATCGTCCGTTACGTGAATCCCAAGGACAACGAGCTCCAGGCCTTCCTTGAGACGGATTATCCTGAAGGTGACGCCTCATCCTCGGAACCTTTTCCCCAGCGAACATCGCCAGAAGGGCAGATCCTTTGGGGGACGGATGACAGGCTTGATGGCGCGATCGCTGCCTTCGAGGCTCGCGTGGCGGCCTATCCCGAGGATAGCACCGCAGCGTTTCGGCTGGGAGTCGCCTACCGTCAACGGTTTGATTCTCCCAAACGCCATCCCGAGGATTTCTCGCGAGCGATTCACGCGTGGAAACAGGCGCTCTCCCTGGATCCGGCGCAGTATATCTGGCGGCGGCGCATTCAGCAATATGGTCCTCGTTTAGACAAACCCTACGCCTTCTACGATTGGGTCCATGAGGCACGTCGTGATCTGCGCGCTCGCGGAGAGACCCCTCACCCGCTTCGGGCCGAACCCAGCGGGGCCGAGTTTGCCACGCCACAGAAAGGGCCGTCTGAAGCGATGGCAGTCGGAGAGCACCCGGACCCGCTTGGTAAGGTCCCGATCGATGAGACCAAGATGATCCGTGTCGTCACGACCAAGGTGCCATCGACTCAGAAAGATTCACCTGCTTTCCGGGTGCACATTCGCCTCACTCCAGATGCCTTGCGCAAGGTGCATTGGACGAACGACGCCGGGCCCTTGCATTGGGTCTTCGATACGGACGGAGTGGCGCTTGGCGACCTCCACGTCTCATCGCCTCCCAAGGATCTCATCGCCTCGGAAGAGACGCGACACATCGAGTTCGAATGGCGTCCCAAGAAAGGAGAAGCCACTTCGAAGGCGATCAAGGGCAGTGCCTACTACTACGTGTGCGAAGATACTGACGGACAATGCCTCTTCCTGCGGCAGCCGATCTCGATTCCGCTCAATGATGAATGAGGTAGGAACTTGCTTCGAAGACAGGTTGGCCTGGTCGCCAGAGGCGCATGCTCGCCGCCTTGGGCAGGACGCTTTCCTCTCCTGCGAGATCGCAGAGGAGGGCCGCCGACGTGAGGGAGGTCGGTTTTGTCCATTTGTCAGGGAGCGAACAGATGCGCACCGTCCAGTGTGAAGGCATTGGATCTGTCCGATCAAAGCACAGGTAGACGCTCTCACCCGTCATGGCGAACGGGAGCAAGCCATCATCCGTGAGATTGAAGTCGAGCTCAGGAAAAGCTCCTCCTAACATACTTGCGACTCCATGGGCCCAACGAGCGCTGTATTCCGATCGCCAATCCTGCTCGGCAGCCGGGTTGAGATAGAGCAAGCGCCCACCAAACACGCCGGTGCCGAAGCGCTTCAAGAGGCGGCGATGGCTGGAAGGAAATTTGGTCCGGAGCATGCGCTCCAAGCGATCCCAAGCCTCATCCGTCGCTGGCTCGAAAGGTTCATCCACCGCCACCAGTTTGGAAAGGCGCGCCACGTGATCGGGACCACGGCCACTCCGCTTCTTGGCGCTCCTGGAAACTCTGCGGGCGGCGTTTGGCGGCTTCATTCCCTATCCATTCCGACAATCCACCTTGAAAGTCAATGCCTGCGCATGCTATCCCGCAGTCATGAAACGACATTTGCGGGTGGCTCTTTCCCTTCTCAGCCTTGGAATTCCCCTTCTCCAGGCGCAACTCATCAGTGACTTTGGCGCGGACACCATGACCATCACGCGAAAGGGTGAGGAAACGCCTATCCTCACCCAGCACGCGCGAGCCGATTTCAGACCTTACATTCATCCCATTCTGGCACCTGATGGAAAGGGAGCCCTCACCGAACACAGCCCCGGCCATCATCCCCATCAAACCGGCCTTTACTGGGGCTTCACGCGATTGAATGGGCGCGACTACTTTCATCATCCCGAAGGCACCCATTGGAAACGAATGGCTTTCGATGAGGCCAAGGCTGAGGACGCTTCAGACAACACCGCATCCTGGCGCACCGTTTATGCCTTACTGGCTGAAGACGGGTCGACGGTCCTGACGGAAACCCAGACCTGGACCTTTGAGGACCATGGCGATCGCTACACCCTGGACCTCATCTGGGAAGGCAAAGCAGAGACGGATATCACCATCAGCAAGTATGACTACGGTGGGCTCTTCCTTCGCATGCCGTGGGCTCCAGAGATGCCTGGAGAGATCGTCAATGCGGCACGAAATCGTGGAAGCAAGGCCGAAGGCAAACGAGCCATGTGGTTGGATGTGGGTTTGCAAGTGCCCGGTCGCGATGACCTTGCCCATATCGCCATCTTTGATCACTCAGACAACGACGGCTTCCCTCAGCCGTGGCGAGTTGATGACCAATTCGGGGTGGGACCGGCGCGTGCTCGTCTTGGCGATTGGTCGATTCCGGCGGGGGAAACCAAGACCTTCAAACACCGTCTCATTGCCTACACAGGCAAGCTCGACGACGTCGCCTTGACCCAGCAATGGGGTCATTACAGCGGTCAGGGAGGCACCTACGCACTCTGGGGTCTCGCGCAACGTGAGGGTCGCGAAGCCGAGTTTCTCACTCCGGAAAAGGCTGTCGAGGCCATGACACTGAATGAGAACTACAAGGTGAATGTGTTTGCGTCAGAACCCATGATCACCCAGCCCATGGCCTTCTGTTGGGATGATCGCGGGCGGCTCTGGATTGCAGAGAATCGCGACTACGAAACCCGCGGCTCGGGCTTTGCCAATTCCGGCGATAGCCGCATTGCCATCCTTGAGGATACGGATCGGGACGGAGTGGCGGACCGCAAGAAGATCTTCCTTGAGGGCATCCCCTTCCCCGCTGGGATAGCCGTGGGCTTCGATGGGCTTTGGTTAGGCGCTCCGCCCAATCTCCTCTTCGTCCCCGACCGGAATCACGATGATCGCGCCGAGATGGAGGATATCGAGATCCGCCTCACGGGCTGGGGCATTCGTGATCGCCACGAGACGCTCAACAGTTTCCACTGGGGACCCGATGGTTGGCTGTATGGATGTCAGGGTTACGCCACGCCTTCCGTCGTCCGCAAACCCAAGGGCAAGGGGCGCCTCTACAAACATGGCGAAGACTTTCCTGCAGACCTGTTAGACGCAGAAGGTGTGCACATCAACGGCGGCGTCTGGCGCTATCATCCCACAAAGGATCGCTTCGAAGTCGTCGCCCACGGTTTCAGTAATCCCTGGGGAATCGACTACGATGCCAAAGGGCAGATCTTTATCACGGCGTGTGTCATTCCCCACCTTTGGCACGTGATTCCTGGCGGCATCTATCACCGCCAGGGAGGACGCCATTTCAATCCCTACGTGTATCAGGATATCCGCACCATCGCCGATCACCGGCATCGGTCTGCCCATGGTGGCGCACGGGTTTACCTGTCCGATGCCTTTCCTGAGAATCAGCATGGACGGATCTTCATGTGTAACATCCACGAACACGCCATTCTGACAGATGTGTTAGACCCTAGCGGCTCGGGCTTCATCGGACGGGATGGCGAAGATTTCCTCCATGCGAACAACGCACAGTGGATCGGCTTCAGCATGGAAATCGGTCCCGGAGGAGACCTTTACGCCTTGGATTGGCATGATGCTGATATCTGCGGAAAGGAAGTGCTCAACAAAGACACCGGCCGCGTCTTTCGAGTCACGCCCAAGGAATCGCAGGCCGTCGATTGGGAAGGCCGCTATGACGACTTGGCAGCGATGGATAATGAAGCCCTAATCGAGCTACAACTGAGCAAAAGCGCCTGGCATGCCCGCCGAGCGCGCGTGCTTCTCCAACAGCGAGCGCATGCGCAAGGTGGGCTCCCGGCAGAAGCCACCCAAGCGCTGAAAGCCATCCTTCAATCGCACGAGAATGGCGACTATCAATTGCGCGCCTTGTGGGCTCTCCATGTCACGGGCGGTTTGCAAGAGAGTGACTTGATCGCTCTGTTAGCTCACGACGATCCTCATTTGCGCGCGTGGTCCGTGCAATTGCTTTGTGAGGATCGCGCAGCTCCGTCCACCGCGATCGAGCGCTTCGTCGAGATGGCTGCCAAGGATCCTTCCGCGGTGGTACGGCTCTATTTGGCCGCTGCCTTGCAACGTTTGCCAAATCGTGAAGATCAGTGGGCTCTGGTAGAAGCCCTCGTCCAACGTGGCGAAGATGAGAACGATCACAATATCCCCAAGATGATCTGGTTCGGCGTTGAGCCTCTCGTCCCTCAGAATCCCGAACGGGCCATGGCGCTCGCGGCCACGAGTGAACTATCTCTCGTCCATCGTTTCATCGCACGTCGACTTGCCGATGCGAATGCCCTTGAGCCACTCGCCAAAGGGTTAGGACAAATGACATCCTCCCAGAATCTTCTTGGTCTCCTCGAAGGCATGCGTGATGGCCTGGAAGGGCGCGATGATGCCTCCGCACCGCCCTCCTGGGCCGCGACATACGACCAACTCCGCGTCCATTCTCAGAAAGACGTCGTCCAAGCGGCGTTAGCCCTCGCCCAACAATTCGGCGATACCAGCGCGGCTCAGGCCATGCTCGACCGCCTGCAGGATGCCTCCCTCGATCCCGCCGCACGCATGGAAGCCCTCCGTGGCCTGGTGGCCCAGCGCCGCCCTGAAGCGAAAGCGCTCTTAATTTCATTGCTAGACCAGGATACCATGCAGCGCGAGGCCATTCGCGCCATGGCGAGCTATGAGGACGAGAGCTTTCCTCGCGCTTTGTTAGCGCGCTATGAAAGCTTTTCCACGGAGGCCAAGCTCGACGCCGTGCAAACCTTGGCGGCTCGGCCGAAATCTGGCTGGGCCCTCACCGAAGCCTTGAAAGCGAACAAGGTTCCCAAACGCGATGTTCCCGCCTATGTCGCCCGGCAGTTGCGACGCGTGGTCGGCAATGGGTTTGTCGAAGTGTGGGGACCGATTGATGCACTGAGTTCGGACAAAGCAGCCGCCTACGCCAAATATCGGACTTTGCTCCACGATGACGCCGTGGCTAAGGCGGACGCCGCTCACGGGCGCGCCATCTTTGACCGCACCTGTGCCGCCTGTCACAAGATGTATGGTGAAGGAGGCGAGATCGGTCCCGATATCACGGGATCCAACCGGGCCAATCTCGACTACATCCTCAGCAATGTGATCGAGCCGAGCAGCGAGATTCCCGAAGGCTACCAGATGGTGATCATCACCACACGGGACGGACGGACCTACTCTGGCAATGTTGCCAATGAAGACGATCGGCAAGTGACCCTGCGTCTGGTAGGTCAAGACCCCGCTGTCCTGGCCAAATCAAGCATTCAATCCCGAGAAACCGTGCCCGTTTCCATGATGCCCGAAGGACTCTTCGGCACCTTAACTGATGCTGAAGTGTTAGCGCTCGTGAAGTATCTCCGAACGACCCAACAAGTCGAGCCGACGCCGAAATGATTGCCACTTCGACGCTTTCTTGCAACGGCAGAGCGACTTTTCAGACCCTAGTTCTCAACTTTCTAATGACTCACTTCAATTTGGTGAAAGCGTCGGTCATGCGCAAATAGCAGTTCGAGGCGGACAAATTCATAATCGTCATCAATGGGAATGCGTTGTTCTCCTTGGATGGCCAGTGAACCGGCCAGTCCTCTCAGATGGTCATAATGAGAGGGATCACTAGTGGAGGTCTCTGTGTAGAACACTCCGGGATTCGCCGATCGCCTGCGAACATAGTCGAGAAAGTAGCGGTCTGAAGAGGGCCCTGGTGTGATCACCGGTAGCCCCAGGAGTCCCGCATCGACGTCAGCATCGGGAACCGTAGTCGCCCTGGGATCGCCCATGCCAAAGGCGTAATAGAGCAGATTCACGATACCGTTCTCGGACCAATCTTCGAAGTCATTTGCCCCATTGAGGTCGAGACCATGACGCTCACGCCATTGCTCGATGGGGGGAATGGCAACGGTTTTCAAGGTGATACTTGTATCCTTCTCTATCACATTCCAGCGCAGGCCCGTGAGAGGTGGGAGATCATAGGCATCAAAGTGTCGGAGGATTTCCGTCGCCGTGATCAGAGGGAAAGACTGTCCGGCTTGAGGCGCATAGCCGTTCGCAAGAGAAATTGCTAGGGTACCTCCGAGATCCGCTACGCCCGTGATCTCAAGCGTATCGAAATCAGTGCCCGCCTGCAGGCCACCTATTTCCATGAGCATCCGCGCGTTCTTGTGCTGAGTGTAGTCACCAGTGATCAAAGAGAGCGCTGGCTGATCACCACCTGGCCTAAGAATGCCCTCTTCGTTGATGAGATCGCCCACCGTGCGCGTCACATGCAGACTGCCAGCATTGGTCAGAGACACCGTATCATCAGAGCCGATGCGGAGGGTTCCTCCAACTTCCAGCCTCCCACTGTTGAAGATCGCTAGCGCGTTGATACCATTCTCATCAAGGTCGAAATCGCCAACCGTAACGAAGCTGGAACCCCCACCATTGATAGTGACGGAAGATCCGTTCGACACCCGAGCGACATCCGCAAAGACTTCCCCGCCATCAAGCACGCTGATCGCACTGCTCGCGGCCTGCCCGGCCCAAAGGAGTCCGCTTGGAACACTGAGCGTGCTGGATTCGCCCCGTACGGAGACGATGCTAGAAGTAGCATCCTTCTGAGACAAGGTGAGATTTGGGAACTCGGCATAGCCTCCAAGTTGTACGGACAGAGAACCTGTTCCCTTGCCCCCAACGACACAGGGGCCTTCTGCGACCTCCAATCGGCTCGCTTCCCCGAGCACCGTGACTGCCCCGGTGCCGGTCTTGAATTCGCCTAGTGTGAGAGAGCCGCCAACGGTTAATCGGCCGCCATCGGTAACGCCAATTGAACCGTTACCCGAATCGCCAACATGAAGGCTACCTGAAGTTTGAATAAGCGTGGGCGTCGTTGAGATCGTATTCTTCTCCACTGCGAAATGCGTGCCCTCACCATCAATCCTCAGGACACTAGTCCCCCCATCGATTCCCAATCGGCCCTCGCCCACAGTTCCCTTTGCAGCCTGTCCAAAGTCCACTTCCGCATTGCCTCCAATACCCACTCCAGCTTCGAACGAGCGGAAGGCTCCGAAGCCAGCACCACTGGAAGCAGACTCGACGGAAAGGAGCCCGGCCGATCCATAGCCCACTTGGCAGTGGACGAATCCAGACCGTCCGCCCGGCTCCACGATGAGTTCTCCCAGACCGCCGTCGCCTATCGTCACGATGCCTTGCGATTCAAACAAACCACCAGCTTCAACGCGGATGGTTCCTTGGCTCCCAGGCTCGTCGCCAAGTATGATTTGGCGATCATGAAGGGATTGCGCGCCCAGGATGCCAGATTCACCCACAATAATCATAGCCTGACCTTCTTTGCCGAGGATCGCCGGACTGTAGACACCGTCAAACTGGGCACCGATGCTCCAAATAGCTGCTTTGCCTGCGCTTGAATCTCCTCGAATGACCACAGTGCCCATACTGTCAGCCTGGTTGCCAACGATAGGGCCATCAGAATAATAGATAGAACTCCCTGTGAGGTGTAGGAAGGCCATGCCTGCATCTCCAATGACGGGTTGATGAGGGACGGAATAATCAGAACCGTTCCAAGGTCCCATGACACTGTCGATGAGTGTTATGGTGCCCACAGAGCCGGGAAGCTTACCGATCACAAGCCTCTCGGGATGCTTTAGGTTCAAAGTGCTCCCCTCGTCTACTAGCAATGTTCCCGTGCCTGCTTGGCCCACGGTAAGGGTATCCAGCGCTCGCAACAGCGTCTGTCTTAGTTGAAGGTCTCCGAAGGATCCATCGAGTTCGCCTATAGTAACTTGAGAGGCTGTCGCATAGGTGGTGTCCACGTACATTTCTCCCTGACCCGCGCGGCCGACGGTCAGGGAGTCTTCAAGGACAAGATTCCTGGCAGCATTGCTTCCGGCCCCGTTCCCGTTGAGGACCGTCACCATCCCTTCCGAATCTGCTGAGTAGCCGACCACCAAATCTTTCGCCAGTAGCTGCGGTGGATCTGCCACATTCACCTTCCCTAACGTTCCTTCAACACGAAGATGCCCGCTACCGAGACGGCCAACAGCTACCAACTGACCGGTCGCGTCTACCTCGGCTCCATCTCCCGTGATAGTGAGAGTGCCAGTGCCCGTCGCATAGCGCCCGAGGAAGACCGATTGATTCTTGGCTGTCATCACCGCCCCGTTCGTCACATTGAGTGTCCCCATTCCGTAGTGCCCAAGGTAAAGGAAACTGGCGTTCGTCCAGGTGGAGCCCATACCGCTCACCGTCACCCGACCGATGGATGGGATGCCACTAACAGCATTGACGCGATTCCCGATATAGCCTCGTTCACTGGTAAAGTCCGCTCCATTCTCAATTGTCATCACGCCCTCTCCAAACTCGCCAATGGACACATCAGCCATGACATCAATGCTTGACCCAGATCCTGTCAAAAGCACCAATCCATCACTACCTTGACTGGATCCGACCGTGAGTGAATGATCGATTTCAACGTCGGAATCACTCCGCACTTCCAGACGCGCCGTTCCATTGGAACCATCCACAAGCATACCAGCACTAGCATGGAGCTGAGAACCTGATTGGAGATCGATCATCCCCATGACATCATCGCCCGGATTACGGCTTGCGATCGTGAAGAGTGACCCATTGACAGTACTGCCATCAGAAAGACTTAAGCGCCCACTCGCGAGCCCACCAATTTCAAAGGCGTTGCCGAACCAACGCCCTCCACTTTGGATCGTGACTAGGCTCTCATGTGGACTTGTGACGTCTGCACCGACTGAACTTCGCCCCGTTGTTGTTAGGGTGGCACCATTTGAGATGACGCCAAACGCCGTACCTCGTTCGCCAAAGACGGTATCGCCCAGGAGATCCGCACGTGTGCCATTTCCTCCCACAGCGTTCAATGTAAGAGTTCCCACGCTCCCAGTCTCAATCCCAACTCGCAGATCTCGCGCAATCATCGCCCCACCATCCTGTAAGACGAGCAAGCCTGTACCATTGACTCCCAGGTGCAGATCGCGAGGGCCGCTACTTCCGAAATAAACGGAATCCACGTCCAAGAAAGCTTCTTCACCAATTGTTAGGGTCTGATTCGTATTTGCAGCCGCTGCGATGACTATTTCACCTACCGACTCAAGAGTGCTATCAATTAATGTGAGAGAGCCTGATTCCTGGGCGCTGCCTCCCATGACCAAGGTGCCATCGGCAGGATTTCCGAACGTCGTGGAGCGAATCAGCTGGAGCGAGTGACCGCCTAGATCGAATGTGACGTCATCCCCGCCGACCTTCAAAGCCCGGATAAGACGATCCTGATGATCGGTCACGAGATAAGGATTGGAGAGGTCCAAACTGTAGTCAAAGATAGCCACGTCCAAGGTACTGGGCACGGCACCAGGATTACTGAGGGCTCCGTTAGGACCATCAAACCAGTTTGTTGACGTCGCAATGCTGCCATTAAGACTGCCCCAATACTGATCAGCCCCGATGCCATTCTGAGCGGAAATCACTAGTAAGAACGCGAGCGCTAGACTTGTCTTCATTCAGCAGTAGACGGGAGATTCTTCAAAGCGTTACACTACCCTCAACTTTATTCCATGGACAATCGTCTCATTGGCACGCCTTGCATATCGCTCGGACGCACTCTATGCGCATATCTAGCACTTACTTTCCTCCCTGTCTCCGCCGAGGACACCCTCGCGCCTTACCTCGTCGAGGCGGATCGGGTGGCACGATGGCCTTCCTCCGAAGGCTATCAGGGGGAGAGTCTCAGCCGTGAACGCCTCGCCAGGCAACCTGGCGCCTTGGTGGGTGATCGCTTGTTAGGACGTGGCGGCTTCCGGTTGTTCCGGCGGCAATCCAGCCTTGCAGCCCATCCGACCACCCAGGGCGCGGCCTTACGCGTGGCGGGACCGAACGCGGCGGCGCGCACAACGGTCTACCTGGATGGCGTGCCGTTGAACGATGCCTTTGGTGGTTGGGTGCCCTGGTCCGAACTCAATGCACTCGCGATCGATCAGACATCGCTTGTGCAGGCTAGCGGAGTAGATCCCTGGGGACAGGTGAGTCTCGGCGGAGCGGTAGGCTTCGAAAGCCGTTTGGACGCTCCTTATTGGAGCATGGAAGCTTCGTGGGGAAATGTGGTCGACCACCAGCTTGCGCAGGCCTTTCTCCTATCGTCATCATCGGGCAATACCCGCATCTTTGGAAACTGGTCGCGTGTGCAAAGCGATGGTTACCGGTTACTTTCAAGCCGCCAAAGCGGAAGCATTGATCGTAAGGCAACGTTAGAATCGTCCGCTGCCCAATTGGGAATGGCCCACGACTTCGCCAGCGCCTGGACCCTGACCACAGCGGCACGTTTCCATGAGGAAAAGCGCGGCAATGGCACCCCTCTCGCACGCAACTCGCAGAAAGCCTGGTCGGCTAGAGCAACGCTTCAGAAGGAACGCGCGGGCGACGAATGGGAAGGATTTCTCACCGCTTATTGGCAGCATCGTGCCTTTGATAGCACCTTCACGCGTGTCACCGATCAACGCCGTTCAGAGCTTCCCGTCCTCGATCAATACGACGTTCCCAGTTGGAGCGCAGGGCTCACATGGCGTTCTCAACATACCCTTACAGACAAGCATATCCTGACATTCGGTTTAGACACTCGAGTCCTGAAGGGAGAGACCAACGAGTTCTACCGTAATCTTGGCGATGGCTTCACCCGACGTCGGCGCGCGGGCGGCGAGCGCTGGGAATCTGGAATCGTGGTCGACCATTCATGGCAGATCTCTCCTAGCGTTTCGGTCAAGAATAGCGTGCGGATTGATCACCATCACGACCGCGATGGCGAGGAGCAGACCTGGGATCTGCTCTCAGGCGATCGCCTTTCTGACATGGCCTATGACGCCCAATCCGAATGGCAGGTGAATGCACGCATGGGTATCGAATGGGAGATGGATCCCGCGTGGACGTGGCAAGGCTCGCTCTTTACCGGAACGCGCCGTCCTACCCTCAATGAGCTCTATCGCCCCTTCCGCGTCGGCAACGATATCACTCTGGCAAACGCCCAATTGAAGAGCGAACGCCTATGGGGAGGTAGTATGGGCTTTTCCTGGGAACCGCACGAACATCTTCGCGCCCAGATCGATGGCTTCTGGTATCGGCTGGAAGACGGCATTGCCAATGTGACGATGGTAGAAGGGGGCGGCGTGGTGGATCCATGGGGATTCATCCCGGCGGGAGGCAGTGGTCGCCAACGGCGCGGCCTAGCAGAGACCGATCTCTTTGGATTCGAAGCGATGGCGCGTTGGCAGTTCCGTGAGGGTTGGGAGATTGAGGCGAGTTATTTGCTGAGCGAATCCAACGTTCATCGCAGTCCCGAGGCTCCCCAACTAGAGGGCAACTCGCTGGCCCATGCGCCCACTCAACAGGCATCAATCCGACTGCACTACGACGCGGGAGCGGGTCTGTATGCCCAGATCGAAGGACGCTGGACCGATGGCGTATTTGAAGATGATCGCAATGAGCGACGTCTCGCCGACATCCTGCTTGTGAATGCTCACTTGGGTTGGCGGTGGTCGGAGAATGTCACCAGTTTCCTGTCAGTGGAGAATCTCTTGGATGAGGAAATCGACGTCGGGCGCTCGGGCGATGGCCTCCTCACCTTGGGAGCGCCCAGGATGGTGCGGCTTGGTTTGCGTCTGGATTTCTAAACGCTATGCTGGGAGGATGTTCCGCCTCGTCCTTGCATGCGCCTGCATGCCCTTGCTCACCCATTGCGTCACCGTGATGGCTCCCCCCACCGTGATCGCCGCTCCCCAAACGGTGGAGGCGCCGTCGTCTCACACCCCCACTCCAAAGACCGCCCAAGTGGCCGCTCCTCAAGGGAATGTTCGTTTCGCCTATTTGATAGGGAAAGCACCCACGGGAGGCGCTCTCAAAGACACCACCCCAGGTGGCCTGCAGGCAGAAATGTCCAAGCGGGCCCCGAAGCGGGCTTCCGCGGCAGATAAGAGAGTCTTCTCCCAATATGGAGGCGGCGGTAGCAAGCGCGCTGCTAACTGGATGCGGGCGCTCGATTTCTCAGGAGTTTCTTGGGATCAAACGCGCACGGCGACGCTGATATCTGATCGGCATGTGGTCATGTCTGCCCACTATGATCGCCCACGCGGAGCGAGCATCACCTTTCATGGACGTGATGGACGCCCGGTCACCCGAAGGCTCGCCGCGGTCAAGCGTGCGCCTTCCAATGGGCGCGTATCCATCCCCGACATCACGGTTGGGGTGCTTGATAGACCAGTTCCGAATACGGTCACTTATTACCCCCTACCCGCCCCGGGCAAGTATCAGGCATTGCTCAAAGGAGCCCCTGTCCTGGTGACGGATGGGAAACGCCGCGTTCACCGCTTCGAGATCACGGGCGTGATCCATTCCAGCACGATCGACTTCATGCGCACGGGTTCCCTTTTCAAATCGACGCTCGACCCATCGTGGAAGGAGATGATGGTGGCAGGCGATTCAGGCAATCCGGCCTTCCTGCTATCGGGGGGCAAGCTGATACTCGTGAGCACCCACACGCTTGGTGGCATGGGCACGACTGGCCCCTTCTATGGTGGCGAGAAGATCCAACAGTTCGTCCGCAATGCCATTGCCGATCTGGATCGGTCGCTTCGTTAGATTACGAAGTTCGCGCCAAGCCGTCGATGGCGATCACGAGGGATCCGCAATCTGAAGGCGTCGCCCTGAAACCTTGGTGAGATCCATGCGGCTCGTCTTGCCGCCCGGCCAGCGCACTTGGAGCGTTTGCGCCGTGGTCCCCGAGGGAATCCCGAAGAAGAGCATCCCCGGATTCTGCGAGAGGTAGCCGTGCCCTCCTGACACTTCACTGGTCTGCTGGGTTCCATCGGACAGTGTCAGGGTGACCCGTGCACCGATCGCCGTCGGGTTTCCCTTTTTACCAACAAAGCGCAGCGCCAAAGGAACATGCTCCGTTTGTTGAGGCACGCGGATGAACGTGAAGGCTGGCCCGTTATTGCTTGCGACGACGAAATCACACCAACCGTCCTGGTTCAGATCCACCGTACCCAGGCTGGTGGCATCGCCCGGCACAAAGAGACCGCTAGCATCCGCCCGCACCGGGGAGAAAGCTCCTTTGCCATTGCCTAACAAAAGCTGACTCACCCCACCATCCATCCGCCCCGTTTCTGGCTGCGGGCCATAGAAATTCTGACCGATGTAGAGATCGACGTTTCCGTCTCCATCGATATCGGCAAGTGCCAGACCACAGCCAGGCGCTATCTGAGCAATCCGCGGCAGTGCCTGGAAACGAAATCGTCCCTGGCCATCATTGATCAAGATGCCCGATGCGAGAGTATTAGCCTGATAGACCTCCGCTTGATCAAGAACCGGCTGGCCATAGATTTCTGTCAGACTCGCTTTGGCGAAGCTCTCAAAGGTTGGAAAACGCTCGCGGATCACGGGCATGGCGGCTTGAGAACAACTCTTCCCGCGCACTGGGTAGGCCCCCTTGCTGCTCACCTTCGCCTCCACCAATTGTTTGCGACCCGAGCCGTCCATGTCGCCATAGAAGAGCTGCGCCGGCTTCTCGGGCGAGGCGTGATACTTGGTGTTGAGCCCCACATTCATCACGGCGTAGTCCATGTCGCCATCACGATCGATGTCTGCGCCCGCGATGCCATTCCACCAGCCTAACTGATTAGCAATTCCCGCTTCCTCAGTGTGGGATGTGAGTCTTCCCCTATCATTACGATAGACTTCCACCGGTCCCCACTCTGTGGTGACAAAGAGGTCGAGCCAACCGTCGTTATTCATGTCACTCCAGAGAGCCCCCGTCACCCGCTGAGCCTGGGTGGCTGCAGACTCTGCGACCGCGACGAAGCGCCCGCCATCGTTTCGTAGGAGCACGCTCGGAGGGCTCTCAGGATAAGAACCCGGGATGATTCGACCGCCGATGAAGACATCGAGATCGCCATCGCGATCGAAATCGGCCGCGGCCGCCGCACTACCACTGAAGGCGAGATCCGGGAGGACGCCTTTTGGAGCTTTCGTAAAGCCGCCTTTGCCGTCATTCACGTAAAGGCGATCCTGCAACGCTGCCGAACCATGCGGATGCTCGACCCCGCCACTCACCACAACCAAGTCGCTGTCGCCATCAGCATCTGCATCGAGAAACAAGGCCGCCATGTCTTCCGATGCCGCATCCTGAGCGAAAGCCGGTGTTTCCATGGCTTGGAAACCTGCCTTAAGGGTTTGATAGAGCACTCCAGGATTTCCTGCAGAACCGCCAAGATAAAGATCATCGTCGCCATCGCCATCCACATCAGCCCATGCCATGCCGGGTCCAAGCTGAGAAAGACGATTCGGGAGGAGCGGTTCCCTCTCAAAGTCATCAAAGGGCTTTTCCGTCTGTTTGGCATCTTTCAGGGCGGGAGACACGACAAACATGGTCGGTGAAACCGTTGTTGCTGGAGCCTTCTCCCCTTCCTCTTTGACCGTGTAGTGGTTGCCCGCCTTGAGGTCCTTGAGAATCTGGCGCTTTCCGCTCGGCCAATCGATTTCGAGATCGAACTCTCTTACGGCTCCCAACCCAATATGGATGCGATCGTCATTGGCCGACATGTAACCTCGCGTGAGCGTGTGATAGAGCGTTTGCCGGACTTCACCGTCGATCCGGACACGCAGCATTGCGCCTATTCCCTGCCCCTTGAGTGTGATCGATGCCAGTTCATTGGAATGACTATCATTGCGATACACACTCACCGCTTTCTCGAAACTATTCACGATGAGATCCAGGTCCCCGTCATTGTCCAGGTCTCCGAAACCGGCTCCGTAAGAGACCTCGGCTGCACCCAATCCCCACTCAGCACTGACATCTTCAAATTTCAGATCGCCAAGATTCCGATAGGCCAGGTTGGGATCGGCCCGCACCTCCGCATTCATCCACACATCCTTGAGTTCTGGCGTGTTCAGCCGCTGAGCCCCCCGCGCCAAGCCCATGATGTCACTGTGATCCCAGTAACGTTCGGCTCCATTGGTGACGAAGAGATCTTGACGCCCGTCACTATCAAGATCCGCAAATTTTAAAGACCAGGTCCAGTCCGTCGCATCGACTCCTGCGAGGAAAGCCGCCTCCTGGAATCGGAGCTGCCCCGTGTTGATGTAGAGTGCATTGCGCATGTATTGCCGTGGCACTGCCGTCTCCAGAAACCATCCCTGCATGTCTCCCATCGAGACCTTCTGTTTGAAATGCGTCGTCCCCTGCATGTCAGACGCCATGAAGTCGAGCAGCCCGTCATTATTGAGATCGGCGACGTCACTGCCCATCGAGAACCAAGGGGTGTGTGGCAGCGCAAAGGCGGCCACATCCGTGAAGGTGCCGTCCCCATTGTTCCGATAGAGGTGATCCGATCCGAAGAAATCGTTCGCGTTGTAGAGGTCAGGATCCCCATCGTGATCGTAGTCCCACCACGTCGCCGAGAGCCCAAAGTCTTCATCGTGAATCCCCGCCTGGGCGGACACGTCCGTGAAAGTGCCGTCCCCATTGTTCCGATAGAGAATATCACTTTCACCAGCAGGAATGAGCTTACCGTCTTGGATGTCCGGGCGATACAAGGGCTTGGCGATGCCTTTCAATGCATCTGGAACGATGGGACGTCCGCGTGCGTCCTTCGTGTATTTCCAAATAGGGGTCTCCGCGAAATCGATGTGGTTTCGACAGAGATACGCATCCAAGTCCCCATCCAAATCGTAGTCGGCGAAGGCGACCATGACAGCGGCACCCTGATTTGCCACTCCAGCCTGCGCACCGATCTCAGTAAAGGTTCCCTTTCCGTCATTCCGATAGAGCCGATCCTCACAATCATACCCGCAGACAAAGAGATCGAGGTCGCCATCATGATCGATATCCGCGAAGGAAGCTCCTGTACCCCAGAGATGTTCCTTTGTTAGTCCCGCTTCAGCGGTGACGTCTCGGAACTTCCAATCACCCAGATTCTTGTAGAGGCGGTTGCCCTTGAAGGGCTGGGTGAGAAACACATCGGTGAGGCCATCGCCATCATAGTCGCCCAGACAGACGCCTCCTCCCGTGACGCCGTTGACCATCTCATGCTCATACTTCTTGGGAGGATCCCACGCATAGGCAAAGGTCAGCCCGGTCTGTTCGCCCGAAAGGGGCGCGAACAAGGGTTCACCCGAGGGCCCAGAGCGCTTCGGCAAGGGCGTTGCCTCCACCACTTGAGCGGACACGTTCCAAGCGAGAGAGAGGAGGAGCAACGATAGGATCCAGAACTGCATGCCTCGATCCAACCTGACACCCCCGAAACCGTCAAGGCGCGACCTGCGTCAGCGCGGCGACCTGGTCGGCAATATTGCCGCTCCGCATTAAGGCTTCCCCCACGAGGATGGCATCGGCACCCCATTGAAAGACGGCCTGGGAGTCGGTGCTGGATTTGATCCCGCTTTCACTCACGAAGATGATTTCATCGGGGATCTCCTCGCTCAATTGCTTCGAGGTCAGCAGATCCACTTCGAACGTTTTGAGGTTGCGGTTGTTCACCCCAATGATTCGCGCGTCTGTGTCGAGAGCGCGTTGCAGTTCGTCGTCGTCGTGCACCTCCACCAGAACGTCTAGCTGACATTGATGAGCGACGTCTAGCAAAGAAACCAATTCTTCCTGGGTCAAACAGGCCACGATGAGCAAGATGGCATCGGCACCCGCAACGACCGCTTCGTAGATCTGCGCTGGGTGAAGAATGAAGTCTTTGCGCAGCACCGGTACACGCACCGCGTCACGGATTTGGGTGAGATAGGACAAATGCCCCTGAAAGAAGCGTTCATCTGTGAGGACGGAGATGGCATCGGCACCTGCTTCATCGTAAGCTTGTGCTTGCGCTAGAGGATCGAAGTCTTCGGCGATGACGCCAGCGGATGGCGAGGCCTTCTTCACCTCAGCAATGAGCGCCAATTGCTCTGGCCCACGATCCAGGGCGCGTTCGAAGGAGCGGAAATCATCGCGCGTCAGGGCCGCCGCGCGGAGTTTCTCCTCGCGAGGGAGCAACTTCTCGATCTCCGTGCGCTTGTGATCGACGATCTGTTGGAGGCGGTTGGAAACCGCAGGGGCACTCATCACGGATTACTGCAATTGGGAAATATCGATCAGCACGTCCCCAACGGAGGGAGTGGGAGCTCCTTCTTTCGTGGTACCCCGTACGAGCTCCACAATAGCATCTTGAGGGTGGAGCCGGGACACTTTCACATTCGCCAAGAGTTCATAACTATCGACCTGGCGCACCGCAAATTCTTGATCCGCCCGCAGCCCATCAAGTTGGCCCTTGTTCACCGTGTAGAACTGCCAGTCCGCATCAAAGCTCAGGATCTCAGCAACGATGGGGAGCTTGGCGATGGCTTGCTCCGTCGGTGAAAGCCCTGCCATGGCTGGCTCTTCCACTTCGGGTTGAGGCGGAGGGGGGATGTCGCCCATCGCTGGAGCGGGCGCTGCTGCTGCTCCTCCACCAAGGCTCTTCTGATACCGTTCCCGGAGCGCGTTGGCCTCTGCCATTTGCGCACGCAACGCCGCCGCCGCTCGGTCCGCATCCGGATCCCGCATGCCCGCAGAAGCTTCCAACGCCGACACCCGATTGGGCAGACTATCATCAGACCGCTCGGCCAACGCCTCTTCCATGTCTTCTAAATCATCCCGCAGCTCTTCGATCTCCATGAGACTGCGATGTCCTTGGAACGTCATGATCCCCAGCAGGACCACAGCCCCTACTTGGAGGATGACGAGAATGATAAGAAAGCTCTGATAAGGTTTCATAGGTGACGGGATGCCCGAGAAATCACCCACAACAACCGCCCCCTGGCAAGTCGAATCGCAAGGAAACGCTACATTTGTAGCTTTGCCGCGAACGGCTGAGGAGGTTCACATTGCGTCGCGCAGGCTACTGGGCTTGGCGGCTTGGCGGAAGCGGGTCCAGGTCTCGGGAAAAGCAGCACGCCAGTTCTGGCGTCGCTCGATGGCATCGCGTTTGAGATCGATGAGTGCCCGGTCCTCACCGGCAATCGATGTCTCGTAGGCGTCAATGAGATCGAGGGCAACGCAGGCATCTTGGTGTTCGCCTAACTGATTCTGTAGACGTTTGGTTTCATTGACGAACACTCTCAAGCCGCTGGGAAACGTGGGTTTGAAGATCTCAAGGAGGTAGCGCAGGTGCTTTCCGTGAATACGTAGGGAGTGCAAAGCGCGCGCATCCATCCGCTTCTCAACCTGTCGCCCCTGTTTGCGGAACGCTTTCAAGGCTGGCAGCAGTGCTTTCCGGGCAGCTTTTCGAATGGTGGGCGAACGCTTCTTGGTCTTTCGCCAGAACGCGCCGTCGAGAAAAGACGGGAACATTCGCTTGAAGTCAGCATAGCGTTCACTCGCCAGCGCCTCTCGCAAGGCCACCCGAGCCTCCACACGTCGAGCCTCCAGATAGGCCGGTAGGCCCGTTCCTTCCGCGCGCGTGGCGAGGATCTCCTGGTGCACGTCGAGGTCACGGATCGCTCCCAGGCAGTGGCAAATCCATTGCACTTCGTGTCGCCATTTCGCCACGAGCTTGGGAGGCACTTTGGGAAGCTCCCGAAGCTCTCCTAAAGCAACTCGAAGCCGACGGCTCGCGACGCGCATTTGGTGGACACCTTCAGGGTCCAGTCCTTCCCAGGCGCGCGGCTCTTGACGGAGCAAGGCCTCAAACTGTTCGCTGAGGCGGCGACGCAGCAAGACACTGTAGGGGCCCTTGGGCGTGGACGCCTTGGCCGTGGACGCCCGCGATCGCATGCTCGTGAGAGGATCTAGACCAACCGCTTGTAAGCCGCGCTCAAACTTGCTCTGCCGGGCCGGCAAGAACGCCAATTCCTGCTCTATCTCTTTCGCCACATTCGCCAATGCGTTTCCCTCTCCTTCCTCAAGTTCCAATTCGAGTTCATGGAAACGCAGAGCTGCCTCTCGAGTCGCGCCTTCCCTGGCCGACGGAAACACCGCGCTCTCATCCACGCAAAGCAACAGCACACTGCTCCCTTTCTGCACGCGATAGACCCGGCGATGCGTTTCCAAACGAAAGAGTTCACGAGGTGGATCCATGCCCTCGCCTAACAACTCGCCGAGCCGATCTGCCACCACCCCACGGGGAAAGGCGTCCATCGATTCCGGCAAGACATCAACCTCCTGCTCGACCTCATCTCGCCGATGCACATTGCCGGCGACGGCACCAAACGACTTCAGGCAGAGAAGGGTGTAGGGTCCAGCATCACGCCATCGGAATGCCCATCCGGATCGAAAGAGATCCCAAGAAGGCGTGTCAAAGTAGCGATCGACCTGGCGAATCTCTGGCTGTTCCACCAGTTCGAAACCGCGACTGGTAAGAAAGGGTTCCAGGGCCTCGAGAGGCCGCTCGTCCTGATCAAGGAGGAACTTGGCTTCCCATTCCGCGTGTTCCGATTGGCTCATGGCTTTGAATGTATCTCAGAAGACCGCCCCCATCGCAACTGTGTCATTCGAAATCTACGAAATCCGCTAGTCGGTTCCGATTCGGCGCGTAGGATGGCGGGATGGAACCAACGATCATCGACGGGAAGAAAGTGGCAGCAAGCGCCTTGAACGATGTCCGAGCAGAGATCGCCTCTCTGAGCAATCGAGGCGTGCAACCGGGATTGGCCGTGGTGCTGGTGGGAGACGATCCCGCCTCACGCGCGTATGTGGGATCGAAGGAGCGCACTTGCAATGACCTTGGGATGTTCTCTCTGAAGAAAGAGCTACCCGCAGACACCACACAGGAGGCCCTGCTTGGTCTGATTGACGAATTAAACGATGATCCACGCGTGCATGGCATTCTGGTGCAGTCGCCGCCTCCTCCGCAGATTGATGAAGCCGCCGTCGTGCGGGCCCTCGACCCGGCGAAGGACGTGGATGGATTTCATCCTGCCAATGTGGCGAAACTGGCCTTGGAGGATGCCACCGGCTTTGTCCCATGCACTCCCTTGGGCTGTCAGCGACTCTTGACGGCCTATGACATTCCCATTGAAGGAGCGCATGTCGTCGTCGTGGGGCGGAGTCTCATTGTGGGGAAATCGTTAGGACTCTTGCTCATGGCCAAGGGCGAGGCGGCGAATGCCACTGTGACGATCGCCCATTCGCGCACCCGAGATCTGGCAGCGATCACCCGCTCGGCTGATATCGTGGTGGCGGCCATTGGTCGGCCTCATTTCCTCACAGAGACCCACATTCGTGAAGGCGCTGTGGTCATCGATGTGGGAATCAATCGCGTGGAGGACACGAGCAAGAAGAAAGGCTACCGTTTGGTCGGCGATGTGGATTTCGATGCGGTGGCGCCAAAGTGTCAGGCCATCACGCCTGTGCCGGGGGGCGTGGGCCCCATGACGATCGCGATGCTCATGATGAACACCGTGAAAGCCTGCCGGCAACAGACAGGCCTCGACAGCTAGAAACCTGGAGGGTGCCGCACGACGAATGCGGAGGTCTTACGACCGAAGGGCTTCCACCGTGGGCCGGTGTCTTCTTTCGTGCCACCGGTATCGATCCGTAGGCCGCAGATGGTCATGAAGACGTGCCCTTTGCGAGCGTAGATGGTGATCCATCGTCCGTGTCCCGGTTTCCCGTAGGTGAGGAAATCCGAGGAGGTCATGGTGCGGTCTAACAAACCTGCCTTGTTGAGAACATAGGACACGGTGCCAGAGCAATCGTAACCGGTGTCATCGAAGCTGGCGTGTCCGCCGCCATACCGGTAAGGGAACCCTTGCAGCGCGTTGCCTCCATCAATGGCGCGATGGACCTGGGGAGGCGCTCCATTGGGAGCCCAGGCGCGTCCGTCTTGAATGAGTGCGGTTTGTCCGTAAACGAAGTTGTAGTGATAGCGATCAGGAGCCTTCACTTGAGAAGATCCCAGTTGAAAGGGCATCGCGCAGGAGCTGCAGAACATGGCTATACTAGCTGACATCGATGTGAGGGTAGCGATCATAACAGAACGTGTTAGAGGGTTAGCATTCACCCCATTCCTAGCGGGGTTCCCCTCATGGACGGACCTCTTACATTTGCCATTCAATAAGTTTTCCATTCTTCGCATAGCTCACACGATGAAAGGTTCCTGACGGAATCTCAAGCGCGAATCTCCTGAGGAAGAAGGCGATTCGGCCTTGGAACCTTTCGCAAACTTTCTTTGAATATGTCGATGCGCTCTTCCATCTATCTCGTGTGTCTCGCGGCTCAGGCCATCCTGACAATGACCTCACTTGCAAAGCCGCGTCATGTCCTCTTCATCGCCATTGACGATCTGAATGGCTACCTCGGTTGTCTGGGAGATCCCAACGCACAGACGCCTCATCTGGATCGCTTGGCAGAGCGAGGCGTTCTCTTCACCAATGCTCATTGCCAAGCGCCCATCTGTGGCCCCTCCCGTGCATCGCTCATGACGGGGCTGCTCCCATCCACCACGGGGATCTACGGCCAGATCCAAGACGCCAAGATCCGTGAGGCCAGTCCCGCAACGCAAGAAGTGGTGTTTCTGCCAGACTACTTGGAGCAGCACGGGTACCGGACGCTGGGGTGTGGCAAGCTTTTCCATCAAGGGGATCGCGCCAAGGTCTTTGATCGCTTTGGCCACGGAACCAACTTTGGTCCCAAGCCGGAACGCCGTTTCCACTACGATCCCGCCTGGTTTGAAGATCGCCTTGGCAACACGCAGACGGATTGGGGAGCCTATCCAGATGCGGACGAGGCCATGCCTGATCATCAGACGGCTGCCTGGGTGGTCGCGGCCCTGCGCGACCACGGGGCGCAACAGGCCGATCAGCCACTCTTTCTTGCCGCGGGCTTCTGCCGTCCCCATGTCCCCTGGTATGTCCCACCACCATGGCTGGATCGCTACGATCGCGGCTCATTGCGTTTGCCACCCTATCAGAAAGACGATTGGGATGATCTCCCCGAGATCAGTCGTCGCGTCAACGTGGCTCCGGCCATGCCTGCCATGGATTGGGTCTTGGAGCATGGGCACTGGCCTGCCATCCTGCAGGCCTACTTGGCGTCTGTCACTTTCACTGATCACCAAGTCGGCAAATTGCTAGATGCCCTGGACGCGAGCCCTTTGGCCAAGGAGACGTTGATCGTTCTGTGGAGTGATCACGGCTATCATCTTGGCGAGAAAGGGCGCTTTGCGAAACAGGCTCTTTGGCAGGAAGCGACGCGTGTGCCCCTTCTCATTGCGGGCCCGGGCATTCCTGCCGGTCGCAAGGTGGCTGCGCCCGTGCAATTGCTCGATCTCTACCCCACCCTGCTTGATCTGCTAGGGTTGCCTCCCAATGCTCGCAACGAAGGAAGAAGTCTAAGGCCATTATTAGAGAATCCATCTCCGCCATGGCCACACGTCGCACTCACGACTTACGGACCGGGGAATCACGCCCTGCAGTCCCTCCATCACCGCTACATCCGTTATGAGGATGGCAGTGAAGAGCTCTATGATCACAGCGTGGACCCTCATGAATGGGACAATCTGGCGGGCAAGACGGCGTCGACAGCCATCAAAGAGGCGATGCGTGCGCATTTCCCGAAGCGCGATGCACCGAACGCCCGCCACAGCCGTTATGACTTCAACGCCTATTTCCGTGAAGCGCTCCGTTAGACACGCCTTGTCTTGACTTCAAGGGCTCTGAGGTCAGAGTGCCAGCCACAACCTTAACGACCACAGCAACATGGGACTCATGGACTTCATCAAAGGAGAGCTGCTCGAGATCATCGAGTGGACGGACGATTCACGCGACACGATCGTGTGGCGGTTTCCCGACGAGGACAAGGCGATCAAGAATGGCGCTCAGTTGATTGTGCGGGAGTCGCAGGTCGCCCAATTCGTCTATCTCGGCGAGTTCGCGGACACGTTTGAGCCGGGCAAACACAGCCTGCACACGGAGAACATTCCCATCCTAACGAAGCTCAAGTCGTGGAAATACGGATTCAATAGCCCTTTCAAGGTTGATGTCTATTACATCAACACACGCCTCTTCACTGGCATGAAGTGGGGCACAGCCAATCCAATCATGATGCGTGATCAGGACTTCGGCATCATCCGTGCACGGGCCTATGGCACCTACGATTTCCGAGTGACGGACGCGAAACGTTTCCTCAAGGAAGTGGCTGGTTCGGACCACAATTTCCGTGTGGACGAGTTTGCGGACACCATGCGTTCGCGCGTGGTCAGCGTCTTCACGGAAGCGCTAGCCACGTCGAATGTGCCGGTGTTAGATGTGGCGACTCGATACTCTGAGCTTGGCGATGCATTGCTGCCTCTGATCAATCCAGCGATGTCCTCGAAGTACGGCATGGAGATCGCGAGCTTTGTGGTCGAGAATGTGTCCGTGCCGAAGGAGGTCGAAGAAGCCATCGACAAGCGTTCGAGCATGGCGGCCGTGGGGGATCTCAATGATTATGTGAAGTACCAGATGGCTGAAGGGTTAGGGCATCCTTCTGGCGGTGGCCCCGCTGGCATGGCCTCAGAATTGGCGATTGGCATGGCGGTGGCTCAAGAAATGGTGAAAGGGCAAGGTGGCATTCTCGGCGGGCAGACGACGCCAGCAGCAGCAGCCCCCGCACCGGCGAGCGGAGGCATTGGCGCGCTCCCTGAACTGATGAATCCTGGCCAAGTCGCGCAAGCGTTAGGCGTGACCGAAGCTGATGTGATGACGATCATTGAGTCCGGTGAATTGAAGGCCAAGAAGATTGGCGCTTCTCACCGCATCCTGAAGTCGGCTCTCGACGCCTACCTAGCCGAGTAACACCCCAGGGTGTTGCCACCACGTCGCCCATGAGCGAGACGACCGCTCTGGAAAAGCATTCCTGTGCTGCCTGCGGCGCGCAGGCCGAATGGAATGCGACCAAGCTTGCCCTCATCTGTCCCTACTGCGGGACGGTGGGACCTGCGGAGCTAGAGTCTGACAGCGGCAAGATTCGCGAGCACGATCTCGTGGCGGCTCTGCGCGACTTGCCCGAGGAGAGTCGCGGCTGGCAAGCCAAGCGGCGCACGGTGAAATGTCAGAGTTGCAAGGCAGTCTCGGTCTTTGATCCCACGCGCGTGGGGCAGAATTGTGAGTTCTGTGGTTCTCCAGAACTGGTCGACTACGAGGAGATCAAGGCACCGATTAAGCCCGAGAGCCTCCTTCCTTTTCAGATTGATCGTGAGGATGTTCGCAAGATTATCAAGCGTTGGTTAGGCCAACGTTGGCTCGCGCCCAATGCGCTTAAGAAGCGGAGCTTGGTCGATACCGTGGTCGGTGTCTACGTGCCGTATTGGACCTTTGATTCCAAGGTCTACTGTCCATGGACGGCGACATCGGGCGACTACTATTATACGACGCAGACCTATCGCGATGCTCAGGGAAATCGCCGCACTCGACGAGTACGACACACGCGTTGGTACCCGTCCAGTGGGTCCATTCGCCATGCTTTTGATGATGTCCTCATTTCAGGAACTCACGTCATCGAGCCCGCGCTCCTCCCACAGATTGAGCCCTTCCCGACAAAAGACCTCGTCCCTTACGACACCGGCTATTTGTCCGGATGGATTGTGGAGCACTACCAGGTGGTCTTGTTAGAGGCGGCGAAAGCCGCTCGCGAGAAGAAGAATCGCTATCTCTTCGATCGATGCGCGCGGGAAGTCCCGGGCGACACCTTTCGAAACCTACAAATCCGGCCGGACTATTCCCAACCGACCTTCAAGCACATCCTTGTGCCTGTGTGGATCCTCAACTATGACTTTGGGCGTTCGCGCCACCAAGTGCTGATCAACGGATACACAGGCGCCATCGCCGGACGCTATCCCAAGAGTGCCTGGAAGATCTTCTTCCTCTCCCTGGCCATCCTCATTGTGGTGCTGCTCTTCTTCCTACTCTCCAACCGCTGACGCCACGCGCACGTCTTCTGGAAGATTGGGGAGCACTTTCTTGGGATCGCGATGGTGCTTCATGGGCACGCCATTGGCGTCAAAGCGATTCTTCACGAAGGAACGGATCAGGCAGATCCCATTCAGAACCGACATCGCGAGATAGACCATGCCAAAGCTGGGCTGCTTGATGATGTGGATGCAGTAGAAGGCCAGCACGCCAAACATGAAGATACCGATAGCGTAGATGGTGCGCTTGAGGATTTCCCAAGTGCTCGCATGCTTCTCGGCAAGCGCCTGTCCAAGACGCTTACGCAAGAAGCCCGCGAAGAGGCCGAAGATGATCCCCACAGGGATGCTGATCATAAGAGCTCGGAGCAGATGGTCGAGGTGGGGCATGATTGAATGCGTTTATTATAATTACCATAGTTCCGAGGAAGCCATTTGCAACAAGAATCCCCTCGTGGCGGCCCCGTGTGGGCACCTCTCTAGGTCAGTCGAGGAAATAGGGGCGTGCCCTCGCCCAGTTGATGGCCATCCGGGAGGAGTCCCCACTTCAAGTCGGCCACCGTGAACCCTTCGGGGAAGTGATAATTCAGCTGATCTTGCATTCGCTGACTTGTCTCCGGCATGACCGGCGCGATGTGAAAGGCCGCATGCACCATGGCCTCGGCTAAGTGGTAGAGCACGGAATCGAGCCGGACGGCCTCATTCTCATCCTTGGCGAGCGCCCAGGGGGCCGTCTTGTCCACGTATTGATTGCAGAGCGTGAGCGCGCTCCAGATCACCTCCAGGGCGAGATTCACCTGATAGTTGGCCATCTTCTCTGCCACACGCTCAGGAAGCGTGGTGAACGTTTCACGGATCTCCCGATTCAAATCATCGTCATAGTCAGCATCCTTGGTGAGAACCCGCTCCCGATACCGTTTCGGCATGTTGAGACTGCGATTGAGCAAGTTTCCCAAATTCTTGGCGAGGTCCTGGGAATACGCGTCTTCGATGCGCTCGTCATTGAAATCGGCATCGCGTCCCGTGGCGATGGCCGACATCAAGTAGTATCGCAATCCTTCTCTACCAAAGCGCTCCACCCTCGTGGCGGGATCAATGACATTGCCTTCGGACTTGGAAAGCTTTTCCCCCCGTTTGTCATTCCAGAATCCGTGCACGACTAGCTTGGGCATGGCTTCATCTGGAAAACCGATGGCATGGAGCATAATAGGCCAATACACGGCATGGGCAGGCACCATGATATCCTTGCCTATCAAATGCACATCCGCGGGCCAAAGCGCCTCAAAGTCAGGGAGCCCCGCGGTATCCACCGCCACCTCATCTTTGAGATACCCGGCGAAACTGATGTAGTTGATGAGCGCGTCGAACCAAACAAAGGTCACATAATCGGTGTCGAACGGAATCTCGATCCCCCACTCCAATCGCGACTTCGGCCGCGTGATACAGAGATCGATGGCATCCGCGCGCTCGAGCGCATTGACCAGTTCCTTCGCACGGAAAGCAGGATAAACGAAATGAGGATGGGCATGCACAAATGCTTTCAACCACTCAATGTGATCACTCAGCTTGAAGTAGTAATTCTCCTCTTCTCGCTCCTCCACTTCCCCCCACTCTGGGCCAAATTCCCCTTCCTCGTTGCGCTCTTTGTCCGTGAGAAATTGCTCCTGCCTCACACTATAATATCCCGTGTGAGTCGCCTTATAAATCTGCCCCGCATCGTAGAGCTTCTGCAGGATTGCCTGCACCACCGCCTTGTGCTGCGGATGCGTCGTAGCCGCCCATCCATCGTATTGCAATCCTAGCAATTGCCACATCTCAATGAATTTCGCCGTGTTGCGGTCGGCAAATTCTTGAGCAGGAATCTGTTCACGCTCGGCACTCTGCTGGACCTTCTGCCCATGCTGATCCACTCCCGTCAGGTAATAGACCTCCTTCCCGCAGCTCCGCTGATACCGCGCGATGACATCCGCTAGCAATTTCTCATAGGCATGACCAATGTGAGGCGCGCTATTGGTGTAGTCGATCGCCGTGGTGATGTAGAACGTGTCTTTAGGCATGAGTTAGGAATCTTTGACCACCCTGCCGCCGAGTGAAAGGATGCGCGCATTGCTCTTGGCATGCTCCGCCTCAGCGATCTGGCCGTCCTTGACATACATCTGCGAAAGACTCGTCCACGCAAGAAGATCGTTCGGCTGCAAGGTCACGGATTGAAGGCCCGCGCCAATGGCCGCCTTGATCTCTCCCGTCTTCATCAGTGCCATGCCCAAGGCGTGCCACCCATCGAAGAATTCAGGATCCATCTCGACGCACTGTCGATACTTCACCACCGCAGCCTCAAGGTCGCCAATGGCAAGGTCTCCATTCGCGTCGTCAAAGAGCGCGTCTCGAGCTTCAGTTGAAGACGCCATGACGGATGCCCGGTTTAGAAACCGAACCCGCCTCCGCCACCACCGAACAAGTTGCGCGGAATGTAGACCATGGGATCGATGCGGTTGGTATCGTTGTCCAAATTCTCCACCTGACGACGGTCGGCCATCCATTGTTGGAAGACACCGGAATCGATCTGACGCGCTAACCGATCGGCGAGATTCTTCTTCTCTTCGACAGGATTAGGAGCGCCACCGGGAGGCGCGTCAGCGGGTTGTTCAGGCGCTTCCTCAGAGGCCGCCACTCGCTGCGACACGTAAACGAGGAGAGCGTTGTCACCCGCAGGAGTCACCTCACTCACCGAGCCCGTGGTCGTCTTGGGCACCGCCTGCATGATTTCATTCACCGCTTCAGCACCCACGGGGCGCTTGTTCACGGAAAACTCAGGGATCTCACGCACGGTCAAATCCTGCTCGCTTGCCGCATCTGCAAAGCTCTTTCCCGCTTCTAACGCTGCCACCAACTGCTTCCGAGCTTCCTTCGCGGCTTCGTCCAGCTTCTCCTTTGCCTTCCGTTCGATGAGGGCTTCGCGAAGCGCTTCCTTCGCTTCTTCAAACGCATACTGACTCGCCTCCTCAATCTCTAACAAACGCGCCACGTAGAATCCCTTGGGGCTCATCCCCTCGACAGGAACGATCAGCCCCTCATCCGTTTCCATGGTGGCGTTGAACACCTCTTGGGCCAATTTGGTAGGAACGTTAGGGTCAGTTGGGGGTTCGTCCAGTGTGAAGAGCTCCGTTGTCTTCACCTCTAGACCTTCATCCTCTGCCAACGGCGCCAACTGCGCAGGATCGTCATACAGCTTCGTGTAGAACGCATCCACCTGCTGGGCATGCTCGTCCATCTTCGCTTCGTATTCGTCGTCCCCACCCGGAGCGGCCCCAGCGGCAGGTGCTGTCTGCAGATCCGGCAGATCAAGGCCACCCAGATCAAGGTCGAGCTTGGGAGCATCCAAGCCTGCATTGTCCTCGGTCAATCCGCCAACGTTGAGATCAAGATTACCCAAGTCCGTGGGATCACCATCGGGTGCCGGAGGCAACTCATCCGGAAGCTGGGCGGCCGCGTCGAGCGCGTCGCCAGCCGCGTCTTCGGGGGCCTGCCCTGGAGGCTCTGCCTCAGCATCTGGATTCAGATTCAACTCAATGGGAGGCGCGGTGAGCGGAGAACTCGACGCCGAGCCACCCGCGTTGGGCTGCAACAACGGTGGCGGTGTCAGGGTGGGAGCCGGTGTCGGCGTTGTGGGCGTGGGAAGCGGCGCGTCAGGCGCTTTGAAGAAGACAAATTCAATCTTCCGCTTCTCGGGATTCGTCAGGAGATCGTTGGCTGCTTGCTCGTCCTCAGAGAGCGGCTCACGCTCAGCCAGCCGCTCCTTGGAGGGGTAGCTCGCCTTTAACTCGTCGTAGAACGCCTGCAGATCACTGTCCGTGACCTCCACGTCCTTCTCGAAATCCTCGAGTTTGAAATCCACCACGGAGGCGGTGACCAACTCACGCTCCCGCTGGAATTCGATATCGACCAAGCTCTCAGGCACATCGGCGCCGCTTGAGAGCAAGGTTGTCATCTTCTCCAGACGAATCTTGTCCGCCACCAACTCACGCAAATCGCCCGCGACGAGACCAGCTGGCTTCAGAGTATTCTCGATGGCATCCAAATACGCATCCTCCGAAAAGCTGCCGTTACGCTGAAAGGAGGGATGAGCTGCGATCGCCTCTTCCACCTCAGCCTCCGATGGATCAATGCCCAACTTGCGCGCTTCGCGGTGCAACAAGATCCGATTCTGAGTGAACTCAACCAGATCGAAACGCGGCTGAAGTAGCTGCATGATGAAGTTGAATCCAAGATCCGATCCAGCCTCACAGATACGCTGCTGGCGTTGGACCTCTTTCACCGTAACGCCCTCTTTACCAATGCGGAACGCAAGGGCTTGGTTCAGATTCCCACTCCGGGTATCGTAGGGATTGAAGAACCAAGCGAAGGCCACGATCACGATGAAGGCCACCACGATCATGATCCCGTGCTGATGTTTGCGAAGGAGTTCGAGCATGTTTAAAACGGTTGGTGTAAGTGTAAGAGAAACCCCTCCGGATTCCCCGGGGAAGGGCGTTGAAACTAAGAGGCCCGCATTCCGCCATCAACCACTTTTTAAGGTCCAGTCAGCCAGGATTTCGGGCAGGCACCGGAATCCATTCTCATTGCTGATACTTATAGCTGGTAGAATCATTGACTATGATAAAGCAAGAAACCACAGTGAGTCGATGTCGATCTGGCCACAAGGCTCACCCATTCGCCGTGGGACGCCGCACTGGGTGTTCTTCGAATGCCCAGCCTGCCGCCTTCGGCTACGTGTGCACCTCTCTTTCAGCCATGAGGTGGGCCCCTGCCCGGCTTGCGGTATCCTTGTGCGGGCACCGCGCTTGGCGGCTCCTCCTACGCCTGGCGGGGCGAACTGACGCATCCGCTTGAGAAGAAGGCAACTGGCCCAACGGCAGTGTTCGGACATTGCCTCCCCCTTTGGCGGCTTGGTATAGGCTCCAGACCGTGAACGTTCATTATCTGGAACTTTTCTATTACGTGGCCAAGCATCAGGGGATCACACAAGCCGTGCGCAAGATGCCCTTTGGGATCCAGCAACCGGCGGTGAGCGCCCAGTTGCTGAAGTTGGAGGATGAACTCAAGGTGCGGCTCTTTCAACGCCGCCCATTTGCGCTCACGCAGGCGGGCGAGACGTTGTATGCATTTATCCATCCCTTCTTCTCACGCCTGCCTGAGGTGGCGAGTTCCTTGCGGGGCGAGGAAGATCAGCGATTGCGGTTGGGGGCGTCGCAAACAGCCCTGGCTCATTACTTGCCAGGCCTCTTGAAGCGTCTGCGCACGGATCACCCTCACATTCGTCTCCTCCTGCAACAGTTATCCGCCGCCGATTCGGAGCGGTTGTTGCTGGACGAAGAGATCGACCTAGCGGTGACCATTCTCCACGGGAGAGTCGCCACGGGATTGCGCTGCCAAGAACTGCTCCGCACGCCGCTTGCCCTTCTGGCGCCTCAGGAGGCGAAGCCGAAAGATTTCAAACGGCTGATCAAGCACGCCAGGAAAGGCGTGCTCCCCTTCCCTCTGATATCGCTCCCGCCCGAGGAGCCGATCAGCCAGACCTTTCAGAAAGAGTTAGGGAAGCGGCGACTGGTGTGGGAGCCTGAGATTGTGGTGAATCAATTCGAACTCATTCAGGCTTATGTGGCGGAGGGATTTGGGTATGGCCTCTCAGCTGATGTGCCAGGATTGCGTCTGCGTAAGAATCTCACCAAGATCCCTCTGACCGATTTCCCAGAGATTTCCATAGGCCTCCTTCATCGCGCTTATGTCAGTCCCGTGGCCGAGCAGTTCATGACGACAGCCCGGGCGTTTGCCGCGCAGTTGTTGACCTGGTCGAAGACGTCGTGACGGCGGCCACACGGAAAGAATGGACATTTCAAGTGACTTGGTTAGGCTGTCTAACATGTCCAGAGCTGTTCTTCTTCCCGTCGCGGCGTGGTTGCTCGCGAGTTGCTCCGTCACCCCACCGATTTCTGATCCGTCCTCCGTCCCGAAACTGAAATCGCCGTCTTCCGAGTCGACACCTGGAGCAAAGAAGAAGCGACGAGTCGCCAAGGTTCACAAAGGGAAAGCGTCTTTCTACAGCGTGCGGACCAATGGAGGCAGGCAGACAGCGAGTGGCGAGCGCTTGAGGAATGACGCTGCCACGGCGGCGCATCGGTCCCTCCCCTTTGGGACTCGCGTGCGCGTGACGAACCTTCGCAATGGCCGATCGGCAGTCGTGCGCATCAATGATCGCGGTCCGTTTATCAAAGGGAGGATCATTGATGTGACCATCAGCGTAGCACGGCAACTCCAGATGGTTTCCGCCGGGGTGGTGCCATGCACAATCGAAGTTTTGGCCAAAGGCTGAGCTTGGAAAGCCTCTCAGTTGCTTGGTAGAGTTGAGGCATGCGTTGCTTCATACTCCTTCTTGTTAGCCTTGCCGGTCTTCACCAAGCGACGAGCGAAACTCTGTGGACCTTTGAGAAGTGGGTACTCAGCGAGGACTTCTTTAGTGAAGGCGCGTGTCACGCGGACATTGATCAGGACGGTCATCAAGACATCGTGTCAGGTCCTTTCTGGTATGCGGGCCCGGACTTTCGCCAGCGCCATGCTTACGCACCCACGGAGCGGTTTCCCATCGCTGTATATTCGAGGCATTTCTTCTCATTCACCTACGATTTCAACGGCGATGATCGGCCTGACATTCTCGCCATTCCCATGCCGGGTGAGGCCGCTCATTGGTTTGAGAATCCAGGCGAGCTAGGAGTTCCCTGGCAGAAACACCTTGCCTTCCCTTGGGTAGGCAATGAATCCCCTACCCTCACCGATCTCACGGGTGATGGTCGACCTGAATTGGTGTGTGTGTTTGAAGAGAAGCTCGTCTATGCGGAGCCCGATTGGGGGAACCCCACCGTTCCGTGGGCGCCAACAGCGATCTCAGAAGAGCGTGGCTATGGGCGTTTCACCCATGGCTTGGGCATTGGAGATGTGAATAGCGATGGACGGCTGGATGTCCTGGAAACAAATGGATGGTGGGAGCAGACAGCGACAAAGGGAGAACGCTTCCGTTTCCATCCCGTGCGCTTCGCCGAGGCTGGTGGGGCGCAGATGTTCACTGATGACGTGGATGGCGATGGCGATCAGGATGTACTCTCTGTCCAGAATGCACATGGGTATGGGCTCTGCTGGTTCGAACAGATTGGAGATGGTGCCGAACCACAGTTTCAGAGACATGTGATCCTAACAAAGAACCCTCAAGACAATCCCTACGGTCTCAGTATCTCTCAGATGCACGCGGCGGCATTGATCGATCTCGATGGCGATGGACGACGCGATCTCATCACGGGCAAACGGTACTACGCGCACGGGGGCAATGATCCCGGAGCCCAGGAATTGCCCGTGCTCTACTGGTTTCGCAACACGGCTTTCGAAGAGGGCGTGCGCTTTGAGCCCTGGCTCATGGACGCTCGCTGCGGTGTGGGGACGCAACTGACAGTGGGTGACGTGACGGGTGATGGGATTGCGGAAGTGCTCGTAGGGAATAAGTTAGGGACCTTTGTCGTGGTACCCAAACGCGTCCGTGTTTCACCAGAGGATCATGCGCAACGGGCGCCTCAGCTCTCGAGTGCCACGAGGCACCACGCCGGAGGGGAAGATTTCAATCGACTCGTGCGTGAAGCCCTGCCGCAATCGCCCGAAGAGGAACAGGCCGGATTCGTCTTACCAGAGGGCTTTGAAATACAGTTAGTAGCCTCTGAGCCTGACATTGCCAAACCGATGAATCTTGCTTTCGACGGCCGCGGCAGGCTCTGGGTGAGTAGTTCCTACGAATATCCCTATGGCGCGGAAGAAGGTGCCGTGGGTCGAGATGCGATTAAGATTCTTGAAGACACCACGGGCGATGGGAAGGCTGACAAGATCACCACCTTTGCCGATGGCCTGAATATTCCCATGGGACTCTACCCGGTCGATGATGGCGTCATCTGCTTCAGCATTCCCTACATCTGGCATTTGCGCGATACGGATGGGGATGATCGGGCAGACGTGCGTGAGAAACTGTATGGACCTTTCGACACCACGCGTGACACGCATGGGATGTGCAATGCCTTCACCCGAGGTTTCGATGGCTGGCTCTATGCGTGCCACGGCTTCAACAACCGTAGCACGGTCAGTGGGGGCGATGGCCACGCCATCACCATGCAATCGGGCAATACCTTTCGCATGCGTCTCGATGGCTCGCGGTTGGAACACGTCGGGTTTGGTCAAGTGAATCCCTTCGGTCTCACCTTTGATCGCTTTGGCGATCTCTTCACGGCAGACTGTCACACCAAGCCGATCAATTTGGTCCTGCCCGGTGGGTATCATGATAGTTTCGGCAAGCCGCACGATGGCCTTGGCTACGTCCCGAACATCATGGAGCACTTGCATCGCTCCACAGGCATTGCTGGCATTGCGTTAGGCGAAGACACACATTTCCCTGAGGTCTATCAGAACAGCTCTTTCGGCGGCAATGTTGTCACCTCACGGATCAATCGCAACCGCTTGGTCCGGCGCGGGTCGACGGTCGTGGCGCAGGAGGAACCCGATTTCCTCATCCCCGAGGATCCCTGGTTTCGTCCGGTCGATCTGCAAGTGGGCCCCGATGGCGCGCTCTACGTGGCTGATTTCTACAACTGCATCATCGGCCACTATGAAGTGCCTTTGGAACATCCCCGCCGTGATCGGGAACGCGGGCGCATTTGGAAGATCGTCTATCGGCCCGATGGCAAACGTCGCGATGCTCCAAGTCGCGCCTTTCAAGAATGGCCTGCAATCCCTGAGCGATCGACCAAGGCCCTGGTTGATCATCTCGCCCAGGCGACAGGACGGACTCAAGTCGCGCTTTTGTTAGATGAAATCGAGCAACGCGATCCTGCGGAAGTGTCCACGAGCGTGCGGACGCACCTGACAGACGCACGGCCCGAAACCAAGGGGAATCTGTTATGGGTGCTCTTCCGTGTGAACCAACTGCGCCCGGAAGACCTCCGAGATTTCGAGGACGAGTCTTCCGAAGGCCTGCGTTGCCAAATCGTGCAATTGGCAGCGACGCTCCGACCTTTCCATGACTGGTTCGAAGTTCTGCAAAAGCATCTTGCGAGCGAATCGCCCATGGTGAGACGGGCCGCAGCCATGGCGAGCGTTCGGCGCCCTCACACTACGCTCATCACGGACATTCTCAAAGCCCGCGCGCGGACGGCAGCCGAAGATGTTCATGGTCATCATGCCCTCAAGGTTGCTTTGAAAGCGCATCTCCCCAATGAACAGGCCTTTGGCTTCGTGCATGCGCTGGAGCTCTCGCCTGATGACATCGCCTTCATTTCCGAGGTTTGTCTTGCTTTACCACTTGGCGCGGCTGGAACCTTCGTGATCACTCATCTCGATGCGTTGCGAGAGCGGGCTCCTGACAAATTAACAGAGTATTTGCAATTCGCAGCTCGTTCAACCGGCCCCGAGTTCCTTGAGCGCGTGGTGGCGGTGACTCGCGAACACGTGGCAGAAGACCGCGTGCAGCAAGGGAAGCTTCTGCAGGCCATCCGGGAAGGACTCGTTCAGCGCGGGCATCGCGTGGATGGAGACACGGGAGAAATGCGCCCTCTGCGCCGATGGGCGATCGATCTGGCTCAGGAATGGCTCGGTGATCCTGACCACGACCTTGATCCTCTCGCTTGGAGTCCCTCACAAACCGACAACGACAATCCCTGGGTGCCGTCAACGCGCCGGCCGTCTGCCGATGGCCAGGCGAACAGTCTGCTCTGGAGCAGCTTTCCTCATGGCGAACAACGCACGGGAACCTTTCGTTCCGCGTCCTTCACCCCTGACGCATCGCTGAGTTTCTACCTGGCTGGTCACGATGGCCCTCCTGACAAAGCGCTCCATGGACGCAACGAGGTCCGCCTCTGCGACGCTGCGACGGGTGCGGTCCTCCGACGCACGTCGCCGCCCCGATCGGACACGGCGCAACGCGTCACCTGGGACACCCAACCCTATCGCGATCAGCAGGTCTATATCGAACTCGTGGATGGCGACGCGGGCGACGCCTACGCTTGGCTTGCCGCTGGGCGCTTCTCTCACACACGCCTTAATCCAAGCAATGCCTCATCCGACAGGGAACAAGCTGCCCATTTGGTGGAACAGTTCCGGCTCCGTGAACTTGAGGACTCTGTGAGAACTATTCTGGAGAATCAAGGTCCTAGCAGCGCCAGTAGCGCCCCCTTGGCAGGTGCTCTCCTCGCTCTTGAGCGCTCCCCGGCTCCCCTGCTCGATCTGATCCTGCAAACGCTCCACTACCAAACCTCTGATCGCTCCTTGCGCGCGGATACCCTGCAAGCAATCCTTGCTCGGACTCCAGAGGCGGTGCCAAGCCTCCTCCAGCGCTGGATGCAAACACTCCCTCGGCAAGGCCAAGCCGAGCTGGCGCAAGCCTGTGCCTCTCATCGAGATGGTGCCACTGCCTTGTTAGAACTGGCCTCCCAAGGAAGGGCCTCGGCTGAATTGCTCCGCCTACCCACCGTGAAGGAAGCGTTGCAAACCACTCTCACAGCTTCACAAAAGGCGGAACTTCGCTCGCTCACAGCAACCTTACCCGACGAGGACGCCTCGCTTCAAAAGGAGATCGATGCGCGCATCGCCGCCTTTCGCCAGCACCCCGGTGAGGTGGCGAGCGGGCAGGCGTTGTTTGCGCAGCACTGTCAGATTTGCCATCAGGTGGGCGGTGAAGGAACCGTGTTGGGGCCCAATCTGGATGGCATCGGCAGCCGCGGCTTGGCCCGCCTCACCGAAGACATCCTGGCCCCTCATCGCAACGTCGACATTGCCTTCCGACTAACCACCCTCACCATGGAATCGGGCGCAGTGCATGTGGGTTTGGTCAAACGTACAGAGGGCACTCAACTCATCCTCGCCGATCCCACGGGCAAGGAATCTTCTCTTCCCGCGGACGAGATCACCAAACGTGAACCGCTCTCCCTTTCACTCATGCCGGCAACCTTTGGACAAGCCCTCACAGAGGAACAATTTCGTGATCTGCAGGCCTTTGTCCTCAGTCTTCGTTAACGAATCACCGCGCGAACGGATCAGAACATCTCCAATTCCGTATCGTGCACCGGGCGCGGAGGTGCCTCGTTCGTCTCTGGCTGCGCCTCGCGGATTTGCTGTTCGAGAAATTGGGCGATGCTCCACAAACTCGGCAGCAAGGCAGGCGGAAAGCGAACCCCAATGTCCTCCGTGACCCCCTCAATGAGACATTCCAGGTCATCCGCGAGGGTGGCCACGGCCACGTTTTCGAAGCCAGGTGCCAGGCTGATGAGCCCAAGCTTGGCTGCAATCAATTCCGTGCGCACCCCTTCAGATGCCGCATTGGAATTGATGATAGGGTGCACCGCAGACTCCAGGGCGTCCAGAATCTTGAGGCTCCCTTTGGTCGCGAATGGCTCCATGCGATTCGCATAGAGGAGCCTCACCAGCCACACACTGAGCGCGGCGAAGTTGCCCCGCGTCTCCTCATTCATGGCATCAGAGTAATCAAAGGTCCCTAACCAATAAATCAAACCGTCATTAATCTCCCAATAGAGATGCAGCGACGGATCGACCGCATCGCGAGAATCGCGATGGACGAGGCTCAGGTCATCGAACAACCCGGCATGGAAAGTGGGATCAGACACGCTTGTGAGATTGATTTCCTTGTAAGAGGAACGTCCTCGATGATCAACCCTCAATTACCCCATATGGCCGGTGGTGGTGGTGTGGGGAGAGCGGGTTCAAATCCCGCTTCCACCCGATTAGCGCTTGTTAGAGTGCACCTCAGCTTTTGCCTTCACATCTCGATTGGTAATAGATCCTTAAAGACGCCTGATGTCCGGGAGATGCTCCAGTGCGCATCAGTATCGAGAGTATATCGCCCACCTGCAGAGACGCGCACTCGGCTCGGTTGCGGTTGCCGCCAATAGCTTCGCAGCTCCTTGCCCTAATGCAAGCAGGGTGCTTGACACTCGTATCGTGAGCATTCGTCTCCCTCGCGTGAGTGCTGTGGCGGCGTTGGCCTTCTGCCCATCCCTTCGCCATGTGATCGGCCCGACCGTCTCGGACTACTATGGATGGGTCTGATTCCTCCGATGGCACTCTATCGTCTTCCTTTCGTTGAGCGTTAGAGTCCTGCTTGTAATAGAGCAGGCTGGGCCGGGAGGCGTCCCGAGTTCGAGGTGCCGAAGTGGGCTTTTCCGGTGCTCCTTCGGTCATCTGTATTCGCTTCTTTGTGAACATGCCACGATCTTACGCGACCCCGGTGGAACCCTCTCATCCTTGCCAAAGCGGATGGGAGGATGCTGCCTTCCCCTTGACGTTACAGGGTCGGCTTCACACATCTCGCATTTACGGGGCTGTTTCAATCCTCGGGAGGGTGCGATTCTCCCTACGGCCTGCTCACTTCCCTGTGTACGCTTCGTCCATGCTGTTCCGCCGTCCGGCTCTGACTCCTGTAGGGAGCGGCTTCCGGTGTTCAAGGTCTTGGTCACGCGGCGACCGTCCGCGATTTTTAACGACTTAGCTAACATGTACGCAACACTCGGTAGTTACTCCTGGCTAGGGTTTATAGCATATGGACTTCCACCATATAAGAAGCGCCTCGCTTTGCTCGGCGCACGTCGATGGCCACTGAACCCCGGCCGACGGGAAACGTTGATCGCTGAGCTAGTGTTTGAATTAGAGTAAATCATTTCAACAACGATCCGGAGCCGGGGTTCAGTCCGGGATAGGGCCGCCTGGCCGATTGGCCAGACGACGCCCCCCACAGATCCGTACGAGCCCAACTCAGGCATACGGTTCCTCAGGTATGTGGGTTCGTTAGCATTTGGAGTGGACGATTCGGGCT
>JAUIAH010000068.1 GCA_030425385.1 Verrucomicrobiia bacterium | reverse complement strand
AAGCACACATCAATAGATAGCCCGAAGAGAAGCCAAAGTTAAGATTGCACGAATGCCGAACGAGGGCATTTTTGACTCGTCATCAGCGAGTTACGCTCCCTCATGCTCCGCTATGGGATGCCTGTGAAAGACGATCGTTCGTCCTGCTTGCATTCCGCTTGGCAACCCGCCTACAGTCCCACCATGAGATCGATTTCCTTCTCTTTCGTTGCCTCCCTCGTGCTTGTCTTGGGGTATTCTTTCAAACTCGATTCCTCCGCGGAAGTCGTCGCTGTGTGGAGTTTCGAGGGTGATGGTACGGATAGCTCCGGCAACGGTCGCGATGGCACCTTGAACGACGTGGCCTTTAGCGATGACACCCCAGAAGCTTTGGGCGGACAATCCTTGTCGCTCGACGGGGTGGGCTACATTGAAGTCCCCCACGACGAGATGCTGAACATCACGACAGCGATCACCATCAGCGTGTTCGTGAAGCCGGAGGACAATGGCTGGGAAGGTATCATCGCCAAGAATCCCAGCCCGGATTCGGGAGACAATCACGCGGGCAACTACGAGTTGCGGATTGAGAATGGGACAAGGCAGGTTCACTTCCTCCACCAGCAAGGCGGGGCAAACGACACGGCTTTCCAACAGGGCGACGCCTCCACGATGGTTCCCACTGGCGAATGGAGTCATATCGCCGTGACGGCAGAGACGGAGACCGGCAATGTGCAATTCTACCTGAATGGCGAGTTGGTCCAGACGCTAGAAGGCATCATCACCATCGATACGTTTCCGGTGAATGAGAATCCCCTCTACATCGGCACCCGCGCTGATCTCTTCACCGGGTATGATGGTCTCATGGATGAGCTTTCCTTGTGGAATGAAGTGTTAGACGCCGATCAGATTGCCTTGCTGGCAAGCGGTCCCGCCACGCTCGACGATGCGCCCGATGCCGACGAGGATGGCATTCCAGACTTTGTCGAGAATCGCTTTGCTTTTCTCGATCCTAACAATCCAGCTGACGCCGATGCAGACGAAGACGGAGACGGCTTGAGCAACCTGGCCGAGTATGAGGCACGCACGAATCTAGAGAAAGCCGATACGGATGATGACGGCCTCGGCGATGCGGTGGAAACAAACACCGGCGTGTTTGTCAGTGCGAATGATACGGGTACGAATCCCCGTCGCGCCGACAGCGATGGAGACGGTTTGGCCGATGGCGTGGAGAACGGCTCTGGCACTTTTGAGAGTGCGACCGATCCCGGCACCAGCCCGGTGGATACGGACACGGATGATGATAGCTTTGGTGACTTTGTGGAGGTGACTTTGGGGAGCAATCCTCTGGATGCGGCGAGCCAACCAGACGGTGTCGTCTTGGCTGTCTCCGAATCGAGCTGGGACGACTCCACGGCCTGGACAGATGGCCAAGCCCCCCGGGCGGGCACCAACTACCTCGTGGTTAGCACTGTCGCCCCTGTGTTAGAGAGCCCGGCAAGCGATAGCCCCATCTTTGCTGGAGACCGCCTCAATCTCATCGGTGCCACAGAGTTGCGTCTGCGTCATGCAGGTACTGCCGGCCTCGCGGCGCTTGGGATCGATGGCGGGACGATTGCGATGGAACGTCGCGGCCGTTCTGGCTGGGGGCGTGACGGCGATACCCTCACCGTGACCCAAGAGAGCACCATTGCCTTCCGCCAAACGGGCACCTTGACCCTCCAGGCGACGATCGCAGGCACGAGCACCCTCACCGTGCAAAGCGCAGGCGACGATGTCTTCTCTTCCAATGCCACCTTGGAATTGGGCGCAGCGAATACCACCTTTTCAGGAGATTGGCGGGTGGATCAAGTCACTCTGAAAGGTCTGCATCCAGAAGCGCTGGGTGAGGGTGATGTGTTTCTCGTCAATGGCGTGCTCGACTTCGATGCCAACCTCAACAAGAGCGCTGGCCGACTCGACATCTCCGGTGAGGATAGCCGCATCGTGCTCGATCAGACACTTGCCTTTGGCCAGCTCACCATCAACGACGGGGCCATCGAAGTGCCTGCGGGCGTCTATGACTACGATGGCTTGGGGGCTCTGCTAGGCGGCGGGCTCCAACCGGTCTTCATCGATGGCGGTGGCCTGCTCATTGTTGGGAGTGATTCCGATGATGATGGCTTGCCCGATGTCTGGGAGGAGCAACAATTTGGCGATCTGGCTCAAGGAGCCGATGCCGATGGCGATGGTGATGGTCTCGTAGCTGGGCGTGAGTTTCTCTTTGGCACGGATCCTAACAATGCCGACACCGATGGCGACGGGGTGGACGATGCCACCGAAGTAGACACGTTAGGGAGCAATCCTAACCTAGCGGACAGCGATGGCGACGGCCTCAGCGATGCGGTGGAAACCAACACAGGGGTGTATGTGAGCGCAAGTGACACCGGCACCGATCCTACCAACCCAGACACCGATGGCGACGGCCTCAGCGATGCGCTTGAGAATGCCTCCGGGACATTCGTCTCCAACGATGATCCGGGCACGGATCCTAACAATCCCGATTCGGACGGCGATGGCGCTCGCGATGGTCAAGAGGTGAGCGTGGGCACGAACCCTCACGATGGCAACGACGCCTCCCTCGTGCCTGCAGGGACGGTCGGGCTATGGACCTTTGATAGTGATGCCGCTGTGCAACCAGATCTCTCTGGAAATGGACACGATGTCACCCGAGTCGGTGGCGCCACGTGGGTAGACGATCCCGATCGCGGCGGCGTGATCGACTTCGCGGGAGAAGCCTATTTGGAAGCCGCGCACACCGAAGCCCTAGGCATCGTTGGCGATTTCTCCGTGGCCGCCTGGATCAAGGTGACGGACTACTCGAACTGGCGCGGCATCATCTCCAAAGGCACGGCCAACCTGCCAGCCCCGTACGATCTCTACCTCGTCACCGGTGGTGACGGTCGTGCCCGATTCTTCTCGGGAAATGGACAAGGCTCTCTAGCAGAATTCACATCGGTAGCCGCACCGGAAACGGGCGTGTGGCAGCACATCGCAGTGACGATGGAGGATGGAGAAGTGAAGCACTATCTGAATGGCGAACTCAACGGTGAAGGGTCGGTCGCGGCAGCCGAAGCAGGTGATGCGGGCGAGACGATGCGGATTGGGAATCGAGCAGATCTGGTGACACAGTTTGAGGGGCAGATGGACGATGTGATTCTTCTCAATCGCGCCTTATCCTCTGACGAAGTGGCGACTATCATGCTGGGCTTTGGCGTATCTGATGGCGAACCAGGAGGAGGCGGCAACGAGCCCCCCGAGAACTTCGGCATCACTGACGTTGCCGTGGGGACTGGCGGCAATCTCCGTGTGGATATCAACTCCCAAGCAGGCCAAACTTATGTGGCCGAGTTCTCCACCAATCTGATCGATTGGGAAGTGACGGTGGATGACATTGCCTCTGAAGGGGAAACCACTGTCATCCGCCAGACGAAACCAGAAGCTCCTTCCGGGTTTGTGCGCGTGCGTTTGAAAGAGTAAGAGCACGTTTCTATTGCGATGAGACCTGTGTCCCTGCTCCACGTCATGGCCATGCACATGGCCATGGCCGTCGTCGCCTTTGGCTCTTCTGATAGTGTGGTTGTCTTCAATGAGATCATGTACCACCCCGCATCCGATGAGGAAAGTGAATGGATCGAGCTCCACAATCAGATGTCGGTGGATATCGATCTCTCCCGTTGGCGTCTCGATGGCGGCGTTCGCTTTCGCTTTCCCGAAGGCACCATCATTCCGGCGGGCGGCTACATGCTCATCGCCGGTCAGCCAGACGCATTCGCAGAAGCGTTAGGCCCGTTTGAAGGCAACCTCAACAATGGCGGCGAGGCCCTGACCCTTCACAGCGCCAGTGGACGCCTCATGAACGAGGTGCGCTATGACGACCGCGCGCCCTGGCCGTTGGGTCCGGATGGCTCGGGGGCAAGCCTAGCGAAAGTCGCGCGCGATGCTTCCGCTCAGGAAGGGGATCATTGGGCGACGAGCACGCAGGTGGGCGGCACGCCGGGAGAGAGGAATTTCCCCGACGACCAGACACCCGCGGCCACGCTCGTGATCAATGAATGGCAGTCGGCATGGGTAGAATTGCTCAATGTCAGTCCAGAATCCGTTTCTTTGGATGGCCATCAGCTCTCCACGGACGGTGGGGATGTCTATCCGCTAGCGGGGAGTTTGGCACCGGGGGCGTTTCATTCCGTAGATCTCACCGATCGGATTGAGGAAGGCGACCGTGTGTTTCTTTATGGACCCGACAAGGCGACCGTGATCGACGCCGTGCGTATCGAGGCGCGCGCTCAGGGACGTTTTCCCGATGGCGAGGGCACGACGGTTTATGTCAGTGAAAGTACGCGCGATGCTTCCAACCTGGCAGCAATCGAATCGGCGATCGTGATCAACGAGATCCTCTATCATCATCGCCCCATCTTTGCTCAAGAAGCGGTTCCCTTCTCGGAGGTTGATACCGAATGGATCGAGCTCTATCATCGTGGCGATCACGCCATCGATCTCAGTGGTTGGTCCCTGGCAGGAGATCCCGAATACGCGTTCCCAGAGGGAACGGTGTTAGCGCCTGGCGACTACCTGGTCATCGACAACAGCGAAGCGGGGTTCTCTGGCAATTTGCCCAATCGCGGTGGACACATCATGCTCGTCGATGCCCACGGCAATGTCGGCGATGAGGTACGCTACTTCGACGATGGCCATTGGCCGGAAGCTGCTGATGGAGGTGGGGCTAGCCTGGAGCTTCGGGATCCGCGCGCCGACAACGCTCACGGAAATGCGTGGGCAGCCAGTGACGAGACCGCACGCACCGAGTGGCAAGAGATCCGCTACCGCGGAGTGGCCGAGCCGAGCGTGGTGGGTCCCGACAATCAATGGCGCGAACTCGTGATCGGTTTGTTAGATGATGGCGAAGTACTGATCGATGACATCCAAGTGATCGAAGACCCGGACGGACAGAAAGTTTCCCTCATCAACAATGGCATCTTTCAAGAGAGTCTCTTTGGCGGCGGCCCCTTGCGTAGCTGGCGCCTGCGTGGCAATCACCAACACAGCGAAGTGGTGCCTGATCCAGACGATCCGCAGAATTCAGTGCTTCGGTTAGTCGCCACGGGCGCCACGGGGCACATGCATGATCACATTGAGACGACCTTCGCCAGCGGCCGACGCCTCTCCAATGGCACTGTCTATGAGATCCGCTACCGCGCCCGTCCGGTAAGTGGCTCACCGCAGATTCTTACCAGGCTTTACTTCAATCGCCTCGCGCGGACGACCATTCTGGAGACACCCTCGACCATCGGGACTCCCGGAGCACCGAATTCTCGTTTACAAACAAACCTCGGCCCGACCTTAAGCCAGCTCTCCCACTCCCCTGTGGTGCCGCGTTCCAATGAAACGGTGCGTTTGCGAGTGACCGCTTCCGATCCTGACGGCGTCTCCAACGTTGTGGCTTATTGGTCGGTGAACGGCGGTGACTTTGAATCGCAACCCATGGAGCTCGATGACGCGGGACACTATCAAACCTCTCTTCCCGCGCAACAGGCAGATGCTGTCGTCCAGTTCTATCTTGAAGCGACGGATAGCAACGGAGCGGTCTCTCAGCATCCTCCTGGCGGCCCGGATTCCCGCGCGCTCTATCAAGTCTACAACGCCGCACGGGAACCTAATAGTCCTTTGCATGCCTTTCGCATCATCCTGCACCCTGACGATACCACATGGATGCACGAATCGATCAATCTCATGAGCAATGATCGGGTGCCAGGCACCGTGATTTATCGTGAGCATGAAGTCTTCTACGATGTGGGAGTGCGTTTGAAAGGGAGCGAACGCGGCCGTGTCACGGTGGCTCGGTTAGGGTACAACGTGAAGTTTCCCCGACAGCAACCCTTCCGAGGAGTACATCGGACCGTGGCGCTGGATCGCTCCGAAGGGGTGGGCACAGGACAGTTTGAACTGCTCTTCAACCTGATGATGGCGCATTCAGGGGCCATTGCCGCGGAGCACAATGACCTCACCTATCTCATTTCTCCGCAGGATCGACATACGGGGCCCGCGGAACTTCAGTTAGCCCGCTATGGCGATATCTATCTCGATGCGCAATTTGATGATGGCTCTGACGGCAATCTTTACGAATACGAGTTGATCTACTACCCGACGACAGACGACGCGGACGGCTACAAGCGCCCGCAGCCTGATTCCGTCGTCGGCACGCATGTGCGTGATCTTGGTGATGATGTGGAGAACTATCGCTGGACCTTCCTGCGGAAGAACAACCGCAAGCGCGACGACTACGAAGGGATCATGCGGTATGCCAAGATCTTCTCAGAGAACAACGACGCCCGTTTCCAAGCCCTGCTGGCCGAACACCTCGACGTGGATCTCTGGCTGCAAGGGATGGCCTCAACGCTTCTGTCAGGTGCGGGCGATCAGTACGGCGCCAACAGCCAGCACAATGGGATGTTCTATGAACGGCCGGATGGGAAATTCATCTTCTTTCCACACGACATCGACTTCGCTTTCAACACCTCACGATCCATGACGGAGAACAATGAACTCCGTCGCATCATCGAGAACCCTGCTTACGAGCGATTGTATCTCGCGCACGCGCTCAACATCATCAAGACAACCTACAACGGCGACTATATGAAGCGCTGGGCGGACCACTACGGGAGTCTGTTGCCTGGTCAGAACTTCGACGCGCATTATAATTACATTGATGCACGCTCACGGAATGCCAAGGCGCAGCTCACACGCATGGCACCGACAACCACATTTCGTCTCGTGACAGGGAATGGTGGTCCGGTTGCCGTGGATACGCTCACGGCGACGATCCAAGGCCAAGCAGGAATCCATCTGCATCGGCTCTTGCATGTGGAAACGGGGGACGTGCTAGTGCCGCGCTGGCTCGATCTCGATACCTGGGAAGCGACCCTTACATTGCAACCAGGAGAGAACACGGTCACGCTGCAGGGGCTAGACGTCACCGGTGGTGTCGGATCGATCTTCGCACCCGTTGGAAAGGGATCCCTCGTCATCACGTCGAACGCAACGACGACCGAAGACAAGGTGTTAGGTCCCCTTCAGATCCGAGCCCTGGACACGGGTCTCTTCGAGATCCGATACTCGCATGAGGACAGCTTGACCGTCGAGTTGCAGGGTTCCACGGATTTGGAGACATGGACCATTGAATCTCTAGGTGCCGTGGCCTCAGAACCTGATGGCGATGGGAAAGTCAGTGTCATCGGCCACTGGGACGGGGCCACCTCGCCTGCGCGATTCCTGCGTCTACGCGCGGAGTAGCTGGACAGCTCCTCTACCCTGTGCTGCGCTTGCGGCATGCTCCTCACGCCCACGCAGACTCGCGCCCTCTTCGAACACGCTCTTGAGAACCGTTATGCCATTCTTGCGGTCAATGCGGATAGCCCTGCCGCGATGGTGGACGCCCTGGAGGCCGCACGACAGTGTCAGTCTCCCATCATCATTGAAACCAGCCTTTGGCAGCTGACCGGGCGCAGCTTTGGAAATGGCGACCCCTTTCTAGGGCTACGCCGATACCTGGCTGATCTTGCCGTACTCGCTCAGGCGGAACGCTACCGACACCTCCCCATCGTCTTTCACACCGATCACATCAAAGGTCCTGAGACGCTATCATTGCTACGATCTGCAATCATGGGCCTTCCGACAAACTTTGGAGGGACGGCAATCTCGCTGCGTACTTCTAGCATTTCCCTCGATTCTTCCGAGCTCAGTGCCGAAGAGAACCGCTCCATGATCGCCGCCCTCTGCCATGCGGCTCGGGAGGCGAAGGTGGATCTCACTCTGGAGATGGAGGCAGGTGTGGACGACGGTGTGACGTCGTTAGAGGAAACGGAAGCGCTCTTTGGCCAGGCAGAGCAGGCCAATCCCGGCTACCTCGCTCTCTGGGCGCCTGGGGTCGGCACCAAACATGGACTCGGAGCGTCTGATGGGTTCTCCCCGCAAGCGGTGAGCGACCACCAAGAACGAGCCACCGCACTTGCCGGGAGGCCCATTGGCATTGCTCTGCACGGATCGTCTGGTCTATCAGATACCCAACTGCAAGCCGCCGTCGCCGCAGGGGTCGCCAAAGTCAACTGGTCCTCCGAGTCCCTGCTCATCCGCTCTGAAGCCGCTCGCGATTACTATCACACCCACACAGCCGCCTTGGCGAAAGGTCACCCAGATTTCAAAGTCACCGCCATGGACAATGGCGTGCAGCAAGCTGTCTCTGAAGTCTACATTCCTCGCGTGATGGATCGGCTGAAAGCTCTCGGAAGTGCTGGGCACGCTGCTGAGGACCAATAGAGCGCCTTCCAAAGCGCTCTATCCTTGATTCTCTGCCCATTCCGAGGCATTCATCGCCAATGTCTGAGCCCGGTGTCCAGCTCTATGCAGTCGCTGACTACCTTGCCTTCGAGCAGTACTCCGACATTCGGCACGAATACCTTGCGGGAACGATTCACGCAATGGCAGGCGAGAGCAAAGCGCACAACGCGATTGTTGGCAGTGCAAAGTGGCACCCCTGTCTATCAGAGCCCTCAACCATGCAGGGTTGGGTCTGGCTCCCGCTGCGGAGATGCATTCATGCCGGGGGTGTTGCTCGTGGCAACTGATGGCGTCGATGGCTGATTCGCATAGGATGATTGGTAAGAACGTGAGATCGCTGGCAGCGTCGTCTGTTTGGGTGGAGAAGTAGCCGTGGTTCTTAGGTGTTCCTGGGCTCATGCCGCGCCACGGGGTTGGGCATGTGCCTCTGGGTTCGGCTCCTGCGAGTGTTCCTGTGGAGGTGTGCAGGAAGGTTCTGGTGATTGTTTTCCCAGGATGGCAACCAAACCTCTAGCATTTCTCCTGCGAGGCGCTTGCAGCAAGGCTGACCAGATTCGAGCCAGATGGATCTAAGCGGATTTTACCCCCTGCAAATTCGCATCAATGAGCCACCAGAGCCTTTAGAATAAGGCTATTCACCCTGCTATCATCATTCTAATTCTTTCAATTTGTAGCCATGCATTAGAAATCTTCGTTCTTGCATTTTAGGTCATGGTGCGATTTATATAGCCATGCTTACTCGCTCCGGCAATCTTCACCTCGAAATCCAGACTTCTCGCAAGAATCCGGTCGGTATCCTTCGCACCTCCTTCCGCGACAAGGCTTCGGGCAAGATCGCACACACCCAGCACGGTCGCATCACTGGTTGCTCCCTCG
>JAUIAH010000040.1 GCA_030425385.1 Verrucomicrobiia bacterium | reverse complement strand
TTAGAGGAGCCTGCCATGCCTCCAAACTTACCTGCCGCGCCAGCGGCTTGAACCGAACCTAGAGCGACGACCAGAGTCACTTAAACTCATCCGCCAAAACATACATTCTCGCTGAACCAGTACAAGATGAAGAGAGCGGCCACCAATCCCAGTGTCATGAAGAGCGCATACTGGCCCAGTTGGAGGCCGGGACTGGCAACGCCGATTTCTCCTAACAAATGGAAACGAATCTTAAAGCTCGCGACGAGCGAGGCTAAGACGACGAGACCATCCAGGAGAATGATCAGGATGGCGGTGTTCTCAATGGCACCTGGAAGGTGCTTGGCTCGTTGGGTGGATTTGGTAGTCGCGTGAGGAGCGTTCATAACATGGCCGCTTTCTTGGAGAGGGTTTCTGCTCTTGCCGGAAGGGCCGGCACTTCCTTGCCTCGATCCTTCAGAGCGAGGCGTTGTTGTTGCGACATGTAGGTGACATAACTCGACTCGGCATTCCCATCGGTGCTCCCGTTGAGAATGAATCCGGTCACGGATTGGCCCGTCTTGGCAAGGATCTGACGAACCTTGTGGAGATCTTGTTTCTTCGTCCCGTTGGCCCGAACGACCAGACAGGTGGCATCGGCATGCCGCGTGAGCATGAGCCCATCACTCACCGGCACCAGCGGGGCGCTATCGATGATGATCTTGTCGAAGAATTCAGACGCCTGCTGGAGCAAGCCTAACAATCCATTGCTTGCCAAGAGTTCGGCAGGGTTGGGGCGGAGATCACCTGAAGGGATGAAATAAAGTCCGTTCACTTCCGTGGGATAGCAGATGTCAGGTGGCTCCGCGCGGCCACGGAGGAGATCCGTCATGCCTCGGTTGCGCCCTTTCAAGAAGACTTCTTCTAAAGTTGGGCACCGCAAGTCCCCGTCGATCAGCAGTGTCTGATAGCCCTGCATGGCGTAGGACGCCGCAATGTTCATCGCGCAGAAGGACTTGCCATCGCCTGCATTCGCACTCGTCACCGTGATGATGCGAGGCTCACCTCTGTCATGGAAATAAAGGGCGGTTCGCAAGCTGCGAAACGCCTCTGCAGCGAGGGAGTGCGGGCTGTGGGCAAGGACCAATTTGTCCTCTGGCTTGCGAATGCGGACAGCGGGTACCTGGGTGAGACAGGTCGTGCCCGGAAGGATCTTGAGTACGTCTTGCTCATCGCGGACGCGGCGCCGCAGCATTTCCAGAGCGAAGGCAAGGGCTACTCCACTCATCAAGCCTAACAAGAGGCCGCCCGCGAGGATAAATGGTTTGTTAGGCCAGATGGGGTATTCCGCCACCATGGGCTCTTGGCTCACGTGAATGATATTCGTGTCCAACCCGCTATTGACCTCCGTCTGCAAGAGTCGCGTGTTCACGTCATTGATCACCGTCTCGAAATTGGTCACATCCGCTTTGAGACGCTCGTATTCGGCGAAGATTTGCTGGCGGCGATGCACCTCGCCTTGCTGTGTGGCCAGCTCACTAGCATACTGTTCCTCGGCGACGCGGGCACTTTCATAGTCTCGCCTGAGGGAATTGAGCGCGTCCCTGCTGGCGCGATCTAGATTGCTCTGGGCAGCTTGGACAGTGGATTGGGCTTCCTTGTAGCGACGGTGCTTCGGACCAAAGGTCCGCTTGAGTGTTTCGAACTCCGCGACGCGCTCGCTTAGCTTGGATTGCAAATCGACAATCTTGGGCATGGCAGCGATGCTAGAAATCTCTAGCAGATTCGTCGTGCCTGCGGTCGCATCGCCTAACTGATTCTTGAGATCGATGACGCGGATCTTCGCTTGCTGGTGCTGACGCATCAGCTCGGAAAGGGTATCGCCCACGATGTTTCCATCCTTACGGAGATCGAAATTGCTATACTTCTCCTCAAACGCTTTCAGGGCCTTCTCGGCTTCGCGAAGCTGTCCCCGCAAGCGTTCTTCCTGTTCCGCCAGGTCTTCCTTGGCGTGCTGTTGCACTTGCTGAAGACCCTCCTGTTCACTGAGTTGAAACTCGGTGATGTAGGCGTCCACCACGCGTTTGGCGAATTCGGGATCCTTGCTCCGGTAGTTGATGCTCAGCACGCGCGTGCCGCGGACGAGTTCGATCGCTGATTGGCCATGCAATTGCATGATTTGATTGGCGATCGATCCTTGAAGGTGATCGGAAAGTCCGTGATTGACGATCATGCGTTTGGCCAGACTCGTGCTCCACAAGTTCTGTTCGACCGTCTTGAGGGCATCGATCGTGCGCAGGTCTTCCTCCTGGACGGGGGTAAAGGCGAGGTGCGGATTCTGGGATCGCACTCGGAGCATCCCGGTCGATTCGTAGATCTCAGGACTCTTCTTGAGGAAGAGGACGGCAAGCCCAACCCAGAAGGTGAGCATGGCGATGAGAATCCATTTCCGCCGAGCCAGCACTTGGAAAAGTCCAAGGAAGTCGAGTGTGGGCAGCTCGACCGGCGGCCCCGCCGGACCGGCTGGTGGCATGGGCATGCCTGACTGGACTCCTAAAGGAACAATGGTCCCTGGAGAGGGGGGCGGGAGATGGGCGGGGAGATGGCGTTCTTCCTCCATACGCGCTACCAGAGTCCCTCCTTCACTTCGATGGTGTCGCCGTCCTGGATATAGATTGGACCCTTGCTAGGGTCCTTCAACAGCGCTTCCACATTCACTTTGTAGGGCCGCACCTGGCCGTTCTCCATGCGATGGAGGATCACGGCATCTTTCTTGGCGACATCTTTGAAATCACCTGCCCGGGCAATGGCACTGACAATCGTCACGCGTTTGTTCGCGGGTACTTCGAAATTCCCTGGGCTTCGAACGGCACCCACGACGTCGAAGGAAACCTTGGCGTAATTCACCACCGTCACGCGCACTTGCGGATTCACCAGGAAGTCGCCACGCAACGCCTGTTCCAAGACTTTAGCGGCGCTGCTCTCTGTTAGTCCTGCCACTTTCACAAAGCCAAGGTAGGGATGCTTCACGTAGCCTTTGTTCGTCACGCGGGCAGTCGCATCCCCATCGGGATCATTCAAGGTGAATAAGGTGACCACATCGCCAGGGGAGATGATGTAGTCGGGACTCACCACAGACGCGGCTACCGTCGGCTGTTGACCACTCGCGGTCGCGAGCCAGCAGAGGCTTAGCAAGAGGGTGATGATCTTCGTGGGTGTCATGGTTAGTAACTCCAGTTCAATCCAAGTCCAAAGCGTTGGTTGTCGAAGCCGAGCCCCGCTTCATTGGAGTCATTGCTCAGATAGGAATAATAAAGTTCTGCGCGCCAGTGGGCATTGAGGTCATAGGCCAGTGCCGTGGAGAATTGAAACGTGTCCTCCTGGCGATCCACCGTCACGCCTTCGTCCGCTGCAAAGTAATCTTGCACCTGATAGCCGCCGCTGACAACCCAGCGAGCCTTTGCACCGATGGCGCGCTCGTAGCTCACGAGGACCCCGTTCTCGATGAAGCCGGAGCCCACGGTGAAGGAGCTCGTGCTGGGGCGGCGAGAGGCTTCGACGGTGAAACGTTGTTTGCTTGTCGGACGGTAGGCCAAGCCCAGACGATAGATCAGATCCGTGCGATCTCCATTGTCGAGATCGCTGAAGGCAACCCCCGCTTCGGCAAAGCCTGTCCATTTAGAGTTAGGATCGAGCGTGACCCGTGCCAAAGCCGCTTGAAACTTTTGCGGATCGGCACCATCGGCTTCGGCCGAATTGTAGCGATAGATCGCACTCCACGCGGCTTTCTGGCTTAACTTTCTCGTCACGTAGACATCGGTGGTGAAGGATTCGAAGTCTGCAAAGAGATCGTAATCCGTCATGGAATATTCACCCGTAATGCCCAGTGAGAGCTTCTGATTGATCGCGTAATCCAACCCAATTCCGATTCCTGCACTCTGCGCGGTATCGCGGCCATTCACATCGAGAAAGGACCCCGTCTCGCGGGCGAGTCTCGCCTGAAAGGGTACGGTCAAGCGTTTCTGTTTGAGCTGTCCTTCGACTGCGAGCAGATGATCCAAAGTTTCGTCGGTCGTATTGTTGATGAAGGTGGAGCCCGTTGCGGTATAGGCTGCACTCAGATAGACACCCTCACGGCGTCGAAAGTCACCAGCATTCACGGCGAGCGTGGGGGCGACGATGACGAGGACATCTTCCTCCTCATCACTCCCTTCGGCAAAGATGTTGTCATTATACTCCACACCACCCCGAATCCCGAGTTCGAAACGGGATTTGGGCCGTTCGCGTCGGGTTAGGCGATCGCGGCCCCCGACGGTCGCCGGTTGGCTGAGGACGGGGTCGGAGAAGGTGGGGGATGGGATGGCTGCCACGGCGCTCGTGCCCAGGGAAGGATCGCTGGTGGTGAGTGTTCCCGCCGTGTCAGGCGTCAATGGCTGGATCACAGCGTTATTCTCCAGGGCATTGGCGGTGGGAAAGTCATTGGGCAGCGATCCCAGGGCCGAATGGGCTTCCTGAGCGGAGACTGGAAGATTCGCCAATACAAAGGCGGTCCCCAGCACCGAGAAGTGGCGCAGAGCAGAGGAAACGGAGAACATGTCTGGAGATGGGAGTGGTTGGATGAGGCTCGACAAGTTTCTCAAATTCGCGTCCGGTGATTGCTTCACCGTCCTTGAAACGAGGAACGTTGCAAGTTGCGAGCTATGTTAATTATAGATTTCTTTAAGATTTGAGACAGGATCTTGTGATGCTTTGCTTTATCTTAATTCTATTATAAATATGATGTTTATAAAGCTCTTTCCTGCTCAAATCCCCATTTTATGGAAAGATCCTGAAGGAAATCTGGATTCGCTCGCAGACTGCTTCGCGCGAGTCGCCGCGAAGGCGCCAGGGGAAGAGGCGTTGCTGATCTTTCCTGAAATGGTGAGCACCGGCTTCACGGACGAGTTGGAGTCCCTCGTCGAGCCCCCTGGCGGGCGCTGGGAGCGTGCGATTCAGGCGATGGTTGATGCGCATGGGGTGGCGGCTCTGGTGGGCATTGCCCGGAAGCAAGCGGATGGTGCCATCACCAATGACACCCTTCTGCTCCGTCCAGGAAAGCCCGCTCCAGAACACGTTTATCACAAGATCCGTCCTTTCCGCAGCGAACACAAAGTGGTGACCCCGGGCTCTGAGGTGTCAGTCTTTGCATTTGGCGGGGCGCAGGTGTGTCCTCTGATCTGCTATGACCTCCGGTTTCCAGAGCTGTTCCGGACAGGGCTGCGGAAGGGGGCTGAGATCTTTGTCGTCATGGCGAATTGGCCCTCACCGCGACACGCCCATTGGGAGATACTGCTCCAAGCGCGCGCCATTGAGAACCAGGCTTACGTTGTCGGAGTGAATCGCTGCGGGAGAGATCCCAATCTCGACTACCAAGGGGGCACCCTCGTGGTCGACCCTCACGGAGAGGTCGTGCATCATGCGGGCACGGGGGAGAATCTCAGCGAAGTGGTGGCGGACCTTGAGCGTGTTCGCCATTGGCGTGAGGAATTTCCCGCCACCCGTGATTATCTCCACCGAGCGATCGATGGTGCCTGAGCCAAGCACATCATCCGTCTATGTGCATGCGGCTTCCCTTTCGGGAATGCTCACGGGCGATTGCCTATCTCCCGAGGAAGCATCCCGGGCGGCGGCCTTTCACTTTGACGAGGACCGGCTGCGTTATCGCGAGTGTCATGAACGGTTGCGTCGCGATTTGGCTGGTTATGCGAGACAATCGCCTGCAGCGCTGGAGTTCTGTGAGGGACCGTTTGGAAAACCCACGCTCCAAGGAGGATCCTGGCATTTTAACCTGTCTCATGCAGGTTCCTACTACGCTGCGGCTTTCTGTGAGGATCATCCCATTGGCATCGATATCGAGACGGGTGCCAATCTGGGGGATCCGTTAGAATTGGTTTCGCATGTTTGTGATCCCTTGGAAGCGGCGAAGCTTCGCCGACTGGAAGGAAATCCCGGGGCTCTGAGACGGCTCTTTCTGTGCTATTGGACAGCCAAGGAGGCTTTCTTGAAAGCGATCGGCTGTGGCTTTCAGGTGGAACCGCATCGGATTCGGATCACGGGGGATTTCCATTTCGGATGGGGAGAGGTGGTCGCCTCCATTTCAGGGGCGGATGCGGGTGCTTGGCAATTGCATTTCCTCCACGTGTCGGATGTCTGTGTCTTGACGGTGGCGACCCCCCGCACGCATCAGGTCGTCGTGAGGGAATCTCCCTTTGACGCCTGACGGGTCTTCCCTAAGCTGCGCCTCCCTATGAGCAAGCAGTGCATTCTTGTCGCCGATTCCATTTCACCTAAAGGCATCGAGGAACTCCAAGCGGACGCCGGATTTGACGTGGAGGTGAATACCTCCATTTCCCCCGAGGACTTGCTTGCCAATGCGGCGAAATACCACGCCATCATCGTCCGCAGTCGCACCCAGATCACGGAGGACGTTCTCAAGAAGGCGACCCATTTGAAAGTGGTGGGCCGGGCAGGTGTCGGCGTGGATAACATCAAAGTGGATGCAGCCTCCGCTCAGGGCGTGGTCGTGATGAACACGCCCGCGGGAAACACGATCTCTACCGCCGAGCATGCCTTCACTCTCATGCTTTCGCTGGCCCGTCACATTCCCCATGCCCACGCGAGCATGAAGGCGGGACGTTGGGATCGGAAACTCTATCAAGGTGCTGAGATCTATGACAAGACGCTCGCCGTGCTTGGCATGGGGCGCATCGGTACGGAGTTTGCCCGTCGCGCCATGGCGTTCGGCATGCGCGTGGTCGCCTATGATCCATACCTCTCCTCTAGCAGAGCACGATTGCTTCGAGTGGAGCTGGTCGATACGGTCGAAGAAGCCGTCAAGGAAGCTGATTTCATCACCTTGCACATGCCGATGACGCCAGAGACGAAACATATCCTCAACGCGGAGCGCATCGCCAACTTGAAGAAAGGCGTGCGCATCGTGAACTGCGCTCGTGGTGGCCTGCTCGATGAGGCGGCAGCGGCCAAGGGCATCGAGGATGGCATCATTGCTGGTGTGGCGCTCGATGTGTATGAGAACGAGCCTCCCGGAGATGATTTCGCGCTTCGGGATTCGCCTAACGTCGTCCTCACGCCGCACCTGGGCGCGTCGACGAGCGAAGCGCAGGAGAATGTCGGCATTGAGATTGCGAGGACGGTGGCGGCGCATTTGAAGGAGGGGACGGTCGTGAATGCGGTCAACATGCCTAACATCGATGAGAAAACGGTGGCGGCGATCGGCCGTTACCTCGATTTCGCCGAGAAGTTAGGCTTGCTCGTGGCGCAGATCGCACCCGGTCGGCCAAACACCTTGCGTATCGACTACTCTGGCAAAGTGAGCGATTCAGACACCACGCTGATCACGCGCTCGGCTCTCAAGGGGTATCTTGCCAACTCGTGTGATGCCGATGCCGTCAATCACATCAACGCCCCAGGTTTTGCCGAAACGCAGGGCATCCGTGTGACGGAGTCGCACTCACCCAATCCTACGGAATTCACGGATCTCATTCAGGTCACGGTGAAGACGGATTCGGGGGAGGCGAGTGTGGCGGGCACGTTCTTCGGCAATAGCCCGCGCATTGTGAAAGTGAATGATCACCGCGTGGAAGCCGACCCTCAGGGCCGGCTCCTTCTCCTCACGAACGAAGATCGTCCCGGGATCGTGGGGCAGGTGGGGAGTTTGTTAGGCCAAGAGAAGGTCAACATTGGCAGCATGTCGCTGAGCAGGAACACGGTCGGAGAAATCGCTATGACGGTGATCAATCTCGACTCGGCTCCCTCGGATTCCCTCCGCAAACAGCTCGAAGATATTGATGGCGTCAGAGGCGCCACCGTCATCGCTTTCTGAGGAAGTTACCGTTACCCTGTGGGAATGGTGAGGATCGGGTTGCCCGTCTTCTCTCCCACCGTTTGCAACGAGAAGAGCTGGTTGAGAAGGCCCAGAGTCGTCTTCGAATGGAGATCGCGTCGATCAATCCAGAACCAGTGGTCGCGATAAGCGACACTGACAAATGCGCGATTCGGTTTGAGACGGCTAGCATGCACCCGGATGAGTTCTCCCATCCATTCAGAGGGATCACGGACGCGCCCCTGGACATCGCGCACCTGATAGACTTCGTCGGCATGCGCGCGAGGCGCTTCCACCCCCTGGGAAAGAAATTGCAGGGTGCCAATGAGAGATCTTCCCGCAAGCATCACTTCGCCCGGGGTGAAGACGCGTCCATCGGAGAGCGGAAACACCGGCTCATCCAGAGGCAATTGCAACAGACTGCGGACTTCGCGAGCGGTTTCACCCATGCCGCGGCTCTCATTGATCACAAGTGAGGGAGTGTCCGCGGTCGAGCGTCCTAACCGAATGCTGAATTGGCCCTGACGCTGCAATTGATCGATCAAGTCTGCCAGACGCTGAAAGACGGCGAACTCGTCGCTATGATAGGCCCCTGCACCAGGGGCGGGAGGGGCATTGCGGAGGCCATTGATCTCTTGCACGCAACAGAGCAAGATGGACTTCATGCTCCAACCTGCATCAGCCAGGAGGACAATCATCTCGGCTGGGATCGGCCGCATGACGCGCCGTGTGAAGTTCTCCCCTTGCAAGGGCGAGTAGGTGATGGTGGGGCGCTCTGTGTAGCTCAGTCCTGCGCTCCCCTTGAGAGAATTGTCGAATCCGCCCGCATCCGTAGTGAAGGCGGCATTGCTCCCCACATTACCACTAAACGTGTAACCAGTGACCACATTGCTCACCTCAAGAAAGAGGGGGGACTCACCGTAGCGGAGCCGGACGAGATTGAGCAGCAGTTGCTCGTTCCACCCCCGCAGGATGGCGGCGTTGTAGTTGAACTGTGCCGGACTCACCGTGTGGCTCCCGAATTGAGCACAACCGGCCATCCAGAAGACAAGCAGACCCAAAAGTAGACGCGCGACCATGGGGGATAGTGGCCACGTCCCAGGGCTGAATCAAGCCAAGCATTCATTCGTATTCGCCTTTTGAGAGGGACTGTGCTTCGGTCCGCCCAGACGATGAAACTCCGTTCCCAGGACGAGAAAGACGACCGCCGTTTCTTGGAAACGTTGCCGGACTCGTTGCGTGCGTCCATCTTGGATGGCGAGAGGGTGCGGTATTGTCTCAAGGCAGACATGTCTCGACAGGGAGTCTTTGCGGCATCCTTTCTCGTCATCACCGATCAGGCGGTGTATGGATTGGAGGTGGATGGTGAAAGTGTGCGGGTGCCTCTAGCAGGCATCGAGGAAGCGAAGAATTTCGAGGTCTTTGGTGGGGGGCAAGTGATGGTGCAAACGGAAGACGGCATGCGTCATCTCGTGAGCTATAGCCGCGATCTTGTGCCCGAGTTTGCTGCTGGGACGCGCATCATTGAGGACCTCATTCACGATCGCGAAGTGGTTCTGCCAGAGTTGGAGGGCCCAGCCTATTCAAAGTCGGGTGTGCCCCTTCCCGAGCGTGGGTCGCAAAGCCCTACCGATGTGCCACGATGGGAAATCATCAAACGCCTCTATGAGATTGTGCGTCCCTACAGGGGACGTCTCATTCTCATGACCCTGGCGATGCTTGTCACGGTCGTGGCGCAGATGTCGATCCCACTGACGACGAAGTTCATTGTGGATGAGGTGCTGAACGAAGGCAACCTGGAGGCGATCAATACGAGCGCTGCCACGGAAGCGTTAGGATTCTTCTGTCTCATCATTTGTGGCGCCTACACGCTCATTGCGATCGGGCGCGTGTTTGGAAACAGCCTCACCGCTTGGCTGAGTGGCCGCATCACCGCTGACCTGCGGGCGCGTCTGCACGAGCAGATGCAGCGGCTCACCATGAGCTATCATGGGAAGCGTGAGAGCGGGGAACTCATCGGACGCGTGATGAACGATACAGGGGAACTTAAGCAGTTCCTGGTCGAAGGAGTGCCTTATCTGTTTATCAATACCCTGTCGTTTCTTGCCATTGGAGCCATCCTTTTCTGGCTCAATTGGTTCCTGGCACTCTTCGTCTTTCTACCCGTGCCACTCCTCACCGTGGGCGGCGGCTGGTTCTGGAAGAAGTTGGTTCCGCTTTTCCATAAACGCGGGAATCGCAATAGTGTGATGCATTCGACTTTGGGTGAGAGTATTCGGGGCATCAAGTCGGTCAAGGCCCTGTCGCAAGAGGATCGCCGTCACAAGCAGTTTCTCAAAGATAATGAGGGGTTCTTCTCGGTGGTGTTTCGGTTAGAGAAGACCTGGATCCGGTTTGCCGAAGTCATGGCGTTGGTCATTGGAATTGGTTCCGTTTGTGTGTGGTATTTCGGGGGACGCGCCATTCTCGATCCCAACTCCTCATTCACCTTTGGAGACCTGATCGCCTTCATCGGTTATATGGTGATGTTCTATGCCCCACTCCAGTGGTTCACCGCGGTGGTGAACTGGATGACACATGCGTTCGCTTCCGCCGAGCGCATCTTGCACATCCTGGATCAGGATCCTGAACAGTATGATGATCCCAATGCCATCACCCTACCAAAGATCGAGGGTGCTATCGAGTTCCAGGATGTTCGCTTCAGCTACGATCGTGGGAAAGAAGTCATCAAAGGGGTTACCGTCGCCATTCAGCCAGGAGAAATGATCGGTCTTGTCGGGAAAAGCGGCGCGGGAAAGAGTACCCTGATCAATCTCTGCTGCCGGTTCTACGATGTGGATTCAGGAGCCATCCTCGTGGATGGGCACGATCTCCGAAAGATCAAACTCTCGCAATGGCGCGAGAATATCGGGATCGTCATGCAAGACCCCTTTCTCTTCAACGCCAGCATCGAAGAGAATATCCGCTACGGACGCCCTAACGCAAGCTTTGAGGATGTTGTCAGAGCGGCGAGAGCTGCGGAAGCCCACGAGTTTATTCTTGGGAAAGACGAAGGGTATGATACGCTCGTGGGCGAAGGTGGTTCCAATCTTTCTGGCGGCGAGAAACAGCGCCTTGCCATTGCTCGTGCCATTCTCAATGATCCACCGATTCTCATCCTGGATGAAGCCACCTCCGCGGTGGATTCGGAAACAGAGAAAGCGATCCAGGCGGCCATCACCAATCTCGTCAAAGGCCGCACCACGATCGCCATTGCTCATCGCCTCGCCACCCTCCGCAATGCCGACCGCTTGTTAGTCATCGATGATGGTCAAGTCGTGGAAATGGGCACACATGAGGAATTGTTAGGAAAGGAGGACGGGCATTTCGCCAAGCTCGTGAAGATTCAGGCCGAGAACAATCGGCTCCGTTCAGAAATGCAGGCTTACAGCCATGACTGACAAAGCGCCCCATCTACAGCTGTCTCGCCAGGCAGACAATGTCATGCTCGCTCTCGACGGTGCCGATCCTGTCCCCGTGCGACTCGTCTACGCCCGCCCGATTTCCAATCGAGCGGGAGAGGTCTCTATCATGGACATCAAGGGGAAGAAAGAACTCGCCTGGCTGGAGACCCTTGATCAATTAGACGCTTCCTCGCGAGGCATCGCCGATGAGGCCCTTTGGCGGAACTACCGTCTCGCCAAGATTTCTCAAGTCACCGAAAGCCACGTCAACCATGGGCATCGATACCTGAAAGTCGAGACGGATCGAGGCTCGCGCTACTTCAACCTGCGCGAACCCGGTAAGAATATCACACGCCTATCGGACGATCACCTCGTCATCCGCGATAGCATGGGCAATCGTTACGAAGTGGAATCCATCGCTGCTCTTGATCCCGATTCTCAAGCAAATCTCGAGCGCGTCCTCTAACCAACGATTTCTCAGTGAGGGCCGAGGGGGAGATAGGTGCCGTCGGCTTGTTTCATGTAGTATGTGCCGTCGCCGTTGGCTTCCTGATAGAGGAAATGGTGTCGCTCGCGACCAGCTTTGCGCATGGTGACGTCGGCGCGATGGAGGGGCTCAAGGGATTCCAGGAAGAGCGGCACGTCGGCGACCGTGGTCACCGGGTGCTGCCAGTGGTAGGGCCGTTGTGGGACAAAGTAGGCCTCATCGCCGAGGGCAGAAGGACTTTCGATGCGCTCGACAGTTTCGCGTTGCCGACTTTGGGCGACCGCAACGATGAGAATGACGAGGTGACCCAAGAGTAAGAGCCCCATCACCCGCGCCGCCGTGTATCGGGGGCGATTGACAGTGTGTTTGGGAATGACCGGCGCGTCAGCCATGGAGGGCCTTAGCACAAGGAGTGGGGAGGAGGAAGCATACCCTTAAAAAAGGATTCGTGGCTAGACGATTCCTGTTTGACACTCGGAATGAGTCCCTATAGCGTCCGCCTCCCCGCCGTTAGGGGAAATTTCTCCCTGAAATTCTTACTTTTTCCCATGAAGACATTCTCTGCCAAGGCCCAAGACGTGGAACGCAAGTGGTGGGTCATTGATGCCCAAGGCCAAGTGCTCGGACGCGTGGCGGAACAGGCTGCACGACTGCTTCGTGGCAAGCATAAGCCGATCTTCACCCCGCACGTGGACACGGGCGACTTCGTCGTGGTCATCAATGCCGATAAGGCCGTGCTGACCGGCAACAAGGAGAACATGAAGCAATATGTCCGTCACACCGGTTGGGTGGGTGGCCAGAAGGTGGAGAACGCAAAGACACTGCGGGCGCGTCGCCCCGAGCGCATGATGGAACTCGCCGTTCGCGGCATGGTGCCCCACAATCGTCTGGGCCGCCAAGTGCTGAAGAAACTGAAGATCTACGCGAGCGACAGCCATCCCCACGAAGCGCAATCTCCCGAAGTTTATTCCCTCGCCTAGTTCTCAAAGCCTTTTCCTGATCCCTGACCATGAGTGAAGTTCTCTCGACTATTGGACGCCGCAAGACGGCAGTGGCCCGTTTGCAAATGAGTGAAGGCAGTGGCCAGATCACGGTGAACAAGCGTCCCTACGAGGAATACTTTCCAACCATCAATCTGCAGAATAGCCTGTTGTTCCCTCTCCAGGCTGCCAATCTGCAGAACAAGTTCGATTTGAACATCAACGCCGAGGGCGGTGGGCTCAACGGCCAGGTGGGTGCCATCCGGTTGGCCATCACGCGTGCCTTGGTGAAATTCAATCCCGAGCTGCGTGGCGAATTGAAGGAGAAAGGCCTCCTCACGCGCGATCCTCGGATGAAGGAACGCAAGAAGCCCGGCCAGCCCGGTGCGCGTAAGCGTTTCCAGTTCTCCAAGCGCTAAGCGTCCTTTCTTATCCCTGTGCTGCAGCATGCGGGAGCAGCCCTTTGCGGGACTGCGTTCACGCAAACCGTCTTGCCGGGACAGGCGTCAGCGTCGGCGCTGTTCCCGATTGGGGCTCAGCATGGTGGCTGCAGCTTTACGGGATGCCGCGAGCGTCCGCAGGGTGTTGAAATCAACTTCTTCCTCGGCCTCGCTGGAGCTATGAGGAGTGATAGGCGCGGATTCTGGTGTCGTCGTCGTCTCGCGATAGGGCGTGGCTGAGAAGCTCTGCAACCACTGGCGCAAGGGCGCCTCTCCCGGGACCAGAGAATCTCGCAAAGCTCGGAGCGTTTGAGGATCCGAAGCGCCCAGAGCGGCATCGATTGCTGTGAGCACGTACTGAACATCGGTGGCGTCGAGCGCGCGATAAGGCATGATCGCCATGCCCACCGCCATCCGAATCTGAGTGCGGTCATCCTCGGTGAGTGGGATCATTGAGGGCATGGGCAACGACGCTTCCGCCGTCTGGAGATGGCCAATCGAAGCCGCCTGATGGTCGGTACCGATTTGAGCGAGAGGAATGGCCAATCGCAAGAGAGCGATAGCATGGTCCTGGTGAATGGCCTCGTTGCTGGCGAGGTGGATGAGGATGGCAGCGCTTCGCCAGTAGGGGGCCGCGCTGGTATCGGGGCGAGGCTTGGCACCTCGCAGGGCTTCGCTGATTTCAGCGGCAGCGGTACGAAGCTGCGCAGCCCTCGTGTTCTCGAGCAAAGGGGACGACATGGGATGTAGGTGATGAAGAAGAGGAGGAGCAGAGCGGGGGAACGTGCGCAGGACGCGCTCTACGTGAGGATCCTAACGGGGGCTTTGCAGGGAGACAATGATCGAAATCGTCACGTGCTCTTCTCTATGTAAAAGTTTGGGAAGAAATGAAGAAGGCAGTCTTGCCGATGGGTGGTCTTGCTCTCGTCCGTAATCGGTGCAACATCAGCAGGATGGAAAGCGCCCTGGTGGATCTGCAATCTGTCGTGAAAAGTTATGGTGACCGCGTCATCCTCGATCATGTGGACTTTCGATTGGAGCGCGGCGATCGGTTAGCGATCGTCGGTCCGTCCGGATCGGGCAAGAGTACCCTCCTGAATATGGTCGGCCTACTCGACGAGCCTGATGAAGGGAGCTATCGCTTCGATGGTCAAGACGTGAAGACCCTGAGTGAACCTGAACGGGCGGCGCTGCGAAGCCGTGCCATCGGATTCATCTTTCAATTACACCACTTGCTACCCCAGCTATCCGCCTTGGAGAATGTGACTCTGCCAGCCTTGGCCCTGGCAAAGAAACCAGATCCGAAAGCGGTGGAAGAGCGGGCGCGAGATCTCCTCGGCAAGGTGGGACTCCAAGGGCAGGAAGAGAAACAGCCGTCTCAGCTTTCGGGTGGGGAACGGCAGCGCGTCGCGGTGGTGCGGGCCTTGATCAATCAGCCGAAGGTTCTTCTCGCCGATGAACCCACAGGCGCTCTTGATCGTGCCAATGCTGATGGATTAACGAAACTTTTGTTAGATTTGAATGAAGCGGAACAGGTGGCCTTGGTCGTGGTGACTCACGACGAGACCGTTGCCCAAGTGATCGGGCGGGTAGTGCGAATCGATGACGGGAAACTGACACAGTCCTAGCCATGGTTGCCTTCATTCTACGCAGTCTGCGCCACTATTGGAGGACGCACCTCGCCGTCTTGGTGGGTGTCTTTCTCGCCTCGACCGTTCTCACGGGGGCACTCTTCGTCGGCGATTCGGTTAAAGCGAGTCTTAGACAATTGTTAGAAGAACGGAGTGGAGGGATTGATGCGGCGTTGTTAGGCAATGATCGCTTCTTCTCGCAAGGTCTTGCCGAGAAAGTTGCCACAACGGCAGGGGTGACGGTGATTCCGCTCTTGCAGGTCCAAGGAACGGTGGCCGACGAGACGGGATCCAGTCGCGTGAATGCGGTCAATGTTATTGGAGTTCCGGAGACCTTCTGGGCCTTGCGAGGTGAGGTGGCGACAATTCCGGGCGGTGAATGTTGGCTCAACGAGCCTTTGGCTCAACGCCTTCAAGTAGAAGAAGGGGCAACGATTATCGCGCGCGTGGAGCAACCGGGAGCGATCTCGCGTGATGCGCCGTTGGCAGGAGACACGGACTCCGTGGTTCCCCTGCGGTTGGATGTGGCGAAACGCGTGGGTAGTGAGCGCTTTGGCAACTATAGCCTGAAGGCTGAGCAGACGGCACCGATGAATCTCTTTGTGCCTTTGGCTGATTTGGCCAAGACGCTGGACAAGGAGGGGCGTGCCAATGTTCTCTTGGTGCAGGGCGGCGAAGAAGGCAGCAAGGAAGCCCTGCAATCTGCGCTCGACGACGCCTGGACGGCCGATGATGCGGACTTACTTTTGCAACAGCGTGAGGGTGATTGGGAATTGGTGAGTCGTCGTGTCCTGATCGATTGGCGAGCCGAAGAGATCGTGCGCGAGGCGGTGCCCGCGGCGACTGGGGTCTTCACCTACCTGATCAATGGGCTGAAAGGCGGCAATGGCGAGGCTCCTTACTCGATGGTCGCCGCAGTGGAAGCTGGTCAGGATCCCGTTCCGAGCGCGATGCAAGAGAAGGAAGTGCTGATTCACGCGTGGCTGGCAGAGGACTTGGGGATCGGCGTGGGTGATCCTCTGACACTGGGCTACAATGTCTTTCTGCCAGGTCGGCAGTTGGAAGAGCATGAAACGACCTTCACCGTACGCGAGGTCCTCCCCATGAGCCATCCGGCGATCCATGCACGATGGACGCCAGATTTCCCGGGTGTTTCCCAGGCAGAGAATTGCCGTGATTGGGAACCGGGCATCCCAGTGGATCTGGAAAAGATTCGCGACAAAGACGAAACCTATTGGGATGAGTACAAGGGCACGCCCAAGGCGTTCGTTCGCCTCACGGACGGTCAGGAAATGTGGAGCAATCGCTTTGGGCAATTGACGTCCATGCGCTTTCCGGCCTCCTTCGATGGGGAGACCTTTGCCCAGACGCTTGATGAGAAATTGACGCCAGGTGATTTCGGAGTGCAGCTGGTTGATCTGCAAGAGGGGCGGCAGAAAGCAGTCACCCATTCGTTAGACTTTGGGCTCTATCTGAGCGCCCTCAGCTACTTCATCATCATCGCCGCGATCATCCTCACGGTGCTCCTCTTTGCCTTGGGATTGGATCAGCGGGAGTCGCAATTGGGTGTCATGCGCGCCATGGGATTCACCCCAGGCAAGCTGCGCCTGGCCTATGCGATTGAGGGTGGATTGGTGGCTTTGATAGGGAGTGCTTTGGGAATCTTTGGAGGCCTTGCGTATACGAAAGGCATGATCGCGGCGCTTGGATCGCTTTGGCAGGGAGCGGTCGGGGGGATGAAGATCAGCTTTGCTCCTCAGATGGTGTCTGGTGTGGGCGGCGTCTATGGAATCTTCTTTATGGCCCTCTTGGCCATGTTCCTTGCGACGCGTCGTGTGAGCAAACGCAAGCCGGTAGAGCTTATCAATGGCAATGCTTCAGCGGAAGCAACCAGGGACAGCTCGAAGCCGCTGACGAAACGGAAGACGTTCTGGTGCTTGTGGATCTGCGTGCTTTTGGCAGCTGTCAGTTTGTTAGGCGCGGGGCAAGCGCCCAATGCCATGGTTCAGACGGTTTCCTTCTTTAGTGGAGGGATGTTTGTACTTGTGGCAGGTTTGCTAGGGACCTCGCTTTTATTGTCGCAATCGCATCGGTGGCTGAAAGGTAAGCAGAATCTGGCGGCCCTCGGCGTTCGCAACAGCGCCCGAAAACGCGGGCGTAGCCTCTCTGTCATTGTCATCATGGCGGCGGGTGTGTTCATGGTGTGCGCCACGACCGCTTTCCGGCAAGATGCGGCCACTTCAGAGGCGAAGCGCTCCTCGGGCACGGGTGGCTTTCAGTTCGTGGGGGAGTCTTCGCTTAAGATTCATGAGAACTTGAACCAACCGGAGGCCCGTGAGCTCTATGGATTGGATGACGAGGAGTTGGATTTCTCCGTGGTCTCGTTTCGGGTGCGGCAAGGGGAAGAGGCTAGTTGCCTCAATTTGAATCAGGCGCAGCGGCCCCGACTGATCGCCACCAATCCGGCGTCGCTAGCAGAACGCGAGGCCTTCACTTTCCAGACCGTCCAAGGATGGGAAGAGGAAGGATCGCCATGGGGTGTGCTCGATATGCCCTTGGAGGATGGCGGCGTTGTTCCAGGAGTGATGGATTACAATTCGGCCACCTACGCCATGAAACTGCGGCTAGGCGATGAGATCGTCTATCAGAATGAACGCAACGAGCCTCTCCACATCCGAATTGTGGGCTTGATAGAGAATTCGCTGTTGCAAGGCAATGTCATCATTTCAGAATCCCAGTTTCTTCGCGCATTTCCCTCCGCAGGCGGCTACCAGTATTTCCTCATTGATGCGCCAGAAGAGAGCAAGGAGACGTTACGAGGCGATATGACGCGCATGCTAGGTGATCGTGGCCTGAGTCTCACCCCTGCTGCGGATCGCCTCAATGCTTACAATCAGGTGCAGAACACCTATTTGCAGATGTTCAGTACCTTGGGTGGCTTGGGGCTCTTGCTAGGCACCATGGGCCTTGCCGTGGTGACATTCCGCAATGTACTCGACCGGCGCGGCGAACTCGCCGTGATGGAGGCAGTGGGATTCAAGCGATCGCGCCTTTCTTGGCTGATTGTGAGTGAGCACTGGTTTCTCCATGTCATCGCCGTGGCACTCGGAGCCGTGGCGGCTTTCCTCGCCATCTACCCAGCCCTCACGGCCAGTGGTCAACAGTTGCCTTGGATCATGCTCGGAGTGATGCTAGGATTGATCGTGGTAGGCGGTATGGTCTTCTGCTGGCTGGCCTCGCGCACCATCTTCAAACAAGCGTTGTTAGAATCTTTACGTCATGAATAGGCTCCACCTTCTCCTCACGACTCTCCTGATCACGATGCTCCCACTGACGGCCGAGGAATGGGCCAATGACCTGGAGTCGTGGGAGTTAGGGACGCCGCCTGAGGATCTCTTCGTGATCGATGGCGACTTCGAAGTGCACGCTCACAAGGAAGGGAAGGTCCTCCGTTTGCCACCGGATCCGCTGATCGAATGTGGGTTGCTCTTTGGCAACTCAAGCAAGGCAAGCATGACCGCATCCGTCGATGTCTGGGCAGAGAAACGGGGGCGCCGGAGTTTCCCGCGCTTTGGGATTGGGGTGCACGGCATTTCTGGCTTCCGCCTTCGGGTGGTTCCTGCCCAGAAACGGCTCGAATTGCTCTATCAAGAAGAGGTGATTGAACAAGTGCCCTTCGCTTGGAAGAGCGGCACATGGATCCACCTCAAGTTGGCCATTGTCAAAGGCTCTGACAAACCCACCATCAAGGCATGGGCTTGGTTGGCGGATGAGGAGGAGCCAGAAGAACCCAATCTCATGCACACCCCTGCCGAAGACGTGCCCACACAAGGGAAAGCCTCTCTTTGGGGAACGCCCTACTCTGGCAAAGACATCTTATTCGACAATCTCAAGGTCGTCTGGGAGACGGACGAATAGAATTCTGTGCTCGCCTTGTGAAGGGACTTCGTGTAGGTTCCCTCCTCGCGATGAAAGGCGAGACCAACGGCGCGTTCGCTGCTGAACGTGCGCGCATGGTGACCGATCAATTGAGTCGGCCGGGGCGAGATGTGACTGACGGAACCGTTCTTCGTGCCATGGGCCGCGTGCGTCGCGAGCACTTTGTTCCGCCTGCCTTGCGCACCCGCGCCTATGCCGATGGGCCGTTGCCAATCGGGGAAGGGCAGACCATTTCGCAACCGTACATGGTGGCAAAGATGACAGAGTGTCTCCAGCTACGACCAGAACACCGGATCTTGGAGATCGGTACGGGCTGCGGCTACCAGACAGCCGTCTTGGCGGAGATCGTAGCTGAGGTCTATAGCGTGGAGATCGTTTCCAAATTGGCTCGGGAAGCTGCGGAGCGTTTGAGCTCTCTGGGATACGATCATATTTCCCTTCGGGTCGGTGATGGACACCTGGGATGGCCGGAAGCGGCACCTTTCGATGGCATTCTCGTCACGTGTGCGGCACCACAGATCCCTCTCACACTGATCGACCAACTGCGCCTCGGAGCGCGCATGGTGATCCCTGTCGGCCCTCAAGGAAAGAATCAGCAACTGCTTTGCTTGCAGCGGACCCCTAGCGGATTCGCGCAAGAAACTCTCTTCCCTGTCAGGTTTGTGCCGATGACCTCGCAATGATCAAATCACCAGGTAGTTAATTGAGGTATCGGATAGTGGGGTCTGCATCCGCATATCCCACTTCGACTCGGTGATCGGTATAAACGGCAGTCACTGTCTGCGCGCGTTCGTCAATCTCCATGGGAAGTCCCCAAAGTTTCGGATCGTCGCCATTGAGAGTGACGCGGTGGGATCGGTTTCGCGCATCGGTAATCTCCAGTTGCGTGGAATAGAAGTCGGAGTGATTCCAACGCTGAACGATTCGGAATAAATGACCAGTGGCTGACGTGCTTGTGGAGACGGTATTCTCAAATCCTAGCAAATTGGGAACCCATACGCCCATCGGGAGAGGTAAAGCCATTGCTGCAAACACGGCAACGATGGCGTGGACCCGTGCTAATGGGCGATAAGGACGGCGATGATGGACGAAGCGATGCAACGCGATCCCGATGATCGTGATGGCGAGAGGAATAAGAAAGATGCTAGTGATCATGATTGCTAGCCACGTTTGCCATCGATCATCTGGAGGATGCCTAACGGATTGGCGTCTTGCAACTCGGGAGGGAGTTGGTTCTGAGGAAAGCCTTGATAAGCGATGGCGCGGGCGAATCGGAAGATAGCCTGGGTCCCCACCGAGGTGGAACGCCCATCGGAGGTAGCAGGGTAGGGCCCTCCATGCACCATGGCGTGACAAACTTCCACGCCCGTGGGAAAGCCATTGAAGATCAGGCGACCCACCTTGGTTTCGAGAATGTCTAACAGATCGCGATGTGTTTCCAGATCGGCCTCCGTTCCATGCACGGTTCCGGTGAGATGGCCCTCAAGGCCGCGGGCCACCGCGAGTAATTCTTCGCGAGAACCATGCGTGACCAGGGTCGTGGATGGGCCAAAGACTTCTTCGTGGAGAGTCTCGTCCTTGAGGAAAGTGCTCGCTGGGACCTGGAAGAGCGCGGGATCTCCTAGGCACCCCGAGGTTTCTTCCGTTGGGCTCAGGGTGTCAACGTCTGGGTGGCTGTGGAGGCGCTTTGTGCCTTCCACGTAGGCTTGCTGAATGCCCGCATTGAGCATAACCGCAGGATCGGCGGCCCGTTGTTTCTCTGCCAGGACACTTGCAAAAGTGCTCGCGGACGAGGCATCGGTCACGACCAGACCGGGGCACGTGCAGAATTGCCCCACGCCGAGCGTGACGGAGCCGGAAAGGCCTTCCGCAATGGCCTCGCCGCGTTCGGCCATCGCACCGGGAAGGACAAAGACAGGATTCAGGCTCCCCATCTCTGCATAGACAGGGATCGGCTCTGGACGGGCCGCTGCCGCGTCCATGAGGGCGCGTCCGCCAGCGAGAGATCCCGTGAAGCCCACCGCGCGAATGCTAGGGTGCTTCACAAGGGCCATGCCCGTGCTGCGTCCGCCACCGTAGAGGAGCGAGAAGACGCCCTCTGGCATTCCCGATGCCTTGGCGGCCCCTTGGACAGCGCGTCCCACGATCTCGGCGAGGCCAGGATGGGAATGGTGCGCTTTGACAATGACAGGGCAACCCGCTGCCAGAGCCGAGGCCGTGTCGCCCCCCGCCACGGAGAAGGCCAGAGGGAAATTACTCGCGCAGAAGACGACGACTGGCCCTAACGGTTGCAGCATGGATCGCACATCGGGCTTGGGAATCGGTTGGCGATCAGGATCGGCGTGATCAATCCTGGCATCGACCCAAGAGCCATCCTCCACGAGACTGGCAAAGAGGCGAAGTTGCCCACAGGTGCGGCCCGTTTCCATGCGAATCCGTCCTTCAGGAAGACCGGTTTCCAAAGGGCCGCGTCCCGCCAGGACATCCGCTTGCGCCTCGATGGCCTCCGCGATGGCGTGGAGGAAGGCAGCCCGATCGGCCCCAGAAGTCTTGCGATAGAGAGCAAACGCCTCGGTAGCTTTGGCCACTGCTTCCGCTACCTGAGCTTCACTCACCTCCCGATACTCGGGTGCCAGCGCCTCGCCCGTGGCGGGGTTGGTCGCTTGAGAAGCCTTGCCGGTGCCCGTGACGCTGCCGTATCCGATGAGTGCGTTTCCTTGTAGATCCATGCCGCTATCGTGTCGGAAGGGATGCGCGTCGTCAAACGCTTGGTTGGACGACTCCGCGGCCTCGTGGTAGGGCTGGTGGATGAATGTTCTTTCCGTCACCCAGCTCACGCGGACCATACGGTCGATGTTAGAGCAGGAGATTGGTGAGGTGTGGGTTGAGGGCGAGGTGAGCAATCATCGCAAGCAGGCCTCTGGCCACCAGTATTTCACCTTGAAGGATCCTCAGGCTCAGTTGAGCTGCGTCTTCTTCCGTGGACATGCGATGTTCAATCGCACGCCCATTCGTGACGGAGCCAAGCTGAGGCTCTTCGGAGAAATGAGCCTTTACGAAGCGCGCGGCCAATACCAACTCATCGTGAAACAGGCCCGCACGGTCGGGGCGGGCAATCTTCATGAACGCTTCGAGGCGCTGAAGGCGCGTCTTCGTCAGGAAGGGCTCTTTGCCGAAGCTCGCAAACAGGCTATCCCGAAATTTCCCGCGCGCGTGGGCCTCATCACCTCGCCAACCGGTGCCGTCTTACGGGATCTCCTCTCTGTCCTCAAACGCCGCGCGCCCTGGGTGGAGGTGCTCGTATATCCCGCACGCGTCCAAGGCGATGGAGCCTATTTGGAAATCGTCGAGGGCTTGCAAACCTTGGGAAAACGTGTGGATATCGATACCATTGTGTTAGCGCGCGGCGGGGGAAGCCTGGAAGATCTCTGGGCCTTCAATGAAGAGGCCGTGGCGCGTGCCATCGCAGCCTGCCCGATTCCCACCATCGCCGCGGTAGGCCATGAGACGGATTTCTCTATCGCTGATTTTGTCGCCGACCTCCGTGCGCCCACGCCCAGCGCAGCGGCCGAACTAGCCGCTCCAGATCAACGCGAGTTGCGCCAATTCCTCGTGCATCGCCGGCAACAATTGAGGCAATCGGTCGAGCGTCGTCTAGATTATCTGGGAGATCGGCTCGAGTGGATGCGGCGCGATGGGGCCTTGCACCGTCCTCACCGATACCTTGAGGAAATGGAACAACGGCTTGATGATGCCCTCACAGAGATGCAACAAGGCATGCAATGGCAATGCCGTGAGCGCGCGCAAAGACTTTCGCAATTGCAGAACAGTCTCCGCGTGCTCACGCCACAGAATCTCATGAGGCGATGTGAGGATCGGCTCGACACCATGGAAGCCCGCCTGCGGAAGGCCATGGAAGCTTTGCTAGCCCGGCAGGACGATCAGTTGCAGGCCCTGCAGCGGCAGTTGCGCGGGCTGGGGCCGGAGGAAACCTTGGCCCGCGGATTCAGCATCGTGCTCGATGAGAACCGCGACGTCTTGCAAAGCGTGGACAAGCTGCCACCCGGCAAGGCCATCACCCTGCGCATGTTCGATGGCGAGGTGGGCGCGAAAGTAGACGAGCCGAACCCATGACAGAACCTCGGCGCGGAGATCCAGCATCGTGCTCGATGGGAACCACGACGTCTTGCAGAGCAGGTGAAATATAGGGACAGGACCACAGCCGTAATGATCACGTCCATCAATTTGTCCATAGAGACCAAAGCAGCCCTTCGGGTAATTCCTATTAAATCCATTTCTATTAGCAAAGCACGATTTATGAGTGAGACACGATTTCCTCTTAGCGGGTCTATCGCTATATGGATTCTCTCAATGGTGGTTGCTCCGTTGTTGAAAGCTCAAGACTCAAGTCTGAATAATGAGAATCGATCAGAGGTGTTGTTTTTTGAAGCTGAACGTGCGGCCGATCCGTCTCAAGCCATCGAGTTGGTCAATTCCGCTTTGGGCCATTGTAAAAAGGCTTATATTGAGGATAGAGATTCACATCGGATGGCCCGATATCCAGTCGGCAAATATATTTTTGATGAGTATATTGGTCGCGATTACGCTCGGGCTGCCAGGATAATAATGGAGAAAGATAGTAAGATTAATGTTGATGAATACGTTGAAGCCGCGTTTCGATTTCTTTCTCTTGCCCAAGATGGCGGAAGCTATCTTGCTGAGTTTTATATTGCTGCATTAGCGAGCTATAAGGAAGGAATTGTTAGTGCCTTGGGGAGAGCTTTCAAAGGTGATCGATATGACCAGAGAGGCATGCAGAACCTTGTGCATAGTTTCAACGGAATTGGCGATCATTATCGTGCGTACGTATTGTGTCAGGTCGATTATCTCTTATGTATCAAATTTGAAATGGACCCACTAAAAATTAGTAATGATGGAACGTCCGAGAGGGTGCGGTTTCAGAGGATTCTAGGCAATAGAGCGATCCAGGTCGGTCAATTCATCGATTTGATTGCGCGTGCGGACGTGGAAGCTAAATCAACATATGAGAAACTTTTGGATATATCCAAGTCTCGCAAAGGCGGATTATAGGCTAAAGGCAAAGAAAGGGACGAGAAAGCAATAACAGAAAGGGACAGGAGAAATAATGAGGAAAGCAATAACAGAAAGGGACGAAGCCGCGTCGCATGATGTTAGTCGAGGGGTCACAGGTTTTTCACGTTGTTGTACGTGTCAATGGGCGGCATTTCCTGTTGGATGAGGAAGCGAAGGAGCGGTTTGCGAAGCTGCTGCGGAAGGTGGAGCGCTTTGCGAACGTGACTGTGGTGACGTGGACAATGCTGGACAACCACCTGCATTTGGTGCTGCAGGTGCCGGAGACGATTGGGGTGGATGAGCTGCCGGAGGAGGAGTTCTGGGCGCGGTTGAGTGCGCTGTATTCTCGGGAGGAGATGGATGCGATTCGGGCGCGGATCGCGTCGTTTTATAGGCTGAATGGGGGCGCGACGGCGGTGGTGCAGGAGAAGGCGTATCGGCAGGATTTCGTGAACCGGATGCATGATCTTTCGGAGTTCATGAAGACCCTGTTGCAGCGCTTTACGGTGTGGTTCAACAAGCGTCATGAGCGGGTGGGGCGGCTTTGGGAACAGCGGTTTAAGAGTGTCGTGATTGAGGGCGGTTGGGACGCGTTGATGACGGTGGCGGGGTATGTGGATCTGAATGCGGTGCGGGCAGGGATCGTGGAGGATCCGAAGGATTATCGGTGGTGTGGGTATGCGGAGGCGGTGGCGGGGAAACAGGCGGCGCGTCGTGGATTGGGCTTTCTGATGCAGGAGGAGGCGTTGCGCGAGGGGCGGGCGATTCCGAATTGGCGTGTGGTGGGTCGGGAGTATCGGCGGGTGTTGTTTGGGATGGGGGAGGCGCAGGTGACGGCTTCTGGAGAGGTGGTGCGGAAGGGGGCGTCTGCGGAAGCGGTGGCGGCGGTGCGTGAGGCAGGTGGGGCGTTGTCGTTGGCGGCGCTGTTGCGGTGTCGGGTGCGTTATTTCACGGATGGGGTGGTGATTGGGTCGAAGGGGTTTGTGGATGCGTTCTTTGAGGCGAAGCGGGAATACTTTGGACCGAAGCGGGCGGATGGAGGACGGAAGATGCGTGGCGGGGATTGGGGAGAGTTGCGGTCGTTGCGTGATCTGCAGGAACGGTTGGAGTGATAGAGAACCACGAATGGACACGAAAGATATGATTGAGGGCGGTAGATGGTGCAGGAGTGGGCGCGAAGGTAGATGGTCTGAATTCATGACGAAACCATGACAGTTTTCGTGAAGGAAGGGTGCTACCTTGGGATCATGAAGAGACTCATTCTGTTCAGTTGGTGGATCACGCTGGCGTTTGCTTCGGCGCAAGAACCGGCATCCGAGAATCTCGAGGCCCTCCTGCGAGAGGCCTTGTTCCAAGAAGAAGCCGCGCGCGATCTCGACCAGGCTGCGGCCAGCTATGAAGCGTTACTAGAACAATACGAAAAGCAGCGGCGTTTCGCAGCCACCGCGCTCTTTCGTTTGGCGGAAGTTCACCGGAAACGCTCGCAGCCCGATGAAGCCATCGCACTCTACCGGCGCTTGCTTCGGGAATTTCCGGAGCATGACCCTCTCGCACGGCTCAGCCGGGAGAATCTGCTCGCGCTCGGGGCGCGAGCCATTGATACACCAGCGGTTCCAGTCCTGGATCCTGAAGCGCAAGAGATCGCACGATTGAAGAAATTGCTAGAACAAAGCCCTGATCGCCTCACTGCGGTCGATGCCGAAGGCTGGACGCCTCTCCATCTCGCCGCAAGGGAAGGACACTTGCGCGTGGTTACCTTTCTGCTAGAGCAAGGCGTGGATGTGAACCTGGCACCCAATAGAGGATCGCCCTTGGCCGTGGCGGCTGAACATGGTCGGAAAGCGATGTGTGCGTTGTTGTTAGACAAAGGTGCCGATATCGAGAAGTATTGCCCCTTGGGGAAAGCCATTGAAGCCAATCACGAGCATGTGGGGGAATTACTCATTGCCCGTGGAGCCGATGTGAATGCGCAGTGGCCAGAACCGTCCGCGACGTCGTTGCTCGGGTTGGCGACATACAAGAAACGCCAGTCTTGGATCGAGCGCTTGATAGCATCGGGTGCGGATGTGAACACGATTCCGAATTCTGGTTCGCCTCCGCTCTTCGTTGCGTTGAGGCATGCGAGAGAGTTTGTTCCTCTCCTTCTCAAGCATGGAGCCGATCCCAATGTGAGCCATCAGGGGCAGATTGCGCTGCATCAAGCAGATACGGCAGAGGAAACCAAGCTTCTGCTCGATGCTGGGGCAGATGCTAGTGTCGTCAACGAGGACGGAAGGACCGCCTTGAGTTATGCGCGGGATTGGGATCAGGCCAAGTTGCTCCTGGATCATGGCGCGGATCCGGCGAAGGGAGTGGATTCTCTCAAGGGAGAGTTGCGCGTGCGGATCTATCGCCATGCGCTCTACCCCAAGTGGCATGAGGAATCGTCGATCACGGTAGCTGTTCCTCAGGCATTGCACCATGCCGTGCTTGCGAAGGCCAATGATGGTGAATCCTCCTCTTCACTAGCTGACATGCTTGCCAAATGGAGAGAAACTCCTACCGTTGCAAAAGGTGGTCGTGTAAATTGGAGGCAACTAACTCTTTTGCGGAAAGGAAATGATCCACAGGTGGTGCCGCTAACTATCGATTCGAATTGGGATATTGGCCTCAAATACGGGGATGTGCTTGAGTTCACCAGTGACAACTGGGAGAAAGACCCTAATACGTATCGCTTTAATGCCCCAAACATGGCAGGGCTCGCCCAGAAAAAGCGGGTGATCCCCATCACGATTCACGCTCGTGGAGAAACCTATGAGCGCGAATTGGTAGGCGATCGCTTTTCGAGTGATCCTATGGGTAAACGCCTTCCAAGGATGGAGCTGGGGCCATTTCTTGACTACCTTGGTGTGTCGAAGGGAGCGAGAATCCGGCTCGAACGACGTGATGCTAGCACTTTTGTCGGATTGGTCGGTCAAGGAGCGTTGAGCATTCCATTCATGCCTCATGATGTCTTGCATATTGACGAAACCACGAGTGAGGCGAAGGCTCAGCGAATCCAAGCCATCCAAGCGCGTTCCGGCAACTTGCTCTATGGGCGTGCCTATGACGGTGGGCATTACGAGATCACGCTCTTCGAGTTTCTCGCCTGGCTGTATGCGCCCGTCTTGACCTTGCAAGAGTATCGAAATGACAACGTGCAGCCTGCTCAATATCGGCGTCATCGTCGGCAATGCCTCCCGAATGTAGATTGGGCGAATGTGAGGATTCTTCGCTTGAATGAGGAAGGAGAGGAAGAGGTTATTCCAGTCGATCTAGTGTCTGCGATGGAGGCCTTCTCAAAGGAGGCCTCCATCAAGAAAGCACGGGGGTTCGACCTTCCGCTGCAGGTGGGCGATGTGGTAGATCTTCCGGTAGATAAGACGCGAGACTTGCAATCCTGGACAGGATGGGAACCAGGTCTTCGGCATTTGATTCAAACAGCCTTGATGGTTGAGGTGACCTATCGAGATCTCGCAGGCCTCTCGCAAAAGATGTCATTAGAATTTGTCCCAACAGATTTCGATTTCGCCGAGTTTGGCTGGAAATCGAAGCCTTCGCGTCCACTCGAGCCAGGGCAGTTGCGGATGCCACGTGCCGATGTCTTTCTGCGTTCGTTAGGAGTCGATCTCAAGGCCCACGCGATTCACGTCGAACGAAATGGAGGTCCAGTGCCGTCTGTCGATCTCACTTGGTTGCGGGATGGAGATGAGATTCGAGTGGGGTCACGTGTGTTCGTGCCAACGCTTTCGATCGAGTGAGCATGCCGCGTTCGCCTTCATGGTTGGCTTTGCGTGCCTTCGCCGGATTGCCCATGGTGATCCTGGCGGTGTTGGCCGTGCAAGGCTTGCGTGTGGAACGGCGAGCGCTGTTGGCAGATGCGCATGAACAAGCGGAACGGGTGGCGGCTTCTATGGGAAGGGTGATGGATCGGGAATGGGCGGAGGCTTGGGAAGATGAGCCCATCACACGCCTTTACGATGCTGCTCCGATGCCTGGTGCCTATCATCGTGATCAAGAGCGCTTGCAGGCAGCGATCGATGCGCGTGATCTTGCCGCTCTGGGAGATCTTTGTCAGAAGAATGCAGCACGCCGTACTCGCGCTGGCGTTCCCATTGCTGCGCTTGCGGCTTGGGAACGGTATCGGTTGGATGCAAGTCCAGAGAATCGTGAAATGCTAGGAAGAATTGCGATCCATCAGGCCCCGAGTGTGATCTCGGCACACCTGCTAGACCGCGCGGGCATTCCTGGATGGCGCGACGCTTGGAAGCGTGCCGAGGGGAAACGGCGACTGTTGATGGAGAGCGCGCTGCCGCTTCCTGAAGATGGCGAGACAGCGCCACTGCGGCGAGGGGACGCGTTGTTAGGATGGGCGGCCGGGAGCGAATCGGGGCATCGCGTCCTGGAGGTCGAAGAAATGAAGCTGCGTTGCCAGCAACGGGTGTTTCTCGATCCTGCTCCATGGATGGGCTATCGGATGCGGGAAGGAGAGGCCGTCTTGTTAGGGAACGGAAATTGGGCACCGGAGAAATGGACGCTGGCTAGACATGACGGCGCCTTGGAAACGGAGGTGTTTCTCGATGATTCGGAGGCATTCTTTGCCCCTTATCGGCGTCGACGCGCCTGGACCTTGGGCGTCATCGTCTTCGCGCTGGGATCTTCGTTGGGAGGCCTGATCTTGACGCAGCGGGCCTTGCGTCGCGAGCATCGGTTGAATGCTATGAAGAGCCAGTTTGTTGCCAGCGTGTCTCATGAACTGCGTGCTCCCGTCGCCTCGATGCGGCTCATGGCGGAAGCGCTGGCATCGGGGAAGGTGGCGACACCCACCAAGACGAAGGCCTTTCACCGACTCATGGCCAACGAAGGCGCTCGCCTTTCATCGATGGTCGAGAATGTGCTCGACTTCGCCCGGATCGAGCAGGGAAGAAAGACCTATGTCCTTGCAGAGACCGATGTGGAAGCCTTGGTGCACGAAGCTGCCGATCTCTTGCGCCCGCAAGCGGATGCCAGAGAGGTCGATCTCAAGACAACCCTCACACTGCTCGATTTCTCTCCAGAGATCGATGCTCAGGCCGTGCAGCAAGCAGTGATCAATCTTATCGATAATGCGATCAAGTTCTCGCCGAAGGGCTCGAACGTCTCGGTGAGCGTAGAGGCGGGAGAGATGCCTGGCGAATGGAGCGTGTCTGTGGCCGATCAAGGGCCTGGAATTGCCGCCGAAGATCAAACGCGCATCTTTGAGCGCTTTGTCAGGCTGGAAGATGAATTACGTCGCGAGACACAAGGCGCCGGGATCGGCCTGAGCCTGGTGTCACATGTCATGCGGGGGCATGGAGGGACGGTCACACTTAAGAGCGCTCTGGGCGAGGGCAGCACCTTCACACTTCACTTTCCTTCTCGATGATCTCATGGCTAGACTCTTGATTGTTGAAGATGAATTGGCCATGCGCACGGCGCTGGTTGAGACCCTGGATGGGTATGGCTACCGTGTGGTGAGCGCCGAGGATGGGGTGCGCGGCTTGGAACGTGCCTGTGAAGAGGCATTCGACTTGATCCTGCTCGATGTGATGATGCCAGGACTCGACGGCTTCGCTGTCTGCCGAGCCCTTCGCGAACGTGAGATGCGCGTGCCCATTCTCATGCTCACGGCAAAGGGAATGATCGATGACCGCGTGACCGGGTTGGAAGCCGGTGCGGACGATTACTTGGTCAAGCCCTTCAGCATGAGAGAACTGGTGGCGCGCGTGCGTGCCCTGCTTCGTCGTGTTGATCAGGAGAGACGCTCCGTGACGACGCTCACCTTGGGTGAAGTTTGGCTTGATTTCGACAAATGTCAGGCAGAGAGAAAGGGAGAGGCGATTAAGCTGAACGCCAAGGAGTGGCAGATGCTTCGGATTCTAGCAGAACACGAAGGCAAACCGGTTTCCCGAGAGCACTTTCTTGATGCCGTTTGGGAATACAATGCCTATCCCACTCCACGAACCGTGGACAATTTCATCGCCTCCCTCCGCCAGAAGTTGGAATCCAAGACGGGCGCACCGCAATATGTGGAGACGGTGCGTGGCGTGGGGTATCGGCTAAGGGTGCCCTAGTCATCGGCGGGCGTTCTCTAGAAAAACTAACAGATCGGCGAGTTGCTGATCTGTGAGGGTGGTGTGTAGTCCCGGGGGCATCAAAGAGATGGGGCTGGGCTCCAGTGCATCCACCTCCTTGCGGTCAAGCGTGATCTCTGAGGCAGGGCCGGTGAGCAGTTGGAGTGCGTCTGGCCCTTGCGCTTTCACGATTCCGAGAAAGGACTCGCCCGCGTGCGTGGTGACAAGGACGGGTTCGTAACTGCGAACGAAACTAGCGCTGGGGAAAACGATGGCTTCTAGGAGATCACGCCGCGACCGCACTTGACCGATGCGGGTTAGGTCTGGCCCTAACGTTCCACCCACATAGCCCATCTCGTGACAGGTGATGCAGGCCGTTTCAGTGCTATTGAAGACGGCTTGCCCTCGCGTGACCTCTCCAGGAGGAAGCGTCATGAGCATGTTAGAGAGTGTTTCGGTCTGCTTAGACCGATTCTGAATGCCGCTGCGCTCGATCAGCGCTTGCGCTTCGGTGGACGCTTTGGGCAAGGACTCAATCAGAGGCTCCAATACGGCGGGAGGAATGACGGCGATCCCAGGATGTTGTGCCAGTGCAGCGGCCAAGTGTGTCTTGGCCTCCAGTGATTCGTGGCGGTGATAGAGCGGGATCAGAGAGAGCCATGCATAGGCACTCATGTGGGGTGCTTGTTGAGCCAAGGCGATGAGAGACGATTCATCGAGCTTGGCGCGTGCGAGCAAGGAGACAGCACGAGTTCTTCGGTGAAGGGTGTTGGTCGTCGTCGCGTGCTTTGCGAGGAAGGCGAATTCGGATGCGAGGTCGAATGTGTCATCCCTGGCAAGAAGCGTGATGATTTCTAAACGATCGTTCACGTCGATCTTCCCCGAAGTTAGAAGTTCGGTGAGGGCACCAATGAACGGGGAATCCAGTTTCTCTGTGTGGCTAAGAATGCGAAGGACCAATTGCCGTGAGGCCTGGTCACTGCCTAACAAGACGTGGATGAGTGGGGCATGCCACGGTTCCGGTAAGTGATCAAGGGCGGCGTCCGCCATGATGTCGAGCGCGGCGACGTGTTCTTGAGGGGTCTTGAGGGCAGAGAGCAGGCGCGTGGATACGGCTGCGGTGGAGGCCAGTTGTGAGAGGGCTTGGGCTAGGCGTGGATCGAGATGGGCCAATGATCGGAGGCGGTTGGGGGCGTCGCCTAACCATTCAGGCTTGGTTGCCATGATCTCCCAGGCGAAAGCTTGCGTGTCGATGTCAGGATGATGAAGGAATGGTGCGAGGTGAGATGATTGCAGCGTCTCTGCCCCTAACTGCTGCAAGGTGGCTAGAGCCATGCGCTGATCGATGAGATGATTGTTTGTGAGGGCCTTGATAAGGGCATCGCGGTCGCCAATCTCGATGAGCGCATAGCGAAGGGAATGCTCAAGCACGCGATCAGGCGATTGACGAAGAGCCGTCAAGATATGGGGAATCTGCTGAGCGGTGCCGATCCGGCCAAGCGTTTCGGCGGCGGCACGTCGCACGCTGGTGCTGGGGTCTCCTAACATGGCGGCGACACGGGGTGTCGCTTCGCGGTCACGGTGGATGCTCACGCCGTGCAAGGCGGTGTGGCGGACAGCTTCCGCGGGATGATGCAATCCCTTGCGAATCCACCTGCGTGCGTCGAGATCTGGCATGCGCGAGGCTGCCCAAAGCAGAGCCTGAACGGTATCAGGAGGGTGCGCATCCAGGTCTGGAAGGGTACTGGCCCCACGTCCGGAAAGGGTGGAAAGCGCGCGTTGGGCCACTTTGGGACGTGAATCGGTGAGGAGATCATGAAGGGCTTTATCGGGCATCGCCTTCCAGTCGAGCGACTTGCCCCATGGATCATCGACGGGATCCGCGGATTCTCGAGTGACGCGATAGATGGCGCCGAGTTCGGCAGGCTTGGCGAGTTGAGAGGTGGGACAACAAAGCTTATACCAGCCGCCTGTATCGATGACTAACAAGCTTCCATCGGCATCTTCTAACACATCGGTAGGATGGAAATCAATCGAATCACTGACCAGGAAATCGTGATCCACCGTTCGATACGTGCTTCCGTCCTTGTGAAGCACGTGGCGGGTGATCTTCCGCATGTTGAAGAGGGAGGCAAAGAGATTGCCATGATAGGCGTCACCAAAGACGCGGGATTCGTAACGCATCAAGGCACAGGACGCTGCGGGGCCATGGTGCGTCATCACGGGCATGAGCGGTCCCGTGCGTGGATGACCGTCTAACACATCATGATCTTTCCCATACACGCCTCCATAGATCGCGTGAATGATACCATCTCGGAAGCCGCCACCGGGATGCCGGAGAAAGGTGGTCGTGAAGAAGCGTTCGCCTTCGGGCGAGAACGCGATCTCTACGGGATTATCCATGCCGCCGGTCATCATAGGTTCGACATGCTCACCCTCTGGGTGCTTGCGGAACACATGGGCCGCTCTACTGACAAAGACACGACCGTCCGCTTGGCGATATCGCTGTTCTGCAAAGGCACCCTTGCACCAATAGAGCCATCCGTCGGGGCCGAGGTAGGGACCGTGGAGATCGTTGGCGCAACCTGTGAGCGTCTTGCCATCGTGCCAAACGCGGCGTTCATCACTGACACCATCACCATCGGTATCGGTCAATTTCCAAATCACGGGAGGCGCTGACACGTATACAGAACCGTCGTGGCAAAGAACGCCTTCTGGTAACATCAAGTCTTCTGCAAAGACCACACGGCGATCGAATACGCCATCACCATCTGCATCTTCGAGGCGCAAGAGGCGATGGGGTGCTGCTCGCAGTTGCTCCTCCACGGGAGCATTGGAGCCTGACGAATCAGCGACATAGAGTCGGCCTTGGCGGTCGAAATCCGCCATGATCGGGCGCTCTACCAAGGGGGCAGCCGCAACCAATTCCACCTGAAAACCATCTGGAACAGAAATGGTCTGGTGAGCGAAGTGATAGTCTTCACCGAAGGCGGCAAGGGGACAGGCGAGCAGCAAGCGAAGGAAAGCCTTCTTCATTTCCATAGGCTAGTCCACGCCACCGTTCGAAAGCAAGCGTAGCGTTAGGTCGTGCTAGGCGTTGCTGGAGGAGAATCTCGTGGTAATGTCCAAGATGGCGACGGTAGCAGTTCAATCACAAGAAAGGCTCACAGAATCTGAGTATCTCGCGCTTGAGCGTGCTGCGGAGTTCAAGAGTGAGTTCGAGAATGGCGAGGTATTTGCCATGTCAGGCGGCACGGCAGCGCATAGTTTGCTTGCGAGCAACGTGCAGTATGCATTGAGGCGACAACTCGATGGCAAGCCTTGCCTAGTGTTCACGAGCGATATGCGGGTACGTTTGCCGGATGGGAATCACAAGTACCCTGACATTTCAGCCTTATGCGGGGAACCCGAGTATTTCGATGACGTGAAAGATGCCCTGCTCAATCCGACCTTGCTGGTGGAAGTATTATCTGCAAGCACAGAGGCCTATGACCGTGGGGCAAAGTTTCGGGCATATCGCCAGATTCCTTCCCTCGTCGACTACGTATTGATCGCTCAGGATCAATGGCTCGTGGAGCACTACGAGAAACGTGCGGGAGAATGGATCCTCCATGAGCACAGCGGTGAGGACGCCGTGGTGCAATTGAGATCGCTACAGGGGGCTCAGCTTAAATTGCGTGAGCTCTATGATAGGATCGTGCCTGATTCAGGCGCGCCGACGGCGAGCGGCGAATCCTAACAGACCTGTCAGGAGAAGGAGCGTGCTGCTGGGCTCCGGGATTGGGTTGGCCGTTCCCGGGGTGTCATCAGTGCCGAGACTGAAGTCACCGATGGCCCAGTTGCCAGTGCCGTCCCCGAGACGGTAAGCGTGCCCGGGAACGAAGGTGCCGTCAGGGCCGAGGACAGGTCCGAAAGCAGCGCCATAACTGAATTCCTGGCCGTCTTCCGCCGGAAGACCGTCCACATTCTCGTGCAAGGAGATGGAATCGATCACGCTTGCCCACGGAGTGGTCTCGAGAACGCCATCATCATCAGCATCCAAGTCATCACCTGACATGCCGGAAAAATTCTGCACCAGGAGGAAGGTCACGTTGTCGCTATTCTCGAAGTTGAGGTCCGTGGTGAAATCAGCCACACCCACACTGAATGTTCCTTCGGCAACGAGGAAATAGGGATCGCTCGCAAACGGATCGCTCACCGCGGAGAAGTCGGTGACATTCTCAATGACGCCGCTTCCACCCGCGCCATCTCCAATAACGATCAGAGAAGTGCCTGCAAGGCTATCGGCTCCAGGAGCATCTGAAAAGAGTTCGAGATACTCGTCGTTGTCACCACCTGGCTGATCAATTCGCAACTCGTTCAGATAGACGACAGCGGAAGCTTGGGAAATCCCGACAATGAGAGCGAAGAGAGTGCGTGACCACATAACGTCTCGACATTAGCCTAGGAGGCGTCTCTCTGTAAAGTGACAACCTCTCCATTTGCCCGATCGAGTTTGGGCTTGCCAAGGGGCGCGGCCCCTCGTAAACGTTCCATTTTTAGCCATTCAGTCATGCGCAATCGACTCTCCTTCCTTGCTGCTTTCGCCTCTCTCCTCGCTGCCTTCTCTGCCCTAGGCCAGATCGAGGTGCGGATGGAACCTGAAGCGCGCACATACGTGGCGCATTCGCCCGTGAATGTGAAAGTGACGGTGATCAATCGGTCGCCCAATGCCATTTCATTGCGCGGTCCGAGCGCGGGAACGAGTTGGCTAAACTTCAAGATTACCAACCACAAAGGAGATTTAGTGACCACGCGACCGGGGGCGCCCATTGCTGGTGCCGTAAGTGTGGGAGCGAGTCGCTCGGTTAGTCTCAAGGTGAATTTGAACCTCGCATACCCACTGGATCGTTTTGGCAATTACCAGGTTACCGCAAACGTCTACAATCCGGCAACCCGTCGGTTTCGGAGTTCGCCTCCAAAGATGATCACCATCGATGAGGCGAAGGCGATTTGGCAACAGACAGTGGGGCTTTCCAACGGGGCCAAGAATGAATACGCCTTGCTATCCTATCGTGGCTACGACCGCACCTACCTCTACTTCCGCCTCACCAATGCGAAGAATGGCTACGTGAAGAAGACCTACAAGTTGGGAGAAATGGTGCTCTATCGGCCGCCTCAGGCGGTGGTGGATCAATCCCGCCAGTTTCACGTGCTTTACCAGGCAGCGCCTCGTCAATATGTGCATGACCGCATTGGGTCGGATGGGAAGTTTCTCAAGCGCACCATGTACGACGAGGGGAAGGGAAGCCGTCCAGAACTCGTTCAGGGTCAGGATGGTAGCGTGCGGGTTTCGGGTGGCGTGGATCCATCCGAAGAGAAGCGGAAGAAGCGCTCCAAGCTGAAGGAACTCACTCGGATCCGTCGGCTCTCTGACCGACCTCCGGGGTATTGAGGGCCACCTGATGGAGACCTCATCCTCTGTCAACTCACGAGCCAGAAATATCATGCGGATGGCATCGAAATTGATCCGGTCAGCGATGTTCGAAACGGGAAACTCGCGGAACACGTTTCGCTCGTACGCAGAAATAGCCCGGCCTCTCGCGAGAACCGGGCTACTGGGAAATTCGTTTTCGTAAACCGTCCGTTAGGACTTGTAACGCAAACGCTTCTTGTGGCGATTCGCCTTCATGCGCTTGCGACGCTTGTGCTTATTGATCTTGGTCTTACGGCGTTTCTTGAGAGAACCCATGATGTGGTATGCGTGATTGGGATTGACTTGGGTAGTTAGTGAACGATCTTATTAAGAGGGTATTCGATGATGCCTTCGGCACCTTGTGCTTTCAGCTCCGGGATGAGCTCTCGCACCACCTTCTCCTCAAGGACTGTCTCGACAGCGAGCCAGCCATCTTGGCTAAGGTCATTCACCGTGGGCAAGCGGAGGGAGGGTAGGGCGTCGAGAACGCTTTGCAAGGCCTTTTGAGGCACATTCATCTTGAGTCCAACCTTGCCACGGGCCTCCAGGGCACCCTTCAAGAGGAGGACCAGGCGCTCCATCTTCGCTCGCTTCCAAGGATCCGCCGCCGCGTGGCGGTTGGCGACGAATTGTGGGAAGGATTCCATGAGCGTGGCGACGATCCGGAGTTTGTTCGCCCGGAGGGACGACCCCGTCTCCGTGATATCGACAATGGCGTCAACGAGGTCGGGCACCTTCACCTCTGTCGCCCCCCAACTGAACTCTAAGCGAGCCTCCACCCCGTTCGCCTTGAGAAAGTTCCGCGTGAGATTCAACGCTTCCGTGGCGATCAATTTCCCTTCCAAATCGTTCACCGTTTGGATCGGTGAATCTTCAGGAACGACGAGCACCCAACGCGTCGGGTTAGCTGTCGAGCGGCTGTAAGGAAGATCTGTCAGCACGTCGACTTCCGCTTCATTCTCCGCCACCCAATCCTTGCCAGTGATCCCGCAATCTAAGAATCCTTGATGGACATAACGGCCAATTTCTTGGGCGCGCAGGAGGCGCACCCTCAGTTCTGGATCATCGATGGACGGGCGATAGGATCGCGAGGATCCATAGATGTCATAGCCCGCCTTTTGAAAGAGATCGTAGGTTGGTTTCTCCAGGCTTCCTTTCGGCAGCCCTATCTTGAGGATCTGTTCGTCGGCACTCATCGGTCTATTCTGGCCTGCCATGGCGATGACAGGGCTCGTGCCTTAACGCATTGTCGCCTCGTTTCCAGTAAAACCTTGGGTCAAGCGTGCCGATCAGTAGAGGTGATCGAAGGATCTCAAATGGGCGTCGACGCGATCAGGAGCGCTGACTTTCGCGAGCCAGTGGCGTTTCGCCTCTGTATCGCGCAGGGGATCTTGGGTGACGAGTGCTACAACGTAGGCGTTGCCTGTGACGGCATCGATCTGAAGATCCTCCCAGAGGGCTCGTCCGGCGGCGAATCCATCCCGCAGAGCGACGGTCCGAGCAACCGCGGCGAAGAGAGTATCGCGTGCGTCGGTAGCTGAGAAGTGGATGAGCGCCTGGCGGAGGAAACGCACGCGACTAGCATGATCACGCAAGGCATGGGCGACGACTTCCCAATCTTCGATGAGCGCTGCCCTATCATTGAGATGAACAAGCGCTTGCTTCCAGTCACGTTTGGCGAGTCCTGGAAGGACATAGCGGCTCAGGGAGGCACGGTTGGGATCTTCCTTGAGAAAGGTCATGGCATCCCATGGGGCCTCCTCTGCCCAACGACGCAGTGCCGTGTGTTGGAGATCCGAGTGGTCTCTCCTGGCCACGAATCTTGGATCGTACGGCAACAGGAGGGGATGGATGATCTTAGCAAGGATGGGGTATTCGTGTGGGGCAAATCGTTCTTCCCCTGCGGTGAGCATGGCTTTCAAGGCTTCTTCTGACAGTTTGCGCAATCGGTCATCAAGGGATTTGGTCAGGCAAATTCTCGAACGCCAACGAGCATCACCCACGTCCACATAGGCTTCCACGGTACGCGAGTGGTCGTCATTCCCAGAGCGAAAGCGTGTGTTGGAAGTCGTTAGGCTCCATCCATCACGAGGGCGCTCTTCTCTTCTAACGGTTAGGTTTCGATGCAAGATTTCTAACAAATCATGCCATGCAGGAGAGTCAGTTTCCTGAGTCGTGGGGGTGGCGAGGGCTCGAGAAGGTGGCTCCTCTTTGAAGTGAGTCTGTGAGGGCCAAGCCTGAGACCATTCGTGAATGTTTCCCCAAATGGCGATGCCAGCCAGGATGGCGCAAAGGGTGTTTGTCAGGGTCATAGCGCCTCCTCCAATTGATCCATGAGTTGTGCCATGTGGCGGTTCAGTATTTCGTTAGGGGTCTCTATCCTGCCAAAGCAGCGATTGACGGCGACCGCGGCGCCATAGGCTGCTTTGCCGCGAAGGCGTGCGACCAAAGGGTCTAGCATGGCTGGGGAAGTCTCTACCAGACCGAGGTAGAGAGAAGCGGCCATTGCACCTTCGTAGTCCAGCGCGCGGTGAGAATCCTTCGAAAGCAAGAGGGACTTCTGCTTGTTGAGAACTGCCAGGGTACGCGATGGCATTCTTCCGAGGGACTCTTTGGCGAGGCCAGGAGCATGATGGGGCCAAGACGTCTGCTGGCGATGCCATGCGAGAGCCTCTTCAGGAGCATGTTGAGCCCATTGATAGAGCGCATAACAGGCGATGTCAGTGAGACGGCGAGCATGAGCACGCTCACAGACCATGGCGGGATTCTGGGTGATGAGCGATTTCAGAGGAAGGTCTCGCAGGAGTTCAATAGCCTCGCCTTCGTGAGGCGGCCAATCATCTAGCATGTTCACGACGTCTGCTGGATCCATCGTGTCGATCATGTTCTGCAAGCGTTTCGCGTAGTCGGTGTCTCCTTGCAGATAGGCGTCAATGAAGTCGTCGAGCAAAGTCTCCAGTGTGATGTCTGGCGACGAGGGCGAGTATCGAGTCCGAGTTCTTGTCCTGGTCAGCAAGGGGAGGAGTGTGGCGTGTGTGGACGCGACCGTTGTAGTTGGTGTGTGCGTGAGGGGTGGCGTGGCTGTTGGGGAAGCGGATGGCACCCACCCGATTGCCCACAGGGCATAGAGCACACCGACGCCTAGCCACGCCAGGGTGCTGACGGGAGATAGACGGACGGTCCACCGGAACGCGGTCATCGCTGATGGCTTCAATGAGAGGATCTCTCGAGATGGCAACCAAGCAAGGGGCGCTGCCGCCTGGGATTCGCTCGCAATCTGCTGAAGGGCCGCACCCAGGACGGGAATCGTGACGCGATGCCGTCGCAGTCGATTGGCCAGCCGTTCGACTGCTCGGGATGTTCGTTTCTGACAGGCATCGTCTGATAAGTCTAACACCACGCCGATCTCTTGAAAGGACCGCCCCTCAAAGAAACGGAGGATGATGGCTTCGCGGTCGCGCGCGTTGAGCTTCTGAATGGCCTCATCAAGCTCGGCCACCCATGCCGTGGAAGTCGGAGCCGTGACGGATTCACGATCGCGTCTCAGATAGTCCTGGTAATGGGCATATTTCCGTTGCCGTCGGCGTTCCTGGCGCAGCCACTCCGAACATTCGAGCATCGTCACGCGGTGTAGCCAAGGCCCCAGGGATGCAGGGCATCGGATCGTGGGAGCCTTGCGAGCGAGCACAATGAAGACCGTCTGACAGATCTCTCGGGAGGCTTGCTCGTTTCCCAATCGCCGGAGCGCCGTTCGCTGGACCATCAAACCATGCCGTTGAAGCAAGCATTCAAAGGCGCTTTCGTCGCCCTGCTTGGTGAAGGCGTGTAAGAGTTCACAGTCGTCCATCACAGAGATACCGTTCCCAAGGCTCTCATTTCCGACAGAAAACTTCCATTCCATTGAATCGACGGCCTGAAGAAAGGGTTGTCAGGGTAGAGATACCCAGCGATAACGGAGAGAACCACTCCATGCCTGACTCCTCCTCAGCACCCCCTTCCAAGAGTCGTGTGTTTGCCGCACGGCTAACAAGTACCGTGATTCTTTGGGTGTTGGTCACCTTGGGAATCGTTCTCAATCTGCCGTGGCTCTTCTTTGTTCTGATTGGTGGATTAGGCATCCTTTCATTGCTCGAATGCTTGAAGATGTTCGGCGTTTCAAAGGATCGTCGCTACTTCGTCTGGACGGTTCTGGTGGCACTTGGCTACCTCGGGCACACGTTTGCACACTGTCAGCGATTGCCAGCGCCTGGGCGAGCACAGTTTGCACCTTTGGATATCTTCTATGTGGTCACGCTGATCTTCGGGCTCTTTACCCTGACATTGACCCGAGAGCTGGAGGGGGAACGGACGCTGAAGCGGCTGACAGGGAGCTTCTTCAGCTTTGTCTACACGGTCGTCCTCTTCAATTTCGTGGCCCGGATCCTCTACCTTCCCGATGCCCATGGAGTCTATTACGTGCTCTATCTTCTCGCCGTGACCAAATTCACCGACATGGGTGCCTATGCCGTCGGATCACTTTGTGGACGGCACAAGATGATTCCCCACATCAGTCCAGGGAAGACTTGGGAGGGTTTCGTAGGGGCGTTTCTGGGAGCCTATGTGGCCAGCCTCGTGATCTTTCTGCCCTTTCAGTCAAAACTAGCACTTTTCGATTGGTCTCACGTATTGGTGTTGCCCGCGATCATTGGGTTGGCTGCGATCGTCGGTGATTTGGCAGAGTCTGTCCTTAAGAGATGTCTCCAAGTGAAGGATTCAGGACACATGCTGCCAGGCATCGGAGGGGCTTTAGACTTGATCGATAGCCTCTGCTTCACAGCACCTCTTCTTTATCTGTATATGAATCATTTGATCCTGTCGGCCTCGTGAAGAAAGTTGTCTTGTTAGGGTCAACGGGATCCATTGGGACGAGCGCGCTTAAAGTGGCAGCGGACATTCCCGATCGTATGCAGATCGTGGGACTGGCTGCCAATCGGAGCGCTGATGCGGTCCTCGCTCAAGTGGAACAGACCGGTGTGCGCGAGGTGGCTTTGTGGGATGACTCGGCAGCGACAAAGGTTGCGAGTACGGTCGACTCCTCAGTAACGGTGCGATCAGGCGAAGACGGGCTCGTGGAACTGGCCTGTTTGCCAGAGGCAGACATGGTCTTGATCGCGATCATTGGTACGGCGGGCTTGCGCCCAGCCTTGGCCGCAATCGAGGCGGGTAAGGACATCGCGGTCGCGAGCAAAGAGATCTTGGTCATGGCTGGCGAGGCGGTCATGCAGGCGGCGGAGAAACATGGGGTGAACGTCTTGCCGGTCGATAGCGAACACAATGCGATCTATCAATGTCTCGAAGCGAACCGCGACCGAGCCGAGGTGCGTCGGCTCATCTTGACCGCATCGGGTGGGCCATTCCGCACCTGGCCTGAGGAGGATCTGGGAGGGGTGACGCTGGCGCAGGCACTCAAGCATCCCACTTGGGATATGGGGGCAAAGATCACCATCGACTCCGCGACTTTGTTTAACAAGGGGCTGGAGATGATCGAGGCGCGCTGGCTCTTTCACATACCCATGCCGCAGGTGGAAGTCGTGGTGCACCCGCAGAGCATCGTGCATTCCATGGTGGAATTCGTCGATGGCTCTGTCCTGGCGCAGTTGAGTCATTCGGACATGTGCTTCCCCATTCAATACGCGGTCACCTGGCCAGAGCGTGTGGCAAATTCGCTAGAGCCCTTGGACTTTGCCAAACTGAGACAACTCGATTTCGAAGCTCCTCGCACAGATGCTTTTCCGGCCTTGGACTTGGCGCGCGCCGCGGGAAACCAAGGGGGAACCTTACCTGCGGTCTTGAACGCGGCCAATGAAGTGGCGGTGGAAGCCTTTCGCCAGGAACGCCTCTCGTTCACGGGCATCTGGCGGACAGTGGAAGCGACGATGTCGGCTCACAAGAATGAGCCTTCCCCTTCTCTTGAGGTCATCCTGGAAGCGGATGAATGGGCCCGCCAAGACGCGGCGAGCCGTATCTGAACAACACACCCTAACGCACGTGGAACGTGGAGTTCTTCGTCTTGGAACCCACCAACTCGTAGCGGTTCCACGCACTTTGATCATTGAGCGGTACCCAGCGACGTTCTTCTTGGCGGTAATGCCAGTCTTTGTTGTTCTGATAGGTGAATTGAATGTCGCGCCCTTCGATCACCGTTTGAATTTCGTGATCGTGATAGTTGAGTTCGTCGTAGTCTGTGAGAGCGCGTTGTCCCATCTCGGCGTAGAAGCCGTTGAGGATCGAGAGCTCTTCATTGAGAGACTCATCCATTTCCTGCACGCGTAGTCCGATGCGCTTGGCTTCGCGCAGGGTGATGGGATAGGAGTGTGAGGGATAGTCAGAATTGAGGATCTTGCTGATGCGTTCGCGTTCGTCGACGTCGTCAATGTGGTAGGAAAGGATTTCCTCGCAGAGCTTCAAAGAGAGCGAGCTTGCTCTGTCAATAGCCCCAAAGACAAGCGGGTGAATGTGTTCGTAGAGTTTGCTATAGGGATTGGATTGATCCTTGGGATGGTCGAGCTGCTTGTCCGCTTCATGCCAGAGATTGGTGACGCGATTGAGTTCGTCCTGACTGACACTGATTAGATAGTTGTTGCGGTCAACCGGAGAGAGATCGTGTGTCAACGAGGTGTCCACGGCGGTGAGATAGGCGAGAGGCCCCATGTGGATCTCGTCTGCGCCTAACGAAATCATGGTCGCGGCAGATGCGCATTCGAGAGGAATGAGCGCCACGATTTGCCGACCATGCTGCCGAAGAAGATTGACCAAGCGCAGGGCCGCTTGCCCATTGCCGCCGGTTGATTTGATAAAGAGATAGATCTTCTCCTGTTTGCCCAACCGATTGAGCGCTTCTGCGAGCGGGGGAACGTCACTATGACAGATGCTCCCGCTTCCCGTGGACCAGTAGGTGAGAAAAGCGCCGTCGATCTCATCCTCGATCTTGCAGATCATCTGCTGCGTCTTTCGAAACAAGTTTGGCGGCTTGACGATCTTGATATCCTTCTTCTCCATGGCTGTCACGTTAGGGGGTGTTTCGTTAGACAAAGATTCGATTCGACGCTTCGAGGGCTTCGGGCCGACAGATGCGCTGAATGCATTCCTCCCAGGTCTCATGTCCTGAGAGGATTTCAATCTCAACTCGCAAATAATACGTGGGAACGTCAGGAGAATGGACCTTGGGTAAGCGCACGGCGTCTTTCTCAGTCGTAACGATCATTGCGAGGTCACGATCCACACAGTAGTCGATGAAGGTTAAATACTCCTGCTCCGTGTAGCGATGATGGTCGGTGTAGCGCCGCCGCGCCTCCACATGGGCTCCAAGGCGCGAGAGGGAACGTTCAAAGGTCTCGGGGGTGGCAATGCCACTCATGGTGCCAATGTAGGTGTCTTTGAGAGCGCTTAGAGGAAGGCGTTTCCCAGTGTCCACATTCTCCAAGTACTGGGGCGCGTGCGTGCAGGCGATGATTTGGGCTGTCTGATTGTAGTGCCTGATCTCGTCTTCCAGCGCACTGTTGTCTTCCCCCGGACGGCACTTTGTCAGGAAGATGTAGTGAGCGCGCCGCAGGCTACTGGCAGGTTCTCGTAGCGTGCCTCGCGGCAGCAGACGGCCCGTGCCGAAGGGCGCTGTGCGGTCGATGAGGACTATGTCGAGTCGATGGCGAAGACGGAGATACTGCAAGCCATCATCTAACAAGATGGTATCAATGCCATGTTCGCGAATGGCCCACCCCCCCGATTTGACGCGATCTTTGTCCACTAACACCACCACGCCATCTAGATTCTTGGCGAGCATGTAGGGTTCATCACCCGAGATTTCGGAATCGAGCAGGACGGTCTTTCCATCGGAGACGATGCGCGGCGGTTGCAGCACGGTTTCGCCGGTGAATCGGCTGCGCAAGCGCTGCTTGAAAGGAGGGCGTTTGCTTTTGTAGCCGCGGCTGAGAATGGCAACATTCCTCCCTGCATGGTTCAGGGCCCTGGCAAACATCTCAACCACAGGAGTCTTGCCTGTGCCGCCGACGGTGAGGTTTCCAATGCTGATGACCAAGCAGCCGAGGTTGTGCTCACGCATCACGCGCTTGCGATAGAGGAGCAGGCGCAACTGGACGAGAGACCCCCAAAGGCCAGAGAATCCACTGAGAACCACGCGCAAAGCATTGGCGCCAAAGCCGCGTTTGCGGTCGTAGATGACTTCCGTCGCGTACTCTTCGAGATTCTCTAACGCTTCCTTCATCGTTCGTCGCTCTCAAGCGTTCGGGCCCCCTCGTTGTCCGCCTTTGTCGTGATGAGCCTCGACGGGCCAATGGCTTCGTAGGCGCGTTGCATCGCTTTGCCGATGGCATGGCAATCCGCCTGATCATCCAGAGCGACGCAGGCGATGGTGGATCCCGATCCGCTAAGAAATCCTCCAAGAGCACCCGCGTGCTCACCTGCGGAAATCACCTCCGAGAGGCCAGGGTTTCCCACCGAGCGGTATGGTTGATGGAGATAATCGGTGAAACTGCCTTTAAGTGATTCGTACCTTTGTGAGGCGAAAGCTGCTGTGATCACACTGGCATTTCCCAGACTCTCAACGGCCTCGCGGTGGGCAAGCTGAGATGGCAAGGCGCTGCGAGAGGCCTCCGTCAGGACTTCCCGCTCTGGGATGAGTAGGAGAAAGGTGAGCCGCGCGTCGACAGGATGATAGAGACAGGTGCCCACTGCATTCGTACAAGTGAACCCCCCATAGGCACCTGCTGACGCATTGTCAGGGTGTCCCTCAAGGGCAGCGCTGAGCCGAAAGAGCGCGTCGCCGTCGAGGGCATTGCCAGAAAGCGTGTTCAATCCTTGCAAGATCCCATGGCGCAGCGTGACACTGCTGCCCAACCCGCGAGAAATGGGCACATCACCCTGGATGGACCACTCGAATGCGAAGGGGGCCACTTTGGCCGCCGCAAAGAATCGGCTGGCGGTGCTTGCCACCATCTCGTGCGGCGGCGATTCGCTCCCACCCTCGCTCAAGCGCGCCACGCGGATGTCATTGTAAAGCTGGAGAGCGATGCCCATGCAATCGAAGCCTGGGCCAATGTTAGACGTGGATCCGGGAACTCGGACCACGGTGTGGCCTAGATCGATTGAAGTCGGCATGGGAGGAAATCTAAAAAAGGTTGAGACATGCGGAAGCCCACTGCAATACTCACGCCCAACGAAATTACAAATATGGAACGCCCAGACAAGAGAGCCTGTGATCAGTTACGCCGCATTTCCTTCATTCCCAACGTGGCCCCCCACGCCACGGGCTCCGTCCTGGTGAGCTTTGGCAATACAAGTGTGATTTGCGCGGCGACGATCGAGGAAGGGGTCCCTGGATGGATGCGCTATCAGAAAGTGGAGGGTGGCTGGGTGACCGCGGAATACAGCATGTTGCCCTACTCGACTCTGAGTCGGAAGCCGAGAGATTCGAGCCGAGGCAAGATCGATGGGAGAAGTTCAGAGATTCAGCGACTGATCGGGCGATCACTTCGGGCAGTGATCGATCTCAAGGCACTCGGCGCCCGCACCCTGTGGATTGATTGTGACGTCTTGCGGGCGGATGGCGGCACACGGACAGCATCCATCACAGGCGCCACGGTGGCGGTGTCTATCGCGATCAATGCGCTCATCGCCGAGGCGAAACTGACACATTCGCCGATGCGCAAGAAGGTTGCCGCCGTGAGTGCGGGAATCTATAAGGACACCGCGTGCTTAGACCTTAACTACATCGAAGACAGGGACGCCTCCGTGGATTGCAATGTGGTCATGACGGAGGATCTGGAGTTCGTGGAAGTGCAGGGAAGTGGTGAGGAAGCGACCTACACGGACGAGCAGTTCCAGGCGATGCTGGCTCTGAGTAAGAAGGGCATTCAAGAGTTGAGTGCCCTGCAAGCGACGGCGATTGCTGCTGCGGAATCGGCCGCCGACGCCGATCACCTTGCCGATCTGGCCAAGCACTTTGGGGGATAGCCCCATGCGCGCCATGACGGATCGTGGGCGTGCGATTGCAAATCGGACGGACTTTGCCGTCATCGAGGAGACCGAGGACTACATTGTCGTGGACAAGCCCGCGCCATTGTTGGTGCATCCTAGCAAGCCAAGTCCTCTCCCAACGTTGTGGGATGAATTGAGGGCTTTGTTAGCCTATGAGTTGGCCAATGGCGCCGTGCTTTCGATCATCAATCGCTTGGATCGCGAAACAAGTGGTGTCGTGTTGGTGACAAAGCACCCGCTCGCTGCGCGAAAGTTCTCACTGGCCATGCAACATCGCCAGACGAGCAAGCGTTATGAGGCGCTGGTCCACGGCTGGCCGGAGAAGGATGCATTCACGGTGGACGCGCCCCTCTTGCGGCGCGGCGAGGTGGAGGAATCGCCCATCTGGTTGAAACGGATGGTGCATCCGTCAGGGCAAGCATCCGTCTCGCACGTGACCGTGTTGGCGCGATGGCTAGTGGGAAACGAGCGTTTCGCACGGGTCGAGGTGCAACCCGTGACTGGGCGCATGCACCAGATTCGTGTGCATCTGAGCCACGTGGGGCATCCGATCGTCGGGGATAAGATCTATCGCGATGAGCAGTGTTACCTGACATTCATCGAGTCAGGATGGACAAAGGACTTGGAGCGGCGCCTTCTCCTTCCGCGGCATGCCCTGCATGCACGGGCACTCACCTTTCATCTAGAGGACGGCGATTTGACCTGGGAAGCGCCTTTTCCCGAAGATTTGAAGATCACCACAGTCCCCAGTTCTTTGTCATGAGGATGTAGATGCCTAACAGAAGATTTGCCACGGCATGCATCCACACACAGGCACCGAGACTTTTCGTCTTGATGGCCACCCAACCGGTTAGCGATCCATAGACGGCGGCCGCGGCCCAGTCGCTCGGGCTGTGGATGAAGATAAACATGACGACCGTTCCCCAGAAAGCGAGGTGCGTGTACGTCCCGAACTTCACTTTCCAAAAGTCCCCATCCATGTCCACGAGGAAGCGCATGAGAAACCCGCGCCAGAAGATTTCTTCTACCAAAGCCACAATCACGACCATCCGGAAGATGCGCGCGGCTACCGTGAGATTCCACCACAACGGATCCTCAATAAAACTGGGATCGAACCCGCTGTCCTCGCGCTCTTGAAAGCCTAACCATTCTAACCACTTTGGAGTGGTCTCGTCGTCCCACTGCCAAAGGTCGAAGAGGTAGGTGGGAAGGATCCATACAGCAATGCCAACGACGGCAGCGAGAGTAGCAAGGCCAAATCCTCGCCAAGGGCGGAACGTGTAGTGTTTGCGCCAGAACAGCAGCAAGAACCCGCAGACGAGACACTGGATTGGATAAATGAAGTGTTCGGGAGAATGCTTGGTCCAGTGGAGTTTGGCGTTGTCTGTGGTCAGGGCTTGGGCAAGCGGGAGAAACAGCATGAAGGCCACCAGGGGCACGACATGGGCGAGGGTGCGATTCTCTCTCCAAGCATTGAGTTGATTCACGACAGAGGCAGGGACGAATGGTTAGAGGTGGCTCTGATAGAAGCGTCCGATGCGTTTCGTGGCCTCGCGGAGAGACTCCGTACTGGCGGCATAGCAGCAGCGAAGGAAACCCTCGCCCGTCGGGCCAAAGGCATCGCCTGGCACGCAGGCCACACTTTCCTCATCCAAAAGTTGCTTGGCGAAAGCTTGACTGGTCATGCCGGTGGCACGAATGTCAGGAAATGCATAGAAAGCGCCACCGGGGGCGAAGCAGGGTATGCCAGCTTCGCGAAAGCGTGAGAGGAGGAGATTCCGCCGATTGGTGTAAGCCTGGTGCATCTCTTGCGCCGGCCCTTCTCCATGCCGCAGCGCCTCCGTTGCCGCAATCTGGCTCGTGATCGGGGCGCAGAGCATGGAATACTGATGGATCTTCATCATGGCCTCGGTGAGAACCGGAGGCGCACAGGCGTAACCAATGCGAAAGCCTGTCATGGCAAAGTATTTCGAGAAGCCATGGAGAAAGATGGTCCGCTCCTTCATCCCTGGAAGGGTCGCGATGGAGGTGTGTTCGGTGTCATCATAGCGGAGTTCGCTATAGATTTCGTCTGACAGAACTATCAAATCATGGGCCACGGCGAGCTCAGCGATGGCTTCGAGCTCTTTCCGCGCAATGGTTGCCCCCGTGGGATTGGTCGGGAAATTGAGCATCAACGCCCGCGTCTTCGGCGTGATGGCTGCTTCCACACTGGCCGCCCGCAGAGAGAAATCGTCTTCAGGGAGGGCTGAAATCCTCACAGGAACACCATAGGCTAGCGTGATGCTAGGATGATACGAGACGTAGCAAGGTTCATGGTAGATCACTTCGTCACCCGGATTCAGGAGAGCACGAAAGGCAAGATCAATGGCTTCCGATACGCCGACGGTGATGAGGACTTCCGATTTGGGATCGTAGCGCAGGTCGAAATGCTTGGCCACGTAGCGCGCGATTTCTTCCCGGAGCGAGAGCAACCCGAGATTCGATGTGTAGCTCGTTTCTCCGCGCTCAAGCGAATAGATGGCAGCCTCACGAATATGCCAAGGAGAGGCAAAGTCGGGCTCCCCGACTCCTAACGAAATGACATCGTCACGTCCGAGGACGAGTTCGAAGAAGTCGCGGATGCCCGAGCGCGGGATCTGCTGGATTTGCTTGGAAAGGTGCCGTTGAGGGTCCTGGCTCATACAGAAAGCGTAACGTTAGGGAGAGACCGGGAGTCGTTTGTCCTCGGTCTCATTGGCCTGCAGGATGCCGTGGGCCTTGTAGGTCTTGAGTTGGAAGTGCGTGGCCGTGCTGAGGATGCCGTTCATCGTTGAGAGCGTCTCCGAGACGAAGCGCGCGACTTCGCGGAGATCATCCCCTTCGACCATCACAAGCAAATCGTAGGAGCCGCTCATGAGATAGCAACTGGTCACTTGGGGGAACGCCGCAATACGCTTGGCCGTGCGATCAAACCCGCCGCCACGCTCAGGAGAGAGGCGCACCTCAATCATCGCAGTCACCCGGTTGGGCTCGTGGCGTTCCGGGTCCAAGATCGCCGAGTAGCCCATGATGATACCATCAGCTTCTAGGGCCGCAATTTCTTGGGCCACGGCAGCTGCGTCGCGCCCTAACAGTTCGGCGAGTTCAGCGGGCGACTGGCGGGCGTCCTTCTTAAGCAGATCGAGGAGAGGATTCATCGATCGTCACCCTAGCCGATTCCCCGGCATCGCAATCGAAATTCTATAAGGAACCATTCCTATCAGACATCGGACGGCCAGAGCGATTCCATCCATCATACTCCTGCCAGCCCCATTGGAGAAGCTGATCGGCGGAACGGAAACGATCCTGCGCACCGAGAACCACCACGTGAAGACGCCGTTTCTGAATCTGACTGGACCCATTTGGGAGCTTCGTCACCAAGTTCTTCTTCTTTCCCGAGACAACAACGCAGGGCCCTGATGCCGCGGTTTGCCCCGTCTTCACACCATCAATGCTTGAGCGTCCGACGAGTTCGTTTGTGTTCGACAAGCGGAAGGAACGATTCTGACCGTAGCGATTGACGGAAACTTTGCGGGTCTTTTGTGAGACGTAGAAGCGAAATTCACTCTTATCCATGGCATAGCGCGTCAGGCGGGCGACATCTGCAGCCGTGGAGTAGGGCTTGCGCCGTAACCCGGCATCGAGGCCATGGGCATTGACAAACTTGGTGTGACGCATGCCTAGCTTTCCAGCCAGCGCATTCATTTCTCGCACAAATTCGCGCATGGGATCGCCACCCTTGCCTCGGCGTCGGAGGAGATCAGTCCCAACGTGGTAGCCTAGGGTTTCGGCCGCAAGATTGTCAGAGGACATCAAGGCGGCGTAGAGGCCGTTGCGGATGGCCAGCTGATCGCCAGGCTGAAGTTGCAACGGATTGGCACCGCCAAGTGCTGGTGCCTGCGGCGGCACCACCATAGGTTGGGCGAGACTCGTTTGAGTAGCCTTGGCCCAATCGAGAACCACACACGCGGTTGCGATCTTTGTCAGACTCGCCACCGGAAGCTTGTCTGTCGCATTCTTCTGAGCCAAGATCTTCCCCGTATAGTGATCGGTCACCACATAGGCAGCCACCGGTTCCACGGCTGCCGCGTAAGGGCCTGCCGCGATGAGAAACCATCCGAGAAGATGTGGGAGAAGGGCACTGGGTTTCATGACAGGTGCGAGCCTAGCCGTTTGATAGAGTATTTCAAGCAGAGCTGTCGGGGGCCTCGCCAAAGATGTGGCGCGCTGCTTGTTCCACGTCTTTATCGCCGCGTCCCGAGCAGTTCACGATGATCACCCGATCGTTGCCCATGGTTGGGGCCACCTTGGCCACATGGGCGAGAGCATGAGAAGTTTCCAAGGCAGGGATGATGCCCTCCACCTTGGACAATTCTTGGAAGGCCGCTAGAGCTTCGTCGTCGGTCGCGTAAGTATACTCAGTGCGTCCTTGATCCTTATAAAAGGCATGTTCGGGACCGATTGCCGCGTAATCAAGCCCGGCCGACACCGAGTGGGTCAACTGAATTTGGCCGTCGGCATCTGCTAGGAGATAGGTCTTCGTGCCCTGAAGCACGCCTAATTTGCCACCCTGGAAGCGTGCCGCATGCTTGCCCGTCTCGATGCACTCGCCTCCCGCCTCCACGCCTACCATGCGGACGCCCTCATCTTCGAGGAAAGGATGAAAGAGGCCAATGGCATTGCTGCCTCCCCCCACACAAGCGACGAGTAAGTCTGGCAGTTTCCCTTCTTTCTCTTGGATCTGCTCGCGTGCTTCCACACCGATGACGCGATGGAAATCGCGCACCATCATGGGGTAGGGATGAGATCCCAGCGCCGAGCCAAGGATGTAATGGGTCTCGCGGACATGAGTCACCCAGTCCCGCATGGCCTCATTGATCGCCTCTTTCAACGTCGCCTGGCCAGCCGTCACGGGAACCACGTCCGCGCCGAGAAAACGCATCCGTGCCACATTCAACGCCTGACGTTCCATGTCCACGGCTCCCATGTAGATCACACACTTGAAGCCAAAGCGTGCCGCCACCGTTGCCGTGGCCACACCGTGTTGGCCCGCACCGGTCTCCGCGATGATCCGATTCTTACCCATCCGCTTCGCCAGGAGGATCTGGCCCATCGCATTGTTGATCTTGTGCGCACCCGTGTGCAGGAGATCCTCGCGTTTGAGATAGATCTTGGCGCCGCCGAGTTTCTCAGTCCACCTCTCGGCGAAATAGAGAGGCGTCGGGCGCCCGACGTAGTTCCGCAGGAGATCATCGAGCTCCTCTTGGAAACTCGGATCTTTCTGAGCCTTGGCGTATTCCTCCGTCAGCTCGTTGAGGGCGGCCATCAAGGTCTCAGGCACAAACATGCCGCCGTAGGGGCCAAAGTGGCCGGTGGCATCTGGGACAGTACTAGGAGAGGGGATCGTGCTCATGTTAGAAACAAATACTATTCGGATAAAAGTTGCTCGACTTTGGTATCGAGTTGGGCCCGCGCGTTCATGTCCACCACGCGGCCTTGTTTGTTGAGAAGCCACATCGCAGGCACGGACTGAATGCCGAAGCGCTGGGCGATCTCATTGCTCCACCCTTTGCCATCATAATACTGCACCCAGGGCATCTTCTTCTCGTTCACAAAGTTCTTCAAGTCTTCCTCACTATGATCCAAGGAGATGCCGACGATCTCAAACCCCTTGTCGTGAAACTTTTCGTAACTGGCAAGAATGTTCGGAAGCTCCGCCACACACGGCCCACACCAGGTTGCCCAGAAATCGAGTAGGACCACTTTGCCTCGCAGTTTCGCCAAATCGAATGCATTGCCTTCCAAGTCCTTAAACGTCAATTCTAGCGGAAGCATCAGTTCCTTCACCGTCTGCAGTTTGGCATTGAGGGGCTCTTCTGGATAGGCGTCCGTATGCGCACGAGCCTTGGCCAGCCAGGCATCGATCGATTCCTGAGAATCCTTTGAAGAATTGGCCGTCTCGATCAGTTGCGCAGCGCTAGCCTCGCTCTTCACCCGAGCGGGAGCGTGCTCACTGGCAAGGATCTCTTTCAAGGATTCGGTAAGGCTCCCTTTCGGCTCCAACTCCACCATTGGGCGAGCATTGGCGATCTTAGCCGCAAACAACTTGGCAATCCAGTAGCGCTCATCCTCGTGGGAAGCCGCCTCCATGAAAGGATCGTATGCCTCATCGAAGCTCTCAATGCTCGCCCTGAAATGCTCCAACATCGCCCGCTGGGTAACTGGTTGCTGCGAAGGATTCTCGATATTCTCAATCGCCGCCGCCAGATCATCCCAAAGATCATCAAGCGACTTCTCCTCGCTTGCGGCTGGCGGACGGTCAGGCACAGCGTCATCTTGTCCCTGAGCGGGCGCGAGCAAAAGGGTGAGAAGGAGAATCGAGAGCCAGAACCGGTGCATGATGGCCCAGTATCGCGAGGCACGCAGGGGTCGCAAGCCCTGCCTGCATCGGGTGATCAAGGGGTGTCACTAAGCGCTCCTAGTAGTGGTCTCCAGCTACTTTGAGCATTGACGGGATGGGAGCCGTGATGGAAGACGACCTCGCCGTCCCAAATGCTTTCCATTTGGTCCAATGCAGATTGATAGGGTAGGCAGGAGATGGGAGAGGAGAAGAAGATAGGAATGGACACAACAGTGTCTATGTTAAGGATACCAACCAAGACTACGATGTCCGCTACGGCTACGACCACGACCACGTTAACCGCTTCAGCAGCGTCGCCGGCCAAGGCTACTGGTTCGAATACAACTACCTGGAAAACTCCACCACCGACAGCCTCCACAAAACCCGCGCCCGCTTCATCAAGGAAACGGAATGGACCTACGAACCCGGCCGTGATATCATCACCGGCGTGACCAACCGCGTCAGCTTCCAACTCGATCAGCAGATCCCGCAGTACCGCTACGAGAACAACGCCTACGCCCAACGCACCGCCCGCACCAGCAAGCAAGCAGGTCAAGAATGGACGCTCCGCTTCAACTACGACCCCGACACCGGAGGCGTCACCGCCAGCAATCCTGACATGGAAGAGCGAGATCACGAATCCTATCAATACGACAAAATCGGCAACCGCCTAAAAGCAACTCAAGGCACCAAAACCACCAAATACGAGGCAAACGCCCTCAACCAATACAGCTCCATCTCCGATCTCCCACCTTCGATCTCACGCGCGCCAGTGCACGATGCCGATGGAAACCAAACCCACGAGGGAAGTCGAAGGTACTTCTGGGACGGAGAAAACCGCCTCATCGCCATCCAAGAAGGCTGCTCCCTCATTGCCCAATACACCTACGACCACCAAAGCCGCCGAATCGCCCGCTGGGTCCACGACGGCACCGACGAGCGCTACCTCTACGACGGCTGGAACCTCATCGCCGTCTACCATAAAGGCCAATCCGAGCCAATAGAAACCTACACCTGGGGCCAAGACCTCAGTGGCACCCTCAAAGGAGCCGGAGCCGGAGCCGGTGCATGGCTGTTTTTGAAGTTTGAAGATGTGGGTGAACTTTCACAGGATTGTGAACATAGATGGATTCAGTTTATTTGCAGAAATGGGAAAAAATCCCAACTTAACGGATCATAATGAGTTCTTGGATATTGGTGATCAAACAAATCAACCTTTTTACTATCCTATGAATGGGAGCAAGAACCTTCAATGACCTTCCGAGCGCACCTATTAACGATATTTCGCCGGGGATCTACAACGGTGGTAATGATGGAAATTTATTTTGGATTGCAAGAGTTTTTGTTGTGCGATTCAATCCCAACGCACAAGAAATCACTTTTTGCGTGGAAAGAAGTGGGGGTATTCAACACAAAGAACTAACTAAATGAAATCAGCTCTTACGATTATCGCTCTAGCGACTTGCGCATCGGTTGTTTGTGCTTCTCCAAAGACTCGCTTGTTTGAATATCAATACAATTTCAAAAAGGAGAATATAGAGAATCAGATTGAGAAGCGTTCTGGTTGGGCATGGAAGGGAGGGCATTGGGAGGCGTTTAAAGTGAATAATGAAGATGCTGCGCATTTTCTGCTGAAACCATTCGAAGTTGCGTATTGGGATTGTCCTGTCGATAACTGCGGAGTTGAAATTATCCTGGATGGTGAAAAGCTGGAGAATCTTGGGATGTTCCTTCGCTATGGATTGGATAAGGAGAGGTGGAGTTCGTGGATAGCGATGAGGGTGCCCTATGGGGAGAAAAAAGGGCAAGGCGTGAAGCGAAGCGCTACAATAATTCTCCCTAGCCTCCTGAAGGCGCTGGAGAGAGAGTCGCGAGCTCAGTTTTTATCTTCCGAAGGCCTTGTGAACGGTGATTCAAATGGACTCTTTCAAAATCATTCAGATGAATTGCTAGAGCAAGTGCTCAATGAGATTCCTTTTTTTGGTTATGTTCAAATTTTGATTGAAGTTCCTGAGAACCTTTCAGCAAATGGAATCTTGATCCGAGATCTCAAGATCCATGCCTGGTCTATGGATTATTATGAAGAGTCAATTTTTGATTATATTGAGGAAAAACGAAAGAGGCATAAACGCTGGAGTTACGGGCCGAATGGAAGAGAAGAGAAGGAGGGATAAAGGCCCAGGCCCTAAATAGGAGAAGATGTTGACGTCGCTGAAGGAAAGAGAGATAAAGAGCCAGGCCCTGAATCGCAATAAGACAAGAAAAGGACAGGCCCTTGAACAAACGGAACGGGACAACCGGAACGGGACAGGACAGGACAGGACAGGACCATAGCCGGGGACAGACGGAACGGGACAGGGCAATAGTCGCCGTGAACCTGATGCTCTTGCGAATTGCAGAGGAACGGGACAGAATTGCAGAGGACCGGGACTGGACCACAGCCGTAATGAGAAATCCCCTGTTGGCGCTTCGGGGCACGGCCTTTGGGTCACGATCAGCATGGTGCGCTGCAGCCGGATTCCGAAGGTGCTTTCACAGCTTCGGCTGGACCGGATGATTGAGCTGGAAAGTGACTGGCCGCATTTGGTGCAAGACGAGCTTCGGCTACGTCGCCGCTGCCGGGCGTTTGGTTCGCCGGGTTTGGTGGGCTAATCGACGGGGCGGAAGCGAGAAACGGCTTCCGCCCAGCCGATAATACCCACACAGAGAAGACGTGCATGATCACGATGGATGCCCTCACGAGTTGACACCGTCGTGACACGTCGGGAGGAGGCTGGCATTGAGTGACGGTGTTGTCGTCCTGTATTGGGCCTCTCTTGATCCTCTATCCTAAGCCGGCGACTCGATGGCAAGTCACTGCCGCGTAGGAAACCGGAAGAAATGAAGGGTTTCGAGGAGGAGGTGCTTGAACCGGGATGGTATCCATCGGACGCTGGGCAAATCCCCGGAATTCCTGTTTTAGATCGAGACCATCCCCTGAAGCGACCTGAGTCACGTCCCGCTTGCCCCTGGAAAGAACCATTACACTATGACAATCAAGTTATTCATTGCTAGCATTCTGATAGTATTATCGTTGGTAGCGAAAGCAGAGACGGCTGCGTCCGTCGCCGCAGCCACCCAGTTGAAGATCGATCAAGGTCAGCCACCCGCTTGGTGGTCGCCCGATCTCCCTGATGCTGTTCAGAACCAGGCCGATTCCAAGGGAGCTGGTTTGGCTGCTAAGTTGGAGCTGAGTGACGAGGTCACTGCCAAGGTGGCAGCCATCGTGAGCGCTCATTACGCGAAGGTGTGGGCGTGGCATCAGAAAGTGGATCAGAAATTGGATGCCGCTTGGGCAGATTGGGATGAGGCGCGCAACAATGTGGATGGGAAAGAGAAGGATGAGTTGAAAGCGCTCACCATCATGACGGAACGGATTGATCCGATCTATGCGGAGTTCAAACCTCAGATTCAGAACGTGCTAGCAAACTTGCAAGAGGCCATTGGCGAAGAGAAGACGATGACGTTGTTAGACCACATCACCTGGTCGCCCGGAGCGAAGCGCACCTACACCGCTTATACAGAAATGGTGCCTCAGATGACGGACGCTGAGAAAGCCGTCTTGTGGCAGCGCATGGCGCAAGCGCGTGAAGATTGTTTGGCCTGTTGGACGAGCAAACGGATCATCAAGATCTTCAAGAAGTATAAGGTTCGCAACGAATTCTCTCTCGACTACTTTGGCTACGGTTACCGAGAGCACTACCAAGCCTGGATCAAACGCAAGAACTCATAGTGCTGACACTTTCCTCTATGAAACTCCCTATCTTTCTCACATCGATCGCCATCGTTGGCATGGTGCACGCGGAAACTCCTCTGGCCTTTCCTGGAGCCGAAGGGTTCGGTGCCTATGCTGCTGGTGGGCGTGGTGGCAAGGTCTATCATGTCACCACATTGGAAGATTCCGATACGCCAGGCACCTTGCGCCACGCGGTGGAGGCGAAAGGCCCACGGACCGTTGTGTTCGATGTTAGCGGCACCATCCAACTGAAGGATCACTTATCGATTCGGCATCCGTTTATCACCATCGCGGGACAAACAGCGCCGGGTGATGGCATTTGTTTGCGGGATGGCTCGCTAAAGATTGGTGCCGATGATGTGGTCGTGCGATTCCTTCGCGTGCGCCTTGGAGATGAGGGCAAGGGCGGTGATGCCATCAGCGTGAGTTCTGGGAAACGAATTATCGTCGATCATTGCTCGGCGAGTTGGAGCCTCGATGAAGTGCTTTCGGCTTCTACCAAGAGTGCCAATCTTAGCGATGTCACGGTTCAATGGTGTTACATCACGGAAGCGCTGAATCCGAAGAATCATGGTTTCGGATCGCTGATTCGCGGCACGGGTGGTGCCAGGTATACCTTTCATCACAATCTCTATGCGCACAATCGCGGACGCAATCCGCGCCCAGGGAATTACAATACCAATCCTCATGACAAGGATCCCGAAGGATTGCTGCTCGATTTCCGCAATAACGTCATGTACAACTTTGGCGGTAACCATGCGGGCTACAACGCGGACAAGGTGAGCGTGACCAAGTTGAACTATGTGGGCAATGTGCTCATTCCGGGAGCCAATTCATCGGACCACTGGCATGCCTACAAGATCGGATCGACCTATAATCGGGCTTACTTCGCCGATACCTTGATGGATGGCCAAATGCCAAAGGATCCCTGGAGTGTGGTCAATTTCAATAACTGGTCTGAGGATGCGATTGTAACCTACAAACAGTCGAAACCTTTCAATGCTGATCCGATTGAAACGGACGCTCCGCAGGCGGCGATGGATCGCATTCTTAAATGGGGAGGAGCCAGCCTCCCCCAGCGTGATGCGGTTGATCAACGCGTGGCCCAGTCTGTCCGCGATCGGTCAGGTGCCATCATCAAGAGTCAGAAAGAAGTTGGGGGGTGGCCAACACTGGAAAGCGCGCCCGCACCGAAGGACAGCGATGGCGATGGCATGCCAGATGCCTGGGAATCGGCAAATGGCTTTGATCCTAAAGATGCTGCCGATGGGAATGCGGATGCGGATGGCGACGGTTATACCAATTTGGAAGAGTATCTCAACGGTCTAGTTACGATCACGACCAGGGGAGCGATGATGGATCAGAAGGAGGACGAGAATTCTGTGGCCGGAACGGTCTTGCGCGTGGACATCACCGCTGATGGGCGTTCTGACATGCGTACGAAAGGTTGGGAGAATTGGAGGCCTGCTCAGAGTGATTGGAAACAGACCTTCGGGGGCATTGATGTCGCCTTGCGGGCGACCGATGGGGGGACGCTCAAGACGATTAATAATAAAGCCCTGTTGATTCATGGCATCAGTGTGGGGGCAGATACCGTCATCGCTGCGGGTGGATTGGAAGTGATCGTTGAAGGCTTGAAACCGGGCACTCACACCTTTACCGGTTATCATCACGCGCTAGGAGGCGCCCAGGGTCCTTACACCGTTTCCGCGAATGGGCGCACGATTGATGGCATCAAGCCATCGGGCGAGGCTACTCATAATGACGCGCTAGGGACGTCCTTCATTGCTTTTGATGTGCGTGAAGGTCAGCCAGCGGTGATACGAATCTCTGCCGAGGGGAGTGACTCGGTGGTCTTGAACGGATTTGCGATTAATGTCAGTGATCCGAGACAGAAGGCGCTGCAGCCAGTGCCAACCAACTATGATCGTCATGTGGATGGCGATGATGGCCACGTCACTCTCAGCTGGACGCCAGGGGAATCTGCCGTCAAACACCACGTCTATATGGTGGCGCATCGAGAGGCAGCCGTTGCCGCACGCCGTCTAGATTCGGCGGACGCGCCCAAAGTCGCGACGGTTGATATGCCGACGTATACGATCGCGGTGTCGAAGGATTCATTGTTGCATTATTTCTGGCGAGTGGATTCTGAGGATGCAGAGGGCCGTATCACCCGTGGGGATACCTGGCGTTTCCGCGTGCGTCACTTAGCGTTTCCCACGGCTGAGGGTTATGGACGATTTGCGATTGGCGGTCGTGGTGGGCGCGTGATCCAGGTGACCAATCTCAATGACTCTGGACCGGGTTCTTTGCGTGCCGCGGTGGAAGCCACCGGGCCGCGGACCGTAATCTTTGAAGTGTCAGGGTTGATCTCGTTGGAGTCGAAGTTGATCTTTCGAGCTGAGAACGAATATCTCACCATCGCCGGGCAAACAGCACCGGGAAAAGGAATATGCCTGCGAAATTATACCTTTGGAGGGTTGGGTGCGCAGGATACGATTATACGGCACATGCGTCTGCGATTGGGGAATCTCACAGGGATCACCATGGATGGCATGGGATTGGCAGGCAGTGATCATTGCATTGTCGATCATTGTTCGATTTCCTGGACTATCGATGAAGCCTTCAGTTCGCGTGGAGCCAAGAACATTACTTTTCAAAGAAGTCTCATATCGGAGGCTCTGAACATCGCTGGGCATAAGAAATACGGCAAAGGATCTGGACATAGCTTTGCGGGATCTATTGGTGGCGAGATTGGGAGTTTCCATCATAGCCTCTTGGCCCATAACGCTGGGCGCAATTGGTCGCTAGCGGGCTCTATTGATCAGGCCAATGTCCATGCGGGTCGACTCGATATCCGTAACATGGTGGTGTATAATTGGAAACATCGCACCACGGATGGCGGCGCGCGTCAGGTGAACTTTGTCAACAATTACTACAAGCCGGGCCCAGCGAGCCAGGTGATGACCTATCTCAACCCGCAATTTGAGAATCCGGCCTTCGGCCCACAGCAATATTATGTCGAAGGGAACGTCATGGAAGGCGTGTCGGGACCGGAAGGGCCTCTAGGTCCTTTCAAAGGGGTGAAGCCGCGTGGGAACCAAGACGCTCCGGTCACCGTGGCTAAACCGTTCTTTGAGCATTACGTGAAGACGCACACGGCGGAAGAAGCCTTTGAGAATGTGCTCGCAGATGTGGGTTGCAATGTACCCAAGCTGGATGATCACGATACGCGTGTGATCAAGGAAGTGCGCCAAGGCACGACCACCTATAAAGGCAGCCTATCTGGTTTGCCGGGGATTCCCGACACCCAGGAGGACGTGGGAGGCTGGGAAACGTATCCCGAGATTCATCGGCCGAGGGATTGGGACACTGATCGCGACGGCATGCCGAATTCGTGGGAGATCGATAACGGATTTGATCCAAACGATCCAAGCGATGGGGCTGCCGATGCTGATGGGGATGGGTACACGAACCTTGAGGATTATTTGAATTCTCTCTCCGCTGGCAACGTGGTGGCCTCATGAGTTTGAAATGGCCATGGGTGGTGTGTGGGAGTGTGTTAGCCTCTCTAAGCGCATGGGGAGCCGATTGGCCTCATTGGCGTGGTCCGCAACGAGATGGCATTTCCAAAGAGGCATTGCCAGAGCAATTGGAAACTGCAAAGATTGCCTGGCGTTCGGAGGTTGGGATCGGTTTTGCCAGTGTGGCTGTTGCTGGTGATCATTTGGTGACGTTGGGAAACGAAGATGACCATGACACGGTATGGTGTCTGAATGCTAGAACCGGTGAGGAAACATGGCGGTATCGGTATCCGTGCGCGCTTGAGCCTGATGGTCATGAGGGTGGGCCAGGAGCAACGCCTGCCATTGATGCGAAAGCGAATGTGGTCTACACCATGAGCAAGCGTGGGCAAGTCTTCTGTTTCGACCTTCAAGATGGGACGGTGCGTTGGCAGCGTGATTTGTGGAATGAGTACGGACTGGAAGCTCCTCGCTGGCGTTTCTCGGGCTCACCGGTTCTATGGCGAGACCGTGTCTTGCTCAATGTCGGGAGTGCCGGTTGGGCGCTGGACCAAGAAAGCGGGAGAACGCTTTGGCGATCTGAGGGGGCGCCCTCTGGCTATGCCACGCCCGTGGTCATCCCTGAACGCGATGAAGTGATCATCCTTTCAGCGAAGGCGCTGGTAACGGTCTCTGCGGAATCGGGACAAGAGCGGTGGCGCTATCCCTGGGACGGCAGTCGGGTGAATGCGGCCGATCCAATCGTTTCTATGGGACGCGTGCTTGTGTCGTCGAGTGCTGGAGCTATTCTGTTAGACGAGATTGCCATGGATCCGGTGCGTGTCTGGCAACACAAGGCATTGCGTACCTATTTCAATCCAGGCGTGTTCTCAGATGGTCATGTGTATGCCATTCATGGCACCACGCACCGGGCTACTGCTTTGGTGTGCGTCCATCTGGCTTCGGGCGAAACCCGGTGGTCGGAGCCCGGCTTTGGGAATGGGGCTCTCATGGCCGCAGATGGGGGGAGGGAATTGATTTTATTCGACAAGGGTCAACTCACCTTCTTCCCTGCGAAGGCATCGGCATTCGAGCCCCAATTTCGATTTCAAGTTCTGGGTGGCAAGTGTTGGACGGTGCCGGTTCTCGCCAACGGGATGATTTATTGCCGCAATGCGAGAGGGCAGCTGGCGTGTGTGGCGTTTGCGTCGCCCTCCGAAGACAGCTGATACGCCCCGCCTGGCCTGGTTCGAAGCAACGCGTTGACACTGGTCCCTCTGCCATGTTTCCTTCTGTCATCATGAGACCCGCCCTTTCAATCGCCATCTTCCTTGGCAGCCTGCTCGCCGCTTTCGCCGAGACGCCTGAACAAGGTCCTATCTGGATAAGCCCTGACAAAGCTGCGAAAGAAAGCGCGGATTTCCTCGTGCAAGGTGAATACCTCAAGGAGAATACGGCTTATCAAGTGATTGCGCTTGGGAAGGGCAACTTTCATGTTTCCGTGTATCAGGGTGGGCTGCCAGGGGCGGGGTGGGACCGTTCTGCGATTGGGCAAGTGAGAGGCAACGTCGATGCGGTGCAGGAACTTATTGAAGGGGCGAAGCGCGTCGAACGTGAGAGCCCTAGCATTGGTAAGAAGCCGCCTGAGGGCGCGACGATCCTCTACGATGGTACGGACGCGGATGCGTGGGAGAATGGCAAGGTCACGGAAGGATACTTGGAATCGGGGAGCCAGACCAAGGAGAGTTTCGGAGACTTTGATTTGCACATTGAATTTCGCTTGCCTTTCAAGCCGGAAACGACGCCGAGCAGTCAGGATCGCGGAAATAGCGGGATCTACATTCACAACCGCTACGAGACGCAGGTCCTTGACACCTTTGGATTGGATCTTGACCGCACCCGTTGGAAGGAGAAGCCAGCTTCTGATCCCAAGCAGTGGTGTGGTTGTCTCTACAAGTTCAAGCTGGCGGACACCAACATGTGTTTCCCACCACTGCGTTGGCAGACCTACGACATCACGTTCACGGCGGCACGATTTGACGGGGTCAAGAAAGTGAAGAATGCACGCATCACGGTCATTCACAATGGCGTCACCATTCATGATGATGTGGAACTGCCCAAGGGCACTGGCATCGGGGGGACGCGCCAGGAGATCCCGGAGGGCCCCATCGTCCTTCAGGGGCACGGCAATCCCGTGCGCTATCGGAATATTTGGATCAAGGAACGCTGATTCAGCGACTTTCTTGCATAAACGGGCCGGGCTCTCACGTCTCTCACGAGATGATTGCCCCACTCGCCGCAAGATTTCGTCTCTGCTTCGCCCGATGTTTCCTTGGGGAGCATCCGATCGGATGCATGGGGTGGGCATTCGTCCGCAGATTCGCAATCCCTTTGAGTCATGCAATTGACTGAGATTCTTCGGCCGATCGATCATGGTATCGTTGAACGAGATGACCCCGCTCCGGTCCCACTCGCGAAGGGTGGGGTGACCAGGTCGGAGCGATGCATGGATTCCATCCGAAAGCAGTTAGAGACCCTTTATGACGTTAGTGGAGATGCTTTCTTTCGGTGTGCGCTTGTGATCACTCGCAATGCTGAAATGGCGGAAGATGCCGTACACAATGCTTTCCAGAATGCCTTCAAGCTAAACAAGGCACCGAAACATCTGAAGGCGTATTTGTATCGATCCGTTAGAAATGCAGCCATTGATTTGGTGCGGAAAGACGCGCGGACAGAGCCTCTCCCGGCAGATGCCTTGTTTGAAGTGCCGCCGCCTCAAGTGGATTCGATGCATCGTCAGGAGTTTATTCATGATTTCAATCGTGCGCTCGAGAAGCTCTCGGCGGATGAGCGCGAAACGATCGTACAACATCTTGCTTCCCACATGACGTTTCAAGAGATCGCTGATTTGCGAAAGCGCTCCATGGGCACCGTGACCTCTTGGTATCGACGGGGCATCGAGAAACTCAAACTGCACCTCAAGGATCATCATGGACCCGTTTGAAGAAGAATTACGTCGCGCACCCTGGAGAAGGCCCTCCGAGGATCTTCGTGAACGGTTGTTTGCGGAAAGGGAAGAGAACACAGTGGTCACTGGATCCTTTGAGAAATGGCCTGTTTGGGGATGGGCGGCGGCGGTGGCGGTGGCGGTTAGTGTCACTTTGGTGGGGGCCTTGTTCAAATCGACGGGTTCCGATAACAGTCGGATGCCATCACGCATCGCCACGGAATCGATTGAGTTTGCGAGTAATGAAGGCTTCTTTGATTTCTCGTCGACTCCAACTGTCGACCCCTGGGCGGGTGGGCTTACGTTGCAGATTGAACCGAACTGATATGGTTGCACGTCGATGACGCCGTTACGTTTCTTTCTTCTGCTATTGACGGTCACCTTGGCCTCTTCGAATGTGGCCATCGGCGATGAACGGCCCATTCGGTATGCGTTTCAAGTGTTTCAGCTGGGGAGTGGCTTCACCAAGAAGACGTCATTGAGGGAAAAGATCTGGAGAGCCAGTGATAAGACGTGGAATCGGATGAAGGACGAAGTCACCTTGTTCGATTCGGCTGAATTTCGGAACGGGAAAGATAAGCTCGTCTTTCGATCGAAATCATGTTTCTGGAATGAGCAAATGCTGACTTTTGAAGAAGGCAAGAACGCCAAACTGCCTGACAAACTCAAATTGATCTCTTCTCCCTATGTGAAAAGGAAAGAGAAAGAGCTGGTGAAGCTCAAGATCCGTTCCGAACAGCCCTATGAATACATGGAGCCGCGTGAAGATGATCTGTTCAAGTTGAAAGAGATCAAGCTGCCGACAGGGCTCGACATCGAGATCCGTGCGCATACGGCCGGGCGGGACGTGTATGACGTGGATCACCTCAAGCTCCACCTCCGGGTGGTGACCGAACGGGAGCCCGCCGAGGGGACGCGTTTGCCCGTGGGTAAGCCGGTGCTGAAGGAATCCGAATATAAACTCTCTCTGCGCATCGAGGAGTATGATAGCTACGGTATTCTTCTGCAACCAAAGGGAATGGACTCCATGATTGTCATCCGATTCGAAGTCGATGATAAGTAAGCGGCAAGCTCGATGGGAGGAGCCCGTTATTCTGCGGGATATTTCTGCATAAATTCGCGTCATTGCTACGTCTTGATGGCGATGTCATTTCTTTCCACTCTTTGTTTGAATGCTAGGTGCGTGCTTGTGAAGAGTGCGGTAGCCCCTATCATCTTGCTCACGGTTGCCGCTCTTTCGGAAGACGGCTCCTTTGCGCCTAGTGCGGGGGTGATTCACGAAGAGTTTGTCTTTCTCAAAGGTGCCACTCGCGATTGTCATGCCTCTTCCCTTCTTGAGCTTGAGAATGGAGACTTGCTCTGCACTTACTTCGGAGGCACGCGGGAAGGCGCTCGTGATGTGCGCGTTTGGTTAGCGCGCAAACCTGCCGGTAGTTCCTTCTGGGAGACGCCGGTCAGTGTGGCCGACGGTGATGGGGAGACAGTCTTCAATCCTGTTCTCGTGCAGCCGAAAGGCGGCGATCTCATGATCTTCTATTGTAGTCCTGACATCAACACAGGAGTCGTGATCACGTCAAGCGACGGCGGTCACCAATGGAGCGCACCCAGGCGGCTGCCTGACGGTTTCGTGGGTCCAATCGTGAATAAAGTGGTTCAGTTAGACGATGGGAGCTTGATTGCCGGTGCCAGTTTGCAGAATGCGCCTGGCAAGCGTATTCACGTCGAGCGGAGCACGGACAAGGGCCAGACCTGGACAAAGATCGGTCCTCTCAGCGATCCTGACAAGACCAAGTACCAGATCATCCAGCCAGCGATTCTCGTCCACTCCCAGAATCGGCTTCAGATCCTGGCACGAACCAATGAGAAAGGGCCGCACGCGAAGATGGCCCAGACGTGGTCGGAAGATGGCGGGCTCACCTGGTCGCCAGTGACAGATGGCTCGTTGCCCAATAACAATTCCGCCCTGGATGGCGTCACTTTGCGGGATGGTAGGCAGTTGCTTGTTTATAATCATTCTACGAGAGAAGATCCCATCGGTGGGCGAAAAGGGAGGGGCATTCTTACCGTGGCTGTGAGCCGTGACGGTGTGCAATGGGAGGCAGCAGCAGTGTTGGAGTATCGTACGGGGAACGTTCAATACTCCTATCCTTCGGTGATTCAGGCGAGAGATGGCATGGTCCATGTGAGCTATTCCTGGCACCGACGGCGCATCAAACATGTCGTCATGGATCCCGCTCAGCTGAAGACGTTTCCAATCGTGGATGGCGAGTGGCCAAAGGACAAGATCCCGTGGATCGAGAGGGATGAGTCGGTGACCATGGATGGAGAAGGCGAAGCCATTGAGTGAGCGGAAGGGTGACCGGAATCGATGGTCTTTAGCTCTCACATCTTCCTGTTCTATTTCCTGCCGCTGGCGCTGTTGCTCTACTACGCGTCGCCGCGGTGGATGAAACATCTGACGCTCACGGGGCTAAGCTATTGCTTTTATGGTTGGGCAAACCCGTTGTTTGTCCTGCTGATGTTTGGATCAACCTTGATCGACTACCTCGCCGGGTTGCTGCAAACTGGGCACCATCGCTTGGGCACTTGGGCGAGGCCAGTGGAAATGTTAGAGACGAGAGGATCGCGAACGCGCGTTCAGAAGATCGCGTTGTGGACGTCGATGGTATCGAACCTGGCCTTGCTTGGGTTCTTCAAATACTTCAACTTCTTCACAGCGAGTTGGACGGGAATGGTGCAGACCGTTGGGCTGGAAGGCCTGGGCATTGAGAACGTGTTGCGTGTGACGTTGCCCTTGGGCATCAGTTTCTACACCTTTCAATCGATGAGCTATGCCATCGATGTGTATCGTGGGCATGCGCGAGCGATCCGCAATCCGATCGATTTCTGGTGCTTTGTGTCACTCTTTCCCCAGTTGGTCGCAGGGCCGATCATCCGCTTTGCTGAGGTGGCGGATCAGCTCCGATCACGGACGCACACGATGGCGAAGTTTGTCCGGGGGATCAGCTTCCTGTTTCTAGGGGTTTCCAAGAAAGTGTTATTAGCGAATCCGTGTGGAAAAGTGGCGGACATGGCCTTTGATGCAGCCTCGGTCACGACGGTCGATGCGTGGGTGGGGGCGATCGCCTATGCCTTCCAAATCTATTTCGACTTTAGCGCCTATAGCGATATGTCAATTGGACTAGGATTGATGCTAGGTTTCGTCTTCGCCAAGAATTTCGATTCGCCATATCTCTCGGCATCGATCACGGAATTCTGGCGACGTTGGCATATCTCGCTTTCGTCGTGGCTGCGAGACTATCTCTATATTCCCTTGGGTGGCAATCGGCTTGGGGAAACGCGCACCTACGTCAATCTGATGCTCGTGATGTTGCTCGGTGGTCTTTGGCACGGGGCTTCATGGAATTTCATCATTTGGGGGGCGATTCATGGTGGGATGTTAGCATTTGAGAGAACGCAGGGGAAACAGAGCTTTTATGCAGGTTTGCCGCACGGGCTGAAGGTAGTGATCACCTTTGTCATTGTCTGCATTGCTTGGGTATTCTTCCGGGCACCTGATCTGGCCTCCGCGTTAAGTTATTGTCAGAGTATGTTTGGAATGAGTGAGAGCATGCCTGGAGCACCTCTGATTCGCGGTGTGATCTATCAGCCTTATTACGTGGGCTTTCTCGCGATCGCAGCGATGGTGACGTGGTTTGGCCCACAAACGTGGGAGTTCACCAATCAGCTCACGGTGCCCAAAGCGGGCGTCATGGCCGTGCTCTTTGTCGCTTCCATCGCGTCCCTCACCGTTCAGGAGTACAACCCTTTCATCTACTTTATCTTTTAGGCATTCATGTCTCAAGTGGTTCCATCCAATGCTCGCGAAGAGTTGGCCAAACGTGATCTCGAACAGACCGACATCGCTCCCGGTGCGAAGCGATTGCTTTTGATCGTGTTCGCTGGGGTTATCTTTGGAGTGCCTATGATTCAGTGGGCGTCAGAGGTGCGCTCTAAGGAGGATGTCGTCCGTGCCGCAGGGATTGCGCGCTTCTTTCCCCAGGCGAAGGCGGCATGGGAAGCGAACAGGGGATCGGGATGGGAACGAATGACGCGCGCCAATGCCGTTGTGCTGAAATCGATCCATGACTATGAAGACTCCCTGGAGCGCGGGTCCTTTCTACGAAAAGCAGTGCTTCCACGATTTCAGAGTCTATTGGTGAAGCAAGGTGCGGGAAATGAACAAGCGTATGTCGGGCGGGATGGATGGCTCTTTTATCGACCATCGATCGATCTTCTGACCGGGCCCGGTTTTCTCGATCCCAAAGTGCTCAAGCGTCGTGCGTTGGCGGGAAATGAATGGCAAACACCACCCCAACCGGATCCTCGGAGGGCCATTGTTGCTTTTCACGAAGTGTTGAAAGCGCGTGGGATCGATCTGGTTCTCGTGCCCACTCCGGTGAAGACGATGATTCATCCTGAGAAGTTCGCAGGCATGCCAAGTGGCCGTACCTCTCCGTTGGTCAATGCATCGCATGAAGCGTTTGTCAGGGAAGTGCGCGAATCGGGTGTGCGGGTCTTTGATCCCTCCCAGCGGTTGGTTGAAAGGGCGCATGGGAATCTCGGAATCCGATCGACGTATCTGGCAACAGACACCCACTGGCTTCCTGATGCGATGGAAGACGTGGCGAAAGCACTCGCGTGGTTCTTGCGCGAAGAGTTTGCCTTGTCGGAGGACTTGCAAAAGTACCAACGCCATGAGGAGTCGGTGCAAGGCATGGGGGACATCGCGGCCATGCTGAAGTTGGACCGTCCAAAGGAGAAGGTGACCATCCAGAAAGTGTGCGATGCGGCAGGGAAACCCTGGGAAACACAGGCGGAATCGGAGATACTCTTGTTAGGTGATAGTTTTTCCAATATCTTCTCCCTGGAAGGCATGGGTTGGGGCAAAGGAGCAGGCTTTGCCGAGCAGCTAAGCTTTCACCTGGGGCTTCCGATCGATGCGATCGTGCGCAATGACAGTGCGGCCTACGCCACGCGGCAGATCTTGGCGGGTGAACTAGCGCGTGGAAAGGATCGACTCAAGCACAAGCGGGTGGTCGTCTGGCAGTTTGCCGCTCGTGAGCTGGCTATCGGTGATTGGAAAGTGATCGATTTGCCAGCCGTTCCGGAAATAGCGCAGAAGAAGCCAGCGCCAAGCTCGGGTGACCAGCCTTGGATTGCGACGGCTCGTGGCTCGGTGGCCCAGGCTTCAGCCATTCCAGAAGAAGGGGTGCCTTACAAAGATCATATCCGCTCACTTTATCTCACCGATTTCACAATCACAGACGGAGCGTTCGCCGAGCCCGATGCGGTTGTCTTTGTTTGGGACATGCGCGAGCGCGAACTCACCCCGGAAGCGCTCTTGCAACCGGGTGATGAGGTCACGGTGCGTCTGCGGCCTTGGGATGAGGTGTCGGCGACCCTGGGGCGCGTGAACCGTTCCGAGTTGGATGACCTTGAACTCCTCCTTGCCACTCCTTGGTGGGGTGAAGTTGTTAGAGATTGAATGCAAACGAACCCTTAAAGAATCATGAAATTGAAGGATACCATCATCATTGGTCTGGCGCTGGCTTGTACGGCAAGCGTGAGTCATGGCTACCCCTCGAAAGCTACTAAAGAAGAACGGCGCGATCTCGATCAACTCGCTTCGACGATCGAGGGAGCGATGCTATACACGCACCGTGGCCGTGTGAAGAAGATCACGATAGGCGATTGGAAAACCGAGGATGTTGGATCAGGTGATTACGCGCGTTGGGGGCCTTTGGGGGAACGCATCGCGGTTCAAGATGATGATTCTCTCTATATCATGAACGCGGATGGATCCGGACGTGAGCGGATCTTGAGCGATGAAGTGGATGGTGGCGATGGTTGCCAGATTGAGTTTCATCCCAATGGTCGTGAGATCATCTATGGAACGCGGCGCAAGGGGGCGCGGATCATTGATATTGCAAGCCGAACGACCCGTGATTTGAAATTGCCCTTTAACACAGAGTTCAATATCTCTGCGGATGGCAAGCATCTCGTCATGCGGCGTGGAGATTGCTATTTGGTGGAATTGCCAGGAACCAAGTATCGCAAATACGCGGGTGGCTGTTCGCCATGTGTGTCTCCAGATGGGACACGGATGACGAGCAACAAAGGGGGGCATCGCACGATGGATATCCAGCAGTGGAATGGGAAGCGCCTCTTCCAGATCAACGCCAAGAAGATGGGCCCGGATCACAAATGGGACAATATGCACTGGTCGAATCACAACGATTACATTGCCATGCAAGGGGACGGGCGAAATGACGAGGCTTACGCGTTCAGTGTTTCGAAGAATGAAGGTGTGCGCTTGAGCTGGAGCGGGCGGACGACGTATCCGGACCTCTTTGTGGTCAAGGATCGCCAATCTGGCAATCGTCCCATGGAGATGACCATTGCCTGGAAAGAGGCACAGGGTAAGCAGCCACAAACTGCGAAGACAAAGAAGCGTGGTGGGCGTGAGGAAGAAATTCTAGCTCTGACAGGTTCACCAACGCGAGTCGTCTGGACTCAGGCGAGGGATGGGAGTCACTATGGTGACAACGCATACCTAGTGGGGATGTGTACCGAGGATGGGAAAGGCGAGCACCGTCTTCTGTCTGAGCCGGGGAACTTTGCCAAGCCCGTCCTTTCGCCTGATGGGCGGCAGGTCATCTATTCAGATCGCAAGAGCAACACCTTCTACGCGCTGCATTGGGATGGTTCGGATCATCGTGAACTGGGGAAAGGGTATGCTTCCGATGTATGGCGTGATCCTAGCGATGGTCACTTGTGGGTCTACTATCGTGGTGGGGATGGGCGAACGAAAGGCGGTGTGATGCGGCTTCGTCTCGATGATCCGGAGACGAGGGAGAAGGTGTGGGACAAGACGCCAACGGGTCATAAAGTGGTGCCTTGGTTCCGTCTCTCTGCCGATGGCACGCACGCCGCCACGGCGTTTCCCTATAACAGTTGTGGGGTGGCGGATCTGCGTAGCGGAAAGTGGGAGAAATATGGCAATGGGTGCTGGGCGTCATTGGCGCCCGATAACAGTTATCGCTATTTCAACTTCTTGGGCAGCCATCGTGAGATCGGCTTTCATGAAGCCGGAAAGCGTGAGTATCGGAAGATCTTTGTCGCGGGTGGTCCTGGTGTAGGCAAGAACAAGGTCTATTTCCCGCGCTGGAGTCATGACGCACGGTTTCTCACGGTAACAGGACCGAAGTTCACGGAGAAACAAGAGATTCTGCTAGGAAAGTTCGATCGCGACTACACCAGGGTGGATGACTGGGTGCAGATCAGCCGGAATGATAAGATGGATTTGTTTGGCGACGCCTGGACGAAGCGCGGTTGGGAAGCAAAGCTTGGAACCAAGGCGCCCTCGATCGTAGAGAAGCCCCCGGTACCGCGACGGGATCTTGCCAAGTTCAAGACGTGGCCAGGTGATCAACGGGAACTCGTCTTTCTTTGGGAGAACCACCATGCCACCAATCAAACCGCAGCGGGGCGTCTCTGCCGGATTCGCGCGCGTGGCCGCGCATTCTTTGGGCGTCATTATGAAATGATCCTCACAGGAGGACACGCTATGGCAGAAGAGATCGAACAGCCATTGGCCAAAGCCTGCCAAGCCAATGATGCGATCACGTTGGAAGCCACGCTGACTGCTTATGGCAGTGAAGGTGAGGGAAAGATCCTCTCAAGCGAAGGCAATGTGGCGCTGATGCAGAAGGGTGATCAGCTACGTTTGCAATTGCGAACGTCGAAAGGCGAACAGCAGTTGGACCTGGGTCGAGTCGATCTGGGGCGAGCCCAGCATGTGCTGGTGAGTTATCGCTCCGGGAACTTGGCCGCTTATTTCAATGGCAAAGAAGTCAAGGCGACCAGCGAGCTATCGGGTGATCTCGATGAGTGGAACCCCCAACCGCTCGTCTTCGGCGATGGACAATGGGATGGGACCTTGGAGGGAATCAATGTGTATGCGCGGGCGATTGATGCGGAGGAAGCGCGGCACAAGTATCAGCTTTACGCGGACCGATTGCAGAAGCGCAAGCCTGTGGAGACGCTGCACGTGGAGGGCAAATTGGTCGAAATGACAGAGACACCGACTGTCGACTCCTTGCAAGAGTATGCTCGTGGGATGGTGGTGCATGCTTACGAAGTGGCCAAGGTGATCGATGGCTCAGAATCAGCACCCAAGATTCAGGTGGCGCACTGGGTCATCCTCGATCGCCAAATACTCCCTGAGATGAGTGAGCGTAAACTCGGCGAGTCCTATGATTTGCACCTCGAGCCGCTCGCCAGCCATCCGCAATTGGAATCCGAACGCAGTTTCAACGATTGCGAAGACTTTGATATTCCCATCTACTACGCCACGCGTGCCCTGCCCAAGATCAAGACACCTGAGATTCATCTAAGGATCAATTGTGCAGGGGGAGCCATCGCGGACTGGGAAAGTGATGAAGACTTTGTCGATAAGCAGCAAGAGGGGAAGGCGTTCACCTTTAAGAAGCGCGCCGACACGTCTTCGGTCCAGGACCCGGCCCCGGGCGCGGTGTATGAAACAGTGCGGCACCGAGAGCATCGCTACCAGTTTGATGTGCCCAATGGGGACTACCTGGTTCGATTCCACTTTATCGATGACTTTGATGACAAGGGCACTATTCGGAAGATGGATTTCCTCATCGAAGACCAGCGCGTTTTGAAACAGTTCAATATTGTCAGCGCCGCTGGCGGCACAGGGAAGGCCGTGGTGCGTGAGTTCCCTGTCAATGTTTCGGACGGAAACGGCCTGCAGATTCGCGGGGAGGATCCTAATGGAGGCGATGTCTTCGCTGCTGGCATTGAAATTCTATCACGGTAAACAATGAAATCCATTCTCTTTACGCTCACACTGTCCCTCACGATCCAGGGCGCTTTGGCCGACGAGGCATTCCGTAAGGTTTGCCAAGACAAGATAGCCGAGGCCAACGGAAACATGACGATCCATGGCGAGGATGGTTGGTTGTTCCTCAATAGCGAGCTTCGGCACGTGGCGATTGGTCCCTTTTGGGGAGAGGCGGCGGCAGAAGTGGGAAAAGCCTCGAAGCCTGAATGGCGCGATCCCTTACCGGCCATGGTCGACTTTCACAAGAGTCTCAATGCGGAAGGCATCGAACTGCTACTCGTGCCCGTGCCCCCCAAGGCGGCTGTTTATCCACGCAAGCTTGAGGCGTCGCTGAGCAGAAAGGTGGAGCTAGCGTTAGACACATTCTATCCCTTGCTCAGCGATCAAGGCATGCAGGTGTTAGACTTGAAAGAGGCCTTTGGGGCTGCAGAAGGGCACTATTGCAAGCAAGACAGTCATTGGTCTGGGCGTGGTTGTGAACTGGCGGCCAAGAAGATCGTCGAGTTTGTGAAAGAGCGTGACTGGTTCAAGGCGGCGCCGCGAGAGACTTATGCATCCGAGATACGTCCGACGGAAATCACGGGTGATCTGCTTTCAACCGTGCAAGGCGACCCACCAGCAAAGGAAACGTTGCCTTTGCGATATGTCGGCAAGCATGAGGGCGATGTCTTGCGCCCCGTCGCTCCTGACGCTTCCAGTCCCGTGCTCTTGTTAGGCGATTCTCACACGCTCGTCTTTCATGCTGGTGGTGACATGCACGCCAAAGGCGCGGGCCTGGCGGATCAATTGGCGCTGCAGCTAGGATTTGCTGTGGACCTCATCGGTGTGCGCGGTTCTGGCGCCACACCCGCCAGGATCAATCTCTTTCGCAAATCGCGATCGAATGCAGATTACCTAAAGGGCAAGAAGCTCGTGATCTGGTGCTTCACGGCTCGGGAGTTCAGCGAAGCCAGCTCTGGTTGGCGGAAAGTTCCAGTAAAGTAAGGCTGTTTGTGATCGGCAGATGCCTGGGCACCGGATAGACAAGGACCAATGAGAATTCTATTCACAGGTGGAACAGGCAAAGCGGGACGCCATGCGATCGAATATCTGCTCCAGGCGGGGCATCGCGTACTGAACCTGGATCTGAAACCACTCGATGTCCCAAATGTGGATAACCGCATCGCTGATATCACGGACGCTGGCCAGGTGTTTGATGTCATGGCGAGTTATGCTGGTTACGATGAGCTCGAACCCGGCACGGGTGTGCCGAAGTTCGATGCGGTCGTGCATTTCGCAGCGATCCCGCGGTTGCTCCTAAGGAATGGCGCACAATTTAGTTAAGACATCTTAAATAAATGTGCGATATTGGGTGCATGAATGTAAACGATCATTGTCCCGGTCCTTACGACGATAACACGAACAGGCGCATGGTCACCTTTGCGTC
>JAUIAH010000001.1 GCA_030425385.1 Verrucomicrobiia bacterium | reverse complement strand
CCGAAAGGTGTCCGACGAAGATTTTCAGGAAATTCACATTAAGCGAAACAAGTTTCATGGAGAATGGAATTACGAAATTCATCCGCAGGTAGAATAATTCGGTAACTTATTATTTCGCACTGCCTAACTACTACTATCTGAGCCTCCTGGGAACGCCATTGGAAAGCCGGGGATATGGCCGTCACTTCAAACTCTTAAAGGCCGCAAACATACCACTCCCACCCCTCGCCGAGCAGAAGCGGATTGTGGCGAAGGTGGATGAGTTGATGGCCTTGTGTGATCAGTTAGAGGCGCAGCAGCAGGAACGCGACGCGCAACACACCGCCCTCACCCGCGCCGCCGTCGCCCGCTTCACCACCGACCCCACCCCCACCAACCTCAACCTCCTCTTCCACAAATCCTACCACATCCCCCCCACCGACCTGCGAAAAACCATCCTCACCCTCGCCGTCCAAGGCAAACTCGTCCCTCAAGATCCCAGCGAGGAACCCGTTAGTGAATTGCTTGCCCGAAACGCTGCCCGAAGAGCAGAACAGAAACGGATCAAGAACTACGCAGAAATAGATGCTGAGTCCGCACCATTCGAAATCCCAACCACCTGGCATTGGGAGCCGCTAGGCAACCTGGCCCTAACAAGCGATTCAGGCTGGAGCCCGCAATGCGAGCCCCAAGCCCGTTCTGGGGACAAATGGGGCGTCCTCAAAGTGAGTGCCGTTTCGTGGGGTAAGTTCTTACCCGATCAGAACAAAGCCTTGCCGCCCGGCAAAGAGCCAAGACCTGAAGCTGAAGTTCACTCTGGCGACTTTCTCATGTCGCGAGCCAACACAGCGGACCTCGTAGCCAGAAGCGTAATTGTCGAAGAATCTCCGCGAAACCTCATGATGAGCGACAAGATCGTCCGCTTTCGATTCGCCGAAGAGATCAACAAATCTTACATCAACCTCGTCAATTCCGCTTCCTTTGCCCGCTCCTACTACGCGAAGAATGCCTCCGGAACTAGTAGCTCGATGAAGAATGTAGGTAGGCAAGTCATGTGCGATCTGCCAGTGCCCGTCCCACCTCTAGCAGAACAACGCCGCATCGTCGCCAAAGTCGATCAACTGATGGCCTTGGTAGATCAGTTAGAATCCCAACTGGAGCACTCCAGCACCACCGCCGAGTCCCTCATGGCCGCCGTCGTCGCCGAACTCACCACAACAGAATAAGTCCATGCCGTTTCCGATCGAGCGCAAGTTGGTCATCGCGATCTCAAGCAGTGCCGTCTTCGACATGCGAGCAGCGGATCGGATTTATCGGAAAGATGAGAGTGCCTATCGGAAGCATCAACTGGACAATCTCAGGGTGCCTTTCGAGAAGGGAGTCGCATTCCCATTCATCAAGAGACTTCTACGGCTGAACGAGGTCTTCCCCGACGAAGAGCCCGTGGAAGTGATCGTGCTCTCACGCAATGATCCGGACACCGGCCAACGATTCTTCGAGTCGTGCAAACACTATCGATTCAAGATTTCCCGAGGCGCCTTTCTCTGCGGGAAGGATCCCTATCCCTATGTCGATGCCTTCAATGCCTCCCTCTTCTTGAGCAGCAACGCGAACGACGTCAAAGGGGCGATTGAGGCGGGATTCCCAGCAGGACTGGTGCTGCCAACGCAAGCGAGGGACGAAGCGACATCCGACGAACTGCGTATCGCTTTTGACTTTGACGGCGTGATTGCCAGCGACGAATCGGAACAGGTCTACCAAGCAGAAGGTCTGGAAACCTTTCACACTGCTGAGGAAGCGAACGCAGACACGCCTCTTCCACCTGGCCCGCTGCACAACTTGGTGCGAAAGCTCTCCTTCTGGCAGAAGTTCGAAGCCAAGCGTCAGCAGGAAGACTCATCTTTCAAACCACTCTTGCGCCTCGCCATCATCACCGCCCGCAACGCTCCTGCCCATTCACGATTGGTGCGTACGCTAGAAGAATGGGGCCTCAACGCGACGGAAACTTTCTTCATGGGAGGCATCGACAAAGGTCGCATCCTACGAGTCTTCCGTCCGCACCTCTTCCTCGATGACCAACGAGCTCACCTCGAAGACATCGCCCACGAGATCCCATGCGTACACATCCCCTTTGGCATCGTGAATCGAGCGAGCGACTCGGACACTAACAGTTAACTTTAAGCGGCCGGCACCAGTTCCAATGCACGCTCACGATAGGTCTCGAAGCCGCTTGAAAGATGCGGTTTCAAATTATTGAACTGAGCCTGCCACTCTGATTCTTGCCACCCCGTCGTTCGCAAATAGAGAACCGTGCTGATCCCCTCAAGCTCAGTACTGTTGAACTCAGTATTGAGCTTTGTGGCCAAGTCTAACCATGCTGGAGCAGGCTTTTCATCTGCCGCCAGAAGACCTTTAAGCTGATCGCTAGCTGTGATCCGATAGGTCGTGTAGCCAGCATTAACATCTGGAGTCTCTGTTAGTAATTTTTCACGATCAAAAGCATCGAGTTCTCCACGAAGTTCTGACGAGTAGGCACCATAGTGGCTAAGTGAAAAGCGCTCCGAAAAGGGAGCACCAGCCACTTGGAGAATGTGGACGAGCTTCTGAAGCTTCTTGCGGCCCTCCACTTCACCAAGGTGAACAAGGAGGCGACCAAGGGTATCAATCGGATGCATGAGGAGAGAGGTACAGGGATTAGAGTATTCAATGAGGGAAGGACCTCAAGACAATTGAGAATGATAGGTGTCGTGGACAAACACGCGGTTCAGGGGCAGCGACTCGTTCAAGCCAATCGCCTTAATCGCAAGGGTGCGTGAGTCGCGCTCCACCGGAGAGGCACGTTTCTTTGGTGACCCGTCATTCAGGAGAATCGAATCAGTAGAGATATACTCCTGGTCTTCGTCGACCGTCTTCCCGAACACAGAACCGAAGTCCTTGTAGCCTCGAAAGGAAGCCCTGTCGTGGTGCCAGTGCCGGTTCTCCTCTGCCCCTAACTCCTTCAACTTCAGAATGGTCTCGTAGGATTTACCAATAGGATCACGCGGGAACTCGACGGCATGGAAGACCTTGCTCCGGAGGAGAAATCTCTCTGCCAACTCGCCTAACCATTCACAGCCAGCTTGTTCCTTAGCTTCTGCCCAAGCGTGGAACGCTGCTAGGCATGAGACCTCATCGAATCGTAGAAAGTCGGAAGCACTCGTAGCGCCTTTGTTAGCAAAGAACGCTAAGACGGTCTCAGGAGTTGCCGCAGGCAGCCCACCGGTGTCATCTGCAGCAAGCTTCGCGGCTTCCTCAAAGAGGCAGAGCAGATGGGCTTCCCAACCACGGGTCACGCGATGAAAGTACACCTGCAGGCTCATGTGCATGCGAGCGACAATCAGTTGCTCCGCCGCGTACATTCCGCGCTTATCATCCAGACACAGGCGCAGATTCCTAGAGTCTTCAGGGACATTCAGATCCGGCTCTAGGCCGAGACAAAGGCAGTTCAAGATCCACTCCGCATCATAACGCCCATAGGCAACACCTGTCATCAAGGAGTCTCGCAAGAGATAGTCCATCCTGTCGGCATCTAACTGGCTAGAGACAATGTCATTGAGGAATTTGTAGGGAAATGTCTTGGCGATCACCGCACGCACCTCAGCTGGGTCAATCCCATGATCCCTTAACCGCTGAGCCACGGTGAACTCTTCGCTAGTGATGATCTCGCCCGTCTTCTTCTCGTGATCAGCCGTAGAAGGAAAAGCCCTTTCGATCATGTGTGAGAACGGCCCATGTCCAGTGTCATGCAATAAGGCCGCTGCCCGAATGACGCGCTCATTCTTGCCGATGATTTCACTGATCTCGTCATGAGAACGATACCTTTCTTTCAGTCGCCCTAGAATTCGGCCGGCAAAGTGGAGAACACCCAGGCTGTGTGAGAACCGCGTGTGCTCAGCTCCAGGGTAAGTGATGGAACTCACCCCAAGCTGGCGTACCCTCCGCAAACGCTGGAACTCTGGGGCATCAATCAGATCGAGGAGGTAACCCTCGTCAGGATTCACCGTGATCAGGGAGTGGACAGGGTCCCTAAACACCTTCCCGCGATGATGCACTTTCCTCACAGGTTCGTCATCAGTTTCACTTGCCATTCCGTGTTCATTAGAACACTCTCTAAACAAGCGCAAGTCAGAAGAACCCGCAGTCCCGCCAACGTTGAGCCACCCTATGAACCCGCAGCCCTACAGCTCCAGTTTCCTGCGCTACCATCACGCTCCTGATTCAGGAGAGTTCGTGAACGTCGGCGTCCTCTTGTGGGCCCCAGAGACGCGATTCATGGGCTTTCGAGCCAGCCGAAAGGTTGGACGGCTGAGCCGGTTCTTTGGCGAGTTCGACCACGAAGGCTACCGGCAGCTCATCACCCGAATCGAGGGGCGTTTCGAGAAGCTCTCAGGAGAGCTTCATCAGTCCAAGCTCGTTTCTGATGAAGCCCATCAATCCGCCCGCGAGATCGCTTTCCAGGTGATCCCCGAAGACGACGCCGCTCTCCAGTGGAGCACCTCGTTTGGTGGCGAGACGCGTGATCCCGAAGGCGAGCTATCCGATCTCTACCAGGAATACATTCAGCGCTACAATCAGAGTGCCGAAAGGGAACGCCGAGATGAAGCCCTTGTGTTTCGTGAAGTGTATCGCAAAGCCTTCCAAGATCCCAAGGTGGCTCGCTACATCACCGATCATGAAGTGGTTGCGCCGCTCGACAAACACTTGTTTCAGCAAGCCTGGAAGAACGGTCATTGGAACGTGTACGAAACCCTTTCTTTCGATCTAGCAGAAGCTGAAACGATCCGCAGCAAAGCACTCAAGTGGGACAGCCGTTCACGGCATTTATCTGATTCTGAAGATTCCCCAAAAATTCACTACTTGTTAGGACGCCCAGAAAGCGGAAAGCACCGCCAAGCCTATGGCAATGCCAAAGACATTCTCCACTCATCTGGGAAAGTCGTGTTGATCGAAGAAGACGAAGCCGAGGACTTCTCCAAGGATCTGTTGGCAAGGATCCCGGAATCGGCCGAGCTTCCATCCGCCTAGTTCGATGCTATATATGTAGTCCGTCTGGTAGGATGACTGACAACGAACGATCGCAACAGCTTGTGTTCCTCAAGGTTCAGCAAATCGAGTTGCAGGGCCTACTCAGAGGCACCGAAGACCATCCAGTAATGGGACGTTCATTGAAAGAGCGCCTTCATGAAGTCGAGCGACAACTGGGCGAGTTTCAACGGACAGATCCAAATGACGGCTAAGCAACAGATCACTTCACATTTGAGCACCCTTTCAAAGCTCGAACGCGGATGGTTTGAGGGACGCGGAGCTGCTCCCGCGCTGGGCGATCGTGCAAAGCTCTTGGACACCATGACTTCTGTCTATCCAGACACACTACCCATTCCCACCATCCTTCCCACACCATACGCATCGCTTGCCAATCGCACAGTCGACAAGTCCTTTGAAATCTACCTTTCAGTATGCCAGGCCGTCACTTCATCCACTAACATTCCCACTCTCTAGGAATGTGCAAGAACTGATCACCGTCTCACCGTAGTCGGTGGTTCTCTGTGTCTTTATGATTCATGGGTCAGGGAGTCCACCCAAAGCGGGGCCTCTCCGCTGCTGAATGCGTGCGGCCATCACTCACTTCCGCACTGGCCACCGGGTGATTTCTCCGCCAGAATGCGGGATGATCCAAGGTGGCCAGTTGATCGGAAATAAGACTTCACAGCACGGTGAGGACACGTTCGTCGCTTACGCGCCCCGTGAGGAGCGTGATTTGCCCGAGCGCTTTCATGAAGCCTCTGGCAAGGATGTCGACCAGGCCCTGCAATTGGCTCACCAGGCGGCACCCACGCTCCGCCAAACGTCTCTGGAGGAGCGTGCGCATTTGCTAGAGCTGATTGCAGACAACCTGGAGTCCTCGTTGCCGATTATTGAAGAACGCTGTGCCCTGGAGACGGGCTATCCAGACACACGCGTGGCCATGGAAGGCAGACGCATGGTCCACCTCTGGCGGCTCTTTGCTGAAGAGGTGCGTGGCGGCGCTTGGCTCGAGGCGCGCATCGATACCGGCGAGCCTGATCGCTTCCCCCTTCCCAAACCCGATCTGCGTTCCATGCGCATGGCGATCGGTCCGGTCGTCATCTTTGGAGCGAGCAATTTCCCTCTAGCATTGTCCGTGGCCGGGAGCGATCCTATCTCTGCCCTGGGAGCCGGGTGTCCCGTAGTCGTCAAAGGCCATCCATCACATCCCGGGACGTCGGAATGGCTAGGGCGCGCGATCCTCGACGGGATCCAGGCAGCAGGCTTTCCCGAAGGCACATTCTCCATGCTGCAAGGCAAGGGACACGATGTGGGCACCGCCCTCGTGACCCACCCGAACACGCGCGCGGTGGGATTCACCGGTTCTCTGCGTGGTGGGCGTGCGCTCATGGATCTCGCGGCCGGTCGGTTAGACCCCATTCCCGTCTATGCGGAAATGGGCAGCGTCAATCCACAGTTCGTCTATCCTGACATCCTCGCCAACGATGCTGAAGGACTGGCCGAACGCCTCTTCGCCTCTGTGACCATGGGCAATGGGCAATTCTGCACATGTCCTAGCATTGTCTTCTTGCCTCGCAGCAAGGATGCCGATCGCTTCTTGGACACCTACCATGAACGGGTGATCGAGACCCCAGCCGCGCCCCTTCTGAACACCTGCATTGCCATCGCCTATCGCCAAGGGCTTGATCGCTGGGAGACCATTCCTGGCCTCACCGTGCGCCATCGCGGTCCTACTGAGGAAGCCGCATTCGGCGTGTTGGATGCGCACCATTTCCTCGACCAACGGGAAGTGCTTCTGGAGGAAGTCTTCGGCCCAGCTTCGCTTTTCGTGCTTTGTGAGGATCAGGATGAATTCCCCACCCTCGCCGAGGCCTTTCCTGGACAGCTCGGAGCCTCCATTCACGGTACGGATAAGGATCTGCAAGAGGTCTCAGCGCTCCTGAACGAACTGCATCGTTTCGCGGGGCGCATTGTGATCAATGGCTTCCCTACGGGCATTGAGACTTGTCATGCCATGCATCATGGCGGCCCCTATCCGGCCACGAGCGATCCGCTTCACACGTCGCTGGGGCTCGCCGCTCTCGCCCGCTGGGCACGGCCGGTGAGCTTTCAGAATACCCCGACCACCCTGCTTCCCGAAGCCTTGCAGGATGAGAATCCGTTAGGCATTCCGCGACTCCTCAATGGACGTCATTCCGCGTCAACGGCTCCATAGGATCGGTGGTGTCCGTTTGCATGATTCTCATGAGCGCTGCTTACTTCGGTGTGATCGAGACAGCCATGTCCCTAGCAGCAATACCAATCCCACGCCTATGAGCACGATTACAAATGAAATGACAGCGCGGGAGAGCGTGAACTGAAGGTAAGGCTTGACGTATATACTGACGAGATCGGGAGAACGTGGGTAGACCGCGAAGAAGAGACCTTCATCCACCAATGCAACCCTGATTGGTTTCCAATCCCGAAGCAACTCCACACTCCTTGGCGGCTCTGGAACGCCGCCACTCGAGGCCACCGCCTTCACATAGAGACTTCCGGCCACAAGCGTTCCGAGGAATGCTCCTATCAGAAACGCCCAAAGCAAACGCCTCCCCTTCAGCCTTCTGTCGCGATTCTTTGCGCGATGATAGTCTCGGTAGGCGTGCTTCACTTATTCCTGCCAAACTTCTGCTAGAGTTCACCTTGGGACTTTAGAAACTCTCGATTGGCTTTGTAGGGCGATTCTCCTTCCGCGTTGAATCCATTCGTCGAGTCCTTTGTTCCAAGGGCGACGATGATAGGGAGTTCTTGATCCTCATGGAAGATACGCAGGTAGATTGGCCCGCCTGCATGCTCCCAAATGGTGATCTCCTCGCCCAAGGCCCAATCAGGGTAGTCATCCGAGGTCCAAGGACCTTGCCAAGAAGGTTCTCCTAAGATACCGGCGAATTCCTGAGCCCTCATCTGATACAACTCTTCGAGACCTTCGTAGGAGTCTTCCCAAGCCGAAACCGAAAGGCCGCCTTTTGAAATCGCGAGGTCAATATGGCTTGTCCTGTCATTAACGATCTTTGCAATCAGTTCCTCAGGAGACGATTTATCAACGACATCAATGTGGGATAAGCTCAAGGTCTTGTAATGGTTGGATGTTTGCTTGGAACAGCCGGCGACTACCCCTATGGCGCACACGAGGACAATAGCATGCAAATTCATGGCCATCCTTCTTCATTGCTAAGTGTTAGAAGATTGCGACCACTCCTCCCGATAGCTGGGCCTCTTCGGAACAAGCCTTGTTTATTGTTACAGGGGTGGGCTGGGGGAGGCTTGGCGGCGTTCGCGGAAGAAGCTTTGCAGGATCCCGGCGCATTCGTCGAGGAGGACGCCTTCGGTGATCTGGCAGGCGTGGTTGAGACTGGGATGTTGGAGGAGATTGAGGAGCCCCCCAGCCGCACCGCCTTTGGGATCGGAACAGCCGAAGATGACGCGTCGCAACCGGCAATGCACGAGGGCTCCTGCGCACATGGGACAGGGCTCCTTGGTGACATAGAGATCGCAGTCTGTGAGGCGCCAGTCTTCGACGACGCTCTGTGCTTGCGTGAGGGCTAACATTTCCGCGTGCGCGGTGGCGTCCTTGAGCGTCTCTACCTGATTATAGGCCCGGGCGATGATCTGCTGGTCGCGCACGATGACGGCACCAATGGGGACTTCTTCTTCATGGTAGGCGCGTTGAGCCAGGCGCATGGCTTGCCCCATGAAATGCTGATCACTTCGAAGATCGATGATCGGTTCGTTGTTAGTCATCGGATGATTCCTCCTCCGTTGGCAAGTCAATGGGGGCTCCCTTTGCCCGTTGTTCTTGGATGCCGTGGATGGTGCGTTTCAGAAGCGCCCGCGAGGCACGCGTGAGCGGTGCGGTGGTGACAAAGACTTTGTTCTCGTGTTCGCCTAACAAGGTCACTTCCATCATGGCATCATCCTTGGTCAGGCCGATCTCTTTCACTTCATTCCAATAGAGCACTTGCATGTTCTTGCTAGGAAAGAAGAAGGGGAAGAGTTCGATGCCCACGGGCGAGAAGATCATGTAGGCGTGTTTGGCGAGGTGCCAACCCGCCCAGGCGGCACCGGCAACGAACGGTAAGACTAGGAGTCCGTACCAGGCTTTGTCTAACAAAGGCTCTAGCGATACCCAGATATCCCAACTCAGGGCAAAGAGGGCGAAGCCCAGGCAGAGGAAGCCGAGGGCGGCTATGAAGAAAGGCACCGCTTGAGCATTCCGAGTGAAGCGGATTTCTTGGAGTCCTTTCGATTCCGGGGGTGCAGTCATGGCCTCGCGTTCGACTGGTTCATGCAAGAACCAGCTTCCCCTCTAGGTCACATCGCTGACGGAAGCGTTCAATCTTTTCCGATTTCCCTGAGGCGAGATCGATATCGATGAGGGCACCACAGAGCAGGACTTCGCCCTTGGCGATGGGAAAGCGGGTCGGCATGGATGTGCGAAAGCGATAGAGCACTGCCTCGATCTGTCGGCCCAAGATGGACTCCGCCGGGCCGCACATGCCCGCATCACAAAGGAAGGCGGTGCCGCCAGGGAAGATTTGCTCGTCCGCCGTCTGCACATGGGTGTGAGTACCGACCAGGGCGGAGACCTTGCCGTCCATGGCTCGCCCTAGAGCGATCTTCTCGCTGGTGGTCTCGCCGTGGGCGTCGACGAAGAGAATGGGCGTTTCCTCACGCAAGCGGGCGACTTCTTCTTCCAAACAGAGAAAGGGGTTCTCGAGATTGGGTTGCGTGAAGGTGCGGGCTTGGACCTGGAGGACGCCCACTTTCCCCTTCTTCGTTTCCAAGACGACCGACCCTGCGCCTGGCGTGCCGGGAGGGTAGTTGAGGGGTCGAAGCAAGCGGGGTTCTGTCGGGAAATATTCGACGATTTCTTTCTGATCCCAGACGTGATCACCCGTGGTGACGACAGCGGCCCCCGCGCGGAGGAGATCGATGGAAATCTTGGGCGTGATCCCGCGACCGCCTGCAGTGTTCTCGCCATTGACGACGATGAAATCGATCGCCCAGTGGTCGCGGATCGCCGAGAGATTCTGAGTCACCGCCTTGCGGCCAGGTTCGCCCACGATGTCTCCGAGGAAGAGAAGGCGCAGGCAGTGATCGGATGGAGGCGTTGGTGTCGTCACCCCTCAGAGATAGCGGTGGGCACGCTCGCTGGCAATGGCTCTTCGCGCTGGTCGTTTTTAGGGATTCTGCCGTGTTTCGAAGCGGAAGAAGACGCGCGCGGCTTCCGGCTGGTGCACCTTTGCCTCGACCAAGTTCCGTCTATTGACAGTAGTCCCGACCTGCATCGACATCCCGTCCTTGTGCCATTCGTTCATGTCGAGCGAATATTGCAGGGATACCCAGGCATGATGCGCGTCTGCATTTTTCCAGTAGTGAACAGAGTAATGACCCGAATCCTGATCCACCGCGATTTCAGGCGCATCGGCTTCCAGGGGATTCAAGCCGAAATAGAATTCGTATTCATTGCGCCAGTCATCTTGATCGGGATTTGCCTGCAATCCCCAGTGAGTTGCCTCCATGCCCGCATCATCTAAGACTTCTGCCTCGAAGTGGGTCGCCAACCAAGCCCGCCACGCAGTTTCATCACCGCTACCGATCTCAAGAGGATCGCCTCCCTTCACAATCTTATAGTCATCACGCACATTCCCTATATCATCAATCATACGGGCGTGAAGTTCGTTTCCCTCTACTTCGATCAATACCGAACCTCGAATGCGCAAGTTTACTAGCATCACAGGGTGGGGCTCAGGATTGACAAGGTCATAGGATCCATTCGCCCATCCACTCAATCTCGATCCACCACTACCCGCAATAGTATAGACCGCTCCATGATTCCCACCGTAAGCTTTACGGTAGGGCCCCGAGCCAATCCCTATGACAAAGTTTCCTTGAGCATCGACCCCACCAATGTCACTTCCGTTTCCGACATCTTTCCCCATGGTTTGTGCATTAAATGAAGAACTATGCCCGTAGTGCCCGTCGATCAAGAAGGAGCGCTCATAGGAATGGCTATGACCAGAAAGGATTAAATCAACGCCATACTCCTCCAATAATCGAACCGATTTCTCCCGCATATGGATGTGATGCTCTTCGGCGTCAGAATCGTGACTTCCCTTGGTGTAGGGTCCATGGTGGAAATAGCCTATAATCCAGTCCTTCGTGGTCGTCATCAGATCCTCTTCCAGCCAAGCCAACATTCCAGATCCAAGCTCCGCATCATAATGATCCTCTGTTTGAGAATCTAAACACACGAAATGAATATTTGCGTAATCAAAGGAATAGTAGAGTTCCGTACCAGAAGTACTCGTTGGAAGCGAGAAGATGTTCATGTAGACATCCTGGTGTGTATCATGGTTTCCCAAGGTCGGCCAGGCCACTGTCTGACGAAGCATTTCAGCGTAGGTGTCAAAGACCGCCGCTTGATATTCCGCATCTGTTCCATCCTCATAAGCATTGTCACCCAACATAAGAAAGAGGTCAGTGTGCACCTCTCCCACAAAGTTCTGATAGGCCTGATAAACATCGAGGGCGCGATCATCCGCCGTTCCAAAGTCTCCCATCGCCCAGATCCGCGTGGGGTAATCACCTGTCGGCGCGGCACGAAAGAAATGATTCGAATCCTCCCCAACCTGGATAGTAGATTGGTCAAATGGCCGCTCGCTTTCAATAGCGTAATAGTATTTCTGACCCGCAACAAGCCCTCCAATTCTCACCACATGCTCGCTGCGGAGACTAGGCACGGTCATCGATTGGTCCAATTGATTGGGATCCAAACCGTAGCGCACCGTTGATGTCGCGAAATCCTGCGTGCGCCAACGAATAGTCATTCCCTCCGAAGTTCCATGCTGCAGATAAGGGCCTCGGATAACTTCCAGCGGAGGGAGATCAGGAATGGGACCAGGTGTCCCTCGAATCTCCAAGCTAAGACCGAGTTCATCACTATGATACGAATGCGCAGGCCCGCCATATTCACCATTATGAACGGAAATCGCCAGGAAGTTCTGCCCGGGATTCAAGATCGGATATCCTAACAAGGCGACTCGCCTAGGTTGATGATCATCTTCCGGCCTCCGCGTGACGCCCCCCCAGGTATCGACATCCGAAGCAGTAAAGCGATCCGTCCCAATAAGAATTCCATTGAGATAGATAAAGGCCCCGTCATCGGCCACCAAATCGAATTCCAGATCGAAGAAGCCGTGCTCTCCACCATCAATCACCCGAGTGAAGTAGGCGGATCCACGCGTTCCCTTAAAGGGTGCTCGCAAGATTGTATTTGGAGAAACTCCTGGGATATTTCCGTATGCCAAGGGACCCTGTGCATCAAGAACGAATTCCGGCCCATCGTAAGCCGCCCCTCCCAGATAGATTCCTGTAGGATCAAACCAGGTAGCGTTGAAATCCGCGTCGACCGAAGCCGGATCATAACCCTCGAAGTCGTTTCCGGTTGTCGGATTGAGATAGTTCCATCCTGAAGCATCCGTCGCCACAATCGTAGTGAGCTGGCTGAACGCAGGAAGGGTATTTGCGACTAATGTTATCGCTATGGTCAGGAATATCGGTGGGCGAATCATGGGACTGGGCAGCAATCGCGTGGCACTCGGATCGAGGACGCAACAATCTCCTCGCGGAGCTGCCTGAACGGCCGAAGGTTCCTTCTCTTTGCTGGCAATGCGTCCAAAGCACAGAGAGCGCACTGGTAATCATGATAGGCTTCATGGTAGCGCCGGGCATCCTGGAGGATATCTCCTCGAATCTTGTACCATTTGATTGGACTCCGTTGCGCTGACAAAAGGAGATCTACCCGTTTGAGTGCCCCCTCGTGATTCCCAGAACCCCGCTCCCGCCGGATCGCTTCGGATTGAAGGGAAACGAGATTTCCAAGACAAGAGATTCCCTCATCCAAGACTCGCATGATACGTCGATGGACGAGCAAAGGAGACCACGTTGAGGCATCAAGCGCAGCGACGCGTTCAAGAAAGAGTTCCGGTCGGAGAAACGTCGAATTCTGGATCGCCTTACTATAGGCATGATCCGCCGCTAGATAATCCCCACAAGCCCGGCTGGCACGCGCACGCGCCACCCATCCGTGAGCATCGTTCGGACGAAGATTCCCGTACACGAGGGCCGCAGCAAAGGACTTCTCTGGCTCGCCCATTTCCAACAACAATTCTGCTAATGCTAGGTGCGCAATGGCCAGCCTGGGTTCCGCTTGCAACGCCTTCTCAAGATCCCGACGCGCCCATTCCCACTTACCGAGTCGGCGATACGATTGTGCTCGTTTGATCAACGTGCGCGAAAACTCAGACCCACCTTCGGACTTGAGCTCTATCGCATGAAGAGAATCCTCGGCGAACGGATGTGCATGCGTTTCCATCAATGTACCGAAAGCGCACAGCGTGAATGCAACTCCGGGGACCAACCATCTAGAAAAGAAATAATGCAAGGATGGATATTGTTAGAGATCGCCCCGTAATGGGACGGCCCAACGAACCAAGTCCTCAAGCCGAAAGTTATCAATCGATGACCATTAGTCTGTCGTCTTCTTCACATCAGCACCAATCTCATGTGGCGAAAGAGACTTCCTATATCCGCCAACACGGCATCTTCGTCAGACAGAACAAGTCATGCCCTGGCATCTGAAACAAACCAGTAACTTGGTCTAGATATCTCGAAGACCCTTCCCTTACACAAGAGCAATGGACACCCATGCTGAAGGTGCCTTCAGGTCACGCTTCTGGACTCGAAATAGAGACATGGCTTCGTCTCACGGCACAAAGACGAATTTCTCATTCGGCTGACCAATGACCAACTGATGCTAAGAAGCTGCACTTGGACTTGATCACTCAATCATGATCAGAACAAAGAATCCGCCACGGTAATCTCCAACACATGGAAAGGGAATCGCCGTTCAATACGGCAATAACGCTAGGGCACCTGAGCTTCTAACCTCGCGAGCCCTTCTTGCATCACGCTCAAATAGTCGCCATCCTCAGGAGCCGATTCGCAGGGGGACACGGTGATATTGGTGAATCCAAGCTTTGCCAGAGCGGCCGCCACCTGTGGCTTGGGTTCACTCTCCCAGAGCATCAGCGTGGCTTCCGCGTCCTCAAGCTCATGTTCCACTTCATGCAAGGCGTCGTGGTCGGGGACTTCGTCAGGATCGAAATCAAATGAGAGGATCTGCAAATCGTAGCGACTCGCAATGTAGTTGTAGGCCGGATGCGACGCGAAGAGAGGGCGATCTCCCCATGCCTGCGCAAAGGCACGCCAGCGGGCGTCGAGCGCAAGGAGGTCCTCTTTCAAAGAGGCCATTCCCCCGGCTATAGCGCCCTCCTGATCTGGTCGTAGCTTGGTGAGGGCGGCGGCGAGCGCCTCGGCCTGGGCCACCGCATTGACGGGATCCACCCAGGTATGGCCATCGATGCCTTCGTGGCTGTGCTCGCCTTCGGGCCCGTGCTTGTGCCGGACAGCGTGCTCATAGCGCACAAACTGGTCTTCGAAGCCTGCAGCCGTGTTCACCACTTTGCTCGTGGGCAAGCTCACTTTGCCAACCCATTGCTCAAACTCGGCTCCATTGATCACCACAAGGTCCCCACTTTGGTAGGCCTGAAGCGCCTCCGCATCAGGCATCCAGTGGATCGGATCAGCACCTTCTGGCAAGGGACAGCGGACATCGATCAAGTCCTGACCGATACGCTCGGCGAAGTACTGGGTCGGATAAAAGGTCGTGAGCACCACTGGTTTCTCCGGCGCCGATGCGTCTGCCGTCGTCTCAGCAGGCTTCTGATCACAAGCACTGATGACGAAGCCAGCCATGCAGGCCATTGTTAGGAAGGGAAATGAGGGGAGTTTCATGAGAAAAGCGTTTGGGGTTCTGTCAGAGATACAAGCAGGTAGGCGAGGAGAAAAGCCAGGACCAGGCCGAAGGCAAGCAAGAGGAGTAATTCGGAGATCTGCAGCCAGGCGATGGTACCGCGTCCACACCCAATCCGTGTGAGCGTCTCGCGCTCGCGCTGGCGCAGCTTCCACGTTAGAACCATGACCAAGACGAGGAACAATGCGGTCGTCAGGAGGACGAGGGTGAAGCTGGCATCAAAGAAACGCTTCACTTTGAAGACGATGGCGAGCAAATCATCGACCACCTCGGCTGGGGGAAGCAATTGAACCGTCTCTGAAAGTTGGTAGTGCCCCTTGAGAATGGTGCGATTCTTCGCGTCGTCCGGAACGAGGATCAATGAGGAAAGCGGCAGGGCGTTCGGCTCCCCATGAAAGTGGAAACTGGCGAGATTCTCTGCCGTGATCTCCCGATACGGAGCCACAGCAGCGCTCCCTACCAAGGAACCATCAGCGTCTCGTTTGAGCAGTTGGCCCTGATTCTCGGGCTTTTCCAAATCATCATGCCCATGTCCCAGTCCCGCGATGACCCAGGCCGTCTTTGTATCGACAAAGACCGCGCCATCGTCGGGTGTGTGGCTGGGAGAGAGCACTCCCACCACTTGGAGTTTCAAAGGCTGCTCCGCCGCAATGTTATAGAGGCTTGTCTGATCCGTGAGCACATGATCCCCAGGCATCAATCCTAGCCTTTGTGCCACATCACTCCCAAGCACGGCATCTCCCAAGACCAAGGGCAGCGTGCCGTGCGCCAGCTGCAGCTGGCGATGCTCGATGTATTCCAAGCTCGTGCCCACCACCGGGAAATCTCTTGCCGTGTAGCCCAGATGCATTGGAATCACGGTTCCCCGTCGATGACTCTCCGCTTCCTGTTGATCTGCCAGGGAAATGGTGACCGTTTCGTCCTTCGTCCGAGTGAAATAGAGCGTGCGCAAGACGAGATCAAAGGGGTTGCCTCGCGGCCCCAACACCAGAGGAGTTTGCCGTGCGCGCTCCGTGAGATTTGTCTCATATTGACTGATGAGAAGATGCAGATAGGCGGGCAAGAGAAATGTCAGGGCGAGGCAAGTCACGAGAATGACCGACCGCAGTTTGTGAAAGGCGAGGTAGCGCCACGTGAGCCGAAAGACCTGTGTCATGCCGTTTCCGATGCCTCTGTGAGATCAAATTGCCGATCAAAGAAATCGAGCAGGCTGAGGTCATGCGTGACCATCAAGAGAGTGGTGCCCCGTTCTTCGATCAACTTGCCTAACAATTCTAACACCTGTCGTGCCGTGTTGCCGTCTAGGTTGCCCGTGGGCTCGTCCGCCACGAGGATCTCAGGCCGCGTGATGAGGGCGCGCCCGATCGCGACACGCTGGCGTTCTCCTTGGGAGAGTTGATGAGGGAAGCGCGCATGCTTTCCCTGCAAGCCGAGCGCATCCGTGAGCTGGCGCTGCTCTTCGCGCGCAGCCGAGGTGAGACGCAAGGCACGATTGATAGAGAATGGGAGGAGCATGTTGTCCTCCACACAGAGATAGTCTAACAAATCCAACTCCTGAGGAATGGAACCCACCCGAGCGATGCGCAGCGCACGTTTCGCCTTCTCCGGCAACACGCTGATCTCTTCCCCCCCGAGAAAGACGCGCCCCTTCTGAGGCTGCAGCAACCCCGTGATCAGGCGGAGCAAAGTCGTCTTGCCACAACCGCTCGGGCCCGTGATGGCCACGCGTTCACCGGGCTGCGCGGTGAAGCTCGGCAACTGGAAAACGAAGGAAGAGGAAGGATACTGATAATGAACATCCACAACACGAATGCTCGGCTGTTCTGGCTCCATCATGATGTTAGTTCACCACCTCAAGTGACTGGGCATCGAGCCGTTTCTCACGGGTCACCTCCACATCTGTGATCCGCCACCAATCGTCCACCTGGCTCAGCACATAGCGCGCGGCGTATTCATTGACACGTTCGTGGGTGTGTCCCCAGTGCTGGACGAGCCCATGCACGCGCCACTGGCAATCAAAGGCAAAGCCGGTCTCTCCGTCATTCAATGGGCTCGGCAAACAGTCCAGATACTCTAACTGTTTCACTCGACAGACAGCACCTCCATCTTCTTTCATGACGAGGCTCTTATAGACATCACTGTAGATTTCTTCTAGCAACTCACCCGAAACACTCTGTGCCAGGGTGTCGTAGATCGCCTCATCTGAGTCGTAGTCGAAAGCGCGATAGATATTCTGGTGCAAATCCTGGAAACGCTGTAAGGCCGCCTCTGCGGTGAGGCGTTCCGGCTCGTGCGGCAAGGGAATCTTGAGCGCTCCATGAGCCGCTCCGAGGGCCACGGCCACTCCTGCGCACGCCAAGGCCACGCCTCGTTTCCCCAAGAGGCCTAACAAGACAGTCACTCCCAACATGAGCCCCGCCAAGACCCAACCCAGCGGAAAGAAGCGTTGGCTCGCGGCGGACACCGCCGCCATGGCCGCTTGCAAACGCGCCTCCGCATCCACCGACAACACCGGCTTGGGCGAATGCCAGATGTACTGCGGCTCTTTCGGGCTGAAGACAACAAGGTCCAACTCGCCGAAGGTGTAGAAGATTGTGTCCACCATTTGAGGCTCGTGCCCCGTGGGATCCGGAACTTGAGGAACTAGGTCTTTCACTCTGTCAGGAAGATAGATGCCCCACCGCATGTCGACCGTCTGCGGCTTGGTCTTGACTGGATACTTCATGAGGAAATAGCTCATGACGAAATCTGTCACTTCCCCAAGGTTCACCTGGTTCTCCAGCTTTTGGAAATCGATCTCTTCTAGCACTGGCGCCACTTCGATCCCGTCAATACGCACGGGGCAATGCTCCGCGAAATACGCTGTCAGGGATTCGGCAATGCTCTCTTTCGACGGGAAGCTCTCGGATTCGGCGGTGATCTCAGCGAGCGGTGGGACGAGCGACGTTTCCGCACTGACATCATAGAGCAAATACTCATCCTCCAGCTCGGCAATCAGCTGCAAGTTGCCTCCTTCCACCTGGTGTGCCCAGCTGGATCCCAAGCCGAGGACGATCAGGGCGACAACAAGGAATGGACAGAGGCGAGGCATCACGAGAAGAACCCTAGAAGGGCCAAAGGGCTTCACAAGAATCCTTCCACTTTCGGTGGCTGAAAGTTTCGCAAAGCTGAAAGGCCGCACGCGTTTCCCCGGTAGATTCCTTGCCTGGATCGAACGTTCCCCTACACTCGCGGTCAGAACCGAGAACGTCGTTTGCGTCGCGTTCGAAAGTCGAAGGCCACGCTCATTCTAATGTCTACATCCAGCGCTCAACCGTCTGGGAATCCTGAAGATCCAGCATTCCGAGAGGCCGCCATTCAGCGGATGATCCGTGAGAGCGTCCCTCCCGAGACAATTGCTCAAGAGCATGGATTGGATCCGGAATTGGTCCGGTCGTGGAAAGCGAGCTTCCTGGAGCAATTGAAGACGGCCACAAAAGGCGTCGTCAAGCGGAGCACGCGCTCCGAAGGGGCCCGGCCTGACACGCCCGTGGTGACCGATATCAGTCGGAAGCGCGTGCGCAAAGAAGACGCGAAACGCCCACCCGCAGCACCCTTGGTTCCCTTTCCCTCACAGCCGGGTACAGTTCCCCTCCTCGACCATGAACGGAATGCCCTCGAAGAAACTCGGCGACTCATCCTGCGCGATGGGCAGATCTCGGAGGTGGGCCGGAAACTCGGAATGATGCCCAAAGAACACTACGAACCACCCACGCCGCAGCCGATCAGTGAAGCCAACGAGGCTGCTCCTCCGGAAACTCCAGAGATTTCGGGAGAGGACCAAGCGCGTTTCACCAAGAATTGGGAGAAGCTCGGAACGGACGCACCTCCCTTGGTGGATCCCCCTCGACCAATCACCCTCACCTTTCGCGAGCGCCTCATCACCCGGCTGCAAGATTTACCCATCATCTCGTGGTTCTTGCGCGGGGGCCGTTTTGATAGTGTCTGGATCACTCTTCTGCTACTCCTCGTCCTCGGCGGTACCGTGTTCTGGTTCGTCCGCGATGCCATGCAATACGGCACGGAGACAGCATCTCCCGACGCTCCCAATACCACTCCGCGCTATCTCCAACCGCTGACGCATGAAGATATCGAAGAAGCGAAAGCCCTCATCCGCCAATTCTACGCCGTGAGGAACGTCGAGGATTTCGAGCCGCTGATCCGCCGTCCGAACACCGTCATGCCCTTGCTTCGGCGCTACTACATCCTCCAACCAATCCGGCGGCATGAAGTGGAGAATTTCGAGAATCATCGACGTGCGGATCTACCAGGGCTCGATGTGACGATGCATCAGACGGCGCTCGGCCTGATGGGCACGCGACGCGAAGTCGCGATCGAACACACCTCACAAGGGCCCAAAGTCGACTGGGAAGTAGCCGTGGGGTATCAACCCATGGAGTGGCAGAAATGGCGTCTGGAACGCCCTACCACAACCACCTATTTCAGACTAACGTTGCAGCCATCGACTTACTTCGGCGTTCCGTTTAATGATCCCACCATCTTCCGCTCTTTCCGCCTCATCTATCCAGGAGAACTGCGGGCCGTAAACGGATTCGCCATGATTGGGACCGATGCCGAGCTCCGTTTGCGCGACTTGATTCCTGACGAAGATGCCAACGCTCAGGTTGTGGTCGGCGTCCAATTCCCTCCCTCTAGAACGCGGGACACGTTGGTAGAGATCACGGCGCTGGTCGCCGATTCTTGGGTGGTGCCCTACGAAGAAGGCGAGCGTCATTTCGATCTCCCCGGAGGCCGCGCTGTGAACGGAATCCAAGCGGCGGAACTCCTAACTGAAGACACGCTTTCTGCGGAACCACTCGACGAGCCAGGCATCGAGGAAGACACGCCGTCCACCACTACAAGCGGCGAAGAAGCAGCCCCAGAAGAGTAAAGGCCAGGGCTCCGAACGCTACCCACGGCGTGAGCGATGTCCGCGCCACTGAAGGCTGCAATCCCTCTAACAACGCGTCCATCTCAAAAGCGGGCGTTTGGCGGAGCGCCTCGGGAATCTCGTCGCCTAACATGTATTCACGTGGATAGGGGCGATGATAGTGAAGCACCTTGACGAGATCATGGTCGCGATCACGCAGGCGCAAGGTGAGCTGCTCGTGATCCCCTAGCGGAACACGCATGGCATAGCGACCCAACCCCGTTTCCCGTACTTCCACAGCTTGCTCGCGTCCTTGTTCATCCAGGGCTTGCGCTTCCCAAGTGATGCCCGCGAGGGGGCGTTGTTGCACATCTACGCGGCGCACGTCCACGCTCCACATTCGGCTCTGGTCCTGCACCGAGGTCACCACCTCCATGCCCTGGGTGTCCGCCCGCCGGAGGAGCGTACGCAGCGCCTGCGCCCAGAAGCGCCCCCCGCCCGCCCAGGCAAGCCATTCACTCCCCCAACGTTCCGTTAGGTCCGCGGTGAAGGCCATGCCCTTTCCAAGCCCATAATTTCCCAATGCCAGCAAGGGATCACCCGTTTCCAATCCTAAGAGCACCCGCGCGGTAGGCTTGGGTTCGGTCATCACATAGCCGAGGACGAAAGGCAATTCTTCTTCCGCATACCCTGACAATAGTGCATGATCCCCAACGATCACAGGCGCATAGAGGTCTTCCTTGATGGCCGATTTGGATGCCTGCATCGTCTCCTTCGTGAAGATCTGCGGAACAGAGGCTGGATCCATCGTTTCATAGTAACGCCCACGCCCCAGTTCCGCGATACTGGCGAGTAATTCCCGTGCCGCCTCTTCGCCCAGCGCCACGGTAGACACAGTGATGGCGCGATCATTCATCGCCTGCAAGAGCCCTACGAAATCCGCATCGCTAGTCTGACCGTCGGTGAGCACAATCATGTGCTTGATCTTTGCTAGAGCATGATCTAACAGTTCTTTCCCTGCTAACATTCCTCGATAAACATCCGTTCCGCCCCCAGCACTGAGGGAATCAATCCCTGCGTGAATCGCCGCCGACTCTGTGGCTGCACGCAGTTCTGAAACGATCTGCGGCTCTCCATCAAAACCAATAACGCCCATCTGATCACGAGCGCCAAGGAGCTCCACTGAGGCCTTGGCCGCTTGGCGCGCAAGGGTAATCGGCAGCCCTTGCATGGAACCTGATTTGTCGATCACCAGGACCATCGCCAGAGATGGTTTCTGCTTCTCCTTCTCAAAGCGCGAGACTAGAGGCAGCACCTCCTCCACCGGCGTTTGGTAGTAACCCCCTAATCCGAAGGAATTCTCCGATCCCACCATGGCCACCCCTCCACCGAAGTCCATGACATAACGTTTTACCAAAGCCATCTGGGACTCCGTCAAGGCCGTAGCCGGAATGTCAGAGAAGAGGATCGCATCAAAGGCAAGCATTTCCTCAAGCGACTCAGGAAGCCCACGCACCCCACGTACCTCAATTTCAATCTCTTGCTGCTTCATTGCCCGGACGAAGTTCCGCAACTCGCGGGACTCCTCATGCAACGCCAAGACACGCGGCTTTCCTATCACCTTCACCGTGGTTCGAAGCTGGTTGTTCAATGGGAAATGATCCGCGCTCGATACGATCTCCGCTACCCATACACCATCACCAGAAGTCAGCATGGGCACATCCACATCAATCCGCTGCGTGCCCGCCTTCAATGAGACCGCCTGCTCCTGCGCGACGACGCCTTGATGCACAAGACGCAAGCGTGCATCCATGGCACGGTTCGCCGCCACGTCGACACGTAAGCGCACCGTTTCCCCTTCGTAAGCGCTCGCAGAGCTGGCCTCTAGCGCCACCACCGCCGCCTCGGCTTCTGCTAGACTCTCCAATGAATGCCACCGGACGTCGATCCCTTCCTGGGCGAGGGTAGACAATGCCAGTGCAAGGTCGCCGTGCGTCTCGTGACCGTCCGAGAAAAGCACGACACGTTTGGCCTTTGAAGCCGGAAACCGCAACCGTGCCTCCCGCAAACTCTCCTCCAACCGAGACGCTTGTCGGAACTCATCGTCCACAAAAGCTTCCTGCCAAGAAACGATTAACGCCCTGAGCGCAGCGGCATTCTCGACGACGCGACAGCCATCCGCCACCACCGCCAAATCGTATGAATCCTTCGGGCGCAGATCACTCACCGCAGCCTCCACCAGATCAAGCACCTCCAAAGCCGCGTCAAGATTGACTGATTCTGACACATCCACCAGAAACAAGACGTGCGCATCGTCCCTTTCCAGCAAGCTCACGGGACGGCACAGAGCCAGCACCAGGAGCAACACAGCCATGGCCCGACAGAGAAACGCCCCCCAATGCCGCCCGATAGGCCGATCCACCAAGGACCAACCAAACCCAATCCCCAGCAACACAAGGACACCCAGCCAAAGAAGCGGTTGGTGAAATGTAAGCTGCACGCATTTCCCCTATCGTGGCCCTACAATGGGCGCAAGCCTGCACCGCAGAGCGAAGCGGCTCCTTCTTGGACAAAGCACCTGTGAACTTTTCACACATTCAATTGCGGGCGCCACTGATGTGTGAAAAGTTCACAGGTATGAAGTTCCGTTTTCCCGAACTCAACAACGTGGAGCTTGAGATCCTGTCTGTGTTGTGGACAAAGAATCCGCGCAAACCTTCTGAGATTCAGGAAGCATTGGAACATGACATCGAGAACGCGACCTTGCGTTCGGTGCTACGCGTCCTGGTGGACAGGGGTTATCTGGAACGGGAACTTGTAGGAAAGGCTTATTATTATCGACCGGCAAAGAAGGCCAGTGTCGTCCGGCGCAGCCTGACAGACCGTCTGGCCTCGGTATTTGCCGGCGGATCTCGCTTTGGCTTGATTGCTCAACTTCTCCAGGAAGAGAAATTGACCCCCGCACAGATCCGAGAACTGGAACAACTGGCCAAGTCGAGGAAGAACCAGTAATCGTGGATGAGTGCTAGCACCTTTCAAGCCTTCGTGAATGTGCTTCTGCGAGAAACTTTCATCCTCGCATTGATACTAGCAATAGTCGGCCTCCTGCTCCGTGCCAACCCGCGTTGGCGTATCTTGATTTGCGAACTTGGCGCAGGTTCAGCGTTGCTTCTCCTCGGCCTAATGGTGTTGTTGCCAATGGAGATTCCCCTAAAGATTCTGCCTATCAATCACGATAGCGAATCAGGAGCATCCATTCTACCGCACGAAAGAACCGGCTCTCAACGTGTGGAATGGGTTTCGGATCCAATTCGTGATCACTTTTCAAAGGCCTCCGAACGAGTAGATCTCTCTTCGTATCACAAGGCTTCTACCGATCACTCCCGATTTGATTCACCGATAAGATGGCATGCTCAAGGGCCCTGGATCGTTCTGACCGTTTATGCTCTTGGAGCCGCGCTATTCTTGCTAGGATCGCACCATTCGCGCTGTCGTAAGCGAACCTTAGAAAGCCAATTAGCAGCACCTCCCGGTGCCATCCAAGAATTGCTTCGCGCTCTGGCGGCACAGGTGGGTCTCTCACGTCTTCCCACGGCGAAGGTGATTGATAGGCCATTATCTCCTTTCTGCTATGTCAGTACTCGTACGAATGCGATCGTGATTGTTCTTCCCCAAGAGCTCACGCTACCCTCGCAAGAAGGCGAGCTCAGAACCGTCCTGCTCCACGAATTGTATCATCTTGCGCATGGCGATCTTCGGCGCAAGGAGTGGATGCATTGGACTGCCGTGCTCCTTTGGTTTCACCCGTTGATATGGATCGTGCGGCGCGTTCATGATGGTGCCTTGGAGGAATTGTGTGATCGGCAGGCAGCGGAGGAAGGTCCCGGAGTGTCCGTTTATCAATCCATGTTAGCGCAGTTTGCGCTGAAGTATCAGGTACCGAGTCTTCGTGAGGCAGTCGGTATCTTTGGACCACCCCAGATCTTGGTCCGCGTGCGCCGACTCAGCGTAGAGACCCCTATTGCTCCATTACGTCAGATGGCCAAACGCACTTCCTTTGGCGTGGCACTGCTGGCGACCGTTGCGCTCAGCTACCTTCGTCTCGGGGCCCAAGAGCCAGCTCCCGTTGAGCCTTCACCATTACCATTTGCCACCCTTTCAAAGCTTGAAACTGGAATTGATAGCAATTATGTGGAGATTGAAGCCGCCATCTATTCCCTGTCGGCGAGCGGTGCCAAGCGGTTTCTTATCGATGGGATATTCGTATCGCGGATTGGGCAATGGACGCGGTTTGAGAGCGGTCAAGACTTTCTCCACCCAACGAGATATGAGCCACCGATCATTCCGGCGGGAGCGAAAGGATCGTTTGTCGGAGGCGAAGGGAATATGGGTAGTGATCAAGCAACGAAGCCTGCCTTTCATGCTGAAGCGTGGTGTTACATACCTCGACTTCCTAAGAATCATAAGAATGGCAGGGCCGGATTCCAGTTTAAGCTACGTCCAATTCTGAAGGATGACGATGTGGTGGTCGAAGCTGAGTTTGAGCAAACGGCTTTGGCTGCCTTTGTCAACCGCGGCACGCCTTTGTACTTAGAGGGCACGAAGCTGCCGATACTCGAGAATGAACAATGGCACCCCATCTTTCTTGAGCGTCGATCAAACATGGAGATAGGCGGGGAGCATTGGACTCATCAAATTGGCGCGTTGATCGCGCCTGCCGAAGTCCTAGAGCAGGCAACAGCGTTTGGAGAAGAGTATACCAAGCGCGATCTACCAGAGCTTACCATCGAATGCTCCGCACGTCGAGTTGAGCTCCCAAAGCTAGCAGAGCCAGCAGCCTTTCCCGATGGCGAATACGTTGCCCTAAGCCATCACATTCTCTCGGTCCCACTTGATCACGCTGACGAGTTCTCACGACTACCGCCCATTCTAACCAATACGCAATTTCGCGCATTTCTTGATCAGATTGATTCGCAACAAGGCATTGACCTTCTCAACATGGGTCGCGTCGTGTCGAAATCTGAGGGCGTGGCAAAGGTGGAGGCGATTCGAGAAATGATCTATCCGACAGCGTATGACCCACCGCGCATTCAAGAGCGGGAATCGGCATTTGGCGATCACCCTTCGTTCCCAGTGGTTCCGATGCACCCGACGCACTTTCAGCGCGGAACGTGGGCGTGGTGGTCCGCTCGGAGCTTACCGAGTCTGAGTTATCGAAGAGTGACGCTATTAGGCTGACCATTCAATCAACGATTTCTGAGTTCGATGGCTTCTTGGACTTTGGTCAGCCCATAATGGGGCTAGGGACCGATGCTCGAGGGAAAGAAGTGCCTCTCGTACTCAACGAGAATCGTGCTCAATCTCCCGTGTTCACCACGCATTCTCTATCGACTGATATCGAATTGCAGACCGAGTGTACCGCAATCATAAGTGGACCTACCTATCAAACGGTTTCGCAGATTGAGGAGGGCGGTTTCCGATTGCCCTTTGGCGGTGATAAGCGATTTGGCAGCAAAGAGGTGACTATCGAGACAACCTATAAGCTTTATCACTGCGTTTCCGTTGAGAAATCTGATGGCGAAGCAAAGCCATGAATTGATTGGATGAGAACACATACACACGCCTCGAAATTCGTGAGAGAAGGAAGCTCTCCTTCAGGTGGAGATGAGATGAAGCCTTTCCTCTTCTTGTTGCCTTCCTCACGCTCCCCCTCTCGCCCCCATTCGATTCGGATTCATTCGAGGCGCCCTATCACTCCAACCGTTCCCGCAGGTCGCGCAGCGACCGCAACTCTCCCCAATCCCCGCCACGCATCTTCCGTCCTCCATCCTTCCGCTTCGGCCCGAAGTATTCCCGCTTCGCCTCAAAGAACGCATCCACAAACCCTTTCGACCCTATCACCACCCCATCTGTGAAATAACGCACCCGACACCGCAACAGCGCCGCCAACGACAACGCCCCACCTGCCTCACGCACCGCCGCCACCGCTTCCGCAGACGCCCCCTTCCGCACCACCTCTCCAGAAGCCGTCACCTGCGCCTCGCCCATCCCAAACAACACCCGCCGATACTCCCGCCCCACCACACGCCAATTCGGAATCGCCCGCCCCTCGCGCAACGCCTCCTCCTGCATCAGAAAGCCCAACCCACGACGCGCCGCCTGTTTCCCCGCCACCGCCTCCGCATACCCACACCACCGATAATCCTTCGGATCCTCCACCATCCCCGCCCGCACCGCGTTCAGATCCACATACCCCGCCACCGTCATCAACGCATCCCAACCACCCTCAATCACCACGCTCTTAAAACGCTGCTCCCAAAGCCGCCCCACCCGCTCATAACGCTTGTTGAACCACACCGTGAACCGCTGCATAAGCGTCTTCATAAACTCCGAAAGATCATGCATCCGGTTCACGAAATCCTGCCGATATGCCTTCTCCTGCACCACCGCCGTCGCCCCCCCATTCAGTTCATAAAACGACGCGATCCGCGCCCGAATCGCATCCATCTCCTCCCGCGAATACAGCGCACTCAACCGCGCCCAGAACTCCTCCTCCGGTAGCTCATCCACCCCAATCGTCTCCGGCACCTGCAGCACCAAATGCAGGTGATTATCCAGCATCGTCCACGTCACCACGGTGACATTGGCAAAGCGCTCCACCTTCCGCAGCAGCGTCGCAAACCGCTCCTTCGCCTCCTCATCCAACAGGAAATGCCGCCCATTGATTCTGGAAATTACATGGAAGCATTGCCCGCCATCGGCAAGCATCTGGAAACGTCGGGGGATAGCCATCCCCTTGGCTAGCCCTTCCCTGCTCCTCCGTCAACCTCGATTCTAATAGAAGACGCGTCTTTTAATTAGACAGGGCGCTCCGTCAACCTTAATTTGATAGAAGGCGTGTCTATTATTCAGAGAGGGGCATCATCTGGAGTCTCTGCTGGCCTAACTAGCCGACGGCGGTCATGAGTGGTCGTCTGAGCATCCTCTCATAGACGTTGAAGTAGTCTCTGGCTGTCGCAGCATGGTTGAAGCGCTCGGCGCCTTGGATCATAACACGCTGGATCTCCTTGGCCCGGCGCTCAGGAGGGAGCCGGTAGAAGTGCATGGCTTGATCGATCGCCCAGCGGAAGCCTTCGGTTCCATAGTAGTCGAAGGCGAAGCCGTTGCCTTCTCCTTTGCCCCAATCGAGCGGGCTGATGGTGTCCCGCAGGCCGCCAGTCGCGTGGACGATGGGCAAGGTTCCATAGAGAATGCTGACCATTTGCGGGAGCCCACAGGGTTCAAAGCGCGAGGGCATGAGCATGAAGTCTGCACCCGCATATCCGAGGCGCGATAAGTCCTCGTCGAAATCAGCAATGGAGACACGCCCGGCGAGGTCATGCATTCTGACAATGTCATGAAAGTAGATCGCGTGTTGCCCATTGGCGACGACGGCGATCTGGAGCCTGGCGTCATCATAGTCGCTGACCAGTTGAAAGAGGATATCGGTGAGCAACTCGCAGCCTTTCTGCATGGGATCTAATCGCGAAGGCCAGTAGAAGAGAGGCGCATCGGGATCGGCATGAAGCCCCATACGTTGCTGAAATTCTGCTTTGTTAGCACGTTTCCCTTCCGCGTGGGTTTCCGCGTCGTAGTGTTGTGCAAGAGCAGGATCCGAGCTGGGATCAAAGGAGATGTCTGGTGCGTTGAGGATGCCATGGGCGCAGCCCGCGTAGAGCTTGTTTGCCATCTCCCAGCGCACGGGATCTGGTACGAAAGGGTGGCGACCTTCGGCGACCTCGTAAAGGAAGCTGGGACTTACTGAGTTGATATAGTGGGAGGCAAAGATGCCACTGGCGAGCAGGTCCACCGGGACGTCATGGCGCGCCGCTTCGTAGGATCCGGGCGGTTGGGTATAATAAAGCCCTTCCCAGAATTCCGCTGCATCGATGCCGATGTCCTCGACCTGCTCAAGGGTGACCAGTTCGGTGTGAATGTTGTGGACGGTGAAGAGGCAGGGGATTTCCAGACGGCGTGCCAGGGCGGGGATGAGCCCGGTCATCCAGTCATTGCAATGGATGAGATCCGGCTGCACCCGCGGGATGATGTTATTGATGATCTCACGTTGGAAGATCAGGGCGATCCGGGTGTTGTCCTCTTCGTATGAACTGTAGACCTGGTCGCGGTAATAGAAGATCCGGTCCTCCGCCAGGTGAATGCGGTCCGCCGGGAGCTTCTTGTGGTAGAGACGGAGCTCCTGAGACACCAAGTTGAAGACGTCCATGTGGAACATCCGGCGGTAATTGGGAAGCGCCACGTGAACGTCGGCACCCATTTCGAAGAGCGCCGCCACGAGCGAGGCAGAAACATCCGCCAATCCACCGGCTTTGGCGGTCATTCGCTGGGCGAGATTGCCCATGCCACGGGGCAAATAGGTGATCTCCGGGGTGACGACGAGGATCCGCGGATTGTCCATGTTCTCCCCAGCATGCCTACCACCGTCGCCCTTTGCAATAGCGCTCGACGCCAATGATTCTGGACTCCATATATTATATTTCTTGAAAATATTGAATTTCTTGAAATGATGCTGGTGACCATGAGACATTTCTGCTTTGTCCTTGTCGCCATTCTGGCCGTTGCCATCCTAGCGCTGCCCGCCTCTGGAGCGGTGACGTTTCTCTTCGACTATGGTACGGGAACCGTGGGCTTCAATGATCCCACGGAAGGGGCCGCTCGACGGGCATCCCTGGAGAACGCGGCCAGCTCTCTTGGAAGTCTCTTCGCCGCCACTGCGACGGTCACGATTGATGCCTTTTCTCTGGATGATTCGGGATCTGGCACACTCGCCTACGCTGGGTCGTCCTTCTCGACGTCGACCAGCTTTCGGGGCTACCTGCGCGGCGTGGTAGGAGAGAAGATCCTTTCTGGTACGGACCGGAATGGGGCCAACGCTGATGGGCAGATCACCGTAAACTTTGGGTGGAACTGGGATCTCGACGATGACGTGGCTTCGGATGCGTTGGACTTCAAAGCCATCGCTACTCATGAATTGCTTCATGCAGTGGGATTCGTCTCTGGAATCGAGGCCGATGGTACCGATGGCTGGGGTTTCACTGAGAATGAGTCTACGGCCGGAGGTGGGGCGAACGGCGGGGTGTGGACGGTCTTCGACGACTTTGTCGTGGATGCTGCAGGCAATCCGGTGATTGATGACACAGGATATCACATCGACCTTACCAATTGGAATGCCAATAGCGTGGGAGGTGCTGCGCCTACTGATGGATTGTTCTTTAGCGGTGCCAACGCCGTGGCTGCCAACGGAGGCAATCTCGTGGGTCTCTACACCCCCACCACATTCTCACCCGGTAGTAGCGTGAGTCACCTGGATACGGACTTCAAACCGTTCGAAGACCATATCATGTCACATTCTATTTCATTGGGACCACAGACCCGCACCCTTTCGGATATTGAGAAGGGCATGCTCACGGACTTTGGCTTCACAATTGTTCCAGAGCCGTCAACGGGAATCCTCTTTCTCATAGCGCAACTCTGGTTGACGACTCGGCGCCGGCGCCCCTTGACATGACTGTTAGTCCGATCATTGGAGGCACTTTGCTAGTGCTAAGTGCGGTTGGGAGCGTGTGGCAATTGAGTCACCATGGGACATCTTCCACAACGACGACCGCAGCGGTGATGGCTCCGCCAGAAATACCGCCCCACGGGACTGCCCAATCTCCTGCAGAGATCTCGGAAGCCATACGCGCCACGGTGCGTCACTACTTGCAAGCACCCACGCTTGAAGATCGCCTGGCAGTCGCACGACGCCCAAAGGCCGTCCGCTTCCTCATGCTTGACTATCATCAGCGCCATCCGTATCAATCACTTCGCCCTTCTGGAGTAAAAGTGGTGGCGAAACTGGATGCCATCACCCGGACCCATCCGCTCTATCTCGCTGCGGCCACCTACCCTGACACCCGCACCATCCCGCTCGTGATCGAAGCCCGCAATGGCAAGTATCGGGTCGATTGGGAATCACACGTCGGCTATAGCCCCATGGATCTCGGCGCCTTCATGGAGACACCACCTGGCTCAACGATGTGGTTTCGTCTCTTTGCCACCCCCGACCCGGAAGCCACGCAATATCAATTAACCTTTCCAAATGAAACGACCTCACTCGCGGCTCGCATAGATCGCTTTCATCCTCAATTCCAAACCCTTGCCCGCCATACGAAAGGAGCCATTCGCACGCCCATGATCCTCACACTACGCCGAACACTATCTGCTCAGCTGGTAGACATTGCCGCGCTGAAGCAGGTGGGTTGGTTTATTGAGGACCGAGAGATTAGCTATGCGGATGCTTGGGTGCCAGAGGCGCGCTTGGATGGCGATTTCTGAACACGCAGCACGCTATTGAGCGTTCCAAACTCATTCGCCGCGAAGTGTGGGCAGTTGGGGTCGGCACTCCAATCTCCATCAATGACAAACTTATATTGATACTCGCCGGGTTGCAGATACACGCAGCGCTCGAAGTGACCGGCCCGTTTCGTTTCGCGCAAGACATGCACTTGCGGATCCCAGCGGTTGAAGTTACCCGCCACCGCCACCTGGCTTCCAGGCTCTGCTTCCACTTCAAAACGGACACGCCGCCGGCCCAAGGTTCCCTGATTCATCTGGTTCGACATGATACTTCCTCGATTAAGCAGAAAGCATTCCAACGCAAGCGTTCGTCTCCAAATTCCGTGTGACTTTCGTCCGTTATTTGTCCAACCCTAATTTATCGAGTTTCGGAGCAATCACGAACCGACAATAGCCGACATTCCCAGCCGGATTGTTCTTGTTCAAACGATAGTAGTCTTGGTGGTATTCCTCAGCCTTATAGAACTTCGGCGCTGGCGAAATCTCAGTCACCACCGGATCATCAAAGGCGCCTGATTCATCAACCTTCTTCTTCTGGGCTTCCGCTTGGGCCTTCTGCTCGTCATTGTGATAGAAGATCACTGACCGGTATTGCGTGCCAACGTCGTTGCCCTGGCGATTCAGCGTGGTGGGATCATGAGATTTCCAGAAATAGTAGAGAATCTTGTCGTAGCTGATCTTCTTGGGATCGAAAGTCACCTGGACCACTTCGGCATGCATGGTATCGCCACGGCAAATGTCTTTATAGGTGGGATTCTCCGTGTGCCCGCCCGCGTACCCGGACACGGCGCTTTCAACGCCTTCGATTTGCTCTAACACCGCTTCAATACACCAGAAGCACCCAGCTCCTAGGGTCGCCACTTCCAGTCCTTCTTTCACGTCGACTTTCACAGGTTTCACGTCTTTGACAGAAGATTTCGGAGGCGCCGCCGTCTGCTCTTGGGCAAAGCAACCCGTCAAGAGCCAGCCAATGGTGGTCATGAGGAGAGAGATCGTCGGACGCTTCATGCAGAGATTCTCCCCCGGATTCTGAGCCTTGTCAAAACGCCCCCTGAACTCAGTCGGCACAGGCGGGACACAACCCAATGAACTCCAGTTCGTGATGCAGACCTTTCCACCCCAGAGAATGCATGAGTTCACGTTCCACCTCGGCCAATGCACAAGGCAAGGGCACCTCTTGCACCTCCCCACATGACTCACAACGGAGGTAGTCATGGTGATGCCCGGGCAGTACGAGCTGGAAATAGCTCACGCGTCCTGCCAAGTTCAGTTGGCGCATCTTGCCCGCGTCTTTCAACTTCATCACGAGCCGATAGATCGTGGCCTGATCCCGCTCGCGGAGATCCTCGACCTCTGCCAATTCCGCCAAGGTGTAGGGTTGATGGTTGCGGATCATCACGCGCAACAACGCTACCAACGCGTCCGTACGGCGGAACCCATCCGCCCGCAGAGAAGCGACAAATTCATCCACCAGAGCCTCTGTCTCACCACGCGAAACCACACACGATTGGCCGTGAGAGTGGGTATGGGAATGGGCGTCACTCATGATGAAGAAACGTCATGAACATGCCGCCGACGCCACTTACTCGCAAGCCCATAGCGCGGGCTGGCGACAAACGCGATCACGAAGACCGCTCCCAGCACCAGAACGATGCTCGATCCTGGAGGCCAATCAAACCAGTAAGAAACGATCAGAGCCGCGACCGAAGAGATGGCTCCCAAGAAGCCTCCTCCCCAGAACAAACGTGAGGGTGAGTCTGTGAACAGCAGCATGGTCGCTCCTGGGGAGACCAGCAAGCCGAGGGCCAAGATGCAGCCCACGGCTTGGATCGACGAAATGAGCACAAAGATCACGAGGGCAAACAGCAGGTAATTCATCATCGTCACCGGGATGCCTAAACTCCGCGCGACGTTTGGCTCAAACAGCATCACAATGATTGGACGCTTGAACAATGTGAGGCCCACGAGAGACGCGACCGCGATTCCAAACACGGTCCATAGATCGCTATCGGACATCCCTCGGATATCCCCGAACAACCAATGCTCCAACTCGCCCGGAGCATTGACGAAATTAAGCAAGACAATGCCTCCTGAGAACGCCGCCGTGTAGAGAACACCCAACGCGGTGTCCTGATCAATCCGTGATGTTTGAGCCACTAGCAAGGACCCCAAGCCAATCATCAATGCTGCCACCACCGCTCCTGCAAAGGCATTGAAAGCGGTCAGGCCGAAGAGCCAGATGGCCACCGCGATCCCGGGGAGCAGCGCATGGGAAAGGGAACCTGTCTTCAACGCCGCTTTCCGCAAGACGACGTAGGCACTGACATAACCATTCGTAAACCCAATGATGACAGCCGCCAGCAAGGCGCGCTGATAGATCACCCACTCAAAGGGTTCTGTTAGCCAATTCATACGGTCTGACCTCCCCCCATGACGGCCATTGCGCGCCCAAACACTTGTTTCAAATGCCGTGATGTGAATACCTCATGGACCGCACCGAAGGCCACTTGAGTGGTCGCCTGCAAGAGCACTTCGTCATAGATGCTGGGTACCGTGTCCAGATCGTGGTGCGAAGCGATGATCAAACGACCTTCAGCTTTGAGCGAGTCAAACAACGCTCGCAACCGCTCTTGCGCATCGGCATCCAGCCCGGTGAAGGGCTCATCTAACAGAAACACATGCGCTTCCTGAGCCAAGGCGCGCGCAAGGAAAGCTCGCTGTTGTTGCCCGCCTGAAAGCGCGCTGATTTGCCGATCCTGTAGGTCCTCCAGGTCCATGGCTCTTAACGCAGCATCGACTCGCTCAGCGTCTTCCGAGCGAAAGCGCCGCCACCAGCCCAGGTGCGGATAGCGTCCCATGTCGACGATTCCACGCACGGTCGCTGGGAAATTCCAATCAATCTCCTCGCGCTGAGGCAGATAGGCGATCTCGTGACTCGATTGCGTCATCGCTCGGCCTCGCCAGCGGATCTCGCCACACTCCGGGCGCTCCAATCCTGCCAGTGCCTTCAACAAGGTGCTCTTGCCGGCGCCATTCGGTCCTACCAGCGCCACGCTCTTCCCGCATTGGGTTTCGAAAGCCACTTCACGCACGGCTGGCACTTTCCCATAGCTCACGCACAGATTCTCCACTTCAAGGACGTGATGACTCTTGCAATCGTGAGCTTTCATCTCACTTCCATTGATAGGTAAGCACGTCGCTCTCGTCCACTGTTCCCCACAGGACCTGATCCTGGGCAGGCAAAGCCTCCGGCGTGACGGTGAGTTGCAACGCCGACGTTGGCGTGCCCTCCGGCCATCGCACCGTCACCTCAAGATCGACGCCTTCCTCTGGAATCGACAGGGTCGCATCCAAGCCCGCTTGCAAAGCGCTCAAGCTCGCGGCCTCCCAAAGCGGCTCGCCTAAGTGTGAGACCAGGAGATACTCAGGCACATGCGCCCAGCGGGCATCCAAACGTACCGGAATGTGCGCAGCAAGCGATGCCTCCGACTGCTGGACTGGCGCGGCTTGTACCGATGATGCCGGTCGTGTCAGGATGATGAGCGGCCACGCCAACACTGCTAGGGCGATTACCATCAGCCCCGTGTGAAAGAGTGGGAACCCGCGCATGCGTCCGTCAGCGCTTGCCAAGCGCCTTCACAATGACCGTCACATTATGTTCAAACATCTGCTTGTAGGTGCGAGCCTTCTCACTGCCGGTGAAATCCGCAAACAAGGGCGTTCCCAAACCAGCCTGCGTGCCACGGATCATCTCTCCTAACACTTTAGGATTCGACGCCGCCTCGGGGAACACTGCCTGAATCTCATGCGCCTTCAATTCCTCAGCCACGTCCGCCAAATACTGACTCGTCACCTCATACTCTTTGGACAACCCCTGAATCGGCATCGATTGAAATCCAAATTCCTGACAGAAATACGTGAACGCTGCATGAGCTGTGGCTAGTTTGCGATGTGAACGCGGGATCTTGGCGACTTCCTTCCGTGCCCATTTCCCCAGCGCCTCCAACTCCTGCTTGTAAGCTTTGGCCCGTTCCTTATACACCTTCGCATTCGCGGGATCCGACTCCGCAAACGCCTTCTCGACAATACCCGTGGCGCGCTCCATGGCCTTCACGCTGTGCCACCAGTGTGGGTCCAAACTCCCTTCACTATGATGCGGGCAACACACGAAGAGCGCGCTATCTTCCGAGATCGTGATCGACGGGATCGCACGGCCCACCTCTAACAGAACTTGCCCCTCCGATAGGTTGTCCGACAATTTCTCCAAATAAGGCTCCAACCCTTTCCCAGAGGCCAGGACAAGCTTTGCAGTGCTCAAACTACGGATATCAGCGGCAGATGGTGCGAAATCATGGGGATCCCCACCCAGCTTCAGGAGCCCGTTGACCTCGACGTGATCGCCGCCCACCTGTTGCGCCAGATCAGTCAAGACCGGGTGCAAGGTCGCCACTTTCAAATTGGCCGAAGCTGAGAGGGTCCATGCCACTCCCAAGGAAAGGAACGTTAAAACTATCTTCATAAACCTTAAGTGCAATTGGCTTGCAACAAACCGCGCTAAAGAGTCATTGCAAGCACATTTCTCCATGGGTGCTCGGCATGACATCGATTCCATCTATCGGACTTCTGGCCCGCCCCAGTCAACGCCAAGTCCTAACCACACGCCGTGCTCATCGCGCCCATCTCTCACATGGTCATAATTGTATTGAAGTTTCACCCTCAAGTGATCGGTGGCATGCCAGGTCACGAGGGGAGAAACACGCACCCGCTCATCGAGGCCAGCCCCACCGATGCCCTCAACCCAGGAAACCCCGAGACTCGTTTCCAGATAGCGATTCCAACGAAAGTGTAAGGACGATGACACCCCCCATTCAGTAAGGGTGCGAGATACCAGGTCGTCCTCCTCGTGATGCTCTTCTTCCTCGTGATCGTGATCGTCATCTTCATCCTCGTGATCATGATCGTCCGTTTCTTCGTGATCGTGATCGTCGTGATGACCACCACCGTAGGCGTCGATCTCGCGATACATGGCTGCCAATCGCCAGCGGAACGCGCGGCCGCCGGCTTCCAATCCATTCTCTCTCCACAGGTATTCCAGTCCGGCGCCGTAGACCATGCTGTCACGGCCAAACCCATTGTCTCCCCAAGCGACCGACACATGACCTGTGAACTGATGGAAATCATTATAGTTCCATTTCCCGATCCAGTGGAGAGTGTGCAAGGCATCCGAGAAATAGCCTGACTCCCCCTCGAACAAGGCTTCTTCTGCGTGCGCCTCCTCGCCATGCACATGGGCATGGTCTTCTAAGAGCGCTTCTCCGTAAGAGTAAGAAATGGCGCTCGGATAACGCGTGGGAAGATTCCAAGTGAGCTCGCCGCCTTCTGTCGTGAGGCTGTCTTCGCCTAGCATACGCCCCTCTAGCAGATCCTTATCAACGAAGAAATAGCCGTGAGGATGCAGGGCATTATAGAAACCAAAGCGATTGAAATAACGTCCTCCGCGAACCTCGAATCCGCCCGGAATCCCTTTCCACTTCAGAAAAGCCTCTTCCCATTCTCCCGACCAATCATCGTTCTGATCGATGACTGCCGCGTAGACGGCAAATCCTTCTAAATGATCGCCCAGTCTCAAGGAACTCCCGAACTCGATATTCTGAATCGTGATGCCCTCGCGGTTGGGATCATGATGCCCCAGGGCTAAGTTCTCCGGAGCATCCGCGCTCGAAAGGCCGGCCGCGGCCAAGAAGTGGATGTGAGGAAAGAGAATGCCTCCAATGCTGACGCCTTCCCCCGTCCACAAATCGACCTCAACGCCGCGTGATGCCGATTCTTTGGCTAGGTCCTCATTTAAAAGGAACTCGGGTTCACCCGCATGCCCTATGGCAATACTGAGCCCCAGAGTTAGGAAGATCGATCGCAAATGACACGCTTGATGCATGTTGCTTGCTTTTAGCGGAAGGAGGGCAGATGTCAACCACCTTCCCGCAATCTGATTGCGACTAGCTGAGAGCACCAGCGGCCTTGAGGCGGCCAAATTCCGCTAGATGGTCGAGCAGTTCCTGCGTCTGGGCCCGATAGCGCTCCAGGGCTTCCCGCGAGGTCTTCGCCCGTTTGCTCACAATCTCTTCAAGCTCGTGGCAACTGCGGCTCATGCCCTCAGAAAGTTCATGGAGAAACTCCATCATGGAGGCGGCGTGTTCGCTCAGCTTGGGAAGGAGCACCTGCCCCTTCTCAATCGCCTCGCTGGCACGACGACGTGCTTCGGCCATTTCTGCCAGGACAATCTTCTCGGTGGGCACACGCTTTAAATGGCTGGTCAGACCGACTTTGGAACACAGCCAGATGGCCCATTTGGTGGGATCAAAGCTGAACCGCTTCACGCCATTGCGGTAATCCCACTGAAAGGTGTGGTGGTAATTGTGGTAGCCCTCTCCGAACGTGAAGAACGCCATGAGTCCGCTGTCCCGTGCGCTCGACTCTGTGGAGTAAGGGCGACGCCCAACATAGTGGCAGAGAGAATTGATGAAGAATGTGCTGTGTTGCACCACGACAATGCGGAGCACACCGGGAATGAGGAACCCACCGAGCGCACCGATCCATGGATTGGCCCCAATCAGCACGGCATAGCCGTAACCCAAGAGGGTGGGCAAGACGAGCCCAACGAGGACCGCGATCGTCTGCACCCAGCGATGCTGCCACATGACGAGTCGGTCGCGGCGCAAATCGGGGACATTGTCCATGGGCTGCTCGGGGTGCAACTTCACCAGCAACCATCCGATGTGAGCCCAGAAGAATCCTTTCGAGATATCGTAGGGATCCTCATCCTCATCCACGTGCTTGTGGTGCTTGCGATGGTCGGATACCCAATCCAAAGCAGAGTTTTCGAACGATGCGGCTCCAAAGAGGAGCGTCCATAGTTTGACCGGCCATTTCGCCTTGAAGGCTTTGTGCGAGAAGAGGCGGTGGTAGCCGAGGGTGATGCTCATTCCTGTCGCGTAGACAAAGAAGATGAAGGAAATGATTTCGAACGCGTTGATACCGAAGTGCCAGATGTAGAGGGGCACGCCGATCAAACTGGTGAGTGCAGTGCCTGCAAGAAAGAAACTGGTGATCCAGTTAATGCGTTCAGCGGGGATGCGGGAGGAACTCATGGGGCCCAGAGAATGCCCAGGAATGGGATTTTAGAAAGGCAAATCTGCCGAAGGATGGCTTTCGCAAATATGAGACGCTAAGGGGTCTTCTTTGGTAAAGATGGAGCCTCGCTTGCATCAAGGCGACGGCCTTCGGTGGCCTCTTGCTGAAGATCGAGCGGGTTCAGCTGGATGGTTTGATCCCCCGGAACCGTAGGCTGTTCGGGAGCACCCTGCGCCTCCTTCTGAGCTTCTAGTTGCTTCAGAAAGGCTTGAGGATCAATGACTTTGCCATCAGGCCCCCGCGGCCCTTCCCCGGGCCCGGCCGTGCCTTCACCGATCTGCTTGATACTCCAATTGCCTTCGCCCACGAGGTTGTCCAGATCCGGCATTCCTGGTGGGAGAGGAGGCTTGCTAGTGCTAGAAGAAACTGCTGGCTTGGGAGCTGCTGCGGCAGCCCCTGGGGCTTGACCAGACACCACATCCATCGGCGACATCCCGGTGGGGTTCGCCCCTTCGCCATTGCGAATCGAAACAGATTCTCCTTCCTCCAATTTCAAGACGGGTGTGGATCCCTCTGCGCTCGGGTCCACCTCAGGAGCGGGGCTGCATTGAGTCACGACCAGACACGCAGCGACGGCGGAACAAAGCGTAGGGAATGGATTCATTTCACCAATCGAAACCGGATCGCGCGGCGCATCAATAGGAACTTTCACAAGGGGCTTGCTTGCCACTCACCACGCCAGAGGCTGCCTGCATGAACGCCTACCAGGACCTTGTCGATCGTCATGAGGAGATTGCGCTCCTCCAATCGTGCTCCTCCTTGCTCTCTTGGGATCAGGAAACTCATCTGCCACCCAAAGGAGTGGCCTACCGGGCCAAACAGCGGGCAGCCTTTCAAGAGCGCGCCCATGCACTCAAGACAGCGGACGACATTGAAGTATGGTTAGATACTTGTCAGGGCGCCGCCTTAGACGAACGCGCTAGTGCCAATGTCCGCGAGTGGCGACATGCCTATGAACGGGCGCGCAAGATCCCCACACGCCTCATTGGGAAATTAGAAGAAGCTTCCAGTCTCGCCGTCGCCGCGTGGGAGAAGGCGCGCGCCGAGGGGGCGTTCGCAAGCTTCCGCCCTCATTTGGAGACTCTACTCGACCTCAAACGCGAGATGGCGGATCACTGGGGATTCGCTGAATCCCCGTACGATGCGCTGCTTGAGGAGTATGAGAGGGGCGCGACCTCTGCTCAACTTCAGGCCCTCTTTGCCGAACTCAAGCCACCTCTCGTCGACCTGGTTGACGCGGCCACGGCCCGCACGAAAGCCTCGCCAGCGCGTTCCTTGCAAGGGCACTATCCTGTCGAAGCTCAGCAAGCCTTCAACTGGCATGTCTGTCAGGCTTTCGGCTTTGATGGCGCCGCCGGACGGATCGACACGACCACGCATCCCTTCTGCTCGCGCCTGGCACCCTATGACACGCGCCTCACCACGCGCTACGACGAGTCTGATTTCACCAGTTCCCTCTTCGGCGTGCTGCACGAGACGGGGCATGGCCTCTACGAACAAGGACTCTGCCAAGATGAATTCGCATTGCCTAGCGGAACAGCCGTTTCCTTAGGCATCCACGAGTCCCAATCCCGCCTCTGGGAGAATCAGATTGGCCGCAGCCGAGCATTCTGGGAACACTGGTTGCCCGAAGCCAAGCAGCACTTTTCGAGCTTGGCGGATTGGACCGTCGACGACATGACCCACGCGGTGAATCAAGCGCATCTCTCATTCATCCGGGTCGAAGCGGATGAAGTCACCTATGATTTGCACATCATGGTGCGTTTTGAGATTGAGAAATCGTTGATCGAAGGCGCGCTCACGGTCGCGGAGATCCCCGAAGCGTGGAACGCTTTGTTTTACGAAATGACGGGGCTGCGTGTAGCCAACGACGCAGAGGGGTGCTTGCAAGACATTCACTGGAGCCTGGGAGCTTTCGGCTATTTCCCCACCTATAGCCTCGGGAATGTGAACGCCGCACAACTCTACGCTGCCGCTCTGAAACAAGTGTCAGGACTGGAAAGCGATCTCGCTCAGGGACGATACACGCGTTTGCTAGAGTGGCTGCACCAGAAGATCCACCACCACGGAAGCTGCCACCTTCCGGGCGCACTCATGGAGCAGGCCACAGGGCGCGCTACCGAGCCCAAGGATTATCTCGCCCATTTGCGCGCACGCTACGTGACAGCGTGACTTTATTCATGGGCCATTGCTTTTGCTGGTGGCGGCGTTCACCATGAGGCCATGGAAGTCGAACGCGTGAAATACATCATTTGGGCAGCAGATATGAATCGAGCCTCGCAGTTTTACCAAGACATCATGGGAGCAAGCGTGATGCGGCAGAACGATGCCCTTTGTGAACTTCGACTCAGCAACGCCATCATCGGCATTCATTCCGGGGGCGAGGGAAAGAAGACCTGGACCGGGATGAGCTTCCAAGTCGCCGATGTGGTCGCCGGGGCCGCTGAAGTGGTGGCTGCCGGAGGCGAACTCTCACGTGAACCTCAAGAAGAAGACGGCGAGCCGCCACATCTCGCCATGTGCGTGGACCCCGAGGGCAATCAGTTCATGCTCACCCGCCAGCGGGGTTAACGATGAGGGACGATGATGCGGTCGTTGGAACGTAGCGTGATGTCGAGGGTGGGATCTTTGGTGATCTGAGTGAGATCATGTTCGGTGGTCTTTCCCCCTCGCATGACGCGCACCTGGCGCTTACTGGCCCAATCGGTGAGCCCTCCCGCTGAGGCCAAGGCATCGAGTAGGGTCATCCCATCGGTGAACGCCGCACGCTGAGGCTTCATCACCTCGCCGGTGACCGTCACCCATTTATGCGCATTGACCGTTCCATCTTCAATGATTTCAGGCGTGAGCACCACCACCGTAGGTTGGGAGAAGATCTCCGCTTTCCTGTAGAGCTGCTCTACACGCAGGCCCAACTCAGATGGGGTTAAGCCTGCAGCGACAATGCGACCAATGTGAGGGAGGGGAAATTTCCCATCATCGCCGACGTGATACTGTTGGCTGATATCGGCTCCGTCTTCAGCAGGCACCCCTGATATCCTCAGGGTGATCGTTTCAGAAGGCCGTATCGTTGCTTCTCCCGCGAGGGCGCAGGGGAGTGTGGTGATCACCGCTACTGCGATGACCACTGGAATCATCCAGGCTGTCATGACGATCTCCTTTACCGGTGAATGACGATGATCTTGTCATTCGGCTGCAACTTCACATTGAGTTGCGGATTACGAGAAATCTCCGTCACGTTGTGCTCGGTGGTGCGATTGCCTCGCATCAAACGAACCCGCTTCTTATCGGCCCAATCCGTGAAGCCACCGGCGGCCGCAATCGCGTCCAACAAGGTCATGTCCTTATTATATCCCGCACGTTGTGGTGCGCGGACCTCTCCATTGATCGTCACCATCTTCTGTGCATCCGCAAGGGTGTCGGCCTCTGTCTCGGCCGTGACGACCACAACGGTTGGGCGCGTGAAGATATCGGCAGACTTATAGGCTTGCTCCACACGCATCCCCAACTCAGACGGAGTGAGGCCTGAAGCACGAATCCTCCCCACATAGGGAAGGGGAAATTTCCCATCATCCGCAATCAGGTAGTTCTGACTGATGCCCACAGCGTCCTCTTGAGGCACTCCTGAAATACGCAATGAAATGGTATCTGTGGGTTTGAGTTTCGATTCCGTCCGTTGAGCGGTGGCAGGTAATACCGCCGTTGCTACAATTGCTAGGGCTAATAAGGAAGTCTTGATCATCGTGGTAGTCGGGGGTCGAAGGTTCACTCTTAATTTCTAATACTCATCGTCACCAGAAGGCACCGGCGCTGGAGCCTCGTTTGCTGCCGGAGCAGCTTCAGGCTCACGTTCCTTACGCCGCGTGGTGCGCGTTTGCGTATTCGTCGGCGAGTAATACGTGTAGTAGCTCGTGTAATACTGATACTGACTATCACTACGCACATCGACGTTGTTCAGGACAACCCCTAACAAGTTTCCACCCACATTCTCCACACACTGCTTCACACGGAGGAGCATGCTACGCGGCAGTTTCCGGTGCTGAATGACCACCATGGTCAAATCAACCTCACTCGCCAGCACGGCGGCATCACTCACTCCAAGAATGGGTGGGGAGTCAATGAGAACCAAGTCGAAGCGATTCTTCACGTCCGCAATCAACTCGGACATTCGGCGAGAGTTCAGAATTCCAGCGGCGTCCGCAGGCAGGATCCCCGAGGGCATGAAATAAAGATTATCCACAGGCGTCTGCAAGATCACATCCTCTAACATCAACTCAGTTGTCAGGTAATTGGTCAATCCGACCGAGTTGTTGATGTCAAAGAAGGTGTGCAGCTTGGGACGACGAAGGTCACCGTCAATCATCAGAGTGTTGTATCCACCCTGCGCACAGATGTAAGCCAAGTTCACCAAGGTGGTCGACTTACCTTCACCAGCTCCACCGCTCACCACCGTGATTGAGTTGGCATCAGCACTCTTCCGGTTGAACTCAATATTGGTCCTCAGAATTCGGTAAGCCTCCGCATCAGGAGTCAGCCCACTCTGTTTATGCAAGACACCCACGTCTCGTGGAATAACCGCGAGAACAGGCACTTGTAAGTAACGCTCCACGTCCTCAAGTGTCTTCACACTTGTATCCAGATATTCGAGGAAGAACGCGAGGCCAATCCCAAAGGCAAGTCCCACAATCGCACCCAGGATCAAGTTAAGCGGGACATTGGGCTTTGATGGACGCGTCGCCACTTCAGCGTCTTCATGGATCGTGATGGGCACTTTAGGCATCGTCAAGTCCACCTGCTCCGTCGCAAACTTTGCCTGCATATTCGCCAGCATGTTCTTCTGAAGCTCGTACTCCTTACTCGCCTCCGAATACTCAGCGACCTTCCGCCGCTCATCCATGGAAGAGTCCTTCTTCGATTCCTCCATGCCTTTGGCCAATTCCATGGCCTTCTTAGCCATCTCCAATTTGGTCGCCAAGTTCTTCTTCACATTAGCAACGGCTTCTTGAAGCATCGTGTTGGTCTTCTCCAATTGACCGTCCACTTGACGAATTTTTGGGTGGTTCTTTCCAAGGCCCGAATCAAGGAGCCCTTGTTTCTCAAGTTGGTACTGTTGATAGGTGGGCCACAATGCCTGCAAGGTGGGATCAGCAATGTCGAGCATCGCTGCCCCTGAAATCAGTTGATCCCCCGAAAGGCCCCGTAGGCTTTGGATCTGCATCTCAATCTGTCCAATCGCTGCCTCGGCTTTATAGGTGTCCTGCATGCTCGACATCACGATTGTACCAACTCCCGTGACCGGGTCACCGGTCATGTTCGGGCGACTCGTGTGTGCGTTAAGATCGACGATGCGGTAACGTTCCGCGAGATCAAGCATCCGGAGGCGCGCCTCCTCGACAGTATCTGTCTGCTCCTTCAGCTGACGCTGCAGAGTATCGAGCGCATTTGTACTCCGCTTCTGCTCAATGTTCATCCGCCGATCCCGATAAGCTTCCGCGACTGCATTGGCCACATTAGCTGCGAGTTGGTTATCCGTATCGAAATATTCAATACTGATCAAATCAGTACCACGCTCTTCACGCGCCTCCAGACTCGCATACAATCTACTGTAGGCTTGTGGGCGCGTCATTCCCCAGCGCTCGTCCAACTTCAGAGCATCAACTACTTGGTAGAGTGTTCGCTTACTCGTGATGACTTTAAACTCAGTCTCAATAAATGTCGGAGGCACATAGAATCTCCCGGTCGGCATATTTGCGTGGAAGATCTTCATGTCGTGACTCTCACGATTGATCTGCATAGTCACTTTGCCCTGATATTCTTTAGGCAAGATATAAGTGATCACGGCAGCCGTCATAAAGACGAGGAAGAAGGCTAGGAGGATAACTCCATAGCGATTACGAAGGACCTGCCAGTAGTCCATCGCGTGAAGTTTAGCTTCGGATGAAGCGCCCTGTTGATTCATTAGTGTCGAGAATTCGTGGTGTTAAAACGTCGTTGGCTCCCAAGGTTAGACAACCAAGGGAGCCAACGCGTTCAAAGAATCAAGCAAACAACCTTAGAAGGTTGCAGAAACCCCAAGCCAAAGGCGATGGCGGTCGAAGTCACGGTCGATACCTCCATCGACATTTGAGTCAAGCGTCCCGAAAGAGTAGCCACCCTCCATACGAACGTTCGAGTAGAGGAGGTAAGAGAGTCCAAGATTGATGCCAAAGAAGTCCTCATCACCATCGTCAACGCCAACGAAACGAGCATCCTCGAGTTCACTATGAACGTAGGTGAGCCCCGCCGTTCCAACCATGCGCGGGGAGAACTCATACTGCGCAGTCACGCCCATGCGGAAGGACTCACGACGTTGATAGGCACCCAGTTCGCTGTCTTCCAAGCCGTAGCGAGCAGCCCAACGCAGAGCGAAACCTTCATTAAGCTGCTGCACAAGCGAGGCCTCGACATAAGGAAAAGACTCAGAGCCGTAGGTGTCGTAATCGCGGAACTCCACACCAGCACGGATTGATCCGGTGGTGACACGACTGAACTGATGGTCAACACCTGCCAATACGTAGTGAGAGGTGTAGTCTGCCACTCCGTTTTCGTAGTCGGTGATGGCAAAGCGATACTCCCCAACAAGCGTGGTCGCACGGGTCCAGAGGTAACGGGCCTGGAGACCAAGAATGTTCGTCCAGCGGTCCTCGATATCGTCCCCGTCATAGATAATGCCGCTCACGGCCCAGTTGGCCACGGTGGAGAAACGACGTGTCCACGCGTAGGAAAGCGCGGCGTTGTTGTAGAGGTAGAAATACTGATCCGTTCGGCGAGAAACGGTAGCGCCGATCTGCTGGTTCGGCTCGTATTCGTAGGTGATGTAGAACGAATCCGACAGCGTCAACCGTCGCGATGCACGATGGATCACTGACCCCTGGAGACGGGCTGAGTAGAAGACATTCTCATCGTCGTTCACCGTGACGTCGTCAAAGTAGTAGAGGACAGAGGCTGACGCTCCCAAAGTGTAGCGCGTCGTGCGAGAACCACCACTCCATTGCGTGCCAATCCCTGCCTGCAAATAAAGCGACTCTTCCTCTGCGATGTCGATCGAGTTGATGTTGCTATCCCAGCCCAGATAGCCAGAAACTGTCCACGTCAGTGGGATATCCTCTTGCTCAAAGTCATCGGCATTTCGCCCGATGCTGAGCAGACCTTGGCCCTGAGCCGTTCCAGAAATCAGCCCAAGCGTCAGTGCGAAGGCAGATGCTACTCTCTTAAATTTCATAGTAATCGTAAGCGGGTGTTTGCGCGAATGTTGGGTTGTAGACTGCGACAAGTAAAGAAGGTTTTCCGATTGATAAAGCCCTAATTTCCTAAATTTCAAGATTCAGGCACCCCGTATTCCCCACCGGGAGTTGGAATTGGGCTACTCGGTGAGAGGGGAACGAGCTCACCTGGTGGAACCAGCCCACCTGATGGAGTGATCATGTAGACTCCGCCGGCACCGAATCCATGGCCACCCCAATGGATCCAATCCCAACCCCAATCATCTTCGGGCTCTTCTTGCGTCTCGTAGGGGGTCGTCTTTCCGTAGTTCTTGCCGTAATTTTTCCCATATCCCGCGTTCTTCCCGTAACCACTGGATTCTGTGGGTTGGGATTCCGGCGATTCATAAGCAAAGAGTTCTTCAGCCGAAGCGGCAGCGGCACGATCACTGACTTCTGGACTGGGCACTGGCGTTTCTGAAATTTCGTTGACGCCCTCTTCGCCAACTTCGACAGCAGCGGGAAGCGCTCCCTGACCACGATTGGCATCCGCCAAGGCGCGATCCAATCCTTTCTGCACGGCAGCAATCTGTCGAGGAGCAGCCGCACTTGCGCATTCAGAGATTTCCGCGGCAAGCGTCGGCTTGAGGATGATTGCCGTCTCGACAACTTGGGAGATGACGGTCGAACTGCCGCCCGCTGCCTTCACCGCAGCTCCCACGATTTCGCAAGTGCAATTTCCATGTGACCGGAGTGCATCTTCGAGCACCACCAACAGCCTTCCCTTGTCTCTCCCAATTGAATTAGCCACATCTTCCGCGATCGAGCTGCAATCTCCAAGGACGGTTTGCACCACTTGGGCGACTTCATCAGAGGCCGATGGAGCGACGGCAATGGCACTTTCGGCGATGACCACCGCTCGGTCTGGAGCTGCTCGCACCGCGGCAGCAACCAACTTCGCCACCAATTCATCGCTGGCTTCGCTCGCCCGGACCGCACTCTCAACGAGGGGCCCAGCACAACTTTGATTACTTTTAATTGCCGCGGTCAGCCCTGAGACAGCGTTCTCAGGGTGCTCCTTGATGGCAAATTCAAGCGTGCGCTGAGCAGCAGCGCATCGATCATCCGCATGGATGTGTGTGAGACTCGCCACACTGACGAGTGAGAAAAGAGCAGAACGGAAGGTAGTGGTAAGCATTTCCTCTAGAAGAGTGTATGGATGGAGCGGGTAGCGGGAATCGAACCCGCATAGCCAGCTTGGAAGGCTGGAGCTTTACCATTAAGCTATACCCGCAGTAGTGTCCATAAAAATTATAACTTCTCGAAGAAACTCAAGTAATCTTTACGATTCTACAGCAACCGCTGAGCCGTATGGATGGCCCACGACCCAAACGGTGTCAACCGGCGGATCGACAAGTTATGACCGAGGGCGCACCACGAAATTTACCAATTTCCGAGGGACCACGATCGTCTTGACCACCTCACCCTCAAGAAAGTCCTTCGCCTTTGATTCGCGCGCCTTAGAAATCACGGTTTCCTTGTCTGCATCCACTGCAACCTCAATTCGATCCCTGAGCTTTCCATTCACCTGGACCACCATTTGGATTGCGGCCTGCGTGAGGGCCGACTCATCATGCAATGGCCATGCTTGCTCTGAAACAAGTCCTTCCTGAGGAAAGGCGGGCTGCAATTGCGCATTCAGCTCCTCCGCAAGATGTGGAGCATAGGGACTGAGGAGTCGGAGGAAATCACGCAATGCAGGCACCGATCGGTTCTCCACAGCAGTGAACACCTTCACAAAGACCATCATCTGAGCAATGGCCGTGTTGAAAGCGAGTTTCTCTGTGTCCTCAGTCACTTTCTTGATCGTCTCATGAAGCACACGACGGCACTCGCCCTCGGGAGCCGCATCGACGAGACTCGATGACAGGACCCATTCCCCTTCCTGATTCTGATCCATGAAGAGTCGCCAGACGCGACCAAGGAAGCGGTAAAGCCCCTCCACACCGCGATCGCTCCAGGGCTTCACCTGTTCTAGGGGACCCATGAACATCTCATAGAGACGAAGCGAATCCGCCCCATAATCGGCGATGACATCATCGGGATTGACCACGTTGCCTCTGCTCTTCGACATCTTCTGGCTATCCGGGCCCAAGATCAGCCCCTGATTCACAAGCCGATGGAAGGGTTCATGCGTGCTCAGGTGCCCCAGATCGAACAGCACTTTGTGCCAGAACCGCGCGTAAAGCAGATGCAGCACAGCATGCTCGGCACCACCTACATAGAGGTCCACCGCCCCAGTTTGGCCTTCTTTATCAAACCAATACTGCTCGGCCTCCTTCGAGAGAAAGGCCTCTTCATTGCGCGCATCGGCGAACCGGAGGTAGTACCAGCAGGAACCTGCCCATTGCGGCATCGTGTTGGTCTCGCGCGTCGCCTCCTCGCTGAAGGCCACCCACTCTTTCGCTTTCGCCAACGGCGGATCCGCGGTGCCCGTGGGACGGAAATCATCCATGTCCGGTGCCTCCACCGGCAAGAGACTCTCATCCAACGGCTCGTGATGGCCGCCTATCCAAATAATGGGAAAGGGCTCCCCCCAGTAGCGTTGACGGGAAAAGAGCCAATCGCGTAGCTTGAAGTTCACTTTCCGCTCCCCTCGGCTCTCACTCTCTAACCACGTGATCATCCGCTCTTTCGCCTCTTTGGTAGACAACCCATCCAGAAATCCTGAATTCACCGCCACTCCATGACCAGCGAAACACCCCTCGCCTTCCTCGCCCTCTGGCGCTTTCACCACCTCGATCACAGGCAGGTCAAACGCGGTGGCAAATTCATGATCGCGCTCATCATGCGCAGGCACCGCCATGATCGCGCCGGTGCCGTAAGTCATGAGCACGTAGTCCGCTATCCATACCGGAATCTTGGCACCATTGACAGGATTGATCGCATATCTACCCGTAAACACGCCTGACTTCTCTTTCGCCAACTCCGTCCGCTCCAAATCAGACTTGTTCGCCACCGCACGCACATAGGCATCCACCGCGTCCCGCTGGTCGTTCGTCGTCAGTTTCGCAACGAAGGGATGCTCTGGCGCCAAGACCATGTAGGTAGCTCCATACAACGTGTCCGGCCGCGTGGTGAACACGGTGAGCGTCTCCTCCACCCCGTCCAAGTCAAAGACCACTTCCGCTCCCTCGCTCCGACCGATCCATTCGCGCTGCATCGTCTTGATGCCCTCTGGCCAATCCAAATCCTCTAACTCATCAATCAAACGCTGCGCATAGTCCGTGATGCGAAGCATCCACTGCCGCATGGGACGTTTCTCCACATCAAACCCACCCACCTCGCTCTTTCCATCCTTCACCTCTTCATTGGCTAACACCGTTCCCAATTCAGGACACCAATTCACCGGCACCTCGGCGACATAAGCTAAGCGCCGACCATCCAGATAGTCCCGTCGCGATTCCGCATCTTCGTCAGGATGCGATGCCCTGCGCGCATTCTCAAGCTCGGCGATCGGCCGCGCCTTCCCCGTCTCTTCATCCACGTAGGCGTGATAGAGCTGCAAGAAGATCCATTGCGTCCATTTGAAATAGCCCGGATCCGTCGTGTTGATCTCCCGATCCCAATCATACGAGAAACCAAGCCGTTTCAATTGCTCGCGGAAGCGATCCGTGTTGCGATCTGTCGTCACCCTCGGGTGCTGTCCCGTCTTGATCGCATACTGTTCCGCAGGCAAGCCAAACGCATCCCAGCCCATCGGATGCATGACCGCATGCCCGCGCATGCGCATGAAGCGCGCCACGATATCCGTCGCCGTATAGCCCTCCACATGACCCACGTGCAAGCCATCGCCACTTGGGTAGGGAAACATGTCCAGAACGACATACTTGGGCTTGTTAGGATCAAATCCCGGCTCCCCTGGATTCAGCACGCGGAAGGATTTCTGATTCTCCCAATGAGCCTGCCAACGCGGCTCAATTTCATCAAAGGGGTATTGTCTTCTGCGATCACTCATGGCTTGATAAAAGGGATGGCTATTAAGACCGAAGCCCTATTGATTGCAACGCGCAATGCGCACAAGACCGAGGAATTCCAGGCCATCTTTGGCCATCGATATGACGTTCGCGACCTCACTTCACGGGACGATCTTCCGGAAGTTGAGGAGACGGGCACGACCTTCGAAGAGAACTCCGAACTCAAGGCTACGACCATCAGCAAACGCCTCCCCGGCATCCTCGTCCTCGCAGATGATTCCGGCCTGGAGGTCGATGCGCTCGACGGCGAGCCAGGTGTCTACTCCGCACGCTACAGCGGCCCCAACGCCACCGACGCGAGCAATCGTCAACGTCTGCTAGAGCTGCTCACCCTAACAAACGCTCGCGGCAAGGAGCGGAGCGCCCGTTTCCGCTGCGTCCTTACCCTCGCCCGCGATGGCGAGGTCCTACACCAAGTCGATGGTCGCGTGGGAGGCGTCATTGCCAACCAAGAGAAAGGCGACAACGGCTTCGGCTACGACCCTCTCTTCATTCCAGATGGTCATTGCGAGACATTCGCCCAACTCACCAGTGCCACAAAGCACTCCATGAGCCATCGCGGGCGCGCCGTCGATGCATTGGTCAACGCGATGGGCCTCTGAGAAAGCACTCTGTCTACCACTTAGAGCTCTCCGCGCGTCTAGCAGTCTCCTCATCTGACCACCCGAGCATTTCCTTTGGCTACGAGCCATCCGGCTCGGAGAAGCGCGTTCCTTGGGCAGCTAGCAAGCAGGGCTTACAGGGCTTACCAATCGCCCGATTCCGGCGCGGCGAGCTCTTGTTCTGAAAGGGGATTATGATAGGGCGAAGTCTCTATTCAGAGGCTCTTCCGGCTCCAAAGGCGTCCTCCAATGCTGGCGCCGGCTGGTTCCAAGCATCTGTCGAGTCGGTGAATTCCAGCTCCTCGGCGACGTACTTCTCACGACGTTGGCGCCTCCCATGATTCCAGGTCAACTCTCAGCAACGTGACAAATTGGTGTTATTTGGTTGTCAACCCAAGGAGGGATGTTACTGAACTCACCTCGCCACTTTCCCGGAAACAAACCGGGTTTTAGCATGACCATCGCCGCAGACGAACCCCCTGTTCAGGGCTCGGACCATTCCGAGCTGTCCACGCCGCCGTTGCAAGATCTTCAGAACGCCGTCATTCGCTTTGCGGGCAATTCGCAAGACGGCATTCAGACCATCGGTGGCTTCCTTGCCAGACTCGCCGGACGCAGCGCCCGCGAGGTGATGACCTACATGACGATCCCGTCGACGATCTCCGGAGGCCCCTCGATCTTTCAGGTGCACTTGGGTTCGGGCGAGGTCTTGTCTGCAGGTGATGACACGGATTTCTTGGTCGCGTTCTATCAACATAGCTACGACAACCATCTGAGTTCGTTGCGAGACGGTGGTATCTGTATCTACGACACGGATTTCGTGGAGCCTGATCTGAGCGACAAACGCTATGAGTTCATCGGCTTGCCCATCACGAGCACGACGATCGAGGCGATTGGTGGCTCAACCAAGTCCCGCGGGAAGAACATGTTTGTTCTGGGACTCGTGACTTCCATCTTCCAGCTCGACCGCGACAAGTTGGTCGGGATCATCGAGCGCCAGTTCGGCAAGAAAGATGAGAGTGTCTTGCGCAATGTGATGCTCGCTTTCGACGCTGGCTACGCTTACCCGATCGGTGACGTCTATAAGAATCGGTTCTCGCTCAAGGCAGGGACTTCCACAGGGAGTGATCGCGTCACGACGGATGGGAACACTGCGTTGACGTATGGTTTGCTCGCAGGCGGCGTGCGCTTCGGTGCTGGTTATCCCATCACGCCGTGGTCTCCAGTGATGGAAGTTCTCCGCAGCGAGCTCCCCAAGTATGGCGGCTTGTTCCTTCAAGCTGAAGACGAGTTGGCCGCGGTTTCTGCTGCCCTTGGCTACGCTTACGCCGGCCATTTGGCGGTGACGGGCAGTTCTGGTCCGGGTCTTTCCCTGAAGATGGAGGCGCTGAGTTACGCCTCCATGGCTGAGCTCCCCTTGGTGGTGATCAACGTACAACGGGGCGGTCCCAGCACAGGTCTGCCTACCAGTGTCGAACAAAGTGACCTCATGCAGGCCATCTACGGCAGCCATGGCGATGCCCCACGCGTGGTGCTTGCCCCCCAAGACGTGGAAGACTGTTTCTACATCGCGGTGGAGGCATGCCGGATCGCTCGTAAATACAGCACGCAGGTGATCGTCCTCTCCGACCAGGCACTGTCCTCTCGGATCGAGGTGTTCGATGAGCCCGACTGGGATGCGGTCGTGGTGGAGGATGAGGGCCCCGCCCTGGAAGATCGGCCAGACGATTTCAAACCCTATCCTTTAGACGGTGATACCCGTCACGCGCCTCCTGGTGCCAAGATGTTAGGCGGCAAGTATCCCGTGGTGACTGGTCTGGAACACGACGAGTGGGGACATCCTTCCGCCAATCCAGAGATGCACCAGAAGATGACGAACCGTCGCCGAGACAAGCTCAAGCGGCTGATGGAGGAGATTCCCACACCAGAGGTGTTCGGTGACGCCAAGGGCGATGTTCTGCTAGTCGGCTGGGGATCTACCTACGGTCCGCTGCGCGAGGCGACCGGTCTCCTTCGAGATCAGGGCAAGCAGGTGAGCCACATGCAGATCCGTCACCTCCATCCCTTGCCCAAAGACCTGGGCGAGGTCTTTGACCAATTCGACCACGTGATCGTGGCTGAGATGAATGATGAAGGTCTCTACGGACAAGGGCAACTGGCGACCCTCTTGCGCGGGCGCTACGCCAATCCTAAGATCAAGAGCATCACGAAGACGGATGGTCTCACCTTCAAGATCCGCGAAATCGTCGCTGGCGTTTCCGAACACACGGGCAACGCCTAACACGACGCCAACTTTCCTGCTCCAACCTCACGTCAACGCCACCCCTCATGTCTGCGAACGCCCCTGAGAAACTCACCAAGAAGCAACTTTCAGCCGATCACCCCACCTGGTGTCCCGGCTGCGGCGACTTCGCCGTTCTCGCCTCGTTCTTCAAGGTCCTGGAGAAACTGCAGTATCCTCAAGAGAAGATTGTGACCATCGCTGGGATTGGCTGTTCCTCACGCTTTCCCTACTTCGTCAACTCCCACGGCCTGCACTTCATCCACGGGCGGGCGCTGGCCTTGGCCACGGGTGTCAGCCTTTCGCGACCAGACTTGCATGTCTTCGTCTTCGGCGGTGATGGCGATGGATTCTCCATCGGTGGCAACCACTTGGAGCACTGCGCTCGGAAGAATATCAATCTCACGTATGTGATCATGGACAACTACGTCTATGGTCTCACCAAGAAACAAACGTCCCCGACGTCCAAGCTTGGCTACAAGTCGAAGACGGACCCTACAGGAGCGATCGATCAGCCGGTCAATCCGATGAAGAAGTTGATCTCGGCAGGCGCTTCCTTTGTGGCACGCTCGCACGCGTCTCAGGTGAAACACATGATGGCCATGTATGAGCGGGCCATTCTGCACCCTGGCTTCTCTGTCGTAGAAACGCTGTCCGAATGCGTTGTCTTCAATGGCGGCTCCTTCGACGATTCCAATCCTCGTAAAGGCGGCGTCTTTGAGACCATCGACGAAGAGCAACACGATGTCACCGATCAGCATGCGGCCTTCGCGATGGCGGAGGACCAGTATCCCGGGAAATTTGGCGTCTTCTACCAACAGGAACGCCCGACCAAGAACGCACTCGAACAGAAGTGGATCGATGACTCGCAAGCCCGGCTCGGCGGAGAGGCTGATCCCAAGGATCTGCTCCGCAAGCGCTTCGCGGTCATGAAGTAGTCGCCATCCGCTACGGTTCGCGGATGGCGTAAAGCGAGCTTTCGCTCCGGATAAAGAGATCCTTGCCCGCCAAAGCGAGCGAGGCACTCACGCTCTCATCGATCTTGTTGATCGCGATGGGCTCGGGGGCATCGCCGTGGCGCAGAATCATGGTCGCTCCACTGAGATCTGTGAAATAGAGCCGATCCGCAGCCGCGACGGGCGAGGCATAAAGGCTGTCGAGGGCGCTGAGCCGAAAGGGCCCGGCACGCTTCTCCCCTGTTTCAAGGTGCAGGCAGGAGAGAATCGGCTGGTAGTGATTGAAGAAATAGACTGTCCGATCATACAGCAAGGGAGAGGGCACGTAGGGTGTGCGCTGGTTGGTGCGCCAGAGCACGTGATCCGTGTGGGTGAGATCGCCCTTCGCCCCGTCTAACTGAATGGCGACCATCGCCTTCTTCTCATAACTCGATCCCGCAACGACGATGCCGTGTCTTGAGGCGGGTGAGGCGACGACATTGTTCGAAAGCCCCCCACATTCCCACAACAATTCCCCTGTCTCCAAGGCATAGCTCCGAATGCGCGTCGTCGCACTCACAATGACCTGAAACTGGTTCGCGTGTTTCACAATGATAGGCGTGGACCACGACGTCCCTTCATCCCGCGCCACCTTCCATCGTTCTTTGCCCGTCCGTTTGTCGAAGGCGTGGAGTGCAGACGCGTCTTCGTGATCCCAATTCACCACCACCACATCTCCCTGCAACGCGGGAGAGGCGCCTTCGCCATGGGCATGCTTGGTTTGCATCTTTCCTAGATCGTTCTCCCAGAGCACCTTCCCTTGGCGATCCAAGGCATGGAGACCGTGAGATCCAAAGAAGGCGATCACGATCTCGCCATCCGTCACCGGAGAATTAGAGGCCAAGCTCCCTGACACATGCCCCCCATGATGCGGAAACGCCTCATGCACCACCGTTTGCCAAACGATCTCCCCATCCGCACGATTCACAGCGACTACCGCAAAGCGATGCGAACGCGTCACCGGGAGGTTATCGTGAGAACCTGGCGCATTGTCAAAGACAGGCAGGCGCGGTTTGCCAAAAGGAATTGCCGTCGTCAGGTAGATCCGATCCTTCCACACGATCGGCGACGAGTGCCCCTTGCCCGGGATCGCTGTCTTCCACCGCACATTCTCCGTCTCACTCCATTGGATCGGGGGATCCGCATTCGGCGCCTCACCCGTCCCCAAGGGCCCTCGCCATTGCGGCCAGACGCCATCCTCCGCAAGGCAAGAGGCCACCAAGGCCCATATGACAACGAGCGTTCTCATGGTGCGGCCGGTTCGGGTTGATCCCAAAGGCGGTAAGGATCATGCAGCCGTTGCTGCTCTGCCCACAAGAGCGCTTCCAATTCCTCACGCTTCTCGGCAAAGGCCGGATCATGAGCCAAGTTCCGCTGTTCCAGTGATGGATTGGCTCCCGTCAATCCCTTCACCGTGGCCACATGATGCGCATTGAGAAATTCGTGAGGATTCTCCGCAAGATTGAAGAGCTGCGTCTCGCGAACGGTTCCGTCTAAAACATCAACCTTGATCAACTTCCAATCACCCTGACGCACCGCCCGCATGCCAGGCTTCGTCCCTCCACAGTAGACGCCATAGAGCACGTCGCGCACCGTCTCCCGCTCCCCTTCCAACACAGACCGAAAACTCTTCCCCTCATTCGTCACGGGCGGCGTGATCCCCGCAAAGTCACACAAAGTCGCCAAAGTGTCTAACAAATAGATATTTCCATCCACCCGTTTCCCCGCCGGCAACCCCGGCCCCTTAACAATGTAAGGCACACGCCAAGTATGCTCATAGAGATTCTGTTTCCCCTGCAACCCATGCCGCCCGATCGCCATGCCGTGATCAGACGTATAGATCACATACGTATTCGCCAGTTCTCCTTGCGCTTCCAGGCGATCTAACACCCTCCCAATCTGGATATCAATATTCTCGCTACAGGCAAACTGCCGACCAATCTCATTGCGAATCGTGCGCTCATCGCGGCGTTCCCACACTCCCGAAACTGCCACCTCATCGCGCAATCCCGGCTGCCCATCAGGAAAGGGATGACTCGGCAGATAATTGATCGGCAAGGGCGGCAGCTTAGCATTCGCAGGCGGCAACGATGCCCGATCCTGATGATTCACCGCTCCATACTTCTCCAACAACTCCGGCTTCCCATCGCGCACATCATGCGGATGCGAGAAACCGAGGTAGATCAGAAAGGGATCCTCGTCTGCATTCTCATCGCGCTCGTTCAAATACGCCAAGACCTGGTCCGCATGCCACGCACTCCCCGCCTCATCCGTCCCCCCGCGCTTGGTCGCGTCGCGGCGCACCTGAAACTGCGCATTCGCGCCCTCATAGCTATTCCCACGCTTGCAGGTGCGCATCGTGTCATACCCCGCCCGATTGAACACCGCCGCCAACGTGTGCGCTGCCAAATCCGGCGGCACCAAGCTGGGATCCGAGACGTTCGGATTCCCCTTCCGCCTCTTACCGCGAGTCGGCACATGCCAAACCGTCCGCCCTGACATCACCATGTGCCGCGACGGCGAACACACCGCGCCCACCCAGGCACCCATGTGGTAAGCCCGATCCACCGTCACCCCCTCCGCCGCCAAGCGATCAATCACGGGCGTGTCCAGGGAAGATCTCTGATCGTAGACCTTCAGATCAAAGGGCGACTGATCATCCACAATGATGAAGAGGAAATTAGGACGTCCTGCACCCTCTTGAGCCCTTGCGAAGCTCCCTAGCAAGACGAGACTAACGCTAACACTGAGAAACATTCGAAGATCACGCATGTCTGCTTCTATCAGAACTGATGCGATCCCTCCAAGCACTTCGTCACTCTCTTGATGCTCATCTCACGATGGCGGGTTCGTTTAGAAGCGCTTCAAACCCACAGAAGATCGACGACTGCGCAGGTGGCTGACCTAACATGTTGTCGGCGCGCTCCAAGAGAAAGCGTTCACAGATCTCCCAGAATGCTTCCGGTGCAGTCACGCGACGGATCTGGTGCTCGAACGTCCCGTCAGGATCGATCCCCTGCGCGATAAAGATCATGTATTTCTTCATCTTCTGCACGTGCTTGCCTTCATCATAGCGGGTGGGATGTTTCGTTTCTTCGTAGAGTAGCCGGATGTAATGATAGAGTTCCTCAAATGTCGGCGGCGGGTGCGTTCTCGCTTCCCAGTGCGCGCGCAGCTGTGCGAAGAGCCATGGATTGCGGATCGCTCCTCGCCCGATCATGAGCCCAGCCGCGCCGGTCCGCCGCCACAACGCCGCTCCCGTCTCCACGGAGACGACGTTTCCATTGGCGATGACTGGGCAAGGCATAAGGTCTACCGCGCGTCGGATCCACTCTGGATGAATGGGCGTGCGATACCGCTCCGCGACCGTGCGCCCATGAATGGTCAGGGCATCCATCGCGTGCCGCGAAAAGATTTCTAACAACGCCTCGAACTCACTGACAGAATGATAGCCCAAGCGTGTTTTGACGGTGAAGCGGCCACCGATCGCTTCCCGCAAAGCGCCCAGAATGGCATCCAAATGATCAAGCTGCCTCAATAAGCCGCCTCCAGCGGTCTTGCGACAGACGATCGGCGCCGGACAACCGAGATTCAAATCCACCCCAGCCGCGCCCGACTCTTCTAACAGGCGCGCATTCCTGACAAGCGCAGGAATCGACTGCCCGATCATCTGCGCAAAGACTGGTTTCCCTGTGGCGTTCTCTACCACTGATCGAAGAATATCCTTCTCCAATGTCGAATCGTCATGCACACGAAAGTACTCGGTCACGTAAACATCCGGCCCGCCTCCGGTGGCCTCCATCACCCGCATGAACGCAAGATCGGTGATGTCTTGCATCGGCGCAAGCACTAGCAGAGGACGATCCGATGGAAGATAATCGCGCATCTGCGAGAAGGCTCTGCCGCTATCGCCGCACTTTCCAAGGCTGCCGCCGTGGACGGCGAGCCACTTCCTCCCCATCTTCGCCTTCCTTATCTTCATCCTTACGTCCGAAAAGGAGTGCGTTAGGGCGTTCTTTCAGATAGGCAGCCAGCTCTTTGATCTCCGTCGCCATGCCTCGGAAATCCTGGAGGCCACCCTCTAATTCACCCGGTAAACTCGCATGATCCTCCATCATGTCATGAAAGCGATCAACCGCATCTGTCAGCGCTTGAAACGTCTCGTCAGCGGATGCAACCGCATCACCCACCGCATTCTCGCCTAACTGTTCCTTCATCTCCGCAGCAAGTTCCTCAATGGATGCGGTGGCGTCCGTGACGGCCTCGGCTGCATCTGAGAAGGCTGTCAGCGCCTCGTCAAACTTAGGAGACTCCATCCGCTCCTGGAAAGCCTCCAAAGCCTCATTCATCCCCTTCACCTCAAACTGATCCAGTTTCTCACTGATCTTATCTAACAATTCCGTTAACCCCGTCACCACGCCTTTGAAATCCGCTTCACTGATGTTGTTCACCACGCTGAGGACATCATTTGCGGCTTTGCCCCACTGCGACGGCAATGTCGGTATCACTCTATAGACTTGGCCACGATACGTGAAAGGATTCAGGGTCTCGGGAGCCTTCGCATCTTCCACATAGTCCAGATCGACCTGAAGGACACCCGTGATGAGATTGCCCGAGCCTAACGAAGCCCGCAAACCATCCTGAATCTGTGCATGATAGAGCGCGTCATCGCGGAAGTCCATGTCCACCCCGAGGTCGTTGGAAAGGCGTTCGAGATTCACCTCGATGATCACCGGAATCATCGGTTTCCGTCCAACGCCCTCCTCCCCGGCAGTCTGCGGAAATCGAATGAGAATCTGAGTCACCTCACCAATGGGCACCCCTTTCAGTTTCACCTTGGATCCAATCTGCATGCCATCGACCGCGTCCTCAAAGAAACACACAAACGACACGCGATCACCTCCGAACCAGCGCCCCGATCCGAAGAGAATCACCGAGGCCACTGCGATGACAATGGCTCCGAGCACGAAGGCTCCAATGGCGGTGGGATTGACGCGACGCTTCTTCATGAGGACTTCGAAGGATTTCCCGCATGGCGACGCAGGAATTCCCGCACCTTGTCATCGTCTGCCGACTCTGCCAACTCCTTCGGGGGACCATCTGCCGTGATGCGTTTCGTCTCCACGTCCAAATAGATGCAGCGATCACCAATCGCAAAGATGCTAGCCAGCTCGTGTGTCACCATGACAACGGTAGCGCCGAGGCTATCGCGCAGCTGCACGATGAGGTCATCCAGGCGCGCCGAACTCACTGGATCCAGTCCCGCGGAGGGCTCATCAAAGAAGAGGATATCGGGATCCAACGCCATCGCGCGCGCCAGGGCTGCCCGCTTCCGCATGCCGCCACTGATCTCGGATGGATAGTAGTCTTCAAACCCGTTTAGCCCGACCAATGCGAGTTTGAACGAAGCCACCTCGCGGATCATCGCTTTCGACAACGAAGTGTACTGCTCCAGAGGCAGGGCAATGTTCTCTGCCAACGTCATCGATCCCCATAAGGCCCCCGCCTGGTAGAGAACGCCGAACGATCGCCGCATACGATCACGCTCTTCCACGCCCGCTCGCGTGAAGCTCGTGCCCTCGTAAAGAATCTCACCCTCGGCTGGCTCCATCAACCCTATCAGATGCTTCATCAGCGTACTCTTGCCGCAGCCGCTCCCTCCCATGATCACAAAGATCTCACCCCGCCCCACCTGGAAATCCATCTCTCGCATGATCACACGCGTCCCATAAGCCATGGTGAGCCCCTTCACCTCGATCCGTGAAGAATGATCGTCTCGCACATTCATATCTTGAGAATCTCGCAAAGCACCGCAAACACCGCATCCGCAATGACAATCAACGTGATGCTCAGCACCACACTCCGCGTGGCCGCGTGGCCCACCGCCGCCGCATCTGAGCCACAACGCAATCCCTCCGAACACCCACTCGCGGCAACAATAAAGCCAAACACCGCACTCTTCACCAATCCAATACCAATATCACGCGTCGTGACGATGGTCTGCGTCTCGAATAGGTATTGGGCGAAAGAAATATCCAGCATGAAATAGCCGAGGACTGCACCGCCGAAATAACCTACCAAATTCGCATAAAGCGTTAGCAACGGCATCATGATCACCAGTGCCAGGATCCTCGGCAATGCCAGCATCGCCACGGGGTCGAAACCGAATGTCGAAAGCGCATCAATCTCCTCGGACACTTTCATGGTCCCCAAATGCGCTGCAAAGGCTGCCCCACTACGCCCCGCCATGATCACACTCGTCATCATCGCCGCCATCTCACGGCTCATGGCCACCCCCACCAAATCCGCAACATAGAGATCCATGCCGAAGGCCCGGAATTGAATGGCGCCGACGAAGGCCAAGATCAATCCAGTGAGAAAGGCGATCAACCCCACAATGGGCAAGGCTCGGAAGCCACAATCGCCTAACAAGACACAGAACTCGCGCCAACGAAACGTTCGCGGCTGACTCAGTGTGTTCCAAAGCGCTAGAGCAAGTTCTCCTCCGAAACCCAAGGCTGCTTCCAACGATTCCCAAAGATCGAGCGCCTTGCGACCAGCGATCGTCGCCAGGCTCGGTTTCTCGGGAGATTGCGCCTCCTGTTCTGGCACAGCCCGGGCAAGCGCGACCAATTTCGACACACTCTCCGGGAGCCCACTGGCGTCCACCTCCACCTCAGCATCATCAGCCGCCTCCCAAAGACGCGTGACCGTCATCGCCAAGCTCGTATCCAAGGCCTCAGCCTCCCCAGCTTCGAACCGAAGGGTCCCCGAAGATGGCACCAGCTCACGGAGGTCGATCTCGGGCATGGTCCCCACAGCCCAGGCCCCCTCAAACCGCAGCGCGCGCACACCGGCTTCTGGCGAGGTCGCAACCAAGCTTGGGCGGGCACGTGGTGGATCAGAAGTCACCGGCCCAACCTAGAGACCGCCAGTGCTTTGACAAGCAGTACCGACTCCTCCAGGAGGTGCCGACCGGCACAATTCTAACAAACACGCATCAATAGAATCAATTCACCCTGGTGAGTGGCTCGCTTTCGTACGGGTGTTTGAAAGTTGCTGGCATCCTTTGTGCTTCTTCCCATCCCATGCCTATGTCCTCACATATGAGATTCTTTAACTGTCGCTCTTTCACTCATTCATGCACCTTATTCTTGGCTTCTGCCGTCTTTGGACAGGTAGCCATGGCTCAAGACACGCTCGACTTTATTGATTATTCGTTGCCTGGGGCATGGGGGGGCACTGGCACCGAGGTGATCGACCAATCCACCGGAGGACATGACGGAACCGTCGAAGGAACGCCAAGTCTGTCGACGACTATTCCTCCTGGCTTCACGGAAGGCCAATCACTCGATACGAGCAGCGCGGCAGGCCGGTTTGTTACAAGTGAGACTCTATTATTGAGCAATGAAAGCCTCCTACAAACAGGTGGCTTTCGTTTCGATGTCTGGTTGAATTGGGCTGGCACCGGTGAAGTGGCCATGAAATTGATCGATTATGCTGGGACTGATTTCATTCGTTTGAATGGTTCTACAGGAACGTTGGATTTCGTCATTAATGGACCCGACGTCACGGTGATCCCGGCCCCAGAACCGCTTGAGCCGGACCGCTGGTATCACGCGGTGGGCGAATTTATCGTTCTATCGGGGGATGCATCTGCCGTCACCGGCACCGCAAGCTTCTACCTGGATGGCGTGCAAATCGATTCTGTCGAAGCCGTCAAAGGGACCTTTGGAGATAGCCTCGTGCGCCCAATTGGTTTCGCCGGGCACCCACTAGGGTTCGCTGCGGACAACTTTGTGGGCTTCGTTTATCAGCCAAAGGTCCAATTGCTTGGCGTGACCGAATCATTATTGGCCAGCCCTGGACAATTGACCTTTGAGCCGCTCAATCGCTATGCCACCGCCACGCAGACAGTGACCATTCGCAATATTTCCGATAATCCCGTCACCCTCACGAGCGTGACAGTGGCAGGGGAAGCCTTCGCTGTCGACGAGGTAGGGCTTCCAGTCACCTTGGCCGGTGGCGAAACATTGCCACTTAATGTCTCCATCGCTCCTGACGGAACGCTCGGGGCGCTGGCTGGAACCCTTTCCATCAACGAAGGCGGTGCCAACCCCATCACCGTGCCGTTAACCGGTGAATCAGTCATTCTCCCTGGGTCAGTGCTCGCCAGTCATTATCCATTGGATGAATCGGGAAATGCTTCCATGGCAGGGGATGCTTCGGCATTGGGCCAGGACGGGACTTATGAAGCAGGCGTGACCCTGGGGGAATCAGCTGCAGAGGCCAGCCTCGGCACAGCAGTGACCCTCGATGGCACAGGATATGTGCAGCTTCCTGAGGAAAGCCCGGCCGCCTTGTTATCGACCGACTTTACCGTGACCGCTTGGATCAACCCTAGCGCAGTGGATGGGCGCACACGTATCCTGGCCGGCAGCAGTTGGGGCTTTGGTACGAATCAAGAGAGCTTGATCTTCACGACTTATGGTATCCTCGATTACTTGCCTGGAGGATCGCATCTTGCGACGGATACTTGGCATCATGTGGCCGTATCGGTTTCCGGCGACAGTGCTGATGCGACGTTTTATATCAATGGAGAATCCATCGGAACCCTCAATGGATCAGGACCCGCGCGCGAGAATGAACAGGCGTTTCGCATTGGTATTGCCGTCAGCGGTGGCGAGGCGTTCGCCGGAGGGATCGATGATGTGCAATTGTATCGCGTTCCATTGACCGCAGGAGAGATCGCGACGCTCTACGGTGCTCCAGGGTCCACGTCTTCGCGCGATTATCCCAATCCATCCTACTCAATCGCATCCCCTTACACCATTCCCGGACTTGGTCTCAACGAAACCGCCACTGGGAGCATTGCGATCTCCAATGACGGCGCTTCGGAGGATTTGGTGATCACCAATGGGACGTTGACCGGACCGGATGCAGACGCCTTCACCCTGGTGAGCCCATCTTTTCCGGTAACCATCCGCCCTGGAAACACAGAATCCTTCGTCGTGACCTTTGAGCCGGGCGCGGTGCCTGGTCGCCGCGAAGCCACGCTCGCATTGGAAAGCAATGCGCTCGGAGAAACGCCTCCACTTCTCGTCTCAGGACGCGTCGTGGTGGAAGGCTTATTCGCTCACTACTCTTTGGACGAATCCGTGACCCCTCTCAAAGACTTCGCTCGCGAAATCGCCATGACGGAGCCAAACGATAGCTTGAGCCAGGCCACCGCCACCGGGCTGACGGCAGGTCAATTTGGCGTGGTGACGGCCAGTGGGGATTCTGGTGATGGGCCCTATGCACCATCCGGTGATGGCACAGGAGATAATGACTTTTACCAAGTAGAAGCGACTGCGGGGCAGACGCTATTTGTCGATGTCGAAGCGGCAGCCGTCGGTTCCGAGCACGATCCCGTGGTGGGCATCTACGACAGCGAGGGCAATCTCCTAGCTGGCAATGACGATGATGGCTTCTCTCAAGATAGTCTCCTGGAATACACCATCGAGGTGGATGGCACTTATTATGTAGTGGTGGGATCCTATATTGCAGGCAGCGCTCCGGCGGAGAGTCTGCCCATTGACGCCACGACGCCAGGTACGGGTCGAGGAGAACCGGCAGAGCCGACCGGTCCCTACACAGTGTTGATTGCGCTCGATCCCTCTGCGTCGACGGTATTAGAGGATGTTGGAGCGAACCAGTTTGATGGTACCTACTTTATCAACAACGCGGCAGGCAATAAACAGCCAGCGCGTGAAGGTCTCGGCACTTCCGTCGAGTTCGATGGGACAGGAGCAGGTGCAGACATTCCAGCGGGCACCTTTTCCGAAGTACAGGACACCTTCTCTATCAGCGCCTGGATCAACCCTCGGGTCACCACCGGCATCCAACGCATCATTTCCGGAGATGCCTGGGGATTCGGATTGAACGGCGATGGCCTCCGCTTCACGACCTATGGCATTCTCGACTACGATTTGTTAGGCTTGGATGTTCCCATTGATGAGTGGACGCATGTGGTGGTTGTGTTTGAGCCAGACTATTCCGCGACGTTCTATATCAATGGAGATTATGTCGATAAATTGCCCGGCAACGCCGCCTCCTTCGCGTCTGACGGCGAGTTTGCCATTGGCTACGCCATCAATCGTGGCGCCAAAGAGACCTTCACCGGACAATTGGACGATATTCAATTCTACAGTCGGGTGCTGAACGCTGCCCAAGTCAAAGCACTGTATGAATCGCCAGGCTCAACGGTGATGTTTACCGACCCTGAGGCGGTGTATCCCGATGAAGTCAGTTTTGGCGTTTTAGACAATTCGACGCCTGTGCTTTCGCAGACTTTCCAGTTGTTCAATAATGGCCTGAGTGAGTCTCTGGAAGTGTCGTCGGCCGTGATCACCGGACCCGCCCAAAGCGGTTTCGCCATCGTGAGCTATCCAGAGTCCTTGGGGCCAGAAGAAAGCGGCACGGTTGAAGTGTCCCTCAATACCGATGGGCTCTCCGGAAGCGTGGATGCGACTTTGGAACTCACCACCAACAACGTGAGTGCCTCGGTGCTCCGCATTGCACTCACGGCTCTGGTGCAAGATCCATCAGGATTGCTGGCGCACTATCCCATGGACGAGACCGAGGGGTCGACACTGATGGACGTGTCTCCCAATGGCTTCAACGGCGAACTCCTAGCCGATGGAGGTGCCAGTCTGCAATTGGCGCAACCGGCCCTGGCGAGCGGCACGGCCATCCGCTTTGATAGCGTCGGAGCCGATGCGGCCTATGCCGCGATTCCCGATGACTTGATCCCACCGCTCCACGACTTCTCGGTCGCGTTGTGGGTGACATTCGCAGAGCGTTCCGACGGAGGTGCCGACACCTTGATTTCCAAAGGCACGCAAGGCATTCCCTTCAGCTTGGTTCGCCTCACGGATTCCAGTCCGAGCCGACTAGCCTGGTTGGTCTCTGGAAATGAGGTCATTGTAAGTGACGAGAATATCCTCGCGGATACCCTTTACCATGTGGTGTTGACTCAAACGGACGCCACCGGTGCCGATCCTCTCACCAAGTTCTACATCGATGGAGAGCTGATTGGAGAATCCAGCGATGGCGCCTTTGAAGACACGGCAGCCTCTAGTCTCTATCTGGGAGCAACGAGCCTGAACGACGTCGCCAGTTTCGGCCTCATGGGCACGCTCGACGACGTGCAAGTCTACAATCGAGCGATCACCGATGAGGAAGTAGCGACACTTCTCGCATCGCCGGGGTCCACCTTGGTCCCGACGGATGATGATCGTGACGATGATGGCCTCACCAATGATGAAGAGTTGGCCCTAGGAACTGATCCAGACAATGCCGATACCGACGGCGACGGCATGCCTGACGGCGCGGAAGTCTTAGCCGGGTCGGATCCTGTCTCTGCCGCGTCGCTCTTTGGCATCCGTCAGGTGGTGCGCACCAGCCCAAGTGAAGTGGCCCTCACCTGGACCAGTGCAACGGGGATCGTCTATGTGATCGAAAGCACGGAGACTCTCGAACCAGACGCCTGGGTCGAGGTGGAATCAGTTACTGGCGACGACGGCGAGACCACTCAAGCCGTGAGTGACCTCACCGCAGCCGACCAGTATTTCCGTGTGCGGGTCAGCAGCAATCCCTAACAAAGAGACTGCCACTGAAATCATGCTTATTCTCGACGGCTCGGCAATAGCCGGCCGCGAGACCCTGGCGATCAGCGTCGGTATCCTCGCGGAGAATGGATTCCGGACCATCGTTGACTGGGGAACCATCTCCAAGAAGCCTCTCATCGGCAGCGGAGATCTATCTAACAAAACCCAAGGCGAAGCATGGGATCATCGCGATGATGGACGCCCCAGTTTGCGGTCTGCAAGTCGGTAAGCAAGGGCGAGAAAGAGCATGGTGAGCACCGCATAGCCGACGAGTGCCCCGAAGTAGAGGGCAAGATGATCGTAGTGATAGTAAGGAGCACGATGGTGCACGGTGAGGAAGGCCATCGGGCTAAGGTGAAGGAGAATGTCAGAAAGAGGGATATCGGTGACATTCCATCGATTGTACGGGCGTCCCATCCACCACCAGCGGGCTAGCCATGGGAGGGCGCTCCAGAGTACCAGCACGAGGAGGGCGCGCATGACGGCGCTGAGTCGCGTGCGTGCGCCGAGGCCGAAGAGAATCCCGATGGCGACGGCGAGCGGCAAGAAGACAATGAGATGCAGCACCTCATGGAGGGCAAAGAGAATGGGCCGTGGCAGATGGCGGTCACCTCTCGACAACCCACCGATGAACATAGCGTCTGAGAGGAAGACGATGCCTGTGAGGGCAAGGATAGGCGCGGCAACCACAAGGCAGAGAGGGCGGAGGGCACGCGCTTTCTCGCGCACGATGCGAGCGCCGGAGATCGGCGTGGTCAAGAGGACCTCAAGCGTTTGTGAAAGCCGTTCCGACACAACCATGTTAGAGGCATGCGCACTGACGATGAGCAAGGCCAATGACCAGGCAGTAAGCATTGTAAGCCCGATGGATTCCACGTTACCGACACCCAGGTAGACAGCGATCGCGATGGCGACCGCCATGTAGCGCACTTGATAGTGTACTTTGCCGAGCTGACGGCGGTGGGTTTCCCGCCAGAGGATGGCATCGCTTTCTGGGAGGGTGCGACGATCCTGGATCACCTGGATGTTTCCCAATCGCCGGTTCCATCCTTGGAAAAGGTGGTCCAAAGCTCGAAAGAGCTGCCTGAGCCGATCCTTGGGTTGGATGTGAGCCCGATGATGCAAGAAGAGGATCGCTGGCAGAAGTGAGGCTACCGTGAGAGCTCCGCTCACTTTTGCCAAGCTGGCAAAAGCGCTATCATTGCCCAGTAGGCGCCGCACTTCGCTCACCTCTAATAGGGGCGGCAAGACGCTGAGATAGATTAGGCCAAAGAGGACATAGGTAGCTATGAGCGCACTCATGGTACTGCCCGCATAACTAGAACAGAGAATAGCGAGCGCTCCTAACACTCCCGCCAGTAAAAACAGTAGCCCGACACCATAGACGATCTCAGAAATGGCGAGCCCACCGATCAAATAGGCAAATCCACCAAGGGGAAGGGTCAGCAGCAAGAGAGCCAGCATGGGGATGATGCCCGCGAGCCACTTCTGAAGCACGGCCTCCGCAGGGGAAATGTCGGTGAGCATGAGAAGCGGCAGGGTTCCTCGCTCTTTCTCCTCGGTGATGGTGCCACCTAGCATGGCGGGGAGAAAGATCAGCAGGCCGATGACTTGGAAATGCACCATCCGCACGAAGAGCCCCCCACCCTTTCCTAACACTTGGAGACCGTGGGCAGAATGCATCAGATCCACTCGAACCCCCATCGTTACTTGAGCCCGAGGCCCTCTCTGAAGCTCGGCATAGGCGTAGAGGAAGGCCACGCAGAAGAAGAGCGCGTAGAGCACACGGACCACATACGTGCGCCGACGCCCAGCACGCTCCACCAACTCCTTGCGGAGCATGGGAAACGCCATCACCCTTGGAAATCGATTCATCCGCACCGCATCCTTCGATTGGTCTACCACATGCCTATGAGCGATCTGAGAAGATCAGTCGAGCAAATTAAACTCCACAAAGTTCTCGCTGATATCGCTGGTGTAGACCGTGACCGAGGCCTCTCCAAGGCCGAGATCGATGCGCACTTGATGCTCGGGACGATCCGTTTCCTCGCGCATCCGCTCCACAGACGTACCCGCGGAGGTGCCTTGACGCGCGGCAGGAACGTCATTGAAATCGATCGCAATGCGCTCCTCTTCCACCGCCACGCCCGCATAGCCGATCGCGTGCATGATGCGGCCCCAATAGGGTTGACCACCATTCCACATGCACTTGACGAGAACGGAATTGGCCACGGCCTTGGCCACGGTGTGAGCGTCTTCCTCCGTGGCCGCTCCGCACACTTCGAGCTCGATGAATCGCGTGGCCTTCTCAGCATCGCGGATCATGGCCTTGGCCAGGGATAGCATTACCTCAAACAAAGCTTCATAAAAGACTTCGGCAGCGGGGCTGTCGGTAGTGATGGGAGGATTGTTGGCCTGCCCATTGGCTAACACAAGCACCGTGTCATTGGTGCTCATATCACCATCGATAGTGATGCGATTGAAAGAATGATCTACAGCACGACGAGTCAGGGCCTCTAAGCATTCTTTCTCGATGGCAGCATCGGTGGTGACGAAGCACAACATGGTAGCCATGTTAGGACAAATCATGCCCGCTCCTTTGGTCATGGCACCAATGCTAACGGATTGCCCATCGGGCAAGGTCACGCTTACAGCGCGATACTTGGGTACGGTATCGCTGGTCATGATTGCCTGCGCGGGGGCCAGCGGATCCTCTCCCAATTGCGAGGCTTCCGCTATCTTCGCCCGCAGGCGATCCATGGGCATCGGCTTGCCGATGACGCCCGTCGAGCAGACAAATACTTGTGAGGGTGTGAGGCCCAACGCCTCGGCAGCCAGAGCAGTCATTTCTCTGGCATCTTCCATGCCTTGCGGGCCGTTACAGGCATTGGCGTTGCCGCTATTCACGATGACTGCGCGGATATCGCCCGCCGCTAGGTGTTCGCGTGAGACGCGGACGGGAGCGGCCTGCACTCGGTTGCTGGTGAAGGTTGCCGCCGCCACGGTTGGATGCGGCGTGTGGAGGATCATCAGATCGAGCTTGGGCGAGTCCGGTTTCTTGATCCCACAGGACGCCGTCCCCGCGAGAAATCCTAACGGAGCGGTCACGCCGCCGCCATCGATGTCGTGAAAGGTAGCCATACGCATCCATACCGTCTCCGCCGCGCGATTCAAGTTGCGCCATGCGCCACCTTGCGGAACGCTCTCCATCAGATGCTCTTTAATTGCAAAGCCTGTGGCGCAACCCTCTCGAAGCCAGACATTGACTTCGAGACCGGCATCGCCACCTGCGCGCACTGCCAGGCGGTGATGAGCTTCGCGGAAGAACTAAGCATTCCTGAGGAACGTGCGACCCAGGTGCGCAACAAGCGTCGAGCGGGCAAGCCGGAGACGGTCCGCGTTGAGGAAACTGCCAGAGCGCTCGTGCTGTCCTGGCGCTGGTTTGAGCCCGCCCTCTTCTTCCTGCTCTTCTTCGCCATCGCTTGGGACGCCTTCCTCGTAGGATGGTATGCGGTGGGACTCACCATGACCGCAATCGCTGGTCCCATGGCCATCATCATGCTCGTCTTCCCCATTGCCCATGTCGCTGTTGGCGTCGGCATGACCTACACCGTTCTCGCCGGTTTTCTCAATCGCACCCGCATCGAGGTGACGACCAATGAACTCACCGTTCGCCATGGCCCGATTCCCTGGAAAGGGAATCGCCGCTATGCCGCCGGCCAGGTGAAACAGTTGTATTGTAAGGGTGGACTCCTTCGAATCAATGCTCGCCCCAACGTGAAGCGACTCTCGAAGGCGACTCTCCACGCCATTCTCGATGACAATACCCATGTCACCCTGCTGAAAGATATCGACGACCCTGACAAAGCTCTCTACATTGAGCAGAAGGTGGAGGAACGTCTCGGCATCCAGGATCAGGCAGTGCGAGGTGAACTACGTTAGGACAACGGGAGCGCTGCTCGCCCTCTGGATCTTCGGCTCAGCCCTCTGGGCAGAAGAGTCGCCGAGCGACTATCCTGACATTCGCTCAGTGGCACCAGATCTCATCGTTCCCCGCATGGAAGCTACGGATCCTGCTCCTGGCAGACGCGTGAAACAGACCTTGCCTGCATGGGCAGGCAGGAACATCTATCACAGTCTCTATCTACCCAAGGAATGGACTGTTTCAGATGATCGACGCTGGCCTGTCGTCATCGAGTTTCCGGGCAATGGAGGTTATCACAATCGCTACGGAGATCGTTGCACTGGCAAACCCGAGGATTGCCGATTCGGCTATGGGCTCACAGGCGGGAAGCGCGCCATCTGGGTCTGCGCACCATTTCTCAATGCCTCCGGCAAAGCCATCACGGTCTCGTGGTGGGGTGATGGGCCGAACTATGATCCAGAGCCGACGGCGGCCTACCTGGAGGCGCTCACGACCCATCTCTGCGCCCGTTTCCATGGGGATCCCGATCGACTACTCCTAACAGGATTCTCAAGAGGAGCGCTCGCCTGCCATGTGATTGGACTGCACCATGACACGATCGCAAAGCGCTGGTGTGGCATGATTCCCTACAGCCACTACGATGGCGTCCGGTCGTGGCCCTATCAAACACCCGGGTCCGAATTGCCTCAAAGACGCTTGCGACGACTTCGTTGCCCCCAGGCCATTTGCCATGAAGGGGCGGGACTGAAGGCGACCGAGCGCTACTTACAAGAAGCAGGCGTCTCGGGATCCTTCACCTTCATTCCGACGGGTTTCCGCAATCACAGTGATGCCTGGATTCTCCGGCCTAGCCCGGCCAGATACCAGTTGCGTCATTGGTTAGATCATCTGTGGGCACGCAGCGACTAGCAGTGCACTACCCACGCATCGCGGCAATGGGATCGAGGCGGGCAGCACGCCACGCGGGAAGGATGGCCGCCACGGTACACACACCGACGGCGATGGTGATCACCAGTAGCAAATCGGCGGGTGCGAAACGAAAGACGCTGGCGTCGAAATCGTGTCGCAGCCGATCTGAAATATACTGCTGGGCAAGAGCCGACGTGAAGTGAGACACGCCTAACGAAGTGGCGATGCCCACCAGAGCACCGACCAGTCCGGTAAAGGCACCTTCCAGCAACATGAGAACGAGCACGCTGCCATCCTGAGCGCCGAGCGCTTTGAGAACGCCAAACTCACGCACACGCTCTAACACCGAAACAACCATGGTATTGGAAATACCGAGGGCGGACACGCAGAGGATGAGCAAACTCAGTCCCCCAAGGGCAAGGCGTACTTTTCCGAGTTCGGTGTCCACTTTGTCCACGGTGGCGCGTGAGGAACGCGTGCGAAAGCCGAGCGCAGCGACCTCATCGACCAACGTGCCAAGGTGGCGAACATCGTCCACCATGCCGATGGCGGCATAGAAGCTGGTAAAGCCTTCTTGCTGCATTTCCAATTCGGTGGCCCGTGCATTCGTCATGAAGATGTCAGCTCCCGATGGATCGCGGATGAGATTGAAGATGGAGATGCTGTCTTCCTCTTTGGCCTCGCGGACGATCCCGCGCACGGTCATGGTGACGGTCAGGGTCTTGGGTTGGTTGGTAGACGTAGTGATCGCCTTGGCCATGACGGCATCCAAGAAGGCGCGTTCGACAGCCTGCAGCTTCGACGCATCCACAGCATTACGAAACCGGGCGAGCGAGGCTTCCGTCAAGGGCTGAATGCCTAACATCGCTATCAGGGGAGAAATGCGCGCGTTGCGCAGTGAAATACTCACGGAAACCTCAGTGCCAATCAGACGCCGCAAGTCTTCATCGCTCGTGTAGCCCAGGCGGAAGGCCGCGTATTCACCTAACAAGACGCCTTCATCATCGCCCTTCTCCAAATAGTCCCCGACAACGAGACGAGCGCGGGCAGCACGGTTCAGCGGCGCGATGCGAATGGACGCATTCGTCTTGGCATTGCCAGCAACCAAGGTGCCCGATAAACGTCCATCGGGACGCAGTTCTTCCATATGGGGCAATTCGGCCAGGGCTTTCAACTCGACCTCGGTCAATTGCGTGCGTTGCGAGTGCGTACGCAGCCACACGTCTCGCAGGTGTTCTTGCAAGCGCTTGCGCCGTTCGGGATCCGTGCCCTCTTCCACACGCAATGCCTCCTCAGGCACCTCAGTGTTGGGTTTGTAAGAACGATAGATGCCGAAGCGCCGGACATCATCGGACCCCTCGATAAGGCGATGGATGCTTTCTTCCACCCCCCGTGTTCCCGCAAGCATCATGGTGAGAACGACGCAGGCCATCACCACGCCGAGCACATTGAGAAAGGTGCGCAGTTTCCGGGACCACAAGTTGTGCCAAGCCATGGCGGCGATGTCTCGGAAACTCATGTCACGTGGTAGCGTTGAGCGGGTTTCACACAGCCATCTGACATCGTCACCAATCGCGTTGCCGCGACGCGGGCGAGCGCGTGGTCGTGGGTGATGAGCAGAAGGGCGGCGGATACCTCTTTCACCACTTCCAAGATCAACGCCATCACGGCCTCGGCCGATTGGGAATCGAGATTGCCGGTGGGTTCATCCGCGAGGATCACGCTGGGCCGGTGCACCACAGCACGCGCTACCGCGACGCGTTGCTGCTCTCCTCCTGACATTTGCGCTGGTTGATGCGCTGCCCGCTCTGAGAGACCCACGCGATCGAGCGCGGCCAAAGCCCGTTGACGACGTGTCGTGGCATCCATCCCTTGCAGCATCAAGGGCACTTCCACATTCGCCAACGCCGAACGATTGGGCAGAAGCTGAAAGGATTGGAAGACGACGCCAATATCGCGACAACGGTATTGGGCCAAGGCACGCGAAGACAGTGTGGGGAGGTCCTTCCCCGCCACGCGCAGCACCCCGGAGGTCGGGCGATCCAATCCCGCTAACAGATTCAGCATCGTCGTCTTTCCAGAACCTGAGCGCCCGACCAAGGCAACCCGCTCGCCCTTCGCCATCGAGAACTGGGCATGACTCAGGGCCTTCACCGGATTCTCAGAAGAACCGTAGTGCTTGCACAGATCATTGGCCATCACGATGGACATCGGGCGCGAATCTCCAAGCATTGCCCCTCAGGTCAAAGCTTTCCTTTTGTCGGCATCACGTTAGACTTGCACCATGTTTCGTATCATCGGCCCCGTCCTATTCGCCCTTTCCACCGCTAGCAGCGTTCTTGGTGATGAGCCTGTGAAACGTCCTGACCCTGCTCGGTGGGCAGACGCTATGGAGACTTTTGCTGAGAAGGATCGCCAAGCCCCACCCTCGAAAGGGCAAATTCTCTTTCTCGGAAGCTCTAGCATTCGCCTTTGGGACACGGAGAAGTTCTTTCCCAAGTTGACGATCATCAATCGTGGCTTCGGCGGTTCCTGGATTCAGGACGCCATCCACCACGCAGATCAGATCGTCTTTCCCTACGCACCAAAGACCATTGTCCTTTACGCAGGTGACAACGACGTGGGCGGTGGCTTGTCAGCGGATGCGGTGCTCAGCGACTACCTCAAATTCGTCGGGGCCGTGCGAGAGCAGCTTCCTGAAACAAAGATCATCTTCATTGCCATCAAGCCGAGCCTCAAGCGTTGGAATCGGTGGCCAACGATGAAGGAGGCGAACGACGCCATCGCCAAGCGCTGTCAGGAAGAGCCCCTGGAGCAGTTTGCGAATATCGCACCACTTTTGTTAGGCGAGGACGGCAAGCCGGACGCTGCGTATTTCGCCGACGATGGCTTGCACTTGAACGACGCGGGTTATGAGAGATGGACCGCGCTCTTGCGCACGCTCCTCGCTCCTGAGGATGCAAAGCGCAAATGAATGGATCCTCGCTGGTCCCTGCTTAGATTTCCAGGCATGACGACAGAACTTCCTCCTCTTGAAGGCGCGACGACGATGGCGACGGTGCTCGATCGCTATCCAGGGGCACAGCGCGCGCTCTTTGCCAAGTATCACATCGGTGGCTGTGCCTCCTGTGGCTTCCGCCCAGACGAGACTCTCGGTGGCGTGTGCGATCGCAATGAAGGCGTCGATCTGCAAGAGGCCATCGCCCACATTCAGGAAAGCCATACGCGCGATCTCGCTCGCCAAGTGTCTCCAGACACATTGAAGGCTTTGCTAGAGGATGAGACCGCGCCATCGCTTCTCGATCTCCGCACCCGCGAGGAGTTTGAGAACGCGAGGATCGCCGAGGCGGAACTCTTCTCCCACGACAAACTCAACGAGATCATGAGTCGCTGGCCCAAGGACCGGGCCATCGTCATCTACGATCATCAGGGGGAGAATGGCTGCATGGATGCGGCCGCCTACCTTGAAGGTCATGGTTTTGAGAATGTCAGGGTGCTGCAGGGCGGCATCGATCGCTACGCGGCCGAAGTGGACACGTCCTTGCCTCGTTACCGTCTCGAGATCGCCTGAATGGGCGCCCTCACCTCCCGCTGAAATCGCTCACGGGCGGAGGACTGCTGGGACTGCGCATGGCCAGCACAAGGAAGAGGACGAGGGCTCCCACAGCCAGAAGGAAGGCCACACCCATGAGGTAACCCCACGCCTTGCGCCGATCCCGGATGGCCAGGGCTTGCTTGGCATCGGCGTAATCGCGTCCCGCTTTCCGCACCCCTTTGGCAATGGCCGCCGCATCCCCAAAGGCGCTACGCATCCAGAGGAAACACAGGCCCATGCCGCCCGCTAACCCCAGACCCAAGAGGACCTGGTAGCCGGTCGGTAGACTGGTGGCTCGCCCCAGCAGGGCGATGCATTGTTCCCCCAGCCGCAGGAGAAAGGCCCCCAGGCTATCCGTCAGGCGGTCGAGGATCGTGACGGGGTTCATGGTCGATAGGAACCCTATGGGTGCCCGCGGGCGCCGCAACTGAAAGCTGCATTTGACAGAGCGGAACCCTATCGGGCTTAGTCCCTGCATGCACCGTTCATTCAGACGTCTTGGTTTCGTCGCCGCCATCTTCCTGTTCTTGCTAGGGTGTGCCGCCACCCCAGACAAACTCGGCTTCACCAAGGTCAAATATTACCATCTCAAGGAAGAGGATAATCGGGCCGATTCCATGTCCATCGACCCAATGATCCGCTTTGAACGGCAGCATTTCCTGCACGGCGCGGTGACGCAGCAAGAGAAACACGCACGCCTTGGCCACTACTACACGCTTTTCTGGAATGGCCGCCCGGGAAGCGGGCCCGTCACCCTGCGATTCGAGTATCGACAGTCCCTAACGAATGAACGCGTCTTCACGTTCGAGCACACCATCCGCGACGTCCGCGAACACAATCGAACCTCACTTCACATCACGGGAGATTCCTATCATCGTCACGGAAGGGTCGTCGCCTGGCAGGCATCCTTATGGAAAGATGGCCAGATGCTCGACAGCACCCGCTCATTTTTATGGAAATGAATGCGCGGAACACATTGCACGCCTTCCCGATTGACCGCGACCCGCTTTGGAATACCTTCCGCCTGAGTGCCCGCCCGTCCGCATGAAGTCGCCGTCACCCATTCTCTTCGCCAAAGTCTCTGATCTCATCTGGATTCGAGTCGACGGCAAAGGCTCCTTCGAAATCAGCGGGCAACTTCAAGATTTCGTGACCCGCATGATTCAGTTAGGACACCGCCGTTTCGTCCTCGACCTGGATCGCTGTCAAGGCATGGATTCCACCTTCATGGGAGGTCTGTTAGGGATCTCAAAAGAGATCGGCAAGATCGAGGGTGGTCTCTTTGACCTCGTCAATGTCAACGGTCGCAATCTCCAATTGCTGCGGAATCTCGGCCTTACCAGTTTCCTCACGGTGGATGAAGAAGGCGAGCGGTGGTTGAGCGAGCGTTCTCAGGTCAGCCAAAGCTTGGAGCCCTGCAAGGAGAATGCGGAACGTCCTGACAAGCACGCCACGGCGGAAGTCATGCTCGCAGCCCACGAGGCACTCGCGGCAGCCCAGCCGGAGAATGCGGCCCGCTTCGAAGATGTCATTCGGTATTTGAAGGAAGACCTCAACACTTCGGCGCATTAGCGCACCGCCGCTCCCATGATGTCCTGGCTTGTGATCCGATTTCTGCCCCCGTCAGAAACGCTGGCGATCGCCTATCGATCTACGGGCATGCGATAACTCATCTCAAAGGAACACTCGCCGCATGCTCCCCGTCGTCTTCCTTCTCATCGCCTGCGGTGCCCTGGGATTGGCGGTTTGGAAACAGCGGCAAGCCATCGCTCTTCTCAAGGGTGACCGCAAAGCGATCATTGGGGAAGAACACCGCATGTTCTCATTCCTCGACAAGCTCGGCCAGGCCTTGAGCGGGAGCCGCACGCGCTCCGAACTCTATCACTTCATCCTCAATGGTGCCGTCCGCGTCGTGGCCGGAGATCACGGCGCGCTCTACCTGACAGATCCACAGAAGCAGGCTCTCATTCCCAAAGCCATCACGCCTGATTGCCCGCCGCTCACTCAGGACCTTCTCGCCGATTACCACCCCAACACGCCTAACGAAGACCTACGCAGTCGTCTCCAACTCCACGCAATCAGCCTTACCGAGGCGGATCCCTTCTTTGCGGATTGCCTCCAGCGCGATGGCCTGCACCTCAATCAACTCGCCGACCATGCCGCTTTCAGAAACCTCCCCGAATCGGAGCGCGCCAAGCTGCCCTCCCGCGCCATGCTCGCCCCGCTGCGCTTCGCAGATCGGCAACTCGGCTTGCTCGTCATTCTCCGGGAAGGCGAACGCTTCGATGTGAATGACTTTGCCGTCTTCCGCTCACTCGCCAACCAGACCGCCCTCGCTCTCGGCACCGCCGAATTGAGCAAACAAGCCGTCGCCCAGCGGCGGTTCCAGCAGGAACTTGAGAATGCACGCGAAGTGCAGCGCATCCTCCTCCCCGACACCGCCCCCACCCTCGCTGGATTCCGCTTCGCAGGGGATAATCGCGCCGCAAATACCGTCAGCGGCGACTACTACGATTTCATTCCCCTCAGCGACGGCGCCCTCGGCGTCGCCATCGCCGATGTTTCAGGAAAAGGCCTCCCCGCCTCGCTCATGATGGCCATGGGCCGCAGTGTGCTCCGCGCCAATGCCGATCAGGGAGCATCCCCCGCCAAAGCCCTCGCTGTCGTCAATCGCATCCTATTCCCAGACATGCGCCACGACATGTTCGTAAGCATGCTCTATCTCGTGGCCCACAGCGGCAGGGGCACGATCCAACTTGCCCGCGCCGGGCACGATCTCCCGCTCCTCTACCGCGCCGCCTCGCAGACCGTGGACGAAATCGATACCCCAGGACTCGCAGTGGGAGTCGACCATGGCCCCGTCTTCGAACGGGATACCCAGGACATCACCCTCACCCTGCACAAGGGCGATTGCCTCCTCCTCTTCACAGACGGCATCAGCGAGGCCCAGAATGCGCAGGGAGACGAGTGGGGATTGGAACGCCTGCATGCAGCCTTTCTCGACGCGGCTCCCCGAGGTGCCGACGAAATTGTGCGCCATCTTCATGAGAAAGTGGGCGAATTTGTCGGGGAATTCCCTCAATCCGACGATATGACGCTGGTCGTGCTGGAAAAAACCTAGTCGCTGCGTAAAGGCTCAACATGACCGAACCGGAAGCCACGACGGACCCGTCTCAGAACACCGACCGCCCGAACCCACCCGAAGAAGAAGCTGCCAAAGCTGCCGCCCAGGCCGTAGACGCCTCCGGCGATGGTGAGCCAGAGGAAGCCTTGGATCCCGTGACCGCTCTAGAGAGCCAAGTCAGTGAGTGGAAAGATCAGGCCCTCCGCGCCCGCGCGGACCTCGATAACTACCGCAAACGGATGACCGCTGAGAAAGCAGACGCCATTCGCTACGCCAATCAATCCCTCTTCGAATCGCTCCTTCCCGTCCTCGATAACTTCCACTTTGGACTCGAAGCCGCCCGCAACGCCACCGATCCCCAGGGCGTCCTCATGGGCATGGAAATGGTGCTCAAGCAGTTTGAGGATTTCCTCACGAATCAGAACATTTCTCCCGTCGATGCCCAACCCGGCACCGCCTTCGATCCCAATATCCACGAGGCCGTTGCCCAAGAGAATCACGCCGAGATTGACGAAGGTGCCATTATCAAGGTCGTCCGCATGGGCTACCGCATGGGTGACCGTCTCGTTCGGGCCGCCAATGTCGTGGTCTCGAAAGGCCCCGAGAACGCCTAACATTCCATCATCGCATGGCAGCCAAAGAAGATTATTACGAACTGTTAGGGGTCGATCGCTCAGCCACAGGTGATCAGATCAAGAAGGCTTACCGCAAGCTCGCCGTCAAGTATCACCCTGACAAGAACCCAGACGACCCTTCTGCGGAAGAGCGTTTTAAGAAGATCGGTGAGGCCTACGAGATCCTCATGGATGAGAACAAACGCGCTGCCTACGATCGCTACGGCCACGCCGCCTTTGAAGGCGGGGGCATGGGAGGTGGTCGCAGCACCGCGGGTGCTGATCCCTTCGATATCTTCCGCGAAGTCTTCGGTGGCGGCGGCGGTGGTGGCGGCGGCGGTATCTTTGAAGAATTCTTCGGCGGCGGCGCACGCGGACGCGATGCCAGCGGACGCCAGCGCGGCTCCGATCTCCGCTACGATCTCCAGATCACCCTCGAAGAAGCCGCTGCCGGATGCGAGAAAGCGTTAGAACTCGAGAAGCTCGTCTCTTGTAAGACCTGTAACGGCTCCGGAGTCGGTGCTGGAGGGAAGATGGTCAATTGCCGCACCTGCGGCGGAGCCGGCCAAGTCATTTCTTCCCGCGGCTTCTTCCAAGTGCAACAAACCTGCCCCGACTGTCGCGGTGCGGGCCAGACCATTTCCCAACCCTGCAAGACCTGCAACGGCGACGGTCGGACCAAAGAAACCAGCCGCATCAAGCTCCGCATCCCCGCCGGCATCAATGAAGGCTCCCGCCTCCGCTCCTCCGGCAACGGAGACGCTGGCGTCCGCGGTGGCCCCGCAGGCGACCTCTACGTCGTCATCCACATCAAGGAGCATCCCATCTTCGAACGCGAAGAAGAGGACCTCTACTGCGAAGTCCCCGTCTCTTTCGGCAAAGCCGCCCTCGGTGGCGAACTCGTCGTCCCCACACTCGAAGGCAAAGCCTCTATCAAGATTCCAGCAGGCACCCAAAGCGGTACTACCTTCCGCCTCCGCGCCAAAGGGATCCAAGACCTCAGCACCGGACGGAAAGGCGACCTCCATGTCCGCGTCCAAGTCGAAGTCCCCACCAAACTCAGCTCCGAACAGAAAGAACAAATCGAACAATTCAGTGACTCCGTCGGCGAAGAGAATTCGCCGCTCCACGAATCCTTCTTCGAGAAAGCCAAGAAATTCTTCAAGTAACAGACCGCCGCCTCCCATCGAAACATGTCGCTCTGCCGCTTTCACATCCCCGCCGCCGATTGGAACCCCCAAGCACTCGCCCTCACTGGCGACGAAGCGCATCATTGCCGCGACGTCATGCGCCACAGCGAGGGTGACAAGCTCGTCGTCTTCAACGGCCAAGGCACGGAAGCCACCGCCACCATCCGCACGCTCGGCAAAGACCGGATCGACCTCGACTGTCAGACCCTCACCAAATCCGATCCACTTCCCATTGCCCTGACACTTGCGCAAGCCGTCATCAAAGGCAAGCAAATGGAGCTCATCCTCCAGAAAGCCACCGAGCTCGGCGCCTCTCGCATCGTTCCCCTTCTCTCCGAGCGTACCGTCGTCAAGCTTGACGCCCCTGACGAACGTGCCAAGAAGCAGCAGAAATGGCAACGCATCCTTGTCGAAGCCTGCAAGCAAAGCGGTCAGAACTGGCTCCCCACTCTAGAAGAACCGCAAACGGTCGACAGCTATTTCCAACAGGTTCCCTCAGAAGAACTCCGACTCCTCGCCTCTCTGGGCCCGGAAGCTCGCCAGCTCCCTAGCATCGTTCAAGAATACGAGGAGATCCACCAAAGCCGTCCTGCCAGCGCCCTCGCCCTCATCGGCCCCGAAGGCGACTTCACCCCAGCCGAAATGGCCACTGCCCAACGTCAAGGTTGCCTCCCCTGGACCCTCGGCCCCATCGTCCTCCGTTCCGAAACCGCCGCCCTCTACACCCTCAGCGTCCTCGGCTACGAACTCCGCCGTCAGTAAGGATGGCCATCCAAGGAGACCATTGACTTGCCACCCGGTACCGCGGCCCATGGCCATGGCGTGTCAGGACTGAAGTTCGAATAGCACTGTGTGAGGGCACAGAGACGAAGCTAGGATTGGTCCCACAGATAGAATAGAGAGTAAGACAGCTGGAGGCGTTATTCATGGCGCCGTATTGTCATCGGTGGTGCAGTCAAGATGACCTTCCTGGTCCCTTTGGTCCCTTTCTACCCGCGCTCCCCACCAGCAGGCTCGTCCATCTCCTTCGCGACCTGCTGTTCAAACCATTCCTGCCTTCCCATGTCCGCACATGGCGCTAAGTTCTCCTCATGGCCGCACACACCAACGTCGTCAGTATCCACCCGTATTTCCGCCCGCACGAAGGCCAGCGTGAAGCCTTCCTCGCCCTGCTCCCCGAATTCGTTGAGCGCACACGATCAGAACCGGCCTGCCTCTACTACGACTTCACTATCGGCGAGGAACTCATCCATTGCCGCGAAGCCTACATCGGAGCCGCTGGAGCCGCCAAGCACCTCGAGAACGTCGGCGACCTCCTCGAACGCGCCGCCCAACTTGCCGAGCTGCAACAACTCGAAATCCACGGCCCCGCCGAAGAACTCGACCAGCTCCGCCCCGGCCTCGCCGACCTCAATCCCGACTGGTTCGTCTTCCATTGCGGCCTCGAAAAGGTCGGCAGCCTATTAATTTGATAAGCATTAATCACCGAGTTCGGAACACAAATAACCAGCACATTCCGAGTAGAAGCAGTGATGGAATCGTTGGCTCAGGGATTGAAACAAACGCCGCTATCACGCCGGACCCTATGATGTCTTCTGGCCAAGAATCCCACCCTTCTGGCCCTACCGCACTTCCTCCTCCATCAGGTCGGGGATCGTTGAGTAGTGCCTCGATGTCACCTACATCGATTTCACCCAGACTGGGGCGATCACCTGACCAATGCCTCCATTCTTCAAAGAAATAAGGATGTGTATGTCCGAAGAGGCCATCGGGCATTGGGAGCGTCACTTCCAATGCAATACTTCCGTCGGATAGATCCAAAAGGTCAAAACTATAACCTGTACCAATCGACTCTAATTCATCCCATTGGAAGCGATCATCACCATCAAATACAAGATCTAAAGATTCCAATCCAAATGAAACACGATTGCCTAGATTCGAAACAATAGGATTATCTGAAATCTCGCAAAACCCTTTCGCTTGGGTTAGCATAGATTGCTCGGAGGCGTTGGACCAAAGATCCAATTCCAATGCAAACACCGCTCCACTTGAAGTCTCGCAAGCGTAAATAAATGCAAAAATGGTGATAAGACACTTCACAATTGTGAACGGACCACATGAATCCGAACAATTCAATCCGTATTCTCACATTACTCCTCTGATTGAGACAATTCACCACATCATCAATCCGGTCACGCCAACATTAGGTCACATCATCACGATAGGGTTTAGAAGCCAGCCCACGGCTTCTTGTCTTGGCCCTGCACTCCCTCTCGCACAACCCTCGCCAGCCCTAGGCTTCCCTCTTTCGCCCCCCTCTCCGGCCTGAAGGGGCGGGAGAACCCAGCCCTAGGCTTCAGCCTAGGGTTTCTCCCGAGCGACATCCCTCTCCGGCCTGAAGGGGCGGGAGAACCCTTCCTTCATTGATGCCAACGTTCCATCTCTAACAATACCCGAATCCACTGATCTTCAGTCAAGGACCACTTTCAAGCGAAGCTGTGCGTTGGCAAGAGACACCCGGAGGATGCCCTGCACCTGTTCGTGATCACCCTGAACGCCCACGAAGCGTTCCCATCTTAACACCCATCCTAACACTTGGCTTGCAGGCTCCCAGGTTCGAAGATCGGTGGCGTGTTCTAACATGATCCTGGTGTCTCCTTGGATGCGCTGCCGATATCGCAACACCACGGTGCCCTCCTCGCTGCTCACCTTGACAAGTGGTGCCGATTCTTTCACGAGCGGATTGCCCATCAGCGCGTATTCCACGCCATTGACGTAGCCATCATTGTCGGGGTCATGATGAAAGCCTCGCCTGGTGGCGTCTGCGATAGATGCCGTCGCCCACGCGGCAAAGGTGAGACCGGGCGTGGCTTCCTCCACTCGACCCGGTGTCCCAAAGGGAGCCACACTGACTTCCCAACTTGCTGGATCATTGGGGTCACTGCTATCTGCACGACGCGTGAGCGACCCCCCAGGCCCATCGGCCGCTTCTGGCCACGGTTCGCGATCATGATAGGCTAACTGCTCCAGGATCTGCTCGTGAGGCCCGACCAAGGTGAGCCGTTCTCCACCATTTGCCAATTGGCCCCCGTAAGTTCCTGCCACGGCGACCTCTTCACCATAGCGTGCCACGAAGGCGCTTGCGTCCGAAACCAAGACGATCGTTTCTCCTGGTGCCATGCGTGGGTTCGCTAACTGATCAAAGGCAAATTGAATGCCCTCACGAAACCACACCTTTCGCAGATCAATGATGTGATCACTCACATTGGCCAGCTCGATGAATTCGAACGCGTCTTGATCGTCGAACCCCGCCGCTCGCTCCGCTTCGGAAGGCTCAGCGGGGTGATACATGATCTCGGTAATCCGGAGATTCTCTGCCGTGGGTGCGACGAGGTCACTCGTATTGGTGACCGTGATCTGATCCTGCCCAGTCGGATTAAAGAGCGATCCCTTGGTGCCTTGATAGTCACGTGCTTGTAAAGTGATCACATTGGCACCCCTACTCAACGGCAGGGTGAGTTCCCAAGTGTCGTCATCGATCCAATGCGGCTCAAGCACGAGACCAGTTTCCACATGCTCAATCGAGCGCACGCGCATCCCGCCCTCGCCACGCAAGGTCACGTCAGCACTCTCGATGGCAAAGGGTTCCCCTTCGTTGGATAGGATGCGGAAAGTAGTCAGCGAATTGGCCTGACCCTTTACTGAACTCGCTCGGTTGCGCACGTAGCTGACATGGCTGTTGTAGTTGGCGCCTGCCACATCCCCGTAATGGCCGAACCATTCCTGTGCGTAGGCTTCATTGAAGACCGTATCGATCAAATCTAACAAATGCCCACGAAACTGGCGATGGATGCCCGGTTCATTCAAGAGACGCCACAGATTCTTCCGGCTAGAACGCGGATCGATGATCCGTGAAGAGGGTGAAAGGTTGAACGTGAAGTCCCAATCCCATGGGATGGCGACGAAGCGTTCATCTGTGGGACGTTGATAGAGATTGAAATTGTGTGGATTCTCTATCGGATACACATCAGCGATGCCGCAGAGCGTTTGCATGGCCATCATGCGGGCCCATTGATCCGTATCCACAATCGCCTCCATGGCCTCACGGAACCCATCATCAGGACCTCCGAAAGCCTTACAAAGTTGCATGATGCCAGTATAATCGTCTTGTTTGCGAGCGTTGATCATGCGCAAGACATGACGGTATTGCTCCTTATCATCCCCCAGATCGGTGAGATCGAAATCCACGATCCATCCGACGGGTTGGGGGTTCTTCACCCCACCGGCACCGGTGGATTGGAAATCGCGAATCCCTTCCATCTTAAAGACGGGGCGCTGGTCTCCTTGATCAAAGGCTCCCGCGAGGTAGTTCTCTCCAAAGCGCGCCATCTCCATGCGGGCCAATCCATCTTGACCACTACGATACCCTCGCATTTCGACGAAATCGTTATAGCTCGCAGGCACCCCACCGGCCTGATTGGCCATGTGCTTGACGAGAATCTCCTGAGGATTGCGCCGCCTCACAATGATCGTCGATTGCGTGCCGCGAAAGCGTTGGTCCGCCGGAAACTTGATGTTGAGTCCCGCATCACCTCCATTGCTCCGGCTAAACATGCTCCCACGCAACCGCACCCCACAATTGTAGAGGATCCGTTCCTCATCCACAATCACGGTCGCGTCCCGCCGGAGATTGCTCAAGATATCGATCGCGGCGTGAATGGCCGTGGCGTCTGATTTCCGCGTCGTGATACGCAAGGACTGCCGACGATCGGTGGGCGCGCGTTCAGCCACTCTCACAAATGCCCCAGATGCTGCCCCATCAGCGGGAAAGACGGAGAGACCGCCGTTCCCATCCTCGCCTTCCACATAGAATTGGATCACCGCACCATTGCTCTGCCCTGGAACCCTCGCGGTGTAGGGTTCTCCTGGCATCGCCGACATCATGGGCAACGTCATCCAATCGCCATCATCGACGGAATAGAAGAGAGTAAGTTTCGTGAGTCCGTTAGCCGAAACGGCTTCCACGGAGACCGTCACGGGCTCCTCGGGAGCAGGCACCGGCGGGTCATGGTGGAGATGCGTGAAGGTGGGCACAGGCTTTTCCAGAAGAGCGGTATTCGGAGCCCCCGGCGTGCCATGCTTCTCCGGCAGCGCGAGGAGGTGCTTCTTCGCCAATTTGTTATAATAAATTTCAGTGCGCAGTTGTGGGCTTCCTCCCAACCACTTGGCGTCGAAGGTGATCTCATAGGTCTGGCCCACCTCGACTGGTGCCGCGAGATTGGCTTCACACAGGTTGTTGAGATAATTCATGGAACTCGCCGCCTCTAGGCGCAAGACGGCTCCGGCCTCGGGATCTTCAATGGCTTCCGAGAGGCTATGATTGCCTAACAAGCGCCAATTCCCAGAGGTGTTTGGTGCAAACAGGCTTCCGAAGGTGCGATTGCGCACCAGTTCAGTGGCTGCGCCATTGGGATCTTCGACAACACTCACATTATCCACCAAGCAGCGCCCTGCCTGAATGAAACCCATGCGGAGTTCGTGGAAGTTGCGCACATTGGCCGTGTAGACCGGTCGAATAGCTTCGGCACGGTAGGTGTAAGTGTGCCAACTAGCCTTCAGACTTTCATCACTCGCAGCCCACGATTCTGCCCGCTCATTGTCCATCTCGGGATGCTTCAGTTCCAAGCTGGACCCAAAGCCATCGGCATCGCTTGGCCAGGGAGCACCGTCACAGTATCGCACCGTGTCCACCGGATTCCCACGCGCATCGGCCAGTGTGACACGCTCGCCGCCATTGGTCATCGATCCCTCGAAATCCCCTACGATGGTAATGTCAGGATACTTGGCACGCAAGTCCTCCGCATCATTCGCCACGACGAGAAACGCCCCTGGGCCAAGGGTCACGCCCTCCTCGAAGACAAACGACACACCATCGATCAACGACCATCCTGACAAATCCACCATCGCGTCGCTACGATTGGTCAGCTCCAACCATTCTTCGTCATTCTCTTCATAGACCGATTCCGGATCGTCCACATCCTGATAGGTAGGCCGATGATGGTACATGATCTCATTGATCACCACCCGATCATCGATCGAAACCACATTGGCCTCTCCAGGAGTGGTGGCGCTTGGATGAAGGAACGCTCCCTTCGGAAAGGTCACGCGTGCTTGAGGATGGTCTTTCAACGCCACGGCATCGATAAACTCATGGGTGCCAGGGTCTGTTAGGAAGAGGCGCACACCCTCAGCAAACGCATGACTTAGCGAAATCGTTCCGTAGGCACCCGGGGCCAGATCACCACTCAACGGGAACGTCTCCCCATCGCTGGCAAAGAGGTGCAGGGACGCCAAGTTCACCATTTCTCCACTCGGATTGTGAAGTTCGATCCAGAAAGACTCAGCCATCAACGCAGGCACTTCGCTAAACACCACGCGGCCAGTGGCCCTCGCATCCGTTTGGTTAGGCGTTCCTGGAGTGCCACCCAAGGTGGTGCTCACCGTCCACCACGCCGGATCACCACTACCCTGCCAGGGATCACGTTTCGAAAGGGAAGCGCCAGAGCCATCCGCACCCACCGGCCAGGGATCCGTGTCTTCATATCGGACCTGATCCATCACACGATTGTTATGATTGCGTAGTGTCAGGGCTTCTCCAGCGTTGCTCAGTGCCCCCTCCAGCGGGCCCAGGGCACCATTGGGCATGGCGGTCGGATCGCTAGCAACCACAAGGTAGCCGCGCCCCTCAATGCGAGTGCCTTCAGGAAAGACGAAGGTGCCAGCACCTTGCAACGACCATCCTGACATATCCACATCAACACTGTTCTGATTGTAGAGTTCGACGAACTCGCTTTCCGATGCGACCGGATGGTAGTGGATCTCGTGGAAGACCACCACACTATCTACCTGCGCCGCAGCATGGCCCATGACTGAGAAGATGGCGGCAAGAACAGCAAGGAATCGCTTCATGCCGCGACCCTACGCGAACGATGCCTCACAGGGAAGTGTCGACCTCAGGTTCCTGCCAGGAAGGATCCCAAAAGACCTGATCACCCAACCGAATCTCGCCACCCACAAGTATCCGACACACAGATCCCGCACGTTGATGAAGCGCGTGTGCCGCTCCCTTGCCAAGAACATCGTCTAACAAGCGACAGGGCGCCGCGATGCGCACCACCTCCAGTTCAACCCCACCGATAGTCAAGCGCACCCCGGGCTTGAATGGCACCACTCCATAGGAAAGCGTGAGGTTTCGTCGAGTCCCCTCCGCAGGAATCGCCGCTTGGAATCTCGCGCTCGCTTCTTCCAGAGAAGTGGCCGACTGCACGCTCACATGACGATGCCGCGTCCCGTGATAGCGATCTCCAATCAGTCCCTTTCCAGCATCGGCCACCACGCTCTCCACGGCCTTCATCGGCAATCGTGAGCCAGGTGCGATGTGGATCGCAGTGATGATAGGGGCACTCATGGATAGGCAATGAAGAGAAGCTAGCAGAATCACGATCGCACACCCACGCTGTCAACAGATTTCAAGAAGCAGAGAGAGAATGATGGAAGTCGTACATGAAGTCACAGCGCTCATGAAGGCAACATCTGCACGTCGCCTCTGCGGGCGCCCTGTGACTCTGTAAGACCTCTCTCCACAAGCCCCCTCTCCTCGAGATACCACGCAGGCGCTGCGGCGTCGCCATCAACCTTGATCCTCTATGCGAAGCACCCTACACTGGCCACATGGACAACTACGTGGAAGTGACTAGACGCGGATTCTTCGGCCGCATGGGCAATTCGATCAAAGGCATCGTCGCCGGAGGCCTCTTCTTCATCGCGGCCTTCCCGATTCTCTTCATCAATGAAGGATGCGCGGTGAAAGACCACAAGCGCCTCGCCGAAGCCAAGAAGGCGGCGATCGAGGCACCGGCGGATCCTATCAAGGCTACCAATGAAGGGAGTCTCGTCGTCGTTTCCGGCACCGCCACCACGACCGATGCCGTTTCGGATCCCATCTTCCAACTAAGCACCGTCGCTCTTCGCCTCGAACGACGCGTCGAAATGTATCAATGGGAGGAGAAACGGTCGACCGAGACGCGCAAGAAAGTTGGTGGTGGGGAGGTGACCGAGACGACCTATTCCTATCAGAAACGCTGGTCTTCGAGCCTGGAGCGCTCAAGCAATTTCAAGCGGCCTGAAGGCCACGAAAACCCTACGAAAATGCCGATCGAGAGTGCCGACTTCCAAGCTCCACACGTCACGCTGGGGGCCTACACGCTCCCCGCCGACTTGGTGGCACGCATTCGCGAGAGCACCACCCTACCCCTGACCGCAGAGACCTTGGCGGCCATGCCAGAAGCGATTCAAAGCACCTATCAGATGCACGACGCCTATCTATACAAGAGCGCAGACCCAGAGAACCCCGCCATAGGTGACCTCCGCATACAATTCGAGCAGGTCGTCCCCACAGACGTCACCGTACGGTCGCAACAGGTCGGCGAAAGTTTCGCTCCCTGGGTCTCATCCTTGGGCACGGACGTCCATGAGATTCGCGCGGGCCTGCATTCGGCCGAAGACATGAATGCCAAAGCCGTGGCCGCAGCCAAGACGCGGACGTGGCTGGTGCGGCTTGGAGGGTTCATCGCCATGACCATTGGCCTCGCCACCATCCTCGGTCCCTTGGCGGTCCTTGGAGATGTCATTCCCTTCATTGGCAATCTCATCCGCTCTGCCTCCTTCTTCATCGCCTTGCTTCTCGCCGCAGCACTTTCGTTAGTCACCATTGCTCTCGCCTGGTTCACCTACCGTCCCATGATTAGCATCCCGTTGCTCATTGCCGCCATAGCGCTCGGCTGGTGGGTCCGGCAGCGCAACAAGGCCGCACCCGCACCGTCCCCGCCGCCATTCCCTGAGCAATCGCCACCACCACTATCCTAACACCCACGTCAACAATCAGAAATCAACATTCATCAATCCCAAAGCCCCTCCTCCTATCAGACACCTCACGACCATCACCACGGACCTCCCGCGTGTCAGCCTCTCGACCTACCCCACGCCCCTGCAGAAACTGGATCGTTTCCCTGCGTCGTTCCCATCGGGGCCTGAGATCTGGATCAAGCGCGACGACCAAACGACCCTCGCCTTTGGTGGTAACAAAGTCCGCAAGCTCGAATTCCTCCTCGCCGACGCCCTCGCGCAAGGAGCCACGACGATCCTCACCACCGGTGGACCGCAATCCAATCACTGCCGCCTCACCGCCGCAGCCTGTGCCATGCACGGCATCGATTGCCATCTCGTCCTCGGCGGTGATCCCACCCATCCAGCCAACGGCAACGCCCTCCTCGACGACCTTTGCGGAGCGCACCTCCACCACGTCCCCAAGACGGAACGCCTCATCAAGCTGCAGGCCCTCGCCTCAACCCTCAAAGAACAGGGTGAGCGCCCCTACGTGGTTCCGTTAGGAGGCTCCAATGGCCTGGGAGCGCTCGGCTACGCGCTCGCCATGCAAGAACTCCGGGACCAGTGCACCGCCCTGGGAATGGACTGGAACATCCTCGTCGCCACCAGTTCGGGAGGCACCCAAGCCGGGCTCACCCTCGGAGCCCATCTTCTCGGGTATCGGGGCATCGTGCTCGGCATCAGCATCGATCAACCCGCCGATCGCCACCCCTCCTATCAAAGCGACATGGCCACCATCGCCAATGAGTCCGCCAGACTGTTAGACCTAGACCCCCAGACCACCCACCTCACCGAAAAGGACTTCCATCTCAACGCCGACTACCTCGGCGGTGGCTACGGCATCCTCGGCCCACCCGAAATCGAAGCCACTCGCCTCCTCGCCAGCACTGAAGGCATCTTCGTCGGCCCCGTCTACTCCGGCCGCGCCGTCGCTGGCCTCATCGACCTCATCCGCCAAGGCACCTACACCGCCGACCACAACGTCCTCTACTGGCACACCGGCGGCGCCCCCGCCCTCTTCGCCTACGCCGAGGGGTTTGCTGAATAGTGAGACCGTAGACAAGTTGGAAGGTCCTCAACACAGCTGTAATCTTAGTCCGACCGCCAAGCGCGGTAGAAAGAACGAGCGACCTCATTTGCCTCAGAATCGACTACTTCCCATTGTCCTACACTTTCAGATTCTACGAGTTCGGTTTCGTCCAAAAGACTCCAATTTACCAAATCTCTAGAGTATTCCACAACATAGAGAGCTGCCTGTGGCGTATCCAATCTTAGCATGGGTACTCCCACCGAGTTCGCTTTCAGCTCGATCCCGACTGCCTCACCGAAAGATGGAGGCCCTAATTCCCGATTCATTGCTGAGAACATTTGAGGATTCACCCCACCTTCATTCCCTTTAATCAATGATAGATCCGAACTAACAGACATGATGCGCACGTTTGTGCCATCCGTGGGAACTCGATACGGATGATTACCGCCATAAATGGGATCCGTCAGAGAGTCCGATCGATAGAACCCTATCGGCGCACCTGGCTTCAAGTGGCCCTGATAGAGCACCAGCAAGCCCAATGGTTTGTCGGTTCTCAATGAGGCACTCCATTGCGGATCTTCACGATCGATCTCGATGACTCCCGATTCAAAGATTACAAATGACTCATACGAGAACGCACTCATCACTCCCAATACTCGGTCATCTCCCACTGCGGCACCCGATCGAAAAGGAAACAATCGCACGTCCTCATCTCGCCTGTCTTGATCCCCAAACCCTAGAAATCCATCCGCCTCGGTGTCAACGATGATTAAAGCTTTGCTGACATTTGGAATTGCGTCTGGGATGCCAGCAACGCTCAAGTCGAGGGTGAAAGTGCCCCCAACCGCGCTCTTGACAGGCCCTGCAACCAGCCAACTGGCGACAATGGCAATCGAACGCCATTTATTGGCTGTTCCTTGTAAACGCGCTTCCATCACTCACACCGCTTTCGATGTTGCTTGCTTCGCGAGCGTGACGTTTGATTCAGGAGTAGCAACCATGCTAAGATTCCTCCAGTCAGCACCTGAGAGGGCTCCGGTACCGTCGCAGAGAAAACATCTGTCTGCAGGGCGCCACCGGACACCCCACTGACAACGAAGCTACTTTGCAAACTGACAATGCGATTGGTCGCACCTGGTTGCGGAGTCTTGTATCCTATGGTGCCATTGAGCCCACCATCTGTGATACTATCAGACCGATAGTAATGAAATGCATCGCCGTCTACAGACGTTCCAGATGGAAAATAAAGAAGAGCCAACTCCAGCCCTTCAGACAAAAGATCGAGGCCATAGTCTAAACCAATATTGCCTCCGCTATCAAATCCTATAGACCCACCAACATCCGCCGCTTCAAATCGCGCGAGAAACAGATCGTCTCCTACTTGGTCACCTCGTCCGAGATTGCTGGCTCCTTTTAAAAAAGCGACGAGATTGTCAGGATCATTTCGACCCACAAAACCATCACCTTTTGTGTCGACTGTTAAGAAGCCGATGCTCTTTCCAGCTTCAAGGTCGTCGAAACCGAAAAATGACACGCTCAAGAATGCATCTGGATCGCCTAGAATTAGCGAAGCTTTTGTCTCCTGAATTAACCCACAACATAGATAGGACAACACGATTAATCTAGCCCACATTGGTAAGGAAACTTGTCTAACTATTCTTCGTATCTTCATAATACTCTCAGTTGAAGTGCTCTCCCAAACAACCTAAGGGCGCTCCCAGAACCTGCTGAAGCCATCACCACTCGCTTTCCTCCATACGACATGGGATCCCGGTAGGAACATAACTGCGCTTGCATCGATAATGGCATTCCCGGCGTTTGCATCGCGCCAAACGCTGTCATTGCTATCAAAATAGTATTCCTTCGTCGCTGCCTTGTTGAGGGCACTTGTCGCATTATCGTAGATAAGGAGTGAGTCCTTCCGCAAGAGGCTCAGCGTTCCAGGGCTATCTTCAAACGCGGTCCCCGCACGAAATCCCAAGCCCGTCATCGCGATTGGATACGCATTGGCCACACCCACTGGGTTGTCTTGTTGGAATCCATCCTGGGTCGCGAGGGACATGCGTAATCCTGCAGGCGGCACAATACCGTAGAAGAAGCCATCCGTAGCTGCATCTGCTGGCTGATGGCGAACAACGTAATAGGCCGCGGGATCAGGCATCAACCCGCCGGCGGTATCTCCCTCGTTTGTCCCTGGATCCCGATCAAAGTCGACCTTCCACTCGCCACCCGTCCGGAAGTAGATTCCTCCAGCGCTAAGATTGACTCCTTCACTTATCGAATTGGATAGATGTACTTCCGTCTTGCGAAATAAACTGAATGCATTGGGTGAATCGTGCACGGCGGGATTGGATCCCGAAGCGAATAATTCCGCCAGGCTCCAATAAGGGACGACTTCAAACCGAGCGCCCGTTGTGAACGCCGTCACTTCGTTCACTCCGGTTGCTAGAACAATTTCCGTCGCCGAGTTGCTCGAAATGCGATAGTAATGCCCGTCGACCGATCCGCCGATCCCTCGAATATAGTGATTCTGATAGGCGTTTGCCACCATCGGCTCCGAGGGATCCAATTGCACAGGGGTCACAGTCCCTTTATCGGATCCACTGACAGTATCGATCTCTCCTCTGAGCGAAGGTGGCTTCATGAATCCCTGGCTCACGATGGTGTCCGAGCCTGACAAACAGGCAAAGCCATAGAACCCCATCGCATCCGTGAGTATCTCATTTCCATAGGAGTCGCTCACCCGAAGTCGGGCGTAACGCCAGGTTCCCGGTGCCATCGCTGTGCTATCGCGAACCTGCACCGTGTCGATGCCATTGTCTCCACTCGGTCCCGTCGTTCCAGGATTTGGGATGATAAACTGCTGCCCTGAAACCCCGGGTGCCAGGATCCAAGCACTTCCATTGTAGCTCAGGCTCTGTGTTTCCCAGGTTTGGTAGTCGTCGCTCCACTCCAGGCTGAAAATGAGATCGCTATCATCGTTTCGGAGCCGGATCTCCCCTTGCAAAAAGAAGGCCCCGCCATCCGAATGAACACTCGGTGCGAATCCTAGAAACTCACTACTCAGTCCCGGGCTCAATCCTCCCACATATTCTCCAAACGTATTCGTTTGGTCTCCATCCTCATCATCACTTGGAAGCCAGTGAGACTGCGGCGCTGGTGGCGCCAATGTAAGGGCGTCCTCCCAACCCACAAAACCAGGGCTCCCATTGGGAACAAACTGCCCCACGACGACACGGTCCTCCGTCATCGCGACCGTTGTCGTGGCACCGGTAGGGTCATCCACCCCACTTCCACTCCACGCCAGGAAACGATAGCCAGCCGTCGGGGTCGCGGTAATCACCGCGTCATCGCCAACGAAATAAGTCCCGCTCCCCATCACGGTGCCTCCTACCATTGGATTCGCCGAAACCGTGAGGTCATATTCGGTCACATAAATAGCAGCGCCCGGATCCACTATCACTCCATTGGCAGTGAGATCGCCATCACCACGGAGGCCATCGACGAGATGAAGAATAATCTTACCAGCTTCAAACACCGCGCCGGTTCCGGTCGCGGGATCATAGTCAAACGCATACCAATGGGGAGTTGTATTTCCCGGCTCGGCCCCATATTTCCAATACTGGTTTGCTTCTGTGTTCGGAGGCAAAAGGATTTCGACCGTCGTGCTAAATCCAGGACTCGGCAAAGAAGGCGACACATTGAACCCCAAAAACCCAATAGGTAGGTTAGAGCTGTCGGGCACGGGAGGCTCTTCCTCATCGGGCGCCGGATTGTCGATCGCCTCCACCGCACCTAACTGATTGCCTGAAGGCGTTGCAAGCGTGACATAAGGCGGATCGCCTCCGCCGCTGTCCGCGATCGGTAAGGACGTCACGTGGTTCTGTTCACTGTCAGGAGTTCCATCGCCATTCCCATCCCCATTGTTCGGAGCGTTCGCTTCCACCGTTTCCGAGACACCATCCGAATCCGGCTGCAGGGTGCGCAGCCCGTAGGCTCCGGTGGCGTCATCGTGAGCAAAGTAATAGAAACCAGACCCGAAACTACAAAAGGCTGTTGGATTCGACGATCCAAAACCTCCGATCACATCTTCGTAAATCAGCGTTCCCGCTTCCGTGCCATCACTCACCCAGAGCTCCCGCCCATAAGTCGGGGTGTAGGCACTGAAAAAGAGAAGCCCATCATGCTCGGCAAGTTCCATCGGTGCCGAACCATTCGTCCCAGGACGAATGTCTTTCACCAAACGCGTGCCTGCCTCCGTGCCATCCGTGACCCACAATTCCCTGCCTGTCGTTGGATCATCCCCAATGAAGAACAACTGATCCACTAGCGATGGATTCTCTACGGTGAGAAACTCACTCCCCACCTCCACCTCTTTCAGCACCTGCGTACCTCCAGTAGTTCCGTCAGAGGTCCAAAGTTGACGCGCCCCCCCAGAAACCTTGGCTCCGAAAATCAGCTGTCCGTTCACGGCATCGGCCTCTTCAAAACCCGTAAAATCCATGTTATCAGACCCAGAGGTAAGGCCCACAGCATTTCCCAAACCATCGATCATCCAAAGCTCCCGACCATCGGGATCCGCATTTTCGTGGCCCACGAAAAACAGGTTTCCACCCGCCTCAACAAAATTGTGATACTGAGACACATTGGCGATGGCTGTCGTCCCCGCGCTACTTCCGTCGCTCTTCCAGATCTTTCTGCTCGTTCCATCATTGGCATCAAAAAACAGAGAGCCCGCAAACGAGCGCAGGAAGTTTGGCGAAGCGCTTCCACTGGCATTCACTTCCAGAACTTTCACCGTCCCAGCATCCGTGCCGTCCGTTTTCCAAAGCTCATAGTTCGCACTGCCGCTCGTGTCATTGCCCGAGAAATAAACCGCCCCAGCGTGCTCCTCCAGGAGAAAGGGGTTACCCGATTCCGTCCCTGGCAAGATGTCCTTGATCAACACCGTTCCTGACTCCGTTCCATCCGTTTTCCACAATTCTCGGCCATGAGTTGAGTCCACCGCGCTGAAGATCACCAGGTTCTGAAAAGGTGTTAGGGCGTAAGGATCCCCGCTCGCCAAGTCCGGCAGGAACGCCTTCAAAAGGCCTGTGCCCATGGAGCTGCCATCACTGACATAGAGTTCAAGTCCATTACCTCCGCCCTGACTGGCAAAGAGCAGCGAGTGGCCAAGCTTCGCCAGGCGATTTTGATTGGGCCCCAATGCTGCAGCATCCTTCACCAAGACAGTTCCTTCCGTGGTCCCATCACTCTTCCAAAGCTCGTAGCCATGATCTGGCGTGTTCGTCAAGAATAGCACCTGGTTTCCCAACCCAGTAAAATAGCCAAGATTGGAACCGCTCGTTCCTGGGTACAGGTCGGCTAGTCGCTGCGTACCACCGCTCGTGCCATCCGTCACCCAGGGTTCCCACCCATGAGCATCATCATAGGCACGAAAAAACACCTGATTACCAACGGTCGTCATGGAACGTGGTGAACTGCTACTTCCACCTGGCCGTAGGTCTTTCAAGAGTTGCGTGTTTGCCACCGTCCCATCGCTTATCCACAGCTCTTCCCCATTCGTTCCATCATTGGCTCGGAAGATGAGGTTTCCATTCAGAATCGCTGGACCTAAAAAATCCGAACTGCTGGGCCCGGGCAAGATTTCCTTGACCATTTGAGTGCCCCCCGCGGTGCCATCCGTCCTCCAAAGCTCACGTCCAGTCGCCGTTGTGTAGGCTTGGAAAAGAGCGGTGCCATTTCCAAGGTCGGTGATTACCCCTGGAGCAGAACCTCCACTACCTGAGGCGATGTCTTTCAGTAGTTGAGTCCCAGACGGCGTCCCATCCGAGATCCACAATTCGTCTCCAGATTCTGGTGTGTAGGCATTGAACAAGAGTTTGTCCTCAAAAGCCGTCATCCAACCACCCGCGCCATCGCCTCCTGGATTGATATCCTTTAACATCTGCGTACCCGCTGGCGTCCCATCGCTGAACCATAACTCCCATCCGGTGCTGGAAGTATACGCTCGGAAAAACACCCCGTTAGCAACGGTCACAAAACTGTAAGGGCTAGAACTGCTTCCCCCTAAGTTGAGATCAATGACCGTCGTCCCTTCCGGTGACCCATCACTGATTCCCAGTTCATTTCCCAGTGCTGGATCCCAGACCCGATAAAAGAGAAGATCGCCCCATGAGCTTACGAGGTCAGGATAAGAAGAACCCGCTCCAGGAACCGAATCTTGAAACAACTTGGTGCCTGCAGTCGTGCCGTCTGACTCCCACATTTCATACCCATAATCTGGATGCCCCGCACGGAAAAACACGCGATCTCCCAACTTCGCGAAAGACCGAGGATGAGAACTGCCATCCGGATTAATGTCCAAAAGCATCTGTGTCCCTGCAGCCGTCCCATCCGTGACCCAGAGTTCCTCACCATGTATAGAATCATCGCCCAAATAGAGAACCTTGTTACCCAATTGAATTGAGCTAGAAAGTGTATTGCTAGATCCATAAGTCGTGATCCCCCCATCACCCACACGCTCACTCCCTTGGGAGAAATTTGCCGTCACGGTGCGATCGGCACTCATCGTCACCGTGGTTGAAGTGGCCGCCGAATCCCCCACGCCATCGCCTGACCACCCAAGAAAACGGTAAGCCGCATGGGGCATGACCGAAATGTTAGCAGACTCTCCGTCATCAAAGGTACCCCCACCTGTCAGCGCGCCTCCTCCGGATGGAGAAGCCAGGAGCGTCAGTTCCCAGGTCTTCACAAAGTTCGCCGTCACGGTCTTCGCCGCATCGACCGTCACCGTGGTCGATGCCGCATTCGTGTCAGCAATCCCGCTTCCCGACCAACCATCAAAACGATACCCGGCATTTGCCATGGCGGTGATGCTTGCCTCCGTCCCTTCCACGTAGCTTCCTCCACCCGTCACGGTTCCGCCAGCGGCGGGACCACCCTCGACCGTCAACGCCACAATCACGTCGAACTGCGCGGTCAACGAGCGATTCGCCGTCATGCTCACCGTGGTCGAATTGCTCAAGGAGTCCGCCACACCGTCACCCAACCAGGAATTGAAATGAAATCCCGCATTGGCCGTGGCCGAGATAGCCGCCTCCGCACCTTCCGGATACTGCCCCGTTCCGGTCACACTCCCTGCACCCGCCGGGTCTACCGTCAACGCGAGGTCTCGTATAGGAGCGAAGACAGCAGTTACCGTCCGGTCCTCCGTCATGCCCACCGTGGTGTTGGCCCTGTTCGGATCACCCACACCAGAACCCGTCCAGTGACTGAACAAGAAGCCGGCATTTGGCGTTGCCGTGATCGGGGCTGCATCCCCGGTGAAGAACGACCCACTCCCTGTCGCCGAACCACCCGCTCCCGCGTTCACCGTGAGAGTGAATTCCTGCACAAAAACCCGAAGCCCGAAGGAGCTCGGCGTCTCGTCATGTGCAAAATAAAAGGCTGTGTTCCCCACCGACGTGATCTGGTTGGGAAAGGCGGACATCGAACCAGGAGCCACATCCTCGAAGGCCACCGTGCCCATCTCCGTGCCATCCGTCTCCCACAGTTCCGCGCCAGCATCTCCAGTGGCCGCCTGAAAATAGAACTTCCCGTCAAGAGAAGCAAAACCCATGGGATTGGACCAGCTCGGACCAGCGAAAATGTCTTTGAGCATGTTCGTGTTCCCAACCGTGCCATCCGTCGTCCACAGCTCCCGGCCGTGAACCCCATCGTCCGCAGCGAAAAGCAGTAGCGAACCGAAAGGGATCATATAGGGCTCTCGCACGCCCTGCGATGATGCATTCTGGAATTCAGGCAATCCGCTGGTGGCTCCTGGGTTGATATCTTTGATAAGAAGAGTGCCCGCTGTCGTCCCATTCGTTTTCCACAGCTCTCTCCCAGAGGATCCGTCATTGGCAATGAAATACAATGTGTTCCCAACGGCGGTAAGATTCTCCGGCTGAGACGGAGACAGGCCAGGATTGATGTTCTTTAGCAATTGTGTTCCTGCCGATGTACCGTCACTGATCCAAAGCTCCTCTCCTCCAAAAGAGCTACCGCCATCTGCACTAAAAATCAGCTTTTGCTGAAACTCGGTGAGGTAATCTGGATTCGAAAACCTTGAACCAGAATTAATGTTCTTGACCAAATTGGTCCCACTCTCCGTCCCATCGGAGATCCAGAGCTCCACGCCGGTCGACCCATCATGAGCTTGAAAGAACAATCGCGGCCCCACACTATCAGATCCTTGCTTCAAGTTTACTACAGCCGTCAGCATCTTTGGGTCTGAGTTTCCGGATCCAGAGCGGATGTCTTTGACCAAGACAGTGTTTGCAGCGGTGCCGTCCGTTTTCCACAACTCCCGGCCCTCACTCGAGCTTCCTCTTGCAGCAAAGAACATCTCCGAGCCGACCACCGTCAATTCTGTGGGGAGACTGCCACCACTGCCAGTCAATACATCCTTAACAAGCTCAGTCCCTGCCGAAGTACCATCCGTTTTCCAAAGCTCTGCACCCTCTAGCCCACCATTGGCCTGGAAGTAGAGGCTTCCCGAAAAGATGCAGAACTCCTTGGGATTCGATCCAAAGCCATTGTAACCAAAAGGGAGCTGAGCCGTACCAAGCGCACTTCCATCACTTTTCCATAGTCTGAAAAAGCTTGAGGAGACCGGCATAGCAAAGAAAAAGTTACCTCCAAAAGAAGCCACTTCGGGAGAGTACGGCCCCGTTGCTGGCAGAGTATCTCTAACCATGTAAGTGCCAGCCTCCGTCCCATCACTCCTCCACAGCTCCCAGCCATGGACATCATCATCCGCCCTGAAGAGCAACGTCCCATTCAAGTTAGTCAAATAGGCGATATCAGGGTTGGTCTGTCCTGGTCCGATTTCTTTCACCATCTGGGTCCCACCCGACGTTCCATTGGTTTTCCAAAGCTCGAACCCATTCGTGAAATCGTCTCCTCGGAAAAAGACCGTCGATCCAACACTCGTAAACAACTGGGGATTCTTCACTGCCGTGGAAACCCGAACCGTCCCATTGCCGGTCCCGTCCGTCTTCCAGACATGAGCGCCCGTTCCGTCAAACGCACTAAAATAGACTTGATTGCCAACCACGGTAAAACCATTCGGATTTGAGCCGTTGTAGGAACCTGAGCGGATATTCTTGAGCAAGGAGGTGCCTGCTACGGTCCCATCACTCTTCCAGAGCTCTTCGCCAGAGCTTCCCGACTCTTGGGAGAAAACGAGCAAGTTTCCGAGCGCCGTGAGTTCCTGCGGCTCGGTTGTATTAGCGGTATGAAGCGCCATCGTCCCCGCAACTGTCCCATCACTTTTCCAGAGGTTCCACTGCGTTGGTCCACGTGAAGTGAAATAGAGTGTGTTCCCAATAGCTATCATGCTAGTTGGGGAACGGCCCGGGCTAAACGCAGTCAGAAAAACCGTATTGGCGACGGTGCCATCAGTCGCCCACAGACCAAAGTTGGTTCCATCGTCTGCCACAAAATAGAGTACCGACTGGGCCGAGACAAACGGCACGGTTCGCGAGGCCAATACCATCAAAGGTGCAGTCCCTCCTGTCGTGCCATCGCTTACCCACAAGGTTTCAATTCCCGCATCTTCAGCAACGAAGAACACTTTTCCATCATGAGTTGCACCTCCCCAATGTCTCGCCTGAGGATAGGCATACCCTGAAACCAATCTCGTTTTCTCAATAAGATTGCTTATCACACTCGGCGATAGGCCCGACTCATCAGGAAACGGATTGGTATTCAGGAAATTCTTGAGATAAGTCAGATCTGCTCCTCCAGCCAGCTCATCTTCGGATTTGTCGATAAACATCTCCCCGGTGGAATCAAAAACTCGAACATGGACGTCACTGTTTACCAATGCTAATATGACACGCGCCGCTCCTCCACTAGGAAGCTCACCGAGGGCATTGACCTCCATTAGATCAAGCTCGTAATCTTGAAGATTTGATGAGATCTGCGAGGTACCCGCAACGGTCCCATCCGTTTTCCAAAGATTTAATGAGCCATTATCTTGACGGAAAAAATAGAGAAAGGACCCGTCGTCTCCGAGGATTTCGTCCCTAACCGTGGCACTCCCAAGCCGCATCGTTCCTGCTTCCGTCCCATCCGTCACCCAAAGTGCGAGAGTATTGTCCTGACCGAAGTGATTCTGATCTTCTCCGTCGTGAGCGAGGAAGAGCAGCTTATCGCCTACGACGGTAAACCCTTCAGCGCCCGAATGCAGAAAACCCGGCCGGAGATCCTTCACAAGTTGAGTACCCTGCTCGGTACCATCACTCCTCCAAAGCCCAGACGTCGTCACCCCATCATTCGCAATAAAGAAGATCTGATTCTGAAAAACTACTGGTGCCCCTACATATCCAGCTCCCGAGGATGTATCAAATTCGGCAATCTCTAGGCTGACCAAGGTAGGATCGATCGTCACCGGCCAAACGGGATCATTTAGAGCGACGACGATGTCAAGCGATGACAACTTGCCATCGTCTTGGGGATCCAGCTCCAGATGCGCGGCCAACTGTTCACCCGTTGCGTCCGTGACTATCAGTTTCTCATAACGCAACGGAACCATTTCACTCTCATTGGCCTTCATCGTGATCGCCTCACGATTCCTGGACAACTCGGCATCAAGATCGGTGTTCATGCGCATCTTTACCCGAAGTATGTCTGTAGGCGACTCCTCAACACCCGGCTCCTCAATGACGAAGCCATGCTCGAAACCCGAAGCACTATTGTCATACCATTCCGACCACCCTTTGTGAGCGATCTTGACACGGGTATTTGATTCCAGATTCCCTATCGGATTCGCCGAAGGTTTCAACGTAATCTCACCAACCGAGATCCCTTCCATATCAAGGGACCAACACCATGACTCCCCAGGCCGAGTAGGCGTCACTCCAACCCGGCTAGCCTCCCACTCAATCCCAAAACCATGCGTTGGGTTCTGGCTTCTTAATACCCGTCCATTCTCTGCGCTAGCAAATGCATACGCATCTGTCTCTCCCTCGCTGGCTGAATGGCTTAACAATCGTTGCAGATGCGCGTAAGCCCTTTCCTGATCGGGTGTTGCTTGAATCCCTTCTTCCTTTGTTCCCTGATAGCGTTCGGCCTGGGTAACGGCTTCCGATTTGAAATGGTGAATAGCGTTTGCCAATGGTCCTGCCGACGATTGAGGTGGTTCACTCTTATCGCGCGGTTCAAGAAGTAATCGATTGGCACTCAGGACTAATAGAATTATAAAAATTGCTATCAAGCCTATGTGGAACTTGTGAGATCTCTCCTTTCTCAAATTCATTGGTCAATTATGCACTGCAGAATCGCAACCCGCTATCCCCCTATTGGGTGAACTTTGGGCTATAATTGAGTGAAAACTTGCTACCAGCGGACGATACGATAGAAGCCGCGAGCCTGACTGATGCGGGCGAGTTCTTCGTCGGTGAAGGCAATGACATTGCCAGTGCCAATACGCTCGGCGATGACCCTCCATTGAGGTGGTGACAGATTTGGGGTGTACTCAAGCGCATACGGCACCCCAGCCGCCGTTTCCCAGTGGGCTGTGAACCCGTCTGGGCGAGCCAAGGAATTGGCCGGTTCCACGCCTCGATTCTCCATCACTTCCCAGGTGGACACACGGAATGCTGTGAGAACATGTTTCTCAAACGCTCCTCCCGTTCCAGCGGTCACTCCAAACATGACGTTGCTCCCACCGATGATGGCTGGCAAATCCACCGTCGCCATCAAGCTTCCGCGATCCCCAACGGTCGCTGATAACTGCTTGGCGGCGGGGTCGTAATCGACCCGGACAGAGACGTTCACGTCCTGCTCTAGGTATCCGGGAAACGCTAGCGAATCCAGCGGTTGGTCCCGATTACCGCTCGCAATCAGTTTGGCATGGTTCGCATTCCAACTATCGAACTCGATCGCAAGCGTGTTTGTGAGATCGGGACCTGCGTAGAATCCTCTTGAATCGCCGTTGCCTCCAAGAAGGGTGGTGTTGCCTGTCCCGTGGTTCTGCATCGCGACGACGAATCCATCCGCTCCTCCGATGCCTAGATCCGAGATGGAGACGTCCACCCTTGCCGTGAATCCCTTGTTCGCCGCAATGGGCTGGTCAAACCACACCGAACCTGCTTGGCCGGCCTCTGCAGGTGTTAGGATGATTCCCTCAGACGCGCTGGTGGCGGCCCCGTTCACGTTGGGTGCTACCGAACCCGCGGTGGAAGGCGCATACAGAAAGGCTTCCTCACCTGCTTGCTGACCAAAGCCCGTTATCGGCACTTCGAACATCGCTAGAGGATCCATCGGGCGAACGAGGACCTGTCCATCATAGGAACCGCTCGTCGACGGCGCCAAGGTCGCGTTAATGACTTGTGTGCCGAACGGGGGCACTTCCCCTCCCGTCCAGTCTAACTGAATCCCCGCGGGACGATCAATGTCATCAATCGTGACCGGTGTCTCGCTTCGATTTGAAATGATCAACGGCAAGCTCACTGCTTGGCCGAGAATCACAGGACCGTAGTCGAGCTGCCCCTCCACAAACAACCGTGGTGACTCGATCCGCATCCAACTGGATGCGCGATCACAGGTGTCATTGGCGCGCGGCTTGTGCACCAAGTCGATGAGATCCCCTGGGGCAATCGTTGCATAAATCGTCTCCTGCTTCCGTTCGGTGCTCCCGGCAGGCATCGAAAGATTTCCAATTTCTTGGCCGTTGAGATAGACAGATACGTCGTAGCCATCTCCGAAGTCGCAGCCGATCGATTCAGCTCCAAAGCCAATTGCCACCGCTGTAGGCTCGGTCACATCCACATGCCAGCGTCGGATCGCCCACTGTTCCTCTCCACTATTGGTGCCGTTCGGATGCGATTCGCTTCGGCCTAATTGGGTCCAGGGCGTGTCTCCCATGGGATAGTCCCATTGCTCTCCATTCCACCAATCGGCTGACTCTTCCCGAACAAAGTGGGTGAACGCGGCCACGGGATCATAGTCGTTGCCTTCACCAGCACTGACACTGCGGTAGCCATAGCTCCATCCTTGTTCGCCCTGTGTGCCCCGGCCACTCCAATCCACGGTCGAGTCTGCATAGGAGCTTTCAAGGAATCCTGATAGGCCCATCACATTGCCTCCGCCTCCTTCTTCGTATTGTACGCGGATGGCATAAAGCCCAGGCAAAAGCCGACTTGAGAGTTCCCCATAGGTCTCGCCCTGCCCGCTCCCCCAATGGTTGTTTGTCAGTTCCAGGGCATCCTCATAGTCGCCATCCCCGTTCAGATCGATCCAGAATCGGCTGCCGTCATCGCTGCGAGTGACGAGGCGGCAGGTTTCATGAATGCGTATAAATCCATCCCATTGCACGGAGAAGTCTTCCCAATCGGCATCACTCCCTTTCGTCAAGCCCGCGGCTGATCGATTTCCCCAGCCTGAATTGACAAAGAACAGTTCGGGATCGATTCGAGTTCCTGCTACGGATTGCGCAACTCTCCAGTCCGTTGGCTCTGGCACCGCACGCAGGCTTTGATCGATGTAGCTGCCCACCAACCCCTTTGTCAGCTCGGAAGCCGAGGTGAAGAGATCATACAGTCGGCGAGTTGGCCTTTCGTGCACGAAACGAAATCGGTTACCGCCCACTTCTTCCTCATATTGAACACGAATAGCGTAAAGCCCTGCTGTCAGCCAATTACTATAGTCACCGACGCGGTCACCCTGAGCCGCGCCCCAGTGGTTATTGACGAGTTCTGAACTCTCGAAACTTCCATTGCCATTGAGGTCGATCCAGAACCGGCTGCTATCACCGCTAGAAGTGGCTAGACGGAAACGATTCTTCACGTCGATGACGCCATCCCACTGCACGGAAAAGTGCTCCCAATTCGCATCCGTCCCACCGGTGATACCTACCTCTGTGCGATTGCCCCAGCCTTCCCCAGTAAACTCAAGAGATGAATCCACGCGTTGTCCGGCGATGCTCTGACTCACCCGCCAATCCGGCTGATCGACGCCCCTCAAACTACCATTGACATAGCTTCCCAATAAACCTTTCTCAGAGCGCGAGGTATCGGTGAAGAAACGATAGAGTCCGCCCTCCTCATGAAAGATGACCTCCATATCCAGATAGGCGTTCATTCCAGTGCCGCCTTGAGCCACTGTTTTAAGGGTAAAGGCACCGGTGGGGTCTGTGAAAGACGCGCCCACCGGTAGCCCAGCATCCGTGCGATCATCGCGTAAGGTCCTACCTTCAGCGAGCGACCCCTGAGTCATATCCAAAAGTCGCGTTCGGCCTCCACCAAACGCCCAAACCACAGAAGCACTATTGGCAATGGGGTCCGTCCCTGGGAACGCTCGCCGCAAGCCAACCCAGTAATGTTCGCTATTTCCTGCCTGCAGTTGAAGGGCGACGGTGGGCTTCTCGAGAGCTTCAGGATGATCAAATGCATAAATCCGATAGATCCCCGAGGTCATCGGCTTGATGACGTTGTCCTCAGAGATCCAATTGAGATACCGGCGCAAGTACATATTGAATTGACCCTCAGGAAGCCCGCCATCTCCCATGGGATCAAAGATGTCACCGTACTCTTCGTGCTCGATTGGCGAGTCCCCGCCAAGGCCGCTCCGATCCATGGGGCGACCGCCAATGGTTTGCCAGAAACTGGCGTGGCCCACGCCGTAGTTATGTCCAAACTCATGTACCAAGACATGGGTATTATCATAGTAGCCTGCATTCCAATGGTCTCCGCCTCCAATGTTTCCCAATCCCGTATAAGGAAATCCCACGGCCCCAAACGCGTAAAGATGAATGTCGTAATCTGTGAGCGTGTAGCCCGCAGCTGAGGCGAGCGCCTTGGCGTCATCTGCGAGCTCCCCAGAACGGTGATTTCCACCGTTTACATAGTAGGCAGCTGTCTGAGGCAGCCGAAAGACTTCAGGCGTCACCGTACTCGTAAGGAAAGTCTTTCCGTAGGCCATGGCTTCAATGTCATCAGACGCTTGCACCAATAACGTCTCGAGCGCTGATTGGCTGATCGCTTCTCCGGGTTCGTCAGAGAAATCGACGCGAATGGCGAGAACGCGCTTTTCCGTTTCCGTCCACGAAGAGGCAGCTGTCAATGCCAGCGCTGGCAACTCCTGTGGAAGAGGGCGTTCTTGCAATGCCAGAGCCATGGCTCGCGGATTTGGGGACCGCATCAGGGCCATCAGGCCATGATCGACTTCAGCGCGTTCCTCTTTTGACGCAAAGGCAAAGACCTCGCCACCAACCAGCCCTATGGCTTCCTCATCCTCACGAATCCCTGAGCCGTCTTCGCGATTCCATGTTGAAATCTCGACACCGAGGTGCTTCGCGACCGCATCTGCGGTGTGCTCCTCCATCGGGACGATACCCCTCCCTCCAAGGAGCACACGATCGCCCAACAGCACCCCATGGATGGACCCTTGGGATTGGCTGAGAACGTCTTCCAACGGAGAAGTCACAAAGGCCTCGTAGCGTATCCCCTGATGGCGAAGTTCCCGGCTTACTTTCCCGATTCCGCCGCATGCCGGAAAGACATCCAGGTTTGCCCGCCAACTGATGGGTTTCTCGACTGCGTTCCGAATGGGCTCAGGCAAGGTGATCCATTCACTCCAAGAAAGCGCTTCGCGCATGGCTCGGTCCGGATCCGTTTCGCAAAGTCGTCTTAAGATCGCTACGCGTCGGTGGGCCACTGCAAGGCTCTCGGCATCGGCTGTCGCCGTGGATGGGATCACAGGAACCTTTATGATGGGTTCTTTCTGAAAGGCAACACTCGGCGCACCACCAGCGGGAGAGGGGCCTTTGGTAATCGGGGCGACTGGTGGAATCGATTCGTGGAAGTGGCTCCATAAACACAGGCACAGAGCCAGCAGGAGAGAGACTCTAAGCGGAAGCCTTCGGAGATTGCGTGAGGTTAGGGACACTCCAGCAATACCATTAGGCCTACGAGAGCATCGCTTCATCAGATCGCGTTTCACGAGAACGATTGAAGCCTTTCCCAGAGAGCTAGGCTATCACCCTAAAAGGTGAAATCTGTCCTTTAATAAGTGTAAGTGGTCTACTAAGCCAGCGGCAGCATTAACGTTAGGCAGGTTCCTCGAAACTCCGAAGAATTGATCTCAAATGAGCTTTGGATCTGCTCAGCACGCTCGCGAATCGTGGTGAGGCCGATGGCATCGGGAGGCATTTGCTCTGGATCAAAGCCGATGCCGTTGTCTTGCGCTTTGAGAACCAGCTGGTTCTCATCACTTTCGACACTGAGATGGAATTCAGTGGCTTGGGCGTGTTTGAGGACGTTGCTGAGGATGCCTTTGAGGATGAGGAGGAGTTGGCGTCGCGTGGCGGGCGAGAGTTCGGTGTCGAGATTGGCGGCGACGTTGAACTGATAGGATGGGCGGGTTCCGGATCCGTCGAGGGCTTGGTCGACGTAGTGACGGAGGTAGGCTTCGAGGTCTTCGATGCGGTTGTGCTGTGGGGTGAGGGACCAAATGATTTCGCGGAGCGATTGGGAACAGTGTTTGGCGAGTTTGCGGATGCGCGCGTTGGTCTTCTGAGGGTCTGAGGACTGCTCGGCAAGTTGTCCTAACATGCCGATCTGCGCGAGCGCTGAGCCGATCTCGTCGTGCATGTCACGAGCGATCCGCGATCGTTCTTCTTCCATCTCAAGACGCTTCTCCAGCGCATTGGTGTGGAGTTGCCAACGCAGTCGGTACCGGTAGACGCCGTAGAGGATGGCGGCAACAGCACTGAGGAGGGCGAGACGGAACCACCAGGTTTGATGGAGATACGGTCGTACCGTAAAGGGCCAACGGGCAATGGCAGCGCTGCGCGTCTGCTGACCGTTGTAGGCTTTCAACTGGAATTCGTAGGCACCAGGGTTGAGCCCAGGGAAGATCGTGTGTCTCTGCGTGCCGACGGATTTCCATTCATCAGAAAGTCCCTTGAGCCGGTAATGATACCTGGTTCCCTCGGGTCGCGTGAAGCCAATGCCTTTGTAATCGATGCGCAAGAACTGTTGGGCGGCGGGAGGATAAGCTATCCGGCCTGACCAAGCACTTTCACCAGGGCCAGTGATGGCGGCGATTTCGAGCTTGGGTCCTGTCGGCTCCATGGGGACGAGTGCGGGATTGATTCGTGCGATGGCACCGCCTTCCATGCAGAAGTAGAGATGACCGCTTGCCTCAGCGGCGGCGGAGGAAGAATGATGTGTGTAGACAGTTTCGTTCTCTAACCCTTCGGCGACGCCGAGCCGAAGGACTTTCGGTTCGGCGATTTCTCCATTCCAATAGCGTTCGAGTTCGGAGATGGCGACAACGACGATTCCCCGTCCCGTGCCTAACCAAAGGCGCTGGACTGCGTCTTCAATGATAACGGCGGCGTTGAGTTCGTGGAAGGGGCCAACGCTTACGGATTCAAACCGGGTGCCCCTCCATCGGCACATTCCTGATGGGGTGCCAATCCAAATCGTCTGATCCTTCCCTTCATAGACGCAGGAGATCGTATTGGAGGGGAGACCATCGGCTGTAGTGAAGTGCCGGAGTTTGTGATCCGGCTGATCAAGAAAGAGACCACTCTCATCGGCTCCGAACCATAGCGTTTCTCGACTTGTCGTTGCGATTGTTTTGAGAGGAACCGGGTCGATATCGTAGATTTCTTGCCAGGTGGCCCAAGACCCATTTCTAAAACGGAAGGCAGAGGCCTGCGCCGTCACCCAAACCTCGCCTTGGCGGCAGGCGATGTCGCCCATATCAATACGCTTTCCGGGCGTGATCGGAATGGGATGCCATTCCGTTTCGGAGCCGCGTTGGTGCACAAGAAAGGCCAAGGTTCCGAAGCCACCGGCCTCAGGGCTTGCGGCTCCTATCCAGAAATCGTCGCCATCTCGGACGATGGAGCGAAGGGCCGTCGCTTGTTCGCCTCCAGGATACTGATGATCGTCGATCTTCCCGTCTTGAATAGTGGTGATATAGCTGCTTGCGGCAACGTGGATGGTATTGGGTCCATCGACAATGCTGCTGGGTTGCCAAGGATATCGCCCTAGGTTTGCAGGCGTGCGATCTTTGCCATCATCAAGCCATTCCACCCATTCGCGCTGGGCGCGCAAGACGCCATGGACGGCGGAAACGATCCACAAACCACCTTCAGCGTCTTCGAAGATATCCTGAACTGTCGCATCCAAGAATCGCTGTGGAATGCCTTCGACCGGATGCAAGCGGTCCGTATCGATCTCCCACTGATAGAGTTTCCGGTGGGCCACAATCCACAAATGGTTCTCGTGCTGAGCCGTTTGAATTCTATGGACGGGTTGACATTCGCTCGGAAGTTCAAACGCCCGCGTGCTTCTGAATTCGTCATCGCTAACGCAAACGGTGCCGTAGGAATGATAAAAGAGGCGTCCATCACTTGCATGCTCCAATTTACCCTTGGCAGTCGAATGCACATAAACACTTTCCGGTCTGTCGAGATCAAGGAGGATGGCGCCGCGAGTGGAAGACACGAAGATGCGGCCATCGGGAAGGATGAGATAGTCAACGAACGCGTCGGGACTGTCTGAACCCGGGCCACGCGGGAATTGCAAATCACTTGGCACCCACGATGAAACGGTCCTGTCCTCGGAGATCCGCGTGAGTCGGTTGGGATGGACGCTACACCAAAGATCACCATTCCCCGCTATCTGCAGACCCGTGATCCGCTCCCGCGACCAAGCGCCATTGGCTGGGTGTGGATGAAACTGTCCATCTTGATAGAGGAATAGACCATTACTCTTGGTAGCGACCACCATAGGGCCATCGAGGTATTCTGCCAAACCCGTGACGTTCTCGTCGGGAAGCGTACTGTTCTCTGGAGTGAAGGTTTTCCACGTTTGCCCATCAAAACGGCTCAAGCCGTTGACCGTACCAAACCACAGGTGGCCATCGGCCGCCTCTAGGGAACAGCGGACTGCATTATCCGCAAGCCCAGCGCCCGAGGTGTAGACGGTTACCGCTGCGGAGATGGGCTCGCCAATCTGCATAGGGATATGGGACATTAACATGGGCTGCCGTTTCAGAGTCCTGTCTAGCCAGAAGCCAGCATGACGTACGTGCTGCTCTCCCGGTAGCTGTAGCGTGGTAGATAACAGCGGGCCCCGCGGCGTTTGATAAACACGCATCGGCGCGACGACTGTAGCGAAAGACTTTGCTCTATCCCAACGGGAGACCCACCCGCTATCCGTACGCCGAAACTCAACCCTAACGGAAAACTTGCTTTGCGAGCCTGAATCTAATCTTAGCTCTCCACCGAGGTGGCCATTCTCTTGAAGTTGCAGATCGTATACAAGAGGCACAGGCATGCCCCCGCAATAGCCTTGGTATTTTCCGGACTTTAAAGTGGGTATTGACGGTTCAATGCTGTATCCTAGTGTGATCGAAAGTAGAAGGATGGCGACTGTGCGTGGGATTGCACAGCGGGACTCGATTGGGTTCCTGACGATTGACTTGCTCTCTGGAGGAATATGACCAATCTTTCTCAAATCACGGCCTGGGAATCTCATGTCAGTGGCAGCGTGAGGGTGATCGTAGTGCCACTTCGGCGTGAGGAAGAGAAGTCAAGATTTCCGTTTAATTGGGCGGCCCTTTCTTTCATCGTAGAAATACCAATGGCATCCAGTGGTACGGCGTCGGAATCGAATCCGATACCATCATCGGTGGCTTGCAAGGTAAGGAATTGCTCACTCGTCTTGAGCTGGAGATGAAACCGTTGCGCTCGGGCATGCTTGAGGACATTACTGAGAATACCTTTCACGATGAGCACTAGTTGACGACGGATGGCCGGCGAAAGCTCGCGATCATCATTGTCGACGTCAGTGAATTGATAGATCGGAATCGTTCCTGATCCGTCGAGGGCTTGATCAATATAATGGCGGAGATAGGTTTCCAGATCTTCAATGCGGTTTTGCTGGGGCGTGAGGGACCAAATGATTTCGCGAAGCGACTGAGAACAATGCTTGGCTAATTGGCGGATCTTCGTGTTGGTGGCATCGGCATCTGCGGTTTGGCTGGCCAATTGACCCAACATGCCGATTTGAGCTAAGGCCGAGCCAATCTCGTCGTGCATGTCCCGCGCAATGCGCGTTCTTTCCGATTCCATTTCAAGATCTTTCTTAAGCGCGATGACCTTGGCACGAGATCGCATCCAGATCGTGAGCCCGCTTCCCAACACGATCAGAATCCCCAGGCCGGCCGAGAATCGAAACCACCACGTTTGGTAGGGATGCTTAGCAATGGTGAACGCCAATGCCGCGGGCTCAGGACTGACAGATTGTCTAAAGTCGGTAGCTTGCACCTCAAATCGATACGTTCCCGCTTGAAGATGCGGGTACCAAGCACTCCTTTGACCTCCAACAGTGTTCCATTGGTCATCGACGCCAATCAGGCGATATTGATAGCGCACTTTGTCAGGGCGCGTGAGGGCAATGGCGCCGTAGTCGATACGGAGAAGATTCTGCGCACTGGGGGGGAAGGTGATGGCATCGGGAAGGGTTCGGCTCCAGAATGTCTGTTGCTCGTCGCTCGTCGACGCGGCGCGAATGCGAATGGGCGGCCCTTGCGTCGCTTGAGGCAGGCGGCTGGGATCGATCTTGGCAAGGCCTCCTTCCATGCAAAAGTAGAGCAATCCATCCGAAGCTCGGCATGCGGTAGGAAAGTGATAAGCATAAACCGTCTCATTGACGAGCCCATCCCGGCGTGTGATCGCTCGGAGCGGGAAGGATGCGCCACTGATCACGTGCCGCGCCAGATCATCAAGCGCCATGACATAGATGCCACGAGGCGTCCCGATCCAGAGACGCCGATAGAGATCCTCGACAATGGCTCCCACATGAAGGGTGGCGATGGGCGCTTGATCAATCAGATGGGCGTGTTGCGCCTCCCGATCCCAATACGCAAGGCCGCGATCCGTTCCGATCCACATGCCACCGTCACTATCTTCATAGAAGGAATAGATCGTATCCGATGGAAGACCGTGCGTGGCTTTCGTGTATTGGCGGGGCGCGGTCAAATCCTCAGCCTGAAAGGCTCCGAATCCAGGCGTCCCGAACCACAACGACTCGTGGGAGTCCTCGAACATTGTTTCCACCGCTCCACGTTGCATCCCAATGAAATCATTGTAATTGCGTATGCGCTCACCGTCATACCAATAAGCCCCGCCCTCTCCGGCAACCCATACTTCGCCATTGCGGCGGACGAGGAGTCCAGACCAGGTGTCCATTGGCCGGTCGTCGAGAACCGGGATGCCTTCGGAATCGATCCCGTCTCGGGTCAATCGTCCAAAAGGGGGCATGGGATCACCGTCGCGGTCATCTCGCGGCGTGAGCCCTACCCACACCGGCTGGTCTTTCGCTGTGGCGATGCCGGTGTAGAAGTTCAGGCGAGGAGAGCGTTTGATTTGCCTTCGTGAAGAACCCTTGAAGTGCTCTACCCGCGAATCCGCGGTGACATAGACATCACCCTCAGGGCCTGCCATCACGGTTTGTGGCATGAAATCGTATCGGCTTTCCGAGAGCACGACTTCGGCACACTGCGGTTCCACTTGGACGGCGCCTTGCTGTCCAGTGATCACCCATAGGTTCCCTTGCCGATCCTCCAGTAAATTCTGCGACGTTTCACAGAATTCTTCTGGGAAAGAAGGCACATACGAGAGAATCCGATTAGCATCATCGAAATGAAGAAGCATGCTATTGGTAATGATCCAGTAATCCCCATTTCTATTCGCCAATAGGTGTTGAATTGGGCCGGATTCACTGGAGATTTGAAAGGATCGATGCTTCAGTAAATCTTTTGTGATCGTGAAGTGGCTTCCCGCGGCATGCATATAGCCATTTGGACCCGATACCACCATTCTCGAACGAACTCCCATCACGGTCGTGGCTCCTTGATCAGGATCTAGCAGACACAGCCCGCCGTGAGTACAGAACAATAGCTTGTCTCTGATTGAAATCTTGAAACCATCGCCACCCGTTTCCACCCCAGGAAGATTCAACTCAGAAAACCGCCACTCTCGAAACGTGCCATCGGGGGCTATTCGTCCAAACCGATCCCAATGCCAATCAATCCACATGCTGTCGTCTGCGGCGGTCAGATCAGTAATCCGCTGATCCTGCCATTGAGGCCAGGGCCGTGAGAATTCTCCATTCGCATATCGGCAAATGCCGCTATTCTTCGTTCCAATCATCAGCTCACCCAGATGATTCTCAGCCAAAGCCGTGACGTTATCTTCCGGAATATCGCTATTGGCGGTTGTGAACGTTACCCACTCGGACCCGTCAAAGCGGCTCAGTCCCCCGATGGTCCCAATCCACAAATGGCCGTCTGCTGTGATGACGCTCGATCGGCAGGCATTGTGCGCCAAACCATCCGCGGCACCGTGATAAGTCACACGAGCTGGAAAGGTGCGCTGAGCTGTCAGTTTCTGCGCAACTAGATCGAACGGATTGAAGGTCACTGCTTCAGGATCCACCCAGAATCCGGCGACGAAAGTACTCTGTCTAGAGGAGGTCCCATCGAGCGTAAACCTACCAGTCAGCAGTGGTCCATTCATCGTCCGGTGAATCCTCATCGCATCGCTCGTGGAGGCTTGGCTTAGCCCATTAGGCCATTGAAAGATCCAACCGCCATCAGCATCCCTTTCTAAGGCGAATGCCATGACTTGAGGAGTGGTCTCAAACAAGATCTTTCGACTATCCCGAACCACTTCAACGGTTCCGCTCACGCGCCCATCCTGTATTTCATTAATCTGATAGAATGTGCTGATTTGGTGATGCCCCCAGAAGCCAGCATAACGGCCCGGCTGCAGGGAGGCCACGGCCTCGGCAGCGGTCGGCGTTTGAGCCTGCACCCATTCGCATGTCCAGGCGACGAATAGCATCACGCTTGAGCGGAGCAGCATCCTCATGAGGGTGGTCTCAGGATAAGAGGCGCGCCACGGCTTCCGCCTTATTGCGCACGTGCAGTTTCTCGTAGATGTGTCGGATATGCGTTTTGACGGTATCCACGGTCACATGGAGCTTGGCAGCGATGTCTTTGTAACGATCTCCCTTAGAAAGGAGGATGAGAATTTCGTATTCGCGGGAGGTAAGGAGTTTCTCAACGACACTGGGCTCCGAGAGTTCCTGAGGATCGGGAGAGGACCCTTGGTCTTTTAATTGTCCAAGCAAGCGCACCACTTTGCGCGCAATCGAGGCCGACATGGGTGCCCCGCCACGCACCGCTTCCTGGATGGCGAGGTGTACATTCTCCAGGGATTCATCTTTGAGCAAATATCCATCGGCCCCTCCCAGGAAAGCATCGAGAACCATCGCATCACTGTCGTGAACCGTAAGAATGAGGATGCGGCTTGTAGGATGTTCGCGCCGCACTTCACTCACGCATTGGACACCGGATAGCTTGGGCAGGTTGACATCCAATAGAAAGACTTCGGCCACCAAGTTGGGAAGTTGACAGAGGAAATGAACCGGATTGCGGAAGGACTGCACCACCTGATACTGGCCATTGGCTTCCAAGAGGAGCTTCAGGGTCTCCGTGTAGGAGGCGTCGTCTTCCAACGTGATGACAGAAAGGGGCTTCGGCTTTTCCATGAGAACATTTCCTCATTCTTCTGCTAGCAGATCTGAGGCCGTGAAGCATCACCCAAATGGGTGACTTCCTCGCCAGAAGGGGTGAGTCGGCGCGCGTCTTCTCAAGGATGCGTCCTCGCTCTCGCCGCTGCGACGTGCCTCAGCGTGCCAGTGCTTTCACTTGCGCGGGCGGGCCTCTCCTCGACGTTGCACGCACTCAGACCCACCCCGATGGCTGCCGCTACCCATTGTCCAGAATGCTCCCAGCCGCTCCCCTCTGCGGGTGCGGTGTGCACACGCTGTCTGGCCAAGCACCTGTTCGACGATGATCTGGACGAGGTGGCCCCCTTGAGAGCCCTGCTGCTCCCCAACGAAGACGTTCCCGGGTATCGCCTCACACGGCTGCTGGGCGAAGGTGGCTTCGGGCACGTCTACTTGGCAAATCAATACGAGCCGGTGAGACGCCAGGTTGCTCTCAAGATCCTCAAGCCGGGCATGGATTCGGCTCAAGTGATCGCTCGTTTCGAAGCTGAACAGCAGGCGCTGGCGCTGATGGAACACCCGTGCATTGCCCGCGTGTATGATGCTGGGAAGACGGACAAAGGGCGCCCCTACTTCGTCATGGAGTATTGTGAGGGCGTGCCCATCACGGAGTATTGTACGACGGCGTCGCTGGACATTGCCGGACGGTTGGCCCTCTTCAAACAACTCTGTCAGGGCGTGCATCATGCCCATCTCAAGGGCATCCTCCATCGCGACTTGAAGCCTAGCAACATCCTGGTCGCGGACACCCCAGATGGGCCTCTTCCCAAGATCATTGACTTCGGCATCGCGAAGGCGACGCAACAGAGCCTCACGGATCACACGCTCTTCACCCATGCGCAGCAATGGTTAGGCACTCCAGAGTACATGAGCCCGGAGCAAGCGGGAGGATCGAGCCTCGATCTGGATGCGCGCTCAGATGTGTATTCGTTAGGAGTGATCCTGTATGAACTGCTCACAGGCAAGCCACCTCTGGACGTCGACGCTCTGCGCGAGGCGGCCTACGAAGAGATGCTACGACGCATCTGCGATACTGAGACCCCGCGGCCATCGACGCGATCCGGCTGGCTCGCCAAGGATCTCGACTGGATCACGTTGAAGGCATTGGGCAAGGATCGTGAGGACCGTTATCAAAGTGCGGAATCGCTCGGGGAGGATATCGCCCGTTTCCTCGCTGATGAACCAATTCTGGCAGGACCGCCTACGCTAGGGAAACAGTTAGGGCGTTGGAGCAAGCGCCACCGCCTGGCTCTCTTCTCGACGGGACTCGCCATGCTCATGTTTGGCGTCGGAGCCGCGTTTGTAAGTTGGTGGCGACCAGCGGCAAGCCCCTCATCGGCTTCGCCGACGGTCTCGACCGATTCCAGGGCAAACGCCGTCCACGTCGACGATGCGTTCCGAAAAGCAGAAGAAGCCTTTCGCGACGAACGCTTTCAAGACGCCATCGCCTATCATTGTCACGTCCTGCGGCACGACCCTGAGAATGCTGTTTCCCGTGCCAAAGTGATGCACTACTTATCGCACGCGCGCTGGCCTCGGCAGGTGGCCGCTCCTGTGGATCACGGCGAGACGATCACAGCGACGGCAGTTCTGCCTGGAAAGAATCTGTTAGTAAGTGCGACCAAGTCAGGCGTCCTGCGATTCTTGCATGTGCGTCGAGGGACGGCTTTCCGTCCAACCCTCGCCACCAATCGCCCGATCACGCGCCTTGCGGGTTCGCAAGATGAACGGTGGTTGGCCGTGGCAGACGCACACGGCGAGATCGTGATCGTGGATCTGGAAGAGGAACGCGAAGTTCTGAGCAAAGGATTCAAGAGCGCCACGGTAAACAGCGAGGTCACTGACCTGGCATTCAATCGTCGTGGGCAACTGGTCATCGCCGCGTTCCAAGACGGCACGGTGTCCGTCTTTGATCGGGAAAGCGGCGCGGTGCGTTGGGAAGAGCGGTTTCGTGCGTCTCAGGTCGCGCTCGCGGCCCATCCCCGGCAAGATTTAGTGGCGGTCGCCGCTGGCCGCCGCGTGACCGTGTTTCTGTTAGAAGACGGATCGTCCGGAGACCTGCAATGGATTCTGGAGGATTCCGTGAGGCACCTCCGCTTCTCCCCAGAAGGCACCTACCTTGCCGCAGGCACTGCTGGCGGGATGTTAGTCTACACCCGCATGGATAGCGATCGCGACCCCATGACATTGCCCGTCCATGACGGTCCAGTTCATGATCTCGACTTCGCCCCGAATGGCCATTGGATCGCCACGGCCGGGTTTGAACGCGCCCGCGTTTGGGACCTTCGCACAGGGCGGCGCGAAGCTTCGTGTATCCATCAGGGCACGGTGCGTCAGGTGCATTTCATCAACCAAGGGGAAGCGCTGATCTCCGTCACGGATCAACACGCGCTTCACTATCTGAGCGTCCAGCGTGAATCGGGGTATGCCATTCCCTTGCGTTCGCAGGCGCCATTGCAAGTGCTTGCGGGACGCCATGAGCAGGAAGCCTGCGCGCTGCTCGAGGGGCAATCGATCGCCTTTCGCCGAGCGCGGCAGGGAGCCATGGCGCTGCAGCCTCTCGGAAATGGGGCACCGCTTCAGTACGTCGGATTCCTCAACGACTCCGATAGAGTGTTGGGCGTGCGTCAGGATGGAAGTGCCCTCCAGACATTCGCCATTCCGTCAGGGAAACGAAGCGGCCCTGAACTGCCCCTGGACAGAACGGTGAAGCGCCTTGTCTTCACACGCGATCACGTGCGGGCAGCCGTGGCATACGAGGGCGGCGACGTGTTCCTGATGCACGTTTCATCGGGTGAGCAGAAAGGGCCGTTTCCCCACCAGGAGGAGGTGACCTCCCTGGCGCCTAGCCCTGATGGAGAACGCTTGCTTGTCGCTCTCAAGAATGGCGATCTCGTGTTGTGGCAAGTGTCAGAGTCACGCCCTCTACACCATTGGCGTGGCACGCCTTCGGCGCTCCGTCCTCCCATGCAGTGGTCTAGCAAGAATCCCAAGATTGCCTACCTGGGAAGAAGTGAAGAAGGTCTCTTCCGCTTGGATGAGACGACCCTCGAAAAGATGGCCATGGACAGACCTGCAAGCACCATGCGTTCTCTTCACCTGAGCCACGACGATCAATGGCTGGCCTTTGTTGATACCGAGGGCAGCCTAGGCGTCTGGGATCCTCAAGCCGATCAATTGAAACACGCCCTCACGCTACCACCAAACCGAACAGATGAACCCGAGGCGCCGTGGGTATCGATCGGCCCTGCGCAGCGCTACCTTCATGCTGGGGGCTTCGCGAGTGGGATGCTACACAGCTGGGAACTGGAGACGGGCAAGCCGGTTCACGGAGGTTTGAGACACACTCATCCCGTAAGAAGGCTCGCCGGAACGCCAGAAGGTCGCTGGATATGGACGGGCACCACGGGCGATCCCTACCCGCGGCTCTGGCATGTGCCCACCGGCCAGTTCATCCATGTGGGCGCGACCATCTCGGGAGGGCTCCAAGGATTAGCCACCCATCCCACGCGCCCCATCCTAGCAGTAGCCCCACGGACGGGACGGGCCACCGTTCGCCCCCTTGCTCCTGTCGACACACCCTTGCCTGACTGGTCCCTCGACTACTTGGAGGCCATCGTGGAGCGACGGGTGAATGCGGAAGGTGCCTTGGAGGCGGCATCCTATCGCGCTTACCGCGAGCAACGGGATGCGATCCGTCTTCGGCAGGATCCGGATGGGGATGTGGGACGACTCGTGCGTTGGATCCGTTGGTTTGGTGAATTGCCATCGGATCGCCCAGCTTCCGCGCCGTGGGAATGACGGCAGGCCGCGACCACCCAACTTCGCTCTCGCTCAAGTTGCGGCCTCTGTGTTATCAAAACTCTCTTGCCCGTGCCTGAATCATCCGAGAACGCATCCGCATCTGCCTTTCCTCCGACCCGGTGGAGCCTGATCCAATCATTGAACGATGCCACGGAGGAGAATCGCCAACAGGCCATGGCGCAGCTTTGCAAACTCTATTGGTATCCCCTTTATGCTTATGCAAGGAAACGCGGATTGACCAAGCCCGATGCCGAGGACCTCACTCAAGGTTTCTTTCATCGCCTGCTCGCCAATGAAAGCCTCCCCAAGATCGCTGAGCGCGATCAGGGAAAGCTCCGATCTTATCTCCTCACCTCCATGCAGCACTATCTCACGAGTGACTGGCGCAAGGCCACTGCCGAGAAGAGAGGAGGAGGCAATACCATCCTTTCGCTAGAGACGGAAGACGCTGAGGCCCGCTATGCCGTGGACCCAGGAACCGACCAAGATCCCGAGCATTACTTTGATCAGCGCTGGGCCAGCCAGACATTCGAGAACGCGGTCAAGCGCCTCCGCCACGAGTATGCTCTAGGAGGGAAAGAGACCATGTTCGCGGCTCTAGAACCGGCACTGAGTCTAGGTGGTAGCCGGTTGGACTATGGCGACATTGCCAGTATCTTGGAAATCAGTGTCGGGGCTGCACGCACTCAGGTGACGCGATTCCGAAAGCAATTCCGTGCTCTCCTGCGCGAAGAGATCGCCATGACGCTAGGGCCGGAAGACGACATCGAAGACGAACTTCATTACCTCCAGCACCTGCTCATCGGCGGGTGAATGGGTGAATGATACCGGGGACTAGATGCCGTCCTTGTAGAAGTGGTAGGTCCTTTGAAGATTCGGAATGTACAGTCGAGTTGGATGAACAAGCATCGCACCAATTGGCGTCACAGGCGAATTCAGGCCCTTGATACCGGCTTTACTGCCAGGGTGATGGAGGAAAGGGCGTCGACAGGCATCTTAGAATGAGTCCTATTGGGATTTTTGAGAAAGGAAAAGATCCTCATCTCGATTCTTGTAATCTTTGAGCTGTCGGGGGAGAGTGCGGAGAGCAGCCGCGTGATTCCTAATTACTAGATTGCGGGATCTTTTCTGATGGCTATTTCCAACCAGTCTGCTCTTGATTCCGGGTACTGGGCTAGTGAGGAATCACCCTTTTGCTCACGAGTACTTTAACTCGTCGAAAAAAATGTTGACACTCCCTTTCTTTTTGAAAAAAGTGAATGGGAGTTCAGAATAGTCTGAAATTCTCCAAGAGTGTAAATAAAAGGGATTTGACATGTACAAGGCAATAGTAAGTATGCTAGTTGGAGCAATCCTTGGTTCCACGTTAAGCGCTGATGAATCGGTTGTCGCCAAGATAAGGAATTCTACTTGGAGCCTTAAAGTTGACTGCGTCGTAGGGTTCGAGCACGACTCTCCTACATGGCGGCGGCCTCGCACGGATAAAGACGGCAAACTAATCGAGCATGAGAAACTGATTAGAGCAGTGTGTCTTGGTACGGAAGATGATAAATTAGTCTTTTTTACATTAAGATCATTTATTGACCCTTTCTATCCCAATCCGTTCATTCAGGGATTGCCTTCGAACTCACTTTCGTTTCGAGGGAGCTCAAAAGATAGTGAATATAAGACCGGAAGCAGGTCCAATGTTATCCGTTATGGCACAATCCAACTAGAGAATGTCGCGCATGGAGGAGGAGGCATCTTGCGTAGTGTGCTTTCGACGAACAGTCTAATAACACACTACGATGAGCGACGACGTTTCGATAAAAGGCCTCACGCAGGATTGGACGTCGCAACACATGACTATTTTTACGAAAAAGGGAAAGACCATGCAATAGAGATAAGTACATTTGGATTCCATGACGTGGTACTAATATATGTCCCGACTGCTCTGGTTGAGAACCCTTTGGCTACACCAGACGAGAAACAGAAGGCAGCGAATCTATGGAGACAGATCGAAGAGTTCAGAACAGAGCTTTCGGCTCTTCCTGATGGAGCTGAGGGTCGCCAAGGAGTAACAGAAACGATTAGACACCTAAAGATGAGACTTCCTTACAACCTTCCCCAAATGATAGATCAACGCAGTCTTAATTTAACGCATCCGACCGCGACGACGCGGTTAGCACTTGAGCGAGGCGAGGAGCTATTTGGCGTTCCTTTTTATTTCATGGGAGCGCAAACTCTTTCCTCTGTAGTTAACTATAAAGGAATGGAGATTATCAGAGAGAGAGTAATAAAAGAGGACATTGTAAAAACGGGGGCTTTTCCAACTATAGGGAGGATCGTTGAAGGCGCTCTCGCAATGGCTCCGAAAGCATTTGCTGCTTTGAAGATGGTCGACGACGCGTTAGGGCTGGTCTTTAAGGACTCGACGCCATCATTTAAGGAAATAACTAAGAAGGATAACTTAAGGATGATAGGAATAACCATAGCGAGTCAACGGCTCAATGCTGAATTAGCGAAACGACGCTGAGATAACATTGATCAATCGAGAGGGTCAAATACCATGACGAAGAAACACCTTACACAGATACTAGCACTTAGTTTAATCGCGCTCTTGTCTGCAGCTTGCACGCATACTGACAGAATTCGAGAGACGCCTAAGGACGAACAAAAAGAACCAAATCAATCAGGAGGCCTAGCTTTTCCTAGACTCACGGAGGAAATTGGTTCGGAAGCCTCTAGCCCTATGGAGAATAGTTACTCAGGGCCAACGACGGGAGCATCTGAAGAAGCGTTTCCTGGTCTACTTCAATGATCAAATCACGACGTCTCATTTCTTTATTCTTGATCTTAAGTCAATCGAGTTGGATGAAACAGGCTTCGCACCAGTTGGCGTCATCGGCGAGGTCAAGCCCCTCAAGGCCAGGCTCGACTGTCAACGTGATGGCGGCAAGGTCCTTGACGGGAATTCTGACAAATTGCGAGGGCTCACCACTGCGCAGGCGCTGACGATAGAGCTCCTCCTTCCCGGAGCGAATAACAAAGTCACAATCGCCACGCTCACGCTGCGCGTCGATACCGATGGTAGCAGTGAAGAGGGTGTATTCCGCATCATTCGCGAAGGTAAGCTCGGTGCCAGAAGCGACACCGAGGCCTTTCTCAAAACGCTCCGGTCCGAGGCTGAGCGGATTGCCGCGCACGTTGAGGTCACGTTTCCAGGTACGCGGCAAGGCATAGATCGCTTCGGTGACGGCTTCTGTCGGTTGCAAATCAGAGGCGTAATGCAAGAGATCGGATTCGACGGTGAGGCGGCGAATCTGCGCCCACGGGAGGGTGATGGTGAGGTCCATTCCAAGATCGATGCCGATCTCGCCACTCTCCATCTTGGTGATATTGCCAGAAATAAGTGAGCTGTCGCTAAGCGAAAGGCGCGCGGTGATCCAGGACTCGCTCTCTGGCTGAAAGGAGGGCGAAGCGAGGAGGACGCCATGCACCTGTCCGGCAGGGAGCACTTTCAATTCTCCCTCTTGGTCAAAGGTCAGACCTTCCTGATCGAGCTCTTCAATGAGTCCATTCACTTCCTGAAGTTCCGTGGTGCCCGTGCCCGTGACGTAGATGATGTCCTCGATCAACTCCTCCTCCATGACACGCACTGATCGAGCAAAGCGGGAGTCGGGATTCGCCATGCCTAAACGAACACCCCACACAAGATCGATCGGCACAGCAAGTTTCCCGAGGACGGGATTGTCTAAATGATAGGTTTCCTCATCGAGTTGCAGGACGCGGGTAGAGAAGCGGCTGCCATTGGTGAGCCAGACCGTGTAGGGAGCAGGATCAACGTCTTCTGCCTGGGTAGCAGGGACAATGGCACGCAGTTTCTCCAAAGGCCAGGCCCCTTCTCCTTTAAGAGCTACCTGCTGGTCAGAACCGATCGACGCGACGTCCGCTTGCAAGACATCGCCCTCCAGCGTGATGATCTTGTCCGCCTGGGAATGGACGAGTGTCAGGATCGTCATGGCGGCGAGGACGATCCAGGATTGGGTGGGCATGCTCACGGCTGGGGTTCCGTCTCGGAGTCGTCACTTGCCTCGCCGTCTTCACCCTGTTGCAAGTCCTTGAAATACTGCTCCACCAGTTCGCGATAGCGTGGTGGGTACTTGGACTTCAATCCCGAAAGGGCATCCGTTTCGCGGTCGCGCTTGCGGAGATCATCCCAGGCACTCTTGGCGGCTCCACGGAGATTGCGAACCTTGTCAGGATCATTCTGAGCGTTGGCATTGCCACCGGCCGTTTGGCCTTCCCCGGCTCCCTGCTGCTGATTGGCCTGTTGCTGCTCTTGGCCCTGCCCGCTCCCACTTTGTTGTTGTTGCTGCTGTTGCTGCTGTTGCTGTTGTTCCTCCGCATCCTTGATGATCTTGTCTAACATCGCCACGATCCTCTCCTGAACTTCCTGGGTTTGATCCCCGGAGTCTTCGAAGGTGAGGCGGCGATGAGAGAAATCCATGTGATCGGCAATGTCATCGATGGAACCATCGAGCACGCCCGTGATGCCATCCAAGGTAGCTTGCGCGGAGAGACGCAGGCGATCGGAGGCGTCGGGGTATTCTTCTAAAAACTGAGCTAACAAGGCAATCGCATCGACCTTATCAAGGCTATTGGCCTTGGCGATGCCCTGATAGTAGAGCACGTTCCCTTGCCGCACCGTGTGGGCGCTGAGATCGCCTCGGAGGCGCTCTAAGAAAGGAAGGCATTCTTCATAACGTTGTTGCGAGAAGAGTGTACGCGCCATGGAGTAGGCTGCCTCGGCCGCGAGGTAAGGATCTTCCGAGCGGCTGAGCTTGTAGAGGGCCTGCAAGCCAGCGTGTCCGTTGCCTTTAGCGGTATCGGCCAGAGCCTCTGCTAATTCCGGGTGCAGCGCCTGGACAGCATTTCCAAAGGTGTGGTCCAATGACCCATCCGAGGATTGCAAATCGGCAATCGCCTTTAACGTATCCTCCTTCCGTTCCGCAGGGATCTCCTCATTGGCCTTGAGGTCCTTGAGGAAGTTAGCAAAGACTTCGGATTCGCTGACACTTTGCGCCCATGTCGAAGAAAGCGAAAGGACGATGCTGAGGGTTAAGATGCTAGTCAATTGCATTGGGATCCTCCTGGGTCATGGTGGGTTGCCATTGAGTGGCGACTTGGCGCGCCATGTTAGTGAGTTTGTCCTGCATGTCGGCAGTGGCGTCAAAGCGATCCTGTAAGAGGTCTTCAACCCCAGCTTGCTGGCCGGCTCGCTCTAACGCAAGCGTCTGTCGATTGATGCGCTCTTGGGTGAACTTGAGCAATTTGATTTCCGCGAGGGGTGGAAAGAGACTCTGACGCTGTTGTTGCTGCTGCTGCCCTTCTTGGGGCGGTTGCTGCTGTTGCTGTTGCTGCTGACCGGCACCGGAATTCTCCAGAGCCGCAATCAACTCTTGGAGGGTCGCCTCGATCTCCAAATGGGCTTGTTGCACCAGCATCCCCGTGCGTTGTCGTTCCATCATGGCGGCGACGTTGCTGATTTCCTGCTGGAGGAAACCGACGATGTCGCGAAAGACCACGCTGGTGCCGTCATCGACTAACAGTTGTTCAGCCGCTTTGGCGTCTTCTTCTAGCCCGCGCTCTTCCTTCGCCAACTCGCGCAACTGGATGCGGTCGGCACGACGGAGACGGTTCTCATCGCCTCCGCGCCGCTCCGCAACGCCCTTGGTGCCTCCGGTGACGAGTCGCTGACGCTCCAACATCTTGACAAAGACTTCTTCCAAACGCGCAATCTGTTCTTGCTGCGCCTGATCACGCAACTCATTCAGTTGACGCTCCACTTCCTCGCGCGCCTCGTTCAATTCTTCCAGAGCGCGCTCTTGGTTCTCGGCCGCTTTCCCGGGCTCATTCTGGCCCAACTGCTGCGCAGCTTGATTCATTTGCTGCTGCGCGTTCTGCACGCTCTCGGCAGGGGACGCTTCCCCTTCCTGAGGCTCGCCCGCTTCCGCCATCTCATCGCCCAATTCCTCAGCTTCCGCCGCCGCTTCGCTCTGTTGTTGCGCCAATTCCTTGCTCGTCTCTTCAGCGTCTTGATTCTCCAAGCGCTGCCGTTCTTTCTCCAGCGCGTCGACAGCCTTCTGCATCTCTGCAAGGGCTTCCTTCTCCGCACTGCTGGCCTCTTTCGGCTTGCCTTGGCCTAACTGCTGTTCAGCCTGACGTTGTTGCTGCGCCGCTTGACTCAACGATTGGCTCGCCTGCTGCTGCGCACTCTCGGCGCTCTGCGAGGCGTCTTCACTTGAGGCCAACTCCTCGGCAAGAGCTTCGGTTTCCTTCTGCAACGCCGCTTGAGCATCCGCCAGTTCATCGGTGGCATCGACGTTGCTGCCATCATTCTCCTCGGTCTTCTCTAACAATTCCTCCTGTTTCTTCACCAAATCCTTCGCTTTCTGGATCTGCGCATCCAAAGCCGCCTTGGCTTGCTCCGGATCCTCAAGAATCTCGCTCTCTTCTTGCAACTCACTCTCTTCTTGAATGAGGCCATCAAGGGCTTCCTTCCATTTCTCCAAGCGCTCGATCTCTTTCTGCAGACGCTCATACTCGTCTTCCTCATACAGAAGGAGATCGATGAGCGCCTTCAAATCACTCACGATCTGTGTCTGCTCATCAGTGGCTGATTCCAGCTTGGCCGCGTCTAACAAGGTCGTGATTTCATCCATGCGCTGCATCAACAGCAACTCCTTGGATTGCACGAAAGCCTCCTTCAGCTTCTCCGCCTGTTCCGGCTGCTCTTCTTCCAGCTTCGTGGCCAACTCGCCAAATTTGCCTTCCAGATCATTCAACAAACGCTTGATGCGTTGCTGACGCGCTCCGAGAGGACTGGGTTGCGCCGTGCCTTGCGCTTCAGCCTCCAAGCCACCAGGAACCGGCTCTTGTGCTCGCAGGCTCGTGCCGACGAGAAGCGCGATGGTTAGAATGCATGCGAAGGGTTGATTCATGGTGTTTCGTTAACGTTACTGTCATTCGTCTCGCCGTCGGCCGCTTCTTCCTTGGGATCCTGCAAGACTTTCTCTAACAAGCTCTCCTTCTCTTTCTCCGTGCGCTTGCGGAGATCTTCCTGCGATTTCTGGATCTCGTAGAGAAGATTGACCGCTTGCTGATAGCTTTCGTTCTTCACCATGTGGATGAGAATCTCGCGCAGCTGCTTGAGCGCGGCCTGCTGATTGGTGATCGCTGCAGTGAAATACACTTGGCGTTCTTGGGCGTCCGCACGCCGCACCCGACTGAGGTATTCGGCAGCGAGTGTGAGCTCATTCTCGGTGAGTGCCTCCAGAGGATCGATGATGCGCTCGCGCAGACGCTCCCGTAGCACACCATCATCATCCTCAAGTTTGTTATTCGTGATCTCCGCCACCATCCCGCGCAGACGCCCCACGACAGGACGAAGGCCGTTGCTCACGAGGTTCTGACGTTTGACAAAACGAACGGCCTCACTGCGCTGTTCACTGCTAAGATCGCCCGTGCGCGTTTGCGCAGAGAGCGCCTGACATTCGGTCAATAACAGGTCTTGCTGATCGACCAGTTCGGCGACTAGTTGCCGCTGCTCTTTCTCACGACGCAAGAGATCGTCGCGCAGCTCGGCCTCGTTCACCACCCTCACGATGAGTTCGGTCGATTTCCCAATCTTCGGACCCGTAACGACGTCGTTGTCTGTTGCCGCCAAGTGAAAGCTTAGCCGGGATCCCGCTGGAATCTCGAGTGCCTCGATCTCAAAAGGTTCGTCCAACTCCATGGTGGCTTGCCCTAACAAAGCTTCCGCCCCGGAGGGAACGTGCGCTCCGGTGGTTTCCTCTGTCTCGCTAGTGTCTTCGCGCCATTGCCAGGCGAGTTGCACATCCTTGATCGCAAAGTCATCCGACAAAGTAGCCGCGACGGGCAAGCGCGCACGGGACACGACCATCCCGCTGACCCCATAGAGGCGGGCCTTGATCTTGGGTGTGGCGTCGTCTTTCAGGCGTAGCTTGAACCGTACAGGTTCTCTTGTCCCGAGACCACGAGGCGTTTCTTCGCCGTTCTGTAAGACTTCTTCGGTGTCTTCGATTTCCAAGGTGTAGGAACCGGAGACGAGCGCCTCGGCGGGCACGACACCTCCAAACTGTTGTTCCCGCACTTCCAGCGGCCAGCGCGCCTCTCCCGAAAGCAGTTGAGCCGACCGTAGAGGCTTATCAGCCTGACCACGCACTCCAAGGCTTGAGCCGCGAAGCACATAGTAGGGGCCTTGCCCTGCTGGGAGAGTGCTAGGTCCGGTCTCCGTGTAAGCCGGTGGCTTGGTCATGAGTTCGATCTCCTCGAGCTCGGGACGTTGCAAGAGCTCGACCTGAAACCACTCCGTCTTCACCTTCTTGCTCGTGAGTCGGAAACTCAGCGGTTCCGTGACACTCAGCATTTGATAACGATAGTCCTTGCCGTCATCCGAACGATCCATGGTTTCAAGACGCCGCCCCGCCTGCGTGCGAAATTCCAGCTTCACTTCCTCTGGCAGGTAACGATAGCCTTCCTCAATGACGGCTTCTAACACATAGTCGTCGCCGCGCGGGATGTGGAGCGTTTGCCCCTCTGCGTTGGCCACCTGGAAATAGAAATCCTGTGGCCAGGCGGCGTTGCCTAACAACACGTTCCGATTGAACCACGTGCCCATCACCTTCGTCTTGGTGCACGCCACACCCAAGCCCAGGGAAACGAGCACGAGCACGGCGAGCACCAGCACGTTGCCCCAGAAGCGCCCCTGACGCAGCACACCAGATACTGGAGCGGCATCACCGGCCGCAAGCCCTTTGGCAATGGCTTCGCGCACCAACCCAGGAGCCACATTGGGATGTTTGCTCCAGTCTTCACGCGAGAATTCTAACGCAGTGATCAAGGCTTCTGACTGGCCGCCGTGTTTCTCAATCTCCAAACAGAGCGCCTCGTCAGAGATCTTGGTAAAGAGCGGTTTGAGAAGGTAACGCCACAACACCCAAAGCAAGACGAGCGCGGCGAGCGCGAGCATGATCCCCCGCTGGGCCCGGTCCATGCGAAACGTCCAATCGATCGCTAGATCCACGCCCACGAAGGCTAACAAAGCAATCATGAGACGGTTCAACCCGTCGACGGTGAACCAGAGCGCCACCCGCCGTCGCAAGCTCCGCAGCTTGCTCGTCAGCGCGGACGGCTGTTTGTCGAGAGAAGTGAGAACGTCGCTACTCATGATCAAAGCATCTTGAAACGTTTGCGCAGTGTCCACTCAAGCCCTAGCAGAAAGGCGAGGAGAAGCAGCACACGCATGGTGTCCCAGATGGGAATGGGTGCGCTAGGGGTTTCGAGTCGTCGAATACGATTGGGGATGGCCTCGAGCAATTGGTCTAACTGATCGAGTTCAAAGTATTGGCCACCACTAGCCTTGGCGAGCTCCATGAGACCGGGCTTGTCGAGCCAGGTGGCTTGGCTTTCTCGGATGGGGAGAATGACAGAGAAATTCGTATCGATGTCTACCTGCTCGGCGCCTTCCGATGGCAGGGAAAGGCGGACGGTGTGCAAACCTTGGTTTGCTGCCGTGAGCGTCGTTTCATAGAGCCCAGGAGAATTCGGAACCATGGTAAAGGTCACTTCCGTGGGTTCTTCGCTCGGTTGTTCTAACATCGCCACGATCGATTCCTCTTCCAAGGGCTCGTAGTTTGGCTGACGCAAACGCGCCGTCACGCGGATGCGATCGCCCACTTCGTAGCGGAAACGACTCGTCTCCACCACCCCGCGTCGTTTCCCGGCCAGCGTGCGTCCCTCGATCAGATAACGCGTGGCCTGCACCCAGAAGCGCTTGAAGAACTCGGCATCCAAACCAGGCGTGCGCCAGCGCCACGTGCCATCAAAGCCCAGATAGGTCGTTCGCCCGGAACCATAGTTGCCCGTGACTAACAGTGGCCTTGCCACGTCGTTGTTCCGCAAGCTGGGATCCGTGTGTTCGATGAGCACGCGAGTGGCGGGCTTGGGCGCGGCAGCCGGAAAACTCCAGAAGATCCCAGGGAGGCGTTTCCACCGATCCAAGGTCTCTTGCGTGTCCGAGTAGAATCGCATGATGGGCTGGTCCACATTCGCCGTGACGATGCCCAGCGGCCAGGGCCGATTGAAGCTCGTGAGCAGACTGGCCACCTCTAGGCTGCCAATGTCTCCCAGGGTCACGGGGAGCAAATCCTGAAATCCTGTTAGACGTGGTTCCGTGAGGAAGGGTCCCCCATACACTGGCCCAGGCATGTAGAGGAGGCCGCCAGCGTGTTCCCCGACAAAGTCTCGCAGCAAATCGATCCAAGCCTCGCTGAACTCGCGCGGATCGGGGTCTAGCATCACCACCACGTCGAACTCGAAAAGCTGCTCCTGTGTGATGGGCAATTGATCGAGCGTCGTGTTGCCCTGCTGTTGCCGACCATTGTCGAGCGATTGCAGCCAGCACGACAGATCCACGTTGTCTTCGCGTAAGAAGAGGCGGGTCAAGGCGCGATACTCCCAGCTCGGCCCGCCGGAAATGAGCAGGACACGCGCGTGATCGTCTAGCACCTTCACGCGAACAGGCGCTGCGGGTTGGTTGTCCTCGGCGTTGGATTCGTTCTCCACCGGCGTGGCACGCACCGTGTAAGAGCGCAGCCCATCCTCGGGAGGTGAATGGGTGAAACTGAGCCGCACCTGACTGCCATCATCAGGCAAAGTCACCTGCTTGCTTTCCAGGAGCGTGTCTTCGCTCGGCAGATCAGGGTCTTCCGAGGCCACCACTTCTAACAGACTGACTTCCACCGTCTCGCCTTCCAAACCCTGGGAGCGCAACGTGGCTTGAACCTCGAACGGGTCATTCTTCCACACCTGGGGATCCGCGTAGATCTCCGCTACTTGCAAATTGGTCGGCTTGTCAGGATCACCCAGACCCATGATGAGGAGCGGGACTTTATGGTTGGCCGCCACGTCAGCAACGCTCTGCAGATCCGACTGCGCGTTGTGCTGCCCATCGCTGAGGATGACAATGCCAGAGGTCAAGCGCTCCGCCAAACTCGTCTCCACCGCACGAGCGAGGTCCGTTCCTGTGCCGCGTGCCTCCAACTCAGGGATCCGGGTTCCGGCATCCTCCGGATCGCCTTCCACCTTCTCGGTAGGCACATCGACGACGCGATCGGAGAAATCGATGAGGCGTAAGCGTCCCCGCTTCTCGATCTCCTGGTAAAAGCGGCCGTCTTCCCATTCGGCTAACTGATTCACCAAGGCAGTCCGCGAGACAGGCGTTTGCTTGACGCTATCCAGGCTGCGCCCGGTCAGCTTCGACACGCCCACAGCCTCTCGGGCATCGTCGTAGACGTCTTCCTTATTCATGGAATCAGACGCATCGCGAAGCACGGGCACCACTGGGCGGATGGTGCGCACCTTGTTGTAGCTCACCGCAGGGCCTAACAAGATCGTGATCAAGAGCAGGAGCGTCAACCCACGCAGCGTGGCCAAGAACACACGCACCCAACCGGGGGCATCCGCTTTGTCACGTTGATAGAGGCGATACGTCAACACTAGCAACCCCGCCGTGACCCCGAGCAAGACAAAGACGCCCCATGACTCCGGGAGGTAAGTGAACTGGAAGTCCACGGGCGTGTCATCGGGAATGCGCTCGGCATCAAACCCCAGCCAACGCAAGATGGTCGTTTGAGCCAGCATCAGCGCGCAAAGATGGGTAAGCGATCGTTCGGCATTTGAAGGATAATGCACGCCATGGCCGTGCCGAATTCCTCACTGTATGGCGAACTCCAGGAGCCATTGGCCTGTTGGCGTTTCAAAAGCATGTCGCGAATGTCCGGATACCAGTCATTCCACCACTGCCCACCCGCGTGCCACATGGCCTGCACCGCATAGTAGTGGCCGTAGAAGAAATAATGCCCCTGCGCCCGATTCTTCTGCGCTTTCAGATAGCGCAGGCCCTTCTCGATCTGTGGACCGTCGTAGATCCCAGCACTGAAGAGGCTCACCAAGCCGGCCGCAGTCAACGCGAACGTCGTGTGCCCGCCACGCAGAGTGTAGCGGAAACCACCATCATCAATCTGGCTCTTCTTCACATAGGCGATCGTCTTGTCGCGAGCGGGATCTGGCACATTGATCCCCGCATCCCGGGCGGCCCGGAGGGCCATGACCTGACACACCGTCACGGATAGATCCGCGTCTGTGGGCTCGGGCCGGTAGCGCCAGCCGCCTTCGGGATTCTGCGCACTGAGCGTGAGCTTCACCGCGGTGTGCAGCTTCTGTCCCAGTTCCTTCTGCCGCGTCATGCCGTAAGCTTGCGTCATGAAGAGCATGGCAAAGCCGTGCCCATACATATTCCCCACGCCACGCCCACCCGCTCTAGCAATGTAACCTGTCTTGGAAGTGTTCTTGGTGAGGAACTGCACGCAATGATCCACCTGCTTCCCATACCGCCCGATCCCCGGCGTGCTGCCTTCACTCATGAAGGCAAGGCCCGCGATACCGCTGATGGCAACACTACCATTATAACCACTCGTGCCGAAGGCGCCTCGATCCGCGCCCCGCGTGATCTGCCGCCCCGCGAGGAACCGCAGGCCCCGATCGATCGCCGCCTGAGTGGGCCCATCGATCAATTGCTCGGCGGTCAATTCACGCACGCCGTCATCGACCGCTGCCTGCGCGCCAGCAGCGCCTAGCAACGACCCCGTGACCAGTTGGGCACCGCGTTGAAGGAATTGGCGTCGGGGGAGAATGAGGTCAGACATAGCAATGGCGATTCCGTTAGTTGAGCGCATCCGTGGGGTGAGAGAGGCCCAGCGCGTAGACTTTCTTGAGACCATACACGAGGAGGCGTTCGCCATCCGTGAAGAGATTCCCGACCGGCTCGTCTTCCTGTGGCACCGCGACCGCGCCGGTGGCCACGAGCGCACCCGTTGACGGGTCTAACTGGGCCACGCCCGATTCCAACGGAATGTAGATCGCCTCCGGCGTGAAGGCTCCACGGGCGAACGATTCACTTGGCAAACGCGTCTCCCACAACCAGCGACCGCCACGCGTCTGGTAACAACGCACGTGATGCCTGCCACTGACATAGAGACGCCCTTCGTGAGCTGCGAGGACGTAGCGGCTCGGGTCGTCCGAGCGGAAGGGCGTGCGGGGGGATTCCCAAGCAAGCTTACCCGTGCGCCGATTGACCGCGAAGAGGAAATGAAAGTCAGAACCGGCCACCACGATCTCATTTCCATGCGGAAAGACCCGATCCTGCAGCCAGCCGTCTAGCAGGGCTGAGGGCAAGCCGTAGTGCGGCAATGCTCTTCCGGTGGTGGACGGCGGCCGAATCCGCTGGCGAGGATAGCGCACCGTCCAATTCAGACGCCCCGAGACGGCATCCACGGAACTGAGCAAGCCCGCACCGGAACCGACATAAACGTCGCCTGCATCCATGGCCAGCGCCACCGGGGATAGCCCATGACATTGGTTAGGCGGCTCATCGCACAGAAAGGTGCGCCAACGAGTCTCGCCGGTCTTGCGATCGAGGCCCACTAACCAAAGCGCCGTGTTCTCATGCACCGGGACGAGGAGGAGATTGCCATAAGGCAAGGGTGCCCGGGAGAAGCCTGCCTTGCGCAGCATGGGAGCATTCGGATCGAGCGGCTCGGTCGCGCGGCGATACCACTGCAGTTTCCCAGTGACGGCATCATAGCACACCAGGCGATTGTCCCGGAAACGCCCCGCCGCTTGCTGATTGAACCGCCCTAACTGCTGGCGCCCAACCACGCGCGGTTGGACGGCGGCCGAGCCTCTCTCATTGTCACTGAAATCGAGCGGAGCCCCTTGCAACACGTAGAGAGCATCGCCCGCCAGGGTCATGGATTGATGAACCCGATCACCAAAGACGAGAAATTCCTCTGGTGTGTTGGGTGTGGAAACGACCCGCGTGCTCGTGGTGCGCACCGTGGCGGATGCTCGGAGCCGGACAGACTCCGCCAACTCTAACCGATTGCGAAATCCTAACCACTGCAAGGATCCTGAACCGGTGTCACAGACGGCGAGCCGATCGTCGGTCTTAAAATAGACGCGCCCTTCCTGGACCAGCATTTGCCCAGCAGGCATGAAGAAGGTCTGCCAACGATCCTCCAAGCGCGGAGCCTTTGGGGGTTCCTGGCCATTGCGCATGTTGCGGATTTGCTGCTGAATCTGCGGCAAGGGATCGCGGGGAGACTCCGGCAGCACAGGCCAGTCCTTTGGCAAGGTGAGGGAAAAGGATTGCTGCCACAGGATGGGCAGTTCCTTGGGCAAGACCGCCTGCGCGAGCGCTGGCTGAACATTGGCTGGCGTGGTGAGAACATCCGCACTCAACTGCCGCTTGCCTTGCGAGGCCCGCACCGCTTCGATGTCCTGACGGACGAGGTCAAGGATGCGCCGATACTCGGGGTGGTCGGCATGCATGCCGGCGACCATTTCTAACGCTTGATCAAACTGTCCCACTCGAGCTAACGAACCTGCTAAGCGGATTTCCACTGGAACCAACTCCACACTTGGCTCGGGATACTCGTCGAGGATCTTAGCAAAGAGTCGGCTCGCAGGGAGAAACTCGCCACGTTCCATCTTGAGACACCCCAACTCAAAGGCCGCGTCATCACCGACGCTACTGAGGAAATAGCGCAGCACCACCTCAGCGAGAGCGGATTCACGCTCTTCCGGCGTCGCCCGCGCGAGCAAGGCCCGCGCATCACCATCGATCTTGAGCCGGTAGTCGACCAAGCCTTCGCGAATGGTCCGCGCCATGGAAGCTTCGATCTCGCCTAACATCGGTCGCAACTGCCGGTAGATGTTTCCTGAACGCGTCGTGTCCTGCCAGTCGAGCCGTTCGAGCAACGCATCACTGCTCTGCTCGATGGCTTGTTGCCAGAGCTTGCTGGCCAAATCGTAGCGCCCCTGTTTGGCAAATGCTTCCGCGCGGTCTAACAAAGCCTCAGCATCGGTATCGGTCTTCACCATGCCAGGCGTCAACTGGAGCTGGGGCACGCGCCCACTGAATCCAAAGGGCGCGAAGGGATCGTCCTCCACCACGTCGAAATCAACGTTGAGATCATCCCCGAGCGCGGCTTCTAACTGCTGTAAGAGGCCGGGATCCAGGTCCTCGATCAGCTCGACGAAGACGTCGTTGTCGCCTTCGATGGGAAGAAGATCTTCCTCCTCCTGTGCCTGCCCCAACGAGAGCGACAGGACACCGCAACCGACAAGGACGCCCTGGGCAATCCGGTTTCTCCATCGACTTTGGATCTCGTGTGATTTCATGGCCTCAACTCAACGGTGCACTCCCAACCACCAACCATAGAGTAATTCCAGACAGAGGAAAGCGAGCAGCACATAAAGTGCCCATCGCCAATATTCCGAACGCGCCTTGTTCGCTCCCAACTCCATGAGGGCGGTATTCGCGGCGAGAATCTTGATCGGAGAGTCGGCCAAGGCCTCCTCCAAGATCCGCCTATCCACCCGCTCCAGCGCGCTCTCGCTCGTGTCCACATTGGCCGCGAAGAGGACGCCTCTCGGCTCATCGCCATCGGTAGGGGTCAGCTCCATTTCATAAAAACCACGCTTGGCGGTGTCTTCAAAGCGCACCTCCCAGGTCGTCGATTGTTCGCCTCCGGCTTTGGGCAACGCCCGCACCGGCAAGTTGCTCCCATTAGGGGTGAGAACGGATCCGTCCGGCCGGAACTCGGTCAATTCTAACGCATGCGTCAACACCCCACCCACAGGAAACACGCCCTGATCACTGCGCTTCGGGGCCATGTAGCGGGTGAGCTCTTGTAAGACGATGAGATAGCTGGCCGCTTCCGTAGGCCAATTGCCCCAATCAAGGTCCAACGACGTCGTCACGGTCATCACTCGCCCCGCCCCATGCGTGGACTCGATGAAGAGCGGCACCCGCTCCTCACCTGACAGATACGCCAGCACGTTGGCAGGCGCTTGCCCTTCTTCAGGCTTCTCAGGGACCGCACTGCCCCACCACTGAAACACCTTCACCCCTTCCAAGAGCGGGCTGCCGTCGCCTTCGAAGAGACGCAAGACGGGGTGCGTCACGTCCTCCGGATCGATCACGGCCCAGCTCTCGGCCTCCTCGTCGCCGCGGATGCCCGCCAAGGTCACCGGCAAGAGCCCTTCGCCACCACGATGAAGGTCATTCTGATAGGATTCTTCATCAATCTCATCACCTAGCACCATCACCAATCCACCCCCATCTTCCACCCAGGCTTCGAGGCGTTCCCGGGCGGTGTCTTCCAGCCGAAAGACATTCGTGAGATAGATCACTTCGTAGTCTCCCAGCGGCAAGGTCTCCAACTCGGAGTCATCCATCACCGTGAGATTCAGACCCGAAAGCGCCCGTCCACGGGGGGCGAGTGCCTTCTGCATGAAGAACGTCTCGCTCTCGCCATATTGGCTGGATGGGTCGCCATCGATGAGTAACACCTCTAGACCCGGCTTCACCCGAGCGGGGAAATAGCGCACGTTGTCATCCGCCAAGGCATCTCCCGCCTCGGGAACCACTTCCGCTTGCAAACGGATGGGCTCTAACCATTGCAAATCATCCGGGCGCGCAAAGGTGAATGTGAAGGTCGCCCCCGCCGTTTCTCCAGGGCCCACCCGTTCGATGGTGCGCTCAAGCGGCAGCATCTCGCCAGCGGTCAAGCGCACCGCGAGATCCGTCACCGCGCTCGTTCCTAGATTGCGCACGGTGACTTCAAATTCAGAAGGCACCCCCGCTATGAGGGCCTTGTCGCGGGCGGCGATCTCGTCAATGACCAGGTTATCCGTCGCCCCCGCTGCCGTTGCCCCTGCGTCCACAAGATAGAGGCCCGCCGCACGGTCCCCGATCCGCTTCAAGCTGGCAAAGGTTTCCTTTTCCGAAGCAGGCGACCAATCGCGTGCCCGGAAATCACTGACCACATAGATGATGCGATTCACCGCACCGCCATCACTCGCCGGATCAAGCATTTCCTCGATCTCTGTGAGCCCTTTGCCAAGATCAGAGGCCGCATCCGCCACCTCCAACTGCTTCACATCCTCCAAGATCTGATTGACCGCATCCTCGGTCAACGGTTCATCCCGATACACCGCGCGCTCAGGTCGCGAGGCTAACAGAAGCGTGAACGAATCATCCGCATTGTTGGAGGCGAGTGTCGTGATCCAGTTGGTCACCGCTTTGCCCGCCTCTGTCAGGGGCGTGGTGCCGCCGACCTTCGCATTCATGCTGAGGGAATCATCTAACAAGATCACGCGTTCATGACGCGCCGCCTTGAAGAGCCCACCCCCAGCGTCGAAGGTGAGGAAAGGACGCGCCAACAACATGCCTAACAAAGCCATGATCAGACAGCGCATCAGGAGAAGAAGGAAGTCCTCCAGTTTCACCCGCCGTTTGTTGATCTTCTGCGCCTGAAGAAGGAAATCCATGGCTGCCCAGTCCACGCGCCGAAAGCGACGCTTGTTGAGCAAATGAATGAGGATCGGCAAGGCCATCCCGATGAGGCCTGCCCAGAAGAGAAGAGGACTGACAAAGAAGTTGCCCATACGATCGGAACTACCGTTGCCGCGCCCCCCGCGCATGCCGCTGGCGGAATGCCAGGTAACTGGCCAAGACCGCATCTAAACTGTCCTTGGTATTCATCAACGTGTAGTCCACCCCCATGCTCGCGCACAACTTGCGCACCTGCCCGAGATAGGTCTCCACGATCTCCAAATACGTCCGCCGCAACGCGCGCGGATCCGCATGGACCTGGTCATCCGTTTCCAATCCCAGGAAGCGCGTGTGTGAATCAAAGGGAAAAGTCAACTCATCGTCATGCATCACGTGCATCACCACCACCTCATGCTTGCGCAACCGGAATTGCTGCAGCGATTCCTGCAACTGTGATAGATCCGCAAAGAGATCCGAGATCAGCACGACCAGGCCGCGCTTGCGAATCTGATTGGAGAGCTCCAGGAAGACATTCCCAATATCCGTCTGGGAATCCGGCTCCATCTGCTCTAACTCATGCACGATGCGTTTGAGATGCATGGCACGCCCACTCGGCGGCAGGTTCTGCGTCACCTTGGTATCAAAGGTCACTAGCCCCACCACATCCTGCTGCCGTTGGAGCAGGTGCGTGAGAGACGCCGCTGCCGTCGCCGCGTAGTCGAACTTCGTCCAGCTCGGCGTGCCGTACCCCATCGACTTGCTCGCATCGACGATGATCGTACAGCTGAGGTTGGTCTCCTCCTCATACTCCTTGATGTAGAGTCGATCCGTCTTGGACCAGACCTTCCAATCGATATGCTTCAGCTCATCGCCAGGCGCGTATTCGCGATGTCCCGCAAATTCCACCGCAAACCCGCTGAACGGGCTCTTGTGTTGACCGGTGATAAACCCTTCCACCACGAGACGCGCCCGCACATCGAGCTGCTTGATCTTCTCAAGCACCTTCGGATCCAAATACTTGGAAGCGTCACTAGCAGAACTCTCAGCCATAGAAGGGAAAGATAGAGGCCGCGGAGAAGACCTATGTTAGGCTGCATTGAAAGCCGGCGCCAACTCGGGAGCCACGTCATCTTGTTCCCGCCGATCGGGCACCTTCTCGATCAATTGAGCCACCACATGATCAGGGGTGATGTTATTCGACTCCGCGTTGAACGTCGTGATGATCCGATGACGCAAGACCGGCTTGGCGATCGATTTCACATCATCCACCGTCGCAAACGAACGCCCTTCCATCACCGCCTTGGCCTTGGCCCCCAGGATCAGAAATTGGACCGCCCGTGGACCCGCCCCCCAACTCAACAACTCGGGGACAAAGTCAGGCACGTCCGCTTCGGAAACCCGCGTCGCCCGCACCAAGCGCAACGCGTAGTGAATCACATGAGGCGGCACCGGCACACGCCGCACCAAATGCTGCACCCGCTGGATCTCTTCCCCGGTCAAGACCGCATCCACCTCCGGCGTCGTCGCCGCCGTGGTCAGATCCGCGATCCGATACTCCTCCTCATAATTCGGGTAATCGACAAAGACCTTGAACATGAAGCGGTCCTGCTGCGCTTCCGGAAGCGTGTACGTCCCCTCCTGCTCAATCGGATTCTGCGTCGCCAAGACAAAGAACGGATCCGGCAAGCCATGGCGCGTGCCACCCACCGTCACCTGACGCTCCTGCATCGCCTCCAACAACGCCGCCTGCGTCTTCGGAGGCGTCCGGTTGATCTCATCCGCCAACACAATGTTGGCAAAGATCGGGCCATGAATGAAACGGAACTCACGGGTACCACTCACCTTATCCTCCTGAATCACCTCCGTTCCCGTGATGTCCGACGGCATCAAATCCGGCGTGAACTGCACACGGCTGAAATCAAGCTTCATCGACTTCGCCAACGTGCTCACCATCAACGTCTTCGCCAATCCAGGAACCCCCTCCAGAAGACAGTGACCACGCGAATAAATCGCCATCACCAGCTGATCAATCACCTCCGCCTGCCCCACAATCACCTTCCCCAACTCCGATCGAATCTTCGCGGTCGACGTCTTCACGGTCTCAAGGCTCTTCACTTCCTCATCGCTCAAAGGCGAATCTTCCACAGACTGGTTTTCAGACATGATAATCAATTAAATGTTAAGATAATGGAAATCCTAATGGCTCCAAAGGTCCATGCAACACCGGATTTCTCCCGAGGTCCCATAGACGCGAGCGACGTTGGCACGGCGGACCTCCCAGTGCGACCCCTTTCCCAGGGGATTCAACCTGTCCGTCCACGGGGGTGGGGAAATCGACGCTCGTGGCTCCCTTGTCGCCGGGCCATCCCCACGGGAAAGTGAAGGGCGGCCCAAAGGAATAGCATCCAGGAAGCCCCGACGCGACAACGGGGACCAGACATGCTGGCAATCTTCGCTAGTCCTCAGGCGGTCGACAAGATCATTCCGTGGTCGATCCCAAACTACGGATCCATGCTTCCCGGTCCGAGAACCCGAATGCGCCCGGCATAGCCACCACTTTGAACCACCCAGTATCGCCTCGCGGCATGATCCAGCAAATAGGTGGTGCTGATGCCATCCGCCGTTCCCGCATCTGGAGGGAAATACACGCGCTCGATCGGCGGCCCGCCACGACCCGTGAGCATCCAGCTCTCTGGTTGAGCCACCGTGGCAAGGCCTTCCACGGGGAGGGACTTGGGATCCACAGAGCGCTTCTCAGATTCATCAGCAGTCGACGGAGTTGGGGTCATGGGTTGTTGGCATCCGAACACTACAAGGACCCAAATAGTTAGGCTGAGATTCCGGAGGATGACCATCATGTCCATTCAAATTAGTGTTTCCAACCCAACCGAGCCTCCACAAGGGAACCAAAGGACGAAAGGCTTTCGGGACTTTCGCCGACACGGACGGCTCGCCATTCTTTCGCCATGGCCAGCGCGGTGGGGAGATCAAGAAAGCGCATCACATTCAAATAGTCTGGACCCTCACGATGACTAGCAGGCAGGCGTGTCAATGAAAGAGCAAATGGCATTTCCGTCAGGAAAAGGGAGGCATAAAGAGCGTTCACCCCCATCGTGCCATCTGCCATCAACGACCATCCCCCTTCAACGTGAGGGAAAAGCGAACTCGCGGCTCGCATGCCCTGACAAAGATCAAAGACTCGCATGCCATCGACTGTCTGTCCTAACAACATGAACCGTCGTCGCAAATGCACCTGCACGCGGGCATCACCCGACCACGCCGAAGGTCCGATGCCTCGTGCAGCCAGGTAGACATGGGCAACGCCCTCGCGAGCAAACCAAGCGGCTGCACCGGCGGGATCCCTTTCTGGCCAAGACGCCGACTCGGGGGCAAAGGGGCGCACCAGTGCCTCATCCACGGCGAGCGCCCGGGCCATCCATGCCTGCCAGGCATCGTCATCCAGCACCGTGACTTGCACGCTTAACACTGTGGTCTCTCGAGGAGACACAACCAACAACGGGAGGCGCCCATTGGAGTGGCTCTCGAAATCGTACACTCGAAAGGTGTGAACCTCCTTCGTGATCTCCTGGCGCAAGATAGGTTCAGGCACCCGAGCGTCCTTGGGCCACCCACGAAAGACCTTCTCTCGCAGCGCCGTCATCCATCCATCGCGCGCGCGTCGCCACGTCACCTCATCGGTGGGCACATCAGGTGCCGGAGCTTGGTGGGCAAAGCTCTCATGGATGGTCGAGGTTCGCTCGTCCTCTGGAATCGTATCTAAGACCTTCAATTGCTGAGGCGTCAGAAAAGCTTCGGCTGGTTTGCGAATCAGCGGCGGGGGATCGGCACCCTTGAGAAAGCGTTCAAACCAAGTGAACGCGTGGACCCTGAGATCTTGTGTGTCTTTGTGAGGACCCTCCGCAATCTGCAATCCCAAATGCGCCTCAGCATCCAGCAGTGCGTAAATGCTTCTCGTCTTCGCGTGCACGTCCAAGACGCCCTCCAACGGAAAGATGCTGTCCTTATCCGTATTCGAGATCAGCAGAGGGCGTGGAGCCACGAGCGCCGCCACCGCCGGGAAATCCCAGCGATAGGTATTCACCGGATACATGCAATCGCAGTGCCCTTCCACACAGCCATCTACCACGTGATTGCGCAGGCTGGTGATGCCAGCCACGGGAACGGCCACACGAACGCGTTCATCAATGGCCGCAAGCCACCAGCTATAAGCCCCGCCACCCGATCGTCCCGTCACGCCAAAGCGCTTTGGATCCACCTCAGGACGCGTTTGCAGATAGTCCAGCGCTCTCACACTATTCCAGGCTTCGATTCCAGCCGAGGAATAGCCCCGCGCATTCCACCACCACATGCCATAGCGATAAGTCCCGTGGTGGATCCCCTCGATTTCCCCTAGCTGGACGGTATCGAGCACGAGACACACGTAGCCATGCCTAGCGAACCACGCGCCATGCCGCTGGTAGGCCACCTTATTGCCATAGCTCACACCATCCTCCTTCACTGGCCCATGACCAGACACGTAGAGAACGGTTGGACTAGGTGCAGACGTGTCCGCCGGAAGATAGAGATTCCCCGTCACATAACATTGTGGCAGAGATTCAAAGACGACGTTCTCCACCGTGAACGCGTCACCATCCCCTTCATGGTCCACGTGCCCTGTCACCCTGGCATTCAGCGGCGTCTTCTCTGGAAACGGATCCAGCGTCAACATCTCTAACAATTCCGCACGGTAGCGTTCCCGTTGCGCCAGCCACGCCTCCTTGGAATCGATCTCAGCCAAACAGGCAGCTTCCAATGCGGCTACCTCGTCTTCAAAGTAGGCTGCCAAGAGGGTATCCGGCGAAGGGGGCTCCCAAGCACCGGCTAGTTGGACCATCCATGTCCATCCCAGGAGCAGGCTCCCGATTCTGATAGCACTGCTCATGGAAGGGGAATCAATGGGTATTGGTGGGGATCACAAAGACGGGAACGTGCGATTTCCGAATGATGCGGTCCGCAGTTTGGCCTAACAACGCCCGCTCAAGCATGTTGCGACTGTGCGTGCCAATCACGATGACACTGGAGTCGTGTTCTTCCGAGAATTCCAAGATGCCCGTGCTCGTGGGAGCTTCTTTCATGTAGGCCTCCGCTTCAATGGACTCCTTGCGGAGATCGTCGACAAGGGCGGTGAGCCGTGCCTTCTCTTCCTTGAGAGTTTCTTCTCGCGTATCCGGCAACCCTGGATAGACGAAATCAGGATAGCCCATGAACTCGGGTTCCGGCAGGGAGAGGTGGAGGAGTTGGAGGCGACAAGAGAAGGCTTTAGCCAGCGCTTTGGCGTGCTCAAGGACTTTGTCGTCCGCTTTGGTGAAGTCGATTCCTACAAGAATGTTAGTCATGATGGCAATGCGAGTTGAACGAAAGGTTGCTAGATGCCTGCTTTCGAGAGGAGGCTGCATAGGTTGAGGAAGGTGGCGTGGAGCTTGGGGTGCTTGGCTTCCCAGCTTTCCAGTCCCTGTGCGAGAGAGCTTTGCAGTTCTTTCCAGGAGAGGTCGAGATCGATATCATCCTTCTCGGAGGCCTCGTTGCCAAGCCGCTTGGACGCGACCGATTCGGCCTGTTGCAGGATAGAGTGGAACGTGTCGGGGAGACCTTCCTTCTCGAAATGATCATCCACTTCTCGACGAAGCGTGCTCAGCAACCCTAACAATTCCTGACGCTCACTCGTTTCCGCATGACTGGATTGCGCAACCTGCTCCAGGCGATCAATGGTAGCGATGATTTCTTCTCTTTCGTGTGGTGAATGACTCATAAGTGGTTCCCTGATACTGGACACCCCAAGGGCAGCCTTACTGTCCACCATCGGGGTGCTAGGAGACAAGAACAACTGTGCTCTCATCGATCAATGGATGGTAAGTAAGCTATTCTGTCGACGATCGCACCTGAGCTCCACGCAGGTCTTGACGCTCAGGGTGCAATTCTTGCGAAGCCCACGATTCACTCATCGCCCCTCACCCGGCAGGGGAGCCGCACAGCGCACCACGGTGCCTTCCGGGGCTGCGGGCGCAATTTCCAAGGTGCCGCGCAAGAGGCCCGCGCGGTAAGCCATGGTCCGCAGACCAATCCCCTTCGATTGCCCCTGACTCGGGCGCTGATCGCGGATCCCGGTACCGTTGTCGCGGATGCGTAGGACAATCTGATCGCCATCTTGCTTCAAGGAAATGGCGATCTGACTAGCATTCGCATGGCGAATGGCGTTGTTGGTCGCTTCTTGAGCAATGCGATAGAGATGGGTCGCGACGCCATTGTCCGCAACGAGCACCGGTTCAGGACAGTCAAAGCGACAATCCAGCTTGAGGTCCGCCCGGATCCGCTCGGCAAACTTCCCTAACGCATCCATCAAGCCCTCGGCATGGTCTTCCACTGGGTAAAGGCCGCGGGCCACCGTGCGCGCCTGGTGGATCCCCTCCTCAATCAAGTCACTGATCTGCCTCGCCATCGCCGTGTGCGGCCCCTCGTCACCTTCCGTGAGCATTTGACAGAGCAAACTCACCCCCGTGAGGTGCGATGCGAGTCCGTCGTGCAAGTCTTGAGCGATGCGATGCTTCTCATCCTCTGACGCGCGCAAGACGTCGCGCTCCAGTTGCTTCCGGCCAGTGATGTCTTCAAGAATAACGGTGTTCAGCGTTCCGTTAGGGAGCATCGCTTTCCCAACAGTGACGGCGACAGGATAGATATCACCCGATTTCCGACGGGCCATCAATTCCCGACCGATGCGGGCCTCACCCGAGTTATCCTGGGCAAGAAGGTCCTGCCAGTGTTCCTGGTGAGTGGGCGCGATGAGGCGACTCGCCGCATCGCCGATGAGATCTTCTGGCCGGTAGCCCGTGATTGCCTCCACGGCTGGGTTGGCCGATTCCACCCGACCGTCCGCATCCATGGTGAGGACGCCCACGGGAACGGTCTCTAACATCCCGCGATACCGCGCTTCACTTTCCTGTAGAGCCGAGCGCATTCGTCGCAATTGCGTGAGGCGTCGAATGGAGGTGCGCAAGTCATCCGGGTCGACCGGTTTGATCAAGTAATCCTCAGCCCCGTGGCGAAGTGCGGAAAGCGTGCCCTGCAAATCGGTGTAGCCCGTGACGATGAGAATGTCGGCGTCCGGGGTGCGCTCCTTCAAGGCGGGAAGGACCTCGTCCGCAGAGCCGTCGGGCAATTTGCGATCCAGAATAATGCAGTGATAGGCTTCGAGATTATCCAAAGCTAACATTTCCCCCACGGAACCCGCTTCAGAAACCTCGTAGCCGTCGAGCTTGAGAATACGGCGGAGACTAGATCGGACGTCGGCCTCGTCATCGACGACCAAGACGGTGGTCTTCATCACGGATTCGAGTCGCCTCTTTGTCCCTTAGTTAAGATAGCCAGGCACCCGCTCGATGAGGGCGCAGACCTGATCGGGATCGACCGGCTTGGACAAGACGGAAACAGGTTTCTCGGCCTCGGCCTCGGCGGTGAGTTCCGAGTAGCCTGTCATGAAGATCACGTGAACCTTGGGAAGCATGGCTCGAATCTCGCGCACAGCTTCCACGCCATTCATGCCGGGCATTTTAAGATCGATGATGAGGCCATCGGGCGCATGGCGCCGTGCCCATTCGACCGCTTCCAGGCCGCTATTCGCTCCCTCCACGCGAAAGCCTTTGGCCTTGAGAATGCGCCGCAGACTGCTCACCAAATCGGGCTCGTCATCGACGACGAGCCATTGGAGACCGTGGGTGGAAATCATCTTCATCGGTGTTGGGCAGGGAGTTAGCCCTAATCGTCGGTGCTTGGCAAGGAATCCGTGGTAGGTGCCCGCGGAATCGTGAATCGGAAAGTGGCCCCTTTCCCGGGGACGCTCTCCGCCGTGAGGCGTCCTCCATTCAATTCGGCGTAGCGTTGCGACAGCGCCAGCCCCAGGCCAATCCCTCGCGTCTTGGTAGTGAAGAGTGGCTCGAAGACCTTCTCCAGCTGTTCCGCCGTCATGCCCACACCCGTATCCGTCACCACCACGGTAACGGCATCGTCTGTCGGCTCCCAGGCGATGGAAACCATCCCCCCATCAGGCATGGCCTGAATGGCATTCACCAGGAGGTTATTCAGAATTTGTCCCACTTGCTCGACATCACCATGACAGCGCTCATCCGGTTCCGGACAAGGCACATGCACGGTCACTTCCCTAGGAACGGCGAGCCCGTCCAGACCTTGCCGAATGGCCTCTGCCAGCGAGAACTCCGCATGGCGAGTCTTTGGATCGCGCGCGTAGTCTAACAACTCGGTGATGATACGATCGGCCCGCGCTAGCCCTCTGCGAATCTCCGCATGGCTTTCGCGTGCATCGTCATCCAAATCCGTCGCCGTATTCTCCAAATAATACGCGGCATTGCGCACGATTCCTAACGGATTCCGCACTTCGTGAGCCACGCTTCCAGCCAGCTGACCCAGAGTGGCCAAGCGCTCTTTCCTTACCAGCGTCTCTTGCGCCTCTTCCAGAGCCCGGGTCCGTTCCTTCACCAGCTCTTCCAAATGATCATTCACCTGCCTCAGCGACTCCTCCGCGCGTTTGCGCTCGGTCACGTCCCGAAGGATGCCGGTGAACGAGCGCCCACTGGCCAAGTGGGATTCCGCCACGGACAACTCTAGCGGAAATGTCGAGCCATCTTTGCGCATCCCCAAGACTTCCCGGCCAATCCCGATGATCTTCTTGTGACCCGTCTTGAGGTATTCATGCACATACCCATCGTGCGCTTCCCGGTCCGGCGATGGCATCAACACTCTGACATTCTGCCCGACGAGCTCATGCTTTTCATAGCCAAACATCTTCAAACCCGCAGGATTGATCGAACGGATCACGCGGTCTTCGCCCATCGTCACAATCCCCTCCACCGCGTGATCGAAGAGGCTCTGATGGCGCTCCTGCCGGTCCACCAATTCGGCTTCGCATTTCTGCAAGGCTTCCGCCGTGCGACGCCCCTTCGTGAGCCACCAAAGGAGCGCCCCTGCGGCGACGCCCAGGGCAAAGATCAGGACTTCCATAGCTCCGTATTCTGCCCTGGAGTGGACGAAACGCGAGCCCTTGTGTTATCAAGGACATTTCCCACCGCCATGGCCCACCGATTCCTCTCCCTCATCACCTGTACATGCAGCCTGCTGGCTTCTGCGCTCGGCGAACGATGCGAGATCCGAGTGATCGACCGCACCACTGAGTGGCCCGTGCCCCTCGTGACCTTGACGACCACCAGCAACGCGCGTTTCATCACGGACAACGCTGGCAAGATCGCTTTCGATCTGCCCGAGTTCATGGGACGCGAAACATGGTTTGCAGTGGAAAGTCCCGGCTACACCGTCGCTGCGGACGGCTTTGGCAACCGAGGGGTACGACTCACGCCCAAACCCGGCGCCCGCCTAACCATTCAGGTCACCCGCACGGCAATCGCCAAACGCCTTGGACGACTCACGGGCGCAGGCCTCTTCAGTGAAAGTCAGCAACTTGGCGAAGAAAGGTCTTGGCCGGAATCAGGCATCACGGGATGTGATAGTGTTCAGAATGCGCTGCACAACGGCAAGCTCTTCTGGGCTTGGGGCGACACCAACGTGCCTCACTATCCCCTGGGCCATTTCCACATGACAGGGGCCACCACTCACCCACAGGCCCTCACATCATTCGAACCACCTCTCAAGCTCTCCCTTGATTATTTCCAGGATGACCATGGACACGTGCGATCGATTTGCCAAATGGAAGGGGATGGTCCCACCTGGCTCAGTGGTTTGGTTAGCCTTCCTCATGCCGAAGGCACCCCACGCCTCGTCGGCACGTATGTAAAGATCCGCCCACCCTTGGAAGCCTACCGTGCTGGCCTCGCCGTGTGGAACGAGACCACTCAGCAGTTCGACCATCTCCGTGATGTATGGGAACCAACCGCCTCCGATCCTCACAAACCGCTGCATTTGCCCGAAGGCCATGTCACCCTTTGGAAAGACGACGAAGGCATTCCCTGGGCACTCTTTGGAGATCCCTTCCCACATCTGAAATGCCGCGCCGACTTCGACCACTGGGCCGATCCCGATCAGTGGAAATCCCTCGAGCCACAAACCCATGTCCCCACTCAAGACGGATCCCAGCGTATCGAACCTCACCGGGGATCCATCGCCTGGAGTCGCCATCGCAACTGTTGGGTGACCATCTTCACACAAAAGTTCGGAGAATCCTCTGCTCTCGGCGAGATCTGGTACGCAGAAGCGCCAACGCCCATAGGGCCATGGGCCAACGCCGTGAAAGTCCTCAGCCACCACCACTACACCTTCTACAATCCCCGCCTTCACCCTCACCTCACTGCGGAAACCCCCAACATCCTCCTATTCGAAGGCACCTACACCAAGACCTTCAGCAAGACCTCCACGCCCACCGCGAAGTACGATTACAATCAGGTACTCTATCGCATCGATCTCGATGATCCAGCACTGCATCCTCGTCGCTGAGCACACACCGATTGGCTGGACAATCAGGGAGCGCCGGCAATCGCACAACAATAACAAACGGCCATAATCTAACAGATAGCGCAAGTCAGACACAACACTCAGCAGTGACTGTTGGTTAGTTGCTTAGTTTAGATTAGAACAATTGCGAAAGAGAAGACGGGGGCAGAATTAACGGCTACTGTTGCTTCGACAACTGCTTTACCATTATTGCCCCTGTCCCTTAACTAATTGGCTTCTATTCTTATCGTGATGTGAGGAAATCAAAGGTTGCGGCTGTGGATGTCGCATCCCACGTGACGAACTCGTGCGGATATTCTCAAGACAATCGGGTGGTTTGGCGCCCAAATTTGGGCGGCTGCGGAAGTTTCCTGTAAGATCGTCGTCTAGATTGGGATTCCCAGGGGGATGAGATTCGTATCCCCTACCCTTCCAAAGCTCGCGATGACCGCCCGCGCTGGCATTCTCGCCCTTGTTTCGCTTCTTCCATTGGCCCTATGGGCTCAGACGCACGAGGTGGTCACGTTCCGTTACCAAGGCGCGATCGGAGCGAACAAGAAAGCTTTCGTTCTCGGGAACCTACCCGAACTTGGCAACAACGATGTGACCCAGGCCGTGACCATGGAGGCGATCGCAGAAGATGTCTGGGAAATCGACGTCTCGCTTCCGGTCAACCGGGACTACACCTACCAGTTCTATTCGCGTGGGATCTTCGGCTTTGAATCAGCCAGCCCTAGCAATGGCACCCCCTTGGGAGCGGAAATGTCGGCGAGCACATCAACGGTCGTCTTGGACCCGGCGACGAAGACCATTGCCTATCGAGGGGTTCTGGCGAATCCGGTCCTGCACTGGCATCAAGATGAGGGAGCGGTGCAATCGGTCACCCTTTCCGAAACCGATGGCTGGTTTACAGCAACTGGTATCGGCGAGGCGAACAAGGCCATTGCATTCTTCTTCACCGATGGCGCGGACACCTCTCGCGAACCAGCCGCGCTGGGCGGCGCGCCTGAGGATGACCCCGTCTACACGAGCACGGGCGAAACGCTCTATGTTCAGAACGAAGCACTCTTTCTTTACGAACCTAACGCCACGGTTTCTCCGCCTCGTCGTGATGATGACCCGAACGATTTGCCAACAGTGACATCGGCGATCTTGGGAGAGGAACGCCCTTTCCGCGTGCTCTTGCCTCGTGGCTACGACGAGCACACCGATCGCTACTACCCCTTGGTTTGCGTGGCTTTCGGGCAGGCCTTGTTCGAGGATGATCCAAATGTCCTGGGCTTCGCGCACGCTCCTGAGCCAGCGCTTGATCCTAACGGAATGATCCTTTCAGATTTGATGGCAACGGGCCAGACACATGAGGTGATCATCGTCGGCATCGATCTGCTTTCGAGAAGCGCTCTGACCGAATGCGCTGCGTTGGGCGATACCGTGTTGAATCAGCCTGGCACCGCGGAAACGTTTGCCGACTTTCTCAAGCTGGAGTTTCTGCCAGAAATACAGAATCGCTATCGTGTGTTGCGAGGTGCATCGAACACCGCCTTTGTCGGCTACGAGCTGGGAGCCAATCTAGCACTTTATTTGGGCTGGGATCACCATCATTACTTTGGCAAGATCGGAGCCATCCAGCCCGAGTTGCTTCCTAACCTGGAGAGCGCTCTTTCCACGGAGACGAACCGTTCGATACGACTCTATATCGACAGCGGCACGAAAGACTTCGGTCAGGTCAACGACACGCGTCGAAGCCTGGTGACAAAGCACAGTGACCGTATGGTGATCGAGAGGGATCTACGCCGCGGCTTTGCCGATGTTTCAGGCTCGTCGCCGGAGGACTACCGAATCCGGCTCGGTGGGATGATGCGCTTCCTCTTTCCAGCCGATGAGGCAATCGATGCTAGCGCTAGCAACGCGGCGACGCCGTTCTGGCTGTCCCACTATGGGCTCACCACAGCGGATTGGGATCTCGATCTGGATGGCGATGGACAGACCACGCGCCAGGAATACGCCGCAGGCACGGACCCAACCGATGGGGCTTCGTTTCTGGACTTTGGTGCGGAGTCGACGCCGGATCGCGCGGCCTTCTTCGAATGGCAGAGCCGTGCGGGCGCCGCGTATCAGTTTGAGTGGAGCATGGATCTCGTTGACTGGCAGCCACTTGGCGAAGCCTTCTATGGCACCGGTGAGTTCTTCGAATCAACTCTACCGTTTGATCTCAACGAGGACCGCCAATTTGTCAGAGTGTTAGCGCATCCACCCATGGATAGTGATCGCGACGGGCTCAGTGATATTGAAGAAGGCGCTTTGTTAGGCACCAATCATCTCTTGCCTGACACAGACGGCGATGGCTTTGGCGATGGTGAAGAAGTGCTATTCAAAGGCACGGATCCTCTAGTTCCCAACTTCACCGCTGGCAGCATCGCCGGTCAGGCACTCATCGATGAGGATGGTGACGGCAATCTGGGGGGAGAGGACCCGGCCCTCGGAACCGTGATCTTTCTCGATCTCGATGACAACGGAGTGCGTGGGGAGAACGAGCCATTCACCGCGGCCGGGAGCGATGGGCACTACACGTTCACTGATGTCAGCCCAGGGACCTATCGTGTGATGCAAGAATTGCCCTTGGGTTGGATCCAGACCGTTCCCGGTGGAATACCGGCGACGCCGGATGGCTTACCGGATGCGATCGAGAGTTTCGATCATTCGGGTGAAGGTGCCTTTCCCTTTCCCTACGGGTTCAATGCCACCGCCAGCTGGGAGCCCCCGTTCGTGGTCCTGGGCAAAGAGCCAGAGGCTGTTGACCCTAACATCCTTCTGAAGCCGATTGGCAATCGGGGAGACATTCCTCCCATAGGCCTCTACAACACCACTGAAGTGCTAGCCCTCTCGAAAGACTCGACGGTCACCGTACGGTTCGATGACGAACAGATCATCGACGGGCCTGGAAACGACTTCCAGGTGGTGACCTCCGCAAACAATTTCAAAGGCGAACGGTTCGAGGTATCGGTGGGGAAGAAGTCCTCTGAGATGGTCTTTCTCGCAGCGGCCGATGAAGGCGGCCCCGTGGGCTTCGATTTAGAGCGGTTCGGGATCGACTTTCCCATCTCTTACATTCGTGTGAAATCACTGAACAATGGTGGCTCCCTTCCCGGTCTTGATCTGACCGGTTTCGAGGCCATCAACTACGTGCCACAGGAAACGGACTACCACGTGGTGACGGTTGATGAAGGCGAAGCCGTGACAGACGTGGACTTCGGGCGCATGGGCCGTGATCTGCCACCCAAGGCCTTCATCTCGACTTCAGCGGATCACTCAGATCCCAAAGCTGGTGACTTGGTGCCCCTCCAAGTCAGCGGAACCGATGACTTTGGCGTGGCCTCGCTTTCTCTCACAGCCAATGGCGCCCATGTCAGTCTCGACGCCGATGGCAACGCCATGGTCACGGCGGCATGGCCTGGGCAATTAATTCTCACGGCCACCGCCACGGATGCCGCTGGCCAGACGGGTGAGAGCACCCTGACATTGGCCGTGAGAAATGCAGACGGAACCATCCCTTCTAGCCCCAACGCGCCGAGCTTGAGTGAACGTGCAGCTAACGCGCCGCAGATCCAGATCGAGACACCAGGATCGGGAGTCGTGATCGATGGTGACACGGCAGTCGTGGGCACCATCACCGACGGAGATCTTGTGAGCTGGGAGGTGCATTATGCACTCGTGGACGCGATCGATCCTTACGACCTGAGTGCAGATGATCCAGATTACGTGTTGCTTGGTCAGGGGAATGAGGTGGTGGTGAATGCGAGCTTGGCCACGTTGCCTGGCGATACCTTGGCAGATGGAGTATACTTCATTCGCGTCAGCGCCACAGATGAAAGTGGATTGACCGCGCACGCCGGGCATGCCTTCGGCCTACGCGTTTCCACGGAGGCTCTTTATCCCTCGATCAGCATTGCCTCGCCTACCTTCGGAGAAAACATCACCTATCTCACGGACATCGTTGGAACGATCACCTCCAGTCACGACATTCACGAATGGTATGTCGATTACGCTCTGGCCAGCGAGGTTGACCTCAACCAGCTCGATGCTAATCCTAGCGCTTACACACGCCTCGCGGAGAGCACGGCCCTTCCCGATCCTGATACTGTCTTGGCCAGCCTGGACGCGACCCTACTCAAGAACAACGCGTATGTCATTCGTGTCACGGTGTGGAACGACATCGGCCTCGGATGGACCGATGCGGTGTTGGTGAATGTGGAGGGGAACGTGAAGCTTGGACGTTTGCGCCAGGATTTCACCGATCTCACCGTGGCTCTTGCGGGTCTACCCATCGAGATCAAGCGCACCTATGATAGTTTTGACACAGACGTTGTGGGTGACTTCGGCCATGGCTGGAGTCTCGGCTACGCCAACCCGCAGCTGAACGAAACCGAACCCGACAATGGTGCCGCGTTCTCTTCCAATGGTTACAAAGTCGGAACACGCATCTATCTCAATAGCCCCTCGGGACAACGTATCGGCTTCACCTTCGGTCTGGAAGCTGCGCAGCTTAGCTATCTTGGCACGTCCTTTCGCGCGGTCTTCACACCGGATCCCGGCGTCTATGAAACCCTGGAGGTCCCGGAGCGTGACCAAGGCTTCCTCTCTCAAAACTCGCTTGGCGAAGCCACGCTCTTCTTCATCGGCTTTCCCTACAATCCTGACGAATTCATCCTCACGACCAAGGATGGGACCGAGTATGCCTATCATGAAACAGAAGGTCTCCTAGGAGTGACCGATGAAGCTGGAAACCAACTGCTCTTCTCAGAAACCGGCATCCGGCACAGTTCCGGTGCCGAAGTGACCTTCACGCGCGACACCCTTGGCCGCATCACGACCATCAACTCGCCCGATGGCGCTTCCTGGCAGTATGGCTACGACGCCAATGGGGACCTTGTCAGTGTGACAGATCCAACGTCGACAACCACCACCTTCCGCTATTACGACGATCCCGCACACTACCTCAAAGAGATCACCGATCCCCTCGGGCGTAAAGGGGTGCGCTATGAGTACGACGCCGAAGGCCGTCTGGCCGCCATCATCGATGAGAACGGCAATCGAAGCGAACAGACCTGGGATCTGAACGGATTCAGCGGCTCTGTCAGTGACTATCGGGGAAACGTGACCACCCTGCGCTACGACGCGCGCGGCAACCTCCTCCAGGAGGAGCTTCCCAATGGCGGCGTCATCATGCGCGCCTATGAAGACCCAACGAACCCCGATTTGGAGACGTCTGTGACCGATGCCAAGGGCCATGTCACCACTTACACTTACGACACCCGAGGCAACCAGACCAAGATCCAGCCCCCAAGTGGGCGCGCAACAGAAATGACCTACAATGAGGCGAACCAGGTGACCTTGCACACGTTTCCCTCACTGAGAACGGAGGAAATGACTTACAGCGAAGTTGGGAAACTGATAGAGCGGAAATTCAGCAACACGGTGAAACGGTATTTCACTCACAACAATGCAGGCCAAACGGCTACCTACATGGATGCCACTGGGAGAGAATGGTTCTACGACTACAGCAATGATCCATTTGAACAGCTGAACGCTATCACTTTATTTGATGGCACCACCATTGCCGCCACCTACCACTCCAGCGGTCTCATCGCTTCGCTCGCCATGCCTGATGGCGGCACGACAACCTTCAGCTACGATGCCAAGCATCGTCTGACCACGCGTGAAGACGCCTTTGGCAACGAGACCCAAGTGACCTACTTGGCAGACAAGGTGAAGACTATCACTGATCCCGCTGGCCTGGTCACCGATCACACCTTCGATAGCCGCGGCAACCTCACGCAGGAAACCATCGGCACCGCGACAGCGGTTTACGGCTATGACGCCGACGACAACCGCACCTCCGTAACGGACCCAACCGGCAATACCACAACGACAAGCTACAACGCTGGAAACAAAGTGGTGACAGAAACTGATCCTAACGGAAACATGACAACGCACACTTACGATCTTTCAGGCAATCGCCTTTCCACGATCGATCGGAATGGTCGCAAGCGCACCTTTGTCTACGACGACCAGAATCGGATGACGACCGAGCGTTGGCACGATCCCAGCGATGACGCGGTCATTCACGAAATGACCTTTGAATACAGTCGCAATCAAGTACTCAGTAGCGTCACGGATGGCGACCTGGAATACAGTTTCTCTCGTGTGGCCACCCCAGAGATCACCACCTTCCACATGACGTTTCCAGAAGGGGCTCAACGATCAATCCACTACGTTTACGAAGACCTCGATCAGGTCAGACGAGTGCGCCTCGGTGCCACTGACTTGTATCGCTATACTCGGGACCACTCGGGCAATGTCGGGATCGTGCAACTCAACGCACCCGGAAGCGATCAAGATGCCCGATTCGACATCCATCGCAACTATAGTAGTCAATCGCGCGTCTACACCCGCTATGATGAGTTCACCACCATCACCAATGACAACCTGGTGGGCACGACGACTGTTGACGTGGATCTTGATGGCCTTCCTCTGGTCATCACACACAAGGATGGGACCGGAACTCCCTACGTTTCTCGCGGCACCCTCACATTGACACGCAACGCTCGACGAGGTTTGGCCACGGCTGATGACGGGGCTAATCTTGCGAGTTATGGCTATGACAGTCACGGCCAAGTCACCAATGTGACCAATTCGACCCGTGCCAACGAAAGCTATGCCTATGATCTCAACGGTAATCGTGCCTTGAGCGGCGACATCACCAGCACCGGCAATCGCCTGTCCGAAACCACCACTCATGAATACGAATACGATCTCGAAGGCAACCTCACCCAGCGACGGGACAAGGGCACTGGTGAAATCATGGACCTCGCCTGGGACCACCGCAATCGGCTCACCAAAGTCGTGCTTCGCCCCAGCATCGGAGCATCCGCCACGAAGACGGTTGTCTATCATTACGACTACCGCGATCTCATGATCGGCCGAACCGAGGACGGCGGCACCACCGCATGGACGCTCTATGGTAGGGACGACATGCCCCTTTGCGAATTCACCGGTGCTGGCGCGGAGCCCTCACGGATCTTCTACTATGTGCCAGGAGACAACGCCGACCAATTCATCGCGGAGTGGCGCGAAGGCAAAGGCTTGCGCTGGTTGCACACCGATCACCTAGGATCTGTGCGTTCCGTGACCGACATCTCTGGCAACCAAATCGCTACCATTGACTACGACGCCTTTGGGCAAACCGTGGCACTGACCGAAACCGCTGCGGGAGACGCCGGCGACTTGCGCTTCGCAGGGCGTTTGTTTGATGAAGCGACCGGCTTCTACTACAACCGCGCACGCTGGATGGACCCTAACATTGGCCGCTTCCTCTCCGAAGATCCCATCGGCTTCGAGGGAGGTGATCTCAACCTCTACCGCTACGCAGCCAACAATCCGATCAGCCAGAAGGACCCTACGGGCAACAGTGTGGCAGCCGAATACGGTGAAGTGGTCAAGCAGGTGGCCGAACGGGCCATCGAGAACGGCTTGGAACTCGGGGAAACGATTGACGACTGTTTCAAGGGCATCGCCGAAGCGCTATCCTCAGGCAACGGTGGCGGGGGCGGTGCTGCATGCGTGCCGGGCATGCTACGTTGATGTTAGGACTATTTCATTACTAGCTTCCCCACCGTCATTTCTCTGGCACGCTGTTGCTTTGCAACACGAGTAGCTATGTGCCGGCTCGCTCCAGTGTTAGGGGACTGGCGGGGAGGCATGCGAGCTGGCTAAGGTGCTGCCATGACGACCCGGAAGAACGTCCGTTCACGACCGCTGTCTTCTACCGGCACGGTGATGGAACGCGCATCCTCGGCATCAGTCTGGAAGGCCTGGGGAATGATCGCGTCATCGATTGGCGTCCAGGTCGTGAGGTCTGTGCTGAACTCCACGCTGTAGGTGGGATGCAGTTGGAGGGCATCAACAGTCGTAGCGATGCCCTGTGAGGTCCATGTCAGTGTGCGTGTCTCTATGGGATCGATGAGTGCATCGAAGCCATCTTCGGATAATGTAGGCGCTAGTGTAAGGCTATCCCAAACTTTCTGCGCGGCTGCATCGAGAGTGGATTGGAGCACCTCAACCTCATCAATGATCGTCACGCCATAGGTAGAGAAATGGCGGGCAAAGACCGTGAATTCTAGCACACTGGCGAGTTCGCTTGAGACCACATTGCCACTGGCATCGAGAGCGCGGCCTTGGGCGCAATTCTCCCAGACGCCGAAGGCGAGCGTGTTGCAGACCGCAAAGACTTCGATCGGATCATCTTCGCCTCGCGAACCGAAGACGGTGAGCATGCCACTATCGAAGGCGGTGAGGAGATCGTCACGTTGTTCCAGCGACAGTTCCCCCAAGTCGATCTCAAAGCGCACTTCCACTTCGCGGTTTAAGGTGAGCCCGCCGCCGGCAAAGCTGTACTCGAAGCCAAGGACAGGGGCGAGGTTCAGGGGTGTTCCGCCGGCGCCAAAGGCGCTTGCTTCGAACTCCTGCAGACCAGCGGGATCGAGTTGCTGGACCTCAAAGACCTCCGGAACGGTGAAGGCACCCTCGGGAATGGTCAGGGCCATGTTGGCGGCTTCATCATCGATCTCGACCTTGGTCTCACCAAAACCGGTCGTTCCAGTGACCGTCTGGAGCGCCACACCAACGATAGCAAGGTCCTCGCTCTGCACGTTTGCTAGATCTGTCGTGACTGCAGCCTGTGTCGCGATACGCACATTGCCAGTGACCTTGCGGAGCTTGGGCAGCTCCACTTGATCAAGAGAATGATTACCTTCGATGATCACATCGCCGACAACTTCGATAAGGTTGGGGAGGTTGATCGTCTGGAGGTTTCCGTTGTTGCGAATGATAAGATCGCCACAGACCGTCTCCAAATTGGCCATCGCGATGATGGGACGGGTGTCATTCTCGATCTCCAGGTTCCCTGGCGCTTTCACCACGGCATCGAGTTCGGCCTGCGAAGTTGTGCCATCGATGCGGAGCGCGTTGTCTTGCCCGCCCTGGTAGCTCCAGTAGAGAATTTCGTGCGCCTGTGTGGCGGAGAACGTGGCGGCGGTGAAGCCAACACGGGCCTTGCGTGTGGTGAGATGTTGGGTGTAGTCGATGGCTTTGGAAACGAGCGGTGTGGCGGGTTTGCTAGGCGATGCGCTCACGTAGACCTCAAGATCTGTGCCGTCGTAATCGATCCAAGCATTCCAAAGCGTACCATCATTGATTCGGCCAAAGCTTGTAGTTGTCATGGTAGCCGCAGCATCATTGTCTGTGACGCCGTTCTCCAGGATGCCTACGTGAATGCCGTTCGGGTCAGGCGAGCCGTTTGCAAGGGTATCGAACTCCACGGCGAAGCTGTTAGGAATGCCACCATAGCCGAGTTGCGAACCGCCACTGCCAAGAAGGCGCGGGTCTTCGTGATCCGATCCATTGTAATCATTGACCACGAAAGCGAAGCCGTCTCCTTGAAGAAAGAAGCCGCGCATGCGGAACTGGAAATGCGTGGAGAAGGAAGAAGCCACCACGGTATCGTCCGTGAAGGCACTGCCTCGGCGTTGTGGAAAGTTGGGAGTGAGCTGGAGAATCGGTGTGCTGCTCCCAGCATCGTCGATGAACGCACTTTCGCCGCTCAGGATAAGCGTTTCGTCAGGGTCATCAAAGCCATCGAACGTGAAGGCCGAGTAGGCATCCCCATCGGACAAGATGGCTGCATTAAGACTGACATTGTTCCCTGCGGCGATCGTCGTGGCCATGCTGAATCCCGTGCTTGGATCGGGACTGCTATCCGCCTGTTGTGGGCCGAACTGGAAGCCCACATCGGGAATGAAGCGCACTTGATAGTCGCCAGGGGGCAGTTCAAGGAAGGCGTAACTTCCCGTCTGTTCGCTCACCGTGTGGGACTGAATGGGCGTGGCATTTCCCGCCGCATAAAGTTCTGCTCGTGTCTGAATGGCAGGAGGCTCCACAGCATCACGCACGCCATTGGCATCGAGATCAAGCCAAGCGAACCCAGTGATCCCGGCCAGGCTGGGCGTGGGAGGAATGGGCATGCCCTCCAATTGATCTTCCCGGCCGTTGTTGTCTTGATCGACGTCTGCAATATTGTCAGTGCCATCGCGGTCTTTGTCTTCAAGCACGGGCAATTTGCCAGAGGTTTCCGTCTTGTTCTTTTGAAGATCGTAACTCGTGCTCCCTTGGAAAACAGGTTTCCTTCCACTTGGATCGCGCAGCAAGTAGCCACGCTCAATCTTGGTAAACGAGAACGAGATATTCTCCGTGAAACGATCCTCACCGCCTGAGCCTCCCAGACTGTGGGAAGTCACCCTAGCATTGCGCATCGCGTAGCGCTCGACGATATGCTCGCCGACTTCCGCATCGAGCCAGACGGTGGGAAAGACCTGCCCGGTCACGAGCCCACGCATGAGGGCAGGTGTTGTCCGATCCGTGTATTTGACAAAGGAGAGGTCTTGGATAGCAGCCTTACCCGCTCCTCCACCACTACCGAAATGGGTGGTGCCGGATTGACTACCGCCCCAACTCCAGGCAAGTCCCTCTATCCATCCATCGCGCTCTTTCGTGTCGGCCTCGCCAGCAGTGGCCTCCCCCTCGATCTTTACCCAGAAGCGCGTCTCTGCCTGGGCTGTGGTGGCGGTCAGTGCCACCACCCAGATCAAGGCGAGCCGTATGCAGCAGATCATCGTGGACATCGTGTTCGGTTAGGTATCCTAGAAGGTTTCGTTCTCAGCGATGTCCCATTTGAACGTAGGATCAGTCGAATCATCCTCAGGGAAGTAGGTGATGGTGAACTTCGAGAAGTTTAGGGTCACATTCTCCGTCAGACGATCTTCCCCGCCACTGCCCCCAGTAGACAAACTACTAACAATGATATTCTCCATCACCATGACGAGAACATTCGCACCACCAGGCTTGCGGACGGTCAGGGTCGCTTTGTCAATGTGAGCACCCTCCGTCAACACCTTTAGTAATGTCACGGAAGACTTATCGAGCCACTTGGTGATACTGATATCTTGGAAGTTTGCCTTGCCGCCGCCACCGCCTCCTCCCAGATGCGTCGAGCCTGACTGTGAAGCTCCCCAACTCCACGCCAACACCTCAATCTCTTTCGTATGCGTGGCATCCGTGGATTCACCCTCGATTTCAGGTCCTTCAATCTTAAGGAAGATGTCTAAGGCACCAGAAGCCTGGTGAGCAAAGCAGGAAAGAACAAAGGCAATGACAAGCGTTAGGAGACTTGAATGATAGTTGGTTTTCATGGTGATGGTCTGTCAGTTTATTAGTCGAATGTAGGATCTGTAGGTGAGGCAACGCGGATGCGTAGAAAGGTGGGCTGCGATGGATCGAGCTGAACAGGAACCCGCTCTTCGCGAGCCTGCCCACTGGTCGTGGCAGAAAGGACAATGCCAGTGTGTTCCCAATGAACAAGGTCGCGGCTCGTTTCGACCCATTGCCTTGGGAAGAAGTTCTTCCCATCGGAATTGCGCATCAGTGGTAAGATCGTCCAGCGCAAGGTCGTTTCTCCTGTGGCGGCGTCTCGATGCAGTCGCAGGCCCTGAGCCGTCTCCGGCGCGGTGCGCAAGGCGGTGTCGTTCGCGGGCTGCTGAGCAAGGACGGGCGGTTGATCCGTCACGCCCGCACTCACACTAACAGCCCCCCCAGGAGCGACCGGATGAATCAAGGAATAGCCGTAGAAAGACACCTCACTGTCACCCGCGATGCCTGTGAAGTGGTCCATTCCGGGAGGGAGTAGGAAACGAACCTGATAGTTTCCGGGCAGTAGATTTAGAAATTGATAGTTTCCCGCAGGGTCGGTGGATGTCATCGCCACCCGATCACCGGTGTCGCCAGCAAGCAGCTCCACCGCCCCGTTGCCAAAGCCTGGCTCGTCAATCCTGAAGCTGTCGTCATTCACATCGTGCCAGAGCTGGCCGGTGATGCTACCACGATCCAGATCCTGTCGAGCGAGGCCTGCGTCAAATTGGAGAAATCCAGCAGGCACCTGGATGGTCTCAAGCAGGCACCGCCCTGCCGTGAGATCACAGGGTAGGAGATCGCTATCGGTGCTTTCGTCAGAACCGGCATCCCGCAACGTCGCCGTCCAAAGAACATCGGCGTCGAGCGCCGGAAGATTCAGCGCCATGATCTGTTCTCCGGGAATGAGGCCATCCGCTTCACTCACAGAGTAACTACCATCCGCCGCCGACATGACCGAAGCAATCAGCGACGTTCCTTCCGCATTGAAGAGCAAGATCTGGGCACCGGCGATGACGGCATCGTTTGCCATGCGCACACCATCGGCATCCAAATCTTCCCAGACAACGCCCGACATCGATAAGGGCTTATACTCCACCGCACCGAGATCTGGCACACCGTCACGACTGAAGCCGCGCTGGTCGATCGACTCCTGAGAACCGATGCCTTGATCAATGCTAGGCGAACCCGAAAGAGGCGGCATCGTCTCCGTTGGGCCGCCATAGTTCCCCAACGGAGCCAAGATAGGATCGTCATCCGTCACATTGTTTGTGCCTTCCGAGTTGAAGAATCCTGCAATGTTAGAGAAAGAAGGTGCTAGGTTAAAGGTTAGGATCGAGTGGCGAAGAATGAAGTCCCCGGTGCTAAAGACACCCCCACCCTCGGAAGACTGGTTTCCCGTGATTGTCGAATGGGTCACCGTTAGGCTGCCTTCAAAGAATTTGTAGAGGCCACCTGCAAGACCACCGGGTGCGCAGACGTTGTTGACGATCGTCGAGCGGTCCACGACCAGCCTGCCAAGACTCATGATCCCCGCCCCAGAGCCACCCAATGGGCCGCCTTCACTATCTGGGCCCTCTCCTGACTGATTGTCACTGACGGTCGAGGCGGTGATTGTCATGTCATTCAAGTTCATGATCCCGCCTCCTGAGCCTCCACTGAAAGCGCCGTCTGCGGCTCGATTGCCGCAGACGGTAGACCCGATGAGGTGGAGTTGGCCCGCGTTGTAGATCCCGCCGCCGCTCGCCGCATGCCCTTCCGTGATCGTGAATCCATGAAGAATAGCGCTAGAATCTTCAGCAATGGTAAAGACGCCAAATTGGTCATCGCCGCTCACCGTGAAACCGTTAGAGAAGCCCGATGCGTCCACCAGGAGCGACTCTTTACCAGAGAATGCGATAGGCCCACTTGTTAGCGTCACGGTTTGCCCACCCAACTGAGGTGCAATCTCTACCACACCACCCTGCGCTGCCGCAATGGCCACGGTATGGCGCAAACTTCCTGGGCCGCTATCATTGATACTAATCACTTGAACAACCGGGCCGTATTCCGCAGCGCCAATGTCAGGCGTGCCGCTGCGGGCGAAGCCACGTTGATCGGTCGTCACGCCGGAGTCCGTCGCAGGATTGATGGCCGGAGAATAGCGCAGCGGGGGCATGGTGCTGGTGATGCCGCCGTGGGTGTCCAGCGGTGCGAGCAAGGGATCCCCACTGGTCACATTGGGTCCTGTGGGAGTGTCGATGGCCCCAAGGAGATTCGGAGTAGACGAAGCGTGATTGCCTGCCACGATGGTGTAACCCATGGTTAGAGTGCCTGCGTACTTTGCGATGCCGCCTTCGAAATTCACCGCGGTGTTGTTCGCAATCGTTGCATGCTGAATGTCGAGCGGCCCCCAGTTGGCGATGGCGCCCGCGCGGTTGACACTATGATTACCACTAAACGTGCATTGACGAATCGTGAGGACGTTACCATTACAGATCGCGCCGCCCACATCCGTCGCGGTGTTTCCAAACAAGGTGGACCGAATGAGCGTGAGATTGCCCCCATTGGTGATTCCGCCAGCGCAATTCGCGGTGTTATCGCGCACCGTGCAGTCCTCCAAGGTGAGCTCGCCATCGGTGTAGATGCCGCCGCCATTGGTCGCTCCAGCATCCCCACCGCTGATGATCAGGTGGCGAAGGACCACACAGGTCCCGCTGATGATATCGAAGACTCGAGGCCCGCCATTGGCATCGATCCAAAGCGGTTTGGAGAGACTCGAGGCATCAATGGTCAGGTCTTGCTCGATTCTGAGCGCACCTAAGGTCAGGTTCATCGAACGCCCGATGCCGCCCGCGATGGTGATGTCTGCTCCGGGCGAAGCGTATTTCACCGCTTCGCGGAGGGAGACTCCCGAGCTCCCCCCGAGGAGGCCATCGTCCTCATCTGTCAACGTGGTCACCACGATGGCCGCGCCGCCAACCGTGTCTGCCTGCACCAATCCAACGGGCAACAGGGAAATCAGTAGCGTGACCGCAATCGTGCGTGCGGCTTTCAGTCGAGGAGAAGGTTGTTGATGGTGGGGCTTCATAGGGGCTTTCACTCTCCTCTTCGAAAAGATGGGCCACGGCGTTTCACTATTTCTGCACATTCTTCAAATACCGCTCGGAGTTGGGGAGATTGGCATTCTTTGTCGGGAGCGGCAGAGCGCAGCTGGAGAGTTGGGTGCCCGGGGGCGATGCTTTGGGGGCTTTGGTATCAGTGGGCTTGGAAACTCTTTGTTGACGGATGTGGAATTTTAATAAATACCATTTCTTTGAGGATATTTCCTTGTTCCCATGAGTGATTCCGAACAGCGCCTGGTGCAGTCGTGGCAGAGTGGCCAGGTGAACCGGTCGTTGCCGGGGTCTGGGGAGATGGCTCGTCTGGTGCCGGTGTTGGGGGCTTTGGGGGTTCTGCTGCTTGCCATGGTGGCGGAGGCTTTGGAATCGCGGAGCGCGCCTTTGGCGGTGACTGCCTTGGCGTTCGGGTTCCTTGCGGTGGCGCACTTTGGGTCGGGCTCTCGCGCTCCTGATTGGAGACGGCTGTGGCCGCTGTTTCCGCTGATAGCCTTCTTCCTGGTGGGCGTGCTCTTTCGGGTGCCGCATGAGGGGCTGGCGGGCCTGAGTGCGCTGAGTTCGGTGGGTGGGTTGGCGGCGTTTGCGATTGCGTTGCATCTCACGATCCGGGATAGGGCGACTTATCACCGGGTGTTGCTGGATGCTTGGGTGCTGGGCATTGGGTTTGTGGTGGTGGCGTGTTTGGCTCGTGTCTTTTCTCAGGTGACTCCCGAGACGGGAGCGTTCTCACTGGGATTTGTTCTTCAGGTTTTGGGACAGCAAGCGGATCTCGCGGCGATAGCGATCCTGCTTTTGGCACTGGGCATCGGGATGATCATTGGAGCGTTGGAGGAAGGCTCCTCGCTGGCCGCGTTTTATGGCTTGGCTTTGGTGCCCCTATCGTTGCCGCTGCTGGCGACGCCTACCACGGCCATGGCGGCGGCTGGATTCTTTGCGGTGGGCACGGGATTTCTGATTCGCCGTCATTTGAAGCAGCTCGGTCGTCGGCACGGGAATGCGATCTTCATAGGAGCCGTGGCCACGGGGCTCAGCCTTGCCAGCGCCTATGTGGCTTCGCGCGGTGCGCCTTCTCCCTCTCCTTCACAGAATCCTACGGGGCTTTGGCACCTGGTGCAGGCCCACCCATGGTTTGGCCAAGCAGCGCCAGGAGTTCGCTCGCCAGCGGAGCCCCAGCGTTTTCTCCTGAACTATGGGTATCTTGGCACTGTACTGTTGGGCATGACGCTGGTGGCTTACGGCTTCAATAGCCTTCGCCGAGGCACGACTCTCCCACGCCCTGTTCTGGCTTGGTGGTCGTTGGCTGGATGTGCTGGTGTGGCGTGGCTGGGCTTCTGGTCGGCGCCATTTGAGTATCCTGTGGTCGGGGTGATGTGCACCCTTGTGTGGGCGACCGCCATGGGATCAGGATCATTGAGCGCTCGGACGCGTCAGCGAGTGACCCCTCGGGATCCGAGTGCCGCCATGGGTCGGGTGACGGCCCAGTGCTACCGGGCGCGGCGATTACCGAGTGCGCCTGTGGTGGCATCTCCGGTGGAGTCACCGTTTGATCTCAATCCCGAACGTTCTCGGAAACCAAACCCGCAGGCTGCCTCCGTCCTCCCCCCGCCCCGGCGCCGGCGCGCCTTTTAGGGTGGCGAGAATTTCCTCCTGCACCTGCGTTTCGGCCTCCTTCAGCACGGCGGCGAAGCGAGCATCTCCCAGACGACCGAGGAGTTGCCCCACCAACTGGGCTTTCTCTTTCTCCGCCTCTTCTGTGTGCGTTTCGCCGCAGAGAATGAGGAAGATGGTGTGAAGGGCGTCCTCGTCGAGGAGGCTCTTTGCCGCGAGCGCGTGCAAGTCTCCGTCGGGATAGGTCCTTCGCAAGGCTTTGAAGGTCCATGGGCCCCAGGCGTCCGCGATCGGGTTGAGCACCAGGGGCGGCTTGAACGCTTTCAAATCATGGTGGGCTTTCTCCCCAATGACATTTACCGGGCAGTCAAACAGCCCTACGGACTGCAAATTGCGTTCCGCAGCGTTCAGAAGGCGTTCCAAGACCTCCGCCCTGCCCCAATCCATGGCGAGGCGTTCCTTGGCGAAGGGGGGAATGGCCTTCATCTGAGTGAGATCCATGTCCAAACGCCAGCCCATGTCCCGGTACTCCAGCACAAAGGTGACCCCGAGAATGCTGGCCCAGTTGAGATCGGTTGGGACGGCTTGATCGCCTTCTGGATTCGTCAGCGCGGAGGGCCAGCTCAGGGCCTGAAGGGTCGTTTCCTCCTCGGCGCCGAATCGAGTGAGGTAGCTCACGGGTTGGATCGCGATCTCTGGAGATGTCGCCAGGGCCTGGTAGACGGTCAGCACGTGCTCCTCGGTGCCCCCTGACGGCAACGCATACCCGAGCAAACCCAATCCAATAGCGGCAAGTTGACGACGGTTCATGAGAGGAGCATCGCCAGCTCTTGTCTTGATAGCAATGCAAACTCGCGCGCAGGCTTCCTAGGGCTGCCCATTTCGAACTGCTCCAACAAATCCGCGAACAACTCTTCACTTTCGTGTCGAATTGGAGGCTCTCCGAGTTTCCCCTAAAGAAAAGTGCGTGAAACTTTAAATTTCTCTTGGCAAACAAAGCGATCCACGCTTTATCTTTGGGCACATCCAAGCACATCCCTCCTGAGCCGTCTCGCAGGTGCCCATCGCACCGGAGGCGGCTCTTTCCTTTCCAAATTGAGGGTGTCGAGTCGCCCTCTCGCGTTCAAGGCAGGAGGCGCTCTTGAAATGCCTCCGAGCATCGCCCATGGTTCAGGCCTCACAGATATCATGCGCTCGGATTCTCTCACACGACGTCAACTCTTACGCGGGGCCACCTATGCTGGGCTGGCCTGGGCGGGAATCCCGCCGGTCCGCGCGGTGAGTGCCCTTGACCGCCTGCAGGTGGCTTTGATCGGCGTTGGAGAGCGGGGGATGACCCACCTGAATACGCTCCTGGAGCGCCCCGATGTGCGGATCGTGGCCATTGCCGATGTGGATGAGCGGCATCGCCAGACGGCGAAGCTACGTGTGGACCAGCAATACGGCGATCAGGCGGCGAAGATCTACGGTGATTTCCGAGAATTGCTCGCTGCGGGAGGCGTCGATGTCGCGGTCATCGCGGTGCCAAACCACTGGCATGCCTTGATTGGGATCGCCTGCCTAGAGGCCGGTCTTGATGTCTACGGTGAAACGCCTCTTGCACATTCGGTGGTGGAAGGCCGCGCGCTCTGCCATGCGGTGGCCCGCAATGGCCGCGTCTGGCAAACGGGGAATCATTTGCGTTCCCATCCGCTTTTCCAGCGCGCTTGCAGCCTGGTGGCAAGCGGGCGCTTGGGCGTGACGCGGACGGTAGAAATTGGGACGTATGGGGGGTATCTGGATCTCACGGGTGATTCCAAGCGCGGATTCTTCCTTGATGCGTTGGGATTGGATTACGAAATGTGGCTAGGGCCTGCGGCATGGGTGCCCTACCACCCGGGGCGAGTGCATCAGAACTGGCGCTGGCATCGCTCCTTTGGTGGCGGCCATCTCCTTTCATGGATCAGCCTTTATGGCGACATCGCCCTCTGGTCTCTCGGTCTGGAGAGCGGCGGGCCCAGGCAGATCCAAGCGAGCGGCACCTTCGCCGACCATCCCCTCTACAATGTGCCGACGAACTACACGGTGGAAGCGACCTTCGCCAATGACATGGTCTTGCGTGCGAGCAGTTCACTCGCACCCGGCATTCGTTGGCACGGGGATGATGGATGGCTTTATGTCAGTCCCACTCAATTGCGGGCCAGCTCTCCGAGCCTCCTGCAAACAGAAGGGGTGGACGACTGGGCAGTGGCACGGTTCTCGGCGCATGGTCGGGATCACTGGGAGGATTTCTTCGCGGCTGTCAGGACACGCCGCTCGCCCATCAGCACCTGTGAGAGTGCGCAACGGGCCAGCTCGATCGGTCATCTCGGCATGTTATCCTTGTTAGGGGGACGCGAGGTGTCCTGGATCCCGGAGAAAGAACAGGTCAAAGAAGATCCCAATCTCGCCGAATGGTTAGAGCCCGCCTACCGGTACCCTTGGATGCTCACCGACTGATGGACTGATGAACTCATGAAGCCACCTCGTTTGCCTCACCTCTTTGCCATGGCATTGCTCGCCTGGCCATCTGTCGCCGTTTCTCAAAGCGACTTTGTCAGGCTCCAACGCTACGAGTTCGGGCGCGACCGCTCGGCCTGGGATGCGATGGATGAGAAGATTCGAAATCCATTGCAACGGGAACGTGATGATGCCGAGCGGGCATTGATCAATCTCCTCATCGCTCGGGACTCCTCGATGGATGCCAAGATTCTCGCCTGCCGCGGGCTTCGTTACGTGGCTGGGCGCGACGGGATCAATACCCTCCTTTCCGTCATCCGCGACCAGCGCCTCTCCGGCGAAGCCTGCCTCGCCTTGCAAGAGAAGATGTCTCCTGACATCAATCCTACGTTACGTGACGCGCTTCCGATCGTGGAGAACGCCTTGAAGGGTCAAATCATGGTCACTCTCGGCCGCAGACAAGATCAGAAAGCCGTGGCTGCCATTGGCTCCATCGCGCGCGGCATTCAGGAGCCGGGCATTCGTGAAAGCGCGATACGCGCTCTGGGCCAGATCGGGGGCAAAGCAGCGCTTGACGCATTGTCAGGACTATCACTCGGACCGCGCTACGAAGCCCTGCGCCAGCGTTCCCTCATCCAAGCGGCGGTGAAAGCTCTTTCCGGCCGTGACACGGATCAAACGGCTGGTCTCGCCGCCTTGCGCCGATTGGCGATCAAGGCCCCCACGCCCTCGATCCGCTTCACCGCCATTTATGAATGGGCCAAGCACGATCCCGACCAGCGCCTCCCCTTGTGTCGCCAAGCACTCTCTAGCCGTGAGGATGCCCTTTTACCGATCGCGCCCAAGCTCCTGGGGCTCCTTGAAGTGACCGATGCACGTGCGCTCTATGCGGATGATTTCCCCGATCTCAGCACGGCGGCCAAGATTCTGCTAGTCGAACTTTGGAATCCCTCTCATCGCAATGAAGACCGGATCCGTAGCCTTTCATTGGACGCGAGCCTGGATGAGAACCTACGAGCCGCGGCGTCGCGAGCGGTTGATCGCATCCAAGAATAGCGTTCCGCTCATCACATTCACACATGAATGCCGACCTTCTCAAGACAGGCTCGGGTGTCCTCCTCGCCCTTCTGCTGCTCGCGCTCTTGGCGCAGGTAATTTCCCCTCCTCTGCAAGAAGCCTCAAATCCTATCATCTTCCCAAGAACGCGCGACGTGAACCGCACGGCTGCTCGCCAAGCGGCCATCGCCGAGATCACCCAAGGGCTGCAGCTGCCCACGGATACGGCGCATGCCAAGCAGTGGCGACGCGTCCTCAACCTGATGAAATGGACGGCCTATCAAGAGCCTGATGGCGTGGCTCCACTCAAGCGTTTGTTAGAGCTAGATGAGTTTCCCGATGACACTCGCCGCCTGCTATTCGAAACCATTCACGCCGTGTATCCCACGCAGTTCTCGGCCGAGATGACGACGGCGGTCAATCGCGAAACGGATCCCCGGCGCTTCTGCATGGCGGCGTCCTGGCTCCTACGAGAGGCGGATCACGCCCACGCCGTCCGCCATGCCCTCTCGGCCATCCTCACTCGCCGCTTTCCCGAATGGCCACAGGAGCCGCGATTCGAAGCGCTCCACGCGGCCCTACAACAACCGCTCCGCGACGTCTTGTCTGAACGCCCGCCACTACGAGATCTGTTAGACGCACCTTTTGACCATCGCCCGGTCATCTATTCCTTCCAGCGGCTTGATCGTGCGTATCAGGGGCGAGCCGTCGTCCGCAAGCCGGACGGCACCTTTGTTAGAGACACTCACCACAAGATCCTCTCGGTCGCGCAGCTCGCCCGAGCCGTCAACGATCTTCCTGGCACCATCACCAATGGCAATTCACCTCAAGGCATCTTCGAAGTCCGCTCCTTTGGACGCTCACGTATCGCGGCCATCGGGCCGACCCCTACAATCGTCTTAGGATTGCCTGGGGAATATGACAAGACCTGGACATCCGAGCGCTATCGCGCGTTGCTACCCGAATCCTGGCACGGCTACTGGCCAATCTATGAAGCGTGGTGGGCCGGCCAGGCTGGGCGTTTCGAGATCATTGCCCACGGCACCACGAAAGATCCTCACCATTGGCGCGAGCACCCCTTCTATCCCAACACACCCTCTCACGGATGCCTCACTGCCTTGGAAACGTGGGACTCCGGAAATGGCCAGCGCCTGATCAGCGAACAAGCTCGACTCGTAGACGCGCTCAAGCGCGCTGGTGGCACACCCGGTTGGCTGGTGCTCATCGTGCTCGATGCTCAGCGGAAGCACGTCACTCCGCTAGAAGTCCAGACCTTGATCCAGCGATGAAAGTCGCCTTGGTCTTATTCGTAGTTCTCGCCGCCGCGCTTGTGTGGCATTGTCAGGCTAAAGACCCGCCACGATCGGCGCGTTCGCGTGAGGTGGTCACCCGCGTGACGCCTGGTTTGAAGAAGGCCCTTGAAGCGAAGGGGCTGCGATTCGGCGCGCCCGTCTACATGCGGGTCTTCAAGGAATCGCGCGAATTGGAGCTCTGGGTGGAAAGCGCCGCCGGCCCATTCAAACTCTTCAAGACCTATCCCATCGCCAACTACTCGGGAACATTGGGGCCCAAGTTGAAAGAAGGCGATCGCCAGGCACCAGAGGGATTCTATTTCGTGCCACCGAGCATGATGAACCCTAGCAGTTCCTATCATTTGTCTTTCAATTTGGGCTATCCAAATGCCTATGACCGCGCGCATGATCGCACGGGAAGCTATCTCATGATTCACGGCAGTTGGGTCTCCATCGGGTGCTATGCGATGACGGACGCCAAGATCGAGGAGATCTACACCCTAGCTGAAGCTGCCCTACGCCAGGGTCAACGTTTCTTTCGCGTGCACTGCTTTCCCTTTCGCATGAAGGCTGAGCGCTTGGCAAAGCTCAACGCGAAGGAGAAAGAATGGGCGGCGTTCTGGCAGAATCTCAAGGAGGGCTACGATCTCTTCGAGAAGACGAAACGCCCACCGGACGTCACAGTGCGAGACAAACGCTATCACTTTCGCACCGACGCCCCCGAATCGTGATCGCCTCAAGCGTTCTTGCCTTCAGTGAGTTTCATAAAGACGGTTTCCATGTCCATGGCCTGGGGTTGGAACATTTGAATGCGGGCCCCTTGTTGATAGATGGCGTCGTGCAGGTCTTCCATGGTGGTGAGGGATTCGTTCACATGAACGGACCAGCGATCAGGATCTTCCACCACCTTCGCGACGGCGGGAAGCGCGCGGATCTTCTCTAGCAACCGCTCATCATCATTGGCGACTTGCAGGTGCACCACGCGCTGAAGTTCCAGCGTTTGAAAGATCTCTTCCAAGGACCCTTCCGCGACCCACTCGCCTGCCTCAAGGATCCCAATGCGCGTGCACAATTGCGCGAGTTCGTGGAGAATATGACTGGAGATAAGGATGGTTTTTCCCATCGCCTGTAACTCTTTCAAGAGTTCCCGCATCTCGATGCGGGCGCGCGGATCGAGCCCGCTTGCCGGTTCATCAAGGATGAGCAATTGAGGATCATGCAAGAGTAAGCGAGCGATGCCCAAGCGTTGTTTCATGCCGCGTGAGAGGCCATCCACCGGCGCATCGATCTTCTCGCTAAGATCGGTGAGCGCTAACACATCCCGCACAGTCGCAACCCGCGTTTTCGCGTCTAAGCGATAGGCTGCCGCGAAGAAATGGAGATACTCACGCACGGTCAGGTCATCATAGACGCCGAAGAAATCGGGGGCATAGCCGATGAGACGCCGGATACGATGGGGCTCTCGTTGAACGTCCACATCGGCGATGGTGACCGCTCCCGTGGAAGGATGGGGTTTCAAGAGAGTGGCTAACACTTTGAAAGTACTCGTCTTACCAGCGCCGTTGGGACCGATGAAGCCAAAGATTTCTCCCTTGGGAATCTGAAAGGACAAGTCACGGACGGCATGGGTTTTCCCATACCAAACATGAAGATTCTGAACGTCGACGATAGCCATGAGCGGTTTGTTAGTTAAAGATCGGTAGCGAGAAACGAGCAATGCGACGTTCTGAGCCCTCTTTCCAAATAAGTAGCCATTGTTGATGGTCCACGAGTGGCCAGTCCGTCAAGCTCCAGTCCCCCAATGGAGAAACAGGCTGGGGAAAGGGCAGCCAAGTTTGGGTATGGTGTCCGATTGCAAACCCCACCGAAAGGCTTTCGATCGCGCGACTTGGATGCGACTGATACCAGCTGAAGCTATGCTTAAGGAATCCGCCCATGGCTCCTGCGGTGCTATGATCGTGGGCATCAGCACCCCAGTGACAATGCACCCCATCCGCACCCGTCTCCGCCAACACCTGTTGCAGAATCTCTTTGCGCGATCTCACACCGGCAACCATGAGACGATGATAGTGGGCCCAATCAAAGGAGGCGATGTTCTCGGGAAGCGCGATCTGAGGAGCCAGCGTCAGTTGGTGATCCACGACTGGCTTCCACTGCGTGAGTGCACGGGTGACGGAGAACTGCTCTGGATAGCGACCACGGTAGGTGGGTGAATTCTCACGGATCTGCTCTAAGGCCATCCAAGGCTGAGAGAGATGGCTTGGCACGCCACTAACCAAGGCGTTATCGTAGTCAAGTTGGCGCGCCTCGTCGCCTCGACCGAACTGCAAGCGCAACGCAACGCTTCGCACGGGCGTCCCGTCATGCCCCATATCAATCAATGTCAGGGTATTGATAACATCGTCACCCATGAGTTTGGACCCTGCGCCAAAGGAGACGGCGGCGGTGGCCAAGACAATCAACGGGAAGGAGACCCAGGTCAGCCATCGGTAACGCGAACGCCGCCACCACCAGAATTCTAACGGTCCAATCACGAGGAGAAACCCCGCCATGAGATAGGCAAGTTGCTTCACCGAAAGCAACCGGATCTCTTTCGGCATGAGATCGTGGAGAAGGGCCGACCGTAGAGAATTGTGCGAACCCAATTGAACCACTCGCGTGACCATCGGATCATCGGCGCTTGGCTCACGCTGGCTCTGAGCGATGACCGCTCGGTCCACGGTCTCTAGGTCACGGACCTTCCAAAGGAAACAGAAGAGGCGCCGCCACCCCGGGCTCTCCACATCCGTGGCCGGTCCAACGCCATCGACACGAGCAACCCGCCCCAAGTCAGCGATCCAGCCACGAACGGTGAGATCCGGAGAAACGGGCTGAAAGACTCCCTCCGGGGCAGCCTTGGAGCGCTCGGCGATCCGATCGAGAAAGTCTGGGAACGGACCACTCGCTGGCAGCGGAATGTTAGGATTCGCAAAGACCAGCAAACTCCCTCCAGCACGCACCCAGGTCTCCAAGGCCTGCCATTGTGACTCTGTCACACGCGCCAAACCTGCCCCCGCGATCACCACCATATCATAGCCACAGAGCCGTAGAGGTGTAGCGGGAAGATTGTCAGGATCTAGGCGTGCTTGCCAGGTAAAGACCCGGCGCGGACGGAACCGATCCAGATCCATGAGCACTTCTAATCGCCCTTGCGTCAACACATCCACGACCGCAGGAGGCGGATCTTCAGCTGCATCCATCACGAACGCGCGGACTGCGTAGCGTTGATACTTTGCGGGCACCGACACATAGATATCGCGCCGCTCGTAGTGGCGGGTCTCCCCTTCGAAACGCAAGCGGAACTCCACTTGATCGCCTTCAGGGGGCACGATCGGTGGCAATAGCAGCCGAAGCGTCCGCGGATCCTTCGTGACGACCATCGGATCCGTCCGATAATGCAGGAGCCTGGCAGACTCCTCAAACAATTGGATATCGAGTATACCCTTCTCGATGGCTTCCTCCCCCTGGAGATCCACCGTCACAGGCATCGGTCCGGCACTACGCGGTGCCCCGGCGGTGAACGCAATGTCCATCTCCATTCCCCGAGAATTCCCCGTAAGAAAGAGCACGCCGACGAGCCAGACGCTCAAGATAGTGAGAGCACCTCCCATCTTCACCGACCAGAGCATGACGCGGTCAACCGCGGAAGCAAGCACAACCTCTTCGCTGAGTGGTCATTCGATCATCACAGGCATCCCCACAATGGACTTGGCATAAATGAGAGGCTGCACCTCAGCAGGCAACCGAATACACCCCATGCTGCTTGGTTGTCCCCGCTGGAAGCCCCCCACGTGGATACCGACTCCTGTCCACGTGAGCCGCATCCAATAAGGCATCGCGGCTCCTAAGAATTGGGTCCCCGGCGGTTTCGCCACTTCCCAACTCCTCGCTGCCACCACGGCACCCGATTGGGCATCGACGTAGGATCCGTATTTATTGGAGCGCTTGTCGACGATCTTCTCCAGGATACGGAAACGCCCACGGGGGGTTGGCTTTTCCAACTTCCCCGTGGAGCAATCCGTGACAATGACAGGATATTGAGAACCGTCCAAGAGGCGCAAGGTTTGTTCACCTAACGAAATAGCAATCGATCCCTCCCCCGCCGGCATGGCGGCATAGCGCGCCTCATCGACCGTCCAAAGAGGCACTCGCGGATCGACAACAGGCGCCGCAGGTACTGGAGGCGTGCTGGCGCACGAGGCCAGGAGGATGCCTAACAAAGCAAGTGCGAGAAGACGAAGACAAGGACCTTCCATGGGTGACACTCCGCGATAGGCCTCACTGAAGCAACTCCAAATGCTAAGAATTCAGCATCGCAGATTGGCTCATTTGCTACTCATTGTCACCGTAATCCCCTTGCCCTACGCACGACCTGGGTGTGACAGTATTGTCATCCATGGAACCCACCTATTTCAATCGCGAACTCAGTTGGCTGCGCTTCAACGAACGGGTTCTTTGGGAAGCTGAGCGGGAATCGCTTCCCCTGCTGGATCGGGTCAAGTTTCTGGCGATCAGTGCCTCCAATTTGGATGAATTCTTTATGGTGCGCGTGGGGGGATTACACGCGCTGATCAAGGCAGGTTCTCGGGCACGCGATTTGGCGGGATTCACTCCCAAGCAGCAATTGCGGCAAATCAAGTCCCAGGTGGCTTCTCATTATGATGATCAATACACGATTTGGGGCACGCTGTTAGAGCCCGCTCTGGCAGCTCATGGCATCCGTCATTTGCAAATGAGTGATGTGCCTGAGGATGCTCGTCAATTGCTCCACACCTATTTCACCGATGAACTCGCGGAGTGGCTCAATCCCGTGGCGGTGGATCCAGAGCAGCCCTCAGGATTCCGCATCCCGGGCCGGACGATTTGCATCCTGCTAGACGTGGGTCCAGGTCCTCATGAAGCGGGGACTGAGCGCCGTCCTGTCGTTGTTCCCATCCCCAAGGGGGTCCCACGGTTCATTCGCGTGCCAAAGACGGAGGGATTCCAATTTGTCCTTATTGAGGAACTCATCCGCGAGTTCGGGAGCGACCTTTTCCCTAACGAAATCGTGCACGCCTCGGGCGTCTTCCGCCTGACTCGCAACGGCGACATCCCGGTGCAGGAAGACTACGCATTCGATCTCACTGAGGCCATGGAGGATGTCCTCACCGCTCGGAAGTTCAGTGAGACCGTTCGCCTGGAAGTGCCCAAGGGCACCCCGCGCGCGCTGCTCAAGACCATGCTCACCCTCACAGAGACTGCGAAGACAGATCTGTATCGGGTGCCCAATCTGCTAGACCTTTCCAGCCTGATGACGGTGGCTTTTCTCGATGGCTTCGACGCCTTGCGAGAACCCCCGTGGGAGCCCCAGCCCTGCGTGGCCCTGCAAGATCGATCCGTCTTTGACCTTCTTGATGATCAAGACCTGCTCTTACATCATCCTTACGACAGTTTCGAGCCCGTGGTGCGCCTCGTAGAGGAGGCGGCAGAGGATCCCGATGTGGTCGCCATCAAGCAGATTCTCTACCGAACGGCGGAGCGCAGCCGCATCATCAATGCGCTCATTCGCGCTGCCCAGCGCGGCAAGAACGTGGTGGTTTTGGTAGAGCTGAAAGCGCGATTTGACGAGGCACGAAACTTGGAACGCGCTGAGGAATTGGAACTCGCTGGTGCTCAGATTGTCTATGGGCTCAAAGGGCTCAAGTGCCACGCGAAGGCGCTGCTTGTCCTACGACGCGAGGCGGGACGGATGCGCCGGTATGCACACTTCGGCACGGGCAACTACAACGAATCCACTGCCAAACTTTATACGGATGTGAGTTATCTCACCGCGCGTCAGGATTACGGACGTGATGCGGCGGATTTCTTCAATGGCGTCACCGGTCGTTCACAATTGCTTGGGCTCCGCAAGCTTTTCCCGGCACCCATGCACATGAAGAAGCGCTTGTTAGACCTCATCCGCTTTGAATGCGATCAAGCCGCTCAGGGTGAGAAAGCGGAGATCCTCGCCAAGGTGAATAGCTTGCAGGATAGAGAGATCATTGATGCCCTCTATCATGCTTCCCATGAAGGCGTGAAGATCCGCTTGATGGTGCGCGGCATTTGTTGTCTGCGTCCACAAGTCAGCGGGTTGAGTGAGAATATCACGGTGCATAGCCTTATCGACCGCTACCTGGAGCACGCTCGACTCTTTGCCTTTCATCACGGCGGAGAGAAGCAGGTCTTTCTCTCGAGCGCAGACTGGATGACTCGCAACTTGGACAAGCGCATTGAACTGATGGTGCCCGTGGAAGACTCTTCTTGTCGTGCGATGTTGCTAGACATCTTGCGTTGCCAGTTCAAGGACAATGTTCAAGCGTGGCACTTGGACGGTGAAGGCACGTATGGACCCGCCATTTCCGGGCAGAAAGAGGGATTCCGGCTCCAGGCACATTTCGCGAAACAAGCGGTGGCACGCGCTGCCGATGCCCAACGGCAAGTGGCGGATGTGTTGGAAATGCACGTTCCTCCTGGCCGAGACGCCTCTTGAGGGGAGCGGGGGGGGCGTCGATGAGCTTGCAGAGCTGCCAGCCTTCACGGAGACTGTCTCCATGCGCCGATCGCCTTCCGTCTTCTTTGCCACTCTTATTCTCCTGACGACAATAAGCTCTCTGTTAGGAGCAAACGATACCCGACCAAATATCCTCTTCATTCTTTCCGATGATCACCGGGCCGACTTCCTAGGGTGCGCTGGGCATCCCATTCTCAAGACGCCTCACCTCGACAAGCTCGCGGCCAAAGGCACGCGCTTCACGAATGCGAGTGTGACGACGTCGATCTGTGCGGCTAGTCGCGCCTCGATCCTCACAGGACTACACGAACGCACGCACAAGTTCACCTTCGGCACGCCACCTATCGCTGCTCGCCACACGGAGGACAGCTACCCGGCGGTGCTACGGCGTGCTGGCTATCGGACAGGCTTTGTCGGCAAATTCGGCGTCAATGTGATGAAAGGCGCTCAAGCAGAAATGTTTGACTCTTTCGTTCCTCTCAATCGCAATCCCTATTTCAAGAAGCAAGCCGACGGTACCGAGCGTCACCTGACAGAGATCACTGGCGATCGCGCAATCACTTTCCTTGAGGAAACCGGCAACACACAGCCATTCTGTCTATCCATCAGCTTCAATGCCGCTCACGCTGAAGACAGCGACAAGAATGATCATTTCCCCTGGCCCAAAGCGATGGATGGTCTCTATGACGATGTCACCATCCCAGAGCCGCGGCACGCCGATCCGGAAGCTTTCACCAGTCAGCCGCGCTTTCTTCGAGAATCCATGAATCGGGATCGCTGGTTCTGGCGCTGGGACACCCCGGAGAAATACCAGCGCAACGTGAAGGCCTACTATCGCATGATCTCCGGTCTCGATCACGTGGTAGGAAGGGTGTTAGAGAAGCTCGATCAGTTAGGCCTGGCGAGCAATACGGTGGTCATCTTCACGGGCGATAATGGCTACTACAAGGGTTCACGCGGCTTTGCAGGGAAATGGTCTCACTACGAGGAATCCCTTCTCGTTCCCCTCATCATTCACGATCCGCGTCACCCTCAAGAAGAGGCCACCGTGGATCTCCCCGTGCTTAACATCGACCTTCCCGCCACGATGTTAGAGTATGCAGGGGTCCCGACGCCGATCCACTATGCTGGGGCGCGCCTCAACGGGCTCGCCGAGGGCAAGACGCCTGATCATTGGCGAAGGGATACCTTTCACGAGCACCTGATGGACAATGCCTCGATTCCCAAATGGGAAGGCATCCGTGGTCGCCGCTACATCTACGCACGCTATTTCCAGCAAAGCCCCGTTTATGAATTCCTCCACGACCTCGAAGCCGACCCGGGACAGCGCGCCAACTTCGCCCACGATCCAGCCTATGCCAACATGCTCACCAGCATGCGCGCACGCTGCGATCAGCGAATCCATGAACTCGGCAAGCCTTACCGACTGGAGGACTATCCCACACTCCGCTGGCTCCGCGCGCAACCACCTTCCAACTAGTCTAACAAATCATAAATGGACCATCAGGATTCTTCTCCATTGCGTTTGCCTCGACACACGCACATGACCAGGGCTGCTTCCTCTAGCCGTCTTCTTTACTGCATGGGAATCAGATGAAGGGTGACTGACACACTTATGAAAGCTCTCGCCCTCCCACTCTTCATCCTCATGACGGCAGCTGTCGCGCAACTGGTGGAACACGGATCCATGCACGAGACAATCGGCAATCAAAAGCATGGTCCCCGAGTCGCCGTCGCAGACCTCATTCAACAACCGCATTTCTTCGGCGTTGGGGCGGTCTCCGGTCTCGCCGGGGAGATCACCATCGTCGATTCCAAAGCCTTCGTCACAAAAGTAGATGCGAACGGTGTCCCAAACGAGGCAGCGGCGGCGGACGTGGAAGCCACGCTCTTTGTTGGTCAAACCGTGGCGTCTTGGACGGAAATCCCTATCAATGAGCCGATTTCACCAGATGTCATCGACACGTTCATCGCCAATCAAGCCAGTGAACGCGGTCTTGATTCGTCCGAACCCTTCGTCTTCGTCATCAACGGCCCATGCACCCACGTGAAACTGCATGTCATCAATGGAGCCTGCCCCGTGCGGGCACGGATGATGGAAGAGACGCTCCCATCCTCGCAGAAGCCTTACGAACTAGAATCCGAGACGCTCGAAGGAACGGTCGTCGGCGTGTATGCCAAAGATGCCGCGGGCAAACTCACTCACCATGGCACGTCCCAACACGCTCACCTCCTCTATCAAGCCCGACAAGATGGCGGATCACTGACCGGTCACTTGGAGCGCTACGGGCTCGCGAAAGGTGCCGTCCTCAAACTTCCGAAGCTTTTGAGGCAACGGGATTAGTTAGCCCCCCGCCCCTGCGGGTCTCATCCCGCGGCCCTCACTCTCAGCGACGGGGTTGACTTTGACCGCTCAACATCTTCTCCATCCGATAGTCATCCATCACGAATCCCTCGCCGATTTCTTGGCAGATCGCGGCGGTCCGGCGAAACCCCTGACGTTGATACCAAGCAATGGAGGCCGCATTGTCCTTATTCACCGTGAGCCATAGCGTATCGCAGCCCGCCTGGCGTGCTCGTTGTTCGATGTGGTCTAACATCGCTTTCCCAATGCCTTTCCCCTGACACGCGCGGCGCACATAAAGCTTGCTGAGGTGAACACTGCGTTTCTGCGGATTGGCGATGGTGGCAAGGTATCCAACGATCTCCTGACCACATTCGATAAGAACGTAGTCCGTGCCCGCGTGAATCTGCTCGGAAATGGCTGCTGGACTTTGGATTTTGTCTAACATGTAGTCGACTTGATCCTGGCCGATGATAGACACATAATGGTCCGTCCAAATTTCTCGAGCGAGCGCTGCGACGCGAGCGATCTGGGCAGAGGATTGCACGGCGACGAACACCGTCTCGGGAATCGTGTTCTCAGCGATCCATTCGCGGGCAGCCTGGAGGTCACGAGCGATCTGTGACTGAAGAGCAGGGAGCCCGTCGAATCGTTGCTCGCCTCGCAGGTGGTGCAGGAGGGTAACCTCGAGGTCTTTCCCGTAGAGATCCGCTTCTGGCCAATCGAGGAAATGCACTTCAAAACGCAAGGCGAGGCTGCCACCGATAGAGGGACGAACTCCAAGATTGGCGACGCCGTAGGGCTGGTGCGGCAAGAGCTCCGCATGCACCACGTAGACGCCATGAGGCGGTAGGGCCTCCACTTCTAAGGCAATGTTTGCCGTGGGAAATCCTAACTGCCTTCCTAACTGATCACCAGTGACGACGTTGCCCGCGATGCGATAGGGGCGTCCTAACAGGGAGGCGACATCCTCCAATTCACCGGCAGCAAGAGCCGTACGGATAGCGGTACTGCTTATGCGTTGCTCCTCATGCAAGACGGGCTCAATGGCGCGCAGTTGGAAGCCGTGCTGTTGACCGAGTTTCGCGAGAAGAGTGACGTTCCCAGCACGTCCTTTCCCAAAAGCCCAATCGACACCCACATGGATTCCGGCCAGTCGTCCGCTTGCTTGGAGCTGTGCGATGAAAGCGTCCGGGGATTGCCCAGCGATAGACCTGCTGAAGGGAATCGCAAGAAGGGCGTCGAAGCCAAGGGCATCAAAGAGCGCCGTCTGTTGTCGCAAACTGGTTAGGCGCTTCGGTGCTTTATCAGGCGCAAGGATTTCCGCAGGGTGAGGATCGAAGGTGACAACGATGGCCGTTCCATGCACCGCGTGGGCCGCGTCCACTGCGCTCCGTAAGACGGCCTGATGCCCACGATGGACGCCATCGAAGACCCCGATGGCGAGGTGCTGCGGTCCAGGCAAATCCGCGAGGGATTCAATGGCCGTTAGCGTCCTCATGCCCTGAAGCTGGCTACTGTATCTGGAACGGTTAGGCACCGCGCAGGCGCGAGACCTCGGGGAGACTGATGAGATTCTGTGCCAGATCGAGGGCGGCCATCTCGCGCATGTCACTGACTTTGACGGAACGCTCCAAATCGAAATTGCCAGATCGCGTGCGTCGAAGCGCCGAGAGATGCGCTCCACACCCTAACTGTTTACCAATTTCATCCGCATAAGTTCTCACATAGAACCCCTTGCTGCACAGCACGCGGAAATCGATCTCGGGCAGGGCAATCTTGAGAATTTGATAGGTGTAAACGTGGACCAGACGCGGCTCGCGTTCCACTTGCTTGCCTTGGCGGGCGAGTTTGTAGAGGGGTACCCCATCCTTCTTGATGGCAGAAACCATGGGGGGCGTTTGATAGAAATCTCCCCGCATTTCATCGAAAGGGACTTTGATCTGTTCTTCGGTGAGTTCGGGTACTTCCTTCTCCTCGACCACCTGACCTTCTTTGTCCTGCGTGTCCGTGGTGACGCCAAGCGTGATCGTGCCTTCGTATTCCTTGTCCTCGCTCATGAGGAGATCTTGAATCTTGGTCGCGCGCCCCACCACGAGAATGAGGAGGCCGGTGGCCATGGGATCGAGCGTGCCACAATGACCAATCTTCTTGATACCAAGCCGTTTCCGAGCCAGGCCCACGACGTCATGCGACGTCATGCCTGGTTCTTTATCGACTAACAACACACCATCAATGGATTCCTTCGAGCGATTCATAGACTTGATTGAGAAACTTGGCTTGAGCGTCTTCGATAGGCCCGGACATGCGAGCCCCAGCGGCAAGTGGATGGCCACCACCGCCGAAGTGCGCGCACACATCGCCGACATTAATGCGCTCGTCTTTGGATCGGGAGCTGACGCGAATCTTTCCGTTGGGCAATTCTTCAAAGAAGACGGCAACGATGACACCTTGAATGGAACGCACATGGTCGATGAGCCCTTCACTGTCATCGGGCTCCAACCCTAACCGTTTTACGGTTTCCTGTGTCAGCCGCCAACTGCCGACGCGTCCATCAGCAGTGAGTTCAAGTGTCTGCAGCAGTTCACGCAAAAGCTCGATGCGGCGATATGGATAGTTCTCGTAAAGCTGGCTATTGAGACGTCCAAGCGCGATCCCCTTGTCAATCAGGCTGGCCCCAATCCGGTAGGTCTTAGCTGTGGTGCTGGGAAATTGAAAGGAACCCGTATCCGTGGAAATGGCGGCATAGAGATTCTCAGCGGCTTCTGGGCTAATGGGAATGCCCGTGGTCTCCATCAGGTCTGCAAGAATCTCACCAGTCGCAGGCGCCTTGGCATCAATGTGATTGAGATGCCCGTAGCGCGGGTTGGAGACATGGTGATCGATATTGATCCACAAGGGCACGTCAGCGACCGCTTGGTTGACCCTTTCTCCTAAGCGCGGTTGCGTGGCGGTATCCACGGCGATGACGACTTCGGCAGCAACTGGGGTGCCATTGGGAATGTGAATGGTATCCGTCCCCGGCAGAAATGCCAAACTGCTAGGAACACCATCTTCATTGAGAAGCGTCACGTCTTTGCCCAACGCACGCAATCCGTGCGCCAATCCTAACTGAGACCCAATGGCATCGCCGTCCGGGCGGACATGACTGAGCACGACAACGTGTTGATGAGCGTCGATCTGCTCACGAATCCTCTCAAAGGAATCATTCTCGGGACGGACGGGCATGAACTTGCAGCCTTATTTGAACTCACCTGTTTCAGGTGGCAATTCGTCGGGGATATCGATTTCATCCATCACGGACAACACGTTGGAACCGCGTTCGACAGAGTCGTCACAGCGAAACTGAAGCTGTGGCGTTTCGCGTAAGACAACGCGCTTGGCCACACGATTCTGAATGAAGCCGCGACGCGAGGTGATCTGGCGCAAGGCGGCATCTCGCTCACGCTCGGGCCCCAGGATGCCCACATACACGAGGGCTTGTTTGAGATCGGGTGCGATCTCGACAGCATTGACCGTCACGAGGACCCCTTCAAAGACAAAGTCCTTCTGAAAGAGAAGACTAATCTCCCGCTTCAGCAGTTCATTGACTCGTTTGAGGCGTTGGCTCATGATGACAATTGGTGGCAGACGGGCAAGAGACGTGTCGACACGTCACCGGAGGCGCTCAGAATTCGATCTACGTTAGAGAGTTTGTTCGATCTTCTCGAGGTCGTAGCACTCGATGATGTCGTCCTTCTCGTATTCTGTGAAATCACCGAGACGAACGCCACATTCCAGTCCTTTGCGAACCTCTTTCACATCGTCCTTAAAACGTCTCAGGGTGGCAAAGCCGCCATCGTAAACGGGTTGACCGTCGCGCAGAACCCGCGCCCTTGCCGAACGTGCGAGGCGTCCATCGGTCACCTCGCAACCCGCAACCACGCCCTGCGAAAGCTTGAATACCTCCAGCACCTTGGCGTGACCGAGCGTGTTCTCGCGGTGTTCCGGATCCAGGAGTCCCAGCATGGCCTCTTTCACCTGATCGAGCAGCTCATAGATGATGCTGTAGAGCTTGACCTGCACGCCCTCGCGTTTGGCCACTTTCACCGCATTGCCTTCTACTTTGACGTTAAACCCTAACACCACCGCATCGGAAGCACTCGCTAACAGAACATCCGATTCAGAAATGGCCCCGGCCCCTGAATGCAAGATATCCAAATCAATCTTATCACTCTCAATATCACTGAGGGCGTTGATGATTGCTTCCGTGGACCCTTGAACATCAGTCTTGAGCACCGCCTTAAAGACTTTGCGCTCGCCATCGGCCAAATTGGTGAGGAGATTTTCCAAGGTTGACTTCTTCCGTGAGGCCAATTTCTCCTGGCGGATCTCACCCTGACGTTCGTCGCTCAGCTTCTTCGCGGCACGCTCGGTGTCCATCTGCACGAGTTCATCGCCCACATTGGGCAAGCCATTGAAGCCTAACACCTCCACCGGCATGGCGGGTCCAGCTGATTTCACCAGCTGTTTCTGGTCATCGAGCAAGCTCTTCACCTTTCCGTAGTGTGGCCCACAAATGAATGGTGTCCCGACTTTCAGCGTGCCCATTTCCACCACCACGGTCGCGGTGGGTCCCTTGCCGGGCTGCATGCTAGACTCAATGATGATGGCGCGCGCCGGGACATCTGGATTGGAACGCAGCTCCAAGACTTCCGCCTGCAGAGCCATGAGTTCAAGCAGTTCAGGAATACCCTGACCCGTCTGTGCGGAAACTTCGACGCAGACCGTATCGCCACCCCAATCCTCAGGCTGGAGTCCGTGCTCCTGCATCTGCATCTTGACTTTGTTAGGGTCGGCCGCCGGGAGATCACACTTATTGATCGCCACCATGATGGTCACGTCAGCCGCCTTTGCGTGATTCATCGCCTCGATGGTTTGGGGCATGAATCCATCATCCGCCGCCACAACGAGAACGACGATGTCAGTGACGTGTGCGCCGCGCGCACGCATTGCCGTGAACGCCGCGTGACCAGGCGTATCGAGAAAGGTGATGCGGCTATCGCTTTCACCCACGGGAACGCTGTAAGCACCGATATGCTGGGTGATGCCTCCGGCTTCTCCAGAAACCACCCGTGCTTTGCGAATGTAGTCGAGCAAGGAAGTCTTCCCGTGATCCACGTGCCCCATGAAGGTGATGATCGGGGCGCGCAGCTTGAGTTCTTCCGGCTCCTGTTCTTCCTCGGTCGGCGCCTCTGGCTCTTCCACGACCTCTTCTACCTTGTGGACGCCTTTGCCCTTCTCGCGCTTCTCTTTCTCAAACGTGAATCCGTAGACCTCGCAAATCTTAGCGGCAATGTCAGGCTCAATCGACTTATTAGCACTGACAAACACCTCAAGTTTCATCAACTCGGCAATCAGCTTGAATGGCTTGATGTCCATCCGTTCCGCCAATTCCTTCACGATGATCGGTGGCTTGATGTTAATCACCTTATCATCGTCCTCGCCCTCGGCATCATCGGCGTCGACATCCACTTCCACAGGTTCCTCCGCGGCATCCTTCGGTTCTTCAGCTGCGGTAGGGGCAGGGGCAGGACTCGCCGACTTGGGTGCCATGGCCTTCTCTTTCTCCGCTTTGATAGCCGAGATCGGAGGCAGGATACTCTTTGTCGCTTTCTTGGCGGCCTTCTTCTTGGGACGCGCCTTCTTCTTAGCGGTCGCTTTCTTCTCCGCTTCCTCGAAGAGACTCAGAGCCGCCGCTTTACGATCGGCGACCGTTTCCCCTTCGGCCTCATTGTCTTCTTCACTCCCAGCCGCATCTTTGGCGGCCTTCTTCGCCGCTTTCTTCTTGGCAGCCTTCTTACGAACTCGCTTCTTCTTGGGTGGGTCTAGGAGATCGAGGACTTCTCCCACCTTCTTCGCTTCTTCAGGGGCAGACGTCTCCACGTCGGCTTCCGTGGAGGCCGCTGGCTCTTGTTCGTCGCGTTTGGTTCGTTTCTTCTTTGCTGCCATTCGAATGGTCGTTGTTAGAGGAGGCCTTCATGCTTCTAAGCGGTAGAGGCTTCGTACTTATCTTTCGCTTTCTGATGCATCTCGGCGGCTTCTTCAGCACTGATCTCCAGGATATCGGCGATCACTTCTGGATCGGCCTCCGTGGCGATCATTTCTAGGTTCACCAAACCGCTGGTGACAAGCACATTGGCCATTTCCTCTGAAATCTCAAGGCTCCCAACCAGATGGGATGCGGCTTCCGTGACGCGCGCCTCAAAGGCCTCGTGCGCGGACTCATCTTTGTCCACCTGAACGTCCCAGCCCACCAGTTTATTGGTCAAGCGCACGTTCTGCCCACGTCGTCCGATGGCTTTGGAGAGCTCCTCCTCATCCACCGTGATGCTAATCTTCTTCTCGTCTTCGTTGATCTGAATGGAACGAATCTGCGCCGGCTTCAAGGCATCGGTGACAAACTCGCGAACGTTATCGCTCCAACGGATGATATCGACCTTCTCGTTGTTCAGCTCGCGCACAATGTTCTTCACTCGCGCACCACGCAGCCCGACACAGGCTCCAACGGGATCCACCTTATCATCATCACTGTGGACAGCAATCTTCGTCCGGTAACCCGCCTCGCGCGCGATGGAGCGGATTTCAACCGTATGGTCGGCGATCTCGCTGACTTCGCTTTCGAACAAGCGCCGCACGAAGTTCGGATGGCTCCGGGAAAGGATAATTTCGGGTCCTCGAGACCCATTGTCCACGGCCACGACGTAGGCGCGGATCCGATCTCCCACGTTGTACTCTTCCGTATTCACGCGTTCGCGAGAGGGCATCACGCCTTCAAATTTCCCAAGATCCAAGATCACGTCGGACTTCTCAAAGCGCCGCACCGTACCACTCACAATCTCACCAGCCCGATCTTTGAACTCGTCATAGATCATTGCCTTCTCCGCCTGACGGAGGCGTTGCATGATCGCCTGCTTCGCCGTTTGCGCGGCGATCCGGCCAAAGTCCTTGGGGGTCACCTCCACGCGGACTTCATCACCCACCTGCGCCTCAGGATTGATCTTGCGTGCCAAGTTGATGTCAATCTCATCATACGGCTGGTTCACTTCCTCCGCAGCAATCAGCATGGCGAACGCCTTGATGTCCCCTTTCTTGGGATCAATCTTCACCTGCAAATCACGCGCCTTCCCAATCACGCTCTTCCGCGAGGCCGATAGCAAGGCAGACTCCACAGCTTCGACCATTGTGGATCGGTCGATACCCTTCTCTTTCTCGTAATACTCGAAAAGTGCTATGAGTTCGCTAGTCATGTTTGGTGGCTGAATCTAAAAACTAGAAAAGAGCGGGGAAACCCCACTCTATTCCGATTTCCAAGCTAATTAGCTTGTCTAGAAGTCAAGTGCTTAGGGGCGCGAGCTTAAGCACGAATAGGCGACAGGGCAAGGGGGAATGAAGACCTCTCCACGCGGTCTCGCCAACGAGGCTCGAGAGAGCATTTCCGGCGCTTATCTCGACGATTCGATCCTCCAATCGATCACTCCTCCACACTTCTCAGTGAGCCATCTTCGTCAGAAGTCTCTGGAAACAAGACGGCAGCTTCTTCGAGATCGCTGGCTGCTCCCGCGGCATCGGGCAGCGGTGGAGGAATGAAGTCCGCAGGTGGTGGGCTGGGGCGCTCGCGGCGAATCTCCTCTCGTCCAGGCAGGCGCTTTGGCCGAGGATCGGGAAACGCCTCGCGCGCGGCAGCGGCGGCTCGCGAAGCGTCCGCTCGGAAGGTCTTGCCTGTCGTCAGATCTTCCGCCAACACAAAGCCCTCCTGCTGATTGCTCCACTGAATCTTCGCCCAACCGTCGGGATAGCGTTTCAGAACGGACACCCGCTTTCCTTTCGGCAGCGACCCCTTAAGAGCCATCTTGCCGCTGACTTCTTCATAGTAGGCGCATCCGTGGCGCACCGTCGCCACGGCCACCACCGCTTCCCGCTTCTCAGGTGCGCTTTCTTTGATATTGGAAGCGGTCGGAGCCTTCGCCACCGGCGACTGGGAACTCGGTTGCTGCTGACAACTGATCACCGCCATCGATAGGACTCCCCACATGAGCCATCGGCCATGCTTCAGCATGAGCGCCCCCCTTCATTGGCGACCACGGCTGGCAAGGGTTCCACGGGTGTTTCCAAGACGCCCCGCGCACGCGGCCAGGCGAGAAGGGCCTCCACGATCATCCAGATCTCCAGCGCGATCGTGGCCAACGCGATGAAGACCAGGTGCCATCGCCCCATTTCAATCCAGCTCTGATCCGCGCCAATGGCTTGAACAAACAGCTGATGCACCATCGCCCAGCACGGCAAGACCAACATAAACACCGTCGGGATCACCACAAACCAGACGGGCAATTGACGCCGCCACATCCAGAAAGTGATCACCAGAAACGCGAGCCCACCCAGGAGCTGATTCGTCGCACCAAAGAGGGGCCAAAGAATGAGCCCTCCCGTTCCTGGACCTTTGTCAGGAGCAGGGGTGAATGCCATGGCGCCCGCCAAGACAATGGCGACGATCGTGGCGCCGTGTTTATTTGTCAGCCAGGTCAATGGATTTGCCGTCAAGGCCACGCCCGGTTTCGGGGCGGTGATCGGTCGCCCTTTCACAAAGGTGCCTGCGAGTTCCTGAATCACATAGCGCTGCAAACGACAAGCCGTGTCCAAGGTGGTAGCGGCAAAGGACGCTACCAGGACCCCCATCAATGCCACCGCAAAGCCGCCGCCCAATCCCAACGCTTTGAGAAAGTTTGCCGAACCATCGACAAAAGCGCCCACTTTCTGCGGAAGCCCTAACGCTTTCCAATCACCGTAGCGCGCCATCCAGGCTTCTTGCCCCAGCAAGGTGCCTCCATTGGTTCCTGCAATGCCGAGCCCAAGGCCAGCGGTACACGCCAAGATTACAATCACCGCCAGAAACCCCTCGGTCAGCATGGATCCGTATCCGACGAACTGGGCATCCGTCTCACACTTGAGTTGTTTGCTAGAAGTGCCCGACGACACAAGGCAGTGGAACCCACTCACAGCCCCGCAAGCGATGGTGATAAAGAGAAATGGAAACAGCATGGGTGCTCCTGGGGCCGACGCATTGTAAGCAGGCGCGGCCAACGCCAAGGGCGGGCGGGCACTATCCACCGGCGCTCCCCCGGCGAAAGCTGCCACACACAAACCAATCAACACCAATGCCAGGGCCGATAGCAATTGAAGGCTATTGATGAAGTCCCGTGGTTGCAGGAGCACCCAGACCGGCAGGACCGAGGCGATATAGCTATAAAGGAGAAGGACCATTACCCAGTGCGTCAGCTCCCAGCCAGCCAAGGCTTCATTAAAGGCTCCTAACCATCCCACATTTCCATAGGCCACACTCACATACATCAAGAAGAGCGCAATGATCGATGGAATCAGCAAGGGCACGCCTCTCCGATGCAGCACCATCCCGATGAGGATCGCCAAGGGAATCTGCACGAGACACGGGAAGATCGCCGCCGGATAACTGCGAAAGACCACAGCGATCACCAGGCCAAAGATTGCTAACACAATCGTCAGCGCCATGAAGAGAATCAAGAGGAAGAGCATCCGCACTCTAGGGGTGAGCACACGTCCGGCAATATCTCCCACCGTTTGCCCCCGATTGCGCATGGACACGACGAGCGACCCAAAGTCATGCACCGCGCCAAAGAGGATCGAACCAAAGAGCACCCACAAAAGCGCAGGCAGCCACCCCCAAATGACGGCAATGGCAGGACCCACGATGGGTCCCGTGCCCGCGATGGACGTGAAATGATGACCAAACAAGACCGACTTGTTTGTCGGCACATAATCTTGATCATCATTCAGAGCCACACTGGGCATCGGTGCCGCAGGATCCAAGCGGAAGATCTTGCGGGCCAACCACCGCCCATAGGTGTGGTAGGCGATCACGTAGAGCACCAATGATCCGAGTGCGATCAGTAAGGTTGTCATGGCCAGAGACTAGGTCGCCTTCCTGGGCATCGGAAAGACGAAAGTCGCCTTCTCCTTCCATTGGCAGGCACAAATGAACGGCACCTGTATCTACTAAATAAGGAGCATCGCACGGTTCCAGGTCGGCGTCCCGCGGATTGATCAACGTGATGTTGGCGTGAACACGTCCCCTCACATTTCTCAGGTCAATCGAGCCGTTTGAGATCGCGCATGCGGAAGGCTTCACGGAGACGTTCGTCCATGGCCCTCGTGAGGTTCACGTCTAAGATCAACTCATGGGGAGCTTCACCAATCTCAATGCGGTGCATGCTCCCATCCGGCGTTTCAAACGCCGCCGCGAGATCACTCAGGCTATTGATTGCCTTGCCGTTCACCTTATCGACGATGACATGCGAGACTGCTTCATAGCCCAGAGTGGCAGGTGTGCGGATCACGCGGCTAATGAAGACAAGCTTCTTGCGTCCCTCTTTCTCATATTCCTCGGGATGCGCCAGCGCCCACAGGAGCTTCATCGGCGCCCGTTGATGCCATTTGTCCCCAAAGATACTCAAATAGGGACGCGTCAATTCTTGAAAGACCATGCCACCCGCGATGAAGAATCGCGGGCCTTCGTCAAAGAGATAAGGATCAATCAGATAATCCTTCGGGGATTTGCGTGACATGGTGGCGGAAAGCTCCACCCGCTGCCCTTCGCGCCAGACCACCATTGGAATCTCATCACCGACTCGGCTCGCTCCGCGCACGATATGACTCAGATTCAACTTTCCATACTTCGGATGGTCGTAGTTGCCACGGGCATCAATGGCGTAGCCACCAATCTCAAGCAACACGTCACCCACTTTGATCCCTGCATCGTCCGCCGTACTATTGGGCTGAACGGTCGTCACATAAACACCGCCACTATCACGCTCAAGCCTGAGAAAGGTGCGCAACTGATCGTCAGTGGCGCGCGAGAATGCTAAACCAAGCGTGGGAAAACCGGCATATTCGCCATCTTCAAGGTCCTCAAGAAAGCGATTGATGATGGGAGCAGGCAGGACACGCGACGTTTGTTCGTCCGAATCATATCCTAACAAAAGCCCAGCAAGCTTCTCTCCATGCAAAACCGGCAAGACATAGCTACCCGAATGATACTGGAGCGATCCCTTAATCTGATACGTGAGAAATGGCGTGGCCTCGAGGAAATAGTTTCGCACTTCCACCTCGATCAAGGTGCAACTGGTCTTGACTGCGAGCCCATTATCTTTGATCTGCCAGACATCGAGCTCATCCTCAAGGACCGTGCCCGTTTCAATCGTCAGCGGTGTGCGATTCGATAGGAAATCCGATCCTTCATCCTGCAACTTGAGAAGTGCTAGATTGGCTTCGTAATCAGCGACGATCACTTCACCCGTGGCTTTCTCTCCAGACGAAGGCTGCTCCAACTCCACATAGGTTGCATCGGCCACCATTTGAGCCGTCACTAACACCTTACCGCCCTCGATGACCACACCGAGCCCTCTCCGAGTCACGTCCTGCCCCTTTTCCCAGGGTTGGTAGTAATTGTAACCTTGTGCGGTCACATTCACGCGAATCAGAGAATCCTCGGACGAAGGCTGAGCTGATGGTTTCCCGGGCACCTCGGCCACCACGGCAGGTGCTTCACCCCAGCTTGACATGACCAGTGCGAACGTGGCGCAGAATGGATATAAAAGTGCTTTCATTTAGAATAAGAAATAGAGTGAATCCCTTAATTGAAGATCACCGGTGTATCGCCCTCTGGATCACCGAGATAGCTTTCCAATCCAATTTGGTAAGTGTCCTGGATCCGTTTATCTGCCTCCTGGACGCGGCTAGACTCTACCACGAGGGGCAGCCCGAGCCCAACGAACTCAATCACGAAGAACTCGGGGCGTTCCTTCGGATGCAGGGCATCGTAAAGGTCTTGCAAGGTCTTGATGGCTTTTCCGTTCACCTTATCAACCACCGCATGACGAAAACTTCCGAAGTTGGTATTGATGGCGTCTGGCAAGATGTTCGTCAGCACAATGATCTCTGGCCTTTCCTCGAACAGCTCATCTTGAACGTAATGAGAGTAGAGATAGCGGGCAGCCAGCCCCTCAATGTTATGAGCAGCCATGAGATTGCGATCCAGTGGCTGGAATGACATCCCGGCAAAGGTCACATAGCGTGGCCGCTGGTCGTAGGTATTTGCTTGGATCAGGTAGGCATCAAAGGGCTTGAGTTCGATCTCAACCGTCTTGGGCTGACGATTTCGAATGATCTTCATTTCTACTTTATCACCTTTGAACTTGCGTTCGACGATTTCATTCATGTCCACAAACTCACCATCGACCTCCACATACCCGTTGCTCGCAATGGGATGCCCATTGATCTCCAAGAGCACATCTCCTTCTTCGAGCACGCCATCGCACGAACCATCGTTTGTCACGGACGCCACGAGAGTGCCCACTGGGCTATCCGGCCGCAAACCAAGTGCCAGTCGCTGCGCTTGGTTGATCAAATCAAAGTCCGATATCGCCAAATCCACATAGCGATCATATTTCCCATCCTGCACATCTGTCAGGAAACGATTGAGAACTGGTGTTGGAATCATATAGCCGACATTCTGAGCGACGGCTCCTGATATACCCTGAAACGCCACTCCCACGACTTTCCCATCTTGAAGGACCGGGCCTCCACTATTGCCGGGATTGATCGCGGCATCGATCTGAATCGCCAGATGAAGATCGGCGCCGCTGTGGCTATAAGGTTGGAAATCAATCCGCGAAACCACCCCTCGCGTCGTTGAAAGACGCCTCCCGCCCAGTGGATAACCGATTACGGTCACCGTGCTCTCCAGTCGTGGAATGCCCCCGATATCGAGCGGCTTGGCATTGGCGAAAGGCTCTGGATCGGTGCACTCAAGAAGGGCGAGATCGCAATCGTGGGCAATATGTAAGAGTTTAGCCGCGTATTTCTCGGGACTCCCGTATTTCTTGATCAACAAACGGGTGCTATTGGCCACCACGTGCGCATTGGTCACGAATTGATTGGGACCAATGAGAAATCCAGTGCCGCTCCCACCCGTTTCCCGGCCACCATTCCACGGCAACTGGTAGTCTGGCACCAATGAGGCACATTCGATCTCCACGATGCTCTCGTATAACTCGCGAGAGGTGTTGGGCGGACCCACGGGTGCGGGCGCGGGTGGAGGAGCCGTCTCCGTCACCGGAGCTTCGCCCTCGATCCCTCCATCTTCCTGCGCCTGCATAGGCCATGCCATGGCGACAAGGAAGCCAAGTCCTCCCTTAATGAGCTTCATATCAATGTGTTTCATAAATGCTGTGGCTACTGTAGGGCTGAGCCCCTTGAAGGCAAGTGACGAGCCCCCGAGAGAACCCCGCTGGGTTTGAAAGGGTTTGGCCTCGTCGAATCGGGATCGAGATGGGAGGCTCGCGAGGATGCAAACGGACAAGCACGTCTATCAGGTCTTCAAACACTACCCCAAGGCGGCCTTGGAGTTTGCGTCTTGGGAAGCAAAGGGGCCTTACAGGATGGAATCCATTGCCGTGAAGGCGCTCGAGCGCACTGCGGATGGCGTCATCCTCTCAGAGGATTCCACGGAGCCCATCACCGTGTTAGAGGTGCAATTCCAGCCGTCGGACACCATCTACACGCGCATGGTGGTGGAGATGGCTCTCCTCCAAGAAGCCCACCAATTTCCGGATGTTCGCGGGATCATCATCTTCGCAAGGAACACCATGGATCCGCAAACCCCGCCGTGGCATCGCCTCATCCAAGCGGTCTACCTCGAGGAGGTCCTTGAGGAAAGGGAAGCCGTGCACGGGGTGGATCCCTTGGTTGCGGTGTTCAAGCCTCTCCTTGAGAAGGACGTGGGCAAGCTTGAAATGGAGGCCGCTTCGCATTATCGTATCCTGCAACGCGACGAGCAGCTCACTCCCAAGCAGTCCGAAGGCCTGGCCGAAGTGTTTGTGAGCTGGTTACTCGAACGCCTCCATGACAAATCCGCATCCGAAATCGCCATGATCCTCGACCTGCCCAACCTGAAGGACACCCATGCGGGAAAGGAACTCTATTCCGAAGGGATTGAGCAGGGTATCGAACAAGGGATTGAGCAGGGTATCGAACAAGGGATTGAGCGTGGCATCGAACGCGCCGTCATCATGATGCTTGAGGCACGCTTTGAGTGCGAGCTGGAGGCTGATTTGCATCGAACCATTGTCGAGGCGCTCCCCGAGGAAGCGTTGCACACGGTGCTACGGGAAGCGCACCAATTCCCCAATCTGACCACTGCCGCTCGCCGCATCCGAGAGCTCGCTGAGCCGACATCTCGTTGATCTTTTGTAGAAGTTCGGCTCGCTTTCATCATTTCCGTCCGCTATGTCCCATCAGCGATGGTGGCTCATGGCGCACAGACTGGACTCATACCGTTGGTCACAATAATCGCGTGCCTAGTGCTAGCGCTCGGTCACAGCAGTCTCAGAGCGCAAGACGGGCCCATGACAGCCCTCGAGCGCTTGCAGGCTGGGCAGGCGGCTTACAGCAAGCGCGACTACGCGGCGGCATTGGAGCAGTTTGAACAGTTCCTCGCAGACTTTGGCGACTCTGAAGAAGCGGCCGCCGCTGTCGCTTCGGTCAAGCCGCTCGTGGCCATTTGCCTGATCCGCACCCGCGCCTTCGATGCCGCCCGTGCGTCCATCAGTGAGGCGCTAACCATTGCGGAGATCGATCGCTCTATCAAACTCGAATTGTTGTTCTGGAAGGGTGTCTGCGAACTTCAAGCAAGCGCCCACGCCGAAGCGCAAGTGACGTTCGGCACCTACTTTAAAGAAGCCCCACCCCATGATCCGCGCCGCTGGGAAGCTGCCGTACTTTTCGGAACCGGATACACGCTGCAAGAACAGTATCCGGAGGCGATCGCCTTCTTTGATGCCCGCGTGAACGAAGCGGATTCTCAAGGAATGCATGAAGTCTCGGCGCGGCTGATGACCTTGCAACTGCATGCTCTCCTGCAAACCGAGCAATTCGATGATGCCCTCGCATTGACGCTGAGGGCTTCCGAACGCTTTGAGCAGTTCGTCCAGATCATTGGCTTGCAATCACTCATCCTTGAGTTGGGATCGCGCTTGCTGGACGCCGAACGGCACTACGAAGCCATCCGGTGTCTCCATTATGTCTGGCCTCACGAGCGCCTCCTATCACTCCAACAATCACGGACAGAGAAACTGCAGAAACGCATCCGCACCTTGAAAGCACGTGGGCAAGCGGATGCCTTAGTCTTTCAGTTAGACGGCATCCTCACCCGCATCACACGGGAAGTGGAACACTTCTCTAAAGTCGAAGACTACGATGCTGCGGTGCGCATGCGCCTAGCACGCGCCTATCTGGGGCTGCAACGCTACCGAGAAGCCGGACTCATCATGGAGTCGATGTTAGGCGAAATGGAAACCACACCCATTGTCGAGAGCGCTTCCGTCACGCTCATTCAATGCTGGCTCCAGGAGTCTCACTGGGAACGCGCCGTCTCCGCGGCCGATCTCTATTTGCAGCGCTTCGGCGATGAAGCTCCAAGCGCAGCCACCGTGTTGTTCATGAAAGGGCAGGCCTGGCAAAGCGCGCGGCGGTATGAAGAGGCTCTTGCCGTCTTTGAGACCTGTCTCTCGCAATATGCCAAAAGCCCCATGACGCCCAACGCCGCATTCATGAGAGGCATCTGCCATCTCCAACTGGAGCATTATCCGGAAGCCATCGCGATCTTTCGCGAGGTTCCGATCGCCTATCCCAAAGCCAATTCACTGGCAGAGAGCGCCCGATACTGGGAAGGCATGGCCCATTCCTTCGCGAGCGATCACCAGCAATGCTTGGAGATCATGCGCGCCTATCTCAAGGCCTATCCAGAAGGCTACTACCACGCAGACGCTGCTTTCCGTGTGGGCTTCTCGCTGCATGCCTTGGCCGACTATGACAACGCCATCGCCACACTTCGCACGTTTGTCAGGGACAACGCCAGCAGCGCTTACGTCGATGAAGCACGGCTTTTGTTAGGCGATGGCCACCTGGCTTTAGGAGAGTTGGAGCCAGGAATGGCTGCCTACGCTCAGATCTCCACGGAATCAGTGAAGTTCTACGAGGAAGGCGCCTTCAAGACCGGCAAAGCGCTACGCATGAGCGAACGCTTCGACGAGATGCGGAAGCACTTCGAAGGATTCATTGACAATCAAACCGACAGCGCCAGGCTCCCGAAAGCCCTGCATTGGCTCGCCTGGTTGCAACAGCGTGAGGGCAACCTCGACGGAGCCCGTGAATCCTACTGGGAAGCCATCGATGCCCACGGAGACGATTCTAGCAAACCCACGGTTCTGGATCTCATCATCGGATTGGAGAAACTCTACACTGGTGACGATCGGGAAAACTTGGCCAGCGCCTGGGCAGATCGCCGGGCCAAGGCTCTCAAAGACGAGCAGGCCACGCTTGCGGTGCGCGCTCTATGGGCACACGCCCGAGTCTTGCAACGCACCCAACCCATCCAGGCTACAGTCATGATGACCGAGATGGTCCCGGAGTTGAATCCGGAACAGCACAGCGCACGCTTGTTAGTAGATGCCGCCGTGGCCCTGGAGCGCATGGACGCCCCTGCGCGCGCCTCCGACGTCTTTCGCGACCTCGTCAAGTGGCACCCCCTCGCTCTAGAACGGGATCGCGCCGAGATCGGTCTAGCCCGAGAAGCCATGCGTAAGGAAGATTACACGGCCGCGCTCGGGCATTTCGAATACGTGGAGTCACGCGGCTCGGGGACGGTTCGCCTAGGAGAGATCTTGTTAGACAAAGCACACTGTCAGGAAGCCCTCGGTGATCGTGAGGCGGCTTTATCTACGCTAGAAGCCCTTCTGGCCGAGAAAGCCATCAGTGCCGAAGCCAAAGCCAAAGCGCTGATGCAATGCGGCAGGTGGCTGGCGGAAGCCGACGACGAGAAGAAAGCTCTCGTCTACTTTGAACGCGTCTACTTGGTTTACGGGAGAGACACCGCTCTGGTGGCCACCGCCTACTGGTCCCGCGGTCAATTGTTAGAACAGCTGGGAGAGCGCGAGAAAGCCCGCGAGTTGTATCACGAGATGGTCAGCCGCGAAGAACTGCGCGAGCATCCCGAATACGCCCTGGCTCAACAGCGCCTCCAATCATGAAGTCGGCCGTCGCCATCATCACTTGCTGGCTGATCGGGGCAACCATGGCCGATGAAGTCTTGCATTTGCACAGCGGCGACGCGCTTCCCGGGAAGATCGAGAAGATCGACAACACGCACGTTCATTTCAAAGTCATCATTGATGGACCGCGCGGCAGAGGCGAAGCGCGGCGCCGCGTGGCGAGAAAAGACATCGCCTTCATCGATTTCGCAGGCCCTGACAAAGCTCTTGACAATCATGCCAGGGAGCAGTGGCTCGCCCACAAGAAGTTCCTCGGAATAGCCAACAGCCCCGCCGGGGATCATGGGCTTGCCTACGTTTCCGAACTCATGGCTGCGGGCAAAGGCACGGAAGCGCTCCGCCTGGCCAACGAAATCGCCGAGGGAGATTGGGATGCGGATCGTCGTGATCGAGCCATCCGCTGGCGCCTGAAAGCGCTCGCCTCCATTGGACGAGAAACGGAAGCCAAGGGCGAGGCTGAGAAGCTCTTGCAATCCACGACGGATCCGGAAGTCATGGTTGAAGCCCATCTCATCCTTGGCCAAGCCGCCTTCGCCTCTCTTCGTGAACTCGTGGAGGCGCATCCTCGCTGGATGGACGAGGACACCGTCCGACCCGAGCGCGATGCCCTCTACCACGCGGCCATTGACCATTTCCTCTTTGGGAGCCTCTTCCATGGCTCGCAACGTCAAGCCGCATCCGAAGGTCTCTGGCAAGCATGCCAGGTGCATCGGCATGCAAACGACCGCCAACGAGCCCGCGACACTGCCCAAGACCTTCTATCACTTTATCCAACCAGTGCTCTCACCCCCCAAGCGCAAGCATTTCTCTCCCAAACCGATCCCGCTTCATGATTCGACTCCTCCTTGCCTTCCTCATACTCACAGGCGTTTCCCTCATCGCTGGGGAAGCCCCGCCCGAACCCGAGGCTGTCCCTGAACGCACCGTCTCCTTGCTCGATTACTACAATGACGGCGGATGGATGATGCACGTCTTATTGCTTTGTTCCGTGGGCACCATTGCGGTGGCCGTCTATTGCTTCACCCAGATCACGCGCAAGAAGATGGCACCCGCCGCGCTCACAGAATCCATGAGTCGCCATATGGAGAAACGTGACGTGACCCATGCTTACGAATTATGTCAGTCTAATCCGAGCAGTTTCTCAGAGGTGTTATCGTCTGCCTTACTGAAAGTGAATTTCGAGCGCGACCGCGCCAATAAAGAATCGATGATGGAAGCGGCAGGCGAAGCCCTCGATCAGGAAGAGACGCGCTACATGCTCTGGGTGAATTACCTCAATGTCTTCGCCACTCTTGCTCCCATGATTGGCTTGCTCGGCACCGTGGTCGGCATGATTGAATCGTTTCAACAACTGGAGCAGCAGCGCTCGCAGCCGGAAGAGCTGGCTGGAGGGATCCGCCAAGCAATGGTCACGACAGCGGGCGGGCTCTTAGTAGGCATTCCTTCCATGTTCTTCTACTTCTTCTTTCGCGATAAGTTGACAGCCATCATCAGTCATATTCAGAAACACACCAGTTTCATGATTGATGTCCTCAGCGGCGAAGTGAAGCTCTCTGGCAGCGGATCCGAAGACTGATCGTTCCCATGAAGCGGAAGAAGCGTCATTACGGTCAATTGACCTTTCAGATCACACCAATGATCGACATGACTTTTCTATTGCTCATCTTCTTCATGGTGACCTTTAAGATGTCCAAGGAGGAAGTGAAATTGGATATCGATCTTCCAGTCACCGCGACCGCCAAGACGCCTCGTGATTTGAGCAATCGCGATATCATCAACATCGATGATACCGGCACTTATTATTTGAAGAATGACGCGGCCACGAGAGAGGAGGTCCGTGCGCATTTGAAGAAGCAATTCGAAGATTTCCCACCCCTGCGCGTGTATATCCGCGCCGACAAGGAGACGCCCTCCAAGCAGGTGAAAGAACTCCTCCGCATGTGTTCCGAGGCCGGAGCCATCGATATCATCATTGGTAGCCTCCGATCTGACTCATGAGCATGCGTCGACGTCCACGCCGCACCGATTTGGTGGAAATGCAAATGGGGCCCATGATTGATATGGTCTTCCTCCTACTCGTCTTCTTCATGGTGACCGCGAAACCAACTAAACCGGAAAGCGACATCAAGATGACCCTGCCCGGCAGTGTTTCACAGGAAACCAGCGTCGATCTGCCAGACGAGCAACGTCTGCAAATCGATCCTTCGGGCCAAGTGTATCTGAATGAAATGCGGATGGATTCTGCAGTATCGAGCGACCTTCCAGAGCTCGTGCGCACCCTCACGCGATTCAAACAGGCGGCCGATCTGAGCCAATCCAAAGCCCTCATCACCGTCGATCCTCATGACAGCGTGCAGCACCAGCGCTTAGTGGATGTGCTAGGCGCCTGTGCCCGAGCGGGCATCACCGGAGTGACCGTTGCCGATCAACCTTCTGATGCCCCTGTGCCATGATCGAAGTAGATCCCCATCGCCTTTCGCCCAAGCGGAAGCAGAAGAAGGCTGCGAAAGCCGTCAGCCCGCAGGATCGCAAGAAACGCGGCCTGATCTTCACCATCATTCTTGGCAGTGTCATCGCGCATGGAGTCGGTCTCGTACTCTTCGGTCTCTTTCAGATCGCCGCCTATTTCAAGGAACCCGAAGCCACTTTCGTCGTCGAACGCAAACAAGTCGTCATCCCCGCGCAAACACGCGAGCACAAGATGAACATGGCCAAGCACATGGCCATGACTCCGAAGCCCGTCTTCAATGAGAAGTTAGTCAGCATTCGCCCCACCGAATTTGCCCTTCCCGATCTGCCGACGATCCCAGTGGATCAGATGATTCCGCTCGACCCGTCAGAGCTCATCTCAGATCAATTGGCAAGTCTATCTGGCAGTGCAGGGCTTGGCTCCGCGCTTGGTCAGGGTCTTGCTGGAGGAGGCGGCACCGGCAGCGGCATGAGTTTCTTCAATATCAAAGACAACGCTCGTAGCGTGGTCATCATGATCGACGTATCCGCATCGATGTTTGGCAGGACAGGCGATGTCGACTACAGCCAGAGCAAATTAGTGCGCAAAGGGAAGGACCAAGCCTTCCAAGCCATCCGTGAGGAAGCCTTCAAACTGATCGATGGCCTGAGCGTCAATACGCTCTTTGGAGTCATCCACTGGTCCGGGAGCGCGCGATTATGGAAAGAAAGCCTCGTTCCCGCCACCAAGGCGAATCGTGCCCTCGCAAAGGAACACATTCAAACGAGGGTCGACTATAATAAGGCCGGTCCACGCGGGGGCCGGCCCGGGGGCACCCGGCACGACTATGCCTTGGAAGCGCTCTTTCGGTTACGGCCAGAGACCGCCTTCATGCTTACTGATGGGAACGCCACGCGCAGCCTGGGCCGTGGCAGTTTCGAAGTGATTGAGACTAGTGAAATCCTCACACAAATCGAGGAGGCTGCCAAAGATCTTCCCCAGTTACCTCGCATTCACACCATCTATTATCTCACCGGCAACGACAAGCGCGAGGAAGAGCGGCTACTCCGAGGCATCTCGCGAAAGACCAACGGGAAGTTCCGCAAGCAGAAAGCCGCGACAAAGTGAAATAGACCGCGGCGCTACTTTAGGACTCGCTTTTCAAGTCCCTCAGTGCTCAGTATTCTGAAATCATGAATGACAGTTTCTTAGCAGAATTCCAAGAGAGTCTCGGCCCTCAGATTTCCGATCAGCTCTCTTCAAACCTTGGCATTCAGAAGGATCAGGCCTCTCAGGCCTTGGAAAAGGTCGCCCCGCTCATCCTTGGCGGCCTCAAGCGCCAAGCACAGCAGGCAGGTGAAGGCCGAGTGAACCACATCGTGCAGAAATATGGACGTGAGAGCGCCCTCAACGATCTTTCCGGTCACATCCAGCGCCGTGCGGGCGATGCCAATCCCGATCCGACCCTGGGTGGATTGCTCGGTTCGGCTGGGCCGCAGGCAGCCAATCTGTTAGACGAGAAGTTAGGACTCTCCAAGGGCATGGGCATGAAATTGATCCCCATTCTCGCCCCCATCATCCTCGGGGCGCTGAAGAAACGCGCCAATAGCGGGACGGGGCGCTCCGCCGGCAGTGGTGGCGGTGGCGGTGGCGGCGGGTTGCTCACAAGCATCCTAGACCGCGATGGCGATGGCAGTATCCTCGATGACGTCGCCGGCATGGTCTTCAACTCCGGGTCCGGCCGACGCGGAGGCGGTGGTGGCGGATTCCTCGCGAAACTGCTAGCGTTATTCTTCGGTCGTCGCTAACACTTGAGTTTACCGGGGCCCACCAGGACCCCCAGGGCCACCTCCTCCACCACTTGGTGTTCCCGTGTTGGCTCCTGGTTCGCGATAGGATACCTTGTAGAATCCACGTTCAGGGGGAGCTGCGACGTAGATCTCAAGAAGCCCTTCTTCGGTTGCGATGTGCTGGTGACGATCAAAAGCTTCGGAAGCCTCCAATGCAAACGGTAGGACCTTCCAATCCAAATCTGCTAGTGTAGGATTGGCGTAGACCTCATAACAATAATCTGGATACGCCGGGATCTGTAGACGAAACCGTTCCGTGCCGTTGGGTCCTGCGACTACTCCAGCCGGTGCAACGAGTAAGGAACCGCCAGGATACGTGGGTTCGCTCGGCGTGGTTCCCGAAAAGTAGTCCCATGACGCTGCCGTCTCGCCCGTCGTCGTTCCCTCCACCGGCGTGAAGTCTAACAGCATTGCTGCTCGGAGAGTAGCATCCGAGACCGTGCTAAAGATATTGTCGTTACTATTCTGAGTAGCGAAGCGATTCCCATTCAAATCATAGGCAGTTTCATTCCACCCGGTTTGGGTCGTCGTTCTCACGTCTTCGCCAGGGAGGGTGATGCCCCAATGGAAATGCCTTGCCCGCCCAGTGTAGAGGCCCGCTTTGATCGTTCGAAACTTGAATTGTCCACTTTTCCCGGTGAGGAATTGACCAAATCCAGCGAAGTTGGCGTCACAGTCCGCATTGCGCCCCACACCGGTACTGTACAAATAGTCGCCTTCGCGATCCGCATGCCATAATTCGACGAGCGCCCCCCTGACTGGCTGACCATTTGCATCGTAGATGGTGCCAGAAATGGTCTCAATTTCCCCCGCAGCCAAGGTAAGATTGTCATTCAACTGAACAAGATCATTGTCTTTATCAAGTGGGATGTCATCGGCAAGAGGATAGTAGGGGCCCTCGGTAACGGTGGGCGTGATCGCCAAGGCTTCGGCAAGATAACCGGGCAACGTGAATCCAGCAGAGGCGGCAGCAATGGATTTCAGAAAACGCCCCCGAGACATGGGGATATGAAACGGCTTAAGTGAATTTGAGGAACTCATGACAGGGGCACTCTATCAATCCAAACTAAAGACATCATGAAGGGACGATCGTTTCTTCAGATCAATCATGTTGAAGACACCGAACGGAACGCTTCCCCTCGGCTGAGGAATTCGTTCAAAGCAATCACTCGCCGATTTCGAAATCGGCGATAAGGGGAGAGTGATCGCTCGCCACTTTCGACACTCCCAACCGGCAACGGAAGCATCCGCGTTTGTGGATGCCTCCCCGGTAGAAGATCTTGTCCAAGGCCCCCCGCGGCGAGAACGAGGGATAGGTCTGAATATCGCGATGAAAGACGGGGCTCGACTTGCGCTCAGAGGCGCTTTGAAAGAGCAAAGCTTCCGTGAAGATCGGGCGCAGTCGACTTCGCCAATCGTTGAAATCCCCAGCGACCAGGCACGGCGTGCGTTCCTCGAGACAGGCAAATTCCTCCGAGCGGACCAAGACGCCCGCTTGTTTCTCCCGTTCACGCGCGCTGAGGCCAAGATGCAAATTGAACACTTCTAACAAATACCGATGCCGCGTGCCCTTGATCTCAATGGTCGAATGTTGGCATCCACGCCGTTTCCGATTGCCAATCGTCAGATCAATATTGCGTTCCCGAATGATTGGGAATCGGCTGAGCGTGGCGTTCCCATAGCGCCCCTTACGGAGGCTAACATTGTACCCGGCGACCACATGCGGGTACTCGGCAGCCGTGGCTAACTCATTCGCAAGATTCAATTCGCGCGAGCGCGGCGCCCCATCATCCACTTCCTGCAAGAGACAGATATCCGCATCGTAATACGCCAACACCTTCACGATGCGTTCCGGCCGGAAGAGGCGATCCAATCCGATGGCTCGGTGGATGTTATACGTGAGGACCCGCAATTGCATGACTGTCAACTTCCTATGGCCCGGCGATGGGCCCCTGTCCAGCAAATGGACGCCCGTTTGCGCTAGGAGACAGCGATCGTGGCGAGAGAGATGTTGTCCCGGCCATCTTCCGTCCGTGACTTTGTCAGGAAATCGTTTGTCACCTTCTCGGGATCTACTCCGGCGGCCCCTTCTGCCAAACCCGCACGAATGTGTTTGTCCCAAAGCCCTCCGATCAATCCATCGGAGCACAGCAAATACCAATCCCCGAGACGGGGCTGGAAGCTTTCAAGCTGAGGCGTTACGGACGGGAGCCCAGCGCCAATGGCCTGCTGCAGAATGTGGTGCCGCGGGTGCGCACGCCATTGGCGTTCATTCATCTTCCCCGCCTTCCAGTCTTTCCAGGCGCGGGTATGATCCTCCGTCATTTGCGTCAACTCTTCTCTGCCGTAATGATAGAGCCGCGTGTCACCTACGTGGCCAAAGTAGGCATTCTCTGGCGTGAACCAGCACACGGTGACGGTGGCTCCCATGCCCTTCAAATGCGCCTTCTTCTCCGCAATCTGATTCACCGCCCGATGAACGTCGGCCAGACATTCGCTCAGGGCCCCCAAGTGATCGGGATAAAGTTGATTGGCGGCTTGCTGATAGGTGTTCGGGATAAGCTCGCGCAAGCGGCCCGTGATCATTTCACTAGCAAGATCACCAGCCTTGGCGCCACCCATCCCATCACTGACGACAAAGACCACGTCGCCATTCTCGATCTCAGCGGATCCCGTGTCAGGCAGGCGCTGGAACCCTTCTTCCGTGATCGTGAAGGCCAAGAAATGGTCATCATTGCGTTTACGGAATCGCCCCACATCCGTCTTGCCCGCCCAACGCAGGGTAGACCACGCCTTCTGGGTCGGCGTGTCGATGATTGAGGCGATCTCGAAATCGATGATGCAGAAGCGCCCGCGCCTCGCGTCATAGGTCACGTTTCGCAGCGCCTGATCCGTGTGGCGCACACCATAGGATTCCAACTGCTCGTAGAGCTTCTCCATCTTGCCCGGAGACATGGTTTCCACTGGCTGCCCGCAGTTCGACATCACCAGCATGAGCTCATCTTCATCGGAATCCAACACGCGCGGCACGAAGTCACAGCCCTGGCGCTCAAGGAACCGCAAGATCTTGCGCTCATTATGAAAACGTTCCTCGTTCAGGCGACCACGATAGGTTTTAAAGACGCGTCCATCGTAACCGATCCGGACGTGGGCGCGGGGGGAGTCTTTGAGATCCTTCATCCTGCGGAGACCATCCGTGGCGTCCCCGTGGATGGCAAGGAGAGGTTGCAGGTGAGGAGGAAAGAGGCACTATCGCGAGTCATGAGTTCACCGACGGTCCGCACGCGCTTCGCCCCCTCCCCCACCGGCTACCTCCACGTGGGAGGTGCCCGCACCGCATTGTTCAATTGGTTGTATGCTAGACATCACGGCGGCGCGTTCGTTCTCCGTATTGAAGACACCGATCAGAATCGCAACATCGCGGATGGGATCGAAGCCATTCTCAATGGGCTCCTCTGGTTAGGCATGGACTGGGACGAAGGGCCAGGCGTGGACGGCGGCGAAGTGGGGCCCTATTTCCAAAGCCAGCGCCAACATCTCTACGACAAGCACCTGGAAGCGCTCCAGCAGAAGGGCCTGGTCTATACGGAGGATAACGGCGCGGTGCGCTTCCGTTCCCCGGGAGAAACGGTCATCGTGGACGATCAGATCTGTGGGCGGGTCGAGTTCAACCGCGACGAACCTGACATGACCATTCGACGTCCGGATGGCTCCTACATCTTCCACTTCGTCAACGTCGTGGACGATCTTGAGATGGGCATCACTCACGTGATCCGAGGAGAAGACCATCTTTCTAACACACCCAAACACATCGAGTTGTTTGAAGCACTCGGAGCGGCGCCACCTGTCTACGCACACATCCCGCTGATCCTCAACGCAGACGGTTCCAAGATGAGCAAGCGTGATCAGGGCGCTTCGGTCAGTGAGTATGCGGAGAAGGCTTACTTACCACAGGCTGTGGTGAATTATCTCGCCCTGTTAGGGTGGTCGCCCAAAGACGATCGCGAGATCCTTCCCCTGGACGAAATCATCGCACGCTTTGATTTCCCAGGCATCAACAAAAGCAACGCATCCTTTGACCTCAAGAAACTCACCTGGCTCAACGCGCAGATGCTCATGGCGCTCGATGGTGACGCCTTCTGGCAACACGCGGCCCCGATCGTGGAACAGGCCCAGATGGATATCGCCGAAGCCACTTTGCGCGAACTCCTTCCATTGATGCAGACCAAGGTTTCGCTCGCCTCGGAGTTGCCCCACAAACTCGCCTCCTTTCAAGGCGAGCACTGTGACTATGACTCAAGCGCCCTCGCCAAATTGGCCAAGGACGCCGAGAGCGACACCCGTTTGGCAGCCCTGCAATCAGCCTTCGAAGCGAGTGAATCGTGGACAGAAGACGCCATCAGCGCGGCGATTGATGCGGCCGCCGAGACCTTGGAGGTGAAGAAGGGCAAGCTCATGTTTCCCGCCCGAGTCGCCGCCAGCGGTCAAGCCGGCGGCCCTGACCTTCTACCCATGCTGCGCTTGTTAGGCAAAGACCGCGTCCTCACACGCTTCCAAGACGCCCGCAAGGCGCTGGCCGCACCCTGATCAGGAACGTGGCATGGTGGCAAAGATCGGCCTCTCACCCCACGGCACTCGCGTAAGACCCATTACCTTCGAAATCCTGTCCCCTTTGCGCTCAGTCAGGCGCTCTTGTTCGTCACGGCCATTGCCTTTAAAATTCTGTCCCTTTACTCTCTAGATGAAGCTTGAAGTAACAACGATCGGCGATCCCGATTCCACGTCGCTTACGATCAGCGAACCCGTCTATTGGTATTTCCGCAGTGCGTTTGAGAAGTTAGCAGAGGAAACCGGCATTGACGTCGATATCGATTGCGACACAGATGCCAAGATTGAAGGAGCATGCTTGCTCGAATTATTTCTCGCTCTGGAGCCTCTGGCTTCGGAGGTGCGCGGCTCGTCGGACAGATACCTTCAGGAAGTCGGATTGGTGGAAGAGAGAGATCAGATGATGATGTATCAGACTCCACGAGATGAAGGGCTGGCGATGATTGAAGGATTGATGGAGCGAGCCAACACAGCCTACAATGACGGATTCGGTCTGAGGATTCGCAGCGCATCGGAACGAGATTTGGAGAACATTCGGACGCTCTGAACCCTGCTCTGGTTTGTTGAAATCACCCACTTTAACTCGAACAAGAATTCAGCGATCAACGCCTCCCGTCAGCCGGGACTCAGAGGTCCTCTACGTTAGCCAATTAGACACAATGTCAGTAAGACTTCGATAAGCCTTCTAAGTCCTTTCCCTTTGCACTTAGTCACTCGTGCTCGAATGATGGTCTAGAGATCGTTTGAGCGTTCCCATGATACTTGATCTGGCCGAATGGGGCTCATTTGCTGAGAACTGAGAAGAAAGCCGAGGGCCTTGGCTGCTTTCGAAGAGCGTCAGAGCTTGCGGGACGGTGATCTGGACGTTAGCCTTCGAAAAGCCATCTTGCTTCGTAGCACAAATGGACTACATTGTTATATGCCTGCTAAAGACACTTACGTTCGCGCACGGATTGAGCCCGATCTCAAAGCCGAGACCGAAGTCGTGCTTGAGAGGGCTCGGCCTGACCACCACAGAAGCAATCCGTCTATTTCTCACTCAAGTTCGGCTTCGGGGTGCTCTCCCGTTTCCTGTAGCGCTTCCTTCGGACAAGATGATCTGCTGATGCCCACTGAAAGTCGTCAGGCAGCATTAGATTCTGTCTATGACGATTAAACCCGGCGAAGTCTATCGGGTGGATCTTGGGATATCTGGCAAAGTTAGATTGATGGTCGTTCTCTCCCGGAAAGACCCAGACGCACCACGAGCTTTGTCTGTTTGCGAGCCAATCACGAGCTCTTATCGCGAGAGCGCGTATGAAGTCGAGCTGCCTCACTTTAGGTTCCTGCGCTGCAAAAGTTGGGTCAATCTTCAGGGTGTCCAAGCAATTCAGAATCATGAGTTGTCCCAAAAGCCAATCGGAGTGATCACAGGGGCAACGCTAGAGTCAATCTATGCGGGAGTCAGATACCTCTTTGGGATTGAAGCGGAAACACAATAGGCTAACCATCGAATGCTGGCCGCCGACCCTCCCAGTTGGTGCTAGAAGTGGCAAACTGCGATAATCACATCAACCATGAAGTTAAATGTCCTTGCCAGAGTAGCAACAGACTCGGGACGTTAGGATTATAATCATTACAACACTCGATGACTGGCGTGCTTGAAATACTACCCTGGGTATGTGCGGGAGTCGTAGCTCTGATTCTTATGGATAAATGCGTTCTCTATTTTAGTGCTAGAGCCGCCCTGCGCAGAGATTTCGAGACCGACTTTCTGAGATTTCCCGGATCGAATCGTGCAACGGTTTCCTTGATCTCGGGTCGATTCGCAAAGCGATGACCTCAACTGGCTACAACGTTCATCTCCAATCACCAGATGGAGACGCGGAGGTATTCTGTCTTGTTCGCTACGTCCCAGTAGTTGGAGTTGCATGGGCAGTCGAACGTTGGTCTGAAGAGAAGTGAGCTGCGACGTAGAATCGTTATTGCCGAATCGGGTTAGGGTAGTTGAGGTTGATCTATTGTTCTGCAATCGAGGGCACTCTCTGCCTAGCCAATCGAGGCGCTCGGGAAAGACGCCCGCAAGGCGCTGGCTGCGCCCTGATCAGGCGCGCCGACGTCTTCCTACTAGGAGGCTACCGAGAAGGAGGAGCGCACCCGTCGAGGGCTCGGGAATGATTTCGAAATTGTCGAAGCGGACATCGGCCTCGACCGCCTGCCCGCGAAGAACCGCGCCGCCCCCGCCCGCGCTAAAGGTCCCGGAGGGATGATGGATGAGTTCCACGCGCGACACGCCTCCCATGGTATCCGAGAAGGCAGCGGTGCCACCGGTAGCGTGAGAGAGGCTCCCACCGTCTAAAGCAAACGAAAGATCTTGCCAGCCACTGCCACTGGTAACTGATGCACTCGGCGTCACAAACCAACCGCCTGCACCATTGAAGGCCAGACGCACGTCCACGTCGTTGGGGCCGTCATTGGCGATATCAAATGAAACCATGGTCGCCCCGGCCCCGAGATAGTCGCCCGTCCACTTGGGACTATCATTCCACATGATGAGACGGCTACCTGCTCCGCCACCGCCGTTGGACACATTCAAGAGGTGATTGCTCCCGTCTGGCCCACCCGATGTGATCACCGTCGGTTTGGTCGAGTTGAAACCGCCTCCCTCCGTCCACCCAAGTGCGGACGTGGAGCCATTGAAGGTATCGGGCGCAAAGAGCGTGACCGCAGACGCAGTGTGAAAGCCAAAGAGGACGAGGCTTGTGAACACAAGCCGACAGCAGGAGAGCATCGTGAGTGGGGTGGTTTGGGTTATCGAAATGGGGAGTACCGGGGACAGGACTCGAACCTGCACGTCATAAGACACTTGATCCTAAGTCAAGCGCGTCTACCAGTTTCGCCACCCCGGCAGAGGGTTGGAAGGAGAGTAAAGCGCAGCTTCGAAAGAGCCTCAACCGCAATTTCCGCGTGGTGGTCATTGATCAACTGGCAGCACGTCGTGGTTCCATCACGCGCCGATCATAGGGTTCCGTATGTTTGCAATTCGTCTTACCAAAGGCCGCGCAGCCCCAGAAAGCCGTCTTCGTGACCTCATTGAAGCGCTTGACCAATTCCGATCCACACTCCGGGCATTGCCGAGAAAAGTAATCGAAGGCCTCCTTGAAATCGATTGTATCCGCGAAGCAGGCCACCGTGGCCAAGAGGGTGCTTTCATCAATGAGTTCGACCCCATTGCGCCGCGCGAACCGCATGGCTTCATCGGTGAATCCCTTGGTTGAGGCAAAGGCAGCATGGGCCGCTCGGAAATCCTCACGCGCTCCGACCACCTCTCGCAATTCTTTCACGCCAACAGCCTTTTGCCAGTGCTTGCACTGCACCACTGTGCACTCGCCACCGCTCAGAACCAGGAGATCCACTCCGCCATCTGGACATCGCCCACCTTGGAGAAACACCTGAGCCCCAGAAGCGTAGTAGCACGCGGCCACATACCGTTCTAACTCGAACCACTCACGGATTTCAGGCACCATGTGGCTCTCTAGCACCGAATTATACGTATTTCCATAATTTTTAGAGTTATCTTGCGAGCTCTCCTGCAAGCCAGCGGGCCGTCTCTTGGAGTGCCACTCGGCCCTGTTTGATCACTCCGGAAAAGTGGATGAAGCCGTGAATCTGATCGGGATAGGCGAGACGTGTGACAGGCGTGTTGGCCGCCTCCAAGGCATCGGCAAAGGCTTCGCCCTCATCCCGGAGCACATCGTATCCTGCCGTCAGCACCAAGGTGGACGGCAATCCCGCGAGATTGGCCGCCCGCAACGGCGACGCTAAGGGGTGATCGCCTTCGGCCTCACCGAGATAACATTGCCAGAACCAACGCATGCTTTCGCGGGTGAGTCCGTGATCCTGGGCAAAGGCTTCATACGATGGCGTGGCTCCGCGCGCGTCTATTACGGGGTAAAGGAGTGCCTGTGCGGCAATGGCTGGGCCCCCTTCGTCGCGCACTTTCAGGGACAGGGCTGCGCAGAGATTGCCTCCCGCGCTGTCACCTGCCAACGCCATCCTCTGAGGATCGACCCCTAACGCTTGCGCTTCTTTGGAAACATGCTCGAGCGCATCCTGACAGTCTTCGAGTGGTGTGGGAAACGGATGCTCAGGAGCCAATCGATAGTCCACAGAGACGACCACCGCGCCCGCGTGATGGGCCAGTTCCCGGCAAAGCGTGTCGTGCGTGTTGACATTCCCTAACACCCATCCACCGCCGTGCACATAGACGATGCCTGCCAACGGCTTGGGTCCGCCGTTCAATGGGCGATACACCCGCATGGACGTCCCTTGTTCTGAACGGATTGCCTCCACTGACGCCACTTCCGTCTCCGGAAGGAAGAGATCCGTGAGCTCATCGAAACGCGCGCGGGCTTCGGATGGGGTGAGCGTTTCCCAGGGCGGGGCATCGGCAAGGGCAACGGCTTGGAGAAAGGAGCGGGCGTCTGGATCCATGGCCGCAGTTAGACATGGATCCCCACGGAATCCAAGAGTGATCACGCCCTCGGGCAGACCACCTTTGCGCCGAACCCCTTCTTCGCTAGGTTGGTGATATGTTTCCCCGCATCCTATCATTGTTCTTCGGTTTCAGTCTTACGTCACTCGCCTGGTCTGCGGACAAATGGGTGATGATTGGCGATAGCTTGACGAAAGAATACGAGGCGGAGTTTCCCATCCTCAATCCCACCAATCCTGCCGCCTGGGGCGAGCGCAATTGGATCGAACTCCTCGCCACGCATCGCCCTGAACACGTCGACATCGGTCCCTACAGTGTTTGGTTAGACTCGCGCCTGACGGGGCACGAGTACAACTGGGCCTTTCCTGGTTCGACTTCGGAAGAATGGCGTGAGATCCTGGAGGCAGGCATCATCAGTGAATACTTCCTCCTCCGCCTGGCATTCGATCCCTATTTGGATACGGTCGCGGATCGGGTCGTGATCTTTCTCGGCGGGAACGATTTGAAGAATAATTACCGCCCCTACTATGAAGGGGCGGACCCCGAACCATTCATCGCCTCCCTGGTTTCTAACATTCGCTCAATCATAGACTATGTGCGAGGCCGCAACGCCACTGTCCCCATTGTCTTAGTGAATATGCCAGACGTTGGCGTCACTCCCACCGTGCAAGAAGAGCGTCCGGATCCGGAAGGGCGTGCTCGGAATACTGCCCTTACCGAGGAGACCAATCGTCGACTGCAACTGCTCGCCGTTGAGAAAGGGATTGGTTTCGCCGACATCGGTGCGCTCACTTCTCAACTCACCGGTCCAGACGCCTTTGTGATCGCTGGAGCCCGTTTCGAGAAGAGCGTGGACCCAGAGGCTCTTAGCAATGAGTCGAAATACCTATTCTCACCCGATGGATTCCACCCGAACACCGCCGCCCAATTACTCTTTGCCAACGCCATCGCCGACGGCTTCAACACGGCCTACCCAGCGCTCACCCAGGTCCCACTGTTCAGCACAGAAGAAATGTTAGACATTCTCGGAATCGAGGCCGACATGGCATTCTCGGAGTGGGCAGCGGCCTACGGCATCGATCCCAGCGATCCGATGGCGGATGCAGACGGCGACGGCCTCACACTCTTTCAAGAATATGGCATGGGCTATGACCCGCGCCTCCGCGAGGACGGGGGCCCTATCGGTCGGTGGACCGGATCCCGACTCGCGCTCCGCTACGCTCAGCGCGTCGCCAATTCGCAACATGTCGAGGTCCTGCCTCAATCCTCTCCCGATCTCCAGGTTTGGGCGCCTGTCGAGATGGTGACGCCATTGGCTCCCTTGGATGCCCGGCGTGAATACGACGCTTTTCTCGAACCAACGATGAATCGCGGTTTCCTTCGGCTCACCGTTCGTTCACGCTAGCGGCATGAAGTCGCTTCGTCATCTCCTCCGCTCGGTGGGCCCTGCCCTCATCGTGGCGGCCATCGTCCTCGGTCCCGGGTCGATTCTCACCAGTTCCCAGGTCGGGTCTCAATATGGCTACCCGGCCTTATTTGCCATCGGCCTGGCCACCGTCCTGATGATTGGCATGGTCGCTCTCGCGGCCCGCATCGGCGTCATCTATGACGATAGCCCTTGTGATCAATTGACCTCTCGGTTAGGGCGTCCCGTGGCGATTGCCGTAGGACTCATCCTGTTCGGGCTCGTAGCGATCTTTCAGTTCTCTAACAACGTCGCCATCATCTCCGGCCTCGCGCCTTTGTGGGAATCCTCCGCAGGCACCTCTCCTCTTCATAGCGGCCAGATGCCTAACATCCTACTGATTGCTTTCAACGCGTTTGTGATCATTTGCCTCTATGCACTGCGCCATCTCTATCATTCCCTTGAGAAAGTGATGAAGCTCCTCATCGGGCTCATGGTCCTGGCCTTCCTCACCAATTTCGTGGTCGTCAGCGTGCTTCCTCGTGGCTACGAACCCGTCACCACAGAAGCCGACCCTAACATCCTTGCGCTCCTCGGCATGATGGGAACCACCTTCTCCGTCGGCGGCGCCTTCTATCAAGCCTACTTGGTGAAAGAGAAAGGATGGGGCTTGGCCGATGCCCGTCGTGGTCTCCTGGATTCCGCCCTCAGCATTGGCGTGCTTGGCCTTGTCACGGCCATCATTCTCATGACCGCCACTCGCGTCTTCTATGGACGCCCTGAACCCGTCGCCCTGGGTAACGTGGGTGATGTAGCGCGACAGTTAGAGCCGCTCTTTGGTTCCTGGGCCAAGGTCATCTTCTGTCTCGGCATCTTTGCCGGGGCGATCAGCTCATTTCTCGTCAACGCTCTCATCGGTGGCACTGTCCTATCCGACGCCATCGGCAAAGGAAGCCGTTTGGAAGATCGCTGGCCGCTCCACCTCACCACTGTCGCCCTTCTTTGTGGCATGATCATCGCTATCCTGCACCTGCGCGATGCGGACAGCACGGTCAATCTCATCATCTTCGCGCAATCGCTTACCGTCCTTGGTTTGCCGGTGCTCGCCCTCACCTTGCTCTATCTCGGATCCCGTCCCGACCTCACCGGAGATCGACGCGTCCCGCGATGGATTCTCGGACTTGGGGGCGTCGGCTTCGTCGTCGCCTTGGGGCTTGCCTACCGTCTCATCCTCGCGGTTCTCACCAAGCTCGGCTGGCTCACGGCTGCTTGAATGGATCGGAAAGCCGATCGTCGTTGATAAGTGGGCGATCTGTGAGGGTCTTCATGAAGGCTACCAACGCTTCGCGCTCTTCCATGGAAAGATCCAAACGCACGGCTTGGCGTTCCGATCGCGAAATGTCCGTCCAGTTCCTGGTGGTGCCATCGGATGCACGTAAGATGGCATCTAACTGATCGTGGGGTTGAATGCCTTCATTATAGAAATCAACCACCTCTTTGAGGGATTCGAATCGTCCGTCGTGCATGTAGGGAGCGGTGAGCTCGATGTTACGGAGCGTCGGGGTCTTGAAGAAGCCGTTATCAAACGCCTTCTCCGTGTGTCCTGCCAAGCCAGGATCCTTGTCGCTGATAAGATCCAAGCCATTATTCGTGGGAAAGGAAGCATCGAAGAATGGTAGGGTATGGCATTGTGCACAGCCAGCTTTCCCCACAAAGAGCGCGCGCCCCAGCCGTTCTTCCTCTGTGAAATGCCGCATCCCAATCTTGAACGCACGATCAAACTTCGAGCGATAGGACACCATTACTTTAAGGAATGCTTCTAACCCTTCACCAATGCGATCAATGGTGACCTCAGGATCGCCAAAAGCTCCTTCAAATAAGGAAGCGTAGTAGGGCTCACCGCTTAGTTTGTTGGGTAGCTTATCCAGGGGCATTCCCATCTCGACAGGATTCTCGATCGGTCGCAGCACGGTTTCGCGCAGCGTCGCCTCGCGCAAATCCCAGAAGAACGCGCCTTTCTTGAAACGATCATCCGTCGGCGTGAAGATCAAGTTGGCCAATGGCATGGAGTTCCGCGCCGTCTCCTGCCCATGGATGCCACGACTCAGCGGACGATTGTCAGCAAAGGCAAATTTCTGCTGATGACAGGATGCGCAACTAAGCGAATTGTTAGCCGACAGGCGCTTGTCATAGAACAGCACACGCCCGAGCGTCGCCTTCTGATCGCGGTTCCGATCAAAGAGTTCCGGCCATTCGGGCACGGGTTCTTGCACGGTCACCACACGCTCGATGACCCCGCCATCTCCCGCCCAGCCTCCTGAACTCGATGAAACGAGAACGTGTTGCTCACGCACGGTGAAGTGTTCAGGAAGGAGGTTGCCATACAATTTCGGAATCGATTCCTTCAACACCCGCTCCACGGTATTCGCATTCACTAAGCGATAGTAGAGGGAGGGCGCAAACTCCCTGCCCGCGTGCTGATAAGCCCACGCTCCTTCACGCGTGCGCTTCGTCTTGATCGCTTCCCAATGCGCGAGATCGGCGCTGCGCTCCAAGGTCCAGTAGCCCTCCAAGGGATCGTCCAACGACACCGTCATCCGTCCCCTCTCGTCACCCACCAAGCCAACTGACGATCGAAGCTGAGGAAGGGCCTTCGGCGAATCCAGGCCGTTCGCGATCGAGTGATCTTGCTGCGCAGCCACGCAAATTGGGAAAGCAACCAAACTACATCCAAGGCTCCGAAGACGCTTCATGGCGCAATGAAACCACCCAGGATATCCATTGTCAATACATTGTGCATGAGACAGTCACCAAGCGGCTCTCGTGTCCCTTCAGGGCACTATTCTCTGGCTCGTCATTCCCAGGGCTGAAGCCCTGGGCTTTGCTCTTTGGGACTTTCAGCCCCAAGTGTCCAATCCAGAGCACCGATCCGCACACGTTCCGAGGGTCTTGCTTGGTCCCATCCCGCCCTGAAGGGACGAGAGAACACTGCTCTGGGATTGCATTGAAAGGAGAACGTCCGCCTTGAAGGGGCGGGAGAACCCAGTCACCAAGCGGCTCTCGTGCCCTTCAGGGCACTATTCTCTGGCTTGTCATTCCCAAGGCTGAAGCCCTTGGCTTTGCTCTTTGGGACTTTCAGCCCCAGGTGTCCAGAGGGTCTCACTAACAGAATGTGGAGGAGCGCAACCCCCATCTGGCCTAAGTTTATGGGAAGGGGAGAAGGATTACCGCCAGGGCGTCAACGCTGGGCTCCTATAGACTCTAACAGTGCCATATGGAACGATCTCATCTAACATCCATTCAGCCGGCCACCATCGGATCTTCGGAATGCCATTCGTGGGCCATGTCGCGCATGAGGAGGGCATGGTCGAAACGGATGCTGCCCTCGGGGAATACCGCGGGATCATCAAAGAAAGCCGATTGAATCCGCTCAACGGCCAAGGGCGCCACCTGCCACTATGGCACGTGCAGCCGAAGACCGTCCAACTGGCAGGAATCCGGTCGAGAAGAATACCCCACACACCCTGCTTCAAAGAAGCTGGATGATTCCTCGACGGATTCAAAGACTGACGCTGGTGGAAAGGCAGTCGTCTCGCGCGCTTGCAGATTTATAAGCGGAGCCTTGATGTCCTTTGCGTCGATTCGCATGGCAATGCGCCCTCCCTGATCCTCGATTTTAAAGGCAGAAAGATGGTGGATACCTGGAAACAAACGGCCACCCGCAAGCGCATTCAGCCGCGAATCGGTATCGCGTCGTGGCACGAAGACCCCTGCGGTCACCTTTCCATCCACGTCCTCCCATTCCACGGCTATTCGGTGTGCGGAATTCTCACTCGCAATGCCCAAGAAACTCGGCAGTCCTTTCGGTCGAATCATCTCCAGTCGAATGAGACAAATGCCCGCAATCGCCCACCCTCGAACCAACTGAGGTCGGAAACGAGGGCAGGAATGCCTGCACCACCTTTGGAGTCACCCGGTAATTCAGCAAGAGCCGTCGCCGAATCACGCCTTTAAGCACCGGTATCTTCATTGGATGGAATCGTAGCTGGGATCACACCGGGAGCATTTGTTGCCAATTCTCGGATACTCAATTTAGGAAACCTCGCACGGATCTCGTGAACGAAAGCTCGCCCAGTTGGATGGAAATCTCTATTCGCCTCGACAAACCAAACCATGTTCTGGAGCAAATGCACCCTCAATGAAACTTGGGCCTTCCCGATCTCAAGTCTCCAACATTTCTCTTCCCATTCACCCTGCCTCCCCAAGGCTCGCAATGTTCTCGAACACCGCGCGCCCATTGGCATACGAACATCTGTGATCAAGTGGGCAGCGATCGATGATTCTGAAACGATCTGCCCTTGATCAGCCATCGCCTCTAGGAGCGCTGGAGTGAACTCTGTCAGGGCTACCGGCTCTGGGAGCCGTTGCCATGCTACCAGTCCAACTATCACAACTCCTATCAGAAGAAATCTCGCCCATTTAATGACTGATAAAACGGAGAAGGGCGCGTCCCTTTGAGACGATTTCATAGATGATCGTTGACGATGGAAAAGCGCTCAGCAACTCCCGGTTCACAGAGCACGAAACCCCTGGGTTTCCGCTCGCATCTGGCCCGATTTCAGCTTAGGTCACCGTCCCATGCATATCTTCGCTCCCAAGGAGACTGATCCCCGAGAGACCCGAGCCGCTTTGGTTCCGGAAATGGTCGCCCGTTTGGTGAAACTTGGAGCTAAGGTCTCTGTTGAGACGGGTCTCGGTGAACGCGCGTCCTGGCCGGATGCAGCCTACGAAGAATCAGGCGCTCTGATCGCTCCGGATCGGCGTGCGGCTCTGGCAGATGCTGACATTGTCTTTCGCGTGGGCAAACCACCTGAGGACGAGGTCGGCGCGCTTAAGAAAGGGGCCATTCACCTGAGCTTCCTGGATCCATTTAATGAGAAGGCGTTGATGGGGCAATTCGCTTCGCAAGAGGTGACGGCGGTCAGTCTGGAGATGATGCCGCGGAGCACGTTGGCACAGAAGATGGACGCCTTGAGCTCGCAGGCGTCGCTCGCTGGCTACCAAGCGGTGATCCTGGCGGCGGATCGCCTGCCGAAGATCTTTCCCATGATGATGACGCCTGCGGGGACGCTTTCGCCTTCTCGCGTCTTTATCGTGGGGGTGGGCGTCGCTGGCTTGCAGGCCATTGCGACGGCAGGCAAGCGCCTGGGTGCCCGTGTGGATGCCTTTGACACGCGTCCCGTGGTGGAAACCGAGGTGAAGTCGTTGGGAGCAAAGTTTGTCAAGATCGATGTCGGCGAGACGGGTCAGACGGCCCAGGGCTATGCCAAAGAGTTGACACCGGAACAGATCGAGAAGCAGCGCCAGGGCATGGCCAAAGTTTGCGAGCGCTCTGACATTGTCATCACGACCGCCAAATTGTTCGGCCGCAAAGCGCCTGTCATTATCACTAAAGAGATGGTTGCAGGGATGCGCCCCGGAAGCGTGATCGTCGATCTCGCGGCGGAAGGTGGCGGCAATGTGGAGGGCACCGTTCTGGACGAAGAGATCACGACGGCGAACGGCGTGCGCATCATCGGGCACGGCAAATTGGAATGCCGGGTCCCGCAGCATGCCAGCCAGATGTATTCCGCCAACTTGACGAATTTCGTGGAGCATTTCTGGGATGCCGAAGCCAAACGCCTGAAATTGGACATGGAGGACGAGATTCTCAAAGGGTGCGTGATCACGCACGGTGGCAAGGTGGTTCACGAACGTTTCCGCAACGACGGCTAGCCTGAGGCTAGACCGCTGACGCTCATTACTTTTCTAACACATCATGGAAGCACTCATTCTCCTGCTCTTCACCTTCGTCCTCGCGGCTTTCCTCGGGTTCGAACTCATTTCCAAAGTACCCTCACAATTGCACACCCCCTTGATGTCTGGTTCCAATGCCATTTCAGGGATCACGATCGTAGGCGCGCTGCTCGCCACGGGCACCAGCGATGGTGGCGCCATCGTTTCGTGGTTAGGCTTTGCCGCCCTCGTCCTGGCTACCGTCAATGTGGTGGGAGGCTATCTCGTCACGGATCGGATGTTGGGGATGTTTAAGAAGAAAGATTCTAACAAGTCCTAAGTTAAGACTGCCTCACGATCATGCTGTGGTTCATCAACATCGCCTACATAGCGGCGTCCATTCTCTTCATCTTCGGCATTAAGATGCTGGGCAACGCCACGACGGCACGCCGTGGTAATTTGCTCTCTTCTCTGGGCATGCTTCTCGCAGTCGTCGTGACCTTGCTCAACAAGGGCATCCTTCACTACGGCCTCATCCTCGCTGGCATTGTCATTGGCGCTGCCATTGGGGCCATCGCTGCCAAACGTGTGCAAATGACAGGGATGCCAGAGTTGGTGGCTCTCTTCAACGGCTTTGGTGGTCTTGCCAGTCTTCTCGTGGGGTGGGCTGAGTTCGCCCGTGCAGAGAAGATCGGCTGGGTCTACGATTATCCGCTCTTCACGGCGGCAGTCATCGTGCTCACGGTCCTCATCGGTGGCGTCACCTTCACCGGCAGCTTGGTCGCCTACCTCAAGCTCTCCGGGAAGGTATCGGGAAGTCCCACCATTCTCCCTCAACACAATCTGATCAATGCTGGTATCCTGCTAGTGTTAGTCGTTCTCGGAGCCATCCTGTGCATGAACATGGGTGGCTGGCTCGGAGTCGGGCTCTTTGCTCTCATCATGATTCTCGCGCTTGGTCTCGGCGTGCTCGGCGTCATTCCCATCGGCGGAGGCGATATGCCGGTGGTGATCTCTTTCCTCAATAGTTGCTCTGGCCTCGCCGCAGCCGCCGCTGGATTCGTCATCTTTAATAACGTCCTCATCGTGGCGGGGTGTTTGGTGGGGGCCAGTGGACTCATCCTGACCGTCATCATGTGCAAGGCGATGAACCGGACCCTGGGCAACGTGTTCTTTAGCGGGTTCGGTGGCAGCACGACCAAGACCGGTGCGGCGACCGAAGGGGAAATGAAAGCCAGTAGCGTTGAAGACGCCTACTATGTTCTCGAGGCTGCCAAGAGCGTGGTGGTGGTGCCAGGATACGGCATGGCAGTGGCGCAAGCACAGCACGCGGTGAAAGAGTTAGGCAGCATCCTGGAAGACAACGGAGCGGAGGTTCGTTACGCCATCCATCCCGTCGCCGGCCGCATGCCCGGCCACATGAACGTGCTGTTAGCGGAAGCCGATGTACCCTATGAGCAGCTCTGTGAGATGGACGCGGTGAACCCCCTCATGCCAACCGTTGATGTGGCCATCGTCATCGGTGCCAATGACGTCGTCAACCCGGCCGCGTCTGAAGACGAAAGCAGTCCGATCTACGGGATGCCCATTATCAATGTGTACGAAGCCAAGACCGTCTATGCGCTCAAGCGTGGCCAAGGCGCGGGCTTCTCCGGCCTCGTCAATACCCTCTTCTTCCGGGAAAACTGCCGCATGCTCTACGGTGATGCCAAGTCCACCGTGTCCGCACTGGTCAGCCAGTTTGAAGACTAAGTGATCGGTTCATTGTGGATCCGTCGAGGATCCGTCCCCAGCGCCGACCTGTTGGCGAGCCTGGTTGCGGAATAGCCGCCACTGAAGCAGTTGGATGCCGGTGGCGAAGCCCATGGGCAGGTAGATGTAGGCCTTGGGAACGTCGTGATGAAAGGCCTCCAAGATCAGCACGATACCAATGGTAATGAGGAAGGAAAGTGCTAGAATCTTGAAGGTGGGATTGCGCAGCACAAACTCTCCAATGGGCTCCGCGGCGAAGAGGATGACGATAAACGATAGGATGACGGCCAACGCGATCACCGTGAGGTTATCGGTCATTCCCACCGCCGTGATAACGGAGTCCAACGCAAAGACAATGTCCACCGCCACAATGACGGCGATGGCCGACGCGAAAGCCTTCTTTGGATCCGCCTTCACCGGCTCCCGATCTTCGATGAGTTCCACCGTGTGGTGAATTTCCCGAATCGCTTTCCAAAGCAGAAACGCACCTCCCAGCAGGAGGATCAGATCTCGGACTGAAAGCTTCCACACCAGCGGGTCCGTCATTGAGAGCAGGAGGGAAGCGCCAGCCACCATCACCAACCGCGCCACCAATGCTAACGAAAGGCCAATGAAACGAGCCTTCTTCCGCGCTTCCTCCGGCAAGCGTGAAACAATGATCGAGATGACCACAATGTTATCAACGCCGAGCACAAGCTCTAGGGCTAACAACAGCGCAAGCGTAGCAATGGCATCAGGCATGATTGGAAGGGGAAGAGATCGGCGAGCTCGGCTCAAATCCTCGCGTTTTCGTTTCGAAATGCAAGCCTGCCGCACGCTCACTGCTTGGCCACGGGGCTTGCAGGCTGCCAGACAGCTCCCGCCACGCCTTGCGATCCGCATGAATTGCCAGGCAAGATGGCAACCGCCAGGAATGCCCCAAAGCATTGATAACCATTAAGTTAGGCCAGCACGATGGCAAGCGGCATGCTCGTTGCTCCCCAATGCGGCATGGACACGACCCAGCATACCACGCAACGAGTCTCAACCCTCACGTCATTGCTCAGCCGTCTGTTGGAGGAGGAGGGCGACTCCCCTCACATTTCGATCTACCAGCCCGCTGGACGCCTCCCAGCCGAGGCCGATCAGGCGAGAATTCAATTGAAGGTCCTCCTGCAAACCGCGCGAGAGCGATTAGCGGAAGCAGGGGTCGAAGACGAATGTGCCGAGGCCCTTCTCAAGGAAATCACTGCCCTAACTAAGACGCAGGGCAATGATGACTTTTGGAATCACCAAGAGGGCGGTTTGGCCCTCTTCATCTCAGGCGGCGGCATGGAAATGATCTCCGTGAAGAAAGCCTTCACGCCTCTGGTGGTGATTTCCTCACGCTATCATCTCAAACCGCTCATGGCACTCGCAGCCAACGTGGACGCCTATCACCTGCTCAAGCTGAGCCAGCACGAAGTCCAGTTGTTGCGAGGTTCCGCATTGGGAATCCGTGAGGTCGAAGTCGTTGGGCTGCCGGCTAGCTATGAGGAAGCGATGGACCGTCTCGGCTACCCACCAGATTCTTTCGCAGCCTCCGCAGCGGAAAGCCACCTCAAGGTCGATCGGCCACACTTGAAGACCTTCTTCAAAGAGATCAACCAGGCGCTCTGCGCGGCACTGGGGAACTCCGATTGGCCGCTACTCATTGCTGGCGACACGCGCTACGAATCCATTTATCGCGACATCAATGAATATGCCCACCTCAGTGAGGCCTACCTTGAGGGCAACCCCGAGCACACGACCCTCGACACGCTCCACCGGAAGGCGACGGACTTATTGAAGTCGGATTTCATTGAGAGTCAGAAACGCACCTTACTGCGTCTGGCGAAACAAGAAGCTCCCGACACCATCTCAACCGATCTCGACGAGATCATCACATCAGCCAGTCAGGGCCGCATTGAAACGCTCATTGTTCCCACGGACAGCCATCGATGGGGGATCCACGAAGCGGATGGCTCAACCGTTGAGGAAACCTCACCTCTGGCAAAAGCGGACCTCTACGAAACCGCTGCGCGCCTTGGGCTCGAGAACGGTGCGGAAGTCTTCTTTCTCGAAGCTAACCAGATCCCTAAGCGTGCCGATATCATGGCTAAGCTCCGCTGGTAACGACATTCCAAGGCATCAACGAAACCTAACGAACCACAAGCACACCCATCTTATGAAACTAAACACGAAAGACCTTATTGGAACGGCCGTGTCGGATCCCAACGGCACGAAGCTTGGTAAAGTCAAAGACCTCCTATTTGACGACGCTCAATGGACGATTCGCTATGCCGTGGTAGATACCGGAAGTTGGCTCTCAGAGCGTTGCGTCTTGGTCATGCCACACACACTACTGATCACTCCGCATGCACTCAACGATGGCGAGATTCCGTGCACGCTCACCAAGGAAGCCATTGAAGATTGTCCCCCTCTCGACAAGGATGCGCCCGTGTCCCGCCGCTATGAAATCGAGTATGCGTCCTATTACAAGGAATCGCCCTACTGGTTGGGAAGCGTGGCGTGGGGAATTGGAGATTCTGCCAATCTCATGCCCCCAACACCTGAGGAGCAGGCAGCTCACGACCAAGCTCTGCAGGAAATCGAAGCGTGCCACGTCCGATCAACCTCCGAGGTGGAGGGTTATCATGTCCTCGCTGCCAATGACGTTGACCTTGGAGAGGTCGAGCAATTCGATATCGATTGGGACACCAAGCGCCTCCTGAATATTGTCACCAAAGAAGGTGGCCTCCTGCAAAGTACTCAAGAACGGAATATTGCCCCAGCGAGCGTGGCCCGCATTGATTGGGGGAAACGCAGCGTGCGCCTCACCGTACCTGTGGCCGAAGTGACCGTTTAACCCATCCCCTCTCAGAATTGAAAGAAATCGAGCAAGCTTCCACGCTTCTTCACCTCTGGCTTGGGAATGTCCCATGCGACCATCCACTCGTGGCTTTTCTTGTGAAAGCCGAGTTCTAGCAAGAGTTCTTCAATTCCCACAAAGTGGGCGGCACCGTAGAAGATCGCCAAGCGCTCTTCGCCCTCCTCGATCTGCTCATTTAGAATGTCTATCACGCGTTCGTTGCGGCCGGTCAGGATCACGGTGCCGCTCCCTTCTTCGGCCCCCGCAAGCAGCGATTCCATTTCATCAAACTGCTTCGCCACGAGCAATTTAAGCGCACTTGATTGGTCGCCCCCTGTGAACGCCCGGAAAAGGTCACCCACCCCAACTTCAGGGATCTCCTCCGGATCCATTTCCAACTGCCGCTTCATGGCATTCTGAATCAGCGTGAACATCGTTTCACCCCGCTCTTCCTGAAGTTTGGAGAACTCCTCATAAGTAAGGTCTGCATGGACGAAATTCTCAGGCGTGTAATCGATGGCATCGAGCTGATAAGCGAGATCTAGCAGACGCATCATGCCACGTTGCATACCCCGCACCATTGTGGCGCCCGCCTCCACCTCGACAGGCGGAGCTGCATTGGGGTCACCGACCATCTCATAAAGCACTCGATCATACGCTCGAAACCGCTCGTTGAGCATGGCATAATAGGCTGCATCACCCACGTGAACGGCTCCGACCAAATCCACGGTGACGCCGTCCTCGCGGCCATAGGAAACGCTGGCCACTTCCAGAGTCGCTTGATCTGGTTGATCGACAAAGCGCACGAAATCGGTCGGCTCCGCTGGCTCGGTCACAACCGGACCGATATAATCACGAGCCACCACAAGGTTATCGAAGGTGACTCGATTGATCGGGTGTTTAGTCCACCGATCCGTGATATAAGCCTCCAAAGTCAAGGCATTGGCCCACAGCGTTGGCGACGTGCGCCAGGAAATATCCTTCCAATGTCCCAAGAGCTTTCCATCGATCCAAAAGGCCTGCTCACCATCAGGAACACCCGGCGTATTATGCTTCAGCATGAACTCACAACAGATCCATTCTCCCTTAGTAATATTAGGCACTTCTTCAGGTTTGAAGCTATTACCCCAATACTTCCCATCGGGCGAAGCCTCCATTTCATGCCAATAACTGTAGAAATTCCATCGACCAGGTGCGGGCCATTTGCCCCAATTCCCCCACGGCTCCAAGGCGGTGGAAAAGCGGAGGTCGCCGTCAGGCAGATTGCCAGCGCCTCCGAATCCCGACCAGCGATCCTTGCCCTGCAGCCCTTTGTTTGCGCGCAGTGTCACGAAATGATGAATGTAGTCGGCATCGGGAGCAAATTTCGTATAGAAGCGGATATAAACCGTGGGCGCCGAGGCGAACCATTTGGTCAATCCGCCACCGGTGTTATGGGCCAAATCCCCGCGGACCTGGAGAGCGGCCTCTCCTAGGCGGTGATCCTCCGGATGCACCAATGCGAGCACTTTCTCATCGTGGTCCCGCACCTCATCCCAGCGTTCGGCGTAGTTAGGATCTTCAAAGGTCTCTGCAAAGATCACTGCCGGATGGGAAGTGAGGTCCTGGTCATAGGGATAGGCTTGGGCGAGACCATGACCCGAAGGCAGCGCGTGGATCTCTGCATCGGCTCCACACAGATAAGCGAGTAGCACGATCGTCGAAAGGAAAGCGAACTTCATCCCGTAACATGCACACGGGGACGCAAGCTTGCCAGCACGGAGTCCTTACCAAACGCTTGGTAAATTTATTTGACTGATGCCGTGAACGACCCTCAATCCCGCGAACCCGGTCCGGGCTTCTTGACCATCTCCAGATCATTGTGGACTCTCATTCTATGAAGCGACTTCTTCTCCTTCTATCCATGGCCTTTGGAAATATCGTTAGTGGCCAAGAATACCTCGACTTCGAAGATTTAGTCCTGGATACGACCTACAACAATGGCGACACGTTCTCGACGACTGGCACGACCGTGCAGGTGGGACCTTTCCAATCGGGAAACGGCACCACTGTCACCGATGGGTTTGTCCGGGTGCGTGACTTCCAAAGCGCCGGGCACAATGGACAAGACTTGGTGTTCAATAATGCGACCATCCAGCTAAGTTTCCCGTGCACGGAGTCCGTTTCCTATCACTTTGGTAGCTTTGGAGGCAATCTCAACTTGAGTGTGAATGGTGACTTCCGAATTGTCAGCTCGCCCAGCGATCTCGATGGATTGCTTGTGGGCGGGGTCAATGTCAGCATGATGCAGACGGGCGCGAACACCGGCATCGTCACGCTCACCGGGAATGTGACGACGTTAGCGATTGGCGGAAGCGAATTTGCACTCGATCATCTCTGTTACACGCTATGCCCTGGCACGGATCCAGGGGATCGCCGCTATATCGACTTTTCCGAGCCACCCGTGCCGGATGGAGATCTCACAGTGGGAGATGAGTGGCAAGAGGACTTTGTCAGTATTCAGGTGACGCCGTTTGCCTTCGCGAACGGTTCCACGACCGATCAAGGTTTCGCTAGAGAGAGCGTGGGAACCGCTGGCCATACGGGTCCGGAAGTGACGACCAACAACGCCAATCTTCGCTTCCTTTTTTACGAATGTGTGGGCCGCGTCGAGGTCCACTTCGGTGCATATGGTGGCAATGTGAATCTGAGTGTGAATGGAGACATGGCGAATCTTGGCAACCTCCTGGATGCCGATGGGCTCACCCTCGGGCGTGCTCAGGTTTCGGTGCAGAAGTCCGGGGAAGTAGAGGGCGGCTACCTCGGCATTCTAACTTTCGAAGGGGAGATCAAAGAGTTTGAGCTCGGTGGTCAGGAGTTTGCCATGGACCACATTTGCTACGAGCCCTGCGCCGGAATGAGTTGCATTGACTTCGAGGAGCTCACTGTGAGGGTTCCATATGGGGAGGGCGAGGGATTCAGCGAGGATGGCGTGATCATGACCGTCGGGAAGTTCAACAACGCTTCGGGAGGCTTTGTCGCCGCTGATGACAATCTCCGAGCAAACCACGCCGGGAACGATCTCCTTCTCAATGACGCCAAGCTCGATTTCCTCATTGATTGCGCCACCCATCTATCGCTGTACTACGGGCACTTTGGGGGGGATATCCATTTGGAGATCAATGGAGAGCCTGTCAGTCACACAGGGCCGCTCTCGAATCTCAGCGGCTCGACGATTGGGGGAGTCCTGGTGACCATTCGCCACATGAGCGTGAATGGGGGTGAGCAGGGCGTGCTTGTGCTAGAGGGAACCATCCAGTCGATCAGCATCGGCGGCCAAGAGCTGTGGATTGATCATGTCTGCTTCACACCGTGCCAACCTCTGCCAGACTGCATTGATTTCGAGGCGCTACCCGTGACCAAAGAGTATGCCGTGAACGAAGCTTTCTCTGAAGATGGCATCACGATGACCGTTGAGAGATTCCTCTTCTCCAATGGGACCACCACCAGTGCTGGCATGGCGGTGGTAGACGACGCCAACAAAGCGGGTCACTTGGGCAATGATCTGGCCCTGGTCAATGCCAATCTACGCGTCGGCGTCGACTGCGCCGAGAGGATACGCTTACACTTTGGCGACTATGGGGGCATTGTGAATCTTCTGCTCAACGGCACCCCTCTTATCGGAGATGATCTTAGTGACTTTGATGGGATGACGGTGGGTAGTCTGACCATCTCGGTCACCCAGGGCACGGTTGCTGGCGGTGTGATTGGTGTGTTAGAGATTTGGGGTGGACCGATCACTGAGTTTGGAATCGGTGGGCAGGAGTTCTGGATTGATCACCTGTGCTACATGCCCTGCGATCCGGTGATCGTGGAGCGTTGTCTTGAGATGGATTCCATGGAAGATCTTCCTGACAATGTCACCACACGAGTGCATTTCAGCATCATTGTGAGGGGAACCGTCGAACTGACGCTTCTCACGTCGTCCACGCTCGGCGCGCTCTCTTGGGGAGATGCAGGGGCAACGATCACGAGGCATTCAGGGAATCTCTATCGCCTCTATGTCGACATCCCCAAGACCACCGTTCGACGTTTCTACCAGATCGATCTCCATCCAGGACCAGTAGCAGCCCCCTGATGCCGGCGCGCACAAGAACGCACACGATGGGACTTTCCCTAGGCTCGGAGGGCCATTAGACTCGCCCCGATGCCAGAACAACTGCGATCCCTCCGCGAGGATGAGGCCGACTTCGGTGCCATGGCGCGCGCCGTCGAGGCCATCAGTCGTGGCACCGACCCGAAACAAACGGGTGTGATCGCTCGCGCGACGACACCCGCCGCGCATCGTGAGACTTGGGCAACGGTCCTTCGTGGATTGGCTTCCGTGAATCAAGGCATGTTTCGTGCCTATCAAGGGATCGGTGTCACTCGATTGGAAGAGGTGATGGCCGCCAGCCGGAGCCTCGCTGGTGAGGTGCCCGATTCTCGTCGAGAGGCCGCTAAGGCTCTCGCCGCCAATGTCTTAGAATCCGTCTCGGGCGCAAAGCACACGCAGCTCGTGCGCCGGTTAGGTGAGGCCTGGGAGGCGTCACCGGGCGAGGCCCACCCCGCGATCGCATTTGCCGTGAAGGGGGCGCTTTTCCAGGAAAGTCTCCCCGCGGCCCAGGTGGCCTATTTCCATCACGAATGGCAGGCGTCTTTGGGCAAGCTCTTGCATCCCCAAGAGGACACGCTAGAGGTGTTTCTATCAGAGCAACCGACCGCATTGCTCCGTGTGCAGCCTCATCATGACCCGGATTCCCCATTTCTCTCCCAGCGCCATCAGCACGGCTGATCCCGTCCGTGGTGGAGACGGGGGTACGATCACCGCTCCTGTGAAGTCACCGGAAACGGACACCGACGCCGATCTTGATCAACCCTGGAAAGTCATCGTCTACAACGATCCGGTGAATCTGATGAGCTTTGTCACCTTGGTCTTACGCAAGGTGTTTGGATATAATGAGGAGCGTGCCCAGACGCTGATGATGGAGGTGCACATGAAAGGGCGTTCCATTGTGTGGACGGGGGCGCGAGAGAAGGCTGAGCTCTACGTTCAGCAATTGCAGGGGTTTCAACTACTCGCCGCATTGAAGCGCGCCTGACCCCGATCGATCTCGCTGGCATGGATTTGCTTCCCCTCGAAGATGGCGGCTTGCGCTTTTTAGAAATGCCCAAGGGCTTCTATGATCAGTTGGCCCAATTGCCTGAACTCTGCGATGCCGATGATGATCCCTTGGTGGCGGAACGTCTCGCGCCCTCCCCGATGGACCCAGAGGAAGATCCCAAGCTACGGGCTGAAGCAGAGGAGGACTGGGAATCCTTCGTCCAGCCCGAGCTGGACGCCGCCCACGATCGAGCGATGCAGGTGGTGATGGAAGATCTGGCCGCGGCGAAACCAAGCTTGCCCGAGACCCTTGAATCGGAATCTCAGGAGGACCCAGAGGAACCCCATTTCCGCCTAGACATTCCCGGTGACCATCTGGACCAATGGTTCCACGTGCTCAACCGCGCGCGCATCGTGATGGCGATGACTCACCGCCTACCCATTTCTGAGAATCCACCTGACGAAGGAGAACAGCTTTCGCTTCAGCGACTCTTCGCCGCGCATTTGAGCGACTCACTGGCCCACATCTTGGAGCTGCTTGTCGTGCAAATGAGTCGCGACTTGCCCTAGAATCTAGCAGATGCCCTTCATTTGGTGACTAGTAGAAATTCTAGTCAGTATGGGCTTAGGATTTTTATAAATCTGAGATTTCAAGTTGCTTTGAAGTCTCATTTCCTCGACTATCAACCGGAAGGGGAACGACACCCTGTGTAGAAATTACTGTCGTCATGGATGATGAAATAATTGACAAAAGTTTAGTGCCTCTTTACGGAGACACCATGCTGGCTGTTCAAAGTCGTCAAGAGGAGCTCGCGCAACTGGAGTATCGGTTGCGCTCTCAAGCCATTCGCGAGAACCGCGACATGGATGAGCTCATTCAAGACGCGGTCGCTCTTTACCTGAAGAACCCGCAGTCAGCGCGCGCCGCCAGAGCGTCTTTCCAGCAACTTTTGAAGGATCCGCCCCTGCGGTGCGAGCCCGAGATGGTCGCTCAGTGCATGGATGAAGATTATTACTCGCAACGGACGGCTTCGTTCTACCGCGACTCGCCCTAACACTACTCTTGTCCGTGCTCCTATCCAGAAAGCTCCTGTGGTGGAGCCTCCTCAGTCTCATCTTGCTCGGGGACGCCGCAGCCTTTCGGGTCGTGATTGATCCGGGACATGGAGGCCACGATCGCGGCGCGCAATCGGGCCTCGTTTACGAGAAGCACCTCGCCTTGGACGTCTCCCGCCGCCTCGCGCGCTACCTGCAAAAGCGCGGCATTCGCACCATCCTGACACGTGATCGGGACGAATTCATCTCTCTGAGCAAGCGGACCTCCATCGGGAATCGGTATTCCGATGCGGTCTTTGTGAGTATCCACTTCAATTCCGCTGCCAATCGCGGCGCCACCGGGATCGAAACCTTCTACTACACGCCGCAGAGCGAGGCCCTCGCGCACATGGTGCATCACAACATCATTCACAAGACGACGCGCGTCGACCGTGGGGTCAAGCACCGTGGATTCTACGTCGTTCGGCGCACGCACAACCCCGCCATCCTGGTGGAAGGAGGGTTCCTCTCGAATCGATGGGAATGCCGCCGCTGCACCTCGCGGACCCACCGGCAGAAGCTCGCAGAGGCAATCGGTCACGGGTTGATCCGATACCGGAAGACGCGTTAGGCTGGGACACACCCAACCCAACGCTTCGCCTTGATTCTCACACCTTCCCAAATGCAGGCGGCGGAGGAAGCCGCCTTCGCCCAGGGCGCTTCCGCCGAAGCGCTCATGGAACAGGCAGGACTAGGCATGGCGCAGGTCCTCCGAGAACGCTGGCCCACTCCGGGCCACGTCGTGGCTTACCTCGGTAAGGGCCATAACGCGGGTGACGCCCTCGTGGCCGCACGGCACCTCGCCTCTTGGGGATGGCACGTAAGTCTGCGCGATGCCTGGCCACCCGAAGAGTCCAGCCCCTTGACCCGTCAGAAACGCGCCGAATTGTTAGGGCGCGCGCCCCATGACCTTCCGAAGGACGGACGTTCACTCCTTCTTCTTGACGGTTTGTTAGGAATCGGGGCCACCGGCAATCTCCGCGAGCCTCTCAGCACGTTGACCGCGGAAATGAATGCACGTCGGCAGGAGGAAGGGGCCCACGTGATCGCCATGGACATTCCCACTGGCCTCGACGGTGTCACCGGAACTCCGTGTTCAGGCGCAGTCGAGGCCGACCTCACGCTCACCGTGGCTTATGCCAAGACTGGTCTTCTCGCGGATCACGCCTCCGCAAACGTCGGTACCCTTGTCCTCATTCCGCTCCCTGACATTCCCCCAACTCCAGGACACCTTCCTGCTCACGAACGCGTGCTCACCCGGGATCTGCTGCGAGCATGGCATCGCCGGCGGCCTGTTGACCATTTTAAGAATCGCGCTGGCCATGTCCATCTCTTCGCCGGTTCGTTAGGATACACCGGTGCCGCTGCCATGGTCGCCGAGGGTGCGCTGACAGCTGGGGCGGGACTGGTTTCTCTCCATGTCAATCCTGACATTTATCCCATATTGGCAACGCGCTGTCCACCGGAAATCATGGTACACCCGCTCAGCGAAACGCTCTCCGTGTCCGATTTCCAGGCGCTCAAGGGCGATGCTTTCGCCATCGGGCCAGGCGGTGGTTCGGCTCTCTCAGAAGTGTATCTCGATTGGCTGACTCAGGAATCGCGGCCGGTGGTTGTCGATGCCGATGCCCTGAATCTTCTCGCCCGGCATCCTGATCGACGCCTCGCTGTCGCCCACGCAGGGCCGCGCCTCTTCACACCACACCCAGGCGAACTCGCACGGCTCTTTCCTGAAGAAGCCGCTCTCCCCACCCGCGCGGCTCGCGCACGTGCGGTGGTGGATACCTTTCCAATCACGCTCCTCTACAAGGGCACACGGTCCATCATCGCTCAGGAACAACGCCCGCTCAGTTACAATCTCACCGGCAATCCCGGCATGGCCACCGGCGGCATGGGAGACGTCCTCACGGGCGTGTGTGCGGGCCTGGCTGCCCAAGGCTATGCTTTGGAAACGACGGCTTGCCTCGGGGCATGGCTTTGTGGCCGCGCAGCCGACTTGGCCATTGCTCAAGGAGAAACCGTCGAGACACTTCGACCTAGCATGCTCCTCAAGCATCTGGCTGCCGCCTTCCAAGACCTGTAGCCTAGCAACGGCATTGCCCAAGATGCCACGCTTGGGTAAGCTGTCGGCATGCGCCACCGCGAATCTACGTCTCGTCGTCGTTTCATCCGCACCTCAAGTCTCTGGCTGAGCGCCGCCGCAGGCATGGCTGCCACGCAGGAATCGAAAGTGGCGGGCAAACCCGTCGCCCGCCTTGGTTTGCTGACCGATCTCCACTACGCGGAGAAGGCTCCGGGAGGCACGAGACACTATCGGGAATCTGCCGACAAACTCGCCGAAGCCGTCGACCTCTTTCAGCAAGAGAAAGTAGATGCCGTGATCGAGTTAGGCGACCTGGTCGATGCCGCCCCAACGGTGGAAGAAGAGACACGATTTCTCAAAACGATCAACGCCCGCCTCAAGCAGCTCGATTGTCAGCGCCACTATGTCCTGGGCAACCATTGCGTCGCTACCCTCACAAAAGCCCAGTTTCTCAAAGCCTGCGACGCCAACCCCAAGGGCTACTACAGTTGGGATCTCGGTGAGATTCATGTCATCATCTTGGACGCCTGCTATCGCCACGACTTCCAATCGTATGAACCTGGCAACTTCGAGTGGACTGATCCTAACATCCCCACCGAGGAGGCCGACTGGCTCACCAAAGACCTCGCGAACACCGAACACCCCACGGTGGTCTTCGTGCATCAACGGCTCGACCTCGACCCGGCCACAAGCCCCTATGCGATCAAGCAAAGCCCGGCCATTCGCAAAGTGCTTGAGTCCTCGGGAAAGGTTCGGGCCGTCTTCCAAGGGCACAGTCACCAGAATGCCCTCACGGATATCAACGGCATTGCTTACACCACTCTCGTTGCCATGGTGGAAGGGAGTGGCCAAGAGAACAACGCCTACAGCATTCTCAATGTCTACGCGGACGGAAGCCTCGCATTGACTGGCTATCGCAAACAGCGCTCGCAGTCCTTTCCCAAAGCTTCCTGACAACAACCTAAAGCCACCCTTTGCGCCGAAAGAAGAGGAACATGATTCCCGATACCGCAAGGAACACGCCCCACACCGCCGCATACGCCCATGGCCATGTCAGTTCTGGCATGTGCTCGAAGTTCATTCCGTAAATGCCAGCAAGGAATGTTAGCGGCATGAAGATTGTGGCAAAGCATGTCAGCACCTTCATGACTTGATTCATGTGATTATTCATCACCGCCGTGTGGAAATCACGCATCCCTGCACTCGCATCTCGAAGGGCGTCAATCTCGTCCAATGCATGCCACGCATTGTCCACGAGATCTCGAAAGAAGGCCTCCGTACTCGCTGTCAGCAAGAGAGACTCAAGCCGCTGCAGCTTCACCATCACATCGCGAAGGGGACGGATGGAACGGTAGACGTTGAGGATCTCTCGACGACATTCATAAACCGCCGTCGAGTCGACATTGGAGCCATCTTCTTCCAATTGTTCTTCAATAGACTCCATGCGCTCTTCAAACTGATCGAAGACAGGAAAGTAGAAATCGATCGACGTATCCAACAATGCCCAGAAAAGATAATCTGGCCCCAGCAATCGCATCCGTCGACCAGGCCGACTAAGACGATTGACGACGGGCTGAAATTGCTCCGGCTCCGACTCGTGAAAACTGACCACTAAATGCTTTGTCAGGATGACGGATAATTGCTCGGCACGACAGGCCTCAGCATCCTCTTCCCAAGACAATAGCTTCGTCGTCACGAGAACGAGATCGTCATAACTCTCAATCTTGGGACGATGCAAGGTATTGAGAACGTCTTCACGAACTAGAGGATGCATGTCTAACGCTTCGGTAAGACGCGCGATAAGCTTCACTTCATGCAGGCCGATGACTTGGATCCAGGCATTCTTGCGCCCCTTCGCAAAGGCAACGCAATCTTTCACCGAACGCGTTTCCTGCTCTTCCAAGACCGATTGATCATAACGATAGACTCGAAAGCGAACGTGATCTGCCAGTTGTTCGCCCACATGGACGAGTTTATCAGGCGACAATCCTGGCGTTCTCGGGTCCACCACGGGATCACTCATGCGTATCGGCGATTCCATCAGTCAGTATCTTTCTATTCCATCTTGCGATCATCTTCCTTTGCTAGCACTGAGGACTTCTCATAGTGCATGTGTTCTGGAGCGACGGCACCGCCAGATACAATGAAAGCCATGGCTTCATCCATCGACCAGTTGGTCGCGACAATTCGTTCGACAGGCACAATCTCCAAATACCCAGAGGTCGGATTTGGCGTCGTGGGCACATACACAGCCGCCAGCTTTCTCCCGGTGTCAGAATCCGTGAGGGTTCGTGTGACCAATCCGACCGTCTTCATTTCTGGAGACGGAAAGTCGATGAGCACCACCCGCTGCACATCACCACTCGGATTGTCTTGCAAGACATTCACCAATTTCTTCACAGCGCCGTAGATGGACTTCACAAAGGGAATCTGGTCTAACAACGACTCAAAGAAGGCAAAGAGACGACGTCCCACCACATTGGTAGTCACCCAACCCAACAGAAAGAGTGATAACAGCACGAGGATCACCGCAACGATCGATTGAGACGTTTCGCTCTGAATGCTCTGTGCCAGTTCAGGAAACCAGGAGGAGACGAATCCCGCTAACAATCTCACCAACGGCTTGCCCACTCCCGAAAGCGTGTTGAACAGAAAGGTCAACACCAACCACGTGATCCATAGCGGGATAATGGCGAGGAGACCAGCGACAACGTAGCGCTTCGCGGACTTTCGGTTTGGTTTCTCATCGGCTCTCGCGCTCATTCAAATGCAGTTGGGGGGACTATCAACCGTTGGCGGGGGTGGTGTCAGAATGCAAGTGAGGACCACGCGCGTGCCTTCGTTGTCGGCTGGATAAAACCCTTCTTGAAGCTGTCCCCATGGCCTACAGTGCTCTCCAGTTACCGCTTACCATGAATACACGCCACCCCATCACGACCATTCTCCTCTCCGTCTCACTGGCCCTATCTGCCTGCACGACTGATCCCTTCACTGGGGAGCAGCAGGCGAGCAAGACTGCTCTTGGCTCGCTGATCGGCGGGCTGGCAGGAGCTGGCATTGGCGCACTCAGCGGGGACGACAGTAAGGAACGCCGAAAGCGGGCGCTGATTGGCGCGGGCATTGGGGCGCTCGGTGGAGGCGTCATTGGGAACTACATGGACCGCCAAGAAGCCCGTCTGCGAGCGGAGCTTCGAGACACCGGCGTCAGTGTCACCCGCCGCGGCCAGCATCTCATTCTCAATATGCCGGGCAATGTCACCTTCGAGGTGAATCGCTCAGACATTCAATCCGGATTCTATCCCGTGCTCACATCTGTCAGCAAAGTCATGAAAGAGTTTCCACAAACCTTGGTAGATGTGGCAGGCCACACCGACAACACCGGTAATCATGCCTACAATCTCGGCCTTTCCACACGACGGGCCACCGCCGTGGCCGACTACCTAAGGGCACAAGGGGTGCAACCAGCACGTCTCTATGTCAATGGCTATGGTCCTGATTACCCCATCGCAGACAACGGGACCGCCGAAGGTCGACAAATGAACCGGCGGGTGGAGATCACTCTGCAACCCCTGAGTCAATAGGCAATCACTCACATCTTCACCTACACTTCGAGACTTATCGAGGAGAAGGGAAGATTCAGGCGACCCTCCCCTGGCTCAACCCTCTTTCTCCTCTTCTCCCCGACAAGCATGGGACCTAGTTCATATCCACGCGATAGAAGAACCGGTCCTTTCCAAGCTGCGAGAAGAAACGGGAGACGACGTCGCCGGTCCCACTGATGGGATCGCCAACATCAGACCAAATGCCCAACGACAGATCTGTCGTCGACTGGATTTGATAGATCACTCCAACTTCCGTAGGAATGATCACCTCTGTTGCCCTCGCGGAAGAAACCTCCAGGATCGGCACTGAGCCCTGATCGGACGCAGAAGTGCCGTAAACGGATTCAAGATAATTGGACACACCATCCTGATCAAAGTCTTCATTGCCATCATCACGGAGAAGGTTGAGGCCATGAATCTCCTCATACACGTCTGACATACCATCCGCATCACGATCGAATGGAAGTCCTACGCTGCTTAATACACTCACACCTACTTGAATGTCTTGTGTCGGGGTGTTGGTTGCTGAAGATTCAATTCTCAGAGTTCCTTCGTAATTACCTGGTCCAATCCCCGCAGTAGAAATATCCACGATTAAGCCCATGGTGGAAAGCGAGCCAATCGGCTGTGTCGGGTTCACAATCGCCCCCCAATCTTGATCAAAAGAGGCTTCATAAATACTAAGCGGCTGTACACCAAGATTCCTTAGAGGTATGATTAGCCGGTCCGCACCCCCCTCAACCGTCGCGAGATCATATCGCACCGACCCCACAGCGAGTTTGGCAGAAGAATTGAACGAATCGGAAGTGAAGTAGACATTGTCGATCCACCCAGCATCTTGCCCTATATCTACCTGATTGTTCTTACTATAGCGCCACCTCAAACGTTTGACTCCAGCGGGCACGTCAAAGGAGCGGGTGTTCCAATTCACCTCTCCAGAGATAGAAGCCACGGTCCCCCAATCTGGAGGCCCCTCAGCATCGCCTACTTCGTATACCAGATAGTGGTCCGATTGGTTGGAAGATACTTTCCAATTGAATGTGATGACCCCGGGACCAATGACTGATGTCTCCAGCCAGGACACCTCACTGGCGCCAATAATCGGCGTCCTGGCGGCATCAATACCATCCGAGCTTTCTTCCATCTGTCCATACCATTCCACATGACCTTTCCCTTCACTTCCGCCCGACAACCACTGCAATTGATCTGAATCCAACGCGTCAGCTAAGGTTATCTCTGAGGACGGATTGAACAGCACCTGATCCAGCCATCCAGCATCATCCCCAATGTCCACCTGATTGTTCTTAGAGTATTGCCACCGGACAAAGTGCCTACCTTTGGGAACAGTAATTGATCTTGGTTGCCATCCGACTTCACCTGATATTGATCCACGAGTAAGCCACTCGACTTCGAATCCAGAAGTTGGCTTTCCTAGACGCACACGCAGATAGTGATCACTTTGGTTCGAAGAGACCTTCCAAAGAAAGCTCACCGTTCCTGGCCCCACTACTTCCGTCTCCACCCAGGTGAACTCATTGGTTCCGATAATAGGTGTGCGCGCCGCATCAGTCCCGTCTGCGTGTTCAATGGTTTGGCCAGACCAAGCAATCATTCCCTTCCCAAGGGTTCCAGAAGAGGACCAACTCAGTTGGTTTCCGTCCAATGCATCTGACAGGGAAACATCTTCAGTTGCTGTGAAAGTTACCGTGTCCAGCCAGCCGGCGTCGTGACCGATGTCAATCTGATTGTTCTTGCTGTATCGCCAACGAAGATAATGCCTGCCCTTTGGAACTACCACTGTTCGTGTCTCCCAATCTACTGAGCCGGATATCGCACCCCGAGATAGCCACTCAACTCCGTGAGGAAGGGGCTTTCCCGTGAGCATGGAGAGATAATGGTCACTCTGGTTTGATGAGACTTTCCACCGAAAACTCACTGTCCCAGGGCCATCCACCTCGGTCTCGATCCAAGATTCCTGATTGGTTCCAATGATGGGCGTCCTCGCCGCGTCAGCTCCATCTGAATGCTCGATGCTTTGCCCAAACCATTCTACGTCGCCATTGCCCAGACTCCCCCCGGACGACCACGAAAGGGTTTCGGCCTCCAAAGCATCGCCTAGCGCCACCACGGCCACTGAGTGAAATGAGACCTGATCCACCCACCCCGCATCTGTTCCCACAGCAACTTGATTGTTCTTACTGTATTGCCACCGCACAAGATGTCGGCCTTTGGGTACCGTAACGGTCATTGGTGCCCAATCGACTTCACCCGAAATGGCTCCTCGGCGCAACCATTCAAACTCACCCACAGACGTCGGTTTCCCTAGAAATAGTGATAGGTAGTGATCACTTTGATTTGACGACACTTTCCACCGAAAGCTAATGGTTCCAGGCCCCGTGATCTCTGTCTGTATCCAAGTGGATTTATTGCTTTCTATTTGGCCGCTGCGAGCTGCATCTACTCCGTCCCACGTTTCACTGCCTTGAGCGAACCATTCACTATTTGAAGTATTCGCATTGGATCCGCTCACCCAGCCCAAGGAAGGCGCATCAACGGCTTCGCCTAGTTGACCGTATGCGGAGATTACCTGCGAAAGACTGCATCCAACAACAGCCAAAGTGCGTAGAGAGTGGTTCATGCTCCCTATCACATACTCCTTACCACGCTCTGCCAACCCGGCCAAACGGAGGGATCGTGGTGGATGGTGACCGGCTAGCGCGGTCGGAGAAATTTGCCCACCGCCTCCGATCGACTGTGCGCATGCATCTTCGCATAGATGTTGGCAAAGCGCTCCTTGACGGTGCTGAGGCCGATTCCCAATTGATCGGCAATCTCCTTGAGTACCAACCCCTCAGCAGCCAAGGCAAGGGCCTTGGATTCTTTCTCGGTCAACGCATAGATTTCTCGGGCGATGACTTCGGGTTCCGTCAGCAGCTGTTGGATCTTCCTCGCGATGGGTTGGGAGGTTGGCAATTCTCCTCGCAGGACTCGTCCAGCAGCCGAGATCAGCCCATGTGGCAAGTCGGCCTTCACGACATATTCGGACGCACCGGCATAAAGACATCGGAACATTGTGAGGGTGTCTTTGACGATGGTGAGCATCATGATTTGCGCGGTCGGAGATGCTGCTTTCAGGGCCGTGATGAGCTCGACGCCGGCTTGAGAGTCACTCCCCAGTTGAATATCTAACACAATGAGATCTGGATCCTGGGCGGGAATCTCTCTCAGAGCAGTCTTCACATCCTGAGCAATGGCAACCACGTCAAAGGCTGCCTGCCCTTGAAAGAGGTCAGCAAGTTGATCGAGTGTCCTTTGGTCATCCTCGACAATGGCCACTTTACTGGGTGGGAGCATACTCACAGAGATCGCTTGGCAATTCGTTGATAGTTCAGGTTAACCTTGATCCATGGGATTCGAAAGAGGGCAATGAAAGGTAAGTGTCGCACCGTCCCCTGGTTCGGCATGAATATCGACGTGCCCACCCAAACTCGTCAGCCGTTCCGTCATCGAGGCCAACCCTAGTCCGAAGACGACATTGCCCGGATCAAAGCCAACGCCGTCATCACGAAGAACCAGTAGGAGTTGGGTAGGATTCATTGGCGGTTCTAGGCTCGCCGCAAAGAGGACTCCCTTTGCGCGCGCATGTTTCACTATATTATGGAGCGCTTCCTGAATGGCCGCCGTCAAGTGTAGCCGAATCTCAGACGAGACATGGCGCGCAGGGATCTTCTTTGGCCATTGATACCGGATCTTGCACTCGGACATGGAGAGATTCTTCTGCGCGAGATCCGCGAGATAGTCTAGCAGACTCTCTAGATCGTCGTTGGCAGGGGTAGTGGTCCAGATGAATTGTTGCAAGGTATGAATGGTCTCGCGGATGCGCTCATGCGTGGACTCCGTCTCCGCGCTCAGAAGGGCACTTGTCAATGGAGCCCCCAACAAGTCGTGCATGTCATTGGCGATCGCATCGCGCTGCGATCGCAATGCCCGCTGTTTTTCCGATGCGAGTAGCAAGCGCTGCCGCCGCAACCGTTGGTAGGCGAGGGCCACGAGCCCGCTCAAGAAGACCAGAACCAAGACGATCTTAAACCAGAGCGTTTGATAATAGTGAGGCCGAATCGTGAGCATGAGCTGAGCGCCTTTACGATTCCAGAACCCGTGGTGATTGGCGGCTTGCACGTGAAAGCGATAGGAGTCTGGCGGCAGATTCGTATACGTCACTTGTCGGCTGGGCCCGCCAATCCGCCATTCAGTGTCAAAACCTTCCAGCCGATATTGGAACGGCAGCTTTGCGGCATTGGTGAGATCGATCGCCGTGAATCGCAGGCTCAGAGCAGCAGCTCCACCCGGTGGGATGACAAGGTGGCCACGACCCTCACTCGTCACATTCCGCCCGTTAGCCACCACTCCCTCAATAAAGACCGAGGGCGGATGAACGATGTCCTGATGATCTCGAGGATCAATGATCGCAACCCCGTCATCGGTCGCAAACCACAGAGTGCCATCATGCATCTTGCACACATCGCCTAAATATCCACGCCCGGCGCCCACGGTGCGCATCCCATCATGATGATCATAGACGACGGCGCGCAGGCGGTTCAATTGCCCGCTGGCCACTCGTCGAAAGTCATCTTTGAAGATCCGATAAATGCCCACGGGAGATCCTAACCAAAGACGATTCTGATCATCGCCCATCACACACTTTACTTCATCATGGGGCAGGCCTTGCTCCGCCGAGAACGAATAAAAGTGCTCGCCATCTCTAAGGGAGAGTCCGCCTTCGGTGGCGACCCAAAGCGCGCCGTCATCATCCAACCACAACCCATTGCAGGCATTGTGGGCGAGGCCATCATCAGTGGTAAAGCCTTCGATTCCATCGCCAGTCCATCGCTTCAATCCATGACCGTGCGTGGCAATCCATAGGCTTTCATCCATATCCTCTGCGAAACTGCGGACGGTGACCCCTTCCAGTTCGGGCTCCACAATCACGCCGTACTGATCGAGACCCGACCAACGGATCGCGCCTTTATCCTCCGTTCCCATCCACCAAACAGATGGATCAGACGGCTGGCGGTAGACACATTGGATCTCTTCCGTGTCAATCTTGAAAGAGCGATAGTCTACGGTGAAGTCGCGAGCTTGGCTCGGATGAAGAGGCAAGGTGCTCACCGCGCCGCCGAGCAGATTGATCCGAGCACCTTCTTTCTCAAACCAGATGGCTCGCATCGCTCCTCCCCAAAGGTCATTGGTCGAATAAACCGCGATGTCTCGCCCAGACCATTGGACAAAGCCGGTGGCGGTGGCAATCCAGACACTTTGATCAGGAGCCTTTGCGATAGCATTCACATCACGAAATCCAAATGGCTCCTTCAATCGAAACGTATTCACTCGACTTTGACGGAGACGGAAGAGCCCATCGCGCCGGGTGCCCAGCCATAGATTCCCGTCAGCATCGGGCATGATCCTTGAAACATCGCCAAGATCCGCAGGCACTCGCAGAGGCGCAAAGGTTTGATCCTCAGGTCCACGCGTGTAGAGGCCTCGTCGCGCGGTACTCGCAAACAATGTTCCGGTTTGATCCATAGCGAGCGCTTGTATCTTCTCCGGATGACGTCCGGTGAGGCTGATATGTCGACCGGCCCCAGGGGAAACGGCAATGACCCCGGAATTAGAGGTACCGATCCAGGTGGTGCCCGCCGTGTCTTCTACCAGGTCGTAGACCCCTCGATTGTTCGTAGAGAGAAAGGCGACGACTTCGGGACGATCAGGATGCCATGAGAGCAAGTCAATCCCGCCTATCAGGATTGTCTGATCCTTTCGTTGCCACAGTTTTCTCAATCGGTCATTCGAAACATAGCCCTCTGGCAAGGGCACTGGTGCAAATGTCAGGTCACTCCTGGATTGCCGAAACAGTTTGGAATCCTTTCCAGCCACCCAAAGACGTTGATCGTGATCGACCAAGAGATCTTCCACACGCACCCCTGCTAGGTCAGGAATGGTCCGCATCTCCCCATGTGCCCAATGAATCAATCCATCACTCGTACCAATCCAAAGGGCACCCCCAGCCGTTTCTGCAAGCGACAACACATTGTCACCCGATGTCGCCATAGCGGGTTCTGTTTGCTGATTGTAATGTTCAAATCGCAAACCGTCGAAACGTGCCAAGCCTCCGGTCGTCCCTATCCAAAGATACCCATCACGCGTTTGGAGGAGCTCTCGCACATGATTGTGTGGAAGGCCCCGCTTGGTCGTCCATTGATCGATGAGATAATGACTGGTATCTGGAAGATCTGGCGCAGTCCCAACCTCCTTCCATTCACCCAAGGCATCCCATCCCTCCACGAAAACGCGATCCACGGGAGCATTGATCACGAGATCGTCATGACTCCACGAATTCACAGCGTTCTCTGGAAAGATCTGCCCCGTCTCATCCAATCGGAAGCGATGGATCTGATAGGGCCCAGGCTCAGCTCCAAGCCTCTCGAAAGATGACACCGTGATCAGGCATGCCATCGCTCGCAAACTTGTTATGAACCACCACCTGACCATCTAGGCGGGTTCTAAGGCCCACCCTCACCGATGTCCAGAGGGTTCTTTGATCGCTGGCGGCGCGATCACTTCAGTGCGCTCCTTCGAGCACCGCATCGAAGACCAGATCAGAACTGCCGCCATTGCATTGGTGGATTTCCGCAGCAAGGACATTCTCTTGTTTCAGGAACGCGGGATCGATCTCTTGCACATAGTAAAGTTGCTCCTCAATCTTACCCACTTCCTCAGTGGCAAACGTGTCATGGCCTGCATCGGAAGGGAGATGATGGCGAACGATTTCGTGGCCATTGAGATACACCGCGACGCCATCGTCGCGACGCACCCGTAACCGGAGGCGCTTGAACGCCTCTCCCTCATGCTGGAATCGATGGCGGGCGTAGACAGTCGCACGTTTGCGGTCTTTGTCAGGACCGAAGGACACCTCGTGCCCGATATCCGCCTCTCCGTAGCCGATGGGCCCTGGGCCGACTTTCCAGTCGCGATCATCATGATCGAGAGCCTTCCACCCTTCTGATGGCGGCGCTTCACCATCATAGGTCTTCCAGGCGCTGGACGAAGGCACGAGCATCGTGGTGCCACTGGAGGGCCAAGGCCGCTCACCGGTGAGGAGCGCGAGAGCCTTGCGGCGTGTGTCCGGATTCGCTGCCAAGACTTGAAGAGCGTCATTGGTGAATCCATGGCTATCCCCCAGACGATGATGGGAAGCCGCTAGCAATGTTTCTGCTAGAACAATCACAGGCTCCTTTCGGCCGCTGTGAATCGACATTTCAAGAAGGCGGTGCAGACTTTCCAAAGTCCGTTCATGGTCATTGCCGAAGCGCGCTGCCCGTTTCTCCCAAGCTTCGCGCACCGCCGCGAGCGCTTGATCCATCAGACCCGCCTCGAAATAGGCCCCCGAAAGCTCGTGCAGATTGCGGAGGACACCTGGATGGAGCTCGCCATGGACATGCTTGGCATTCTGATAGGCTTCTTCTAAAAACGGAATCGACTCTCGAACCTTACCCTGATTCATCAAGGCCGCGCCGACATTGTGGAGGGAGGTGAAGACATATGGGCTGTTCGTGTCGTGCTTGGCTCGCATCGCCGCGAGGTGCTTGCGAAAGTAGGGCTCGGCCTCACGCGGACGCGCCTGGTTCACATAGCAAGATCCGATGCCCGCCAGACACTCCAGCGCTTTTGACGTGTCTGCTTGCCCCAGCTTCTCATAGATGGCGTAGGCGGACTCCTGCAAGGCGATGGACTCGTCAAAGCGCCCCACATAGGTGAAGAGACGCCCCAAGGCACTGTGCCCCTCCAAGGTGAGAGGATGCTCCGGTCCAAGCTCGTTGCGCACATGATTGACCAGGGGCTCTAACGCCAGCACTGCCTCTTCATGCCGATTGAGTTTATGCATGAGAAACCCGATGTTATACTGCGTGCGAATCTGAGCAGGGCTGAGGCCTGAGCCCGTCATGCGGAACAATGCTAGCGCCTCCTCTTGCATCGCAAGCGCTTCATCATAGTCGCCGATCCCACGCAAGCAATCGGCCAGATTTCCTAACAGACGCGCCTTGATCTCCGGTTGTTCGGCAAATCGTCCCGCCAGCTTCTCTCGCGCTCGTTGAATTACCGTACTCATTGGCAGGTGGCGATCAGCTTCATGCAGCGGATTGCCCATGCGCAGCAGATCTTTGGTGAGAAAGTCCACCATCGCTTGTGCCGACGCCGCTTCGGCCTCCGCACGTGCCCTCGCATTCTCCGCATGAACAGCCTGCCACAGACTGGCGGCCGCGCCTCCTAAGAGCAAGATCACCGATGTGGTGGCAAAGGCAATGCCCACTCGGTGGCGCCTGACAAACTTGCGCACCAGATAAGCAGTGGTCGGCGGCGTTGCCAGCACCGCCTCATCTTTCAGAAAGCGCTGGATATCTTCCGCCAACGCACTCGCAGAATCATAACGCTGATTACGGTCCTTGTGCAAAGCCTTGAGCACGATCCAATCAAGGTCCCCTCGTATCCGCACATCATCACGCTGCAGACGTTTGCTAGGACGCATGGGCTCCTCTTCCCAAAGAATCTTCTCCAACTCCGTTTGGCTCGCCGATTGCAGTTTCTCGGCATCGAACGGCGGGCTTCCCGTGATCAGTTCATAGAGAATCGCTCCTAACGCATAGACATCTGTCCGCGTGTCTAAATCCATGCCTGTGATGTCGAGCTGCTCCGGGCTCATGTAGGCCGGCGTGCCTAACACTTGATTGAAACGCGTCACCAGGGTGCGATCCGTCAGATTCTCCCCCGTGGTGGCCTTGGCGATGCCGAAATCGATGATCTTGGGCCGTGGATCCGTGGGATCACCAGAGACGAGAATATTCGAAGGTTTGAGATCACGATGGATGATCCCTTTCTGATGCGCATGATGCACCGCCTGACAAACGTCCATCAACAGACGGATACGCATTTCCAAATCAAGCCTGTGTTTCTGACAGTAAACGGTCAAGGGCTCTCCATCAATGAGCTCCATGACAAAGTAAGGCCGCCCTTGATCGGTCGATCCCGCATCGAAGACCTGCGCAATTCCTGAGTGTTGCATCAGAGCAAGGGCCTGGCGCTCGGCCTCGAAGCGCGCGACCACCACCTCCGTATCGAGTCCCGCTTTGATAATCTTCAGCGCCACCTGGCGGGTGACCGGGTGTGTCTGCGCTGCACGATACACTTCTCCCATGCCACCCGTGGCCAGACGTTCCATGATCTGGTAAGGACCAATTTGCGCACCTGATTTGAGCTCTGTCATCCGTTTCACGTTTGGTTAGGCTAAGCCGCGTCACCCCGCAGAGCGCGAAACAGATCATCGATCTCGCGCACAACCTGATCCGGCGAAAGGACGGTCTGCGCGATGGTTTCTCGCAAAAGCTCCGCATACCGTTTGCGCAACCGAAACACCTGGACACGGGCGGCATTCTCCGTCACGCCAAGTGTCTTGGCCGCGGAGGCATAGTTAGAATCCACCGCTGACGACCAGGCGACAAAGCGGCTGAGTTCTCGAAACACGTCCCCCTTGCCCGCACGTTCTTGTTCGTCTGACAATTGCTCAAGAATTTGCGAGAGGATTGTTTGGGCCCACGTCTGCTCGAAACACTTCTCCGGCGTCGCTTCTTCACGTGGCTCAGCCTGAAAGCGCTCCTCCGCCTCCAATTGATCAAAGGACACGATGGTGCGTCCCCCACCTCGTTTCTTGGCCTGAGTCTTATCCCACTCGTCGGCGAGGAAGTTCTTGAGCGCTTTAAGCAGATACGATCGGAAGCGGCCGCGTTCGGCATCGGCAACCGCGAAATCCCGTCGTTGAAGCAAGCGTTGGAAGAACCCTTGAGTCAGATCTTCCGCATCACTGGGCTGATAACCCCGGCGCCTCACATACGAATAAAGGGGATACCAATAGTCCTGACAAAGCTTCTCCAGCGCGGCAGCGGCATCTGCGTGCGTATGCGTGTCTTGGCCAGCGGTGGCCACAAGCGTCCAACGCGTTGGGGGAAAAGCACCGGGGGCGTCGCTCATGAGTGAGCGCCATCCTACACCAAGACCAGCGGCCTTCGCAACCTGGTCTCACTGCTTCGTCACCCGGTAGAAGCGGCGTTCTTCATCGGAGGCGTCCACGTAGATGGCTATCCGGCCACCGTTCCCGACGAGCGAGGTGTGGGCAACGGGCGCATTCGGCATCGTGGCGAATGGAACAGGTTCCCACTCCGCCTCTTTTAAAGAGACGCTCGTTTGCACGATGTAGAGTGCCTCCGTTTCCGTTTCGATCGTGAACGCCAGCCGGCTGCTGTCGATGATCGGCTCGCTCATCTCAAAAGCGGCGCTCCCCAATCCGGCAGCGGTGACGCTATTTGAATATGCAGACGAGATCTCGGCCAGCTCCGAAAGCGCGACGATTCGGTAGATATAGTTCTCCTTGGGATCGAGCCCCACATCCGTATAGGTCGTTTCGTTAGGATTCAAATCAATCACGTCTCCCCATTCGTAATCGCCCGCCAATCGTCGCAGGATGCGGAATCCGGTTTCATTGAGAGCGTTGTCCGTCCAATGAAGCCGCGCACGGGTAAGATCAACACGCGTCACGCGGAGCTGGCTCGGGGCTTTCGGGGCCGTGACCGGGGCAATTTCGGTGATATTATCCGAATCGTCGTAGTGATAGCGCACGGCTTCCCCATTTGGGTGCACGGACAGGATAAGCCGGTCGGCCTCATCGTAGAAATGCGTGTGAGCCGTAAGCGTCCCCAGAAGGACTAAATGGAGCGCGATGCAAAGATGATGTGCGAGTTTCATGTTTAGAAGCCAGTAAGGATATTACTTGGATTGTTTGGAACGGGGCGCCCCGCGAGGGTGAGTGCCCTTGTGAAAAGCTCATAGTGCCGGTGCTCGCCATAGGCGCCGTTTCGATTCCTATTCACATTGGAGGCCCCTTGTCGAAAGATGGCGATCGTTCCATGGGGATTCACGCCACTACCCCCAGCGCGGGCTGTTCCTCCAAGAAAGTCTTCAGCAATCGGTCGGACGACATTGAGCGAAACGCTCACTCCAAGATCGGTGACGGCATCCACCACTGCCTCGAGCCGAGCCGCGCGTTTGGCAGTCGTCTCCGCGATCTTGCGAACCGCATTCTCGGCTCGAATCAGATCATCAAAACTGCGCACGCCCTGACGCTTAATCGCTGTGCTAGAGGCTTTTCCAGATTTCCCTAGCAGTTTCCCGCCTCCTTTGGCCAGGCCAAAGCCCAGCGCGCCTCCACCCGCGCCCCAGGCCACGTCTTCCAAGAGGGAGGTGAGTCCAACAGCTTCCCCTTTGATCCCCGCATTCACGAGATTCTGAGTGAGCCCCCCCAAACCTCCCGCTCCAGTCGCGACGAGTCCTCCCGCGATGGTTCCCAGTCCGGCGGTAGCGCCTGTGATGGCCCCCGCCACCGCCCCGCCGAGCGCGGCGGCACCAACGGATCCCCAGTCGACCGCTTCGCCTTTGATAGCCGAGCCTATCAGTTCAGATCCCGCGCCAATGACGGCACCGATTCCCGCACCGATGGCTCCCGCCACGAAATTGATGAACTCTCCCTGAGGATCAATGTGCGCAATGGGATTTCCTCCAGCAAAGCCATAGCGATTCATGGTGGCAATGTGAAGCGCACTCCCAAAGTGCGCGTCCGCCGTGAGGAACCGCCCCACTTCCGGCCAGTACCAACGGAACCGCATGTAATTGAGGCCGTCTGGAGAGGTGAGCACGCCATAAAGCGCGTTGTAGAGAAAGAGACTTGATCGCGCTCCTTCCGTAGAGGTCATCTTGCCATAAGGACTGTAGCCAACGCGCCCTACGGTGACGCCTGATCCATCACTAAAGGCCACGCTACTACCGCGATGATCAAAGTGATGAGTTAGGGTTTCACCTGCCTTCTCTTCATAAATGAGTCCCACGCCATAGACGAATCGTGTGAGGGATCCATCGCCCTCAGTCATGGTGAGCACCTGACTCATGGCTCCGTGTGGACTGAGCACAAACGAAGTCGCACCCCAACCGATGAGGCGATCTTCCTCATCATAGTCGTAACCAAGACTGTCGGTTTGTTTGAGGCGACCCCGCGAATTGTATCTCAGCAAGCCCAACCCATACTTGGCGGGGCCATTACGAATACTTCCTTCCCGATCGTAAACGATGGTCTCTCCATCGAGCTCAATGAGTTGATTCTGACTATTGTAGCGCATGCGGTGCGCCTCTGGCAATGCGGAGGGCGGCTCTGGAGTGACCGATTCCGCCAGGAGCTGACCTTCAGAATCATAACTGTAATGATAGGAAACAATCAGATGTCCCGAGGCGTCAAGATCCTCCCGATGCAAGATGCGATTTCCGCTATCATAACTCATCTGACGACTTGAGCCATTGGGCAGGTCAATCCGCGTGATGAGGTCGCGACGATCATAAGTGTAGCGCGTGAGACGGCCATCGCCATCGGTGACAGTCGTGAGGCGATTGGCCTCGTCGTATGCGTAATGAACCGTCCACCCATCTGGATACCCTAACGACGTGAGATTTCCCAGGGGGTCATACCCATAGGTGAGTGTATTTCCATTCTCATCGGTGTAACTGGTCAATCGATTGAGCGCATCATAGGTGCGGGTGTTTCTAGGCATGTAGCCATCATCCCAATCCACCGGTTTCGATTCGACATGGGTAAGATTGCCATTGGCATCATAACGATAACGCCGATCAAAGTCCTGAGGCGTCCCTGCGGAGAAAGGGATATCATCGTGAAGAAGGCGCCCGAGGGCATCATAATCGAACTCTTGAAACCGCTCGCCGGTGTCAAAGTAGGAAAGGCGATCGTCGGGATCATAGCGATAACGAACCTCGTCCCCATTAGCCAGATAGAATGTCCGGAGACGGTTGGCCCGAGTGTAGTCGAAGTTGATGGCACTGGTGCCAGGAGCGGTGATCGTGTCCACCACATCGTCACTTTCATAGGTGACCATGGAACGCCGGCCCAGCGGGTCCGTGACCCCGGTTGGCCGATCCAAAGCGTCATAATGATAGGTCGTAATACGCCCTTTCGTATCGGTCGCCGTCGCCCGCCGCCCCGCGGCATCGTAAGTCACCGTCATTTCCTGTCCATAGGCGTCGACCGCATGGGTCATGAGATCGCGTTCATCATAGGTGAAGGCCACCACACGGACCCCTTGACGATTAAATTGCGCTTTCACATTGCCATTCCGATCATATTCCGTCCGTGTCATCCGCCTTAGCGAATCGATCACGGCAATCCGTTGCCCCACGGCATCATAACGATACTGGGTCGTCTGTCCGAGCGTGTTGGTCATCGACACACGGCGATCAAGAGCATCGTATTCGTAGGCGGTCACGCCACCTAGTGCATCCGTGACGGCGATCAGATTGTCATTGCCATCGTAGGCGTATGTGGTCGTATTCCCCCGCTTATCCGTCACTTCGGTGCGCCGCCCCCGGTGATCATAAGCAATCGTCTTTGTGAATCCGTCAGGATCCGTTTCGGATATGAGATCACTCGAAGAATTGTAGGCATACTCCGTCTTATAGCCACTCCGGCTCCAACGCTGGATCTGTCTGCCCGCCTCATCGTAGTCCGCTGATTTCTTCGCAGCCGTCCCCGCAGTATCTCCGGGATGTGTGGAGCCCACAATGCGCCCTCGTCTGAGATCAAAGTTCACATCCGCACTGTCTGCCAAGGCCACGCCTAGCAGTTGCCCGGTGTCAGGCGAATAACTCTTGCGATCCTGATGCCCCAAGTGATCCGTCACAGCGATCATCCGTTTATCGATGTATTGGAGATGGGTGCTCCGATCGAGCGCATCGGTGATCTTCGAAACAAAGTTCACCCCGGAGCCGATGTCGTAATCAAAGGTGGTTTGATTTCCCGCCGGATCTTCCATCAGGCGAAGGCTCCCGTTGGCGTGATACTCAAAGCGCGTCGTGAAGCCGCGCGCATTCGTCGCCGTCAAACGATTTCCCATCTCGTCGTAGGTGTAGGTAGCCACCGTGCCCCTTGGATCGAGCACTTCGATGAGGCGAAATTTGGGATCATGTATGAACTGATAGACTTGGCCCATCGCATCTTGGATAAATGTCAGCTTATTGTCATTCGTGGCGATATCGAAATAGGTGAACCCCGTTGCTCCCGTATCCTCACGACCATCATCTTGAGAATGCACGCGCCCCTGGGCATCGTATGTACAGGAGAACAAAGGATCCCCAAGAAGATCGTCTGCCCTCGTGATGCGATACCCGTTGTAGGTGAAGCGCGTCTCCCTCTCGGGCGCCTCATCGTCCATCACCGGGGAGGGAATAGCCTCAAGGCGCCACGCCTCATCGTAGTCTAACAACACTTGACGCTCCATGGGATCACTGACCGTGGAGAGCAATCCCCGATCATTGTAGCCGAGATCTAGATAAGCATCGGTGAATTTCTCCTGCACGCGTACCAAGCGACCGGTATCATCATACTCTAAGTCGAATCCTTGTCGGGCGCTATTCGCAACGTAGATCAATCGGCCATCACTTGGATCAAAGCCGAACACCGTGCCATCGAGCAATGTCAGTCTCCAGGTGCCCCAGGGAAAGGTCAATGGCGACCCAATCGCGTTCTCCACCAGCTCAGCGTATTGGACATCTTCATCAGCGCCTTTGAAATAGCGTTGCCGCGCAATCGTCTCCACATAGGTGAACTCGGAAAGACGATTTGCATCCCAATGGATCACGACACGTTCGTCGGCATAACACTGCAACCGAGCCTCGAAGACATGGCTCCACCCGTAACCCATCGCTCCAGGGCGCGCGGTGAGCTGGGAGTCATACGTGATGGGAAAGTCCACTGCCCGAACACCCTGCACGGAGAGCAAGTTGAAAGCCTGCTGAAGTGATCCCGTCGCCGTATTCACACCATTGCCCACGATGGATTCTCCATGCAATTCGCTCTCCCTGGCGATGGCATCAATGTGTGGTGGAATATCAATAGTGGCCTCAGAGGAAAGAGAGATCTCGAACCAATCGGCTCCATCTCCGATGTTGGCAGAAGAGTTTGATCCAAAGAGGATCGTTTCATTGTCGCCATAGGGGAAGTCCCGTAGATCCAGAAAGCCTTGACTGACATCATCCACAAACCATTCAAACACAGGGCTGCGCGGCACGCCTACCGCTCGAATCGTATGCGGATCATCAGCGGAATTCGGCTCCAGGATGACCGCATCTCGAAAGGTCGGACTCACCGCAAAGGCATTGTTAGGAGCTTCATAGATGTGGAAGCCCATGCGGGCGGCATGCGCGCCAATGCCATAGCCGGGATCCTGTGACTTCCGAAATTGCCAGCCAATGAAGGACGACGTGGTGCGATCGACTCCCACCGCCCGGACGGTGGTTTCAAACGTCCAGCCATTCTCAAACATGGCCGTCAGTTCCGTCGGCGCGATGGCGTGGCGATACCAAGGGCCATCCAAGGCCGTCTCACTGCGCCGATCATAAACCTGCCACGCAGGTCCCTCGACTGGACCCACATTTGCGTTTCCGTCGAGCACGCCGTCGCCGTTGGTGTCTTCGCCCGGCATGGTGATTTCGTCAGGATCCCAACCTTGGCTTGCGGGATCGGGATCGCCATCGGCCGCATCGTAGATGATTGCCACCGGATCGTGCGTGGTTTGATAGGGCTGACTCAGAAAGGCGTGAGCATGACGCCGAATGAGTGCCGGATCTAACGCCCCCACATATGCCGTGAGGCGCTCGATCCGCCCCGTCATCGCTGCTGATCCCGTCGCATTCCGCGCTCCCAGGAATCCGCTGTCACCAGGCATCTTGAATCCAGGTGCGTGGATGGTTTGCCTCAATTCACCATTGATATAGATCTCCATATTCATCACATCCGCCGTGTTGGAAATCTCATCCCACCGGAAGGTCACGTGCGTGGGAGCCGCAGGCGTGGGGATCGTGCTCACATAATCCTTATTTCCTAGATGAGTGAATCCCAAGCGACCCGTATCCTTCCATTGATCGAAGCGCAGCTCGAAGGTGCCGTTCGCACCCACCGCCAAGACAGATCCCGTGGGATCTTGGAGGCCAGAGATGATGAATTCGATCGTCTTGTCTTTGAAGGTATCGCCGAAGTCAAAGGGCACTCCGCGCGTGCCGCCCAGGATCACCGGTGTTGTGAGTTTCACGAGCGAGCCACCGGGCAAGGCGACGTCATCGGCAGCGATGGCCGCGTCGTAATCCGCGAGTCCTGCCAACGTCTGCCCGATCAGACTCCAGCCAATGAGAATGGGTAAAAGGTCTTTCATTGTTGGTTACTGAGGGAACCAACAACCCTCCATTACACAAAAGTTGGTGAGAAGTTCGGGGCAGTTTACCGGCGGGCCTGGACAAACGGGTTGCCTTGCTTTTAAGATTCTTTAACCTTCGCGCCATAATTCTTAGAATGACGGCTCGCACGGCGCGACCAGGCAACCTCCTCTTTCATGGGCTCTATCATCACCTCCAAGGAACCGACTCCAGGAGAAACTCTCCTCGATCGGGGTCCCTCTGATTTGGAGGAAACCGCACCATTCTCCCTGCTCAACGCGCTCCTCGCGGATGCGGAAACGGCCCCCCGCTACGAGCCCCCGGCCTTGCAGCCCCGGTCCCAAGGAGAGCCGGAATCCAAACAGCGCCTGACAGACACCCTACCGGAGCCACCGGCCGAGGCACCGACAGACGAGGTTCCTGTGGAAGAAACGAGCACAGAGGTCGCGGAGACACAGGACCCAAGGGAGCCCGCCCCAACCGCCCCAGCCGTGCCCGAGGCGGAACACAAGAAGGACTCGACCACAAAGAAAGCGCCAGAGGAGCCCAAGAAGGAAGAAGAGCCCGCCAGCCCTTCCGTCCCTTGGCCTTCCTCCGCCAAGCTGAAGTTCGGCAGCACCGTTTTCCCGAGCCAACCACCCGCCCCGCGGCCCAAGCGCAAGGTTCCTGGCACGCCCACCGCGCCCCCGGTGACACCTTCGCCACCGCCCACATCGACTTTCCAAACCAAGCCTTCGGGCGGCGTGGCCCCACGTGCCCCCAAGTCGTTCGACCCGATCGACAAAGCCATTCGGATCTTTGAGGCGCTCGATTCCAAGCCAGCGCGCAAAGCACCCGAGGCCACACCGGCACCGGAATCCGAATCGGTCCCGGATACCAAGACCCCACCCGTCGCGAAGCCGCAGGCAGACGTCCCCTCGCCAGTCGAGCCCCCTCCGGCCTCCGCGCCTAGTCCTCTGCCATCCCTTGACCGCCCGGTTCAAGTCAGGCGACGGCGCCGTCGACGGGTGCCCATCAATCCGTGGACGTCTCAGGGATCGCTCCCCCAAGAGACGTCTCCGGACGCCAAGAAGAAGCACATTCAAGACGCGCTCGCCTCTTTAGCAGAGATGCTGGAGCAAACGTTAGACAGCACCCAAGCGGAGACGGTGGCCCCCGCGCCTTCAGCAGAGGTTGCCCCTGAGCAGCCTCCCGGCATCGCCTCCACCCCGCTTCCGAATCAGGTTCAGGAAGCCGCGCCTCCGGTTGACGAGAAGCCCCCTGCGCCCGAAAACGCGCCCGTCACGTCCAAGCCGGTTCAGACCCTCACGCCGCCGGAGCCACCTGCTCCTCCCGTCTCGACACCGGCTGAATCCACCCCTCCCGAGCCCGCGCCAGCCCCAGAGGCAGGGATTCTGAATCAATCGTTCGCCACCACGCCACCACCTAACAAACGGGTGAAAGTCAAGTTGGTCCCACGCGCCTTGAGAGATGAGGAGGACGCGGGCACCGATGCAGATTCCAACGGCGAGTCGTCGACCTTGCCCGATTTCGAGATCACCGCCCCCACAGCGATTGTCTCTGAAGACACCCCCATTTCTCCCTTCACGAAGGTGGTGCGTGGAGAGGTCAAAGAGCCGCAGGATGCTGCCAGCCCCTTCCGGCTGGCCAGCCCAGCCACCGCCCGGGTCAGCGGAAACCTCCCCACCGCTCCTCCCGCGGCGAAGGGCCCCAGCCACTTCGCCTCACCCTTCTCCACGGCGCTGCAAAAGCGCGATGCCCAGGCCCAGCAAGCGGGCGGTACACCGTCGCCACGCGTCGCCCCCATCCAACCGCCTGCCAACGATCCCAGCGCGGAGGCCGAGATCGCGGCCGGGCACCTGCCCGAACCCACGTACTCCTTCTCCAGCATGGGCGTGCCCGCGGCCCAACGCCGCCAAGCTCCCAGCGCGCCACCTCCCCCGACGCAGCAGAGTTCCCTTCACCGCGTCCCTCCGGCCCCCACTCAGCAACACCCACAACTGGCCCCCACGCCTGCCCCCAATCCCAGCAGATCCACACCCGCTCCCACCACACCACCGGAGCCTGTCATCAAGGCCCCGCGCGAGGACGGCGTCCGACGCGTGAAGAAACGTCGGCCCGCTCCGGAGCAAGGCTCTTGGCGATTCCTCACTGGTATCATCACCCTCATCGCCATCGGTTTCCTCCTCCTTTGGATTCACGAATTCTCCGAGAGTTTCTCACGCGAGGGCACGCCCGCGGATGAAGAAATCATTAGCCCCGATGCCGAGGATCCGGGGATCGCGACACCCGAAATACAATCTCTTTCTCCAGACGCCACGGAGACGCCTGCCGTTCCCTTTTCGACACCCAGCGCTGTCGATTTGTCCTCGCCACTCGAATGTGTCAGCGGCTTTATCGCTGCCGACCCGCAAACACGCCCGCTCTATGTGATCGAAGGCGCATCGGTGAGGGATGCCATGCAAACTCACTACGAGATCTTTCCTCTCCAAGGAATCCTCGCCCGCCAGATCATCGGCGACGGTACCTTCCCCGATTCCGGGCGCTCCTATATGAATGTGGAGATCACCTGGGATGACGAAACGAAGAGCCAAGTGCGCCTGATCCGGAGTGAACGCGGGGATTACCGCTTCAGCTGGCATGCCTTTGAACAGTCGCGCCGCCAATTATTACGGCAGTACCACGAAACCCAATGGACTGGCTGGACCCGATTCTTTGTCAGGATCAAGCCCATTGGAGCCGACCAATTACCGGAAGAGACCGTTCTCGAACATCTCTGGTTTCGCGTCACCGTCCCCGAAGACCCGGAATTTGAAGCCCTCGCCTACGTCGATGAGAACGCCTCCATCATCTCTGGATTCCGCGAGCGCTTCCCGAACCAGACCAATTACGAAGTCCTTATCGATCTCCTCCGAAATGAATCCCTCCCCAGCGACGAACGCCCAGTCTTCCGCATCACAGGCCTCGTCGAGTCGAGTTGGGACGCGAGCCAATAAATCTGATCTAGTAGTGAGTCTAATCGCTCACGGTTGCGGCTCCACTTTCAATCGAAAGAATTCGCGCATCACATCTGTTCCGATTTCAAAGACGGCTCGACGTTGTTCGATATTGGCTTCGGTTGAAATGAGGGCATCTGTGGAGGGCTCGACAGGCAACCATGGATTGGCTGGAAGTTGGGAAGTCTTCTCAAAGCTGATCGCCGTATCCGTCGCCGCGGTGTTGCGTCGATAATCGATTGCGAACGTTGAGGCCCCCGAGGCGCCTTCGGTGCGGCTCGGCCCCGCCGTGAACATTCTCGGATCTCCTCCTGTGGCATATTCGAAGTAGTTCTGCAGCCCATCATGATCTGGATCTGAATGAGGCGCGGCATCTCCCACAGGCAAGTAGGTGGTGAAGTTTGCATGGCGCCACGTTTCCTCCGGCGTCAACACGTGTAAAAGCGCTAGATCCGCCAAGAGAACACCATGACCACTATTAATATCAATGCCAGAATCCTCGATATCGATACAGCTGGATTCAAGAATAGAGCGCACTTCCGCATTCGTCAGATTCGGCATCTTGCTCCATAAAAGCGCTGCAATTGCGGCGGCGTGCGGCGCTGCCGCGCTTGTGCCATAGAATGGATTCAATCCACCAGGGGGAAACGACGTGGCCCCGCCGTCTGCAGCCGTGAGCGCGGGGGATTGGATGACGACTCCCCCGTTCGTCGCGGCCAAGAAGTTTCCAGGGGTGAAGGGTGTCCCATCAGGCTTATAAAACATACGATGCGGACCATCCGAGGATGAATCCTCCACGAGCGTTCCACTATCAAACGGATCCAAGGGATCCACGTTCACATCCGATGAGGCAACACAGATACAATTTGCTGTCGCTGCATGCCCAATAGTCTGCCCAGCAGTTGCGAAATCGATTCGACTTCCGACGCACGAAAGCCTGAGATAACGCGCTTCAGCATCATCCGCTTTCCAAATCACAATGCGTTCGCCGGGCTGCACCACATCGACAGATTCAAACCCCACCTCTGTCCCATCCTCAATATCGGTAGAGGAAGTGACAATGGAATTGCCGTCAGCACTCAGAATATAAAGGTCGTAATCATTGGTCGCACTCCTGGCCTCATCGCTCCATTGCAAGATGACATCAGATTCTGAATCCAGCAGTTGGTTATAATCGAGAAATCCAAAGCTATGCACACGCCCACCCGTTGGCAGGGGAGCTTCAGCGGCTCCTCCATCTAAGAAATCGCCTTCCCACGTGGTGGATGTATCGCGTTTCAGGCTACCCTCATTTCCAGCGGAAGAGAAATAAAGCGCCCCCGCACTCACCACGGTATTGATGGCTTGCCCAATTTCGTCATCTTGAAACTGCCACTCATTTGGATAGGAGATATCATCGACGATGATCTGACACCCGGCAGCATGCAGGGCGAGAATAGAATCCGCGAAGGCCTGTTTGCCACCATTAGCGGTGGCGAAGAAGATCTTGGCACCCGGGGCGATGTCATGAACGATCTCCGACATTGCCGTGCCCTCGCCCGTGCCGGGGCTCCCACTTAGATTGGGAAGAACAGTGAAATCACTTGGAAGATCTCCAGAAGCAATGGCTGCAGCGGAATGATCGGAACTGTCAGAAATCACGCCCACGCTGATACCAGACCCATCGATTCCAAATGCCGTTCGGGCGGAAGCTGTCTTGTGTTTAATATCTCCATTACTCGTCACAGATCCTGTGTGCGCTTTGAGATGCGGCCCTTTCGTGACCCGCTTCACATCGGACCGACTCGCCAGAGCCATCAGCGACTGGGGAGGCAGGCTAGCCCGAACAGACTCCCAGCGCTCCGATTCATGGAGGACACTTCCTCCCCAACTCACGATCGCATTAGCAAGGTCTGGCGATGGCACCACAGCAATGTCCACCACCACGCAGCCGTCTCGTTGGCATTGAGCCCGTGATTGTAGGGTGGGGACTCCGGCAACCGCAGGCGATCCAGCAGCCTCGCGGGCCAAGAATAGCAATTGCGAGCTGAGTTTCCGTTCCACCGGCGTTCTGGATGCCTTCTCCTTGCGAATCGCGACCATTTGCTCCCCAAGAGGAGAAAGAGAATCTTCGGCTTGCATCTCAATCGGGAAGACAACACCAACAGCGAGAACGACGGCAATGATTTGGGAAGGGAACATGGATGGGATCGATAGGGGTTCGCGTTTTCGAACGATCGCTCGTTGATCGCTCAAGACACTTTCAATCATTCTCATTGGGACCCTCAGAGGTTTCCATGAGACCTTGGTCCAATGTTCAAATGTGCAGTGATTGTATACGAGAGACGGCGTCACTACCCCCGCAGCCCGGCGGCTTCTGTCAATCGGACAAGGGCCGCCACAGAAGTGATCTGAAGTTTCTCCATCACGCGCGCACGGTGCACCTTCACGGTCTTCTCACTGATCTCAAGCTCGCCGGCAATCTGCTTATTCAATAGTCCGCTCGATACGCGGAGCATGACGTCGTATTCCCTTGGCGTTAATAAAGCGAAACGTTCTTTCAAGGCACGCTCCTCATCTCTTTCTCTTCTCCACTCGCGGTCAAGATCGACAGCTTCCTCCACCGCCGCGAGAAGGTTTTCATCATGACAGGGCTTACTGAGGAAATTGACTGCGCCTGATTTCATTGCTTGGACACTCATTGGAATGTCTCCTGTTCCCGTTAAAAACACAATCGACCGCCTGCTCCCAATCAGCTTTTGCAAGTCAAGACCGTTCATCCCAGGCATCGTGATATCCAAGACGACGCAGCCAGGCACCTGCGCGGCACCTGCTCTCTGGTGATCCAGAAAGCTCTCGGCTGAAGGAAAAGCCTCTACATGCCAACCGGCCGATTTTAACAATCGGGCTGTCGCGCGTAAGACGGAGACATCGTCGTCCACGAGAAACACCGTTTCCTTGCCTTCTCTCGTCGTCATGTTGTCTCTTGCAACGCAGGAAGCGTGATTCGAAAGACCGCCCCACCGTCCTCATGATTGGCTACCCAAATCTTACCGTCGTGCTTCGTGATGATGGAACGGCATAAGGAGAGTCCCAACCCGAGGCCATCTTTCTTGGTGGAGCAATAGGCCTGAAAGATCGATTCCATATCGCTGGGAGCCACACCAAGACCCGTGTCTCTCACTTCAACAAGAATGCTCTTGGGTCCGTCCAGAGCGGTGGTGACGGTCAGGGCGTGGCTCGTTCTCGTGGATAACACCATTGCGTCTCGAGCGTTGAGGATCAGGTTTAGCAGCACTTGTTGTAATTGCACCTGATCACCAAGAACAGGTGGCAGATCGGGATCGCCATGCATGTGGATAGCAATATTCGCGCCTTCCAATTCACCAGCCATGAGGTCGAGCGCACTCTGCACCACATCATTTACAACCAATTCCTCAGGCTCAAACTCCCCTTTCGCCAGGAGTTTCCGAAGCCTTCGAATCACTTCATTTGCTCGTTGATCGTCGGCAACGATATCTTGCAAGATCTCACGAATCTCTTCCAGATCACGATCGTCTTGTAAGAGTAATCGTTGGCCAGCTTGCGCATTGCTTAAGATCGCGCCTAGAGGCTGGTTGAGTTCATGGGCCAATGAGGCCGATAGCTCTCCGAGGGTCGCCAGGCTCGTGAGATGCGCCACCTCATTTCGCCGATACTGATTCTCCGCTTCGGTGATAGCCAATTGCTCACGCATCTGCAAACTGCGCAAACGCGCACGATTCCATCGATGCGCCCCCAACGCTCCAGCAACCAAGAGCGCGACCATTACCAATGCCTGAAACCACAACCGTTGCCAAAACCACGGGAGCACTTTAAACGAAACGACCGCCTCCTGAGGAGACCATCTCCCATCAATATTGGCAGCTTTCACACGAAAGACATATTCTCCGGGTTGGAGGGGCCATAAACTAGTGGACCGCGATTCCGTGTCCAACCAAGGATTCCACCCTTGATTGTGCGCAAGCTGATACTGAAATCGGATCTCCTCTGGATGACGGTAATTGAATGCGGTGTAGCTGATCGTCAATCCCTGTGATCCCGCTGGCAGGGTCAGCATGGAATCACGCAAATACGGAAGAGCCTCCTTGCCATTCAGCGTCAATGTTTCAATGAGGACACTGGGCGGCTCTGCCAGGGAGGTGAACGCTTCCGGATCCACCTCCGTCACGCCCTCAATGGTCGAGAAGTACAGTTTCCCTGAATCGGACCGATAGCCAGCCGGGGAATAGCCACCGGTGCATTCGCTGCCTAACAGACCCTCAGACTCATCCAAGATCAAAGGGTGAAGTCGCTCCATTTCTCCCGATGCCACCGCTTTCAAGTCCTGCTTTGGAACCCGAATAATCCCTTGATAACTGCCGAGCCACAAATGATTGCGATCATCTTCCAGAATTTGCGTGATGACATTGGCTCCAAGGTGGTGCCGTTCGTCCACCCAACTCAGGCCACTGTGGTCCAGCCAGGCGAGGCCGCCGCCAGCCGTTCCAATCCACAATGTCTCATCGGCATCCACATACAGCGCGCCTAACACATCACAAGGCAAGCCGTCCTTCACAAGCCACTGCTGAACAACGCCTGCTTCCCAGCGATAGAGGCCACTTCCTCTCGTAGCTACCCAAAGTGTCTGATCTCCCGTACGAACAAGACTCGATATGGCCGAAGGAAAGGCACCATTGCGGACTGCGACGATTTCCTGATCGCGATACCATTCTAAAACACCATCCCGACGCCCCAGCCAGACGCTGCCATCACTCCCTTCGCAAATGGCGGTATGGAGTTGATCCAGCGATATCGGGTGGATCTCCTTGGACTCCATATCCGCTCTGATAACACTTCCCATCCCAGCAAAGTACAATGCATTCGTACTGGTTCTCAGTCCCGTTAAGAAGAATGGACGCTGATTCACGACTCCATGTTGAAATCGGCTCAAATGATCCAACTCGCCGACATACAAGCCACCTCCGTAAGTGGTCACCCAGAATTGCCCGGGCGGCCCTTCGACAAGGCCGCCTACTTGTCCATGATCCCCCTCTTCCCCCACCGGATAGGCATTCACCCTCGGACGGACGAGGCGGCTCAGACCGCCTGTCTGCGTTCCTACCCAAACGATCCCCTCCGAACTGACGCATAGAGACCGGATGGATCGGAGCGGCTTTCCTTGACCATGAGAGGCAATCGTCACCGCGTGAAACGTATCATTTCGAAAGACATAAAGGCCTTCCTCTTGAGACCCCGCCCAGATCTCACCATCAGGGCCTTCAGCGAAACAATAGATAAAACTGTTAGGAAGCCCATCGGAGGGATTATATTCGATCCATTGGTCGTGATGCCGGCGAAGCACTCTTCCTCCACCGACACTCACCCAAAGATCGCCCGCCGTATCGGCCAGGAGCGCATACGCACTGGGTGGACCGGGGATGTGCTCGCAACTTCCATCCTCACAACGATACAAGCCACTGTAGGCGATAGCGACCCAAAGCTGGTCGTCGCGCACGGCAAGGGCAGTCACCTCCCCAGTTGGCAATCCTTGCTCCGCACCGATTGCAGTAAACCCACGCTTGTCACTCCAATGCTGCAATCCTCCGGCACCACCGACCCATAGACCATCCGACCCGGCCAGTGCGAGTTCGGTGGCATAACGGTGAGCCAATCCATCTTCCGTGGTCCAGGTGACGATCTCGCCATTCGTCCAATGACTCAAGCCTCCTCCAAAGGTCCCGAGCCACAAGCCGCCTTTGCCATCTTCCAAGATATCAACGACATCAAGCCCCTCCAAGCCATCCACCATGCCAAAGTTATGAAATCGGACGCCATCAAATCGCGAGAGGCCTCCTCTGGTGCCGACCCACAAGTATCCGTCAGCTGACTGCTTGATGGCTACGACCGAATTCTGCGCGAGTCCGTCCTGGGAATCCCAAGAGGTAAGCAGGAGACCTGGCTCATCCGCCAGAACGTCGCCGCCTTGGCATAACCAAAGAATGGCGACGAAATAGGCAACTCTCATTGAACACCTTGGTGTAGAAACGGAATGAACGGAATCAGTTTATCAAGTCCCTTCTGATGAGACTGGTGCCCGTTCACGATTATCCCTGCTTGCTACAACTTCCGCTTTGCACGGAAGAGGCGATTGCACAAGACAGCCAGACTTATCATGGCGCGTGGGCGCAGGTGGGGTTAGGGAGGGGACATGTCGGTCGACCATGATCAACCTAGCATTCTTATCACCGGTGGAGCCGGTTTCATTGGCAGCCATTTGGTGGAGCATTTCCAGGGACGCGCGCGCGAGATTCGAGTGCTGGATGATTTGCGGAGCGGGAATCTGGAGAATTTGGCGGGATTGGAGCATCGCTTCATCCGCGGATCGATCACCGATCCTGCGGTCGTGGCAGAGGCCATGGATGGGGTGGACTATGTCTTTCATCTCGCCGCCTTGATCAGTGTGCCGGAATCGATGGAGGCGCCCTTGCTGTGTCAGGAACTCAATGTGGTCGGATTCATAAACGTGTTGGAGGCGGCAAGCCAGGCGGGCGTCCGTAAAGTGGTCCTGAGTAGTTCGGCGGCAATCTATGGCAACAACCCAACGGTGCCGAAGGTCGAGACGATGGTGCCTGAACCCATGAGTCCCTATGCGATTACCAAGCTGGATGGAGAGTATTACGGAGAAATGTATGCACGTGAGGGCAAGGTCCAGTTTGCCGCGCTCCGCTACTTCAACGTGTTTGGACCTCGCCAGAATCCTAACAGTGCGTATGCGGCGGCGGTCCCAATCTTCATTGACCGGGCATTGCGGGACGAGCCCATCACCATCTACGGCGATGGTGGTCAGACACGTGACTTTGTGTATGTGAAGGATGTGGCGGCGGCCAACGCCTTTGCGGCGATGACGCCCACCGTCTCCGGCGTCTACAACGTGGGCTATGGTGAACAACTGACCATCCAGGATCTCGCTGAGCGCATCCTCAGAGAGACCGGATCGACATCCACGATTCGCAAGACTGAGACGCGTCCGGGGGATGTCCGCCACTCTTTGGCGAAGGTCGACAAGCTGCGAGAGGCCGGATTCGAACCGACGGGCTCGTTGGAATCCGGTTTGGCCGAAACGCTGGCTTGGTATGGGTCACAATCCATTTCCTAGCTTTCGTTGCTGGCTGGACCGTTTATCGTGAGCCGTCGCCTGGCTCGTCGCGCATGACAGACTCCGAAAGTAGTTCTCCATCAATCTCTCCCGATTCCGCGTCCGAAACGCCGCGTTGGAAGCAACGTCAGGTGGATCTGGCGACCTGGGATCAGGACGATGCACCCAGACCGCATGAACGCACGTCTGACGCGCGGGCCAAGTTCATGTTTCAGGTGGCCGTTGCCTCGCTTTTCATCATTGCGCTGCTCACAGATCACCATGTGTTCCCGGAGACGGTCGGCAATCCTTTGGCAGGATGGTGGCTGTGGGGCCCCTTGCTCGTCCTGTGGGTGATCATTATTCTTGAAGGTTTGTTAGGAATGGCATGCACCCATTGCCATCCTCTGGAGACCTTGAAGCGATTCCTCGTCGTCATCGCCTGCCCGCCATTCCGAGCGGCCTTTGCCTCGGCCTACCCGAACCGCTTTGTGTGGTTGCCGTATCACGGATGGATTCGGGTGAATCGACTCAATTTCGAGCGGGTGGAATTGCGCTTAGCATTGCCGATGCTGGCGGTGACGTTGCTCGTCTTGCCTTTGTTAGGAATCGAATTATTCCTCAGTGAGTGGCTCTCCAACCACCTATGGGCAGCGGTGGTGGTACATTGTCTCACCGCCTTCTTGTGGTTCGCCTTCGCGCTAGAGCTCGTGGTCATGTTAGCCATGGCCGAGAAGAAGCTCGCGTATTGCAAAGCGCACTGGATCAACATCGCGATCATCATTCTCCCGCTCATCGCGTTCCTGCGATTTCTCCGAATCGCCCGTTTGGCCAAGATCATGCGCGCGTATCGGATGCGGGGTCTGGTGGCGCGGACGATGCGCTTGGCCCTGGTCTTCAATCTGATCGAACGTGTGCTCGAACGCAATCCAGAGAAGTATCTCGCCGCTTTGCAAGAGAAGGTGGACGAGAAATACGCGGAGATCGATGCGCTCGAGAAGAAGATGGATGCGCTGCGGCAACGCATCGCCGACGAGAAAGCCGCCGCTCTCGAAGAGGCATCGCTCGAGGGCAGATCTCAGATTTCCTCCTAGCATCCTCACACGGCCATCCCTCAAAACTCTATTCGCGTTCCGTGCGCCCTTCTCTAAGGTCACACGCATGACGCTCCGTTGCCTCCTCGTCACCCTGCTCACGGTCCTGCCGCTCCATGCTCAAGAAGATCGCAAGCCTAACATCGTCTTTATCCTAGCCGACGACTTGGGTTGGCGCGACTTGAGCAACGAAGGGTCCACGTATTACGAAAGTCCGCACTTGGATCGCCTGGTTTCCGAGGGGATGAAATTCACGCGCGGCTACGCGGCCTGTCAGGTCTGCAGCCCGTCGCGGGCGAGCATTCTAACGGGAAAATACCCGACCCGGCATGGCATCACCAGCTGGATTGGGGATCGGTCTGGAGAAGATTGGCGCCAGGCGAATCGGCATGATTCGCATCTCCCAGCTCCCTATGATCACGCCCTGCGTGACTCGGAGATCACTCTCGCTGAGGCTTTGCGTAATGCTGGATACACGACCTTCTTCGCTGGGAAATGGCACTTGGGTAGTGAGGGTTCTTGGCCCACGGACCACGGATTTGAGATCAATCGAGGCGGCTGGCGCGTGGGGAGCCCACGGGGCGGCTTCTTTGCTCCCTGGGAGAATCCCAATCTTGAGTCCGGGCCCGATGGCGAATCCCTCACCTTGCGCCTGGGCCAAGAGACCGCTGATTTCATCGAAGCGCATCGCGACGGCCCGTTCCTGGCCTACCTCTCATTCTACACCGTGCATGGTCCCATTCAGACGACCGAGGCCCTCTGGAGGAAATACCGCGACAAGGCGGCTGAGGCTGGACTAACAGAAACCCGATTTCTCTTTGATCGCCGCCTCGCCGTGCGCCAAGTGCAGGATTGTCCGATCTATGCGGGGATGGTCGAAACCATGGACACCGCCGTCGGCATGGTGTTAGACAAATTGCAAGCACTAGGAATCGCCAACAACACCATTGTCTGCTTCACCTCGGACAATGGCGGGGTGTCCTCTGGAGATGCCTTTGCGACTAGCAATCTTCCCTTACGCGGCGGCAAGGGTCGGCAGTGGGAGGGTGGCATCCGCGAGCCCTTCTACATCAAAGCACCGGGAATCACGCAACCCGGCACGACGAGCGCCGTTCCGGTGCATGGGATTGATTGGTATCCCACCCTCTTGGAGCTGGCTGGTGTGCCCCTGCCCAAAGACCACACCATTGATGGTGTCAGCCTCGTTCCTTTGTTAAAAAGCGAGCCCACAGAAGCCCTCACAGAACGACCGCTCTTCTGGCATTATCCCCACTATGGCAACCAAGGAGGCGAACCCTCCTCCATCGCCATGCTCAAGGGATGGAAGCTGATCCGCTATCATGAAGACCGGCGAGAAGAACTCTATCATATCGATGAAGATATTGGCGAACAACACAATGTGATCGCGCTTGAGAGCACGCGCGCGCGCGAATTACGCCTTCTGCTAGACCAATGGCTCAAGGATACGGGCGCCCGGCTCCCACGGCGCGATGCCCAGTTCGACGAAGCCAGTCGCCGCCAGCGCTGGGAGCGGCTCCGCACGGAGGGTCGCGCCCGTTTGGAACGCCAGCATGCGGGATTCTTGGCCCCGGATTTCCAGCCAAACGCCGACTGGTGGGGCAGCCGCGTGACTGCAGACTAACTCTTCTTCCTATCTCCTCCTCATGAATGATCTTCAGATTCGACGCACGCTGGTAGAACGGGGCTTAGAGTCCCTGGAATCACGCATCCATGAAATCATGGATGCCTTCGCGGAGATGCTCTCTGGCATCGGAGCGGGCGATCTCGCCGAACACCTTCCCTGGCTCACGGCGTCCTCACCACCGAAACGGGACCTGGCTGACTTGCCAGCCATCGAGATTGCTCAGCTCTATTCCATTGCCTTCCAACTGCTCGACATGGTGGAGGAGCGCGTCTCGATGATGACGCGACGGGAACGCGAGAAAGCGTTGGGCGAAGGGGCTGAGAAGGGCCTGTGGCCCGAGCGGCTGGACTCTCTCAAAGCCATGGAGATTTCAGAGCAGGAGATCGCTCACGGTTTGGCATCCATGCCAGTGGAGCCCGTCTTCACCGCGCACCCGACCGAAGCGAAGCGCGCCAGCGTGCGTGAACGCCACCGCATCATTTATGAGGTGCTCCTCAAACTGGAACGTGACCACTACACGACGCTCGAACGCGACCTCATTCGCGATCGATTGATCTCGGCCCTTGAGGCGCTTTGGTTCACTGGGGAGATTCATCTGGAACGTCCCACCGTGAAGCGTGAGCTTCGCAATGCGCTCTTCTATTTGTGCGACATGTTTCCCGATGTGGTCGCGCGGCTGGATCAGCACTTGGCAAAGTCTTGGCAAGGGGCAGGCTTTGCGGCCAAGACGTTGTTAGAAGCGGGAGGAGGATCACCCACACGCTTTGGGATCTGGATTGGAGGCGATCGGGATGGCCATCCGTTTGTCACAGCAGAAGTGACAGAAAGCACGCTCAGCACGCTGCGCGACCGCGCCCGGCAACTGCATCGCACTGAACTCAAGCACGTCGCCGAGCAACTCACCGTTTCCCCCACGGGGCGCCAGATTCCGGATGCGGTGGAGGCACGACTCGAGACCCTGGTCGCTGAGCTGGGGCGCCGCGGCCGCTCCATTTGGAAGCGCTATGGAGAAGAACCATGGCGGGCTCTTTGCCATCTGCTAGGGGAATGGACTGCCACGTCTTCAGAGGCCACGCCTGCTCAATTGAAGGCGGATCTCGAGCTCCTCACAGAGTCTCTCCGCGCGGTGGGCTGCGCCACCCTGAGCACGCGTCTGATCCAACCCTTGCAGCGGAAACTGAACGTCTTCGGATTCCATCTCGCCTACCTTGATGTGCGCCAGAACAGCGCCTTCCATGACCAAGCAGCGGAGCAACTCTTGCAAGCAGCCGGGATCGAAGACGGTGGCCAATTCTCCCAATGGCCGGAAGAGAAGCGCGTCGCGTTTCTCACCGAAGAACTCTGTTCCGCACGCCCCTGCCTGCAAGCCCGACAATCCGCAGGTCCCGAAGCCGATGCGGTGCGCGATTGCTACCGCGTCCTTGCGAATCACTGGCAGAGGCACCGCGATGGCCTGGGGGCGCTCATCGTCAGCATGACACGGCAGCTCTCAGATCTCTTGCTAGTGCATTTCTTCGCCCGCGAGGCGGGTCTGGTGGTGTATCGCGACGGCGAGCTTCCTACATGCCCCCTTCAGGTCGTGCCTTTGCTAGAAACTCTCAGTGACTTGCAGAGTGGTGCCGCCATCATCGACGCCTATCTCAGTCACCCCGTGGCGCAGCGAAGCCTCACCCTCCAGGCAAGGGATGGGGACACGCGTGTGCAGCAAGTGATGCTCGGTTACAGTGATAGTAACAAAGACGCTGGCATTCTTGCGAGCCAACTGGGTCTGCATCAAGCGGAACGCGAGATTCACGAAGCCGCCAGCCGTCATGGCGTGGAAGTTCGTTTCTTTCATGGCCGTGGCGGGACGGTCAGTCGTGGTGCCGGGCCAGTCTCGTGGTTTGTCGATTCCATGCCTAAGGGCTCCCTGCATCGAGGGCTGCGCATGACGGAACAGGGCGAGACCATTGCGACGAAGTACGCCCACCTCGCGAGCGCGACCTACAATTTGGAAATCCTCCAAGCTTGCAGTCTCCACGCGGGGCTGGCTCAGAAACATGGCAATCAAGATTCTGATCACAGCGTCGCGTTGATGAAGCCACTGGCCGCCTCCAGTCAGGCCGCCTACCGCGCCCTGCTCGAACAAGACGGCTTCATCACTTTCTACCGCCAAGCCACGCCCATCGACGCCCTGGAGAAGACCCGCATGGGTTCGCGTCCATCCAGGCGGTCTGGCGCGGCAAGTTTGGATGATTTGCGAGCCATCCCCTGGGTATTCAGTTGGACCCAAGCACGCTTCTATCTTCCGGGATGGTTCGGAGTCGGCAGCGCCCTAGATGCGCTCCAACGCGAGGACCCCGAAGCCTATACCGCTTTGGTGGAAGGACTTCGGGACTCCGTCTTCGCCCGCTATGTCTTCACGAATGTGGAATCCAGCGTGGCGAGCGCTAGTCTCGAACTCATGCAGCGCTATGCGGATCTCGTTCGCGAAGACGCCATTCGGCGACGATTCATGGATCGCATCGAGACCGAGTATGCGCTCACCTCCCAGCATTTGCACACCCTGTTCCCTCAACCATTGAGCGAAAGACGCCCGCGTTTCTCGCGCACCTTGGAGCTTCGCGAGCAACCGCTCACGGTCTTGCACGGCCAGCAGATCGCTCTGCTTCGCCAGTGGCGAGAAGACGGGGGCGAATTGCCCAACGATCTCCTCTATATGATCAACGCCATCTCTAGTGGACTCCGCACAACAGGATAAGGGGGTCCGGCGCCATAACCGACACCTTTGGCTCCAGCCTCCAAATCTGTGTGGTAAAATCCCATAGGCGACTTGCAGGATACCACTTGCAAATTGCCTTCCCCCTGAAATGCCTCCTTTTAGAAATGAGACTTCCTTTTATCAATGAGGCGCTTCTAGAAATCTTCAAATTTCGTGCTCGTTGTTCAACAGTGATGGCACTCGCTCACGGGATCGGAAAGCTCTGGCAACCTGAAACTTTAGCTGCCTAAAACAGTCGCGTTTGTGCCTGCCGTCGTGTTGCTTTCGCCCTCACTCACAACACTCCTACAGGAAAGCTCATTGGTTCTCAAAGGTGAATATTCCTGGGATAGAAATGGTTGATTCATGCCATTGATATCCCGCTCCAGCGGCGGCAGTTGCCTCGCCAGGATTCAGGCACAAATAAGCTGGCACGCGTTCGGCTTATGAGATGGGCATCATGCAATCCAAAGAACGTTCATTCGACCAAGCGAGCACAGCTGTTGATTCCAAGATTGTTCCCTTCAGCCAAATGAGGACGGGGATCACGGCTCCTTCAAGCAATGGCCATCAGGGAAAGTCTTCTGAGCCTCCCTACGAATGCATTTACGAATTCCACGGCCGGAGCTACTCGCTCACGGGATTTCGGGATCGGAGAAATGATCAGCAAGAGGCCAAGGGCAGTTCCGTCCGGATCCTCATTGGTGATTGCCGGGATCACACGCTGAATTGGCGAGAGGTCTCCTTTAACTCTGAAGAACTGGCCAAATCGGGATACACGCTTCCAACGTTTGGCGAGGATCTATCCATGCCAGCCAATGAACTTCTCTGGGTGCTGATCCACGTGGCCTAACACGGCCGATCACACACCGTTAATCAATCAACCACCCCTACATCTCATGGAGACCTCCCCCTCTCTTGCTAACCATAAACCTAAGCTCTCATGGACAGCAATCACTCAAGGAACGGCGGCTTCGGGATCCCTGACATCATTGCAACGGTTGCGCTATTGAGCGTCGTCGGTGGCATCGCTGGGACGGCCTTCTCGTCAGCCAATCAACGCGCACGAGACGCGAAACTTCATTCGCAGACGCACGAACTCAATCGTGCCGTACAGCTCTTTCACAATGCTGGTGGCTCTTTGGTAAATGCCGCCACCATTCCAGATGTCATGGAGCGCTTGCAAGCGCTCCCCTCGACAGAGATCCAACAACGGATCGCGGGCTATAGCGGCAACTTTCTGAGCCCCAATATTCAGGCCATTCTGCAAACCCCTGAAGAATCCCATTCAGACGAACCCAGGATCCTATGGGATGCGACGAACGCCTCGTTTCATTTGGCGAATACCGGCGGGATTGGAATTAAGGCAATGGTCATGGAGGAAATCACCCATCTCCCTCCCCAAGTCGCCGAAAGCCCTCGCAGCACGTTTATGGAGCTCGCAATCGAAGATGGGTGGATTTGGGACTATGAAGATGAGGCTCCAGATCACGAGAATGAAGGCACCTCGCAACCAGGAGGTGATGGTTTAGATCCCACGCCCGATTATGAATCGACACAGCAACTGCAGCCGCCATCCATCACGCCAGGTTCACTCACCGCATTGGTTTCTGCCTTCCCCATGACGATCTCGGTAGCCAATCCGAATCCCGAGAACACTTCTGCCCTTTATTACTCCATCAATTCATCTGAATGGACACTTCTTCCTGGCACTGAAGTGCAGGTCCCTCCAGACGCAACTCTCTCGGTCTTTGCAAAGTCTTTGGATCCTGAAGCCTATTACAATAGTTTCGTGGTCTCCGAGCAATACACGGCCGAGTCCGTCGCGCTGTCACCCCCAACCATTGCCCTTTCCCAACCCATTCTCCATGTCCACGATATCCCCCAGAGCGAAATCACCATTTCTCATGAGAATGATCCAGCCGTGGCCAAGATCGTCTATGCGATCAATGGCTCTTCATGGATAGATTATAGTGGCCCCGTGCTTGCCAATCTTGAGCATTACCCTGGCGGAGCCACGATTTGGGCAAAAGCCATCAGCTATGAAGATCAGCCTCACTACACAGAGAGCACGATCGATGATGCCGTGATCACGGTCCAATTGGCACCACCTGATTTCTCCATTCCGTCCAGCACTTGCTGTGAGGCAGAGTTCGACAAAGAACTAGTCCTCTCCAATCCCAATCTCGGCGATGTCTCAAGGATCCTCTATCAACTGAATGATGACGGGTGGCTCGAATACGACGATCCCATTTCCGTCCCGGCAGACACCGAAGTCTCCGCCTATTGTGTGTCGTCAACGACGCGTGTCTATGACAGTGAAATCATCAGTCACACCTATGAATCGATGCCTCTCCTGAACTTGAATCTCGCATTGATCTACCCCTTCTCAGGAAGCCGCTTTATGAGAAGTACGACCGTTTCCATCACGGCCACGCGGCAGCTTCCCTTCGGCACGCGGATTGCCTATACGTTGGATGGCAGCGAACCCTCTCTCGGTCCCACGGGCGAATTGCTCAATGGCATTCCCTACGATGGGGCGTTCGAATTGGTGAATGACAGCGCGGAACCCAAGGTCTATGAACTTGCCACCAAGATCTTCCCTCCCCTGAAAGACCTGGGATGCTTTCAAGTCGATTCCACGACCACGACGAACATTATTATCGATCCTGCGGTCACCCTTGAGCCACCGCATATTTCTCCGGGAGATACCAATATCGCCGGCGGAGCCATGGTGCAGATCACTCCTGGTTCCAATGCACCCCTGGGAGCTCGGGTAGTCTACGACCTCGAACACAGCGTGATCGAGGGCGCGCTTCCCGATGCCACCGTGCAGACTCCCTACGCGGCGCCCTTTCCTATTCTCCACCTTCCCTTTTCTCCAGAGCCACGGCCCGTTCGCGTGCGCGCTCGCATGCTAGCTCCTCTCGGCATGGAGGACAACTACCACGCGAGTGACGTTGTCGAGATGGTTTATCACATCCAGCCCGCTCAGAAATTAGAGCCGCCAGTCATTTCGTTTACGGGCAATTCGGATGCCACCGGCTCTTTCATTGGGGGCGTGACGATCGAGAATGTGATCAATACACAAGACCTGGTCGAAGGGACCCGCATCTTTTATACACTGGATGGGTCCGATCCCGGAATCAGTGATTCTCAACAACCCACAGGTGGTCTTGAACTGGTAGAGAACTTAGAGATCCACCGGTTCCACGCTGGCGACGACCAACTCTTGCTATCGTTGGTCGCGCGGGCCTACCCCCCTCCGGGCGACCTTGCTCACTTGCCCAGTGATGTGGCTGTGTATGCCTTTCGGTTGGGCGAACTTGATCTCGACCTTTCGAATGGGCCACTTGATCTCTCGGAAGGGATCTCTGGCAGCCTATTAGGAAACAACTTGGAAGGCGTCTCCATCCTCTCGCCCGTAGAGGACCTCGATGAGAATCCTTTCGCCTTGGGTGATCTCGACATTGCGGATCCGCTTCCATTCACCGGGGGAACAGGACTATCTTTGTAATTGGTTTCTGGCCGGATTTCAACAAGGTCAGTATGATCAAATTGAGAGCGCATTTGCCATTGTTGCCGCCCTCGTGACATCTTTGTCTCATGGATGTTCTCATTGTCGACGACGAACCCAGCATTCGCACAACGACGAGTCTGATCATCCAGGACCTGGGACATGGGGTAGCCACGGCGGAGTCGTTGGAGGTCATGTTCGCGACACTGGAGGCGAAACCGATCGACGTCGTCTTCCTCGACCTTCAGTTAGGCTCGGTTTGTAGCCTCGATCGTCTCTCAGAGATAGTCTCCATCGAGAATGGACCGGACGTCGTCGTGTTCACGGCCCACGCGTCGGTGTCCTCGGCAGTGAAAGCCATGCATGAGGGGGCCACCGAGTACGTGGAGAAGCCGTTCACCGAAGAACAGGTCGAGCTTGTCCTCACGAAGATCGAGAATCAGCGACGCCTGAAGGGGCGGCTGCGACACCTTGAGGGTCAGTTAGACTCCGCTACCCCATCACCTGAGACCAATTGCCCCAAGATGCGCTCCATCTGGTCCGTCGTGGACAAGGTGGCCAAGGTGGACACAGGAGTCCTTATTCTAGGGGAAAGCGGCACGGGCAAGACCGTTCTCGCCAAAGCCATCCACGATCGCGGGGCCCGCAAGGACGGCCCATTCATTACCGTCAATTGCCCCGCGCTCACTTCCGATCTCTTTGCGAGCGAGCTTTTCGGGCACGTGCGCGGCGCGTTCACCGGAGCAATCAAGGATCACTGGGGATTCGTTCACGCGGCCGAAGGAGGCACGCTCTTTCTCGATGAGATTGGCGATCTCCCTCCATCCGTGCAACCCAAGCTCCTTCGCCTCCTGCAAGAACAACTCTACGAGCGTCTTGGCGAGAGCTCCGTTCATAGTGCTGATGTGAGAGTGATCGCCGCCACCAATCGCGACCTTAAAGAAAGCGTCGCCCTAGGGGAGTTTCGCGAGGATCTCTTTTACCGACTCAACGTGGTGTCAATCAACATGCCGCCCCTTCGAGAACGGAAAGAAGATCTCGAACTCATCGCCCGAACTTTCTTGGCACGCTACGGGACAGAATTCGGCAGACGTGCGGTCGACTTTGACGAGGCTAGCTGGGATCTGATTCGACGCCACAATTGGCCCGGCAATATTCGTGAGCTTCGCAATTTCATCGAACGTCAGGTCCTGCTTGCGGATTGTATTCCCATCTCTATTGATCCTAACATCTCCACGATCGTGCAGTCGAATACGAATGATAACAACGTGGATGATGCTAGTGATTCCATCCACTTAGGAGATCGGTGCACCCTCAAAGAGATCGAGCGCGAACATGTGCGTCGTGTGATCGACGCATGCGAAACCCTTTCCGAAGCTGCCGAAGTCCTCGGCATTGATCCCACGACGCTCTATCGGAAACGCCGCGAACTCGCGGATGCCTCGCAACTTCAGGCATGAGCATCGCTCTACGGCTGCCCCAAAGGACGTTGATGGTTACCATCGCCACCAGCGTGGCCCTCCTGGCGGCGGCGGCCTTCGCATGGCAGTTTCTTTCCAGTACGGAAGGATTCATGCCTCATGGACATTGCTATCTCTGGAACAGCAACATCCTCTGGCTTCACATCGCCTCGGATGCCGTCATCGCGATCTCTTACTACTCGATCCCCATCTTTCTTTGGATCTTTGTGAAGAAACGCACAGACCTCGCGTATCACTGGATTTTCCTCTGCTTCGCTTGCTTTATCCTCGCCTGTGGCACCACGCATCTCATGGAGATCTGGGTGATCTGGAAACCCCAATACTATCTCTCGGGAGTCATCAAGGCCATCACCGCAGTGATTTCGTTAGCCACCGCCATTCTGCTAGTCCGCATCCTACCGGCCACGCTGCGCTTGCCAAGCCCGGCACAGCTTCGCACGCTCAACGCAGAACTCACGGATCGGATTCGCGATCACGAAGAAGCAGAGCAGCGGATCAATGAATTGAATCGCACCCTCGAAGCGCGTGTGGCCAAACGCACGCAGCATCTCAATGGCATCATTGAGGCCATTCCCGATCCACTTTATCTCATCAATGCAAATGGGGAACTTGAGTATCAGAATTCCGCCGCCCATAGCTTCCGGGTGGCCATTGATTGCCAATCGGACCTTCCTCCAGCGGTGAGCAAGGAAGTCGAGAAAGTCCTCACCAGTGGCGATAACAGCATTCCGCAAGGTTTTCGCGACGTTCATCAGTATCGAATCGCGGGGAGACCCAATTTCCGTCTCTGCCGTGTGGTCGCCACCTCCGATGAACAGGCGACCCATGGTGTCGTCGCCCTGCTCCAGGACGTCACGGATTTCCATCTGCTCGACGAGATCAAATCGGACCTCATCGGCACCGTGAGTCACGAACTGCGCACCCCGGTGACGAGCATTCAAACGAGTCTCTCATTGCTCAAGAAACGCATGACTTCTCTTGGCGAAGAAGAGCAAGAATTGCTAGGCATTGCTCAGTTGGAAACGGACCGGATCACGTCCACCCTGCGATCATTGCTCGACATGACGCGTCTGCAGCGTGGCCTCCACGACCTGGAAGAAACCGATGTTCCCTGCGAGGAATTGCTACAAGAGGCCATCACCAGTGTCAGCAACCTTGCCAAGAGGTCTCACATTCAGGTCAATGTGCACAACGAAGTTCCTCACGCTAGCATTCGCGTTGATCGCGCCAAGATTGTCCATGTCCTCGTGAATCTCCTCACGAACAGTCTCCGGCACTCCGCTGCTAGATCTTCCGTGGACACGGGAGCGCGTTCAGCCGTGGACGGCATTTGTTTCTATGTCCGCGATCAAGGCCCTGGCATTGATCCCGAATTTCACGCACAGGTGTTTGAACGCTTCTTCCGCCTGCCCAACCAGAAGACCACGGGGGTTGGCCTGGGACTCTCCATCGTCAAACAGTTCGTTGAAGCCCACGATGGTCAGCTCGAACTGATCAGTCCCGTCAGCGATGGCAAAGGGACGGAGGTGCGTTTTGTGCTGCCCGCAGAGTGAAGGCCTATCCCATAGACGAACGGCGCCCTCTATCCTAGAGTGGACTCGCCCATGCCGGAGACGCTTCAATTTCAACTAACGGATGCCGACCAGGTAGGCAAACGACTTGATGTCGTCCTAGCAAAGGCCTTCCCACAGCTGTCGCGCTCGCGCATGCAAGCCTTGATCAAAGACGGCCACGTGCGCGTACAGGGGAGACCAGTGAAGGCCCGCCAACCGGCTGTCCTCGACGAAACCATTGAGATCGCCATCCCAGAGGTGGAACCTGCTAAAGCCGTGGCAGAACCCATGGACTTGTCCATCTTACACGAAGACGACGATCTGTTAGTCTTGGATAAACCGAGCGGATTGGTCGTGCACCCTGGGGCGGGAAACCATAGCGGCACCTTGGTCAACGGCCTCCTCGCCCACTGCGGCGGCCTTTCGAGCATCGGGGGTGTGGAGCGTCCTGGCATCGTGCATCGGTTAGACAAAGACACGAGCGGTGCCATGGTGGTGGCCAAGAACGATCCCACGCACCGCGCCTTGACGACACAATTCTCGGAACGCCGCGTGCAGAAACACTATCTAGCCGTGGTCCGTGGTCGCCCCTCGTTCCCCTCCGGCACGGTATCGAATCACCTTGGGCGCCACCCTGTAAACCGCCAGAAGATGGCCGTGGTAGAGGCGAATCGCGGCAAGCCTGCCGTCACTGACTATCACTGTGGCGCCTCTATCGATGGAGCAACGTTGGTGCACTGCCATTTGCACACGGGGCGCACCCACCAGATCCGGGTACACTGCCAGAGCCTCGGACACCCCTTGCTTGGCGATGTGATCTATGGACGTCCCCACAAAGGGGACTCTGTCGACCGGCTCATGCTCCACGCCTGGATCCTCGCATTTCAACATCCGACCACCAGCGAACGGATGGTTTGGCGCTCGGAGATTCCCAGAGCATTCTCTCCCTGGCTCACGGATCCCGCTTGGCTTGAGAAGGAGAGCCGCGTGCATTGGCCTGAATAGGCCGTGATTGAAAGTCGACTAAGTTCGCGTTACGCTGGCTCCATGAACTTGCTTCGCACACGCCTGCTCATCGCCCTCCTCGGGGTCGCGCTCTCTGGAGCCGCCCACGCGGGGGTCGTGCTGGATTTCGAGCGCTTTGGTCAAAGCCTCGGTGGTTGGGACGGCCGCAAGAAGAAGCTCGCCGATTACGAGATGTCCGATAATCGCTATCGGACCTATCGCCCCGAAATCACGCGCACCCCCGATGGAGGACTCTACATTTCTGTGAGGATTGATCACGTGCGCGGTCTCTTTGCCTCTGACGACCATGCCAGCCTGGAAATCACGGTCGACAAGAACGGCAAGCTCACGACCACTCGGAGCTCGATCAGCATCCAAGGGAAACGCATCACCAGTGATCTCATTGCCGGTGGCGTGCGCGGAGCCAGCCAAGCGAGTTCCACCGTAGCACCCTCTCCCGCCGAATCCGTCGTCTCACTCGGTGCCGATCTGGTGGCTAATCTAACAGAGAAGCTATCCAATGAATCAAAAGTAGAGCCGGGACGCGTGACGTTCCCGACCGTGCTCCAGCACAACTTGAATCTCATCTTTCAAGCGCTCCGCATGGACAAAGACAAGGTCCCAGCCCCGCCGCCCGCCTTGCGCCGCCAGCAGCCCCAGACACCTCCCGCTGAAACGGCTTCCAATCATCCATGAGTGCCGCCAATCCCCGGGCGTTGCCCGCCGTTGAGAAGGTGCTGAAGGCTCTGGGGAATCAACCCATCCCGCGTCCACTCGTCACCCAAGTGGTGCGAGACGCGCTCCAAGCCAAGCGTGACGCAAAGAAAGGCGTTTCCGATTTCGATCACTTTGTCAGGGCAATTGCTCGTGACCTTGCCCAGATGGATCGGACCCGCATTCGCCCCGTGATCAACGGTACGGGAGTCCTGATTCACACCAACCTCGGGCGCTCACCACTCGATGAGTCCGCGGTGGGGCGTCTCCAAGACATCGCCACCAACTACAATAATCTTGAGATTGATCTCGATTCCGGAGGGCGCGGCAAACGCGGGCGCTACTTCGAGCATTTGTTAGCCAACCTCGTCGATGCCGAAGCCGCGACGGTCGTCAATAACTGCGCCTCTGCCTTGGTGCTCATTCTCCGTCTCTTCACCGCCAACACCGGGAAGAAAGACGTGCTCATCTCACGTGGCGAATTGGTCGAGATCGGCGGTGGGTTTCGCGTGCCTGAGATCATGGAAGCCAGTGGCGCCCGCCTGCGCGAGGTTGGGGCGACCAATAAGACGTCTCTTGAGGATTATGCCAGAGCGATTGGCCCAGACACGGCCATGCTCCTGAAGGTGCACCGCAGCAACTTCTGGATGGAAGGTTTCGTCGATTCTCCCAGCACCGAGGAAATGGCGACCCTCGCACGCGAGCACCATCTCCCCTTTGTCGAGGATTTGGGTAGCGGCGCCATGGTGAATACCGATCAGTTAGCTTCACTCGAACACGAGCCATTGCCTAACGAGATCCTTAAGCGAGGGGTCGATCTCGTCTGCTTCAGTGGCGACAAGATCTTCGGCGGGCCTCAAGCCGGCATGATTGCCGGGCGCGCGGACCTGGTGCGCGGCTTGAAGAAAGAGCCCTTCTTTCGCGCCTTACGCTGCGATAAACTCATTCTCAGTCTGCTAGAGAGCACCGCTCAAAGCTACCTCGACGCGCGCTCGGCCAATGAAGTGGCTCCCTTGCCCCTTCTCACGATGATTCAAACCTCCATGGAATCCCTACAGGCGCGCGCGGAAGCCATCGGCAAAGCACTCGAAGACCTTCCGATTGATTGGGCCATTGGAACGGGCATTTCCCAGGTGGGCGGTGGCACCATGCCCAAGTCCGCCATTCCCTCGGTCACTCTGGAACTGTCGTCGCATCGTTGGAAGGCGCCCGAGTTCGCCAACCGCCTCCGCCTGCAGCCGCTGCCACTCATGGGCTACATCATGGAAGATCTCTTTCGCATTGATCTCCGCACGGTGTTTCCTCGGCAAGATGACGCCGTCGTCGCCACCATCCGTGGGGCCCTCACGGAGTCACCTTCCTGAGCACCACTTTCTGAATGTCCATCACCGCCTTGTGCGCCACATCCTTGGCTCGCACGTCGACGACCAGCTTGGGCTCTGGCGTCTGAAGGCCCTCCATTGATCGAGGGTCTGGCAGATTCACAGTGCCCACCTTCACCGGAACGAAGTCCTGGAAACCTCCCGTCTCGACGACGGTGAACGGCAACACTTTTGTAAAGGTTCCAAACCGCACCACGATCTCTGCCGCGCTCCCACCATGCGGCGCCCCACAACCTTGAAAGAGCGTCACCTCATACGTCGCCGGGGCCTCCAACGTCGCCTTCCACCGCGCAAAGTCCTTGGGATTCACCCAATAACCGATGCATAATTTCTTCGGTTGAGGTTCGTAGCGTAACATTCGCCCAAACACCGTGGCCTGATCTGCAGGGAGCACCAAGATTCCCTCTTGGCTCGTTAAGGACGCCGTCCCTTCGCACGCAGGCGTGAGGATCACTTGTCGAACCTTACCGGCATAGACGGGAACAGTGAGTTGCAGCACACACGGGCCGCTTTTCGAGAGATAACACCGTGGAAGGAAACCCGCGCGCTCACCTAGCCGAAGCGCGTTTCCTGGCAGAATCACGGTATCCTTGGTCTCTTTGCCCTGGAGAGAAAGAACCACGTCCGCCATCCGCGTCGTCACTTCCGTGCCAGGCTCGAAATCGAACGTTAACGAATACATGCCCCAGCGTGGGCTCTCGAAAGGGAGGGATAACACATCACCCTCCACGGAACCCGTCGACGCCGACAACGTGATGACCCCGAGATCATTCACCTCCATGGCAACGGCGCCGGTGAACGCCATTGCGGAGATGGCCAGAAGGAAACCAAATGGGATACGCATGATGAATCCTGCCATGGGAGCCCTCCGGACACGAGCCTCAATCAAGGAAAGCGCGATTCCTCTGGCCGTGCGTTCGCTCACTTCCTACAGTGTCCGCCCGCATTGAGAGCACGACTCCAATGCGAACCCCAACCCAACCAACACACAGAAATGAAACTCAGACAATTGATAGGGCCTTGCCTTGGCTTAGCATTCTCGCTAAGCCTCGCAACTGCACAGGAACGTGGCGACGTCGAACTCCTCGCCTGGTGGGATTTCAACGACTCCGATTCCGCCGACGTCGCAACCGACGTCGTGAATGGCATCCAGGGCGAGATTCGCGTCGCCACTTATGCCGAAGGGCGCACCGGGGCGGGTGATTTCGCCATGGATTTCTCCGAATCGGGCAGCACCGTCGCGATTGTCGGGACGGAAGCCACTCAGGCCGGCTTTCTCAACAAAGGCGGAGCCCGCGACCAATTGACCTTCGTCTTCTGGCAAAAATGGGACGAGCCCATCCGCAATTCCTCCGCGTTCTGGTCGCGCGCCGATGGCATGGATCGGGCCGCCCAGGTGCACACGCCCTGGGGCAACGGCAGTGTTTATTTCGATTCGACTGGCGGCTGCTGCGATGCCGCCACTCAGCGCACCTTCACGGATGCCAGCGACCTCCCTTGGGAGGACGAATGGATTCATTTCTCCTTTGTCAAAGACGGCCCTAACAAATATTTGTATGCCAATGGTGAATTGATCATTGAGAATGAGAACACCGGCGAGTTCAATGAAGCTTTCCAAGATCTCTTCATTGGGAGCGCCGTCGATGGTGGCAACAATTTCGGCGGACGGATCGATGACTTTGCCGTCTTTGCCGGGGCTCTCAGCGAGGACCAAGTGCAAACCTTGGCAGACCCTTCAAGTTCTATCCTCACAATCATCGACAATTCGAATCCTGGCATCAATTTGAATGAAGGCCAGGGATTGAATGGCGGTTCGTTGCCAGCTATCAACGGCAATCAAGAGATCGGCTTCACGTTGAAGAATACAATCAAAGCGGACGAGCCAGGGGCCACCGCATTGACGATCAGTGCTGTCGACATCACCGGTGGCGATACCGAGAACTTCACCTTGGTGTCCACCTTTCCCAAGACTTTGGAACCCAATGCTACCGATCAATTGGTTTTAAGCTTCAATAATCAAGGCAAGTTCGGTGCGTTCTCCGTCGATTTGAATGTGAAGTCCAATGACGCGGACGCGGATGACCAAGATATCAATGTCACCGTGCGCGTGAGCGTGGTCAATCCTGTCGGCCCCATCGCTCATTATCGTTTGGACGAATCGAGTGTTGATTCCGGCGCCAGCGACGCGACCGGCAATGGCCGCATTGGCGAATATCGCAACAATACGGGATCGATCACCCTCGGTCAGGCGGGGTTGAAAGATGGCACCACAACCTCCGCATCCTTCACTGGCGGAGGCGCGCTCACCGTGGCAAGCTTGCCAAGCAACCAATTACAAAGTTTCACCATCTCGCTTTGGATGACGCCCAATTCTCTTGGTGATATCGCCAATGCCGACTTCCGCACCGTCGTCGCCAAAGGTCTCGAGAACCCGTCTTTCAGCATCTTGGAAGGCAGCGGCGAGCTCGTCTGGTATGGCGACGCCGACGGGGTAGCGGATGCTTTATTGCTTACGGATGGTCTCGGCCTCGTAGCCGGCACGACTTACCACGTCGTCCAACGGTATGATCACACCACGCAAACGGGCTCCATCTGGGTAGACGGTTCCGAAGTCGTGAGTGGCGACGTTCCCCTCTTCGAAGACGTCGGAAATTTCTATGCCGGCGCCTTTGGAGAAGGCGCCCTCCCCTTTCAAGGTTCGTTAGACGATATCCAGCTTTATGACATGGCTCTGTCAGAAGACCAAGTCGCCTATTTGATGAATAACCCTGGCCAACCACTCGTACCCGAAGGGGCTGTCGATACCGATCGCGATGGTCTTTCCGATGACGAGGAAGCGACAACCTATAACACGGATCCTCTGGTCGCGGACACCGACGGCGATGGCCTTTCCGATGGCGAAGAAGTGAATGACACGGAGACGGATCCTCTCCTCGCCGATACGGACGGCGATGGCAATGACGATGGAGTCGAACAACGCTTCGGTTCCGATCCGCTCGATGCTAACAGTAGTCTCGGGACGTTCCTCGTGAGAACAATCCAAGGCGGTTCCAACGTCGATTTCACCACCATGGATGCCTTCAAGGAAGTGCTCGCCGATCGCTCTCAAGTCAGCGCGGAACACGTTGACAATTTCACCTACATCAATTTCCGTGACAATGCCCAGGGCAATTTCCCTCAAAACGAACTCCCGTTTCCGCTATGGGACAGCTTCGCCGATCGTGATCAGTTCGGAGTTTACGTCACCGGAAAGATCAATATCACCCAAGCAGGACCACGAACTTTTGGCGTCAATTCAGACGATGGCTTTGAATTAAACATTGATGGCCAATTGGTCGCCGAGTTTACCGATCCGCGCGGTTCCGCGGACACCTTTGGAACCATCGACCTCACCGAGGGCGAACACACCCTCGAATTCTTCTATTTCGAACGCACCGGAGGTGCTCACGTGGAACTCTTCGTCAACACGGCCCTCGGCGCGGTCGAAAGTTTCAATGAAGGCAACTTCGTGCTGCTGCCAGCTTTTGGCGACGCCATCGCCGATGATGACGGCGACGGCCTCAACAACTTCTTTGAAGAAGGCTATTTCGGCAACAACGACCAAGGGCCAGAGGACGACCCCGACGCCGATGGTCTCAACAATCTCGGCGAGCAAAGCGCGGGCACTGATCCCACAGTCGCAGACACCGACGGCGACGGGCTCAGTGACGGCGACGAGACCGAGACCGATCCCACGGTTGCCGACACCGACGGCGACGGACTCAGTGATGGAGATGAGATCGCTGCGGGATCCAATCCAAACGCGCTGGACTCAGATGGCGATGGAGCAGGAGACGGATTCGAAGTTCTCCGCGGAACCGATCCAGCCTCCGCCGCGGACAAGCCCGTCAACGGGGAACGACCATATGCACTCGCCGCTCTCTGGGACTTTGATGATACAGATAGCGCCAGCATCGCTTTCGACCGCTTTCAAGGCGCGGTCGGCCGCATCACACCGGGTGGCACCTACACCGCCAGCGGAGCAGGGCGCACCGGGCAAGCGGGAGACGCGGCCTTCGACGGCAGCACCGGTCAGGTGGTGGTGGATCAGGCCAACGTCGGCTTCATGGACGAGGCGCAAGCGGCCGACAAAGTGACTTTCTCCTTCTGGCAGAACCTCAATAGCGTCGTCAGCTCCAGCTCCTTCTGGACGACCGCCACGGGAGCGGGCGGGGATCGCGCCGCCCAAGCCCACGTCTCCTGGGGAGATGGCAACTATTACTTCGACACCGCAGGCTGTTGTGACGGCGCCACCCAACGCCTCAGTGGTCCCGCCCCCGAAGGCTACGCCGAAGGTTGGCATCACTACGCCTTCGTCAAAGACGGCCCGAACAAAGCCATCTGGCTAGACGGCGTCAACGTGCTAGAAGGCGAAAACACCGCCCCACTCCCTGAAGGATTCACTGCCCTCTACATCAGTGGAGCCGCAACCGGAGCCAGCCTCGTCGACGGCCTCATCGACGAATTCGCCGTCTTCGCCTCCGCCCTCCCGGAAGAAGCCATCGTCGCCCTCGCCCAGGGGACCCGCCCCGACCAACTCAGCGGCGGCGATCCAGGCGGTGGTGATCCAGGCGGCAACACCGATCGCCCCACCATTGGAAGTGTCGTCGCGGGCCCAAGTAGCCTGGGAATCTCCTTCACAGGGGAAGCCGGCAAAACCTACGCCATCGAGTACTCCCCAGATCTCCAAACCTGGAGCGTCATCCAATCCGGTCTCAGCGGAGCCATCACCTACGAAGACACAGACGCCTCGCGCATCGACAGTCCCGAAGGCTACTACCGAGCCATCGAAAACTAGCGCCAAATCAGGAGCGAAACTCACAACCATGGGGGTGAGGCCACCGGCTTCACCCCCATTTCGTTGGAATCCGTTCGCCATCGCAATTCATATATAAGAAACCGATTCACCAAAGTATGGTAATATTGAAAAATAGAGTAGTTATGTCTACAGTGCGGCGACATGGCTACCCGATCCACCATTGCCATCTACATCTTGCTGATCTTGACGCTGACGGCAGTGGCAACTCACCACTTCTTTTCCAACACGTTCGCCGCTCCCACTCCTTATCCTCTGGGCGATGCAAGCGTTCTCCCTGAGAGAACACCGAACACCCTCCAACTGGCATACGCTGTAGGTGCATTCATCGCCTTTCCCCTTACCCTATTCTTCTGCGTGGCCCTACGCCAATCGCGAGCCTTCCACCGTCAAACTCAACGGGAGCACCTGTCTAATCTTTGAATAAGACCAAGGACTTCCAGGGCCCGTACAGCCATCGAAGTAGAAAGGCAAGTCCCTGCGCACCCGTCAGCATCGCGGCCAGACTCCAAATGCCGAATGACGCTAGAAAGGGCGCATGATTCAAAACAAGCATGCCTCCGCCTAGCATCACCACGGAGATCAACACCAGATTAACGACCGAAGGCCAGGCACTGTCGCCCGCTCCCTGAAGTGTATGGATATAATTGATCGTCATCGCATCAAAGAGTTGAACAAGGGCGATACACACCATGACTTGGCTGCCAATCTCGACCACGCGTATGTCCGCCGTAAACATCTGTAACAAGGGCTCGCGGAAGACGTAAAACAAGACAGCCATCGCAGACATATAGATCGCGATCAATCGGAACCCAATGAGGGCGATCTCTTGTGCTTTCCCAATACTCGCCGCACCAATTTGCTTCGCCACCAGCGCCATCACCGATGCCCCAATACCATCGGCAGGCAATGAAACCATTTGAAGACATCGCAACAGGATGGATGACGCCTCTAAGTGCAACGCACCAAACTTGTTCACCAGAAACATCAGTAGAATCCCGAATGCCCCGCACTCCACAGCATCCTGGATCCCAGCAGGAACCCCCACCCGAAACATCAATCGCAAATAGGTCAGGGAGAATCGCGGGGATTTGGCCCGCCTAGGAAGGCCATCACGCTGGAAGATAAACACACCCCCAAGGATAAATACACCAACACCATTGGCGATAGCAGTTCCCAAGGCAGCTCCCGTAAAACCCATCCGCGGACATCCATAGGCGCCGAAGATAAGCAGGAAATTGAAGATGACGTTTAGAACGACAGTGATGAAAAGCGTCATCATCAAGACTTTTGGCCTCCCTGTTGCCAAAAAATAGTGACCAAATGCCAACACCACCAATTGGGGAATGATACCAAATAACCCCACTTGAAAGTAACGATATTCAAGCACTTGAACCCGTTCTGGATGACCAATAAGAGCAAAGAAACCCGGCGCAGCTGGAAATAGCAGCAATCCCAAGAACCCAATCACGCACGCAGACCAGATGCTTTGCCAGGCAAGCAAATAGGTCTTCGCTCTATCATTCGCCCCAAAAGCATGCCCCACAAGTGCATTCACGACCGTGATCAAGAAGCCAGAGCCAAACGTACTCACGGACAGCGTCATCAAAGCCGCTGTGCCAATGGCCTGCGTTTCGTGAGGCCCCAGTCGGCAGACCATCCATAGATCTGCCAGTTGCATAAGCACCAGCGCTGCCTGAGATGCCGTCATCGGCCAAGCAAGCTTGAGCACAGATGAGGCACGGCAGTCGGAGGGAGTGGGATGATCCGATCCAGCCATGAAGAGTCAGCGCGAAGGCACTCAGTCGCACGGGAAGCACCAGAATGAGAGCTTTGACACCAAACTATTATCGAATTTGCGTCTAGAAACTTGGCTCAACCGCAAAGTTGTCACCTACTCATAAATCTATCAAGATTATGATGGGAATAGCGTGCCTAAATAATATAGTGGAGTAAGATTTGTTGTCATGGTTCACAAATTCTCTATTCCTCTAGCCATCTTCCTGTGCTTGGCGGCAATTTGTTCCTGCTCAAAGAATGAGAGTGAATCCACGTCTCTCAGCCTAAACCAGCCCCCCTCGGACTCTGAAGGCGATGGCATCATCCTCTACTCCTGGGGAGAGTACTTTGAAGATGCGCTGCTTGAGCGCTTCACCGCTGAAACAGGAATCAAGGTCTCCTACGAGACTTATGAATCGGGAGATGAGATGATGGAACTCATTAAGTCAAACCCTGGCAAGTATGATGTGGTGGTGATGGACGATCTGAGGCTTGAAAGGATGCGCCGGACTCGCGTCATCCGCGAATTCGACAAGGGCCTTTTGACGAACCTCACGAATATTGATGAGAGCCATGTGAGCTATGGGAAAGACGGCGCTCTCCATTCGATACCTTACTGCTGGGGTACCACATTGGTCGCTTACAACAAGAACCACGTCAACGAACCAGAGCCCAGTTGGGCACTCCTCTTTGATCCAAGTCTCCGTGGGAAAGTCTCCGTGATCGATGACCGGATCGAGTGCACCACCAATCTTCTGAACTTTCTAGGCTACCCTCACGACTCGGAAGAAGCGACTCATCTTCAGAAAGTCTCTGAGAAATTGATGGAGCTTGCTACCAATCAAGAGGTCACCGTTGGCTCAGACGTTGAGGCCCATAAACAGCTGTTGGATGATAGTGTTTGGGCGACCATGATCTATAGCGTTGATCTTGCTCAAGCGTTAGACGCTGACGAGGAGGGCAAGATTGGATATTTCTTCCCGAAAGAAGGGACTACAAAGTGGGTCGATAACTTCACTATTCCTCGAGACTCCAAACGCTGGCGTGCGGCTCACCGTTTCGTTAACTTCATGATGGATCCCAAGGTCGCAGCGGAATGTGCCGTCTACGCCTGCGCTGCTTCCGCAAACAAGAATGCGCGCCCCTACATTAAGAAACTCGATCCCGAGCTTCTCGATTCCGTTGCCTATGTCGAGGGTGATCCCCAATCGATGTGGGCCAACGTAGAAGGGTCACCCAATCGTCAGCGAATCATCCATGAAGGATGGCAAGCATTCGAGAAAGCGTTGCGCTCCCGAATGGTCGCGACCTCCTCGAGTGAGGATGAAGAATCGTGAATCATCGAAACCTCCAGTCCGCTTTCCCATGCTAGGGAAAACGATTCGGAACCGTCTCCTCTTGGGACTTTTATTTGCGGGATTGCTGCCGATAGCAATCCTTCTTATCGTCACGCAAACGATCACCAGTCGTGCGATCACCAAATCAGAATACGAAAAGATCTATGAGATCGCTCGTGGAGCGGCGCAGAGCGTCGAAAGCACTCTTGATGGTGCCTGGAATAACCTCAAAAATCTTAGCAGCAATCCCACTCTGAATGATCCTTCTGTCTCGGAGGAACAGAATAACAAAGTTCGCGCAGAATTCGAGCGCGTTGTCAGATCGTACAGTCACTTCACTGACATCACCCTCTTAGAGAAAGATACGAGGAAGGAGCGGAAAGAGGAGCAAGGAGGCTATCCTGTCGTCAGCAAGAGTGGAGGTAATCCTGACCAAGACCAAACAACTTGGCTGAAAGACGCATCCAAAGGGCAAATCCTTGTAGCGGGTCCAAACGTGCCTCCCTACGCCAACAGCGTTGCCTTAGAAGTCACCTACTACATTCCCGTGGGACCCGAAGGACTCGAACCTTCCAAGTATGTGGTTCGCGCGGAGTTCGATTTCAGTGGCACGATTTGGGCCCTTCTCCATCAAGCTCGATTTGGCAAGACGGGCCGATTCCTCCTCGTTGATGAGAATCACAACCTTCTCTTTCATCCAGACATCGATCGTGTCTTCAATGAGAAATTCGACGAAGAGACAAATCTTTCACAGTGGGCAATGCGTTCCGATGGCGAGCGGGGCGATGATCTTTACGTCGCTCAGCTAATCCCCAAGTCGAAATCCCGTTTATCAACGGACCTCTACCTCATCGCTCTGGAATCTAAGGAGGAAGCGCGCGACTTGGTCCGTCAATCCAACGAATACCTGATTCTCGCCGGGATCCTTACTCTCCTCGCAGCGGGCCTGTTAGGTCTCCTCCTCTCCAATAAAATATCTGGACCAATCACCAAATTATCACGGGCGACCCGAAACATCGCAAGAGGCCAGCTCCAAACGTCCATTCCAGAGGAAGGTCCAATTGAATTGCGCCACTTGGCTCGCGATTTCAACCAGATGGTGGAGGAACTCAAAGATCACCGCGAAGAATTAGAATCCCTCGTACAGGAGAGGACCCAGAACCTTCGCCAGAGTCAGGAGCAGCTCGCAGATCTCACCGCACAGCTACGAGCCTCCTACGATTCTACCCAAGAAGCCATCGTCGTCGTCAAGACGGACGGCAAGGTGTTGACAGCGAATCGCCGTTTCCTCGAAATGTTTGATATCGATGATGTTGACGGATTGACGGTTGGCGATCTTCAAAAGGAGATGCGGGATTGCTTCGTCGAGAACTCCGACTTCGCATCTCACTGGCAGCTCTGTAATGAGAGTCTTAGCATCGTCGAGGAAGAAGAATGGGCGGTCTCGAAACCACGGGAGATGGTTGTCTCCATCTACAGTGCTCCCGTGAAGAATGCTTCGAATGTGACCTTTGCCCGTTTATGGATGTTTCGCGATCTCACCGAGCAACGCCAGCTAGAGAATGGATTGCGCCAAGCTCAGAAGATGGAAGCCATTGGGCGCCTCGCGGGCGGGGTCGCGCATGACTTCAACAATCTTCTCACCGGAATCATCGGCAATCTCTCCTTGGTGCAGATGAATGAGGGGATTGATCAAGCCAAAGTGGATAAACTAGTGGCGTCCGCCAAGCACGCCGGTCAACGGGCCGCGGAGTTGGTGAAGCAATTGCTAGGATTCTCCCGACTAAGTCATCTCAAGATTCAGAAGTGCCGGGTCAACGAGATCGCGGAAGAAGTTCGCGATCTCCTCGTCCATTCGATTGATCCAGGCATTCAGATCGTGCTGGAACTCGACGATGAGCTCTGGTCTGTCAGTGCCGACCCGAATCAAGTTCAGCAAGTGATCATGAACATGGCCGTCAATGCCAAGGACGCCATTGGGGAAGCCAAGGGGCGTATCCGCATCGCCAGCTCCAATCTGGAGATTGATGAATTTCATGCCTCTCTGGTCAATGACGCCAACCCGGGAGATTATGTCCGAATCTCCGTTGAAGACACTGGTTCGGGAATGAGTTCTGAAGTTCGTAGCAAGATCTTTGAGCCCTTCTTCACCACCAAAGAGCAGGGTAAAGGCACTGGACTGGGACTAGCGACCTCCTATGGTATCATCCAGCAACATGGGGGATGGATTTCCTGCGACTCCGAGGAAGACGTTGGAACAACATTCCACATCTATCTGCCTCGAGGTGCGAGCGACGAACAAGAGACTTCTGATATGATCGAAGACAGCAAACCCGTGATGGGTGGCACTGAGACGGTGCTCCTCGTCGACGATGAATTGGTCGTGCGGATGGTTGGTGAAGGTGTGCTCAAGCATCACGGATATCGGATCATCACGGCAGATGACGGCGAGGATGCCCTAGCGAAGTTGGAGGAGTATCAAGATGAGATCTCGGTCATGATGCTCGATCTGACCATGCCCAAACTGTCCGGAAGAGAGACCTTTCGCCGCCTGCGTGCTGGTCAATACAAGCAAATTCCAGTCGTCGTCTGCAGTGGATACCTGGTGGATTTAGAGGAGTTCGCAGAGGAGACCGGCGCCAAGCCTGAAGGTTTCGTGCAAAAGCCCTATGATTCCGAAGAGTTGGCGCGAACCATCAGGAGAGTGATCGACGAAGCGCCATGCATTGTTTAGCCAGCTAGGGCCTCCCGCTCTCCAATCATCCGGAAGGGACCCAGAGGCGGAATCGGGTATCTGAACCGCTCAAAGGCATCTACGGCATGCCCCACAAAGGGCCGATGAGGATCGAGAAGCCATTCGGAAATGAAGCCCTTGTATGCCCAACGACGCGCAGGAGGCAGGAAGCGGTATCCGGCAATCAACTTACGACAATCCGGTGACCCACACTGGCATTTCATCGACCAGAACGTGTCCTCCGTCATCGCATAGTCCCAACAGAGCTCTTCGCCCACCTTGATATCCCGCATGGCGTGAATATCGAAGAGATTACGGATACCGGCATTCGGACTACAGGAGTGGTTGAAATAGCGAGCGAGCCCGACGGAATCTCTGGCCTTAAACTCCCCGAACTGGATGGCATGATCCCGGTGGTAGTAGGGTCCCTCATTTGGGATGGAATCGCGGACCGTCGTCCATTCAAAGATTGGTCCGTTGAACGAGGCCAGGAAGGTTCCTCTACGGATGGGTCTGGTGGCAAAGACACCCAAATCGCCGCGCGAGGTCTCGCGCCGCTTCAAGAAATGGGAGTCGTGCTTCTTCAATGCTTCTTTGGGTAAATGACAAATTCGTGCACTCCTTCCCCGATTGTTATTATCTGATGGTTTCAGACCGCGGTCAATGATAAATTCTCAGATTTGCTAATTGAATCCGATACGGAAATATCGGTTTTTTATGGAATTCAGACTCAGCTTGCAAATTTGCGCCTCTATTGTTGATATCTTGGAAGCCTTAAGAAGGTCTACGCTGCAGCTCGCGCAATCTTACAGGAAATCTTCCCTGCATGATGCGGATCCTTCCTAGCACCTCTAATCTATCAGAATACCTGCAGGAAGAGACTCTCCGAGGAGCCCGGCTCGATCGGTCTTTTCCAAAGGGGCATAGTCTCGGATGATGACGGTCCGGTTTGGAGGCAAACCGGCCTTTTCCAATTGATTCGCGATCTTCTTCCGGAGGGGCTTGGCGAGGTCGAGGTAGGGATTGTCGACCACGCGGGCCGCCCGGAGAAAGAGCGTCGCCATCTCACGGTGCGTCTCCACGTCCCATGAGAAGGTGCGCAAGCGCTCGTAGGCATCCTCAACAAGATCGGGAGGGACCACAGCTTCGGGGCCCGCATACAAAGGCGCGCGGTTAAGAAGGAGGGATAATGCCACCAAAGTCGCATCTGCCGTCTTTCCTTGGTCGAGCGCCTCCACAGCACGCTCCAGAAAGAGGGAGATGAGTTCCCGTTTCTTCTCTTGAGAGACCCGCTCGAACGACCCGGCCATGCGGACCAATTCAGCAGCGGGATTCTTTGCCTGTTCGAGAAGGGTCGATTCCCGGCGCAGCAATCTTTCCTGCTGGTCGCGATCAAGCCCACCGGAAAGACGCCGCCAGAGAATGTACTCTTGAAGCTTAACCCGTTTGTTAGGAAAACCAAGACCACCCTGGAGGATTTGCCAGAGAGAAGTCATACGCTCGTGGTCGAGATGCGCGCCATAGCCTGGCCGGAGCATGTAGCCCACCAAGCTCAGCCATGTTTCCTCGTGCTCGATGGAGCGGCGACGACCTTCCTCACGTTCTTCTAACGCAGGCCACAGACTTCGGACGAGCATCCAATTCCAATCTTGCTTCGGAAGCTCTAACGTTTCCTCAAGAGCACGAAAGACACGGCTAGGAGTGACTTTCTCGGGCTTGGCCGCTTTCTTCTTTGCCTTCTTGCTAGACCGTTGCTTCCCCCCCGCCATCGGCCGGAACTGACTTTTCAAAACGTGCAGGCCTTCTTCCAGTTTTCCAGAGGTGACCCCCGGGTCTCCCGCGACCGCTGCCCCTTGGCGATCTTCCTGGCACGCGTCTGCCGTCCCCACGGTCACCGCACGAAGATTGAAATCAAGCGGCCAGCGCTCGTTTACGCCTTCTAACAAACTCTCACAGGAAACTTGCAGGAGCCCTACCGCATTCATGCGCGCGGTGAGACGGATAGGAACCTGCCCGTCCTCTGGCTTGGATTGCCGCTCGGGCAGCCGCGCGACGGTTTGAAGGGGCGGGAGTGCGTGGAAGCCCCCTTTCTTCAGAGCCACCATGTCCCCAGCATGGTCCCGATTGCGCTTCGTGGAATAGTAGGTTTGAAAGCGCACCGGCTGATCGATGCGCAGTTTAAGTCCCTCAACGTCCACGGTGACTTCCTCTTCGAGAGCCGTCCCCTTAGGGAGGAGACACACGGCCATCGGGCCTTTGTTAGTGCTGGCCTGCTGCACCTCGAGGTAGAGGGCTCGCGCGGCGCCCGCCTCGATCTGAATGGATTCGCGACTGCTTAACCAGCCATAGCGGGCCGCTCCACGAGCGACCGCAAGGTCCGGCTCTTGATTCTCGAGAATGAGGGGAGCTTCCCCACCTTGCCAGGAAGCGATGAGATCACGCAACCGCTCTTGCAAGATAGTGGGGTAAAGCGTGCCTCCGTTGAAGAGCACCGCATCAATGCGAGGCTGACCGCTGAGGAACTCAGCAAGATACCTCGTCACGGCACTATCAGAAGCATAGGGAAGCCCCCATTCTTTTAGAGCAACCTCAGAACGTTCGGGCTCCGCATCCGCAGGACAAAGAGGAAAGAAACCATCTAACAGCATCGCCAAGATATCTTGGCGAGATAGGCGTTCGGTGAGGGTCGAGGCGAGAAGCCTGGAGCCGCGTCCGGGAATGGAAACAGAGAACATTTCCTCATCGGGCCCCGCGGTGGCGAGCACCCGTTCTTTCAGATCGCGACAGCGCGCGACGAGGAACGGCCATTGCGATCCACCCACTTCGTGTCCCTGCCCCTCCAAACGCGCTTGCACCATATAGGCAAGAGCAAGGTCCACGTTGTCACCCCCTAACAGAATGTGATCACTGACCGCTGTCCGCTCAATCTTCGGCTGCTCCCCATCGGCCGTGAGGCGAAAGAGACTGAAGTCTGACGTGCCCCCACCGATATCGACGACGATAACGTGTTTCCCCTCGTCGCCTTCGATGGGCAAGGCCTTCTGAAAGCCACCGCCCGCGGTTTGAAATTCCAGCCATCGATAGAATGCTGCCTGGGGCTCTTCAATGAGCCTGACATTGTCTGGAAATCCCGCCATTTGTGCTGCTTCAAGCGTGAGCTTCTGCGCCGCCGCATCGAAAGACGCCGGGACAGTGATGGTAATCTGCTGGGCCGCGAAGGCTCCTTGCGGGCCCAGCTCCGCAAACTGCTGATCCCAGGAAGCTTTCAGCGTGGCGAGGATGAGGGCCGATGCATAGAGCGGCGAGATCTTCTCCGATTCCGTGAGAATATCAGAGGCCCAGGGGAGGAAATCAGCCGACCGATCCACTGCGTGGTGACAAAGCCAGGATTTCGCCGAGTGCACGACGCGACCAGGCGTCTCTGCGGATTGTTTCCTAGCAAAGAGGCCCACCATCCATCGGGAAGCGGCTTCCTCGAGGCCTGCCTGAGCAGCTTCACCATCGGTGGGAAGATAGAGGAAAGATGGAAGCGTGGAGGCTTCTCCCACGCTCGTAAGGCTATCCCATTGAGCCGGATGAAAGGTTTCCGACAGCGATTGGTCATCGGTCAGCCGGTTGTAAGCGATGGCCGAATTGGTCGTACCAAGATCGATGCCAATGCTGAAGAGACTGGGCTTCATCAATCAAGAATCGTTGTCACGCACCTGAAGTTCAAATTTCCACCGCTCGCCAGAAGGTTCGTGCTGCATCCAGAGCTCAAGATGCCCTAACTCTGTCACCACCACCTGAATCTTTACGGGAATACGATCACCTGCCTCATAGCCTTCCATGGCGGGCAAGGTGGCTTGCAAACAGGCATTCTCCGCCAATTCGCGCTCGGCGTTTGGCAGGATGCCACCCGCTTCGTCGCCCGCACGCACATCAGAACTGAAGAAGCGGAATTCAGCTGGTTGCCCGATGATCAGTCCAAACTCCTGCCCATCGATGAGGCATTCCGATCCCTCTTCCATCCCTTGCGGAACCACACAAAGCGCTTTGATAGGGGGTTTGAAGCCGGGCACTTTCGGCATGCCACTCTCCAACCCAACGTAGTAAGAACGCGCCACCCCAGCCCGAATGCGAATTCCCTGGCCGCTCTCACGAATACGCCCATAAACCCCGGCGCCCTTGGCCACCGCCAGTGCTGGTTCATCCCCGTCGAGCGCACGCACACTGTGGTCGCCCGCCCAGGATGCTAACAAAGCCATCACGCGCTCGCGCAGAGGCTCCGCTTTGAAAGCGCCACCATTAAAGAGGACGGCATCTGGTCGCAAGAACCCTGCTTGGCCGTGGGATTCCGCCAAGTGTTGAAAGGCTTCATTGGATTGGACGTTCGTGAGGCTATTGCGCAGAAAGGCCGCCAAGTGTTTGCTAATGACAGGGTCTGCTGCATACGGCAGCCCAAGTTCTTGCAGGCCGGAAGCATCCTCATCGGGCAAGGCATCGGCCGCTGTGAGCGGGAAGAAGCCTTCCAGAATCATCGATTCCACACTCTCGCGCGTGAGCGTGGCTGAGAGCGATCCCGCCATGAGACTCGACCCGCGCGAGGGAATGGCGACGGATTGCTCACTCAGATCGGGATCCGTGAAGAAGGCGACCTTTGCCGCGCGGCATGCGTGGACCAGGGCCCACAGCTGCCAGTCATCAATGTCATGGCCTTGCTCGGCCAGCTGCGCCTGCGCGATGTAGGCGAGCGAGAGATCCATGTTGTCCCCGCCTAACAAGAGATGCGCTCCCACACTCACACGTTCGAGCGCCAGTTCACCCTCTTCCGTCTCGCTCACGGCAATGAGACTGAAATCTGACGTGCCTCCACCCACATCGCAAACGAGCACGATTTGCCCCGGCGCCAGTTGTTCAGACCAAGCATCGCCCACACGATCCAGCCAGGCGTAGAAGGCCGCTTGCGGCTCTTCTAGCAGAATGACCTCTCCAAATCCGGCGGCCGTCGCCGCCTCCAACGTGAGGTTCCTTGCCACTTCTTGAAACGACGCCGGGACGGTGATCACCACCGCTGTCGATTCCATATCGATGGGCTGCTCGCTCGATTGCGACTCATGAATGAGGGCATCTCGCATATGGGCGAGGTAGCGCGTCGAGGCTTCGACTGGCGACCATTTCTCCTCCTCGGGTAATCCTGTGTTCCACGGAAGGATGCGCGAACGGGGATCGATGTGGGGATTCGACAACCAAGATTTGGCGGAACTGATGAGGCGATCGATCACTTGGGCACCGTGATTTCTAGCAAATTCCCCAACCGCCCACAGAGGCGCTTCCGCCTGCCAGGGAAGCTGCAAAGCGCCCTCTGGAAACTCGTTTGGCTGCGCCAGATACAGGGCAGAAGCGAGTCCTGGCTTGGCTTCGAGACGGTTGGGGCCGGTGACTTGCAGCACTTCATGCACGGCGGTTTCCCCGCCATCAAGGGCGGTCAGCGTGATGGCGCTATTGCTCGTTCCAAGATCGATCCCGATGACGTGCGTGGTGGACATGATTGCCTAGACGTTGGCAGGATGCTTCGCGCAAGCGAAACCGCATGCAAGGAGCATCTTGGCAGAAGCGCCTTCCCTGCCAGAAAGGCGAATTTCAGTGGAACGAACCCCATTTCCCCCTAAGCTGGCCGGATGAACGATGGAGTCCGCCGCCTCAGTGTGCTCATGATCGTATGCTGTGCCGCCCTGCTGCTGACTTACTGGCTGCGTGGGTCGCAAGGAGATTACGGATTGTTCCAACTCCTTCGTGGTGAGAAGGCCACATTCTCACCTCTAATCCACCCTGAAGAAGAGGAAGAGGTTTCGGAACCGGCTACCAAACGCGAGACTCAGAAGACCCCTGTCGTTCTCGGAGAAGTGCCGATCCTTGCCATGGTAAGTCGCGAACAGGCCAAGCTCGCCGCCGCCATCGCTCCCGCCGTGGTATCGATTGAAACGGAGAAACGCGCCCCCATGGCCTTGTCCATCAACAGCCCGTTCTACGAACACGATTGGACGGCCTTTGAACCCGGACATGGTTCAGGGGTGATCGTAGATGAAGAAGGCTGGGTGATCACCAATCATCACGTCGTGGATGCGGCCGAGCAGATCATCATCACAACCGCCGATCAGCGCCAGTATGCGGCTCGCCATGTGGGGCATGACCACGTCGTCGACATCGCCGTCCTCAAGATCGAGGGCGCGACCGATGTCACCTTCCCCAGCCTACCCTTCGGCGATTCAGAGAAGGTTCGGCAAGGAGACATGGTCTTCTCTATGGGCAGCCCCTTCGGACTCGATGGCACGTTCACCAACGGCGTCATCAGCAGCGCTCGCCCACGTCGCATCAGTGATAGTTCTCCCCCACTCTTACAAACCAACACCGTCTTGAATCAGGGCAACTCTGGCGGCCCCTTGGTCAACGTCGTTGGCCAAGTGATCGGGATCAATAGCGCTGTCTATCATGGATCCAGCCCCGCTGAGGAAACGAGTCCCTCCTATGGATTGGCGATCCCTTCCAACACCGTGCGTGCGGTGTGGGAACGGGTGCGCGACAACCTGGAGCGCCCGCTTTATGGCTACCTCGGCGTTTATCTCAAAGAAGTCTATCCGCATGACGCCATCTCGCTCCGCTTGCCCAACACCGATGGCTGTTTCGTCAATGGCACCCTAGCAGGTTCGCCAGCTTACCACGCAGGCCTGCGCAAGGGTGACGTCATCATGCGCTTCGAAGGCCAGGCATTCCAGGGCATCTCCGAACTCGTTCAGCACATTCAGGAATCGCCCATCGATCAGGAAATCCGATTGGGAATCATGCGAGAGGGTAAAGAGCTAGAGGTGGCAGCTGTCATCCGTCATCCGGGATCGGTCGATATCCCGGAACCGCAGGCACCCTTGATTCGCGAGATCTGGGAGCGCACCGGCTTGCGGGTTCATTACGTTGCCGCCAACGAACGCTTGCGGCGTGGCTACGCCCCATCGCAACCCATGGTGGAAATCACGGCCATACGGGAAAACTCGGCCGCCGCCGCCAAGGGCTTACAACCAGGGCTGCTCATTCATCGCGTAGACGAACGCCCTGCTCAAACGCCGAAAGAATTTTACGAACTGATCCGCGAACGCAAGGACGCCGAAAGCGTTCTCCTAACCATCAGTGCCCCAGGCCGAAAGGGAACCGTCCCTTTGCAAATGCCGCTTGGTTAGGCGATGATATGGCTCCACCGCCTTATGGATGCCCCCGAAGACTACCATTCCTCTTACCGCCCTGGAAGCAATCACGGCGTGCTCCTTGCTGGGCTTATCACGGCCGTTTCGTTAGGGGGCGCTGGTGGGCTCTTCTACTGGATTCACCAACGACAAGGACCCAGCACTGGCATCGTCGAACCCGGGGGACCTCGGGTAGAACACTCCTCGCCCGACACACCTGACGGGTCGGCGGATCCAACGCCGCCCGGCGGTAGCGCTCCCGTCGCCCCTCTCCCTCCGTCTCCCGCCCCCACCAGCGAGATCACGTCTCTTGCCCGACACCTCATGTTGCGAGATGCCGACGGGGTGCAGGCTCTGTTAGGATCCCATCTTGATCAGTCCCAACAGCAGGCTCTTCTCGCGGGATTAGACGCCGCCGCCATCGCCATTGATCCCAAACAACCGGTGACTGATCTCGGAGATGAAGCAGGCACTCAACGGTGGGCAATCAATTTGCTCCATCCGAGCACCGGCGAGCGTCATCAGATGGTGTTAGACTACGCCGCCGACGCCACCGGCGATTGGCAACTCCGCAAGGTCACCCTACCCGAAGAAGTCACCGCCTCCGTCGCCGAGCCCAGCGCGGTCCTTAGTCAAGCCCGTCAGTTTGTCCAGCTCTTACAGAAACGCGATTTCGCAACCCTGCGATCTGTCGTCGACGCCGCACGAGTCCCCAACGAACGCCTCGCCGCACTCGGGATCATCTTTGAGGAGGCAGGCTTTCGCCTGGCCTCACACCAGCCTCTGCGAACCACAAGCGTCTCGGAAGACCGCGCTTGGGTCATTGCCAAGGTACGCTCCGAAGCCTACGACCTCGATTCGGAGTTCGGTCTCGAAATGCGCAAAGATGTGGATGGCTGGAAAGTCGATCAGGTGAATTTGTCCCGTCTGATGCGTGAGTTTGCCGGCATGGCTCGTGAAGAAGACGCCTTCGCTGCGCCCCTCGTCACCTCTCCCTCGGGTGGCGACTCCCTCGTGCTCTTCTTCGGGTACGACGACGACAAGCTCACCCGCCGCTCCCTCCAGCAGCTCGCAGTGGTCGCCGCCCTCCTTAAATACAGCGATGAGAAGCGCATTCGCATCGGTGGACATGCCGACGCCCTTGGAGAAGATCAATACAATGACGCCCTCTCCCAGCGCCGCGCCAAACGCGTGGCTGAAGCCCTGAAATCCCTTGGGGTCAACGCCAATCAAGTCACGCTCGAAGCCTTTGGCGAACGCCTTCCCTTGAGTCCCAACCTCAACCCAGACGGCACCGACAATCCCACTGGTCGCAAGCGGAATCGACGGGCGGAGATCTACCTCGATTTCTAAGTTCCCGTTCGGCCCAACGCCCTCCAAAGTGCGTGCATGAGCGACGTCTACACCCTCACCGATCTCCGTCAGTGGCAGGCCCAGCCTCCCGCATGGGCCGCGAACGAACGCCCCATCCTCGCTGTCTTCGGCGATCCCGTGGCCCACTCGCTCTCCCCGCAAATGATGAATCCGGCCCTCGAGGCACTCGAGATTCCCGGACGCTACATCCGCTTGCACATCCGTGAGGACGACTTTCCCGAAGCCATACGCCTCCTCCCCAAACTCGGATTCGTCGGCACGAACGTCACCATCCCGCACAAGTTTAACGCCCTCCGCAATGTCGATGAGGTAGACGCCCTGGCCGAGAAGCTCGGCGCGGTCAATACCGTTGTCGTCGAAGAAGACGGACACTTGTTAGGATTCAATTCCGATGGCCCAGGATTCCTCCGCTGCCTGCGCGAAGCCTTTCAAGTCGATGCCAAAGACCTCCGCATCCTCATCCTCGGAGCCGGTGGCGGCGCTGGGCGTGCCGTCGCGATCCAATGTGCTCTCGAAAAGTGTGAGCGACTGGTTCTCGTAAATCGGACGATGGAGAAAGTCCAGACCTTGGCAGAAGAGCTCCGCCCCCATTTCCAAGACGATCACCTGCTAGGCCCGGTCGAGCGCCTAGAAGTCTGCCCTTGGGAAGCCGAGTCTCTCGCCCATCAACTCGACCACACGGACCTCATCATCAACGGCACGTCCCTCGGCATGAAGCGGTCTGATCCAGACCTCCTCCCTAACGGACTCCTCCAGCCCCACCATCTCGTCGTCGACATGGTCTACAAACCCGCCCGCACCAAGCTTCTCGCCGCCGCCGAAGCCGCAGGCGCCCGCGCCATCAACGGACTCCCCATGCTCCTTCATCAAGGCATCATTTCACTAGAAACCTGGTTCAACCGCCCCGCCCCCATCGACGTCATGCGATCCGCCCTCCAAGAAGCGGCGGGGGCACGTGGATAAATAAACCATCACCTTCTGATCGAATCGATCTTATGACTCTGGGCGCTTGTGATCGCCTAGAGGCGCCAGCACCGTGACTGCCCATGAGCTATCTTCATCGCTGAAAGGAGGACTCGGAGGCGCGGTGTAATTGATTGCACGATCATAAGCTCCCTCCTCATAGGCGGCATCGATCGCTCTTTGCAAATCAATGGCAACGTCAGGATCACGGTGTCGCAACGGGATGCGAAAGGCAGGCAACCGCTCCCGCAAATGGATAGGGTAGATTTCCCAGATTTCTTTATACGAACGAAACACCCTAACAACGTAGTCGCTGACATCGACCGATTCCCTTTCCTCGGGCACACTTGGCGGCAGCGGCGCGCCGCCTCGCAAGAGATCGATTTCCACATAATTCGCCTCACTCGCCAAATAGCGATCTCGTTTATCGAGGAACTTCGACCGCTCGCGTTCGCTCGATTTGTTTGTCGGACTGAGCACCTCGATAACGGTCACCACGTGGTGCCCCGAGCGCGTCGCTACAATCTCAATGTGCCGCTCCTTCGAAGGGCGCGCATGCACACAAACAGGCTCTGCCAGGACCATCTCCGACGCTGGAGAGGGCGGATGCGCTGACCCGCCAAACGCCTCTGACACCGCGACATCGGGTATGTAAAGGGAAGGCTCTATTTCGAATCCGTCCTCATCATCAATCCGCACACTCTCTTCCACCGCCGCCCGCAATCCCTGTGGCAACTGTCGCTGGAGTTGATTGCTCAAGTGGATCATCAGCCTCGTATGGACGTCACTCCAATACGGCTCCAAGTAGGGATCCATGCCGGGAAACGGGCTGTTCATTCCGAAAGAATAGCGCTCGGATCGGAGCCTCGCCAGGAAGAACCGAACCTTCTGAATCAAGGTGATTCCCTCAAGACTAGCAGCCTGATTAGGCGCGATCTCCGCTTGAAAGACGTGGTTTCTCTTCTTACGTCGCCCCATGGATACCAAGACACTTGCTGACGCCGCCAACCAGGCTCGGGGCCTGGCCATTGATGCCATTCACGCCTGCAGTTCAGGCCATTTGGGGTTGCCTCTCGGAGCCGCGGAGATTGGGGCAGTGCTCTTTGGGGAAGGCTTGCGTTACGATCCAGCCGCTCCGAAATGGCTGAATCGCGATCGCTTGATCCTGTCTGCGGGCCATGGGAGCATGTTCCTTTACGGATGGCTGCATCTTTCCGGCTACGATTTGCCACTTGATGAGGTGAGAAATTTCCGCCAGCTGCATAGTAAGACACCTGGGCATCCTGAGTTTGGGGAAACGCCGGGAGTGGAGGCCACGAGTGGGCCCCTGGGTCAAGGCGTGGGAAATGGCGTGGGCTACGCGATCTCCGCGAAGATGGCGGCAGCACGTTTCAACACCGCAGACCACACCGTCTTTGATCAGCACGTGGTGGTGTTAGCAGGCGATGGGTGTTTGCAAGAGGGGGTGGCGCAAGAAGCATCGGCTCTGGCTGGGCATCTGGGCTTGGACAATTACATCCTCATCTACGATTCCAACGACGTCACTCTCGATGCGATGGCTGAGGTGACACAGAGCGAGGACACCGCCAAGCGCTACGAAGCCTACGGATTCGATGTCGTGACGATCAATGGTCACGACATGGAAGCCGTTTCCAATGCCTTCAGCGAGGCGAAAGCAAACGACAATGGCAAGCCGAAGCTGATCATCGCCAAGACGGAGATTGGGCGGGGCATCCCGGAAGTAGCGGGTACGGCCAAAGGCCATGGCGAAGGCGGCGCGGCTTATGCGGAATCTGCCAGGAAAGGGTTGGGGCTTCCCGAGGAGACCTTCTTCGTTTCTGATGACGTGCGTGCATTCTTCGATGCCCGCGCCAAGGACCTCGCGGCAGATCACGCTGCCTGGCAAGAGACTTACGACGCCTGGAAGGCAGCGAATCCCAAATTGGCGAAACAGCTAGAAGATGGAGTGGGCAATGTGCTTCCCGACGATTTGTTAGAACACATTCCGGCGTTTGCCGAAGACGCCAAGCTGGCCACGCGCGCTGCGGGTGGCGAAGTGTTGCAGCCACTAGCAGACGCCTTACCCCTCTTGATTGGTGGGAGCGCCGACCTCTATGGCTCGACGAAGAACTATTTGAAAGGTGCCGGTGATTTCGGCAAAGACGACTACAGTGGTCGCAATCTCTGGTTTGGCATTCGCGAACACGCCATGGGCGCCATTCTCAATGGCCTGGCCTACGATGGTATCTTCCGCGCCTCGGGAGCAACGTTCGCGGTCTTTGCCGACTATCTCCGGCCGTCTATCCGCCTGGCGGCGTTGGCGAAATTGCCAGTGCTCTATGTCTTCACGCACGACTCCATTGGCGTGGGCGAGGACGGCCCCACGCACCAGCCGGTGGAGACCTGTTCAGGACTGCGTGTCATCCCTGGACTCGATGTGATTCGTCCGGCAGATCCAGAAGAGACGGCGGGGGCCTTCGTCGCTGGACTGGAAAAGACCTGTGGCCCCACGATGTTATTGCTCACGCGCCAGGGCGTTCCCATGCTCAATGTGGCAAGCGTGGCCGCACGCCGCGAAGGCGTCGTGCGTGGCGGCTATGTGTTAGTAAAAGAAACGGGGCCTTTAGAGACGATCCTCTTGGCGAGCGGAAGTGAGGTGCAGCACGCCGTGGCCGCTGCCGAGAAATTGGGTCCTGGCACGCGCGTGGTCTCCATGCCCTGCATGGAGCGCTTCGATCGCCAAGAGGCCGACTATCGCGACGAGGTCTTGCCACCCGCGTGCCGCAAGCGCGTGGCCATGGAAGCGGGCGTCAGCGGACTCTGGTGGAAGTATGTGGGTGATCAGGGCCAAGTGTTAGGCATCGATCGCTTCGGTATCAGCGCTCCAGGTGGCACGGCGATGCAGCAGCTAGGCATGACGTCGGAGGCGCTCATTGACGCCGTCCGCAGCCTCGCGTAGGCTCTTCTCTAGCATGCATACGACGTCGATTCCTACCGCTTTCGACGTCACGGCTGTGCGGAGTGATTTCCCGATCCTTGATCGGGAAGTTCACGGGAAGCCGCTTGTCTATCTCGACAACGCGGCCACCGCTCAGAAGCCACAAGCCGTGATCGATGCGGTGTCACACTTCTACGCGCACGAGAATGCTAACATTCATCGAGGCGTGCACACGCTGAGCGTGGAGGCAACCCAACGCTACGACGCCGCTCGTGCGCGCATCGCACAAGCGATTGGAGCGCCGGAAGCGAGGGAGGTGATCTTTGTGCGCGGAGCGACGGAGGCCATCAATCTGGTGGCGCAGTGTTTCCTCAAGGATCAGCTCGCACCTGGCGACGAGATCCTCGTGACGCAGATGGAGCACCATGCCAACATCGTGCCCTGGCAATTGGTGGCTCGCGAAAAGGGTGCCACGGTGCGTGCCGCCCCGATCTCGGACGCCGGTGAAATTGATCTCGCCGCTTATGAAAGCGCTCTCAACAAGCGCACACGGATGGTGGCGTTTGGGCATATTTCCAATGTGTTAGGAACGATCAATCCGGTAGCTGAAATGGTGCGTTTGGCGAAAGCGCGAGGCATTCCCATTCTCATTGACGGCGCGCAAGCGGTTCCCCATGGACCTGTCAATGTAGCAGCTTTGGAGTGCGATTTCTACACGTTCTCGGGCCACAAAGTCTTTGGGCCGGACGGGATCGGCGTGCTCTATGGAAAGGCGGATCTCCTCAACGCCATGCCTCCTTATCAGGGCGGCGGGGACATGATCGAGCGCGTGCGGATCGACGAGTCCACCTATCGCTCCATTCCAGAGCGTTTCGAGGCAGGCACTCCTAACATCAGCGCGGCGCTCGGTCTGGCCGCCGCCTTTGATTACCTGGAGTCCGTGGGCTGGGAAGCCATCCACACACAAGAACAAGCCGTTCTGCAAGCAGCGATGAGCGGTCTGCACGACATGAAGGGTGTCACCGTGTATGGTCCTCAAGCACCGCGAGCAGCCGTGGTTTCGTTCGCGCTACAAGGCGTGCATCCTCACGACATTGGCACCTTTCTAGATCAAGACGGGGTAGCGATTCGCGTGGGGCATCATTGCGCGCAGCCCTTGATGGATCGGCTTGGCGTGCCAGCGACGACACGCGCCTCATTCGCCTTCTACAATACTGCTGAGGAGGTCGAGGTATTCCTCCGCAGCTTGAAGAAGGTACAAGGATTCTTCTCATGAAGGTAGCCATCACAGGAGTCACCGGTCGCTTGGGCGGTGCCCTGGCGCGTCACCACCGCGCCTTAGGAAACGAGGTGCTCGCCCTGGATCGTCAGCGGCTCGATGTCAGCCGACCTGAGACCCTCGCCGATTCGTTAAAGGATGCTGCCTTCGACGTGCTCTTGCATCCCGCGGCGATGACCATTCTCGAAGCCTGTGAGGATGAGCCAGACCTTGCGTATCGCGTCAATGCCGTGGCTCCGGGGATTCTGGCTGAGGTCTGCGCAGCCCGCTCCCTACCGATGGTGCACGTCTCGACCGACTATGTCTTTGCCGGAGACAGGGCCGGAGAGTGCGTGGAGACAGATCCTACCAAACCCATCAATCACTATGGTAGGACCAAGCTAGCGGGTGAGGAGGCGGTCCTGAAGGCGCATCCTCATGCTTGGGTCGCCCGCGTTTCTTGGTTGTTTGGCCCTGAACGGCCTGGCTTTGTTGAGGCGATGTTAGAACGTGCCGCCAAGGGGGAGCCACTCGCAGCGATCGACGACAAGGTTTCCTGCCCGACCTATGTGGATGATGCGGCGATCGCATTTGATCGTTTGTTAGAAGTCACCGACACGCCTGGAGGGATCGTGCACGTGTGCAATCCCGGACCAACCAGTTGGCATGGGATCGCGACGGAGGCCTTTCGGATTCGCGGGGGAACACAGCCAGAGATTGCCAGACAGCAACTCGTCGACATGAAGGCCTTTAGAGCGGCGCGCCCCGTGCATACAGCGATGGCTGTGGATCATCTCAGGCGCCTCACAGGCTATCAGATGCGCCCCTGGCAAGAGGCTTTGGCTGTCTACCTGAAGAAGGTACGGTGGATTGATTCGTTAGGCTAGGCGGCCGCGACCGGGGAGTCTTCGGGGAAGCGCTCGACGGAATACACCTCCAAGGGAGTGGTGCGGCCTTTGACGATGTGGCTGCCTTCATGACGGCAGAAATCATAGCCCTCGTTCCACCCGGAAAGGAATTCCTCACTCACGAGGATGTTCCGGTCGAGAGGTCGCGTGAGGGATTCGAGGCGGAAAGTGATATTCACGGCATCGCCTAACATGGTGAAGGTGCCCTGCCCCATCTGGCCATGAGCCACTTTCCCCAGATGAAGGCCAATGCCGCTCTCCAGTCGGAGATCGTGTTCGGCAAAGGTCGCGGCGTGATCACTCGAGATTCGGTCACACGCCTCGCGGAGCGCCTTGGCTCCAGCCAGGGCCCGAGCCCGCACCTCGGGATTGACGTCCATCCAGTAAGCCAAGACCGCGTCCCCGATGAACTTGTCCACCGTCGCTCCATGAGTACCAAGCACGTCATCACACTCGCGATACCAACTCCCGATCGTCTGGGCGAGAACATCGGGCGGAAGGGCCTCCGAGATCTTCGTGAACCCCTTGATGTCACTCACGAGCATCACCACTGGGATGGTGCGGATCTCTGAAATGGTCGCATCAAGGCTATCGTCTTCACGATCCGTTCCCGTCGCCTCGCCGCTGTCGAAGCGATACTCGTGGTCACAGATGCGAATGGTGTCCTCATTCGCAAGTTTCCGGGTCGTGATGACACGCTGGTCGTTGATATAGCTCCCATTGGAACTCCCCAGGTCGTAATACCAGTAGGCGCCATCATCCTGGCGACGAATCATCGCATGCTGGCGGGACACACGCGAATCGGTCAGACGGATATGACAATCCTTCTTTCGCCCAAGGAGCATCGTGTCCTGAAGGGGAATGGTCCGCTTGGTGCTGACCTCGAGAAGGTGTCCTGACATGGTGGTTATACTAATATTTGAATATATATTAACTATCGCTCTTCGAGCAATGGCGGACTTTTCGCGACGCCGTTCTTCCACCTTGTAAAGGGACGTTCCTGAAAGTGAGCGTTGTCCCTGCGAGCTTTTCGCATGGCTGAGGACTTTCGGTGCGAGGGAGATGTAGACCTAGGAGCGATTATGTGATAGAAACTTTCTTAGCGGCAGCAGGGTTCGTTGTGGTACTTATCTGCAAATCCTCGTCTGTTTACAAGCTCCAAAGATTCAGCTCACACCTATGTCAACCGATCTTAACCAACCGGAATTGCCAGCCATCGGATTTCTCGCCGAGATCAACGACGATGATCGTCGCCTCTTGAGCGGTTATGGGGAGTTTTTACCAGTCCATCCAGATCGGGTCCTTATCGAGGAGGGTCAGAGCCAGGATTCTCTCTATTTCATCATCGCGGGGCGATTGCATGTGACCACGGAAGAGGATGGTCGCCGCGTATTGCTCGGCCGTATTGGCCCTGGCGATGTGGTAGGTGAGGTGAATATCTTTGATCCCCAGACCGCGAGCGCCACGGTGACCGGGATGGAGTTCTCCCAGATCTGGCGGATGGACCGTCCGACTCTGGATGAGTTCATGCGTGAGAACCCAGCGGCCGCCGCTCAGCTCATGGTGCACATTTCGACCCAACTCAGCCGCCGCCTTCGCGAGACCAATGAGAAGGTCTCGTTCATTCGCAAGACCCTGGGGCGCGGCTCCTTCTAGATCAGGTCTCTTACGAGATCACCACTCACGTCACCTCCTCCCTTCCACTCTGATTCACCGTCCACGGTGAATCAGGGACTTGATTTATGGAAACCCTCTTCCAATTCGCCCATGCGGAGATCATTCGTGCGGATCTTCCTGCGTGGTGGAATGCCCTTGTCCTTCTGTGGGCGCTGGTGTTGGGACATGCTCTTGGAGACTTTCCCCTTCAGGGTGATTTCCTCGCGGTGGGAAAGGATCGGCACGCGGATCTATCGGCCATCACCGGTGGCAAGGAATGGCCCCGGGGAATGTGGTTCTTCTGCCTCACGATCCACTGCTGCGTGCACGCCGCGATGGTGTGGCTGATCACGGGAAGCGTGATTCTCAGCATGATCGAGTTCCTCCTCCACTGGACGATTGACTTCGTGAAGAATGAAGGGATGACGGGCTTCTATACAGACCAAATCCTTCACGTGGTGTGTAAGGCGGTCTACGTGGGCCTCTTCCTAGCAGGGATCCAATGGCCTTGACCTGACTTCCTCCTTTCTACTCTTACTTATTGGCAACCGCAGCAGGCTGCTCAAGCGCATCCAAGCGCTTCTGAAGATCACCGACGAACACGCGGAGTTTGTTCTGAGCAATCTTCTCTGTTTCTAACAAGAGCCGCAATCGCGCCGTCTCTTTTTCCCAGGACTGGTTGTCGTCGTTGAGGGTCGTGATATGGGTGGCGCGCTGGGCAAGCTCGGATTCTAGGGTACGACCCTGCTCACGGAGATGATGGACCTCGTCGCGGAGGGCGTCCAACTCGGACAAAAGCTTCTTAGCCAGATCCAGCTCGTTCTCCGTCGCGGCCATACGCGTGTTGAGCTTGAGCATTTCGTCAGTGTGGGAAACGAGCATTTCCGATAACTGCGCTTTGGAATCGGATTCGCGCTCTAACGTTTGCCCGAGAGTCTTCTTCAAATCTTGGAGAGCACCTTTGAGGACGGCTGGATCAGATCCGGCACTGGGCTGCGTGACGGCTTCGCCGCGGTTCGCGTCCCGGAGGAGTTGATTGAACTGCTTGCGCTGATCGTCTAACGATTTCTTTAATTCCGAATTTGTCTTCGTGAGCTCCTGGATCCGGGCAGTGAGGGCTGATTCTTCCGTTTCTTCTTTCTCGGCGAGCTTGGAAAGGTCGCCATTCAATGCTTCCACCGCGCTTTGAAGATCCTGGTTGCGCTGCAAGAGAGCATCACGCGTCTCGGTCAATTCCTTGATGCGCTCTGTCGAACGCACGCCTTCGGTTTCGAGTTTCTCTAGGCGCTCTTGCAGAGCTACCTTGGAAGCGTCCTGGCCTGCCGCTTGCAACTGCGTCCTGAGCTTCCCTAAGGATTCTGTCAGCGCCTGCTTTTCCTCATCGAGGTTGTCACGGGCAGCCACAGCTTGTTGCAGCTTCTCTGCGAGTGATTCGATCTGGCTTTGGGCGTTGGCGCCCGCTTTCTCTTCCTCAGCGAGCGCTTCGTCCTTAGCCTCCAACTTGCCCTTCATGTCTTCCACGGACTTGGTGAGGGACTCGTTAGCGCTCTTGAGTTCCTCTAACTGTTTGCGCAATTCCGCTTCCTTCGCCTCGGCATCTTTCACTGTCTTATCGAGGGTGGATTGCAACTGGGACACCTTGTCTTTCAAACCGGCGTTCTCTTCCACCAAGGCCTGATTAGCATTCTTAGCCTGCTCGAGCTCCGCCATGACCTCCGCCAAGCGCGTGTCGAGGGTCTTCAACGCTTGTTGCTCTTGCTGCAAATTGCTCGTCAGCTCCGCATTCTTGGTCTCCAAGCCTTTGATCACTTTCTGCAACGAAGCCTCGGTGTTCTTGTGATCCTCAATCGCCATGGCGAGGGAGCCGCGCAGTTCATCGATCGTCTTGCTAAGACCTTCTTTCTGCGCCGTTAACTCAGTGATCTTTGTCTTGGAATCGGCGAGGGACGTTTCCAAACCGCTCACTTCTTCCGTCAACTTAGCCGTCTTGCCTTGCTCTTCGACCCAGCTGTCGTGGAACTGCTGTTTCTCCTTGGCAAGACTATCGTTCTCAGAGGTGAGGCCTTCGTTCGCTTCCTCAGCTTCCTTCAACTTGCTATCCGTGCTCAAGAAGGCTGCCAGGGCACAGAGAAAGAGGAAGATGGCGGCCCATTTCATGAATCCACCGCCACCCGATCGCTTCGGAGATGGCGCAGGCGGATGCGTTTCGAAATGACTGCCGGAATCCCCGCTGCCACCCGATCCAGAACCAGAGTCGCCGCCGCCACCTGCCGGAGGCGTGTCGGCAGCCCCACCACCGTCATTCGAACGCAATTGGATCGCGTGCACAGGTGGAGGGGATTGGGTCCAAACCGAGAAGCCATTGCCCGGTAGTTGATGAGACGAAGGAGAAGTCATGGATGTGGAGTCGGTCGTCAGCGCCTCGGCCGGTTCAGCAGGGACACTTGCTTGGTTGTTGATTGCGGTCTTGCGGTCATCACCTTCTTCCGGACGAGGAGCGGGCGCCTCGGATACAGGTGTGGGAGCTTGCGGTTGTTGAAATTCGTCGGCCTCCTTGATCTCGTTGTCTATGGCAACTGCCTCCTCTTCGGCCACAGGCATTGCCTCGACTTCGGGCACGGGCTCGGAATCGGGCTCTGGTGCCGTGACTACCTCTTCGACGGGCACGGTCTCGGCGACCGGCGCTGAGGTAGGCTCATCCTCTTCCTGGATCAAGCGATCCACGCGAATGGCATGGTCGGCGTCTTCACGCACCTCCTCTGACGGGGAACCGATCACGCGAGGAAGGCGGCGCTTCGCGAAGCCACGGGCCACTTGGGGGCCAAGCATCGGGAGACGATTCTCATCAGGAAGAGAGAATCCGCGTCCAAACCCAATCGCCCCAGACGCCACCCGCGGCTCCAAGCCATCGCTTAGGAGCGACCAGGAACGAGTTGACGAGTGAGCGGAACCTTGATCCATGAGGGGAAGGGAAGCGATGATAAAAGAATATTAGGAAATCCGAAAGAACTTATCGAACCTGTCTCTTAACCTTGAGAACGCAAGGCAAATGGTCGTCAAGATGGCCCAACACAGCAGTTTTAAGATACTAAGATGAGAAAGTACTCGCGAGCTTAAACTCCATTCATCAGGCACGTTTCTGAAGGGTTCCCCCCACAACGATCATAAAATTTAGTGCCAATCCCACCAAGCCAGGGGGTACCACATCGAATAAGGCCGCGTCTGAACGCTGGAAAACGACGGCGAACGCCGTACCGATGACCATTCCCCACAGAACCGGCCCTTTCCGCATACGCCGCCAGTGGATGCCAAGGAGAACCGCAGGGGTCACCTGACACAGCAGCTCCAGCTTCAACTTGATCAATGCCCAGATCGACTGGCTGTCTTTGAGAAGGATCGCCAACAGCACGGCCAGCGCCATGACCGCGGCGGAAGTCCATTTCCCCAGGAGCTGCAAGCGCTCAATCTTCATCCCGGGAGCGATCTTCGGATAAACGTCTTTCGCCATGAGCGAGGCGATGGCTAACAACGCCGAATCCACGGTCGACATCGTCGCCGCGAGAATGGCACTGATGCACACCACCACGATCCAACGCATCGCAGGCACCTCCTGCACGATCGCCTCCAACCAAAGTAAGGTCACCGAATCACTGCGATCCTGGGCCTCGGTCACCAAATTGGGAAATTGGGCCACCCCCATGATCCCCAACAACATCATGAGGAAGGTCGTGACCAAGGGCAGAAACACCATGAACTGAAAGGAACGCCGCAAGGTTGCCGAATCCTTCGCGGCATAGATCCGCTGGATGGCATGCGGATACATGCAAATGCCCAGCCCAACCAACAGAACGCGGCAAAGCCAATTCACTTTGTCGGACCACGAGGGCACTTCCATCAACTCCGGGCGCGTTTCGCGAATCACCGTGGCCGCCTCCACCATCCCTCCAAATGCCACCTGCGAAACAATGAAGATGGACATCACCCCGACCAGCAACAGCGAGCCCTGCAACACATCCGTCCACGCCACCGATCGCAAGCCGCCTAACAACTCATAGACCAGCATGATCACGGCCAGTATGATCACACCAGGGATATAACTGCCTTCAATCCCAGTCACGATCTCGACCAGCAATCCCAAGGCCTTGAGATTGGTAAGGATGTAATTACCCAGCGCCACCACGCCCAACATCGTGGCGAACAGCGTCAAGGGTGTGGACCGATACCGATCCTGCAAGAAATCGCCAATCGTCACATAATGCCGCTCATGCGACAAGCGATGCAGTTTGGGCGCATAGATCAGATAAAACCCCACGATCGCCATCATGAAGGTCACCGCCACGAGGAACTGATACCCCTGGCGGTACGCACTCCCCACGAACCCCAGCATGGTATTCCCACTGTACTGTGTCGCATACAACGTCAGCAACAGCACCACCAAGCCCATCCCACGCCCCCCAAGATAGAAATCGGCGAGCGAATTCTCTTTCTTCGCCCGGTGGCCCAGCCACCCAAGCAAGATCAGCACAAGCAAATAGCAGCCAACGACGGTCAATCCCGCCGGACCGAGAAGCCCATCTGTAGCTGCCAACACGCTCGCCAGAAACCCCCTACCCTCAGGAAAGGCGCGTCGTCTTCCGACGCCTCAACAGGAACAATCCAAGCATCGCGGAAGTGAGGAAAGCAGAGGGCTCCGGGACAACGGTTAAGCTAGTAGTACCAAAGATCTCATCGGAACCTCCTCCAAGATCTAGGGTCATTCCTGGAATCAAATCTGAAAAGGCTGCGTTTGAAGAGTCAAACGTTGCATTCAACGAGAATGTGAAGGTGTGATCCGTCAAAAACGCGATCGAATCGGTCTTAAATCTAATATCATCTTCCAACATCGAACCGGTATCCCGGTCAAGACTGAACTGAGTGACAGGAACACTGACCATCGTGGAGGTATTGGTCAACGTTCCTGTTACGGTGTTTGCATGCCTAATACTTGTCCCAAACGAATCCTCAATGAAATCAACCTGGAACTTGTTAATCTCCCAAGTGTCATCCGTCTTGTCCGCAGTAATACTTCCACTTCCCGTGCCAACCACATCAATTCCCCCAGCTCCGTTGTCTGATAGGGTAAACATCAAGCCCGCAAGAGCCATCGGCGCGGAAAGGAATCCTAAGAGAGGGAGGAGGAAGATTCTCATAGCATCTCCAGCATTTATCAAATTCCCCTAACCTTCAAGACCTTTCACCATTTCTGACCTGATCGTTACAAGGTGCCATCTGCTTGCCATTCCGCCCACTCCCCCCATAGTCCGATCTACTATGACTGCTCTTCGACGTTCGTTCTTGCTCTCCATCGGTATCCTGTTGCTGGCGCTGACAGGAGCCTCGGCTCAGGGAAACCTGCACCCTGCTTATAAAGTGGCGGAGAAGTACATGAAGGCGATCCATGTTCACTCCTGGGACGAGGCGGTGAAGCTTGTGGAAACGAAGAGTCTCCAGAATCTCAAGGAGTTTCAGAAACGCTACCTCAACCGGGCACCGACCATGGCGGAAGAGGAAGAACTCTTGCGCCTGCTTGGCATGTCCAAAATCGGCGATCTTGACAAGATGTCGCCCTCTGAAGTGTTCATCCGTCGCGGAATGGCCAAGACAAAGCGCCTGGTCGATCCAGACAAGCACATTGCAGCGATGAAGAAGACGCTCGCCATGAAGACCCTGGGCACCGTTCCCGAAGGGAAAGACATGGTGCATGTGGTGATCCGCAAAGAGTTCGCGGCCGAAGGCAAAGCCTTTTCCGAGCTCGCCTTTGTCTCCGTGGTGAAGGAAGGTACCGTCTGGAAGGTCTCGCTCGATGCCCAAGAGCCAAAGGTCTTCAACATCAAAGACGACAAGTAAACATCACCGCGCTTTGACGGCGCAGATGATGCTCTTCACGTGTTCAAGGCGCGTCCACTGGTCGCTGTCTAGCGCTTTCCGCACATCCTCCGCAACCTGTGGATAACCATAGCGGGGATGGGCATCGTGAAAGCCAATCCGGCCGCCCACCTTAAGATGGGGCGACCAGTCCGTGTAGTCCAAATAGGCCTGGTCGTGGTTCCCATCGATCCAAAGAAAGTCGATGGCGCGATCCCAATCCTTCACCACTTCCTGCGAATAACCCTCGATCAGAGTCACGCGATCTCCTGCGCCTAGACCGGCCATACGCTCAGCGACCAGTTCTTTGTTAGGCTTGTCTTCGAGAGCCACGCAGCCATCCGTACGCTCTGCCTGGACATTCAGGTCGGAGTCAAAGGGATCAATGGACACAATCTGCACGTCCCGCCCTTCCGAACCCTTGACGAGATAGCTCGTGGAGAGGCCGCCATAGCAGCCGATTTCCACAATGGTACCACCACGCGGAACCTCGCTGGCCCACTCGTAAAGCATGCCAGCCTCCGTGTGGCGGATCATGCCGCCGTAGCCCATCTTATCAAACTGATGCCCGTAAAGCGCTCCCATGAGATTATGATAGACTGGCCGAGAAAAGCCATTGAGGATCTTGGGACCGTTGTCGGCGTAGGCGCGATCGAAGAAGTCAGCGTTGCTCACGGATGGGATTCGAATAAAGTTAGAGTTCCTGTTTCTGGTAAAGATTCTGATAGACTGGACTGAGCTTCATGAGGGCGTCGTGGTCGCCCCGCGCGGTCAGTTCTCCTTGATCAAAGACGAGGATTTCATCCGCTAACTTCAGGGTGGCAAAGCGGTGCGCAATCATCAAGACCGTCTTCCCTTCCATCAACGTCTGCAACTCGGCTTGGACCCGGCTTTCACTCTCAGAGTCCAAAGCAGAAGACGCTTCATCTAGAATCAGAATCGGGGGATTGCGGAGAAAGGCACGCGCGATGGCTATCCGCTGCTTCTGCCCCCCGGACAGTCGCGTGCCACGATCCCCCACCAGGGTATCGAACCCCTGTGGCTCATTCTCGATGAACCCTAGCGCATTCGCCTTCGCCGCCGCTTTCACAATCTCCGCTTCAGTCGCATCGGGCCGGCTGAGACGGATATTCTCACGAATGGTGTCATTGAAGAGCACGGGATCCTGAGGCACCAACCCCATATGCCCCCTCAAATTGCCTTGTTTGAGGTCTCGCAGATCAATCCCATCGATCAGAATCCGCCCTTCCGTCGGATCATAGAAGCGAAGCACTAAGTTGATAAACGTCGACTTCCCCGCACCGCTAGGACCGACCAATGCGTAGGCTTTGCCAGGCTCCAATTCCCCATCCAAGCGCCGCAGCACGGGCACGGTGCCTTCTTCATCGTATCGGAAACTGACATTCTCAAACGTGATCCGACCCTGCACAGGCTCAGGCAACATACGGGCATCCGGCTTATCTTCGATCAATACCGGCGCATGCAGAATCTCTTCAATGCGATCCAATGAAGCGATCCCTCGTTTCAATTGGTTATTGATGCTCCCAATCTTCTTGATGGGCTGATAACACATATGCAAGGCCAGAAAGAGCGACGTCACTTGATCGGCCTTCAAATCCCACTCGGAACGCGCCGCGGCATAGATCGCAATAGTGATCGCCAATCCGGTGATGATCTCGATCACAGGAGACAAGCTCTTATCATATTTCACCACGCCTAACTGAAAGCGCAGGTATTTCGACACTGCCTGGGCAAACTTACCCCGCTCCCGGTCTTCTAACGTGAACGCGCGCACCTCGCGGACAGCTCCGAAGTTCTCCGAGGCCACTTCCGTGACGGTACCGCTCTGTTTCTGCAATTGCTTGGCACGCCGCGTGAGTTTCTTGCCAATATGACGAATAGGCAGCACGCAAATGGGAATGGCGGCCAGACAGAAGAGGAGAAAGAGGTTCTCTTGATGCTGAACGGACAACCACACGAGATAACCCAGTGCGGCAAGAAAGGTGAACGGCTCTTTAATAAGACTGTTAGACACCTCAACCACACAATGTTTCACCAAATTGCAATCCACCATCAAGCGACTGATCAGATCGCCCTTGTTCGTATGTTGAAAGTAGCCCACGTGCAGGTCCTGCAATTTCGAAAAGACATCGCCCCGAACTTTCTCTAGCACTCTCACCCCGCAATACGCCATGAGATACACATTGAGAAATCCCGCCACCGCCCGCACGAGGATGATCAAGGGTAAGAGAAGAATGGTTTGCAAGAGCATCCGGTCGCGATCACCCGCCGCAGACGCCACATTTCCCGCCATTTCCGCATCATTGTCGAAGATGACTGGGAACACTTCCTTCACGACCCAGGGAAAGCCAAGCCCACTTGAGACCGCATAGATCAGCCCACAAAGAATCGCCAGGACGAAGACGACTTTGTATGGCGCTAGGAGCCCGTAATAGGGGGCAAAGCGTTTGAGGCTACTCACCCGGTGATCTTCAGCACAATCGCCGGGCAAACAAGGAAATGATCAAGCGCGCGACACGATTTTTCCCTGGTCTTTGCCAGAATCACGCCGAGGGTCGCGGTCCCTCCAAGACCATGAGCCTCAACGCCCTGGCAGACTATCATATGCACACACCGCTGTGCCATCACGCCACCGGCAACCCGGTAGCCTACGTGGACCAGGCGGCTCAAAGGGGACTGACTGAGATCGGCTTTGCCTGCCACAGCCCCATGCCGGACCCCTTCGATGATTGGCGCATGGAGCGGGACGAACTGCCTCGCTATGTGGACATGGTGGCGACTGCACGCGAGCGCGGCCGACAGGAAGGGGTGGTCGTCCGGCTTGGATTAGAAGTCGATTACCTGCCCGGACTGGAGGATTGGATCGCCGAACTAAGCACCCTGGCCCCGTGGGACTATCTCATCGGTAGCGTCCATTACCTAACAGACAGCTTAGTTGTCGATCATCCGGAGCATCTCAGTCAGGTGCAGGCTCGCTATTCACCTGAGGAAATGTGGGCGCGCTACTGGGAACTCTTTGCCGCGGCCTGTGCCACAGGTCAGTTCGATTTCATGGCCCATCCCGATCTCCCCAAGAAGTTTGGAGACGTCCCCGAGGGTGACCTCACCCCATACTATCGCCAAGGGATTGACGCCATGAAGAGCGCGAAGATCGGCACAGAGATCAATACGGCCGGTCTGCACAAGCCCATCGGGGAGATGTATCCTACCGAGGCGTTTCTAACACTTGCCGCCAAGGCTGCGATCCCCTTGGTCATTAGTTCGGACGCGCATGCCCCAGAAGAGGTGGGGCGCGATTTCGAAGCGGCCCGCGCTCTCGCCAAGCGGTCTGGGTACACGTCGCTGGCCCGCTACGCACGACGCGAGCGCCGCTTGCTCCCTTTGGACTAGCCGTCATGCACTTACACTTGCGCCAACGGGAGATCACGTTTCCACGACGCCCTTTACTCATGGGGATCGTCAATGTGAACGACGACTCCTTCTGTGACGACGGCACTCTGGATCCGGACAAAGCCCTCGCTCAGGCAGCTCGCCTGGTTCGCGAAGGGGCGGATATCCTCGACATCGGTGCCGAAAGCGCCCGCACCAATCGTGGCCCCATTGCTTCTGAAGAAGAGGTCGCCCGCTTACGACCAGTCCTTGAAGGGCTGGAAGAGAGCCTCGCCAACGTGACGCCGCGCGACGAATTCCAAGTGTGGCCACCGCTGATCTCTGTGAACACTTGGCGACCCGAAGTCGCCAAGAAGGTGCTTCCGTTAGGCATTGATATCCTCAATGACATCGGAGGATTGGTTTCGCCTGACAACGCCCTGCTCTGTGCCCACCACGACACTACCCTTCTCATCATGCACACGGTAGGGCTCCCCAAGGTCTCACATGCACACCAAGCCTACGACGACCTCTGGCAAGCCCTCATTCAATTCTTCGATGACCGCCTTGTGCGGGCACGCGAGGCAGGGCTTCGCGATTCTCAGATCATCCTCGATCCCGGGATCGACTTCGCCAAGCAACGGGACGACAACTTGAGTCTCCTCCAGGGACTCAGCCAACTCACCGAACGCTATCGCTGCCCAGTGCTCTTGCCCATTTCTCGCAAGACCGTCATCGGCGAGGTTCTCAACTTGCCCAATCCCAACGAGCGCGACGCTGGCACGGTGGCATGCCTTGTCGCTGGAGTGAAGCGCGGTGCCTCCATCTTCCGCGTCCACGCCGTCGGCGCGATGTTCGAGGCACTGAAAGTCACGTGGGCAGTGGAGACAGTCGATCAGGTCTGATCCTCAAAGGTTGTTAAGCCAACCTTTGGCTTGACGATTTGCGGGGCGGGCCACTACATTGGCACGATGAAGACGCAAAGTCTGTTGGCAGTCGTCGCTCTGCTTGGGGCCGTGTGTGCTCCCCAAGCAGAGGAATTAAATCCCCTTTGGACAGCCGATGGGCTCCAGTTGGAATGGGAGCCTACCTTTCCCCGCTGGACCGGCCCGCCGCTCATATTACGCTATCAAAGTTACCAAAGCGATGATCTGGAATCGTGGGAGCCCTTGGGAGAGCCCCTCTGGGCGGAGCCTGGGACCAAGCGCCTCCGCCTTGTCGTTGAGCCTAGGCAGGGCGATGGACAACGATTCTACCGGCTTGGGCGCGAACGCCGATTCCAGTTCTTTGATAAGAATAGTGCTATGGTCGTCGACTATGGAGCTCAGAAGGATTTCTTCCTTAACGAAGTCGCCGACCTGACAATCTCCGAATTCGAACAACGTTATGCTCCAGAGACCACTTACCTGGAGGCGATCGATTTGGACGTGACGGCGTCGACCTATTGGGACCTCCTCGAGGCGCACCCGGCGTTCCGCCTTACCGAGCCTGAGAAGGAAATGGTCTCAAGAAATGGTTTTGTCGTCACCGAGCGGGTTTCTCGCCAGACTTTTGTCGACCTCTTCTACGATATTTGGACGGATGACTTGCCGGTGTTCTTCTCCACGGATGCGGCCCTGCACGCCTGGCATCAATCCTATCAGAATATCTTGGCGGAGCTTGAGAGCTTCTATCTACACCGTGAAGTGACTGAGATGATTGGGCAAATGCGGCAGGCTTTTCCCGCCGTATGGGAAGCTCATGGCGATGGCCCCCTAGCTGAAGGACTGCGAGACGTGGATTTCTACCTCGCGATTGCCCAGAGCCTAACGCATCTTGATACGCCCGGTTTCGATCCGCAGGAAGCACCCTTTCTGAGCGATCAAACTTCCAAGGTCACGCAGTGGCTCACGTGGATCGAAGGGCACCAACGTTTCGCTCGCGATGATCCCTTCGGCATCAACCCAAGTCTTCATCGATTCACTGACTTCTCCCAGTTCAAAGTCCGAGGGCACTACGACAAATCGCCCACGCTGGCCAGCTACTTTCGGACGCTCATGTGGCTGGGCCGCATCGATTTCCGCATGGGCGGCGGGCATCCTGACACAGGCACCCTTAGGCAACTCAGCGGCGCCGTCTCGCTCAGTCTCCTCCTTCGCGACAGTGGCCAACTTGAGCGTTGGCACGCCATCGAGAAAGTCATCGGTTGGATGGTGGGTTTGTCAGATTCGATGACGCCTCCTCAGATGCTTGCCCTCCTCGATGAAGAGGAACTCAGTCGCTTCGAGGACTTCGTCGACGCGGCGACCTTGGAGCGCCTTCAGGAACGTATCGTCACCGGTCCTTATGGCCGCCAAGAAGTGGCTGGGCATCCCATTCGCAGCTGCGATGACGAGACCGTTCTCCCACGGTCCTTCACGTTCTTCGGCCAGCGATTCACGCCAGACAGCTGGGTGTTCTCTGAAGTAACCTACAATCGCTTGCCCTTTGCTCGACGCCTGCCCAGCAGTTTGGATGTCGCCTTCTCAGCCTTAGGAAATCGCGCCGTCGTACCGCTGCTCGCGAAGCGCATGCGTGATCCCGAGGGTATCCCTTTCCGTGACGGCTTTCCCTATCAACCCTACCTAGCCGCCGCCCACGAAACCTTAGAGGCGCAAACGGACGCCTTCTGGAAAAGCAGCGTCTATCAACATTGGTTAGGCTGTCTTCGACAATTGTCAGAGCCCACGACCAGCGATCGTTTCCCCCAATGCATGCGGACGGGAGCTTGGGCCAAGCGAACGCTCAACACGCAACTCGCTTCCTGGACAGAACTCCGTCACGACACGGTCCTCTACGTGAAGCAGTCCTACACGCCGCCCTTCCTCTGTGATTATCCCGCAGGCTACGTTGAACCCCGCGTTCGCTTCTGGCAATCCATGGCTACCATGGCTCGAGAGATGGAGGCTTTAGCCAGTGAACTGACACTCATCTCTCCAGAGGAACCGTCGATGGATTTCAAGGAGAAGATGACCTCACATTTCAACCATTTCGCCACGACGATGGACCGCCTGGCGACGCTTTCTACCAAGCAACTCGAAGGAGCCGAACGCACTCCGGACGACCGCGATTTCATGAAGAGCTTGGTGGAAGCCACTTGGGACGAGTACACAGGTGTGCGCCGCTACACCGGCTGGTATCCTCAGCTCTACTATGATCCCGGCCACTTCGGCCCGGGTGGTCACGAGCACCCTTCCGAAGCCTGGGACGCCTTAGTCGTCGATGTCCATACGGACAGTCCATCGGATTGCCACATGAATCCAGGCGGCGTCCTTCATCAGGCCACGGGCAATGTCGATCTCATGGTCATGGTTGCCGAACACGGGGAGCAGTCCTGTGTCTTCGTTGGCCCCGTCATGAGTTACTACGAAATGATTGAACCCTTTCTTGAACGCCTAACGGACTCCGCATGGCGCACGCGTTTAGGTAACGGGGAGACGCCACCGCGTCCCGGCTGGACTAGCACCTACCTGATTGAGAAATAGAAACGTTGTTAGACCTACAAGCTGTTGAGGTGGCTCATTCTCGAAGGAATGAGATGTTGGCGTTCCCTGCGCGCGGATCGCCAAACGACCAGACGGGATGCGCTGGGTGAATCAATCGAACGATGGGAACGTGTCAACACGGTCCCCGGCGGCTAGGAATCCACCGCTACCTCTGTAGGTGCCAGCAATCCCCGTAGCGGCGGATTCCTGTCGCCAGTTTACCGAGCAAAGGCTTCCCTCGTAAGATCACAAACGTTAGCGTCCGCCCAATGAAGACACGCCTTCTAGAAGCTCTTTATCTCGGCTCCCTCCTCTGCGGGCTCGCCTTCCTTGCCCTTGCTGAGGACCAGCCGACTCCAAAGCCCACCAAGATTCTTCTGCTAGGAAAGGATCCCGATCATCCCTGGGGAACCCACATGTATCTCCCCACCTGCACGATGCTAACGAAATGCCTACGTCAGGTGGACGGCGTGGAAACCATCGTCTCCAATGGCTGGCCCACCGATCCCAAGGTACTCGAAGGCGTCTCCACCATCGTGGTCTACACGAGTCCGGCCGCAGAAATCCTACTCGACGGGCCGAATGCGAAAGCTTTCCAGACGCTCATGGATGCAGGCGTCGGCCTCGTGACCATCCACTGGGCATCGACCGTCTACGAGAAGAACTTCGAACGCTTGGGCACCCAGTGGATGCACTACCTCGGCGGCACCTGGATCAGCAACGTTGGTATCGCCATGGATGAATCCCTCCTAACATCCCTTCAGCCTAACCACCCCATCCAACGCGGTTGGGCGCCCTATGAACTGAACGATGAGTTCTACCTCAATCCCAAGATCGGGCAGGGGAAACCCCTTCTCCAAGTGCACACCAAGGGCCAAGACCTCACCGTCGCCTGGGTGCATGAACGCGAAGACGGTGGACGCGCTTTCGCCACGACGTTAGGGCATTTCTATCGCAACTTCAAGATTGAGGCGTTTCGCCGGATGATCATCAACGGTATCCTCTGGACGGCGAAAGTCGAGGTGCCCGCATCGGGAGCACCTGTCGCCCTGGCCGAAGAGGATCTCACCTTACCACCGAAGCCGTGAATGGCAGGCGTCACTAACGGCAGGCCTACCGCCACGCTTGGTCTGTTAGGTGACTAACGAGAGCACGGCAACACGGCCTGCAGGAGCGCCCCAAACCCCTATTTGACAGGCATAGGGTCTCGGCTACCATTGCGCCTCATTTGCCGGAGCCATCCCAACAGTCTGTGTGATCTCCGGTGAGTGCTTCGAACAAAGCTCACAACCACACTACCCAAACATCATGGCAAAGAAATCGGCGAAGAAAGCCGCACGTAAGAAGGCCGCCAAGCGCGGCCTCAAGAAATCCGTCTACTTCTTTGGAGGCGGCAAAGCCGATGGCGACGGCTCGCAGAAAGCCCTCCTCGGTGGCAAGGGAGCAAACCTTTCCGAAATGTCTCTCATCGGGCTTCCAGTCCCTGCAGGCATGACCATCACCACAGAGGTCTGCACCTACTACTACGCTAACAACAAGACCTACCCCAAGACCCTCGATTCCGAGATCAAAGCGAACATCGCTAAGATCGAGAAAGTCATGGGCAAGAAGTTTGGCGACCTCAACAACCCGCTCCTTCTATCCGTTCGTTCCGGTGCCCGTGAGTCCATGCCCGGCATGATGGACACCATCCTCAACCTCGGGATCAACGACGAAGTCGTCGAGGCGCTTGCCGCCAAGACCAACAATCCCAAATTCGCGTGGGACAGTTACCGTCGGTTCTTACAAATGTACGGCGAGGTCGTGATGGGTGCAGAGCAGCACGCCAACGAACACCATGATCCTTACGAAGTCATTCTCGACAAAGCCAAGGACAAGGCCGGCGTGAAAGACGACTCTGGGCTCGAAGAAGACGATCTCCGCTGGGTCGTGGCTGAGTTCAAGAAGCTCATCAAGAAGCGCTCGGGCGAGAATTTCCCCGAGGACCCCATGGAGCAGCTCTATGGCGCTGTGAACGCCGTCTTTAATTCTTGGAACAACGACCGCGCTAAGGTTTACCGCGCCAAGTATGGCATCCCTGCTGAATGGGGCACCGCCGTCAACGTGCAAGCCATGGTCTTTGGCAACACCGGTCCCGCTTCTGGAACAGGCGTCGCCTTCACTCGCGACCCTGCCACGGGTGAGAACGTGTTCTACGGTGAGTATCTCATCGATGCCCAAGGCGAAGATGTCGTCGCCGGAGTCCGCACACCCAAGCAGGTGGCCCAGATGGCTAAGGACCTGCCGAAGTCTCACAAAGAACTCCTCAAGGTTCGCAAAGTCCTTGAGAAACACTTCCGCGATGTCCAGGACGTCGAGTTCACCATTGAAGAGGGCAAACTCTGGATGCTCCAGACGCGTAACGGCAAGCGCACCGGATTCGCCGCCGTCAACATCGCTCTCGACATGGTCAAGGAACGCCTCATCACCAAGGAAGAGGCCATTCTCCGCATCCCTGCCGATGACTTGAGCCATCTGTTAGCGCCGATCTTCGACGCGGCAGCTGAGAAGAAAGCCACCAAGGTCGGTGAAGGTCTCCCCGCCGGACCCGGGGCCGCTACAGGCAAGATCTATTTCACCGCTGAAACGGCCGTCGCGGCTGCTGCCAAAGGGGAGAAAGTTATCCTCGTCCGCCAAGCCACCTCTCCGGAAGACTTGCGCGGAATGATCGCCGCTGAGGGCATTCTCACGACCGAAGGCGGCGCCTCCTCACACGCTGCTCTCGTCGCCCGCCAAATGGGCAAGATCTGCGTCTGTGGTGCCCACGGCATGACCATCGACTACGGTAAGAAGAGACTGTCAGGAAACGGCGTCACTCTGAAGGAAGGCGACGAACTCTCCCTCAACGGCTTCGTCGGCAACGTTTACGCAGGCGCCATCAGCACTTCCGAGTCCAAGGTCATCCAAGGCCTCATCGAAGGCAAAGCCGCTGCCAAGCGGAGCGAAACCTACAAGAAGTTCACCCAGCTCATGGGATGGGCTGACAAGCTCCGCACGCTTGGAGTGCGCACCAACTCCGACACGCCTGGACAGGTGGAAACGGCCGTCAAGTTCGGTGCCGAAGGCATCGGTCTCACCCGGACAGAACACATGTTCTTCGAAGGCAACCGGATCGATGCCGTGCGGCAAATGATCCTCGCCGAGACAGAGAAAGATCGCGCCAAAGCCCTGAAGAAACTTCTTCCTTACCAGAAGAAAGACTTCGTCGGCATCTTCACCGCGCTGCAAGGCCGGCCGGCCACGATCCGTCTGTTAGACCCACCCTTGCATGAGTTCATCGGCACCATGACCCCAGCGCAGATCAAGGATCTCGCCAAGAAGATCAAGGTCACACCCGCCTTCATCAAAGGCCGGATCGAAGCCCTCCATGAAGAGAACCCCATGCTCGGTCACCGCGGTTGCCGCCTCGGCATCGTCTACCCCGAGATCACCAAGATGCAGGCCACGGCCATTCTTGAGGCCGCCGTTGAAGTGAGCAAGAAGACGCGCAAGACGGTGGTTCCTGAAATCATGGTTCCGCTAGTCAGCTACGCCAAAGAGTTAGAGCTGCAGAAAGCCGTCATCGACGAAGCTGCTGAGGAAGTGCGTGAGAAGCACGGCCTCACCAAGGCGCAGCTCAAGTATCAGGTTGGCACCATGGTCGAGATCCCCCGCGCCGCCCTCACCGCTGACGAAGTCGCTGAGCACGCCGAGTTCTTCAGCTTCGGCACGAATGACCTCACCCAGACCTGTCTCGGCCTCAGCCGCGATGACAGCTCCAGCTTCTTGCCGGACTATCAAGATGCTGAGATCGTCGCCAACAACCCCTTCGCCAGCCTCGATCAGACGGGTGTTGGTCAGCTGGTGGAAATTGGCGTCCAACGCGGACGCAAGACCGTCAACGATCTCAAGATCGGTATCTGTGGCGAGCACGGTGGTGACCCTGCCTCTGTCAAGTTCTGCCACCGCACGGGACTAAACTACGTCAGTTGTAGCCCCTTCCGCATCCCGGTCGCCAAACTCGCCGCCGCCCAAGCGGCTCTCGAAGAGAAGGGCCAAGCCCGTGGTGAGATCAGCTAACCCTGGCATCAGCCAGCGAGACCTTTCCTGCTAGAGGAAAGCCCCCGCTTTACCAAGAGCCCCGTGGTGGAAACGCCACGGGGCTTCTTTCGTTCGGGTTCAGTTGAACAAGTGATTTCGATTGAGACGGAGGCGATAGACGCCGCGCCTGTGGTGGTTGAAGTGGTCAACGTGCTCTTGGCGGAAGGCTAATCGATTGTCCTGTAGGGATCTGTTCATCCAAGCATACTTTGACAAAGCGCACTTTGACTAAGTCTACTTAGATGAAATGACGTTCTTCGGTCGGGAATCTGAGCACCGTCTCCTGCAGGAGGCATATGACGCAGCCGAAAGCGCCTTCATCCCGATCTACGGGGGCCGGCGCGTGGGCAAGAGCGCCCTCATACTGCATGCGTTCGAGGACGTGCCGCATCTCTATTTCACAGGGAAACAAGCCCCTGCAGCCATGCAACGTCGGGCATTCCTGCGCGAGGCGGCGCGGACCTGGGACATCCCGGCGCTCGATGGACCCGAGACAGCGGATTGGAATCAAGCCATCGATCTCGTCCTGGCGCACGCTCCCAAAGACCGCAAGCTCGTGCTAAGCCTCGATGAATTCCAATGGATGGCCGAGGCGAGTCCGGAATTGCCATCGATCCTTCAGGAATACTGGGATCGCGAGTGGCAACACTCCGGCAAGATGGTCTTGATCCTTTGCGGCTCTTACTTGGGATTCATGGAACGGGAGATTCTGGGGCGGAAGAGCCCGCTCTTCGGCAGACGCACGGCGCAGATCCGGCTTCAACCCTTTCACTTTCACGAAACGATCCTCTTTCACCCCAACTGGTCCCTCATCGATCGCGCCCGCGCCTACTTTATCTGTGGCGGGATCCCCTACTACCTCAACACGTTCAAGCGCGGCCGATCCATTCCGGAAAACATCCGCGAGGCCTTCTTGGGCGAACATGCGCTCTTGCACTACGAAGCCGATTTCCTCCTCCGTGAGGAATTACGCGAACTGGAAATCTATCACGCGATTCTCACTTGTCTCGCCAACGGTTCTCATCCTAACAAAGATATCGCTAATCGCGCAGGGATCGATCCCCGTCGTCTCACACACTATCTCAACACGCTCATTCAACTCGGTTACGTCCGCAAACATTACCCCAGCACAGGCAAACCTCCGGCAGCCAAACAGGTCCGATTCTCCCTCGAAAACCCCCTCCTCCGATTCTGGTTCCACTTCATCTTTCCAAACCATTCTTACCTAGCACAAACGCCTCCCGCCACGGCCTACCGCGACCTCGTCCAACCCAAGCTCGACGCCTACTACGGGCTCTGCTTCAAACGTCTCTGCCGCGAATCCCTGTCTAAGATCTATGCCAAAGAAGACGTGTCTGGCCCTTTCGACGTCGGCGAATATTGGAGCAAAGACGTGCAGATCGACCTCGTTGGACGTCGCGGCGATGACTGGATTGACGTCGGTGAATGCAAATGGGGTCGAGTCACTTCCTGGCCTAGCCTAACCAAAGAACTCGCCCGTAAAGCCCAGGCGCTTCCCAATCCCAACCTCGCCACCATTCAGCCGCGCGTCTTCGTTCGCACCCGGCCGGGGAAGAGCATCGCGCTGCCGGAGAATCTCAAAGTCCACGATCTCGAAGACCTCTGCCAAGCATGAGCCAAGCTGCTCCTGCTTCCGTCAAGGTCTTGCCGTGGATTTGGCAAACTACCTATCGCTAAGCTAACTAAGCAAGTCCACTACACCCTCAGAATCCCTTCGCTTCGATGCTGGTTTCACTCCATTGGAGAGCGCTTTCGCGCTGATCTTCTAGATCTCGTTGCATCTCATTCCGTGAGTCGATAGTGTCCAGAGATGAGGGAATTCCTACTCAATCCGCGTCGGGTTGCTGTTCTCGTTTCGGGTGCTGCATTGGTCACGCTTCTTTGGCTTTGGATCGGAAACAAGACCCAAGAAGAAGGGATCATGAGTCCGCTTTCGTCTTCGCGATCGGTCTCGATTCTGCCCGACCAGTCCAAGAAGGATTCAACGCCTGCACCTGCACTAGCAGAAGAACTAGGGCCAGAGCCCGATCCCCCACTGACAGAGGCCGAGAGGCACAAGCAGATTGATGGGGAGAACATGGTGCAGATTCATCGCGCCTTGATGCAATTTAAGGAGGACACCGGACATTTCCCAGCCGATCTTAAGGATTTAATTCCCGACTACCTGGATGCTGAACACTTGCATTCACCCAGAGAAGGCGAAGGCTATAACTTCGAGTTTCGCAACACGGTCTTTCGCGATGGCCGCACCTGGGAAGAAATCAAAGAGGTGCAACGCGCGGAATGGGGCGATGTCATTCCCATTCTCCGTTCTTTCAATCACGACGACGGGAGCATCGTGCTCAACATGAGTTATGGAGGAAGACTCTACGAAACCCTCATGAATTGGGAATGGGATCCGAATACGCTCGATGTTGTCGATCAGTTAGGCTGGGGACCAGGCCTCACCGTGGGTGAATTCACCGAGGTCACGGTGACGGACGCCAAGGGAGATCCCGTAGCGGATGCGGACGTGTGGGCTAGCGGTCGGCACTATTCGTTTGATCTGCCAGACCGACCCTACAAAACGGATGCGAATGGCCGTGTGCAGATCCCCATCGGCGTCGACCTTGACCGCACAAACCTCGCCCTTCGGGTACACACGGCGGATGGACTCGTGGCACCGTCCCAGCGCTTTCCCGACGGCGCTCCTCCCAATCAGGCTTCGTTCACCCTTACAGAATCCCAGGAGATCGGCGGTGTCGCTTTAAGTGAAGCAGGCGATCTTATCACAGACACCTAGATCTACCTGCGCGACGGCCGCCAGAAGGCGCCCCTTGGCGCGGTCAAGACGGATCAGCAGGGGAGATGGTCTGCCGTACTGCACCCACAGGACATTGACCAGATACGTGCGGTGCTCGCCACCCCTGGCATCATCCCCAAATACACGCCCGCCACACTCCTCGATCCCGCCAAGGCCCGCGATGGCAGCGCGGAGATCTTCCCACCGGCTGCCAATGGTTGAGGGTCACGATCAACAAACAATGAATCGGCGCCCTTTCGGGAAGAATCCGGTCCTGCGGCCTCTCATCAGCGTGGTTCTGATGGCGACAAGTGCAATGGTGCTGATGACGTTCTACCAGTTTCACACCGAGATAGATGCATGGAGCCAGTTGTTGCTGATCTTGTTAGCGGGAGTACCGATCGCCTTGGCGGCAGCCTTGCAATGGCCAGCCCGTTTGTTCGTGATCTTTCGGTTCTTGGCTCTGAGTTACTTTGTTGGCTTCCTTGCCTACGGAATCATCGCGGTCAGAGATGGGGAGGCTAACACCATGACACAGGCGGCTCTAGGTCTGCTGAAATTTGGAATCCCCGGTCTGTTGTTCTTTCCACGTCAACGAAGCTGCATGCGCCTGACTGAAACACGGTTCCTGCACGACCAACCAGTCTTCTCAGGGGGCGACGTCACCGATTCTTCAAACGGCACTCTCAGGTTGCGTCTTATCTCGCTTGCGGCGACGCTTTCTCATGCTTCAACAGGGCCAGAAAGTCGCGTGCATTGATGGAAAGTTTCCTTTGGGGATCGAGGAATACTATGTCGCGCTCCCCAAGGAGGGTGAGACCTACACCATTCGTGACATCGCGCCGGGCCAGGGCTTTAATCTTCAGCCAGAAGTGGCGGTCACCCTGGTGGAGCTGCACAATCCACTTGGCAAGGGCGGACTGGAGCGGTCGTTCAATGCCGAACGCTTTGCGCCCCTTGAGGAGGATGAGGATTTCCAAGTCGTCGAAGAGGAAATGCGCGAGCCGGCGACGGTTTGATCGGTCTTGGCTGACCATTGCGCGTTCTCCGTTGAGCCGTATAGTCGAGCCATGTCCGGGGCCTTAGTAAGCGTTGCCACCATCGAGGATCAGCATGCGCTGAACCGTGAACGGTGGGCTGAGCTGGAGGGCGACTCCTTTCTCGCCTCCTTGGACTACCGCATTGAAACCAATCGCTTTGGACAGATCGTCATGATGCCCCCACCCGGATTCGCCCATTCGAGCCGCCAAGGCCGGATTCTCAAATGGGTGGAGGTGAAAGGACCGTCGGGGATCTGCCCTGGGTTTCCCAGCGCCGTCGAGTGAGAGGGCTTTGGGCCATGGACGCGGGGCCATTCATGGTTACGGTCCGATGGATGCAACGTTCGCTTGTCAGCCTGCTATTCGTCCTCGCTTGTGTGGCCCCAGCACTTGCCGAGAAGAAGCTACCGGTGCTCAATCAGCATGTCCTCCATGCGGTACGCTCCATGCCCAAAGGGCTTGGTTATGATGCTAGTCCAGCCGCGGTGGACCGCCTCGCGGCAAGTGTGCAGTATGATTTCAAAAGGCAGCGCATTGCCCAAGACACCCGCGCTGCGAAGGCATCGTTCTGTTCGGGAGCCACTTATCTGGTCTTTCTACGCGTGATCGAATCCCTCCGCTCCCAGAAAGCCCTGAAGCTTTCTCCAACGCTCTTAGAGCGCTATGCCAATCTTGGGGTGAAGGATGGGGAAGAGATCTTTGGCCGATGGAATGCCAATGGTCCAGGTACGGCCAAACTCTTTGCCGAGCTGGGCTGTGGCACAAATTTCACCAGCTTTGATCGAGCATTGCCTGGAGATTTCATGAAGATCTGGTGGACCTCCGAAATTGGTGCCAAGGAACGGGGACATTCCGTCGTGTTTCTAGGCCAGTTCCAACGGAATGGGGTCGCCATGGTCCGCTACTGGTCGGCAAACAAGCCGCGCGGTTATGGAGAAGATTCCGTTCCCAGATCGACGATCAAACGGGTGCTCTTCAGCCGTTTGGAACGGCACGAGCGCCTGCGGGACGCGGCCAGGCTGACGCCCAAGAACCGCTTCCTAGCAGACATGCTTCGCCACCGTTTCACCTGGTCGGACGTGGTCGCCCAGTGCCGTGTGCAGACACATTAGATTAGAATGGCGTGGGACCAGTTGACAGCGTGAGCGGGCTCGAAAGGCTATCGGGATGAAGACCGTTGCAATGTTATTGATCGCGAGCGCCCTCACGGCGTCGGCGGAAGACTGGCCGCAGTGGATGGGGGAGGCCCGTGATGGGGTGTGGCGCGAGATGGGCGTGCGGCGTAGTCTCTCCCCCGAAGCGCCTGCCAAAGTGCTCTGGCGCACACCGGTGAGCTACGGCTATGCGGGACCTGCGGTGGCCCATGGGAAGGTCTATGTGGCGGATTTCGTGATGGATGATCCCGACTTTGACGGGAGCGGCCAGGGAGCCCATCCGCGTGCGGGCAAGGAGCGGATCCTGTGTCTCGATAGCAGCTCGGGCAAGGTGCTATGGGAACACAGCCATGCCGTGACCTACAACGTGTCCTACCCGGGGGGACCACGCGTGACACCGACGGTGATCGATGGGAAACTCTATTTCCAAGGAACGATGGGCCATTTCTGGTGCTTGGATGCGGCAAGTGGGACAGTGCTATGGAATCATGACATTTGCGCCAAATACGGAAGCCAACCGCCTCGCTGGGGTTACGCTTCGCACCCCCTCGTCCACGGCGAGTTCGTTTACGGAGTGGCGGGTGGGGCCAATCAAGTGCTAGTGGCTTTTGACAAAGATTCCGGAGAGGAGAAATGGAAGGCGCTCAGCTCGGAAGAGGCGGGCTATTGTCCTCCGCGGATCCTCAAGCACGGCGGTGTGGAGCAATTGCTCTTCTGGCATCCCAAGGCGGTGAACTCTCTGAATCCTTTGAATGGCGATCTCCATTGGTCCGTGGATTTGGAACCAGTCTATAGCATCTCCCGCATGGCTCCACGGGAATGGGGAAACAAGCTATTCGTTTCAGGCCCTGGCAAAGACGTAGCCGTTCTGCTAGAGCTGGATGATACGAAACCCGCCGTGAAAGAGTTGTGGCGCGGTCGTAGCGACACAGCGGTCTATTCATTGAATGCAGCTCCCCAAGTGCGCGACGGCGTCATCTATGGGGTGGATAGTGAGAGCAGTGAGCTCATCGCTGTATCGATGGAAGACGGCACGCGGCTCTGGAGCACTACCAAACCCACACTCGCACCCGATGCCCGCAAGAAGTCCCGCCACGGCACGGCCTTTCTTGTCTATCATGAAGCCAACGAGCAGTATTGGCTCTTTGGTGAAATGGGGGATCTCATTCTAGCAGAACTATCCAAAGACGGCTACCGCGAAATGGGACGCCAATCCGTGGTGGAGCCTACCAACGGCGCCTGGGGCCGCCGAGTCGTCTGGACGCACCCTGCTTTCGCCGAACGCTCTGCCTTTGTGCGCAATGATAAGGAGATCATCCGCGTTGATCTCTCCTTGCCCAATGCCCCAACGGGCTGACCAGATAGCATCTGAGGGGGCCGTGCCGCGAAGAGGGGCACGGCGATCACTCCAATTAAAACTGTCGGATCTGAGAGAGACCTCCGTCGGGGCGCAGCGTTTGGCCCGTCATGAATCGGGATGCCGAGCTGAGAAGATACACGACCAATTCGGCGGTATCTCTTGGGTGGCCAATCGCCTTTAGAGGATGGCGCTCTGCCGCTGCTTGGCGGCGTTCTTCGCTTCCCAACAGGGATTGTGCCAGTGGTGTATCGGTCAGGGAAGGCGCGATCATGTTGACCCGAACCTTGGGGGCCAGTTCAGCGGCGAGCGAACGCCCAAATCCTTCCACCGCTGCTTTGGCGGCACCGATGCTCGCGTGGAAGGCGAGGCCGGTCTGCGCGGCGACGCTGCTGAAGAGGACGATAGATGCCTGGGAACTCTTCTTGAGCGCTGGCAACGCGTGCTGGATGGCATGCACAGCACCAAGAACGTTGACCCGATAGTCCTCCAGGAAATCATCCTCGGTGAGGCGCGGAAAGGGTTTCAGGGTAATCGTGCCTGGGAAGTAGACGAGGCCGTCCACGGAATCAGGCAGATCGATTGCGGATCCGGAAGCACATGGATCCCACTCAATGGTTTCTAGCAAGGGATGTTGGCCACCCGCGATATGGACGGGCTCAGAGGAACGGCTTGCCGCAAGAACCCGGTCCCCACCGTCCAGCAAGCGCTGGACCGTTGGTGCCGCGATCGCAGAACTCGCCCCGACAATGAGATGCGTCTGACTCATCAGGCACCCGCGGGGGCGCTGGTAAGCCCACCTGGAAGCTCGTCATCTATCGAGGGCTTCTCATCCTTGGGCTTGGAAGCCTTCTCCTCGTGCTTGGGTGGCAATTCAGGCGGCTGAGGGCTGCTTGGCGGATTCAACATCTTGCCATGTTCCACGATCTCTTCGATGTGAGCCCCGTCGAGCGTTTCAAACTCAAGCAGCGCCTGCGCCACCGCTTCAAGCTTGTCCCGATTCTCCGTCAGCATCCGTTTCGCTTTGTCATAGGCCTCATCAATGAGCCGCTTCACTTCCGCATCGATCTTCTGAGCGGTGGCTTCGCTGTAATCGCGCGAACGGGTGATCTCCTTGGCAAGGAAGACGTGCTCCTCATTATCGCCATATTCCACCATCCCGAGCGCTTCACTCATTCCCCACTCACAGACCATGCGTTTAGCGAGATTGGTCGCCATGCGGATATCGCCGCTGGCACCACTGGTGACGTCGCCAAAGACGAGCTCCTCCGCCACGCGCCCTCCCATGTCGACCACGAGCGAGTCCAGGATCTCATTCTTCCGCGTCTGATACTTGTCCTCCTTGGGCAACCACATGGCGGCACCCATGTAGGGGCCTCGGGGAATGATCGTGACTTTGTGAAGGGGCTCGGTGTTCTCAAGCATGATCATGAGAATCGCGTGGCCCGCTTCGTGATAGGCGGTCACTTGTTTCTCCTTCTCACTGATCGCGAGGCTGCGACGCTCTTTCCCCCAACGAACCTTATCCCGCGCCTCTTCGAGTTCAGCCAGGGTGATCCCCTTGAGCCCCTTGCGGGCAGCGAGGAGAGCCGCTTCATTGATCACATTGGCAAGCTCCGCTCCAGAATAGCCTGGGGTCCCTCGAGCGATCACCCCGAGATCGACGTCTTCCGACATCTTCACACGCTTGGCGTGCACTTTAAGAATCTGTTCGCGCCCTTTCACATCGGGCAAATTGACCGTGACCTGGCGGTCGAAACGTCCCGGACGCAAGAGCGCAGGATCGAGCACATCTGGGCGGTTAGTCGCGGCGATGATGATCACGCCCTCTTGGGTATCAAAGCCGTCCATTTCCACGAGGAGCGCGTTGAGCGTCTGCTCACGCTCATCATGGCCGCCACCGAGGCCGTGGCCACGATGACGTCCCACCGCATCAATCTCATCGATGAAGATCAGGCAGGGCGAACTCTTCTTCCCCTGTTCAAACATATCGCGCACGCGAGAGGCACCCACACCGACGAACATCTCCACGAAATCAGAACCGCTGATGCTGAAGAAAGGCACATCGGCCTCACCCGCGATGGCACGAGCAAGCAAGGTCTTCCCCGTGCCTGGAGGGCCCACCATCAGAACGCCCTTGGGAATGTTCCCACCGAGGCTCTGAAATTTCTTGGGGTCTTTGAGGAACTCCACGAGCTCCCAAACCTCTTCCTTGGCTTCCTCCACCCCTGCGACGTCTTTGAAGGTCACCTTATTCTTCTCAGCAGCCATCATCTTGGCCCGGCTCTTGCCAAAGCTCATTGCTCCACGACCGGCAGAACGCAGTTGATGCCGGAAGAAGAAGTAGAGGAGCAGGATGACGAGGAAGATGGGAAGGAAGTGCATCAACGGGTTGTTCCACACACTCCGCTTGATTACGTGCTGAGGCGTGATGTTGGCCGCCTTGAATTTCTCCCACAGCTCATTAGCCGCCGCTTCATAGTTGAGAATCACCGTCGTGCGGAATCCCATCTCTGGTTTCGTCGCGTCGGTCGCCTTGCCCATCGTCTTCGTAAACACGAGAGGACGAAACACCCCCTGAACGGCAAATTCACCCGTCGCCTGATCGCCCACAATTTGCACCTGCTCGTCGCGCACAATGGGATCCTTCTCAGGAGCATTGTCCGTGTTCGCAGCGGCACTTTCGTCGAGTAGCTGGATGAGAGTGTCATACCCCATTTCCTGCTGGCTCCCTTTGCTGCCTCCATAGAGGAAAGCACCCGCAATGAGAAGCATGGCGATGGAAAGTAGAATCAGACCTCTCCAATTGAAATTGGGGTCTTTGCTACTCCCGCGCTGGTCGCGAGAGTTGGGGTCGAGAGGGTTTTCGGACATGGAGGATTTGGTGAAGAATGGGCTTGCCCTAAAGGGACGGATGGTATCACAGCGCTATCCCACCCGCAAACGGATTAGGGAAAGGAGATCCCTAGCGGATGTTCCCTAAGAAAGCAACTCTCGGACCACACGAGCCGATTCTTGCTCCACCAAGCGAATATCGCGCGCTCCAAGACGGAATTTCAGGTCATGATGCGCGAGCCCGAACTGGTTCAGCACCGTGGCCAACCAGTCATAGTGATGCACCACACCCTCCACAGCCCGATGCGAGAACTCATCCGTCACGCCATGGACATGCCCCGCCTTGAATCCGCCGCCGGCAACCCACATGCTAAACCCGTAAGTATTGTGATCACGCCCGATCTTGGAACGCTCCGCAAGGCCTTGTCGGAACTGAACCACGGGCAAGCGTCCCATTTCCCCGCCCCAATGGACAATGGTAGAATCCAATAAGCCGCGCTGTTTCAAATCACGGACCAACGCCGCGGCTGGTTGGTCAATTTCCTCACATCGTTGCGGCAACGCCGTGAGGATAGATCCGTGGTGGTCCCAGACCTGACCCTGACAAAGGATTTGCACAAACCGCACGCCCCGTTCCACCAAACGCCGAGCGATGAGGCATCGCGTGCCGTAGTCTTTGGTCACTTGGTGATGGATCCCGTACATCGCCTTCGTCGCCTCTGATTCCCGGGAGATGTCGAAGGCCTCTTTGGCCGCTTCCTGCATCCGCGCCGCCAAGCCATAGCTCGCCAAACGCGCTTCCAAATCATCCTCACCAGGATGCAACGCCAAGTGATCGCGGTTCATCCGTTCTAACAAACCCAACTGCGCACGCTGCACCTTTCCGGCAAGATGGGCAGGAGCCTCCAAGTTAAAGATGCGCGGTTCCTTCGGACGCACCATCGTGCCCTGATAGATCGACGGCAACCGCCCCTGATGCCAATTCTCACTCGCAATCAACGGCAAGCCTCGTGGGTCTGTCAGGGCTACATAAGCGGGCAGCTCTTGAGTCTCACTGCCTAACGCACGCAAAAGCCAACTTCCCAGAACGGGCCGTCCTCGCACCGGTTGCCCCGTATTCATCGCATAATTCGAGGGCAAATGATTATTCGCCCCGGTGTGCATCGACCGAATCAAGGTGATCTCATCCGCGATCTTCCCCAAGTGCGGAAGCAACTCGGACAGCTCCATCCCACACTGCCCGTGAGCCCTGTATTTCCAGGCGGGCCCCATGATTTCTCGACTCGCCTGAGCAGGATTATCGAACTTGATGTCCCCGCCAAAAGTCTTGCCGTGGTGCTTGATCAATTCCGGCTTCGGATCAAACAAATCGATCTGGCTCGGCCCGCCTAACATGAACATGGAAATCATCGCCTTCGCTTGAGGCGGACTCGCCGCCGTCTTGGGAAGGAGATCGTGCGTTTCCGGCTCCAGGAGAGGCTTCCGCGCCACCGGCGCCTCCGCAGCCAAGAGACCGTCCTGATTCAAAAGCCACGAGGCCGCCACCGCACCGAGCCCAAATGAGGACGATTGCAAGACGTGTCGACGGGAACAAAGAGGCGTGTTCATGTTAGAAGGCAAATCCGTTTCACACTCAATCAACGTATAGGAATCGGTTAGAGGCCAACAAGACCTGACAAAGCGCAGCCCACGCTGATACCGCCGGATCACGGGGACCCTCCACGGATCGGAAATGGGCGGTCTGATTGTGGAGAAAGCCCTGACATTCTTGCCATTCGCTCTCCGTTGCAGGACGGGCGAAGAGACGTATAAAGAGCCTCTTGAGCCGCTCCCTGTCATTCGTCCCCAAGCCTTGCACACGCTCTGCAAGCCGCTCCGCGTGAGCAATCAACTCCGGGTCATTGAGAAACCACAAGGCCTGCGTCGCCACCGTCGTCGGTCGACGCGCCTCGCAATTGGGACTCATCACAGGCTGATCAAACGTTCCCAGCACGTTCAACGGAAAGCGACGCTGCACCTCCACATAAGCGCTGCGTCGCACCCCATGAGCTCCCGCTGCATCCACCCCGGCTCGCAAGCCATCGCGAATCTTCTGAACGCCAAGCACTGCTTTGCCCTGGCTATCCTCCGTCACTGGCACACTCGCCCCCCCGAGACGCCTGTCTAACTGATCGGTCACGCACAGCAGCGCATCACGGAACGCCTCCGCCTCCAACCGGCGAACGTTCATTCGCCCTAACAAACGGTTCTCTGGATCGACCCGATCCAGTTCCGCACGCCTTCGAGAACCTTGCCGATAGGTCCTCGAAAGCACCAACTGCCGATGAAGGCGTTTCTGATCCCAACCACCGGCGACGAATTCGCTCGCCAACCAGTCTAGCAAATAAGGATGTGAGGGCCGATCCCCCATCAATCCGAAATCATTCGGGGTCGCCACCAAACCCCGGCCAAAGTGATGCTGCCACAGACGATTCACAAACACGCGCGCCGTCAACGGATGCGCCCCATTGGTCAAATGCCGCGCATAAGCCAGCCGCCGACCCGAACTCGCATGATTGGGATCATTGTCAGGAATACGCAACACCGCTCCATGATGACGCAACACGGCCAATTCTCCCGGGAGAACCTCCTCCCGAGGACTCTCCGGATCACCACGGAAAAGGATGCGACTCACCGGCAAGGAACCAGGAGATTCCCGCGTCGCCATGATCAGACGCTTGGGCGGCTTGCGCGCACGGACCGCATCGATCGATGCCTGTTCTTCCTGAAACTTGCGATACGAAGGGCCATCGTATTCAACTAACAAACCGCCCGTGATGACGGACACCGGTTTCACCATCGGATACAGGTCTAACAAAGCCCTCTGCCGCTCCGTCTGCTCACCTCTGGGAGTATGCACAGCCTCTCGCGTCGCCTCGCGATCCCCCTCAGGCACATCAGCCAATTTCTGTTCTTGAATTGTGATTCCCAAAGCCCGCTTACGCGCATCCAAATCATCCTGCAAGACCTGCGCCTCCGCTTCAATCGCCGCGCCCGCTGCCTCCGTCTCAGGAAGGGTCAGATCCACCAAACGCTGCGCTGGCGTCTGCCAACGCTCTAACGGAAACGCAGGATCAAAGATGGCACGAAAGCGATAATAATCATCGGCTCCAATCGGATCATATTTGTGATCGTGACACTGCGCGCACCCAATCGTCAGGCCCATGACCGCCGTACTCACCACCTCCAAAGTCGACGCCACCGCCGTATTGCGATCCGTCAGGGTATTTCGCCGCTGGGTCGCATCCGGTGCCATTCTTAGAAAACCCGTCGCCGTCAAACACTCGCGTTGATACGCATCGCGCACATCCACCGCTGACGCCACCATCTCGTCACCTGCCATCTGCTCTTGCAGAAACACATCCACAGGCTTATTCGCATTAAAAGCCTCGATCACATAATCGCGATAACGCCACGCATGCGGCCGCTTGGGGTCATCATTTCCCGGCCCCCCATCTGTCTCAGCAAAGCCCGCCACATCCAACCAATGCCGTCCCCAACGCACCCCAAAAGCCGGTGACGCCAGCAAGCGATCCACCAGACGCGCGTAGGCATCGGGCCGCGCATCATCCATCCACCCCACCACATCCTCGGTCGACGGCGGCAAGCCTGTGAGATTCAGAGAAAGACGCCGAATCAACGTCAGGCGATCCGCCTCGGCGCCGAATCCCAAGCCCTCATCGCTCAATCGGCGCCCAACAAATGCATCCACCGGCGACGTCCCTCTCGCCCTCGCCAGCGGCACCTGAGGGCGTGTCACTGGCCGAAACGACCAATGATCCAATTCTTCGAGCGTGAAACGGGCCTCTTCAGGATCAAGCGGTTCCGGGCGCGCCGTCGGTGCCCCCTGCACGATCCACGCATGAATCACCCGCTTCTCCTCCGCCCCCAACTTCTTCTCACCCTCCGGCATCTCATCGTTGGCCAATTTCTCCCAAAGCAAACTCGCATCGGGATTCCCTGGCACCAACGCCGCACCGGAATCCCCTCCCTCGCGCATCAGCCGGACCAAACGCACGTCCAAGCCGCCTTCCCGCACCCCCGACTCCCCATGACAGTGGAAACACGCCGCCTTCAGAATCGGCCGCACATCCCGTTCAAAGCTCAGCCCGGCCGTCACCGAATCGGTCTCCTCATCCACTTCCCTCGCCCAGGAAACCCCAATCACAAAAGAGGCCAACAAGAAGGAGCGAAACATAACGAGAAGTGACCCGGACAAGTCAGAAACCGCCTGCTGACCAAAGAGTCGCGCGCCAACAGGGCGGCAAGGCTAAGCCCTCACCCGCGGCGCAAACCAATGTGCCACCGCCGGACGCGTCAGGACTTCCAACTGCCAAGCCATCACCACAATCACCACAGCCAGGCCCAACAATGACTGCACACGGGAAACCTCAGCAGCCGCAAATCCAAACCACGTGATCGACGCAGGCACCCCGTTCACCACCATCGCCGCAAAGACCAGACACACCACCGCCAAGGCAATCGTCAGAACAATCGCCACCATCCGCGCCCAGGAGACACGCAGCCACAACCCAACACCGATGGCTAAACTACCCACGCCCCAATGCCACGTCGGCATCTCCCTGGCGTAAGCCATCAGAACCGCCATCAGCGCAAGCGTCCCATGCAGCAAGAACAGAGCGATCACCGCCTTCAACGCCATCGGCAAGCGATCCCCATCAGAGTAAGAAACATCCTCAACCATGCCTTCTCGGACCACCACAAGAGAAAGAGGTTCAAAGAAACCAGCGGCATCCCTTCCAGAGAGAAAGATTTGAGTTGAGCCCTGCCCCATTCCATGGGAATTACCCCACACCAACGCGTAAGCTCACGTGGCGGAATTGGTAGACGCGCTAGATTCAGGTTCTAGTGTCCGCAAGGACGTGGAGGTTCGACTCCTCTCGTGAGCACGTCGTTTGCAATCAATTGGTTACGCAGATTCGAATTCTGACACAATTACCGATTCGATTGACGTTCGTTCCCATCCCGTTCCCACATTTCAGATTCCGAGAGGCAATTCAACGCCTGGGTTGCCTGGTAGTTTCTAGCAGTCGATAACGAGACCAAGGCCTGAAAACCAATTCCGACGGCAAAGGAATTATAGACGGCAAGAAGCTGTACTGACATTGTTTCGATGCCCGAACAACAACGCCATATCGGCCCTATCACTTTCGCAGGTGAAGCCCACGGCATGGAGTGTCTTCGTTCTGAGTGCTTCAGGATCATGCTCGGGGTGAATTGGCGGGCTAGGATAGGATAGGTCAGGGATTGCCCATCATTGCCCCAACCCAGTTACTTCTGACACCATCGATCCAACTCGTCTTCACCGCCTTTCCCCCAAAGCATAATCTCAGCGCTAGGGTCTCTGGCTTCGTGCCCGTCTCATCCTGATAACGCAGCGCGGCATCGAGAAGACAGACGGTTTCAGCCTTGAGTGCCATGGCGTTAGCCTGTTGGTTGCTTTCCTTCCCGAAAAAGCTGGAGATCGCTTCCAACATTTAGAAGATGATAGGCGGCCCTCTCGAAGTCGCCATCATCAAAGTGCTTCATCCGAAATGACACTTCAAAACCTCCGTATCTTACTACCTACTTTATAGGTCGGTCGGTTGCGAGTTGATGGGCGAGCGGAAACTCCCTTTCTCATCTCCCAGTTTCTCTGCTCAAAACTGAAGCTGGGAACTAGCCGAGACCCGGAAACTGGATAGAACAGTTCTCTTAACATTGCCCGAACAGCACGCCGGAAAGAGTCTCCACAACGAAAGTAATAGTGCTCACCTGCCCATCTTGCCTGATAGGGCTGGCTATTTCCTGTTAGAGTTCATTATCAAGCACATCATCGAAGGTTTTCCGCACCGGTTTCTCGCCGCTCTTCTGCCATTCTTCCGCTTCAGCCGAAGCCGCCTGTAGCCAAGAGTTTTGTTCTTGGGCTCTGGGCGGAATAGATCCAACGAGTGCATCGATCACTGTTGGAGTCCGATCGAAATCAACCATTATGTTGCGCTCATGGAAATCTCCGACGATCCAACTTCTATCTTCCCAGTGCACAACGCCTAACAACTTCCGAAGCCCTGAACCTGGTGGAATTGCGCATTTCATTTCATTTAGTGCCTCTTCCCGCGCCTTGCGAAAAGTTCCTTCCTCGTATGGATGTGCAAGCGGCTGTTTCGCAATCAAATAGTTGCCATCATCTGATAAGCCTACAATCTCGGTGGGTAAGCCTCCCGCATCGTTCAGCAACGCAAGTTTCTGTATGGTATCTAACAGCGTTGCGGGACAGTCGTCCTTCACCTCGAAGCCACCGTCTGTATCATGTTCAATGATCAGTTTCTTGCCGAGCGAACCGTTGATTCGCAAATCAAACAATTTGTACACGACTAAGTGATCACGATCCAGATACGGACAAGCCTCGGCACCTGGCGTCATCGGCAACATGTAGTCAGCTTCTAAAAAGCCATCTGAGTCGTGATGTATCCCAAATCGCGAGAGGGGAACTAGCGGGACGTCCCAGTCGTCGGCTCGTCTGTCAAAAGCGGCTGACCAAACATGAGGCGAAATCTGTTCGCCCGGTGGAGAGTGCTGAGATATTTCCAAGACGCCGCGCGTTCTTCGTCTGTTAATGGCAGAGCAAGCTGCTCGTTGAGAGGCTGAGCTTGCTCGCCTGACGATTCCGGTTGGCTTACCGGTTCGGAAGTCGATGGAGAGCTGAGATGGGACTGACTCATTCAAATGATTGGGCTCGTTGAGAGTAGACAGGCTCCGATCAGAGTTGCAACTCTTTGCGACATTAGATCGCTTCGACCTTCTCAGCGTCAAGCAGCCCTCCCAAGCCTGGTGTGATCCGCTCCTTCTTGTCCAGGTAGTGCTGGCTGGTCACGGTGATATCTCGGTGCCTAAGGAACCTGGAAGCCGCGTAGATGCCCGCACGAGCGTTCACGAGAGCGCCACATTCTTTCCTGAGTTTTGCAGGGGGGGAGCGGCTTCTGAGCTTCGATGCCGTGAGAGCGAAGCCAGCGCGTCAGGCGACCAATTTGGATGCGGCCCGATAGGTGCGAGCGGTTCGGTTGCCTCGGGACTCGATCACAAAGGTTCTTCGACTGAGTTCCTTCCACGCCATGAAGCGAGTGATCAGCTCGGGATCAAGATCGATCTCGTCCGCAGACTCTTCAGATTTGAGTTGGAGATGCTCCGTATTCTCAAGGCGAAGCGTGCCGCCTTCAAAGTTGAACGCCGTCACTCCAGACCGTCAATCTCAGCCTTCCTGAGACCGCACGTGAGCGCCAGGAAAAGAATCTTCTGCTCCTCTGTGCGAGATGCCAGCTCTTCTTGGGTAGCTGCAATCAGCGCGGGCGCATCGATCTTGGACTGATACCGTGATGACTGACGCTTCTCCAAAGTGACCTCATCGAAGGGTAGAGGATCAGGAAGAGTGAGCCGCTCTTTGACAAAGCGAAGGTGCTTCTTGGCGAAGATCGATCGAACATTGAGGATCGTCGAATTCACTGTCTTCTTGGCCTTCCGCTGTTTCACTGGACCCTTGCCAGCCGCCTTGATGGCGTCATTCTTCCAAGCCTGGATGGCAGAAGGTGTGAGGATTTCCAACTTGAGTGCATCCACCTTGGCTTGCCACTTCTCAGTCAGTCCTGGCTCATGGTCGATCCCGGCAATCCTGGAAGCGATCAGACGGAAGGCATTGACGTATGCCGTGAAGGTCGAGTCACATACACTATTTGAAGCCTGCCTGCCAATCGTACAAGGCTCTCCTGTACTGGCTCGACCCCGGAGAACTCATGATCATCGAGAACGAAACGGCCGCGGAGCCGGATCTCTTTCTCGGCAGGGTAGAATCCCTCACCGATTCCCATTTCGAAGGCCGATACCTTTCCGGCGCAGGGATTTGGAACGATGATACCTGGCGTTTCGCCTGGTGGGAGATCACTTGCATGCAATTCCGCACGCCTTATCTACAACGCTACCAGCGGTTTGTGGATGGCGAACGATGTCTCTTCTCCTAACCTATCGGAAATGTGGCGACGCCTCCGGGTGTTCACGACTGATGAGGACATTGTCGATATACAAATGATAGTCACTCGCGGCTTGCCAACTGCCGCCGTAGTAGACGTTGAGCCAGATGGTTTCGATCTTGAGCTGATCGGTGTCGCGCATGCGGATGTCTTGGCGATCGAAGGCGAGTTGTCCATCGACCCAGCCTTGCAGAATGCCGTCGTTCTTTCCTGGCGTGTTCATCTTAGCGTATTGCGTGATGCGGTACCAGCGTTCGTTGGCGAGTTGGCCGCGGTCTTCGCCTTCGGTTTCCCAACGCCAGTGGCTGCCGTATTTGCCCTTCATGTCGGCGTGGTAGCAGTAATAGCCGATGGGTGTTCGCCCGTCTTGCATGCCTTCAAAGAGGCCTCTCGCAGACCAGCCATTGGTGCCATCGGCGGGGCGTCCACCCCAACCGGCCTTGTCGTAAGTGCCGGCGATTCCTGGGAGTTTGCCACCTCTTTCCGGCTTCCAATCGCGCCCGAAACGGAGGTCGTATTGGAACATGATGGCTTCGGGTTCCTCGCCTAACTGTTTGGCGAAGCGGTATTGCAAGCTGGTCCCATAATGACCGCCTTCTTGCACGCGAATGCGGAGGGCCTTGCCATCTCGGGCCGTGAACCCTCGATCGGTATCGTCCTCCACGGTATCAGTGTTGCGTGGCGGGGCGTCGAGATCCCAATCCTGATACCATTGGGGCGATTCGAAATCGCACTTGAAGAGCGGTGCTGAGGGCAGCGTGTAGGCAGCAGCCCCGCGCCCGCGAGCTTGTTGTGCTGCGAGCAGAGCATCCAGGTCGACGTCACCGTCAGCCTGTTCGTGCTGGCCTCGTCGGTCTTCGGTAGGGAGGTCGGGCAAACGGCGGTGTTGCGTGCGCCAGTAGTTATTCTGAAAGGTGAAGGTGCTAGGGGCCGTGCCACCACCGATATTGACGGGGATGACAACACGGGCATCACAGACGATCACATTGTTCTCAAATTGACCACCTTGTGAGGGGGCAAAGCCTTCCTCGGCGTTCTCTTGCAAGATCCGTAGCACCCACTTCTCGGGATAAAGAATGGTGTTGTGATGGACGTGGCCGCCTTTGGCCGTGGCCCAGACAATGGGGCTCATGCTGCCATGGAAAGTATTGCCTGCCACCTCGATGCGGGTGGCTTCGTAGTCGTCGACTTGAGGACGGAAATAGGGGCGTCCCGTGTGGCCGCCGATATTGATGCTCCGATGACCGACGTCTCGGAAAGTGTTGCGCAGGACCTGGAGATCACTGCTGCCCCCTTTCATTTGCACGGCATTGGATTGGGTGAAACCTTCCTTGCCTTCAAAGGTACATTGTTCAATCACGCCATGGTGACACCCGACGAGGTCGATGGCGGAACCTCCCCACCCGTGGATGGTGCAGCGCCGCACGGTGAAATGATCCAGCCCGGAAAGCTTGATGCCATCGCGGTTGCCTTTCGGCCCGGTTTCGAGAATGGCGAGGTCTTCCAGAGTGATGTGATGCGTGCGTGTGTCAGGGCGTCCGCCATCGTCGATGTTGAGGCCATTGGCGGTTGCGCGGCGAATCCGCACGTGGCGGAGCACGAGATGCGCGCATTGTGAGAACTGAAAGGCGGAATTGCCACCCTCGAAGGTCGGCGGATTCTCTGGATCCACGGCGGTGATGACGATGGGGTCCTGCGCGGTGCCGTGGAGAGATTCGAAACGCAAACCACCAGGGTAGGTGCCTGGCGCGATGCGGATGGTGTCACCTGGCTGCGCTTTTGTGAGGGTCTGAGTAAGGGCTTGCCGCGTGTCCACGCTTGTTTCCACGGCGAATGCCTGAACGAGGAGGAGATAGATGGCGGCGAGGAATGGGGTCCGTTTCATGATCATGGTGTCTTTCTGTCAGTTCCAAGCGATTTCAGAGTTTCCTTTGGGGAGATCGATGCAGAGCTCGATGGCATCTTTCTTCCGACGCCAGGTTCCTGCTGGAAGGCTGGGAGTTTGGAATCGTGAAGCATGCAGCAAACTGCTAGAGTGATGGCTTGTCGATGAAGGTAATCCGATCGATCCACTCCTCATTGCCAGCCATCTTGTGCAGCCTAACAAGCGAACGGGCAATCGCCCCAAAGTCGTTCGAAGCAATGGTGCGTTCATCGATAAACACGACACCATGGTGAGAACGGTCGGACTCCGCCCACTCTTGAAGGATCGGCGGGATCGTTGAAACGTCGAAGGTCACCAGGGTGAGGTTGGCTTCGGTGGCTGCCGCCAGAACAATGGGGTCTGGTTGAGAACGGTAGATCCCGTCTTGCCAGACAGTGACCGCTTCCACGGTGATTTCGGGTGCTAGTCTGGCGATGGCCTTGGCTACCTTTGGAGAAATCTGCTCGTCTAAGAGGAACTTGAGCACGCCTACCTGATGCTGACCTTTTCAATCCCGGGCAGGGTGCGCTTGAGCTGCTCGAAATCAATCGCTTCATGATCGGCGATGGCCTGGGCAATCTCCTCGGGATGCGCTTCGGCATAGTTGAAGGCGGCTTGAATGAAAGGGAGGGGCTTTTCGAAATAGTCAGCGACTTTGGCGGGATCGTGATCATGGCCTTTGGCCAGATGCATCACTTGCCAAACGGCCAGCCGGCTTCCTTTGAGGTAAGGCTGACGGCCAAGCGGGGAATCCCTAAACTCGATGAAGGCAAACTCCTTCTGTTCGAGGGCTTCGTGGATGAACGAAGCGACAAGATCACTCTCGCTCCGGCCCGCTCGACGGGCATGGCGTGCCAGGCGAGATTTGTCCCCTGGATCAATGCGTGCGGTGACGACTGCGGAAGCCATAATTCAATCTCCAGTTACTTTGTATACATTGTAACACATACTAGCATCTCTGTCAATAGCAGGGATCCTGATCTGGAAGGACCGGGCCAAGGGGCCTTTCGATCCCTGATGATCGCGTGACCTTCCGCTCGGTGGCGTCGAGGAATAAGCTCCGCTTCATGATCATGTCTTTCTGTTAGTTCCAAGCGATTTCAGAAATTCCTTTGGGGAGATCGATGCAGAGCTCGATGGCATCCTTCTTCCGACGCCAGGTTCCTGCTGGAAGAGTAATCTCATCATTTGTGGATGCTGTTAGCGTCATGGTCTTCCGATCCTGGCCACCGATGAGTCGAGGCGTGGACTCCTCGCTCGGTGGCTGCAGTCGCAAGGTGAATCCCGGGGCCGCAAACGGTGCCTGCAAATGAATGCTACCGGTTTCCGTGACGCGCCAGGAAGTGAGTTCTCTGGCCGCCCAGTAGCGGGCCATTTCACTCACTTTCATCCAGATCACGCGTTCGCCAAAGTGTTCGTGGAGGCGTTTCACGGCTCCTTGAAAGATGCGGTAACCCACTTCGGTTCCATTGCAATACATGCCCGGCCAGTGACAGAGCATGGCGGCAGGAGCCCCGGCACGGATCACTTCTGGCAGACGCCCACCCAAACCATCAGCCGTGATCAGGCGATCCATTCCTGCCGCCTCCTCACCGTGATCGATTCCCGTCCACCCCCCGAACCAATCGCCCGTGCACGAAACCACATTGACGATGCATTCCGGGCGATCGGTGGTCAAACCACGCACGCACTCCACTCTCGGCTGCGTCTCCGTGCCTTGATCCACGACGTATTTGAAATAGTGCGGAACTTCGGGAGCAAACACATCTTGCACCGCTTGCATGCCTGCTAGAGCGAGACGGTCTTGGCGCGGATTTCCAAAGCCACCCGGCGTGGTAAAGCCCTCACAAGGAAGGTCGACATTCTGTAAGAGTCGCAAGGCGTAGGCGATGTAGTGGGCAATTTCATCCACACTGCGCTCGCCCGTCCAGCCACCATTCTCCATCCAATAGCTGCCATCGGGCCGTTGCGCCATGGGGCGCCCCGTCTGGAGGTCGATGACCCGAGTGTGCGAGATCATCTCTGGATGGATGTCCCAGTCAGGCACCATGAACTCCCTCACAAGCTTCAAACTCGCGCGGAGTTCGTCGCGGCTCCACCCGGGCATGGCGCGATCAATCCATCCGACGCAAGCAGGATAAGGCACCACGCTGTACTTGCCCTTCACGCCATGTTCCCGACACCAGGATCCAAATCGATGGACGAAAGTGTCAGGAATTTCTCGAGGCCACTGTTTCCATTCCACCTTGGCGTAGCGTCTCCGGTGACCTGACCACGCCTCCATGAACTGGGGGAGACCGTAGTGCGCCATGTTCACGAGGCAGGTCGAATCATCAATGATGAACGACACGGGCACGCGTCCGCCCCACGGGTTGAGCACCGTCACGCCAAGGTCTTGGCGCGGGCGTTCGCCCAGGTCCGGAGGCGTATTGGCAACAAGTTGTCCTAACAAGCCTACACCACACGAAGTACCCAGACTCGTTTGGAGGAATCGCCGTCGAGTAAGAGCAGACCCATGCATCTGGGAATGATAACGGATAAGACCCAGCGGACAGATCATAATTCCACTGTATGTTTGGTCGCCGATCCATGATTCCTGAGATTGTTTCTCTGGCTTTCATTTCTTGACCCAAGTTTAAAGTTCGCGAAAGTTCTGGGCGTGGCGAAAGGCTCTTCAAGCACTCATTATGATTTCTCGGTTGTGCGCCGATTGCGGCAGCGGGCGGGACAGACGCTGGCGCAGTTGTCGGAGAGTTGTGGTATCTCGGTGCCGGTGATTTCGAAATTGGAGCGGAACCAATCGACAGCGGAGTTGGAGACCCTCGCCAAGGTGGCGGCGGCCTTTGGTTTGGCCGCGTCCGATTTGCTGGCACTAGCAGAGTCACCCTTGGCGCACCGGCAGAAGGCGGATGGCTATGAGACGAGTGGCTTCTTCTTTCATCGGATCCGCTATGCCAATCACCATTGCTTTCTGGGGGAGGCGGAGGCGGGTGCGAAGCTGAGCCGACCTGACGTGCATGGAGATGATTTGGAAACCTGTTGGGTCATTCATGGATCTCTCCGGCTGACCATCGGCGAGCAAACCCTGACATTATCTTCAGGAGAGAGCGTGCAGTTCGACGCCATCCAAGATCACACCTACGAGGCGCTGGATGCCACCGTCTTCATCCTTCTTCATCTCAAGAAACCTAATCGATTCTAACATGACACACATTGACGATACCCTCAAGCCCGCAGATTTGTTAGCAGATCTGGAACGTTTCTGGCAACTATCAGGCGAGAAGATCCGCTTGATTCGCGATCATTATGATCATGCCAAAGGGAGCCCAGTCTTCACGGCGGCCGGCCGCTACACGACGCGAGGGTGGACGGAGTGGACGCAGGGTTTTGAGTTTGGGTCGGCTATCCTCCAGTTTGATGCCACGGGTGATGAGGAATTGCTCGAGTATGGTAGGCAAATGACCGTGGAGAAGATGGCGCCCCATGTCAGCCACTTCGGCGTGCATGATCACGGTTTTAATAATGTCAGCACCTACGGCAACCTGCTTCGGCTCATGCATGAGGGACGGGTGCCCTACCAAGCATGGGAGCGGCATTTCTATGAATTGGCCCTGAAAGTGTCCGGAGCAGTGCAGGCGTATCGATGGACCTCGCTCCCGGACGACGGCGGCTTCATCTATTCCTTCAATGGGCCCCACTCGCTGTTTGTCGACACCATCCGCTCCTGCCGAGCCTTGGTCGTGAGTTGGATGCTCGGGCATCAAGCCATGGCCGAGGGGGACAAGGAGATCTGTTTGTTAGAACGCGCCATCCAGCACGGGCTGGCCACAGCCAAGTATTCCGTCTTCTATGGGGAAGGGCGCGATCGCTATGACCTTTGGGGTCGCACCGCCCATGAGTCGGTGTTCAATCGCAATGACGGGGCGTTCCGGTGCCCGAATTCCCAGCAGGGTTACACCGGATTCACCACCTGGACACGCGGGCTGGCCTGGGCGATGTGCGGCTTTGCAGAGGAATTGGAGTTTCTCGATCAGTTAGACACCGCCGCCTTGGAGCGGGGCTCCAGCCGACTCGATTGGGATGACGTCAAGCGCACTTTTGTCAGGGCGGCACGTGCCACCTGCGATTTCTATTTGGATCACACGCCCACCGATGGTGTGCCCTATTGGGACACGGGTGCGCCTGGACTCGTTCACCTCGGCGACTACCTCACGCGTCCTTCCGACCCATACAATGATCACGAACCCATTGATAGTTCGGCGGCGGCGATTGGTGCTCAAGGACTGCTTCGCTTGGGACGTTATCTCGGCGCGGAAGGCACGCGCTATTGGCAAGCTGGCCTCACCGTCTTGCGTACTTTGTTGAAAGAACCCTACTTGAGCACGGATAGCGATCATCAAGGCTTGCTCCTTCATTCCATCTACCACGAGCCTAACGGATGGGATCACGTCCCTGAGGGAAGTAAGATCGCCAATGGTGAATCGAGCATGTGGGGAGACTACCATTTGCGCGAACTCGCTCTTTATGTGCAGCGCGTGGCGCAGGACAAGCCCTACTATCGTTACTTCGACTGCATGCGTTAATATTGCCCTCACATGAGCACCATGGATCTCTCAAAACTCTGCGTGCATACGATGACGACCAAACCTTGGTCGTTGCAAGAATGCTGTACCGAATACGCTCGCGCGGGCATTGGGCACATCACCATTTGGCGAAACGTCCTCGACGATCTGCCGCTCTCAGAAGCGGTCAAGATGGTGCAGGATCATCCCCTCTCCGTCACCTCGCTGTGCCGAGGGGGCTTCTTTCCCAGTATTGATCCTAACAAACGCACTGATGCGATTGATGACAACAAGCAAGCCATCGAACAGGCCGCTGCCTTGGGCGCGCCGCTCGTCGTGCTCGTCTGCGGCGCGGACCCGGGGCAATCCTTGGACACCTCACGGAAACAGATTCAAGACGGCATTGCGCAGCTCCTGCCTTTCGCCGAGGGCCATGGGGTGAAGCTTTCCATCGAGCCACTCCACCCCATGTATGCGGGCGATCGCTCTGCGGTGAACACCTTGGCGCAGGCCAATGACATGGCAGAGGCGCTCGATTCACCCTGGGTCGGCGTGGCCGTGGACGTCTACCATCTCTGGTGGGACCCTGATCTGGAAGAGGAGATTGCCCGTTGTGGAAAGCACGGGAATCTCCATGCCTTTCACATCTGCGATTGGAAGACACCTACGGAAGATCTCTTGTTAGACCGGGGCCTGATGGGAGAAGGCTGCATCCCGCTGCGCGCCATCCGTGATGCCGTCTTGGCGACGGGTTTTGACGGGCCCGACGAAGTGGAAATCTTCTCCTCACGCTACTGGGAAATGGACCAGCGAGACTACCTGCAGAAGATCATCTCTGCATACGACGCCATGTGAGAAAGGAGGCGCGCGGGTCTGTTAGGGAAGCGTCGACTAGCCCGCCGCCTCTTCTTCATCTTCATCCCAGGGCTCATCACCGAGAAACTTCCCGGGCATGAGGTAGGTCTGCACGTAATCACGCACAGCCTCGCGGAGAGGCGTGATCACTTCCGGGTAATTGGTAGATTGGAACCGCTCCATCTCCGCCTGAGTGAAGTATTGATACTTGCCACGGAGATGCTCTGGCATGTCCACCATATCAATCTGACTCGGGCGTCCCATGGCCGCAAACAAGGCGTGGGCCAGGTCAAGCCAGGTCGAAGCCACGCCGGAACCAATGTTGAAGAGACCGCCCGCCAAAGGCAATTCTGCTAGATGGAGTGCCATCTCGGCAGCATCCTTCACATAGAGGAAGTCACGCTTCTGCTCTCCATCGGCGAAATCGGGATGATAGCTCTTGAAAAGCTGAAGCCGACCCGTTTGAAGAATCTGATAGAATCCTTTGTTCACCACGCTGCGCATGTCGCCTTTGTGATGTTCGTTAGGGCCAAAGATATTGAAGAACTTCAGGCCAACGATGCCTCGGCTGATACCTTTCTGAATGGCATAGCAGTCGAAGAGATGCTTCGAATACCCATACATATTAAGGGGACGATACGCATAGAGCGCTTCCGTTTGATCGCTCATGCCCTCGGAACCATCACCATACGTGGCGGCAGAAGACGCGTAAACAAAGCGGAAACGGCGCGAAACAGCCCACTGTGCGATGTCACGCGTGTAGGCGAAGTTGTTGTCCATCAGATACTTGGCATCCTTCTCCGTCGTGGAAGAACAGGCCCCCATGTGAAACACAGCCCCGACAGATCCCAACGTATCACCCTTCGTTTGAGTCACCTTGAGAAACTCATCGGCATCCATGTAATCGGCATACTGCAGAGGCACCAAGTTGCGCCATTTCTCATCGGTCCCTAACCGATCCACTACGAGGATATTATCCACTCCGCGGTTGTTCAATGCCCACACGATGGCGCTGCCAATCATGCCCGCTCCGCCCGTGACGATGTAGCGCCGTTTATTGTCGTATGCCATGCGCCAACTTTAGAAGGGCATTGGTGGTTCCGCAAGGGCGGGACGGATGCTTTGCACATGGGCGGCCTCGGATTCCTCTATGGGAAGTTTATCGGGCAAGCGCTGCGAAAGATACCCGACATAGAGGAGACAACTAGCCAAGAGGATGGCGCCTTCCCAGCGCGCCAAGGTCTTGCGCGTGAGCAGAAAGGGAAACAGGAGGATGGCAAGCGCCGTCATGTAACCGATTTCTACCATTGTCACTTCTTGAGTGCTGTAGACGATCGGTTTGGCCATGGCGGTAATGCCCACGATGGCGAGAATATTAAAGATGTTCGAGCCAATCACATTCCCGGTGATCATATCGCCAGCATTGCGACGAGCCGCCGCCACCACGGTGGCCAATTCAGGCACACTGGTGCCAAAGGCGACCAGCGTGAGACTCACAAGGGCCTCAGGAACGCCGAGCATGAGGGCGATCTTCTCGGCACTGCCCACCAGGAGATGCGAACCTAACGCTAATCCAAGAATGCCAGCCAGAATAAGTGCGATCAGCCAGAGATTGGAGGCCCGCTGAGCGTCTGCCAATTCTTCAGCCTGCTCAGGATTGGGGCCTTGCTCACGACTTCGTGCCATTTGCCGGACGGAAGTGACTCCTGAGAAGATGAGAAAAGCCAGCAAGCCTGTGAAGAGAAGGCCGCCTTCCAACACCGTGATCTGCTGGTCTAGCATGAACCACACGAGCATCAGAGTGGCCACGATCAGGATAGGAGCTTCGCGCAGAATGATCTGGCGCGAGATCATGATGGGCCGAATCAAGGCCCCGACCGCCAGGATGAGCGCGATATTAAAGATGTTAGAACCGATGACGTTCCCAAAGACAAAGCCTCCGGCAACGATGGGATCCGCTTCCGTGAGTTGCTTGGTCAGGCAGACGACGAGCTCCGGGCTGCTGGTGCCAAAGGCGACAATGGTCAGGGCGACGATCAGCGGAGAAATGCCGTATTTCAGCGCAAGACGCGAACTCCCACCCACCAGCCATTCCGCTCCGAATGAGAGCAATGCGAGACCGCAAATGAGAAGCGCGAGTTGAAGAATCATAGCGGAGGCGGCCTACGCGTCGTCTCCTTCTTCATCCTCGGGGTGTTGGTAGTCCATCGGCCCCGTCACTTTCAACGTGACGCGCTGGCCATCCCGCGCGGCGGCGGCATTGAGGAGATTCCGCATGGCCGTGACCGTGTGTCCCCCTTTGCCAATGATCATGCCCACATCGTCCTCGCTCAAGGTCACGCGGAAATGATGCTGTTTCCCATCCTCTGAAAGCTCATGCGCAATGGCACCCGCTTCTGGCTGATCGATCAGTTGCCCGATGATGTATTCCAGAAATTCGCGAAGGGCCGTCGCTGCATCCATGGTTGGGAAGAAGAAAGGGGATTCTTAGCTCTCCGCCTCTGCCGTCGCTTCGGTCGGTGCATCCTGAGCCGGGGCCGTGCCTTCGCCGCGACGCGCTTTCTTGATGAGGCTGCGGACGGTGTCTGAGGGCTGGGCGCCCTTGGAAATCCAGTCTTCGGCTTTGCTCAGATCGAGTTGGAAATTCGTCCCCGATTCGTTGGGGTTGTAGGTGCCGATGGTGTCGATGAAACGGCCATCACGGCGGGCGCGGCTATCGGCCACGACGATACGGTAGAATGCCCGGTTCCGGTTTCCTTCTCTGCGGAGTCTAATTGCTACGGCCATGGTTTGTGAGGTGTGCCTCCAGGATTCGGGGCATCGTTGGGAAATGACCCTGGTTTCTGGAGAGCGGCCAAAGTTGTGCAGCCAAAGCGCTTTGCCAAGCACTTTTTCCCATGTCCAGAGCAGAAGTTTGCCCGCTGCGAATCGCCAGCACGAGTTCAAGAAGCGAGCCCACACCAACAAGATCTGCGAAGCGGCCTCCCGGGAAGATCGTAGCCTGCGTCATGGGTAATCACGAGATCCACTGCCAATACTATTCCCAGGAGGATCTCCTGGGCGCCGGTTGTCTTGATATTCGCATGGCCATGGACGCGGCCGAATCCGCTATGCTGGCATTCCAAAACGGCGACGTCCTATTCCCAGAGAAGATCGTGCAAATCTTCAATGACGACACCCAGGAACGCATCAACTGCCTCCCGGCCACCTTCGTGAAAGACAAAGTCTGCGGGGTGAAATGGGTCTCCGTCTTTCCGCCCAATCCTGTGAAATATGGGATCCAGAATCTGTCAGCAGTCATCATCCTCTCAGAAATCGAGCACGGTTTCCCAATCGCTTTCATGGAGGGAACGCTATGCTCTAACATGCGTGTCGGCGCCATGGGCGGTCTGGCCGCAAGGCACTTGGCACGATCAGATTCAAAGGCCATCGGATTCATCGGTGCGGGCGAGCAGGCCAAGATGCACCTCATTGCCATGAAGACCGCCCTGCCTTCTCTTGAAGTCTGTCGGGTCGCCGCCAAGGACCCTGCGGAGGAGGCTCAGTTTATCAACGAAATGGGGCCGATCCTCGCCGACATGCGCTTTGAAGGAACTCAAAGTGATCTCGAAGCTGCCGTCTCCGACGCGGATGTGATCGTCACCGCCACCAGTGCCCAAGCGCCTTTGCTCAAAGCTGCATGGATGAAGGCTGGCGCCTTCTATAGCCACGTGGGTGGGTGGGAAGATGAATACGCAGTCGCCAAACAATGTGATAAGATTGTCTGTGATGATTGGGAAACGGTGAAACATCGCACCCAGACACTCAGCAGAATGTATCAAGACGGCGAACTTGCCGACACTGATATCCATGGCAATCTGGTCGATCTATTAAGTGGGAAGCTCGCTGGGCGTGAGAAGGATGAAGAACGCACCTACTTCAACGCCGTGGGCCTGGCCTATGCCGATGTGGCCATTGCCTTCGCCATGTATCGACGCGCTCGAGAAGCGGGCATGGGTCAAGATCTCAAGATCCAGAATGAAATGATCTTCGAACACGCTCATCTCAAAGATTGGGTCAAACTCTAACTCTACACTTATCTGCTTATCCATCGCCGCCATGCCAACTGAAGCTTCTCCTAGCATTGACCTGTCCTCCTCCCTTGCCGAGATCAATAACGCAGACACCGATGGCGCCAACTACGGTGATCTGGAGCAGTTGTTAGAATCGCAACGCTCTGGAAAGGGACTCAGCAACTCGGAAACGCTCAAGGTCAACCACGAGCGTGGCATTTATCCCTATCGGGAAAAGATGCCGTTAGCGCATTATGAGAGAATCAAGCTTCAGCTCCAGTCCGAACTCTTAAAGGTCCAGAACTGGGTGAAACTGCGAGGCGAACGCATTGTATGTCTCTTCGAAGGGCGCGATGCCGCCGGCAAAGGCGGTACCATCAAGCGATTCATGGAGCACCTCAACCCACGGGCCGCCCATGTCGTTGCCCTGGAGAAGCCCACGGATCGCGAACGCGGCGAATGGTATTTCCAGCGTTACATCAAGCACCTGCCCACGGAAGGTGAGATGACTTTCTTCGATCGCTCGTGGTACAATCGCGCCGGTGTCGAGCGCGTGATGGGATTCTGCGATTCTCGAGAATACCTGGAGTTCCTCCGCCAATGCCCCTCCCTGGAACGCATGTTTGTGAATAGCGGGATTCGGCTATTCAAATTCTGGTTCTCCGTTAGTCGGCTAGAACAATTGCGCCGATTCCACGCCCGCAAGGTTGATCCGCTCAAGCAATGGAAACTTAGCCCCATCGATCTCGAATCGCTGCACAAATGGGATGACTATACCGATGCAAAGAAATCGATGTTCTTCTACACGGACACCGCCGATGCGCCCTGGACCGTCATCAAATCCGACGACAAGAAACGCGCGCGCATCAACTGCATGCGGTATTTCCTCAATGCCCTGGATTATCCTGACAAGGACACCTCGTTGATTGGAGACCCGGATCCCTTGATTGTGGGCACTGCCGCCCAGGTCTACGAGCGCGATGAACAGCGCCAGGAACACGTAGTTGATCTTTGACTAAGACGATTTCACAATCCATCGGACGCAGTCTTTAGGCGCTCGCCACACCGCCGCCGGATCACGGCGCTCACCTTCGCCGATGACACTGCCGCGGATTACTCGACCCCAAGTAAGCGCTGGCCTAAGGGCTCAGCATCCCGTCAACTAGCGTGATACTTGCCGAGTCGCAGAACCTGTCCCTCGATCTCCTGCGGAGTTTTCTAGGGAGGTAGGTAGGTAGTCGTATTCGAACCAGTAGCCTTGAGCCGCGACGCGGTTGGCGTGGTTGTAGCTGTAGCGGACTTCGTAGTCTTGGCCGGGGTCGGCTAGGGTGCCGATTTGGAAGTCCATTGGGCGCGCGAGGTTGTCAAGGCCATTCCGACTAAGGTCCTGTCCCGTTATAAGGCCATTCCGACTAAGGTCCTGTCCCTTTATTATTCCGATTGACGTCCTGTCCCTTTGGCAAAGGCAGCTTGATCACCGTGCTCGGCATAGGCTTTCAGTTCTGACCAGGCATCGTTCATTCACCCATACCATGCCGGAAATCTCTGAAACCGGACAGAATCCGGAGAAATATTTCCTCATCATACAGAAATCTGTCCGGTTCTTGCGCGACCGGGAGCGTTACCATTGAAGATTTGAAAGCTGCCCCACCAGTCCCTCCGAGCGATCAGGAATTGCTTCAATGTTATGCCACCAACGGCGATGAGACCGCTTTCGAACAAATCGTTGCCCGTTACCTCGATCTTGTTGATGGCGTCGCCCGCCGCTCGACCAGCAACGCTGAACTCGCAGAAGAGGTGACTCAGAATGCCTTTGCGGTTCTAGCTCGAAAAGCGCATCGCCTCTCCAAACAGAAACGACTCGGCGGCTGGTTGATGCAAACCACTCGGCTGGAATCAAAGAAAGCACTGCGGTCTGAATACCGACGGCGACGACATCTAAATGCCTTCGCGAGTGAATCTCAAGTGACGAGCGCCATGCCTGTGAACCATCTCTCTAATGTCGATCAGGCAGCTTGGCAGGCAGCTCTGCCCCACTTGGATGAAGCGCTAGAGAAACTCCGAACGAGTGATCGCGAGGTGATTCTTAAACGCTTCTTTCAGAAACAAAAGTTTCGACAGATCGCTGCCACCATGAACCAGACGGAAGATGCCGCCCGAAAGCACCTATCGCGGGCACTCGATCGACTCGCTGCCGTCCTGCAAACCAGTGGGCATTCACTCCGTGTTGCCGTGATCTCTGTCGGCCTTGGCATTGAGCTGTCCAAACCTTCCGCTGCGGCGGCGGCAACCGTTGCCGCTCATGCGCTGGTTGCAGCCCCCCGCCTTTCTACGATCTCCATCATCACCAATTCCCTGTTTACCATGGCTAACATCAAACCAATCACCGTAGGGGCGACTCTTCTTATCGCTTTGGGTACCGTCGGGTGGCAGTGGAAGACGCACTCGGCACTGGGAACCGAACATGAGCGCCTCGAATCCAAGCTTGCGCAGCTCACGAAAGAGAATCCAGCGCCAAGATCAATCCTCGCGAATGTGAACACTGGCATTTCGACACTCGCGATGACAGATCAGGATCGCTTGATCGATTGGGAAGACCTCATCGACGCCTTCGATAAGACGCGGTTTGGTGGGAACGCCGCGCGCCAGCTGTTCTGGCAAAAGCTTAAGCAGTTTGATTCACAGCGAGAGTTGACTGGTGAAAGTCTTAGGGCTGCTCTTGACGAGCTCGAAGCGGCTGGTGGAAGCAAACGGATGGTGCAAGAAGTTGGCACCACACTCGTGATGTTCGCCGATGCCCGTGACCCCGCTGGGTGCGCGGATGCCATTCTTGATGATCCGAGGATTGACTTCTATCGCTTGGGGGCAGCGCTTGAAGAGTTTGGCAAACAAGATCCTGACGGAGCCCTGGCATGGTACCAAGATCGGCTCGAAAGCGGAGCACTCGATCCCAAAGGTTCGCGGGAATCCGGAAATGCAGAAGATGCACTCGGAACGCTCGTGGCCGGAATCGCTCAGACAGATATGAACGCAGCGGTCGATTATTTGCGGCAGCTCCCGTCAAGATCCGCGGAACGCGGTCTCTATCGGATTGCTTTCGCCCTCAACGATCCTGTCCAGCGAGCCGCTTTGATCAATGCGTTAGAAAGCGATGTCCCCCTTCAGAATCACGCCATCCTTTTCCACGCTCGCGCTCAGATCGAAACCGAATCACCCACGGCAGCCTGGGAGTTTCTCGACAACTTGCCCGGTGGTGGCAGTCATGGGCAAACCATGTTGCGGGCGCTGAGCCAGGAAGCTCTTCGCGATCATAATCAAGCTCAGCAAATCGCCGAGTGGATGGCACAGAACATGGCGCTGCTTCCCGGCGATGGATCGACTACTGAAGAACTGCGGCAGGTGGTTGATCGGTGGCGGATCTTTGATCAACGCGGTGCCCAGGCCTGGGAGGAACAGAACCAAGATCTCCTTACTCGTTAAACGAATGATTCGCGCGTTTCCCCTTGTCTTGCTGTTCTTGCTCATCGTCGCGGCATGGCTTTGGACGAAGAATCGGGCACTACGAAATGAAATCACTGCCAGTCAGGAGTTGATCGCGATGGCCGCACCAGAGTCCATGGTGGAGGATGCTAGTGAACCCCATTCACTAACAGAAGCTCTGCTACGAGATTCCGAGCAGGCAAGCGGTATCGCTTCCGCACTTCAGGGCGGCGACCACGCTGAGATCGTGCGCTCGTTGTTCGCTTGGGCTAAGAACGATCCGGCAGCCGCATTGAAGTGGTTCGAGGAGGACGGCCAACACCTCCAGTCGAACAGCGCAATGGAGTTCACACCGGGCCACTTTCTCGGTGCCCTGCTAGCGGGCATCGCCGCCAACCATCCAGAGCAGGCTCTATCACATTTGAAGGCAAGTCGCGCGAACGGCGACGGCTCCAGTGACGCTCTCTTCTTCCGAGTCGCCCAGTTCTTGGACAGCACAGAACTCACTCGCTTTACAGAGGCCCTTGTGAGGGAACCAGATTCCCAATTGCGCCTCGAAGGCCTCCGTTCGACGGTTTCGTCTCTCGCCCTGACCGGTCGAACAGAAGCTGCGCAGACACTTGTTGCACGATCCTCACAATCTAGCGATCCCGAGGAACGTTCGACCGTTGCGCTCAACTTTATCCTCAATGCTCGGCTTGAAGGCACTCAAGAAGATAGTGCCGCTCTAGCCGATTGGTTGATTAAGATCAGTCCCGAAGACGATGTCTCTCAAAACATCATGAGCTTCATTGATCGTTGGGCCAGCAGCCACTACAACCACACGGCGCAATGGTTGAACGAACAGGACTCCGATGCCCCTTGGCGCGATCAAGCCGTAGCTGCCTTTGCTCGCCAAGCCCAAAAGGCAGACCCAGACACCGCTCGAGAATGGGCGGAAACGATCTCAGATGAAGCACTGCGTATCACTGTGCTAGGCGATTTCGATTAGGAACAACACCACCGACACGGCTGAATGAACCACTTCTCCTATTCGGGGCCTGTCGGCTGCAGATCAATGCCGGAGCAGACACGGCCGTGACATTCGGTGGCAAGCGCCCGATCGGGATCGCTGAGGAGAAGGGCAATACGAAGATCCTTGATGCTGCGATAGAACGATTTGATGCCGCTTGACATCACGCGTTGATGTCATAGTTTGGGCCATGAGAACAACGCTTTCCATTGACGACGATTTGGCCCAATCGATCGAGGTTCACCGAAGCCGTAAGAACATGAGCCTCCGAGAGGCGATCAACCAACTATTGCGTCTTGGTTTGCAGACGGCCAAAGAAGCACCAAAGCCCCGACCTTACGCCGGGCCGGTATTCGATTCGGAACTCATGCCCGGCATCGATCCCAGACGAATGAACCAGCTTGTGGACGAACTCGAGGTTGAGGCGCATCGGCCATGACCTGTCCCGACGTCAACCTTCTGCTCTACGCGACGTTCACTTCTTACTCACAGCACGCTGCAGCCAAGGAATGGTGGGATGGCGTGCTGTCCAGCACTCGGCCCGTTCGCCTCGGGCATGTCGTGATCCTTGGATTCATTCGCCTCTCCACTCACTCAAGAGTATTCAGATCCCCACTAACACTGGAGCAAGCGCTCAACGTCGTCGATGGCTGGCTCGCCCAGCCAAACGTTGAGATGATCAGCCCTGCGAATACCCATTGGGACAATCTAAAAATCATGCTCACCGCAGGAGCAACCGGTGGGAATCTGACGACAGATGCACACATCGCCGCTCTCGCGGCTGATTTCGGACTCGTCATTTATAGCAACGACACGGATTTCAGCCGGTTCCCTCACGTCAAGGTCATCAACCCCGTTTAAAGTAGGGGATCGCAGGAGAGTCACCGTCATCCAGCTCTATTGGTAAACATGAATGGTGCCTACAAGGCCATTCTGTCCCTCTAAGGCCATTACAACCAGGGTTCTGTCCCTCTATTAACCAAGTAGCCTTGAGCGGCGACACTGCTGAGTCGGTTGACGTGGTCGTAGCCGTAGCGGACTTCGTAGTCTTGGTTGGGGTCTTCGGGGGTGCCTATTTGGAAGCCGACGGGGCGGGCGAGGTCGTCAAGGCCATTACGATTAAGGTCCTGTCCCGTAGTTTTGGTCAAGTACGACTAAGGTCCTGTCCCGCTGTTCCGTTGTTCTCTGTCCCTGTTGGGGGTGCCGATTTGGAAGCCGGTGGGGCGGGCGAGGTCGTCAAGGTCATTGCGACTAAGGTCCTGTCCCTTTTGTCCCTTCCTCTGATGGTCCTGTCCCGCTCTGTCCCCTCGTTCCTACTGTCCCTACATGCTGTCCCTACATGCTGTCCCTACATGCTGTCCATCGCCATTCTCGATCCCTCTCCGTTGAGCGCGCGAAGTCGTCAAGGCCATCAGGATTAAGGTCCTTTCCCTTTGCCATATTTGCTCGAATTTCAGACTTCCACCCCAATATTCCACCCGAAACGATTAGAGACAGTAGAGACGGCATTGAAGCGCCCGCCCTCTCACCGTGCGGTGAAGGATTCATTGAGAACATGATCCAAATCACCACGATAGTCCACTTTCGCCGCCTCGAATGCCCGCAATATGACGGCTTTAACTATTTTTTTATCTTCATTTGAAAAAGGATGAGGAGACCGAGACAACTTTTTCACCCAAATAGGCATCCGCTCTACATCGTACAGGCCGCCCAACAGAAAGTGCATCACAATCTGTTGGCGCCGAGCCTCACCTTTGGCTTCACCTTGCACCTCACTAAGAGCAATGTTGTATATCCAGTTACAAATTTCACGATGCTTTTGATGTCTCTTCCCAAGAGAGAACGAAATCCAGCTTGTCAGCGATAAAAAGGCAATCGTCAAAATTACGAACAACGTAGCACTTCGGTTCTTAATCATGTCTCAGTTAGCCCATCCGGAATTCTATTTTGATCTATGGATCACTATTGCTCGAACTGATCACAAGGGTGAGCCCCTTCCCATTCTCCGTCATCGACTGTAGATGGATTTGTGCCCGAGTTGTAAACTGCAACCTCAAGATCGGTCCAATTAAAATTCAGAGGGACATCTGGGATCAACTTATCAATAACTTTAATTCCTCTGTGGACAAGATCTCCAATTGCTCCCGCGGGATCTGTTGAGCGAACCTCGAAACGATCAGTAAGGCCGAAAATAAGGTTGGACTCTTCAAATGAGCGTCGAGCATCAATATTTTTCTCCCTGAATGTGCCGACCATCGGCCCGCCAAGAGAGTTGAAGCACGCACAGAAGCAGTCAACCTTTAAGTTCGCCCTCCACTCAACATCCTCTGCACCAGTCACCCAAGAAACGGTCGCATCTGCATCTTCAACTTCCGGATCCATACTTATAATTTTCCATTCATCCGCATCAGCAAATCTCCTATTTGTAGAGACGCATTCAACATGCCTCAATCCAAGACGATCTACCAGAGTCAGGGATTCATTTCTCACAAACATATTAAGATTAATTCCTCCAAACTCACTTATAGGATCTCTGGAAAGCCATCTACCATAAACTGGATTGTAGTATCTGTAGCCGTAGTAGTTGGATCCCGATTCACTATCCTGTGGTTTCGTGCTGAAGCGGTAGCGGTTGGGAATATGAGACTCTGTGGTAGGGTTACCGAAGGCGTCGTAGGTGTTTTGTTCTAGGAGGTTGCCTCTTGGATCCGTGACTTGGGTGATGTTGCCATTGGCGTCGTAGTGGTAGATCCAGGTATTTGGCTTTTCGCCTTGGGTTTGGGCGAAGAGAAGGCCGCCGACGCCTCCGGCACCTTGTAGGCTTCCACTGAGGTCTTTGCCCCAGGTGTAGGTTCCCACTGGTTTGGTTTCGCCTTTTTGATAGACGGCGATGAGGTTCCAGCAGTCGTAGAGGTAGCGCTCCTCGGTGCCGTCGTTAACCCAGCGGGCGATTCGGCGGCTTTGGTGGTCGTAGGTGTATCGTGCGATGAGGGAGCTGCCTTCTTGGATGGCGATGAGGCGGTTTTCTCCGTCCCAGGAGTAGGTTCGGTTGCCCTCGTGGGTTTGGTTTCCGTCAGCATCGTGCGCTGGCGCGTGAGAGATTTGAGATGAGGGCTGAAAGATGGAGCTGTATTGGTTGAGGGCGTTGGCTTTGTATTTGGTGGTTTTGGTGCCTTGGGTTGCTTCTAGGCGGTTGCCTATTTTGTCATACGCGTAGGCCTCGGGCTCTCGCTCTTTGGTGTCTGGGTTGCTGGCGGTGATGCCTCCGGTGTCGGGGTCGTAGGTGAAGTGGTCCGTCCATTCTTGACCTGCTTGCCTGCTGGTACGGGCGGTGCGTTGGGCGTCGGCGTTGTTCTCGTAACGGTATTGCGAGATCTGCTGATCGAGGTGGAAGCCGACGCGGTTGGTCACGCTGGTGATGGTATCACGGCCGGGTTCGTAGGTCCATTCCGTTTCCTTGATGATGGGGGCGCGGGTTTTGTGGAGGCGGTCGGTCGTGGAGTTTTCCAGGTAGTCGTATTTTGTTTATTGCGAATGAGGTACTGTCCCTTTGTTCCTACTTGCTGTCCCTTTGTTCCTACTTGCTGTCCCTTTGTTCCTACTTGCTGTCCCTTTGTTCCTACTTGCTGTCCCTTTGATTCTACGCGGGTCCCTTTATCTTCTACGCGATGACGTTTTCTTTGAAGCCTCGGAGGGTATCGATCTTGCCACGGGTGGCCGCGTCTGTGAGGACGCGGGTGGTGTCTTGGAAGGAGGCGGCGGAGATGAAGCTGTCAAATTTATACGTGCGGCGGGAGTTCCAAGAGGGTTTAGTGGATCTCGAATCCTAACAGTTAGGCTTGTCGGGCGCTCGCCACACCGCCCACGCCCAGATTGCCGACGCGGCCACCCAGCTGAGGGACGCGTAGATGTGGTGACTGACACGAATCTTCGGGATTATATCGGCGACAACGCGTGTCGCCATTCCGAGAAGGATCAAGATGAGAATGGCACGCAAGATCTTCCGCTTTCCTGTAGCCAGGTGGATCCGCCCTCCGTGTCCCCAGATCACACGCGTGGCGACAGTGAGGATCAGTAGGCCGAATCCACCCACGAAGAGGACATGCTTCACCGCCACGCGAAAGGCGACCGTACTTCCTGAGATCAACAGGCCGACCACTAACAACGTCACTGCCATGAGGAGCATCCAGGAAAGAGTGCCGGTCTGAGATCCACGCCTCCAAAGGGTCGTTTGCCAGCCGAGAAATCCTGCTACCAAGAGGCCGCGAGCGATGGGTGCCCAGAAGGTGGCTCCACCCGCCTGCGGCACCATGGTTCCTAACACAGCCGTGCCAATAGCCAGGTGGATCCAGGCGGAGGCCGCCCACGATCCATTCACCGCTCGTACCGAGTCTTGCAGGAAGCGGGGGAAAAGGAATCCGCCAATTCCCAAGATAGGCAAGAGAATGAAGCCCTCGTACAGGAGGAGCAGCGCCAATTCCCTGACGAAGTCCTCCATCCCAATCAGGCGCCCTATCAAAAGCATGGAAACACCAATCACTCCTGACAGAATGCCTAATCCCGCCAGAACAAAGCCCGGAGGCGGCAGGTCGCGACGTAAGAAGAGCAAGCGCGCGCCCAGGCTCTTGGCTAGAAGGATCCACGCGAAGAGGAAGCAAGTATCCCCAGCTCCTATCTTGCCGAACGCATGACAAGTCACCGCGCCGGTCATCAGGACAAGGAGGCCAATCAATTCTGCCCAGATCAGGGGCGGACTTTCAATCATCTTCGGAAACGCCGTGGCCAAGAACCCCATGGCGAAGCATCCTACAAACCCTTCGATCATCAGACGCGCGTGCGCCTCATGAGGATAGTATGGAATCCACCCCGCATAGAGCAAGGGCCATAGCAGAACTCCCAAGACGCTCGCTACCAAACCGAATGGAAAGAAGAGGCGAAAGGGCTCCTGACGCAAAGTCGAGCCGGTATCTGGCGTGCGAGCAAAGCGACACGACGGCTCAGTTTCCTTCATAGATCTTGGCGAAGTCCGGCTTGGTCTCCATGAGAATCTTGAGGATCCGTCCCCGTTCTTTCGTTTTCAAATAGGCGTATGCTTCTGGCGGCTCCGCGCTTGTGAGAATCGCATGCAGTTTCGCATAGAAACGCTCTCGAAAGACCTCAGGGAGGTGGGCAAAGGATTGCGAATAGATCATATAACTCAAGCGATGTCGAAAGAGCCGCCCTAACAGGTGGAAATCCTTGAGCGATCGCCCATTTGACGCCTTGAGGGCGTGGGCAGTGAAGGCTGCTTGAAAGGCCTCACCCCCTTCCACCCCCCACCCTTCCAGGGCGACCTCATCTTGAAACAGCATCACCTTGAGAAGCCGATCCACCTGACCATTGATCAAGTTCGCTGTGGTCTCGCGCAACCCCTCATGCTCGCCTTCCAGCTCTTGATTCAAGACCCGGTCATAATGCAGCCAACGCCTGACATTGTAATGCGATTGGGTGATCATGTTATGCGCCATGATCTGGTGTTCCAAGACCATCAAGGCCACGATATCGCTCGTGTTCGTCAGATACGGATGCGTAGTGATCACGTGATCCAGTGTCTTCAGTTTCCCGTGATCGCGCACCACGATCGCTTTCCCGCGTTCCGCCTCCTCATTGAGCAGATTTCCCATGTGCCTTTCCCCATCATGCTCCCCTGTGACATACCACCCACCCCAACGCTCTGACAAAGGGCTTGCGTGATCGGTAAGGAACGTGCCCGCCCCTAGCAAAGGAAACCCACCGGTGTCCGCATGAACCGAACGCACGAGCATCCCCGGCACACCTGCTGTCCGTGAGCCTCCGTGGCAATTCAGACATTCGTTAGACCGGAACAACGTTAGTTTCTGCTGGGGCGGCCGGGGGATACTCAGGACATAGAAGATTGGACCCAAGGCCGGATCGATGGAGATCACCTCGATGTCGCCGCCCTGCACCCACCCGATGTAATGCTCCTCCGAGAAATAGAGGGCACGTGGGCGGCTAGGGAGAATGCGACTATTCTGGAAACTCGTCTTGGAATAGACCAACACTTGGGACGCCACCGGCACACCCAGCTTGCCTAAGAAATCGGTTAGAAAAGCCTGATCGCTGGATTCATCCAGCGTCACCTCGCCCCGTTGAACCTTCTCGACCAGGATGGCGGTTGGGTCTTGGGCCTCGGAATCTGAATAAAAGAACGGCCCCTCTTCATAGAACTGCGCCACACAGCTGCCGACAAGGCACATCCCTGCGAAGGCTAGAAGCCCGCCTCGCTGCAGCCCTGCCATGATCATGAAATGTCGCGAATAGTTGGGGTGACCACGCCGCCGAAAGCTCTGCCAGGTGGAGGCGACCACCGCGCAAATCTTGCGGAACGTTGTGCATGATTTGCGTTGGACGCTAGAAGCGATCACCGATGTAGGGGAGGATCGCGGCTTGCCGCCTGGGTGGCAGTTCCTCATTGAGACTTGACTCATTGAGACTTGACTCATTGAGACTTGACTCATTGAGACTTGACTCAGAGTCGGACCGCTACCATATTTTCCCATGGAAGCCTTTGTTGGCCGAACGGCTGAACTTGAGACTCTGAACCACGCCTACCACGCCTCGAGCAGCGGCTTTCTCCCAATCTATGGCCGGCGACGCGTGGGCAAGACGGAACTCCTCGTCCATTTCACCAAGAACAAGCCCAGCGTCTTCTTCCACGGCAAAGAAGCCTCAACGAACTTTCAGATAAGGGAGTTCCTGGAAATCGCAGCCGACGTTCTCGAGGAACCTCTCCTAGCAGAACTCGGTGACGTCGGCTGGAAGAAGGCGCTCCAATACGTGGTCGCACGTGCTCCAGAGAAGCAGAAGTTCGTTCTGGTCCTCGATGAGTTCCAATGGATTGCTGCGGCAAGTCCAGAGTTGCCATCGATCATTCAAGAACTTTGGGACCGCGAGTGGAAACGCTCTCACAAGGTGCTGCTCATTCTATGCGGCTCTTACATTGGCTTCATGGAAAGGGAAGTGCTTGGAAAGAAGAGCCCGCTCTTTGGTCGACGCACCGGACAGATCCTTCTCCAGCCCTTTGGCTTCCGCGAGGCCGCCGCCTTTCATCCGAACTATAGCCTTGCCGACCAAGCGCGGGTCTGGGCTCTTTGCGGCGGTATCCCCTATTATCTCAGCCTATTCGATCGCAGACAGTCAGTCTCTTCTAACATTCAGGCACTCTTTCTCACGCCTCACGCCCCTCTCTACCGCGAAGCCGACTTCCTCATTCGTGAGGAACTGCGCGAGGTCGAGCGCTACCACGCGCTCCTCATGGCCCTCGCAGGCGGCGCTCAAGCCGCCAAGACTTTGGCGCAACAGACCGGTATCCCTCACGGAAACATTGCTTATTACCTGAACGTGCTCATTGAGCTGGGATACGTCACGAAGCGCTATCCACTGACGAGCCGACGCCCCTCCGTCCAATCCGTACGGTACGCCTTGATGGATCCCCTGTTGCGTTTCTGGTTTCGCTTCGGGTTCCCACAGCTTAGCAAATTTGTCACCCTCAAGCCGCCACAAGCTTATGACAAGGCGATCAAACCCCATATCGAAAGCTACTATGGCGAGCGCTTCGAGGCACTCTGCCGCGAAGCGCTTCCGCAGCTCTATCTACACTGGGGCATCGACGCCGCGCATGAGATCGGCGAGTACTGGGACAAGCAAGTGCAAATCGACCTGGTCAGCGTTCGCGACGATGGCTGGATCGATCTTGGCGAATGCAAATGGGGTACCATCAGGTCTTGGTCCGCGGTCATTCGCGAAAGCAAGGACAAGCTCGCCGCTTACCCCAACCCTGACGGTCACACATTGGCACCCATTCTCTTCACACGCTTGAAATCAACGCAGCACGAGCGCGAAGGTGTCCGCTGCGTGGATCTGGATCAGCTCTATGGCGCTTGATCGTGGGTCACCCTTGGCGAATCCGAATCCAATAAGGGGCAACAATCATCAATCCATCTGGCGCCCAAGAACCGCTGCCTGGCCCTTCACTTCATCCTTCTTACTTCCCCTCGCCTCGTTCCTCGAGTCCCTGCTCGGCAGACACCCGGCGACGGGTAATTCGCTAACGAAACCTTTCATGGGATGTGCGTTAGAGCTAGAAGATCCCGCCATCGATCTTGAGAACGCTTCCTGTGATATAGGCCGCGTCTGGACTGGCGAGGAAGAGGGCGGCGGCGGCAACTTCCTCTGGCTTGCCCAGGCGTCGCATGGGGATTTGCGCGAGAAGGGCTTGGCGCGCTTCCGGAGTAAGATCCGCCAAAGCTTCGGTATCGACATAGCCAGGACAGAGGGCATTGACGGTGATCCCGCTGCGGGCGGTTTCTTTGGCCAGGCTTTGCGTGAGGGCCACGACGCCGGCCTTGGCCGCGGCGTAGTTGGTCTGTCCTTTCGGAGCTAACAAAGCACTCAAAGAGGCGATGTTGATGATCCGCCCATAACGTTGACCCATCATGGGGCGAATGACGGCGCGGCAGCCGAGGTAGACGGCATCAAGATTCGTCCGAATGACATCGTGCCAATCGTCTGTGGGCATCATGGCGAGCAGCCCATCCTTGTGAAAGCCCGCGTTATTGATGAGGACGTCTGGAATTTGCTCAAGCTCGGCAAGAAGCTCCATCGCCCGTTGCCACTGGGAGGCGTCCGTGACGTCCAGCGGCACGATCCAACACCGCCCCGAGTAGTCCTCGATGAGCTTCTCGGCTTGATCGCGGCGTCGATGCACGCCTAACCACACGCGATTCCCTGGATCTGCCTGGAGGAACGTGTGCGCCAAGGCGATGCCGAGACCGCCATTAGCCCCCGTGATGAGTATTGTTTGCCCCATAGAGCCTAACTAAAGACCAGATCCACCATCAAATCATGGCTGACTTTCTCCAATTCTTCCTGGAGGTCTGACAGATCCACACTGGAAGGCACGTGCAGTCGAGCACGGGCGCGAAAGAGACTGTCACCCGTCATCGGAGCGCTTTCCGTGCAGGTCTCGATCTCTTGCACATTGACGCCATGCGCGGCGATGACGCGTGAAATCTGGCGCACAATGCCGGGGCGATCATGACCCACCAATTCCATACGAACGGTCTGCGAAGGGGCCTCGGGCTCGGCGGTGCCCTGATTGGTCACCGTCACCTTGAGACCGCGCGCGTCCAGGGCTTTGAGCGCTTGGCCGAGCGCAGCGCGATGCTCCGCTGGCACCTCTACATGAAGGATCCCTGCAAACTGGCCAGCCAAGCGCGCCATGCGGCTTTCCAACCAATTCCCCGAATGATCCGCCACCAGGGCGGCGAGGCTTTCCACCAATCCAGGGCGATCCTCGCCGATCACTGTGAGCACGAGAGACGTGTTCGTATTCATAGACGTTTCAGACAGCTATGCCAGATGATGGCAAATCCGACAAGGGAGAGGACCGTGCATAGGATTCCCTTCCCGGCTTCTAACAGAACGAAATATCCAATCCCGAAGGTGGCCCCGTAGATGAAGAGGAGACCGCCGAGGAAATTCCAGAACAAGCCTTTGGAAACGGGTTCCAGCGATGCGTTCGCTTCTTTGTAGGGACCCCAGAAGCCGCCGGGCTGCACGCGCTTGTAGAAGGCGCGCAATCTCTCCTCGGGCACGGGAGCGGTGAGAAAGGTCACCGTGAGCCAGGCAACTAGACAAATGGGAACGATCACGAGCAATTGCAGATGAAATTTCCATTCCACGCCAAAGAAGACGGGCAAGGTCTCAAAGAGTTCATACGGCACGTCAGGATTAGCGCTCGCTTGCCGATAAGCGATGAGATGGAAGACCGTGGCGATGACAAATGAGGTCGCCAGCGCGGTGATTTCCGACCAGGCATTCACGCGCCACCAGAACCAGCGGAGAATGAGGACCAGACCAATCCCGGCACCCATGGCCCAGACAAAGGACCATGCCTTACTCACGCTACCAATCTGCCCGGAAAGCAGGGCCGCGATCAGCATCAGACCTACGGTGATGACTCGCCCGGCCAAGACGTAGTGGCGCGCCTCTTTGTTAGGCACCCAGAAGCGTTTGTAGACATCGTTGACCAAATATGATGACCCCCAGTTGAGGTGACTATCGATGGTCGACATGAACGCGGCGAGGAAACTCACGATCAGCAAGCCAATCAAGCCTGGTCCAAGCACGTCCTGCATGACGAGCGGGTAACCCGCTTTCTCCTTCAGCTCATTGCCCGCGATATCGGTGTAGTTTGCCAGATCCGTGTGCAGTACCAAAGATACCATGGCGACAATGATCCATGGCCACACGCGGATGGCGTAGTTGGCGAGATTGTACCACAACGTGCCTAACAAGGCGTGGCGTTCGTTCTTCGCCGACATCATGCGCTGAATGATATAGCCGCTCCCATCGGTGCCGTGATGATTCCAAGGCATGATCAAGATGAGGACCAAGACATTGAAGAAAGGAGACAAGAGAAAGTCACCAAGGCTCACATCGCCTTGGGGCGGGGAGGGAAAGAGATCGAGAGTGTTCTCATTGACGGGCGGTAACTGCTTCAGTTCCTCTTGCAACCGGAGCGCCTCGGCATTTGTCGAAAGATCCGTTCCGGAATCTTCCAGGGTTTCCAATTGCTCAAGAAGAGGCGCACGTGCCTCCTTGGCCTCACCGAGTTGCTCTAACAAGCTCCCCATACCGCCGACATGTTGCAGGGCGAGGATTGCTAAGATCACCGCACCTATCATGGCGATACCAAACTGCACGACATCGGTAACGACCACGCCCCAGAACCCTGACAGAAGCGAATAGACCAAGGCAATCACCACCAGCGACCACATCGCTGTGTCGCGCTCCAACCCCATCGTCACCGCCAGAACCGAACTCATACTTTCTAACACCCACCCCATCACAATCAGATTAAAGATGATCCCGAAGTGGATCGCTTTGTAGCCACGGAGAAAGGCCGCCGGTTTCCCCGTGTAACGCAATTCAAGGATCTCATTGTCCGTCAGCACGCCTGACCGACGCCACAGACGGGAGAAGAGAAACACTCCTAACAGACTACTCATGAGCCAATTCCACCAGAACCAATTCTCCCAAATACCGTTGACCCGCAGGTACTCGGTGATGGCCAATGGGGTGTCCGCCGCAAAGGTCGTAGCCACCATCGACGTCCCTAACACCCACCAAGGCAAGGTGCGGCCCGCTAGGTAGTATTCCTCTGCACTCCGACTCGCTCGCTTCGCATAGTAGACTCCGACGCCGAGGGCGAAGACAAGATAGACAACAATGACAGACCAATCGAGGGCGCTAAGACTCACGCACCGAGCTTAGGACAAGAAAGTGAAAGACGAATTCGAAATCGGAAGTATTATCCATAACTTCCATATCAGCTGTTCTCATGTTCGCCTCCCCACGCCCCGTACTCGCCATTCTGACACTCATTCTTGCCGCCAGTTGCAGCCATCACGCGACTTACTCGGGAAAGGCCCGCCAACCAGCCATTCCCGAGCGGAATCAGCCCACCGCCTCTCAATCGGCTCGTTACGGTCATCAGGCACTCATTCTCACCAATTCCTTTCGCCGCCAACACGGTCTCGCACCGCTCCAGCGCGACCGTGCCCTTGATCGAGCAGCTCAACGCCACTCCGCGGTCATGGCTAAGCATCGCTACCTGGGCCATCATGAACCAGGCGGCACGAACAGCATTCTCAAGCGCGTCCGCAAGGCCGGCTACAAAGCCAAACTCGCTGCCGAGAATGTCTTCGGACCCAGTCTCCAAGCGCCGGTCATCGATCATGCCATTCTCGAACCCAGCCACGCCGTCAACGGATGGACGAAAAGCCCTGGGCACCGCAAGAACCTGCTCAATCCCCGCGCCGTCCACGTTGGATTCGGTTATGTCAACGGCTACTGGACCCAGGTCCTCGCCGCTCCCCTGCCCACCTTTGAAGAGACCCTTCCCGCAAAGGCACCCCGCACCACACCTCTTGAGAAGCCCGGCCCCAAACCGTTCGGCTGGCGTGATCTGTAGCGTTTGATTCTGACAGGGCACTCCGTTCGCCCGCTCACGGATCCCGGATCGCCCACCAAAGCCTTGCCAAGAAGGTTGGAACAAGGCAATGGCTGCCGTATCAATTGGTAATCATGGGAACGTTCGCAATCTCACAATTTGGTCAACAGCTCGGACCCCACAGCGGGATTGTCGAACTCATGGATGACCTTGGGGTCGCCATGGCCCAGGGAAACATGCTCATGATGGGCGGGGGCAATCCCGCTATCATTCCAGAAGTGGTGGAGGTGTTCCGTCAACGGATGCAGGCGATCGCCGCAGGTCCAGAGTTCGATCGCATGGTGAGCATCTACGATCCACCCGCAGGGAACGCCAAGACCCTCGACGCCCTCGCAGGACTGCTCCAGGAGCGCTTCGGTTGGGACATCGGTCCGGAGAATCTCGCCGTGACCGGCGGCGGCCAGACAGCGTTCTTCCTGCTCTTCAATCTCCTCGCCGGCCCACAAACGGATGGTTCCATCAAACGCATCCTCTTCCCCCTTGCTCCGGAATACATCGGTTACGCCAATCAAGGCCTTCACCCTGACATCTTCACAACAATCCCTCCCCGCGTGGATCACGACGAGACCGACGGCTTCTTCAAGTACCGGATCGACTTCGATCGTCTCACGATCGATGACAGCATCGGCGCGCTTTGCGTTTCGCGACCCACCAACCCCACCGGCAATGTCCTCACCGATGCCGAGATGGACCACCTGGCATCACTCGCCGCCGAACACGACGTGCCGCTCATCATCGACAACGCCTACGGGGCACCCTTTCCTAACATCATCTTCGAAGAAGTCACCCCGTTATGGACGCCCCACACCATCCTCACGCTCAGTCTATCCAAACTGGGACTCCCCGGCACCCGCACGGCCTTTGTCGCTGGCCCACCTGAGATCATTCAGGCACTCAGTGCCGCCAATTGCGTTCTCAGCCTCGCAAATAACAACGTGGGCCAGTACCTCGTCCGCGAACTCTTTGAGAATCGCCAACTGTTCGATCTCTGTGAGGGGATTGTCCGCCCTTACTATCAGACGCGCGCGCAGGAAGCCGTCCGCTGGGTACGCGAGGCCTTCGGCGAGACTCCCGTCAACATCCATCGCCCGGAAGGCGCCCTCTTCCTCTGGCTGCGATTTCCCAAACTTCCGATCACTAGCAAACAGCTCTACGAACGCCTCAAAGCGCGCCGCGTGCTCATCATTCCCGGACATTACTTCTTCTTCGGCCTCGCCGAATCCCATCCACACGCCCACGAATGCATCCGCATGACCTATTCCCAAGACCCCAAAGTCGTGCAAGAAGGGATCGCCATCCTCGCAGACGAAGTGCGCAAGGTCTACCAACAAGACCAACGCTAGTCTAATCGCCCAGCAAGGCAGCCGTTCTCGATCGCCAGAGCTTTTTTGCAGCGTTCACAGGCTTCTTTCAGCCGTTTCGATGGATTGCGACCCTCGTTATGGCGTATGCGCCAAAGCCGGGCATTGCTCAACGACCACGCAATCCCTTTCAATCTCTACCACGCGAACCCTCGCACCTTGGGACACGAATCCAGAGACCGATCTCGCCTCCAGTCGTTCTCCATGGATCTCCACCTGCCCATAAAGTTTTAGATCACAGGCAGCAGCACCTATGTCACCAATAGCTGGTCGGTCAACTGGCTCCGTGGAAGTGATAGTCGCTTCTAACACGACGCCCTCTCGAATTCGTCGAACTTTTAATAGGCGATTGACGGTCCAGCAAAGTAATCCCCCCAATGCCAACACAAGGATTTCGACGATAGCATGCATGTGGAACGAATTGAATTCTACTTGTCCAGACACATCCAGAACTGCATGCAAACATCCTGAGACATCGCAATCTCAGACGCGGTGCATGAACGCTAGTGCCGCGACTACTCAAGGATCCAATGGCCTATTCACATGCCTCCTAGAATTGGATTTCGCCCTCTTCTGGTAGTGAGGGTTCGGCGTATTGTCGTAGCGCTTGCAGTCGCTTGATCCATGCAGGACGCATCGGGTCGAAGATTTGGTCACCTTTTGAAAGTTCGATCGCGAGTGCCTGCCGGCGGCTCGCCTCTACGGGATCGCTCTCGGCGAGAGCGTCGGACCCAGTGAGGCTCATGTGGATGATGTTGCGACGCCAGCCCACGGCTTCCGGATGATTCGCTTCCTCTACTTCACGGATGAGAGTCTCGACGTGAGGCCACGCATGGGAAATCACCGCTTCCGCCTGTTTTGGATTCGCCATTTGGAGCCAGCAGAACGCTTCTTGATAAGCGTGCTCAAGGATGGTGGCGAGATAGCGTCCTCCCGGTTGCATCTCCTGCAAGCGCTCTGCTTCTTGGCGGGCCAATTGATAGAAGTCGATCGCCTCCCCATAGTCTTCATCAACTTGGCGAGCATAACCGATGGCCGATAGGGATTGTCGGTATTGATCGATGGTTGAGACACTTTGCGAGTCTCGATCAATGATACGATTGGCCAGATCCAATACCTGCTGAGAGGCTGGCTCCAGCGCCTCCTGCTGCGGACTCAGGGTGAGGGCCGAGAGGTATTGGCGCGCCACATGTAATCGATTCATCGTCAATGCCAACGGTTCTGCGTCCGTGACAGGTTCAATTTCATCCAACCAGCGCTTCAGGTGATTCGCTGCCTTGGCGTGGTTACCTCGAAACGATTCCAACTGGCCCCACGAGCGCTCGACCCGAAGGGCAAGAAATGGCGCGTTTTCCGTCATGGCCTCACGCACAATGATTTGAGCACGCTCCAGCGCTTCTGCCGCTTGCTCATTGGCACCTTGGAAGGACAAGGCTTCAGAACGATCGACCCACAATTGGATCCTTCGCTCCCACCAGTGCCCCTTGGTCTCGCCTGCGGAAGCCCATTGCTGAATCTGATTGTCAAGGTTGCCAAAGGTCTCGGCGGACGCCTCGGATTCGCCCTGCATGGATTGCACCCGACTCATGGAGTCCATCAGCCCATACCAGGCTTCACGCACACTCTCATGGTCTTTCCATGTCGCCATGTTGTCGATCAATGTGAGACCTTCCTGATAACTGGAGGCAGCTTCTGCAAGCTTCTGCATGTCTTGGAAAAGCTTGCCCCGCACGTAACGGTGATTGGCCAGATTCGCCTGGATGACCACATTATCAGGGAGACGTGACTCCAGTTGCTCGAGGGTCTCTTGGGATGCTTCGAGAGCCTGGAGTGCGCCTTCGCGGTCCCCTTGGCGGAAGAGCGACTGGACCGATGCGGACTGGGCTCGGGTCTTCTTGTCTAACAGATCTTCGTCCAGATCTTCCACGAGCAAGGCGGTCATGAAGGCATCCGATTCTAGCAGAAACTCTAATGAAAGCGCCGCGTTATTCTGTTGAAGACGGCCGACCCAGTCGGTCTCTCCTAACAGGGTCTCAAGAAATCCTGCCGCAGCGCCAGAGGTCCTCTTTGCTCGACCCAAGGCTTCCGTCTCCCGCTGCACGGCGGCTTCCGCTTCTTTCCGTTTGGTTTCGGCCTGGAAGAAGCCAAAGACGGCCAGGCCCGTCAGTCCGGCCATACCAGCCATGACTCCTTGGCGGACGCGTTTGCGACGGCGCTCGGTACGCTCGGCCCGCTCGCGTGACGCTTTCACAAAGGCACGTTCCTTCGGCTCGAAGGCACCTGCGTGCCGGGTCAGCGCGTCTTCAGCATCCACAAGTTGGCGACCGGGCTGGAGCAGGAAACTGGTGTCCTCGCCGGCATTCTCCCATTCCGTGCAGGCATCACCTACGCGAGCACGCACGGCGAGGAAATCTTCGTTGGCATCAATCCACGTCCGAGCCCGATCCCAGACGCGGAGCAGCGCTTCGTGGGCCACGGAAACGACCGGCTCCCCTTCCGCCGTTTGCCCTGTCGTCAGGAGGCGTTGATCAATCAAGGCGGTGACCAGTTCATCGGCCGCGGGTGGCTTCGAAAGGGCGGCGCGACGTGCCGTGCGGCGCACAGGGATGCGATCCTCTCGACCCAAGGTCACCAATCCGCGGAAGACCTGATCGAAAGCCGACTGCGCCGCGGCACTAACAGATTGGAAAACGGAATCGGCGTGGCGGGCCAGGGCACCGTCTAATTTCCCAATCGCTTCATAATCCTCAAATCGCAGGGTACGATCGTCACGCTTCGCCTGACAGGCATACAATTGATCTAACGCATGCTCGAGCAAAGGCAATGCCTCTGGATGATCGAGCGCGGCATCGCGCAAGACCTCATCGAGCGTGGCGCCCGAGCTCGCGTCCTTCTCAAAGACCAATCCGGCCATCCGTGCTGGCTCCCGGATGATTTGCCCAATCTCGTGCGCGTCGGGCGGCAACACGTCGACCTTGCCATGCTCACCTGCCAAGGCCAGCATGCCCGGCGTCTCTTGGAATAAATGATAGAAATCGCTACGGAGACTGGCGAGGACAACGACGCGGCCACCCGCACTGAGCGCCTCCAGAATAGCAATCAACGCTTTGCGATCATCATCTGCGATCGCGCCGGTGAACAGTTCCTCCAATTGATCCAGGACCAGCACGAGACGCGCCCGCGGCGGTTTCCCTTTTCCGATGCGCTTTGAAATCGCCTCAGCATCTTCCACCCGACCGGCTGCTTCCAATTGCAGGACACGCTCCCGTAGACGTCGCTCTCGATCCGCCTGAAAGGCCCGCGCCGCTTCATTGAGAACCAATCGGACGCTCTCGGCAGCGCTTTCAGGTACGGCCTTGAAGCGCTCCGCGAGCCCTTTCGCGGGATCCGACTCCTCTGGGTCTGCAAGCTCGGGCAAGGCATCAGGCCCTAACAATGCTCTTGCCAATCCTAACAAAACGTCTTCATTGAGACCAGGGCGGAAGGTCGCCTCTCGCCAGAGACCGATGCCCTCAATCACACCAGGCGTGGTCAACATCGGGAGGACGCCCGCACTCACGAGTGAGCTTTTGCCAGAGCCACTGGCCCCGAGCACGAGGACGAAGCCGCGCGCGTCTTCACCTTGTCGACGCACCGCATTGAGCACGCTTTCGATCGCTGCCGTCCGACCAAAGAAGACCTCGGCGTGTTCTTTGCCAAATGCTTCCAAGCCGCGATAGGGACTTCCGTGGGTCCATTGAATCGGCGGCAGTTCACCTGGTTGGAGAGCCGATCCCAGCCGGCGCTCGACCAGCTTTCGCAGCTTAACTTCGAAAAGCTCTTCAAACTTATCGAGGCTGCGATAGCTATTCACCGCGCCGGTGAAGACGCCCTCGTCATCGCAGCGGGTCCATTCCGCCAAGAACGATTTCAAGAGGCGCCACTGTTCAATCCGCTGCTCGTAATCTTTCTCCGGCTCTAACGGAATCAAAGGCTGCGTCTTATTGACCCAAACGAGGATATCCGGCGTGCCATCATCACTGCGTTTCCGTCCTTCGATGGCGTCGACAAACTCAAATTCCGTCCCGGAACGGCAGGGGCGTCCATCCGGCAATTGATAGCGTGAATGCAGGCGCGAACCCAGGCGTGACCAAAGGATGCAGACAAAGATATCGAAACTCGAAGGGGGCGGGATCTGTTCCTGATAGTCTCTCGTGATCTCCATGGGTTCATATTCCCAGAAATAGCCGTCGAGCTGCGCCCGGCCATGGAATTCACGATTCAATCGGACCAAAGCTCGGCGACAAATTTCACGCTCCTGAGCCACATCTCCAGGAGAACTGATGAAGAGACGAATCGTTTTCATAGGCGACGGCTGATTGTAATCCACTCAGCGAAGGCCAGGCAACCCTTTGGAGTGGGATCCTCCCATTCGAATACTAAGGAACGGCGAGACTCGTGAATCTTCCTAATTCCTCCTTCCTAAGGAAGATGAACCAGTCGATAGAAATAGCGGATCGCCCCTTGCGCATCAGGATCTGTGATCGTCATTGCTTGTCCATTGCCAAAGAGATGATCCATCAGGGGCATCCACACGGCTCCGGATCCCAACCCCGGACTGCGTTCCAGGCGATAGCGTCGGTTTAATGTGGTGGTGAACCGAACCTGAATCGTGTTGGCGTTTGGAGAGGTGAGCTCGGGCGTAACCGGCTCGGAATACGTTCGTGGATCACTTCCCAAACGCATTTCGGTGAGATTCGAGCGCCCATCGCCGTCTGCATCTTCGGCCCCATCAGCAAATTCCGGGTCAAATCCATGTTGATGTTCATAATCCTTGGGCATGCCATCTCCATCCATATCATCCATATCGACAGGCACGGCCTGAGAGAACTCAGATGTATTCAGACTACTAGAAGTCGTTGTCGCCGTAATGTGCCAATCGGAGCCGACATAAGATGGGAAGGTTTCAGTAAAGGTGGCCTGCCCGTCCGCATTGGTCACGACATTTGAAATCACGCCCACGAGATATTGACCCTCGCCATATCCTGAAGGATGCATCATCGGTGAAGCGAAACACTCCACGCGGAAGCTCTGATTGGGAGCAGTGAAGAGTGTTCCCGTCACGGTCAATCCATCGGCCTGGACGCTCGCAAATTGAAGGACTGGAGCATTCTGCAAACCGTTGGGACCAAAGTCGTTGTCCAAGCCATCGATGAGTCCAGGGCCCGTCTCAGCGTTCCAGAATAACTTCACGGGGACGTGATCAGGATTCGTATCGTTCGCAAAGATAGCGTTTCCGAGGATGGGATTGTTCGTTGTCCCCGTGTTTGCCATGGTGATGGCGGCGTCTGCATGATGACAAATCGTGTTGCCTGTGCCACTGACGGTTCCACCAATAGCATTGTTGCTAGCGTGATCCCACAAGGCGATGCCAACACGCCCATTGCCTGCCGCCTGCCTATTGATCAGGAGACCTATCGTATTACCATAAATGAAGTGTCCCGTCGTACCGTTATCGCTAAGAGTGATCGCAGAGCCCATATTGCCGGAAATATAGTTTCCCTGCCCGGGTGCCGTTCCGCCGATGAAGTTATCTTGCGCACCATTCCAAATATTGATGCCAGCTCCACTCCAAAGCGAATTCTGCGAGGAGGTGGTTGGTAGGATAGCGAGGCCATCAGGCGTCAATCCAATGTAGTTTCCCTGAATGCGGTTATTCGCCGCTCCTAAGCCAAAGATGGCAATGCCTTGGGTGGCATTTCCCGATATCACGTTGCGCATGCCTGCCTCAGGTCCCCCAACGTCATTGTTGGTAGATTCTTCGATCGCCACACCACCCCAGGCGTTTCCAACGGAGGCACTACCGGCCGCCGGAGTCCCAATCCAGTTGCCATAGACTTTGTTGGATCCTGTCCTTCCTGAACCTGCGGGACCAAGATCATTGAATGGCCCCCCTATGTGAACACCCCAATTTCCATTACCAGCAATCACGTTGCGATCCTCGGCATTTGGGCCGCCGATGGTATTTCCCCAACTCAAATGATAGATGGCTATCCCAGTGCGGCCATTGGGCACGGCAGCAAGACCCGCTGCGTTCAACCCAATGATATTGCCAGCAATCACATTATTGTTGGGGATATTGAGATTATCTGTGGCGGAGAAGACAAGACGCGCGCCGCAGGCGATGCCGTATTGATGATTCCCAGAAATCACATTCCCCAAGACGCGCGCATTTCGTGCATTTCTCAGATCGATTCCGTGTTGATTGGGTCGGGCTAAAGAGCCAGTGTGATCCAGCCCGATATGGTTTCCTTGGATCAGGATCTCTGTACTCGGGCGGGAGACCACAATTCCCGCGTTGGGACTTCCGGCAATCAGGTTTCGTTCTGCCTCGGAAGCGCCCCCAATCGTAATTCGCTGACAGAGCGTCTCCAGGAGAACGGCTGTCAATTGGTTGGGAATGAGTGTATTTCCATCACTTCCAAGACCAATATAAGTCCTCACGATCTTCGTATCCGTCACGGGTCCATTGACGAACTTTTGGAGGAGGATTCCCTGTTTAGAGTTTCCCGCAATGATATTGGGCAACGCAGCGCTCGCGCGACCCACTTGGCTGCCATTCTCACGGATCGCAATGCCTTGGCCTCCATTTGGAATGGCTACCAAACCAGAACGGTCGACTCCCACATAGTTTCCGACCACAGCATTGTTGGCTCCATCAAGGACGATGCCGTTGGAACCATTGCCGGAAATCACATTCATGTCGCTCGTAGCTTCACCGCCAATGGTATTCTCCTGGGCTCCGTTGAGGATCTGAACACCGGCACCCCCATTAGGAATGGAGGTTGTTCCGAGATGATCTGTTCCAATGTAGCAACCGGAGATGTGGCAACCGGTGACGTGATTTCCTGACAACGTCACTCCATCGGCGGGAAAACTCTGAATAACAAAGTGGTGAATGACGCTGTCCGCAGCCTCGACAAGGAAGCCACTTTCGTAAGCGATAATAAGCGAACCATTGAGGACAATCTCAGGCCCAAAGGGATTGGTATCTCCCGGTTGACTGGATCCGTCAATCACGGTGCCGCGCATCAGGTCAGGAAGCGCGGTCCGAGGTTGGATCACCCAGATTCCTTCGGTAGCGTGATAGTTAGGATCACTGGTAGGGATATTAAAGAGAATTCGGGTCTCAGCGTTGGCATTCGCAAACTGAATCGCCTCGCGAAGCGAACCCGTACCACTATCAAGGGTATTGGTGACGATCCGATCCTCACCAAAGCCTCTCGTTATCCAAGCCGACCATGCTACCATGATCGCTAGTGCCATCCATCCATTAATGCGTCGTTTCACAACACCTTATCGTAAAGATCGCGAAGCGCTACGGTGCACTGAATGGAGGGAAGTTCGAAAGCATCCTCCTTCGCATTGTACAAAGTCGATTCCCATTTGCCGGGCCCAAGGCGCCGATGGACTTCCACCTCGATCTTGTCCTGGCTAACAAGCACATACTCGACGAGGGAATCGATCAGCCGATAGAGCGCAAATTTGTCGCCACGGTCATACGCTTCAGTCGACTTGGAGAGGACTTCCACAATCACACTGGGATTACAAATCACATCGTCGTGTTCGTCGTAGGTGAGAGTGGGTCCACAAAGTGCCGAGAGATCGGGATAGCGAAAGACGTTTGCTTTCTCAATGCGCACCTTCATGTCAGAACCATAAGCTTCGCATGGACGACCAACGAGTTGGTTCCCAACCAAGCGCAGCACATTGGCGCTGAGGAGCGCATGAGACCGGGTGCCTCCCGCCATGGCGTAGACGAGGCCATTCACATATTCGCTACGAGTCTCCGCGACGCGCTCGCGTTCCAGGTAGCGCTCCGCGGTGAGAAACTGTTCAGGAAGGGCCACTGCCGACATTCGACACGCTACGGGCAGATTCCATGGGATGCAATCCGGCATTGACACCGTGCAGGAATCGTATCGTAGATGAGATCGTCATCTCATGGAACCATCAGGCCCCACGATCAAGACCGAAGAAGAAGTGATGTTCTTTGACACGGACCTCGGTGGGGTCGTGCACAATATCGCGTATCTCCGTTTTATCGAGACGGCCCGCACGCGTTTGGCAGGCCTGTTAGGAATGGCTTTGAAGGAAATGGCAGCCACGCAATTGTTTCCCGTCGTCACGCGCACGGAGATTGATTACCGCAAGCCGGCGACTTTAGGGGATCATCTCGTCGTTCGCGGAGGACTGGAGTATTTCAATCGCACCCGCTTCTGGTGCGCCTTTGAGATTCACCTCCGAGACACTCCAGAAAACCTCCTTATCACCTGTCGACAATGCCTCGCCTTGGTGCAAATGCCAGAAGGCAAGCCCGCACGCTTGCCAACCGAGTGGCGACGCGACTTCCCAAATCTCTATCGCCCCAAGGGCTAGTGTTTGCTCTCAAGAGCAGCCTCGAAGCGGTCGAGGACCTCCGAAGTGTAGGGGTGATCGGCAAACTGCGCCACTATTGAGAGATCGAGCGCTGGGAGCAATCGGCTTTGTTCGCTTCTCACATAATCACCATCGTTCCATTGATAGACTGCCAAGCATTCATTTTCCCAGATCCACACTTCCGGCATGGCCAGACCACGATAGAAATCAAGCCTATCGATACCGCCGCTCGTCAACGCCGTTTCGATGACAAGCTCGGCCTCATCGCTCCCTTTCCTGAAATTGTAGGATTCGTCCGGCTCGCCGCCACGCTTCCCTTCGCGTCGGAGCGTCGCAGAGCCTTCCGTTTGAAAGAAGATCCTTTCCCGGCGGCAGAAGAGTTCAATCATGCACCCGATATTACTTTTGATGTGTTCGTGACGACGAGACGGGGACATGATTTCGAGGCGATCGTTTGCAAACTTCAGCCGTACGCTGCGCGACTCCCCAAGCATTTCATCGAACTGCACGTAGCCTTCCCAGGAAATGCCCTCTAGGACGATGCACTGATCGGTGGGTTCTGCGGCGACAGACATGAGTTAAGATAGGCGTACGCTAGTTCTTTTGGCAAATGCTTGGCGATGGCCGCCGACAGGAAATTGACTTCGAAGCGACCAGCGCCCTTCCCCAAACATCGTCGACTTGGATCAAGACGATGCTGGGGCGGGCAATTGGCTTTAGCGAGCACTTCATTGAGCCCGACACTGCTTGGTCGACTTCAAAGGCGTTTCGCGAACATGTTAGGTGGCGGCGACGAGTGCCCCTTGATCTTCCGCCCATTCGTATTGGCACTCGTGGCAGAAGAAATTGCGCTCGGATAGGTGGAGAGTCTCGGCAATCTTTGCGGCGAGAGCAGCTGTGGGGGAGGCATCTGGTTGGTTGGGGTAGGCCACATGAAGACTACCACATTCGGGACAGCGGATAGCCGCCATGCCTGGGCTTTTGGTCAAGATCTCCACGGCGGCGGCCACGTCATGATCGCCCACACGAAGGACCCCCAGCGTCCCTGCATTGGCAGGCTCTTCATGGGCGTCCGAGGCGATGCCTTGGTCTGCAAGTAATCGCACAGCGTCTTCGGCTGCTTCAGTGGTAACATAAACGGCAGTATTCATTAACATAACGCCGATGGAGAGACGCACATGGGATGCCACATAATGACTATTTCCTCTAATCGCCTCACGGTGAGTTGGTTAAGCCCCCTAACATGTTTCATCCGTTGGCTCTTACAAGATCAAGAACATGCAAGGTGCATGACTTTCTTCGTGCAATCCGCCCTTCTCAATGATGGAATGCCGCTCTATCGGGATCGACAACTCCCTGACTCTCAACGAGGTGAGTCTCAGACCCTTTCTGGCCCCTTTCGTGCAATAGGGAGAAGGCCATGACTACTACCACAGAATACTCGCCCAACTTCAGCATCCCATCTATCATGGCGGTTATCGCCGGGTTCACCAGCTTGGCCGCCGGTGCCGTCGTGGGATTACTCCTTGCCATTCTTGCCATTGTTAGTGGCACATTTGGTATCATCCTAGCCTTTGCCCCGTCGAGACGCGGCGGTGTGGTGAGCTTCGTCGCCATCGGTCTCGGCATTCTTGGTATCCTCGCGGCCTTGGTTAAAGGCGTTCTTTGGATCTTCTAACCTAACCAATCGCATCAGATCATTCCTTCACATTCATCTCGCATCTACCCACATGTCTATTACCTCACCCACCCAATCCGAACCAAGCACAGCCACCAATTCACGCTGTGCGTGTCCCGACTGCGAATGCACGGTCACAGACGCCGAAAGTGCTTTTGTCGTTGGCGACGTGGCCTACTGTAGCGAGGCCTGTGCCGAAGGGCATCCCCACGGGGAACCCTGTGGTCACGATGGCTGTCATTGTGGCGAATCGGCTCGCAAAGACTAGGCCGGTGAGTCACGCCGGTGTCCACGATCGGACAAACGCGCATTGCTGCCGCGTCTCCGGAGAATGTCGATAGCCATCTGGTGTGCCATCGCGCAATTGCGCGATATGGGCGATCGCGTCGTCACCCGACATGCCATGGTCGACAAGATAGCAGCCGACAACGGTTCCCGTGCGCCCAATGCCACCCCAACAGTGGACATAGACCACCTCGCCAGAGCCCATCATGCGGTCCATCGCCGTGAGGATCTGGCGCATGGCCGGCACTGACGGAACCCCAAGGTCCGGAATTGGAAACCGGTGGTGAGTGGCCGTGGATGGCAGGAGAGACGCGTAAGGTCGAAGACCGCGTTCCCCCGCCTCCGTGAGGTCAACAAACGAGGTGATTCCAGCCTCGATCATGCGAGCGACTTTCTCTCTGGCCGCCGAGAGGTCCTTGGCCGCTGGGTATTCGCCAGCCAGCAGTTTCTCGTGAAGCCAATAGGAATCAGGAATAGGCGCACCCCGCTGCATTCCGCAACCTAAGGCCACATTCCTAGAAAGAAAGAGGCCGCTTGTCAGGAGGCTTACTTCGATGGGAAATAAACGCGCGTCCAGGGAATCACTTCAACGGCCGGCTCCCAGGTAAGGGCGATGACGATCGGGTTCTGGACTTGGGTCGTGACGATCGTCACGTGTTGAACTTTGGCCCCGCAACGAAAGGCGGCTACCATCTCCTCCGAATGCAAATCCCACACGCGCAGGAATCCATCAGTGCTTCCCGTGAGGAGATGTTGTCCATCCGGTGCGAATGCTAGCGTGGTGCACGGCTCGTCGTGTGAAAAGGTAGTGATCAGCTCGCCAGTGGTCGTGTCCCACACGCGCGCGGTTCCGTCCCAACTCACAGAGGCCACGCGCTTGTTGGCCGTTCCGAAAGCAACCTGTCGGCACACGGCCCCATGTCGGCCGATCCATTGTAACTCGCCTTCAGCACCCCACAGCCGACAAGTGCCATCATCACTCGCCGTAGCGAAGTATTGACTATCAGAACTCCACACGGCGCGAAAGGCAGGGCTGGTATGGCCTTCTAGCACTTTCTGATCTTGAGTCTGGAGATCGATCCATTGCAGGCGACCATCCCCTGCCCCAACCACGACAATTCTGTGCGTGGGATCGACCGCTTTCGCATAGGGTTCTCGCAACAGCGGCACTTCCCAGCGAAGCGCCCCTTCCTCCGTATAGGCCATCAGATGATGATCGGTATTGCTGATAAGGACAGTAGGCTTTGTCTCACCCGCAATCGTGCCATGACGGATCGAATTCAGCCAAACGGGGCGACGCGGCGTCCCATCAATCTTTGCGCTCAGGGCGCTGCCGTCCGCGGCAGAGTACCATTGGAAATGTCCGTCAGAGAGGGTAACCAGAAAGCGTTGGCCATCTTCACTAAAGCAGCCATCACCGAGCCCCTCTGGGAGCCCGGCCACCCAAGAAATCTCGCGACCCGTACGCGGCTCAAACAGAATCGCCCGGCCATTCTCTCGAAACAAGGCCAAGGCACGCGTCGCCTCGGCATTGACTCGAACTTCGTAAGGAGCCCCGGACGAGAAGAGCTTCACAACGTGGTCGAGACCCGGCTCACGAGCCTCCAATCGGTGATCTGGGGAACGCCCCGACCAAACCATGGAGACCACCAAGGCTGCCACGATCACGACCATCACGACAGCACGTTTCCAAGGCGTGCGCCTCCTAACCTTGATCCGCTTGCCCGCCATGACACTCTGGAGATCTTCCGAGAATGCCGCCACGGTGGGGTAGCGTGCGCTGGGATCGGCAGCGGTCGCCTTTGTTAGAATCCTAACCAAATCATTGGGAACTCCCTTGGTATCTCTCAAGGGCGCCTCCCTCTCCTCAAGTGGGGATTCTGTTAGCACCTCAACAAACGTACGAGCCAGGCCAAAGACGTCCGACCGTTCATCCATGAGCGCTTTGTCCTCAGGAGCCTGATAATGGGGAGTTCCTACCGTGATCTCATCGGCGGTGTAACAGGTCATTCCAGGCTCGGCCGCCAACGCCCGAGCAATGCCAAAGTCGATCACCTTGGGTTCCCCCCCAGGAGTCGTGAGAATATTGGTCGGCTTGAGATCACGATGCAGCACGCCCGCCTCATGGGCAAACGTGATAGCCTCACACACTTTCAAGAAACAGGTGCCCTTATGGTGCCAATCGCGCCCACGCAGCGCCAAATGAATCGGAGGTCCAGCGAGATACTCCATGGTGAACCAGGGGTAACCGGAGGCCGTCCGCCCTGCCGCATAGAATTGGGCAATGTGAGGGTGACGAAGCTTTGCAAGCGCATGCTGCTCAACGGCAAAGCGCTGCAAGATGGCCCGCGTATCCAGACCAGGCTTGAGACATTTCAGCGCCACTTCACGTCGATCACCATCGGTTTCCGTGGCTCGATACACGATGCCAAAGCCTCCCTCGCCCACCTCTTCGTGCACTGTGAGCCCAGGCACCCGTGGGCGATCCGTCTCACCCTCAGCTAGCCAACCCAAGGTGCAACTTGGGCAGACCTTGTTAGGCACCAGGGCGACGAGCGTTTCGCCACAATGAGAGCAGGTTTCTCCAGGACTAGGCATGGCTAACTAGGAGAAGATGCTCAACAAGCGTTGAAATTCCTCTTCCACATCATCCTCATCACTGACAGTGAGCGCAATCTCATCACGAAAAGCCGCGCGAAAGTTCCGCCTCAATCGATGAATCAACACGCGGACGGACGCCTCCTTGAGCCCGAGCTCTTTACCAATGATAGAGAGATCCAGCATTGGTTGCTGCGTGCCGAGTGCCGCTTGCAAGAGATCATGTTCGCGTCCCTTGCCCGTCGCTTCATAGTCTCGCCGCAGCCGTCTCCCCGCACGCTCTAGCAATTCTACCACCCATCGGCGCTCGAAGATATTCTCGGCGGTGAGGACATCGACCGGTTCCGCCGCATACCGCGCTTCAGCATCATTGAAATCCATGTCGTTGGTCGCCAAGGGAAGATGTTCAAACTGACCACCCCGTTTCAGCCGACCCACATGCCGTTGATGGTGACTCACGTGGCGTTTCAGAGCTCCGAGAAGGAACGAGCGGAACCGACCCTTCTCAGGGCACACGCGGGTCAGGGTGTCATCCGCCACGACGGAGGCAAAGAATGATTGGGTCAGATCCTCCGCATCAGCAGGGCCGAATCCTCGGCGCCGGAGATATCCGTAAACAGGACGCCAGTACAGCGCACAGAGATCGTTGAGAGCATCCCCATCGCCACTCCGTTCGACCAGACTCCACCGCGTTTGCGGGAAATGGTTCAGAGAGCGGTCGTCAGTCATGGCTTGCGATCAGTTTCCTCCCCATCCGGCTTGGCGCTCTTAAAAAATCCGGAAATGCCATCACTTTTCACGAAACATCGGACCAGCAATGTCCAGAGAACCGGGTATGAAGCCCCTTCTCCTTTGCACCCTTGCCGTCCCCATCTTGCTCATCCAGGCACCGGCCATGACCATCACGGTGAACACGCCCAACGACGAGTTCGACACGCCTTCTGGAGCCGCCATCTCACTTAGAGAAGCCATCCGCGACCTTGGGAATCTTGAGGGAACGATCGAAGTCCCCTCGTTCTTGGGTCCGATCGAGCTCGATTCCAGGCTTGAGATCCGCGGTACGGGTGGGCGGATCACCATTGATGGCGATCCGACAGACAACCATTTCCAAGCAACCATCACCGCCAACCCAGATTTGACTGCGGCCATCAGTTTGATCGATTCCCGCTCCCGCACCGTCACGCTGCGCCATCTCAAATTTGAGGGACGAGATCGCCTGCACACGGGCATTGTGGTCTTCGGAGGCAGCATGAGTCTGGTGAATGTCGCATGCCATGAGACGGCCACCGGAGTAACCGCCCTTTCCAACGTCGCTCTCACTGCATTCGAGTGCGATTTCCAGAGGAACGGCCTCGGGCTCAGTGTGAGCGAAGCGTCCTTAGCAGACATCTATGCGTGTCTCTTTGCCTTCCATGAGCGGGCAATCAATGCCTCACGCGTCACCTCCAGCCCCTTGCTCGTGCGCAATTGCACCTTTGCGGAGAATGGTGGCCTTTCACCCGTTGTGGGGGTCAGCACCCTGGTGGCTGAATCGCTCTTTGCCTATAACACCTTTGTCGACAATACCGCCCTTCCCTTATCCGGGCCCCCGAGCATGCAGCTTGAGGGCAATCTCTTTGCCCGCAATGCCATCGAAGGGGTGAATGCGAGTAGCGACCAGCTCTTGTCCCTCCAATCAACCGCCACGCTTGGAGGCGATTCCCTCGGCTACAACCTCAGCGATGCCGCTTCACCCGTGCTCGATCATGCGGAAGACATCATCAGTCCCATCACCAACATGTCTCGCCTAGGGCGCTACGGCGGACCATTGCTCTCCTGTTTCCCATTGCGCGGCTCGCCTGCCATCAATGGCGGCAATGCTAGTCGCGCTGTGCCTCAGGTGCAGACCGATGGCCGCGGGTTCGCTCGCAACGCCACCACGCCATCCAACAATACGGGCAACGTCATGGACATCGGCGCGGTGGAGACCAATCCCGAAGGCAGCATCCTCGTCACCAATACCAACGCCACCGGTGCCGGGAGTTTCGCCGCCGCCGTGGCGGCCGCCACCGACCCCACCAACCACATCACTTTCTCCATACCCCTCACCGCCAATTCGATCAATCTCACCAGCACGCTCACTTTCGCAGGGGAGCGGAACTATAACATTGATGCCTCGGGTTTCCGCAATCCAATCACCACGGCGAATGACATCACCTTGATCTCCGTCGGCGCGTCCGCCACCGCGTCATTCGATCAATGTGAGTTCTCGGATATCATCCGTGGACAGGCGACCAACGCCAAGAGCGTGGTAGACGTGATCGGCGACGCCGCCTTTCACCGTTGTCTCTTCAAAGACAATCAAACGGCCTCCACCGGTGCCATCAATGTGCCGAGTTCCGGTCGGCTGTTTCTCAACGAGACAGAAATGGAGAATTGTCTGCAGGTCCGCGCCTCCAACACCCTCTCTTTTGGCGGCGGGGCCATTCATGCGAATGGAAACACCACGGTATGGAATGCGCTCTTTATCAACAATAACGCCCCGTCTTCAAACTTTGCTGGCGACGGTGTCTTTGCCAGTGGCGGGGCCGTCTACGCCGCGACTGCCACGAGCACCTTTCGGCGTTGTACGTTTATTGGCAATCGTGCACGCCTCTATGGCGGAGCCCTCTACTTCCGCGGTGGTCAGCCAGTCATCGAGCACTGCACGTTCATCGGAAACAATTCGGACCAGGGCGCCATAGGAGCCGAAGCCTTCGCAACCCTCCGCATCGAGCACTGCCTCTTCCACGAAAACACCATCAATGATTCTCTCAACATTCGCCCCATGGACCGTGATCTCAATTTCTCAGGGGCCAATCCCACCTTGCTTCCCACCGTGGGCAATTGGACAGATGCCCCCGACGTCAATGAAGACCTGGTCCCGGTCGCCCAGCGCAATGTGGTCTTTCGTTACGCGCCACTCGCCAAATGGGGCAATCGCATCCGCACGCGGCCGCTCATGAATGACGCCCAACTTGGCAGCACGCTGCAGGAGCGTCTCGGAGACCCGCGCGATGCGAACAATGCGCCTGGCCCTCAACGCGTGGTCCTCCCCGGCAATGAGATCCGTTGGCGCACCACCCCAGGAGCCGTTCAAGGCCTGCTTGATCAAGACACCGTCTTCTCTTCCAGCATCAATCGATTCAACAACAATGGCGATCTTGTCGTGAACATTGGGGGCAAGAGCGGCCTCAGCTGGGAGGTCGAAACGGGACCCACTCCTGACAACTTCAGCCCCACTGGAATCATCGTCTCTCCTAACGTCATCAATCGCACCGTCACCATCCCCATGCCCACACCCGCTCCCGTCCGCCTCTTCATTCGCTTCACTGAAGTGACCGATTAATGTCAATCTCATAGACCGCATGCAATCCTTGCATCCTTTCAAATGATAGTGCTCTAACTACTTCTGCAAATATGCGAAAAGATGTCGAATTTGGGCTTTTGTGAGGGTTTCTAACAAGCCTTCAGGCATGATGGAAACGGGGGAGTTCTGCTTTGTGAGGATGTCTTGAGTGGCGATGGTGGTGCTTTGGCCGGTGAGGTCCTGGAGAGTGAGTTGCGTCTCTGTGAGGGCTTTGACGAAGCCGGAGAGGATGGTGGGTGGGCTGCCTTCGTTCTTGGGCCGGAGAGTGATGGTGGTAAGTTCATACTCTTCGCGGACACCGAGGTTGGGGTCGATGATGGCGGTGACGAGGAATTCGAGGTTGCTGCGTTCGTAGCCGGTGAGTTCGGGACCAATGGCGGCACCTTGATCGAAGAGCTTGTGGCAGGTGGCGCAGAGCTGCGTGTAGAGTGCTTGGCCGGCTTGCGGATCGCCAGGATCGTTTCGGACAGTGTCGAGGGTTTCGGCGATGCGTTTCTTCTTCTCCTCTTCTGGCTGACGAAGGGTGCCCCACAGCGTTTCGATGCGTGCTATGAGGTCCGCGTCGTTGTGGCGCTGGATGACGAGGAGGTGATCGATGGAAACCGCTTCTCTTGATAGCGTGTGTGGAACGTTGTCTAACAAGATGCTTGCCCAGTCGGGACGCCCCGCGAGGACATTCAGTGCGAGTGCCCGCACGTTAGGGTCTTTGTGAGAGGCGGCCTGGGTGATGAGTTTTGAGGGAATTCTCGGATCATCCACCCGACGGAGGGCGTTGATGACGGCGCGGTGAACGGCGGGATGGGGATCCTTCTCAAGCCATCGGAGGAGCGGTGCGGTGAGATCCGTCTGGGTATCGGCGAGCGCTTGGATGAGGGCCACCCTGGTTTCCACCGGATAAAGATCGGAGGAGGTGACGATCTTGAGTGCCTGGTCGAGAGAGAAAGCGTCGTGGAGGCGGAGGCCGAAGCGGAGGAGGTCGATTTCGGGATCACCTTGCGTGGCGAGTTGGGCGAGGGCTTTCCCGAGGGATTCCGGAATGCTGGCGAGGGTGATACCTTGGAGGCTGGTTTCGAGCCCACGGATTGTGTGGAGGGCGAGGGCGCGCGGGAGCCGAGTGATGAGTGTGGCCACGGCGCGCAGATTCTCCGGAGAGGGATCGGCTCCGAGGCGACGTCCTAGTAACGTGACGAGCTTGGTTTCTCCAATGGGACTTTGATAGGTTGAAAGGGGTATTTGTGAGAGCACGGCAGCAGGATCGGCTCCGAGTTGGCTCTCGAGCGCCCACCAGAGTTGGGACGGGATGAAGGGATCGCTCGTGAATCTCCCGGTTTGAAGAAGGCGATCGAGGATGGAGAGGGCCTGGTGTCGGGGCAGGCGTTGGAGGGTGGCGGCAAGCTGGGAAATGAGTTGGGGGTCGGAATCGGTGGCCAGATCTTGGACGGCATCGAAGAGGGCGGGAGAGAGCGTTTCCCGACGATCGCCAAGGAGGCGAATGGTCCATAGGCGGAGGTGGACATCATCATGACGGAGACCCTCGAGAGCGGTGGTTTCGTCGAGTTTGTGGAGGCCATGAAGGGTCCAGAGGGCTTCCAAAGCGCCTTGGCCCGGTTGACGGAGGCGCTCGAGAAGTTCGGGCACGGCAAAGGGATCTTGGCGTTCGACAAGCACGCGGCGGGCGGTCCAGCGCTGCCATTGATTGGGATGATCGAGGAGTTCGAGCAGGGTTCCAAGGTCCGCCTGGTGGAGGTTGCCCAGCGGCGCGTAACGTTTTCCCCTCCGGTGGCGTAGGCGATAGATCCGACCATGTGCTCGATCCCAGTTGTCACGCGGATCAACGTGCGTGATGCGTGCATCGTAGAAATCGGAGACGTAGACATGCCCATCTGGTCCGGTGGTGAGGTGTACGGGGCGGAACCAGACATCGGCAGAGGTGATCGCTGGTTCTATCACTTTACTTGTATAGGTGCTTCCGTTAGGAAATGTCTGAATGATAGGGACTTCATTCGCAAGGCAATTGACGCCGATGAAATGCCCTTCATGGCCAGGGAAGGCACCGCCGTGGTAAGGGACCCATTGCTGCACGAGGCGTGGGTGTTTCCCCTCAATTGGGATGCCGTGGAAGTAGTCGAAGGCATGGGGATTCGTGTGGGGACCGTGCTTTCCAAAGCTCTTCTGGTAGTAGCCGCCCTGGACGAAATGGACGGCTTGCATGCTCCCATTGGTTCCTGAGAAGAGGCGTCCTTTGGCATCGAAATCCACGCCGAAGGTGTTCCAGCCGCCTTCGGCGAAGAGTTCAAAGGCGTGGGTCTTGGGATGGTATCGCCAGATATTCTGACCGAAGAACGCGTGGGGGGGGTCCTCTGGGCGGGACGCCACACGGATCCGCGCGGTGACCGTGCTGCCGGTGGCACCATAAAGCCATCCATCCGGGCCCCATTTCAGAGAATTGGCCACCGAATGCGTGTCTTCCAAGCCGAACCCAGCGAGATGCACAGTGGGCGGACCATCGGGAGCATCGTCCTGATCTTGGTCAGGGTAGAACAACAAATAGGGCGGGTTCATGACCCACACGCCACCGTGGCCCTGACAGGTGGCGGTGACGATGTTGAGTCCGTCTACAAAGACCTTGTGGTGATCGAAGGTGCCATCGCCATCGGTGTCTTCGTGAATGGTGATCTTGTCGCGGCCACGGAATCGCCGGGTATCGGGATGATCATAGGGTGGGGGAGGGGGCACGCGATCAAAGACGGTGCGCAGATGATTGTCCCAGGTGAGCACCTCGAGACCGGCGGGCTTGGGATACTGGATGTATTGGCACACCCAAAGACGTCCGCGGGCGTCAAATTCCACGTAGAGTGGCTGCGTGATCTCCGGCTCGTGCAGCACGGAATCGATCACGAAATCGGTGCCTGGCGACAGGGCGGCGAGCGCTTGCTCTGGGGGAAGAGGATCACCCTTGCCGTCGATGTTAGAATGGACATTGGCATTACCCTCGAATCGCTCGCGCACCAAGGCGAGGTCCCGCTCCCTACTTTCCTTATCGGCTGGGACCACACCTAAATGTCCTGCCGGTTTGTTAGAATGGCGTTTCTGATAGTCATCGATGAACGCCAGTGTCGCTTTGCTAGTAACATCTTTGTGAGGCCAGTGAGCGTATTCTTGGCGATCACCCTTGATGAAATCCCACGTCCCACCGAGATCGATGGCGTCATGGAGTCGACTAAGTTGAATGGGACCTTCGGTGAGACCGCCCTGGCCTCCGTGATCGTAGACGCGAAAGGCGACGAGGTTCCAATCACCAAAGCGGATCTGATCGGGATCGATGACGGCGGGACGGCGCACATCGCTGGAGGGCTGGTGATAGAGCGGTGGCAAGGAGCCATTGGCTCCGACCTTGTCGCCATTGAAATAGGCCTCATCGACGTTGTCTGTGGCGCGAATGGTCAGCAGAAGGCGACTTCCTTCCCAATCCGCAGGCACCTGAATGAGGCACCGGTACCACGCAAAGCCGTCGTGCGGGCCGATCTGCGATTCCCAATCACCTGGTACATCAATCGGTTGCCATGTTTGCGAAACCGCCGTGCTGACGAGTAGCAGGAAGAAGGAGAAGCACTTCACCAGGACACTGTAGCGGGAAGCGAACGGGCGTCGATCCATCTTCTCTGGACATTTGCGAGGGCCGACAGATCATGGGGCACCAATTCCTTACCCCACCACAACATGCGCTGGAAGAATGCACGACAGAGCCGGAACATTGACGACCGCCGAGGTCAACGCCGCCGAATGGCCATCGGAGGCGGATTCCTTGGGATCCTCATGTTGATCCTTGGGATGTTCTTCAAGGACAGCCCCCTTTTCCAAATGTTCCAGCAAGTGGCGCAGCCCGCTGCGCAGCAGGCATCCTCGGGCGGCGGCGGCGATTACGTGCCAACGCCGGAAGAAGAAGAATTGGCGGCATTCACTAAAACGGTTCTCGCCTTCACCGAGGACGTTTGGCAACGGCTCTACCCGCAATTGGCCCAGCGCTACGAAGGTGCACGGCCGCAATATGAGTATCCCACGCTCGTTCTCTTCTCTGGCAGCACGCCCACTGCGTGTGGCACTGGCGACTCGGCGATGGGTCCCTTCTACTGTCCAGGTGACAATCAAGTCTACATTGACTTGGCATTCTTCAATGAGCTTGAGCAGAAATTCAATGCGCCGGGCGACTTCGCCCAGGCGTATGTCATCGCCCACGAAGTCGGGCATCACATCCAGAATCTCCTCGGAATCTCACGCCTGGTGCAATCACAGCGCAATCGGATTTCGAAGCAGCAATACAACCGTCTTTCAGTCCGGCAGGAGCTCCAGGCCGACTACCTTGCAGGCGTCTGGGCGCATCACACGCAGCAGCAATTTGATGTGCTGCAGCGAGGTGATATTGAGGAGGGCATCCAAGCCGCCATCGCGGTGGGAGATGACACCATTCAGCGCCAAGCCACCGGTCGTGTCGTTCCCGAGGCCTTCACTCATGGCAGCGCGGAGCAACGGGTGCGGTGGTTCACTAAAGGCCTGCGTTCGGGCGATCCCAATGCCCACAATCCCTTCGAGGGTGCTTACGAGTCTTTGTAGGCCTTTCGTGTTGCGTTAGACATGGTGGAAGGAATGCCCAGAAATCGACGCTCTGGCTTACTTCTCTTGTTAGGCGTTTCCCTCCTAGTCTTAGGACTCAGTTTCTGCCTCCTCTTATGGAGAGGCTACCTGGCGGCGAAGACCTATGATCTTTGGGTAGAGGCACCAGCCACAGTCTTGGCTTCCTGGATTGAGACGGAATCCCAGCCTGGTGGAGAGCCCGATCGCTACGCTTTCCGCGTCCGTTATCGCTACCTATGGCAGGGAGAGCCCTTCGTTTCCACCCGCTACACCGATCTCGCCAAGAACAGCCGCCATCGTCGCCGCATCGAGCGGCGGCAGGCAAACTACGCTGTGGGTAAGAACACCGTCTGCTTTGTGAACCCAGACGATCCCCGTGAAGCTCTTCTCAAGAAGCCGACCAAGGCGCCGGGTTACACCCTCTGGTTTCCAGGGCTCTTTGCCGTCGCGGGCTTGGGCATGTGCCTCGTGGCCATCCGTCGCCGTCACCGCTGACGGCGTTTCTCCATCCACACCGCAATGACACTGACATCGGCAGGCGTCACGCCGCTCACGCGTCCCGCTTGGCCCAAGGTCCCCGGTTGGATCTCTTGCAACCGCTCTTGAGCCTCTTTCTTGAGACCACTGATACCGCGATAGTCTATCGCTTCAGGGAGGCGGACATTCTCGAGCTTCTTGGTCCTGGCAACCATGTCTTGCTGCCGACTCAAGTAGCCCGCGTATTTGAGATCCGTCTCCAACAAGGCCCACACCTCCTGCGTTGCTTCTCTCAAAAGATCATCTGGAAGCTGATGAAAGGCGTGATCGGACTGTCGAAACCATTTCTCCAATGAAACGCCTTCGTGAACGGTCTTCTTGGCGAGGGCATGGAGCTTCTCAAGGGCTGCTTGCTTTGCTTCAAAGGCTTCGAGACGTGCTGGGGAAATCAGCCCGGACCTCAAACGCGCTTTCCCTGTCAGGCGAAGATCCGCGTTGTCCTGTCGGAGGAGCAAGCGGTATTCCGCGCGGCTCGTGAACATCCGATACGGCTCAATCACGCCCTTTGACACGAGATCATCAATCATGACGCCGATGTAGGCCTCATCGCGATTCAACACGAAGGGTTCCGTATCGCCCCGTGCTTTAAGCCCGGCGTTGATGCCTGCCATCATCCCTTGTGCGGCAGCTTCCTCATACCCAGAAGTCCCATTGATCTGTCCGGCGAAGTAGAGACCCTGCACATGTTTCGTCTCCAGGGTCGGATGCAACTGCGTTGGAGGGCAATAGTCGTATTCCACGGCATACCCAGGTCGAAGCATCACCGCCTTTTCAAGGCCGGGCACCGATTGAATGAAGGCCAATTGCACGTCATAAGGAAGGCTCGTCGAGACACCATTGACATAGAACTCGTGCGTGTGCCGTCCCTCCGGCTCAAGAAAGAGCTGGTGGCGGTTCTTATCGGCAAACCGGACAACTTTATCTTCGATCGAGGGACAATACCGCGGACCGATCCCTTCGATCCGACCCGCATACATAGGCGACTGGTCCAGATTGGCTCGAATGATATCGTGGGTCTTCTCATTGGTGTAGGTGGTCCAGCACGGGATTTGTTCCATGTGGAACATGGGATCTTCCCACCGATTCAAGGTATGGATGTCATTGGAGCCTGGGGATATCTCTTCTGGCACGTAACTGAAGCGGGGAGCGTCGGCATCCCCGTCTTGGCGCTCACACTTGGAGAAGTCGATAGAGCGACCGTGAAGCCGGCAAGGCGTGCCCGTTTTGAAACGATCGACAGCGAACCCGAGATGTTTCAAATGATCACTAAGCGTTGAGAGTGCGTCTCCCATGCGACCGCCTTTCTGATTCTGCATCCCGACATGAAGAAGACCGCGCATGAAAGTGCCGGTCGTGATGATCACCTTTTGAGCACGAATCCGGAGACCCAAGGATGTCTCGATACCCTTCACCGCATCGCCCTCGACCACCAAAGCCGAGACATTGCCTTGATGAAGATCCAAGTGGTCGGTCGACTCCAAGATCCACTTAAGTCGAAATTGATACGACTTCTTATCGGCCTGCGCCCGGGGAGCACGGACACTCGGGCCCTTGGCAGCGTTGAGCATGCGAAACTGGATCCCCGTTGCGTCGATATTTCTCCCCATGATGCCACCCAAAGCATCGATCTCGCGAACCATGTGGCCCTTGGCTAAACCTCCAATTGCCGGGTTGCAGGACATTTGACCGATGGTGTCGAGATTCTGCGTGAGGATGGCGGTCTCACAGCCCAATCGAGCCGCAGCGAGCGCGGCCTCAGTACCGGCATGGCCAGCCCCGACGACCAGGACATCATAGACTTTGGGATAGGTAAACATGTGATCGAATGAGTGTCCCTGTTCCACGTGGAACACACTTGCACACCCTAACTCCTGGAAGGATTGTCGCACCCAAAGATGTCGACAACCATTCTCCCACCATTCATCGCCTTCAAAGAGTGGCATGTGATCTGCGAAGCCCTCGCCTCAGGACAACAGACCCTCATTCTACGCAAGGGCGGCATCGCCGAGGGACGCCAAGGATTTGCCTTTCAACACAAAGAATTCGTCCTCTTCCCGACTTTCTTCCACGCTCAGTATGAAGGCATCCGTCATCAGGTCGCGTCGCCTGTCGAAGAACCAGCAGAAAGGACGGACGTGCATCTGGGCGCATTCTGTAGAGTCGAGCGCTATGCCGTTTTGACGGCCTGGGCTGACGTGGAGCGGTTGGAGCGCTTCCACATCTGGAAACCAGAGGTTTTGAAAGAACGGTTCACCTACGGCGAGGCGCCAGCGCTTCATCTAGCTGTCGTGCGCGCCTTTCAAATGGAGCCCACTCACGTGATTCCGTTCGAGAAACGCTATGGCGGATGCCGCTCATGGGTCCAACTCACCATGGAATCGCCTCTCATCGGAGCACCAGCGCTTACGGATGAAGCTTTCTCATCCGTCCTTAGTGAAATTGACAACACACTGTTTGAAAGCACTTTAAACGAGTTTTAGTTAGCCTCCTACCTCAACGTCCTATCATTATACTCACAATCAATGATAGGATTATCGCTCGGAAGAACCCCTGTATGGCCTCTTCGTGATCCCGGTTATGGAAGGGCTGGACATCATCTCCATAGAGCGGGAAATACGGAAACGTCTAAAATTAGTGGTAATTTTCATTGATCTCAGAACGAAAAGCTACCAACGTGAGTAAATGAAGAAGCTTGGTTTAATGACCGTCGCGGAGGCCGCTGAGTATCTGAATGTCCCACGCCCAACCCTGTATCAGCATTTGCGTGAGGGGCACATCCCTGGCATCCAGATCGGGGGACGCTGGCGCATCGAGCAGGATAAGTTGAATCAATTCATCGGGAGTGCGAAGCGAGGCGGGGTTGCGCCGTCTCGGGAACCCATCATGCAGAACGTAAGCAGAGAGGCAGATGGGTTGCCTGCCTCACCCTCCTCGGGAGAGAACAACGACGACCGCCTCACCGCTTTACGCGAAGAGAATGCGCGTTTGCGGGTGCTGGTGGCCGATCAGCTTTTGGAACTCGCTCGCCTTCGCAGCGAACAACTGTAAGCCACTTCCAAATCAACCACCATGGAAACGAAATCACTTGGACTTCTCACTGTTTCTCAAGCGGCCGACTACTTGAATATCCCCCGGCCGACCCTCTACCAACACCTGCGCGAAGGCCGCATTCCTGGAATTCAGATCGGTGGTCGATGGCGGATCGAAAGCAAAGTCTTGGAGCGCTTCCTGGGTCTTCAGTTCGATGGCGCTTCCTCATCATCGGAAACGCCTGCCACGATCCCAGGCAATCGACAGGTCGCCCCACCCTCTCCGAGCACCGCAAATTCCGAGTTGGAGCGCCTGATACACGAGAACAAGCGGCTCCGAGCCATCATTGCCCAACAACTGCTCGAATTGCATGAGTTGCAGGCCGACACCGGCACGGCGATCTTTCAGAAAGAGGGCGAGTAGCGGATTTCGAAAGATTCTCCTTTTGAAGTGGCGGTTTCCTCTCTAGGGGTTCACCCCTAACTGATCGTTATTCTCATGCCCGTCGTCACCGTTGTCGCTACCAATCTCCGCCGAGGAAAAGCTATCAAGTACAAAGGGGACTCTGGGGTCCTCTTGGAAGTCGAGCACCGAACCCCTGGGAAGGGCGCTGGATTCGTCCAGGTGATCATGCGGAGCTTCGCTTCCGGCAAATCTAAAGATCTCCGCTTTGCTGCTAGTGAGAAGGTTGAGATCATCAACACGGATCGGCAGAAGCTCGAATTCAGTTACAGTGATCCCTCGGGCTTCTTCTTCATGGATACCCAAACCTACGAGACGGTGGAGCTTCCTGCCGCTCTGTTAGAGGGTTCCGAAGATATGCTCATCGAGAACCTCGCCTGCGAAGTGCTGTTTGTAGAAGGCAAAGCCGTGAGCGTGGAGCTTCCACCCACCGTCGAGCTTGAAGTCACCAATAGCCCCGAGGGGATCAAGGGTGATACCGCTAACAATCCCACCAAAGCGGCAACCTTGGAAACCGGAAAAGAGATCCAGGTACCGCTATTTATTAAAGAGGGCGATCGCGTGAAAGTGGACACACGCACGGGCCAATATGTGAGTCGGGCATAGGAGCTGCCTCCATGGCAACTCGCCGCAAGCAACCGCTCAAGGCTCCTCCCAGGCAACCGCACACTGCGAAGAAACGAACGGGAGCGGCCAAGAAACGCGCTGCTCCCAAGAAGAAGGCGCTTCCCCGCAAGAAAGCGGCGCGAAAGAAACGGACTGCTCCCACCGAGAACGTTCCCGAGCCCGCGCAGGGATTCTTTCCCTCGGCATTCCGTTTCGCCGTCAGTGCTTTGCTGACGTATCTACTCGTTGTCACTGCACTGACATTTATCCAAAGTATCAGTCTGGTACAGGATTACCGTTTCTGGACGACGGCTCCGGCCTATTTCTTTGCTCTCGGCGTCGCCATCCTACCCCTCCTCCTATGGGGATTCAGTGACACGCTCCTCTATCTTTATGTCTTCGGCCACGAACTCACCCATGTGGTCTTCATCTACCTCTGCGGTGGAAAGGTTTATGGCGATATCCGAGTCTCCATCGCTGGTGGCCATGTCGTCACCGATAAGACGAATTGGCTCATTTCCCTATCACCCTATTTCGTCCCCTTCTACACCGTGCTCGCCGCCTCTGGCTTCCTCGCGGCAGGCCTCCTCGTCGATCTCGGCGCCACCTTCCAGCTGGCTGGCCTGCTCGTGCAACCACTCTATCTCCTCTACACCCTCATTGGAGTCACTTGGGCGATGCACATCTATTACACAGTGTCCATGCTGACCCGAGATCAGCCTGATTTACGCATGAATGGGACCCTTCTCTCCCTCCTGGTCATCCTTCTGGTAAACAGTCTTATCGTGATGGCCCTCCTCACCTGGGCATCCGAGAGCATCTCCTTCCGCAGTTATCTCCTCAGCTGGTTCGCCAATGCCACCGATCTCATCAATGACGCTCTCGTGCGCATCGCACGATTGATTTGGTGAATGTGAGCCGCATTGGCCTACTCTAACGGCATGAATGCCGTTCCTCCTCGCATCATCGCTCCTTCGATTCTGGCCGCTGATTACAGTCAATTCGGTCCCGAAGCCGCAGCAGCCGCAGCAGCCGGCGGCGATTGGCTTCATCTTGACGTCATGGATGGCCATTTCGTGGACAATATCTCTTTCGGACCCGGTGTCGTGAAAGCACTCCGACCGCACACTCAACTCTTCTTCGACGTCCACCTCATGATCTCGCGGCCCGACCACTATTGGCGTCGGTTTGCGGACGCAGGAGCCAATGGCATCACCGTGCATGTGGAGGCGGACCACGATGTGGCCGCCACTCTACGTGCCATTCGCGAAGCCGATCTAAAAGTAGGGCTAGCCATGAACCCAAGCACTGATTGGGAAACCGTTAGGCCTCACATCCACCTTATCGATCTTCTGCTAGTGATGACCGTGGTCCCGGGATTTGGTGGCCAGGCGTTCATGCGCGAAACGCTTCCTACAATTCAAACCGCTGCCGCCACACGCGCGGAAGAATCCCTCCACTATCACATTGAAGTGGATGGAGGCATTGATGCCGAGACGGCCGTGGACGCGACGGCGGCCGGAGCCAACGTCTTGGTGGCGGGAACCACCATCTTCAAAGCGCCTGATCGCGCCGCAGCCATCACCGCTTTGCGCCAGGCCTGATTTCTCCTCAATCCAATTCGGAGAAGTTCGAAACGCGATCGCGATCCTTCTGCGCCAATTCATCATGCCCAAACACCTCATGGACCGAGGCCCGCGCCTCGTAATACGTCATCTCCAGAGGGTTGAGAGTGATCGCCTTGCTCAGATCGGCTATTGCGCCCTGGTAGTCCCGAAGGGCTGAACCGCGAAGGGAACCCCGAAGAAAGTAAGCCTGATCCGATTCCTCAATCGCCAATGCTCTCGTCAAATCGGCCTCCAAAGTCTTGGAAACAGGCCCAAACTGTTTGGCGATGAGTTCTCCCATAAGGGCGGCATCCACCTCGGCATCTGCTGGCACATCCTTCGGGTTGATCATCAATTGCGGCTGATTGATGAGGAATTCCGCCCGCTCAATGAGGGAGCTCGCATCGTGCGGATTCAACTCGACAGCCCGATTGTAGTAATGCAAGGCCGCGCGTTCCTGGCCCGGGAAATTCTGAAGGGCGTAGGCTTTGGCAGAACACACATCGTCACTGTGAGGACACAAGGCCTCCGCACGCTCGAAATCGTGGATTGCTCGGAGATAACGGCTCTTCTCTGGATCCAACGCCCCCAGCGCCTTCTTGAAGGCGGCATCGTTCCCGCGAATGGAATCACCGATGTCTAAGTCCTGCTCTTGCAGTGCCGCGAGGATGGTTTCCCACTCCTTCTCCATCGACCAAATGAGGTTCGCATAGCCGCGCGCAAGAAAGGTTCCCACGCTCTGGTCATTCATTTGCACCGCCTTGTTGAGCATGCGCAGCCCATCGCTCCGCGTCGTCTTCTCATTGGTTAACAAATCTCCTAAGGTCTCAAGTGCTAGACTTTCGTTAGGGGCAATCTGCAACGCATTCCGCGCGTGGACAAAAGCCCGATCCTTGCTGTGAAAAGCTGTCCCCTCTTTGCTGTAAGTATAGGCGAGACCGATCTGCGCAAGGAGATTGTTAGGGTCTAACTCAATCGCACGCTTGTAGTGACGAAGCGAATCCTCTGGACGTCCCATCCCGGGATGCCCTGGCAGATCACCCAGAATCCGATGCACATCGGATTCCTCGGGAGCCAATGCGAGAGCGCGATCTGCATCCGCCTTCGCATTCTTAGGGTGATAGAAACGGGCATCCCAGCCCGTGCGAACATCGGCTCGCCCAATCAGCGCCGTGACATTGCTAGGATCCAATGCCAATGCCGCGTCGAAATCGGCGAGCGCCTTCTCGTAGTCGAAAGTGCGCCAGAGGTAGTGCAAGCCCCGCTTTACCCGCGCCGCCACCTCCTCGGGACGTTCCTCAATGGCACGCGAATACGCCTCCAGAACCGCTTGATCCTGAGGTTCTTGTGCCGAGAGAGGGCTGGCGACGAGACAGGCTCCCGCCAGGGCGAGCGAACAGAGATGGCGCGCGTTCATGAAGGGGATCCTACCGACGCGCCCACCTCAAGACAAGAGACACCTTCAGACCTTGCGCTTCTTGCCCTCAGCCAACTTGTCCCACGGACCCGTGATGGCTAACGTGATGCCTGGGTTCTGGATATTGACGAAGAGAGTAGGATGGTTGGGGGCAAAGCACACCCCACACATTTCCGAATTCCCCAAATAGGCGCTGCGAGCCAAGGTATAAATTTCACCGTCCGGTGTCACTCCACGGATATACTGTTCCTTGGCCCCATCCTCTGAAAGGACGACGTCTCCCCACGGAGCTACGGTAAGATTGTCACCATATTCTAACAGATTCTTGTCGTTCGGCTCCAAATAAAGTGTCAGGATGCCTGGCTCCTTCGCTTCGGCTTCGGTCCCCTCCACGGGACTGGGGCGATAGGTGAAGATCTGGCCGGATTCCGCAATGCCTCCACTCGTGCAGGCGAAATAGATGACGCCGTTCCCATACCACATCCCTTCACCGCGAGCGAAGATGGCGGCTCCGGCTTTGAAGGCGTCCTTGCGCAAGGTATCGCCTGGGCTGTGGACATTCTCCAATGTCATCCACTCGACTTGCATAGGCTCTCCCACCGGAATCTTCTCCTCGCCTGTGGTGGGCCAGTTCCGCGTATCACACGATTTCTTCTCTTTCACGACCAGTGCCTGAAGCGTGCCGCCGGCCTTGAGATTACCTGGCTCTTTCGGGATGAAACGCGTGACGAGGCCATCGTCCCGATCTTCAGTCTGATACACGATGCCACTCTTGGGATCGACCGCCACGGCTTCGTGATTGAAACGCCCCATGTCTTTGAGCGGGATCGGCTCACAAAGGCCAACTTCTGAGGTGGCTGGAACTTCGAAATTGTAACCGTGCGGCTCCAGAAGGTATTCGGGCTCCTTCGATTTCTTCTTATCGCCCCCTCCCTTCTTAGCATTCTCTTTCTTGCGCTTCACCTTCTTGCCCTCGGCCTTGGCCTTCTTCCGCGCCTCGCGCCGTTTCTTGCGCGCACGGCGTTCTTCCCACTCCTTGTCTTCGGCTTTCTTAGCTTTCTCCTCTGCGGTCTCGGGTCGGATCACCGTCTCCTCACACGTGATCCATGTGTTCCACGGCGTCGGGCCACCGGCACAATTGCGAGCGGTTCCCGCAAGACTCAGAAACTGCTTCTCTACCCGGCGCTTCACCGGATCATAGACCACGTTTGTGGTGCCACCAATCTGCGGACGCACACCTAAACCGCCATCATACACTCGCTTGGCATCGACCTTCTCAAACAACTCGTTGATGATACCGAAAGGGCTTCCGAAAGTCTGATTATCGTCCAACTCGTGGTTCCGCACGAGCACGACCCTGCCATTCTTACCCGCGAAGGCCGCCATCCCATCCGGTCGTCCTGGCACTCGCAAGCCATCCGTCATCACGTTCCCAGTGATGGACACCACCTCGTAGGTAAAGCCTTCGGGAAGATCGAGAATGCGCTTGGGATCGGGGATCAGCTTTCCATACCGTTCGACTTGGTTTCCGTATTTCTGAGTCACGCCGTGAGCGGATTGGAGAAAGCGCTCCAGTCCGATGAACCCAGCAGCAACGAAGCCGCTATCTTTCAGGAAATGTCTACGAGAGGTCTTGTTCATGGTCGTTTGATTGAATTTCCACTAATTTAATAACCAACACAATGCAAATACTTCAGGCATCTGCCCCTCCCATAACCCTGAAGAAGGGTAGACGGCTCGATAGCCTGAAACTGTTACTTTCCTGCATCGATCGCGTCACCTTGGGTCGGTGTTCCGGAAGGAAGGCGTGAAATCAACACGCTCATCCCATGAAACTGACCTTCCGATCCCTCATCTTCGCTTCTCTCATCGGCCTCACCGCTGGCCCCCTGCTCGCCGTCCCCGAAGCCCTCACCCACCACGGCCGTATCACTGTCGATCAGGTGAACTACACGGGAACGGGTCAATTTCGGTTCGCTCTCGTCAATGCTGCCGGAGACACCACCTATTGGAGCAACGATGGTACCAGTAGCGACGGCCAACAGCCAGCCGACGCCGTCGCCATCGATGTTTCTAATGGCTTCTATCGAATCGTCCTGGGCGACGAAGCCGTGGCGAACATGACGGCCATTCCCAAGGACGTCTTCGAGACGGACGACGTTCATCTGCGGGTTTGGTTCGATGACCGATCCAATGGCATCCAGCAGTTGTCGCCGGATCAGCCCTTCACTTCGGTTGGCTACGCCATGAAGGCTGGCAGTGTGGAGGCCGGTGCCATCACCTCGGAAATGATCGCCGATGGCGCGATCTCAGCCGACAAACTCGATCCAGAGGTGCTCGAAATCTCCATCACCAATGAGGATCTCCCTAGCGATCTCACGGCCGAGAGTGTGGAAAGCCCGCTCGTGAAGGCCGAGGCACTCGAAGCCGAAGCTGCCACGACCGCGTCTCTCCACGTGGGCGGCCAATCGGGCGAACCGCGCGCACCCCTGCACGTCGAAGCCGCCGTCCGAGCCGGATCGAGCCCCGAGAATCACGTGATGTTCGTGAAGAACGCTAACAATGGTCCCAACACAAACGGAATCGCCGTGATGCTAGAGAATGATCGCAACGGTGCCGTCAATCATTCGAACAACTTCATGACCTTCTACAACGGTGAGGATCAGATTGCCGGACGCATCGAGGGCATGTCTGACAGTGATCTTGAACTCGTCATGCGTTTGGTGAAGGAGTTAGAAGAAACGTTTCTCACCTCGCTCGGCCTATTTGAGTTCCATCTTGAGATCGAGCAGAATGAGGACTGGTTTGATCCAGGTGCCCTGCCCACCGTGCGGTTGGAAGGTGGCGAATTGCCCTCCATCACCTTTGATGATGGGAGACTCCCTAGCATTGCTTTCACCCCCGGACGCCTACCACAGCCAGAGTTTGATGCTGGACGCCTACCCAGCTTGACCTTTGAAGATGGTGCCTTGCCCTCCCTCAGCTTCAGTCGCGGAGAACTCCCTGACATTGACTTCTCCCGCGGTCGCCTGCCGGGCCTCTCGTTCAATCCCGCACCCACCCTGGATCCCGGCCGGCTGCCGAGCATGACCGTCGATCCTGGGGAACTTCCCCAGGTCACGTTCAATCGCGGCCAATTGCCCTCGGTCAACTTCAACCGCGGTCAACTGCCCAGCTTGTCCTTAGAAGGTGGTCGTTTGCCGACCCTCGATTTCAATCCTGGCACCCTTCCCAAAGTCTCACTTGATCCTGGCGAACTACCCACCGTCATCGCTGAGGGTGGACGCTTGCCCGCCATCAACGACCTGCCCATCGAGCTACGCGATCTGAGCATTCGGCTCAACCAAGACCGTCTTAATGCCCTCCTAAAAGAATTTGGCAATGACCTCGACCTGCTAAAGAAAGCCTGGCGCCTCTTTCACGACCCCGTTTGCGCCGCCATGATCCGCAGCCAGATTGCGTTCGAAGGCTCCGGCGTCACCTACGAATCCGGCTCTGGCGACTACGCCGAATGGTTGGAGCGGATGGATCCCGCACAAGAAATGCACGCTGGGGACATCGTGGGCGTCTTCGGAGGCAAGATCTCGACGACCACGAAAGGCGCCGATCAGGTCCTCGTTATCTCCTACCGACCCATCGTCTTGGGGAATATGCCAGAACGTGATCACGACCTCTACGAGAAGGTCGCATTCATGGGACAGGTCCCCGTCAAGGTGGTCGGTCCCGTGAAGAAAGGCGACTACATTGTCCCCACGGGAGCCGAAGACGGAAGCGGGAAAGCGGTTTCTCCCGACACCATCACCGCTGAGCAGCTCAACAAAGTCGTCGGCGTGTCCTGGGCAGACTCAGACGAATCCGGCCTCAAGTATGTGAAGATCATCGTGGGCTTGGGCACGAATGCTTACGCCAAGGTATTCGCCGATCAATCCTCACAGATTGCACAACTGGAAGCCGACGTAGCCGCCATGAAGGCGCAAACCAAGCGCGTCGCCGCCCTAGAGGCGCAATTGGCAAAAGTCATGGCCCTCGTCGGTGCTCAGCCAGAAGCCGTGGTTCCCGTCAGCACCCACTAACCAAGAAACGCAGCCATTGCGAAAACGCCCAAAGAAGAAGACGCCATGAAAGTGCCCAAATCCCAAGGTCTGACCACCCTCCTCGCCCTCGCCACGCTGGCCGGGGCCGACGGGGAACACGCCTCCAGCACGAACTACACCCACAAAGCAACAGGGAGCAACCAACTCGGTGGCGGGATGTGCCAAAGCGCTCATTATCAGAGCCTTAGCTACCTTTCCGAGAAAGCGCCTGAGACCGTACCCCATCGATCGCCAAGCATGCGAGACGGCTTAGAAGCCCAGCACATTCAGGTCATAGGACTCCAGCTTGTCGCTCCCGCCACCGCGATGGATGAGCAAGCTGCCCTGCCATTGGAACTGCTCTATCAAAACGACGACGACTCCCTCAGTCCGATTTTTTCCAACGATCAGGTCGCATGGGAAACCGACGGACCCGGAACCATCGCCTCACCCACCGGGCCCACGGAACTCCAAGCCTCCTCGGTGCACGCGGATAGCGAGGTCACGATCACCGCGCAGATCGGCACGCTCGAAACGTTGGGCATCGTTCAGATCCGTAATGTCGATGACGACGACTTCGGTCCATACGCCGACGATGGCGTCGACGACGCCTGGCAGGTGACGCACTTTGGCCTCAGTGATCCCCAAGGCCACGGCGACGCCGACCCCGACGGAGATGGGCTCACCAACGCGCAAGAGTTCCTCGCTGGGAGCAATCCTCACGAAGGACCTGAACCGAATCGCGATCCCATCGCCCTCAAGATCGTGGCCTTTGAACGGCAACCCGACGGCAGTTACCACATCCGCTTCCAAGCAGAAAGCGAGGCCAGTATCGCCTTGGAACGCTCCACTGACCTCACGCCAGGATCCTGGCAAATCATCGACACTTACACGGGAACAGACACCATCATCCTCTCTCAAGAAGCTGCCACCACCCAATTCTTCCGCCTACGACCGATCGATTGAGGAGTCACCAACCATCCACCTCCTCCATCGGATGGCACCACCCCCAGCCCCTGGCACGACCATAAGTGGTTGTGTCAGGGGCTTCCGTCTGCATCTTCTGCAAACCGCTAACACCATTTATGAATGGCACTTCCTAATAACAGAACAACAAGACTGGATGACGACGAATTTCGTCAAATGATCAGATATCTGCGACGCTTCGCTGAACACGACCTTGATCAATGGGATAATTTCAAATTCTCAACGAAACATGGAAAAGTATATGTATATGTATATGTATCAATCTCTCGCAGCTGCGGGGAGCATGACGAAGCATTTCGAGATCTATCAGAAGCTTTCCAAGCCTCATTAGAGTGATCCTACGATTATTTCATGCAGTCCGCCAATACAGACAAGATATTACCATCTAGACCTTTGATTCAGGTCCTAGCGTAACGCGATTACCATGGCTCATCGCGCGATTCCACGATGAAGGCACTACTTTCCTTTCGTCACGTGATCAGGATTCTCTCTGGGGAGCTTGGCCTCTTGCGATTTCAAGGCGAGCAGGAGCGATGCTTCTAACTGATTCACCTTCTCGGGCATTGCCTTGGCGAGGTTCTTCGTTTCTCCCAGATCCTTTCGCAGATCGTAAAGTTCCCGCGGTCCTTCCCAGAAATGGATCAATTTCCAATCGCCTTCACGGATAATGGAGTAGGGACCTGGAGCGTGGCGATAGTGGGGAAAGTGCCAGAAAAGTTGTTGACGTCCTAACAAAGCTTCTCCGCCTGTCTGGAGGTGGTCGAGCAGGGAAAGTCCGTCAATAGGGCGCGAGGTGGGGATGGCGACGCCACAGGCCTCAAGAATGGTGGGAAAGAGATCGATCGATGAGACGGGCTCGTGCGAGACGCTTCCTGCAGGGATCTTTTCGGGCCAGCGGACAAGGAAGGGCACGCGAATGCCGCCTTCGTAGGCGTAGCCTTTCCCGCTCCGCAAGGGGGCGTTCTCAGTGGGTCGCCCGTTGTTGTCGAGCCCACCGTTATCGCTCGTGAAGAGGATCATGGTGCGCTCCTCCAACTCGAGTTCTTCCAGCACATCTAACACTTGACCCATGGCTTGATCGACCGAAGCCACCATGGCCGCGTACTTGGCCTGGATGGGCGTGCGGGCCAATCCGGCGTAGCGTGCGGCTTCCTCAGGAATGGCCTGAATGGGTGTGTGGACAGCGTAATGGCCTAATTGAATGAAGAAGGGTTTGTCCTTCCATTCTCTCATGAACGCGACAGCTTCATCGGCTTCGCGCGTGGTGAGGTACTCGCCTTTCTTGCGACCGGGAAGCTTGTAGATGCCTTCACGGAGGGTTTCATGGCGACCATTGGGTTGATTGTACGGATCGAAGTAAGAAGGTGGTTGGCCATAATCGCATCCGCCCCGATTCTCTGTGAAGCCTTGTTTCGTGGGGAACCACTCGGGATCCCCTAGATGCCATTTCCCGATATAAGCAGATTGATAGTCCTTGGCCTCGCCTAACGCTTCGGCGATGGTGATTTCGTGATGCTCCATCCAATAGGGGTTGGGAGGACAGAGCAAACGGCGATTCTTGCCACCAACGTAGGCCGTGGGGTTCCGCTCGGGTGTTCCCAGGTCTCCCCTTTGGAAACGGGACCGAATCCAATCCGTGACCCCAACACGGTGTGGATAGCGCCCTGTGAGCACGGCCGCCCGGGTGGGTGAGCAGACGGCGCAGGCGGCATATCCTTGCGTGAATCGCATGCCTTCGCTCGCCAAGCGATCGATGTTAGGCGTGTGGTAGATGGGTGATCCTTGGCAACTGAGGTCCATCCACCCAAGGTCATCGACTAGGACAAGCACGACATTCGGCGAACGCTCCTCGGCTGGGGTCGATAGAAAGGGCAACAGCGAAAGGAGCGCAATGAGGGGTGTGCGGAAGGATGGCATCCCCGTTGGTAGGCGATCTGCCACCCCAAGACAAGGATTCCAAACAAACAGCGCTTGAGGCACAAGGACGACCTGCCCATCGTCTCGCGGTGCGTCTCTCCAAACGACCTCTTGGCTGGCTCCTCGCGATCTACTGGACCGCGCTCTTTCTGGGCACCCATGTGCCTGTACCTTCGGGCGTTCTGAAGCAAGGCTCTGACAAAGTCATCCATTTCCTCGCATACGCCGGGCTCGCCTTCTTACTCAGCCTTTGGCGGGGGCCGGCGAAATGGCGCACTTCCCTGGTCATCCTGGCCGTCTTTGCAGTCGTGGATGAAGTCCTTCAGATCCCGGTCGGCCGAACCTGTGACCTGCATGACATGATCGCGGATTGGCTTGGCAGCGCGTTTGGGGCCGCTGCGGCATGGCTTGTCGTCCGCCATGCTGGGAGGAAATAAACTCCTGCCCGGTCCAGGCAAAGATGTGCGGAGAACACCTTGGGGTCCCTCGCTAGCGTGATGTATGGTCCCTCTCCTTCGTCGTCTTTCGCTCCTCACATTGGTTCTGACGACCACAGGCCCCGCAGTCTTTGGCCAAACGCTCACGCCGATCATGCGAACCAATGATCCCATTCCGGGAAGTCCCGGTGTTCTCTGTGAGGGCTTGAACACATTTAACGCTGCGGTCATGGATCAAGGCGACGTGGCTTTCATCTTGCGCTGCTTGGAGACGACGTCGGGCAACCCTGGCACCCACGTGCTCTTCTGGGATGGCGCGGAGTTGACGAAGATTGCCGACAACGAAACACCGCTCCCGGGTCAAAGCAGTCGCCAGATGAACTTTGATGATCTGGACCATGGACCCACGAGCATCTCCCTGGCCGGTGGCGCGCAACCCCAAGTGCTGATTCGCAGTGGTCACGAACTTCCTGAAAGATCTGTCCTCTATCAATGGCACCTCGACACAGGGATCGATCCGTTTCCCTCACAAAGCGCCCAATACGACTGGCCTGCGAGCGGAGTCCTCGCGAGCAATCGCCACACGCTGGTTTGGATGAGACGCTCCCTTGAAGTTCAGCCCGAACTTCATTTGATCGATTCGGCGGGAAACACGCGGCGGGTGCTTTCCGAAGGGAACTCCCTAGCAGGAGGGGCCAAAGTCGATTTCATCAAGGGGGGCGATTACTATTTCAATGGAAGACGAGCCCTGGTCGTCATCGACACGGAGCCTTATTCGGATCGAGGCTGGTGGAATATCGATACCACGGGAACCGGTGCCACGCCTACAGCACTGTGGCAGAACGAGAAGTCCCCTATTTCGTCGCCCACGGACCGGTCCATCACCTATACGACGGTCGACGTCTTGGACATCAGCCCGAGTCATGCAGCGGCCCAGAGCACGGTGGCTTTGGGAGATGGCGGCTTTCGCGAAGGTTGGTCTGCTCAAGCACTCCTCTTCTCGCCCGATCCGAATGCGCCGTTCCAAGTCATTCACGAAACCACGTTGCCCGTTCCTGGCCATCCCGAATTCACTTTCATCGATTTCAATGCCGCCGAAGTGTTAGGAAACTCTGTGGTCTTCTCTGGCCTCTCGATCGATCGCAATAACAATTTCCTCACTGGAATCTACGAATGGACCGAGTCCGGCACCCGCGTGATCGTGGATGGTTCCGAACCCATCGAGGGTGTGCTTCCCCTTCTCGTCCGTTTGCTTGGACGCGATGATCACGATGGCGGACTGCTCATCGCGGCTCAATTCAATCCCAACTCGGATCCCCTCGATTTCGATAGCCTTTTCGAGGTCCTCTACGTTCGGACTGCTCCCACCCTCACTTCAGAGGTGGCGGAATGGCTCCGTGAGGAATTGGCCGCCCTCGGAGACGATCCCGCGATTGTGGGTCTCGACGCGGATCCCGACGGCGACGGCGTGGCCAATGTTCTGGAATACGCGCTTGGAGGAAATCCGGGCCAACAAGACACCGCGTCCATCCTGCCAAGCGTTCGCGTGGGGACCGATGGAAATGTCGAGATCGCCTACGCACGCCGGGCAGCTCTACCCGAACAGATCACTGTCGTGACGGAGGTATTCGACCCTAACACACGGCAGTGGATTCCGGTCACAGACCGCACCATTCCCTCAGAGCGGGAAGGCTTTGAAACGGTGACCGTGACCCCAGAATCTCCTCAAGCTGAGGGACTCTACCGGGTTCGCGTGAACCACACTGTGGAGTGAGACCGCTTGCCCTAGCGAGCCACGCGCCGATCACGGCGGGCAACTTTGCAAAGAGCTGGCACAGACCAGCGCAGGAACATACCAGCAGAGAGTCCAATCACGATGGCCGAGGCCAACTTGATCAAATACATAGAATCGAGAAGATGAGACATGGGGTCGGGGTTGATCTGGGATCCATCGGCAGAGGGGCGGGGGAGGCCTCTCTACCTTATGACTACGTGAAAGAACTCAAGACGTCACAGAAAGATTTCTATAACTCCCTAAGGAATCAGCGCTTTTAAGGAAGGCTCACCTTCAAGGTTTGCAAGTCACTCGCCCCTCTACTCTTGTCGGATCCGGTAAAATCCCGCGCTGTTCGTCACACGAGAGGCGTCACTGTCTTCAAATGACGTGATTTGCCCAGTGGCAATCGCATTCCAATTCTCGGTGAGGGCTTCCGAATACTCCACGGCGTAGGTCTGGCCGCCGATTCCATTCCAATCCAAACGGATGTTGCCATTCGCCAAGCGCACGATGGCGGTGACTTGCAATGGCTCGTCACCAGGCTCGACCGGTTCATCATCAGGTGCATAGAGCGTCCCGGAATAGAATCTGAGAGGACCGATCGATCCCGATTCGAACGCGATGGCATCATCCAACGCCACATTTCCGCCCGCAGCGGCAAACGAAGCGCTTGCGGCTGCGTAGGTGCTCCCATCGGAGCCACTCCAATCCCCGCCGATCTCCGTGGACGCTTCCCCAGCCACTTCCAAACCCTCCACGAAGAGTGCCAAGCGAGAACCGCCATTGCCGTCATCGACATCGGCTTGCCAGGCCACTTCGATCAGGTCAGCGGCCAATTGGGAATCGGTAAGGGTATATTCAAGAGTGAGGACGGTGAGGCCATCATTGCCTGCCGCCCGCAAGACAACCTTGTTCCCCGCCTCATACACCGCTGCCAGGCCTACCGTGCCTCCACCCGATTCGAAGATCATTTCCCGAGCCCCGTCGGCCTTGGCTTCGAAATCAATGGCTACCCGAAAGGTCGCATCCTGTGTGCTGAACGCCCCATCCAGCGAGTCGTAGGCACCGGGCTCCGAATAAACGAGCGTGGGCTCACCCAACGGATCGTCCGGTTGAGACGCAGCGTCGGCAGGATCCGTTCCTTGATCCACCTCCCAACCATCCGAGAACCCATCGCCATCGGAATCGGCGCTGGTGGGATTGGAGCCTAACATTCTTTCTTGACTATCAGAAAGCGAATCCCCATCGGTATCCACCAGAATCGGACTGGACGCGGGGTCGCCATTCACCTCATCGCCGTCAGATAAGCCGTCGCCATCCGTATCGGATTGGGTGGGATCCGTGCCATTGCGAAACTCGCCGAGGTCTTGGAGACCATCGCCATCGACATCCGTCTCCGCCCCGAGCATGGCGAGATCATTGGGGAAATAGCTCAGTTCCCAGGCGTCATCGATCCCATCGTTGTCGTCATCACCCAACAAATCAAAGAGTGTCCCACTGAAGAAGGAGAGACCCGTTTCGAGATTGATCGTCCCGGAAACAAAGTCGACGCCCCCAATCGTCGTGTTCATGCCCGTGCCCGCCATGCTCCCGCTGGCCGCGCCGAACGAGGCACCGTTGGATCCCGTCCAGTCTCCGCCCAAATCCTTGCTCACCCTTCCCACCAAGGCCTCGCCCACAAAGAGCGAGATTGTTGAGAAAGTGTCAGCATCTTCGACATCAAACGTGAAGATCACTTCCACCTCTCCCGCATCGATCAACGCTTGTGAAAGAGGATAGCGGATCGTCGACAATTCGAAGCCACCAGAACCCGAAGCGCGCATGACCACTTCACTGCCCTCTTCATAGACGACGGAAAGACCAATGGTCCCGCCGCCCGTCTCAAAGATCACCTGGCGCCCCGCATCGATGTTGGCCTCGAAATCGATGAATACTCGGAACGTCACGTCTTCCGTGTCTCGGTTTCCATCGAAGGTCGGCAACGCCTCGATCACATGAAAGGACTCCGGAGCGATCGCTGGCAAACTTGGCAAACGTCCCACGCTGGCAGCGTCATTCGGATCCAAGCCCAGACCAACTTCCACTCCATCTGGCCACTGATCGCCATCCGAATCGGTCTTGGTAGGATCGGTGAGGGTCTCATTCACTTCCCGCCCATCCTCAAGGCCATCGCCGTCACTATCCGCCGCCAAAGCGTCCGTTCCCAGCGCCGCTTCCTCCTCATCACTCACACCATCTCCATCACTATCGACCGCCACGAGATCGCCTAACGTTTGTCCTGGGTTGGCAAAGAGCAAGGCCACGTCCGCGCTGGCCAACACGCGGTCATACACTTGCACCTCATCCAGGAGCCCAGTCATGGGGAGATTGCCATTGATCGCCCCCAAATAGAGCGCCGCTGTATCATCATCGGACACGCCCAAACTTGCAGGATCGCGCACGGCTTCTTCGCCATTCACATAGAACACGACCTCACCATCCGCTGCCGTGGACGGACGATAGGACACCGCGAAATGAGTCGTTTCGCCAGCGGTAAGCACCGGATCCGTGGCGACCCCCGGCTGGCCATCCACAAACCAAGTGAGCGCGCCGTCTTGATTGATCACCGCGAAATTCGGTGTATCGCCCTTGCCCACCAGCGTTTGGAAACCGCCCACATCCTCCAATTGCACCCACGCCGAAAGGGTGAATGCCTCTAAGCCGCCTAACACCTCCCCTGAGACCGCACCAAAGCCACCATTAGCGAAACGCACCGCCGTCCCCCCAGCCAAAGCCTCTTGTTCCCATTGAACGGAACCAGCCCCAGGCACGTAGATCCCTGGCCGATCGCGCCCACTGGCATCACGGAGCACCTCGGCATCGGCCATGTCATCCAGGCGAAAGTAGGCCGCCGGACCTTGCAAATTCACAATGTTCGCCAAGAGCGCGATGCGCACGCTCTCGCGGTCCACATCATTCGTGTTGAAGACCATCTCCGTGGCAAAGCCGCCAGACTCCCCCTGGGAATCGAAGGTGAACGTAACCATCCCATTCGCTCCCGGGGCCACAGCGCTCGGTATGGTATTAATGGTGAAATGGTCGGCATCACCCCCGGAAACGCTGGCCCCAGTAATTTCTAACGCTTTCGCGCGACCCAGATTCCGAATCTCGAAAGAGCCTGATTGCATCGTCGGAAACCCTGGCACTTGTCCTAGAGACACTTCCGTAGGGCCAATGTAGATCGGGTCCTTGGCAGAGCCACTCAAAGGCGTCTGACCACTGGCTAAGGCAGCGATTTCTTGTTCTGTCAGCGCGCGATCCCACACCGCCACGTCATCGATCGACCCAATCGCATACTGGTGGTCCTCCGTGCCCTGCAAACGAGAGCCGATCGTCACTTCTGTGCCCGTCGTCGCGTCCGCCGTATTCACCTCCAACGTTGTATTCCCGAGGCCACTAACCTCCTCCAGTTTCCCATCCACGTAGTGTCTCAAGTCCCCCATCACCGTGCCACCTTCGGGATAAACCGACACAATGTGATGCCATTCACCGTCATTGATTGGCGTCGTACCAATGATATAGCTTCCATTGATCTCCGTCCGGATCGCACCCACGGCGCCGTTAGCAGCATTGTTATTCAGGCGAGTGTGCCATTTCTCTCCCGTAGCATCCACGCCCCAACCCACGAGGCCTGTGCTCGCATCGACTGCCCAATCCGTCTTGTGCCAGAAAGCAATCGTGCGGGGTGCATTCCCGCTCACGCCATGATAGCCGCTCACCGTGAGATCATCATCACCATCAAAGTCTAACGCACTACCAAATCGGCCCTCCACCCACTGGGGCTCCCCCGCACGCACCTGCGCCGGCCGCTCATTTCCTGACACATCACCCGCCAAGGTCCCCTCACTTTCATCAAAAGGCCAATACCCCATCAAGCCCTCAGCAGCGAGAGCCTCGTCGCCTCCCAACCCTTGGCCAATGTGCCCTTGCAACCACTCGCACACGCCCTCGATCTCCGCCTCGGTGAGAGCCCGATTGTAGACGATCACTTCCGCGATGGAGAGATCAGCAGAATCAGACGCATCACTGGTATCGTAGCGCAGGTCCCCCAGCACAAAGTTATCGGTATCCGTGATGTAGGCCGCTCCTGCATTCTCAAGGGCGCGAGTCAAGACACCATCAATGTTAAACCACTCGTGGACGTTATTGTCAGGATCCATCCGCGCTGCTCGGATAACGAAGCCCTCCTCCGGATGGGCCACGCTATAACCGTTCGCACCGACGTTTCCGTTATCCTTTCGGATGGAAGGATCCGTCCCGAGGTTGAAATTATTCGTCGTGTTTCCCAGTTTCCATGAACCGAAACCTAGGGGCCGAATGATCGAAGTGTTGGCACCCGCGACCATCACCCGATTATAGACGGCAATGATGGTGATCTGATCCAACCCGATACCATCGTGAATCGCCTCCGCTAGCATCATATCATCGACATCTGCCTTGAACTCCACCGTACTAAAGGATTGCGCAAAGATCGCCTCATTGCTGCCGCTGCCCAGCATCCCACTCGCATACTCCACCCCTGCCTCGGAAAGGCCCACGGCCTGCGCATGATGATCCTTGCCACTCGCATCCAACCAGATGCCAGCCTCGGCATCAAACGACGCATCAGGCGTCCGCAACCAAAGCAAAAGATGATCTGCCAACGCAGGATTGTTAGGCGCAATCTCCGCCGCCCCCAAGGGACCGACAGCCAAGCCACACAACATTGCCACAAGAGTGAAAGGAGAATGGAAAGAGGGAATCTTCATAACACTGGAAGGCGACAACCCTAAGAAATTCACCAGACGAAGATCAAGAGGGAACAGGCTTGGCTTGCACCGGGCCTTGATTCACCGACCAGGTGGGGGAAGGTCCGCCTATGAGTTCCTCGTCGCCTTCATCCATTGATCTCACCTTGGGAATTGAGGGCGGGGGCACACGCACATCCGTTCTCCTTGTGAATTCTCAAGACGAGGTGGTGGCGGAATTCCAGGCCGGACCGGCCAATCTACGGTTAATGGCCTTGGGTGAAATGGCAACCCACTTGCGAGGCATTGCCCTTAAACTTCCCGACCGCCCTGCGCGGGTGGGCATTGGCCTGGCAGGGGTCCGGGTGGAGGCGGATCATCGTCGTTTGCGCAAAGCGGTGGCCCGCGTTTGGCCGGGAGTCCCCTGCGCCACTTCTGACGATTTGGTAACAGCGTTAGAAGCGACGGAATGGGCTCCCAACTGCAACGTCCAAGTCCTGGTCTTGAGCGGAACTGGATCGTGCGTCACTGGACGTCGACGGGACGGCAGCGCGACGAAACTGGGAGGACGTGGCCATGTCTTGGGCGATCGCGCGAGCGCCTGCGACATCGCGCAGGATGCGCTGCGGACCCTGATGAGCCGCTACGATTTGGAGAATGCCTGGCCACGTCTGGGAGCTGACATCCTCACCTTTCTCCAAATGAATGAGCCGGAAGACCTCATCGATTGGTCGATCGAGGCACGCAAGAATGCCCTGGCTAGCGTAGCGGTCCCAGTCTTTGCCGCTGCGGAGAGGAACGATCCCATTGCCACCGAAGTGTTAGAACGTGCCGCTTCGCGTTTGTGTGAGGATGCCGTTGCCTGTGCCAAACGGCTTCTCCATAAGGACGAACACGTGCAGTTCGTCTTCAATGGAGCCGTTCTTCTCAAGAATCCTCATTTCCAAGCGCAGGTGAGCCGAGTCTTGCAGGAACGGCTTCCGCATGCTGTCGTGCATCCGTTAGAACAACCCAGTGTTTGGGGGGCCATCGCCCACGCCCGCCAGACGGCCACCACCGAGGCAAAGCCTGGTCGGGAAGTGACAACGGATGCCAATGACGATGCAAAGGCCCTGACCGAAGCCATGGCTTGGCGCCCAGTGAGCGCTGCCCCAACCGAGCAGCGCCACCCGGACTCGACTCATTTCTCGGAACTCTCTGTATACGAGGGGATTGCGTTGATGATCGAGGCTGACAAGGTCTTGCCTGACGCCCTCACTGAGGTGATCCCTTCCGTTGCCTGGACGGTAGAACGCGTGGTACAGGCTTTCGCCGAGGGAGGCCGTTTAGTCTACGCGGGGGCGGGTACCAGTGGCCGGTTGGGTGTGTTAGACGCCTCGGAATGCCCACCGACTTTCAGCGTCCCCTACGATCAGGTGCAGGGGATCATGGCAGGAGGGACCTCTGCCCTTTGGAGTGCGGTGGAAGGCGCTGAGGACGACGCAGGGGCGGGCCGTTCAGCCATCACGCGCCGGCACTTGGAAGCCAAGGATGTGCTTGTGGCCGTCTCCGCGAGTGGCTATGCCCCCTTCATCTGGGGCGCGCTTCATGAGGCCAAGACACGCGGTGCCACCACCGTGCTGCTATGCTGCAATCCTGCCTACCGCGACCATCCCTTGCCTGATCAAGTGATTGCCCCCAACACCGGCCCTGAAATCCTCACCGGTTCTACCCGCTTGCGTGCCGGAACGGCAACGAAACTGGTGCTTAACATGATCACCACGCTGGCCATGACTCACTCTGGCAAAGTGTTAAGTAATTATATGATCGATCTCAATCCATCGAACAGCAAATTACGGCAACGAGCGGTCCGGATTGTCGCTGCCATCACCGGAGCATCGCCCGAAGAGGCCAAGCGTGCCTTGGAGGCGAAAGGGTGGTCAGTGCGTAAGGCTTGCGATCAATGGAAGGCTCAAGCCTCGGACTGATCCTATCATTCAATCAATGAAGATTCCTCCGGTGAAGTACCAATCGCCTTCGACTTTCACCAAATGGATGCCATCACCACCCGGAATGGGAATCATTCTGTAAAGCCAGTGCACCATCGCATTTGGAATCACGGTTGCCTTGTCCCCTGCAATAGAAACCTTCCAGTCATCGTCCACCGGTCCAGCACAATCACGAATCCACATCAACCGCGGTTCGGCGTCGGCATACGGTCCGGGAGCCAAGTGCGCAGCAATGGCTTCATCATCCTGTGATTGCAAAGCGGTCAGGAACGACCGGTAGCGCGATTCAATCCGCTTCTTCTCGGGATCCGCCCGTTGCCGATAAGCCGCAAGACCTATCAATACTGCCAAAGCACACAGGAACAGACGCCCAAGCCCAAGACTTCTCATGGCAAGAACCGTACATCCTTCCAATGGTCTTGCAATCGATCCCCCCTCAGAACGTCATGCTCAAGGCGACACTGCCGCGGTAGTTTGCGCCTGATTGTCCGCGAAAAGCCTCGCTTTGCACGGCGTGCGTGTAGCTCAAGCTCCATCCACGGAAGCACCAACGGAGCCCGGCAAAGGCTTCTCCCACCAAAGGTTCACGATCCACCCGATGACTTTCGCGGAAGGTATTGCCATCGAGCGTGATATCATGCGCGATCGCACGTCCTTGGAGTCCTATAAATCCATAAACGCGTGTCGCATTGGACTCATGGGCTCCCTGATAACTCGCGCTCCCCATGTGGGTATCGGTCAGACCCCAAGGAAGACCCTTCCCGAACCGCAGCCACACCGTTCCATGCGCCTGAGTGATCCGATTTCCCAGATCGACGCCTAACTGAGGCACCAGATCCCATGACCACGTGTGTCGCGGCTCATGCACGCGCCAACGCATGGTGTAGGCCACATTGAGTGTGGGCTCATCGCCCAATTGATGATCCCAACCCACCGGCTCGTCCGTGCCTTCCAGGCGGTGGGCCGCGCGTTGCGTCTCTTCTCCCAAAGCAGCAGGGCCCACCCACCCGAGCGCCCCTTCGATGGACGTGATGCGGCGAGGGGTCACCCGATGGGCGGAGAATCCCACGGCTGCGAGACCGGCAAAGGGCCGATCATCGGTCACCAACACTGGCGATTTCGTGTCCGCCGGGGTGAAGAGCTCCTGCTGAAGAGACCAGCCATAGTGAAATGAGCCTTCCTCTGGCACGGCTTTCCCCAACCACGCCGCCCACAAGGGCACCTTGTCGAGCGTCTGGGCACCCGACAACCACGCGATCCGTGTCCCATGGGTCTCATGCTTGTCCGTGCCGGCAAACAGGTCGTTCTCGAAGAACAATGCCACCGTGCCCTCCTGATCGGCCTCGCGTGCCAGAACTCCCTCGATGAGAAGAAAGAGAGCGATCACGACGAGACCAGATTTCACTCGTCCAGAATGCACTCACTATTTCAATTATCAAATTTATAGATCCGGCGCCACGGGACGCACGCGGAGGAAGTAGCGGTTCTCTTCAGGCAATGGCACGACCGCTGAGGTGGCGAGCATGGATTCAAAGCCTGTGAGGGGATTCCAATCCTCCAGATCGTCCGAGAAGTCGATCGTGTAGTGCGTTCCCGGGGCGCCCGATTGCCATTCCAAGAGGACCGTGTTGTTCGGCTGGAATTGATGGGTCACCAGATCCAGAAACACGGGCCCGGCCGCGCTGAAATCGATCATCATGTGAGAGTGCCCGCGATTCATCCCATGCCAGGTCAACTCGTCTTCCGTCTCATGAAAGGCCCACACAAGATAACACGGACTTCGAAGATCCACATCAATGCCCGGATCACTCGCCGTGAGGGGTCGATGAAATTCAACAACAGTCTTGGTAGCCTCCGCTCGGAAGGCATCCTGAACGCTGTTAGAATCACCCGCATAGAAGCTATCGGGATCGATTTGAAAGCCATTAGCCCAATAGTCGTGTTCCGTGATGGTTCCGTTAAAGACTGCGATGTCAGAGGCGTCCATCGCATTTCCCACAATGAAATTCGTGAATCCCACGCCGATCCAACCCGTGCCCTGGGCCTCCAGTTTCATCCGCAACACGTCTCCATCCACTCCCCAGCTCGCAATGTATTTCCCATCGTCACTAACAAAGGTTTGCGGATAGCGATAGAGATCCGCGTGGAGGAGATTCCATCCTAGCAGAAACATTGTGAGAAGAGTCGTTCGCAAGAGGAGGGGAAGGGTGGGGGACATCGTGAGAAATCTAGCACCGTCCGGTGGATCGGATAGCGTGGGGCCATATTTCTTCGCATTCTCGCAATGAATCTGTGGTTGTGCCCGTGGTTCAGCCCGTTATGGATAGCGTCTATGAGTGCACTAGCTGATCGACTCCTTGAGGATCTGAAGACCGCGATGAAGGCCAAGGACAGCACCACGACGACGGTGCTGCGGAATCTCAAATCCGCCTTCAAGTATGCCGCCATTGAGAAGGGCGGCGCGGATGCCGAGTTGAGCGATGCGGATTGCCAGGCGGTCATTCGACGGGAGATGAAGAAGCGCGACGATTCCATCGAGAGCTTTGAGAAAGGCGGTCGGCCCGAGTTGGCAGAGAAAGAACGCGCGGAAGCCGAGATTCTAAAACGCTATCTCCCTGCCGAGCTTCCCGAAGACGAAGTTTCCGTTATCATTGATGCCATCATCGCCGATCTCGGAGCCAGTTCCCGCAAGGACATGGGCGCCGTGATGAAAGCGGTGCAGGAGAAGACCGCCGGCGCAGTGGACAACAAGAAGTTGTCTAGCCTTGTCATGGGCAAACTTTCCTAACAGTCCCCGATGGCGACCGCCGCGATCATCGTCGCCGCTGGCCAGAGTCGGCGCATGGGGTTTGATAAACTTCTCGCGCTGCTCAATGACCAACCCGTGCTCGCACAGACCATTCTTCGATTCGAGTCGTGTCCCTGCATTGACGAAATCATCATTGTTGCCGGGCCAGAGCGTGCCGTCCTCATTCGAGAGTGGATCGCGGACAGGCCCGAGACGAAAGTTTCCCACATCGTGCCCGGGGGCGAATGGCGTCATCAGTCCGTGATGAACGGTCTGGATCAGGTGGCTCCTGGAACGACCCATGTGGCGGTGCATGATGGAGCGCGACCTCTCATTCACCCCGACGACGTGGCGCAATGTCATCTTCTTGCGCAGAAACATGGCGCCGCCGCCTGCGCGCGTCGGGTGACGGACACCGTCAAACGCGTGGATGGGAACCATCGCGTCACCGGAAGCGTGGACCGCAGCAATCTCTGGGCCATGGAAACTCCCCAGATCTTCGCCGTGGATCTCCTCCGTCACGCTTATGCAAAGGTGCGGGAAACCCAAGCCGTTGTGACGGATGAAGTCTCTGCCGTGGAGATGCTTGGCGAACCTGTCTTTCTGAGTGAGAATCAGCATCCCAATCTCAAGGTCACCTTTCCTCAAGATCTTCAATGGGCCGCACGCTTGATCTGACCTAAACCCTCAATTTCCATGGTTTCCTATCAGATCACCACGTTAGGCAATGGACTACGCGTGGCCACAGCCCATCTGCCCACTTGGCGCAGCACCGCCTTGGGAATCTTTGCAGGCGCAGGATCGCGGCATGACCCTGGTTCACGACTAGGTTTGGCACATTTCGCTGAACACATGCTCTTCAAAGGAACCGCTCGGCGATCATCCAAACGCATCGTCTCCCAGGCTGAATCCATTGGTGGATCCTTGAATGCGTACACCTCGGAGGAACACACCTGTTATCACATTCGCATCCCCGCCATCCATCTCCATCGCATGATCGACTTGTTAGGCGATATGTATATGGAATCCGTCTTTCCCGACGAAGAGATTCATCGGGAACGCCAAGTCATCGAAGATGAAATCCTGATGTATCTGGATGATCCGGCGTCCCATGTCGATGATCTCCTCTCGGAAGTGACTTGGCCTCGACATCCGTTAGGGCGACCCATCTTGGGCACCGTTGCCGGCCTTCGACGGGTCGAAAGGGAAGACTTTCTCGAGCATCGGGCGCGATGTTATGGCGCGCGCAACACCGTCATCAGCTTGGCAGGGCCGCAATCTCACGAAGCCATGCTCGAATCGGTGGGAACCGAGTTTGACCGGCTTGCCAGGGGTCAACGGCGACGGATCCGAGCCTTCCATCCCCCGGCCACGCCCCCACGTGACCCCTATTTCTTCACCGAGCGCACGACGGAACAAGTCCACTTCCGCATGGCTTTCCACGCTGAGGGCCGCGCGCATCCCCAAGCCTATCCTAGCCGATTACTCAGCGTCTTGTTAGGCGAAACCATGAGTTCGCGACTCTCTCAAGAGATCCGGGAAAAGCGCGGCTACTGCTATCATATCGGCACCTCGCGAGATCTCTATCAGGACACTGGCCTTTTCACGATCTACACGAGTTTTGAGGGCCGCTTTCTCCTCCCCATGCTCCGCCAGATCCTCAAGCAGCTTCGGAGGCTTCAGGAGAAGGCCCCGAGCAAACGCGAACTCAAAGAAGCCTACCAATTCCTCGTCGGGAACCACGAAATGGGCTTGGAAGAAACGGCCACCCAGATGTTCTGGATCGGCGAAGCTGCCTTGCACGATGACGACGAATTGGATCCCGACCACTACATCCAGCACCTCGCTGCGGTCACTCCAGAGGCAGTTCAGCAATGTGCCCGAGAAATCTTTACCCGAAGCAACCTCCGCATGGCTCTGTTAGGACCAGATTTGGAGAAAGATCGTGTCGCCATTCAGGAACTCTGCGAGGATCAATTGCCCTAACGAAACAATCCCATGTCCGTGATCACCAAACGCGGCGACGACGGCGAGACCGATCTCATGTACGGTCGCCGCGTCGCCAAGACCCACCCGCGTATGATCGCCAACGGCTCGGTCGATGAACTGAGCACCGTGTTAGGCATCGTGCGTGTGCATGCCCATGACGAGCAACCCGGTCTCGCCGCCATCATCGGCACGATTCAGCAACAGCTCATTCTTCTCATGGGCGAACTCGCCACCGCACCCGAAGATTGGGAACGCTACCAGAAAGACGGCTTTGATCTCCTCTCCGATGCATCCACAGACGCGCTCACGGCCAAGGCGACAGCGCTTGAACACGCCCTCAACGAACGCTTTCGCGATTGGGCCATCCCAGGGGAGAGCCTATCAAGGTGCTCAGCCTACCTGGATCACGCCCGTGCGGTCTGTCGCCGCGCCGAACGCGAGACCTGTGCCCTGGCTGCAGTACGCCCCATTCCGCAACGCTATCTCAATCGGCTGGCTGATTATCTCTGGCTCCTCGCGCGAGCCTCAGCCAAAGGCTCTCTGCCAGATACGGAATAACCGCGAATCCCGTCTACGAACGACGTGCCCCTTGGAGGCGCACGCGACGACGCAACGCCACGATGATCGACGCACAGAGGATTCCCATCACTGAAAGCCATTCGTGGGAGACATTCCCAAACCCAGCACCGTCGGCTGACATCGCTAGCAAACGATCACCCGTTGCTACCAGATCAGGACTGGAGACGCCACCAACCGGCACCGTCTCCGCAGAAGCCACTTCTGCGCTCGGTGAGTCCGATTGCCCACCAAAGACCGCAAAGATCCATAGAATCAGCAGGGTGGAGGGGAGAATCAGTCGAGCCATGGAATCGTGCGTCCATGCTGGGGGAAGATCAGGAGAAGCGCAACCCTTGATACGTGAAATTTAATAATTATTATATTTTAAAGGATTATTATAGAATTGTTTCTCGCCAATGATTTGAGAGACAGCGCACATTTCACTGGATTTCCCCAGCCCCGTGTGCCTCTTTCCCACGCCTGTACGAGGATGGTGGTCGTAGCTCAATGGTAGAGCCCCAGATTGTGGTTCTGGTTGTTGCGGGTTCGAGCCCCGTCGACCACCCATCTCGTCACCTTACGAGAACCCCTCCCTCGGTCAGCGGCATGGATTCCCTTGAGCAAACGATTGGATACAAGTTTCGAAATTCTCTCCTCCTCGCCGAGGCGCTCACCCATCCTAGCCTAGCCTACGAGACACAGCGACCGCACTTCGACAATCAACGGCTCGAATACCTTGGAGACGCCGTTCTCCAGCTCGTGCTGACCGAACATCTCTACCGCGTCTTTCCCCAATTCACGGAGGGCCATCTGACGAAACTCCGTTCCCGGTTGGTGTCGAAACACGCCCTTGAGACCTATGCCAACCGGATTGGCCTTGGGGGATTCCTCCTCATGGGCAAGGGCGAAGAAGCCTCTGGAGGACGCACGCGGGCGTCTACTCTTGCCGATGCGTTCGAATCCCTCCTGGGAGCGATCTACCTCGACGGCGGTTTGGAAGCGGCCAAGACCATCATTCTCCGTTACTGCCGCGACGAATTGGATGAGATCCAGGAAGCGCCAGACGAGCGCAATCCGAAGGGACAGCTGCAGGAGATTCTCCAGGCCATCACGCCGACGAGTCCCGAATACGAGATCATCTCCGAAGAAGGACCCGACCACCGCAAAGTCTTTGCCTCCCGAGTCCTATGGGAAGGACGCGAGCTCGGATCCGGCACCGGCAACAGCAAGAAAGCTGCCGAAATCGCTGCAGCCCGCCATGCTCTTGAAAACCAGGATTGGAAAGCGTTGGCAAAGGAACAACAACCGGTGAATGCCGGTGAATAAGCGTGAGCAAATCGTCACTTTCTCACCATTCCGAAGAAAGCATTCCCATTTCTCCGTCTTCTATTCGCACTCGGTGTTCTCCCAATACCCCTGGCGTTCAACGAGTTAAACACCTATTGCAGTTGTTCGCCCCATGAAGAAGTAGAAAGAGAAGGACCCCAATCCTCCTCTCCTCTTCTACGAGGTGAACAGGGGCAATAGCTCGCCTTGAAGCGACTACCCTAGCATCATCCAAACCGTCACATGGACCTTCCTTGAGGAAAGGAAATCCTTGTGTTCTCGCCATGCGGCTCTTGGAATAGACGGCATGAGAAGCATGACCGGATTCGGCGCAGGCGAAGCGCAGGACAAGCGCTGGCGCAGCACGGCCGAGATCCATTCCGTCAATCGGAAGCAATTGGACGTCGTCATCAGCCTACCCAAGAACCTCGTCCAATTGGAGCGACCCATTCGCCAAACGATGCAGGAGCGGCTCTCCCGCGGACGGATCAGCGTCAAGATCACTCTGGAAACGGAAGATGATCAAGCCACGGATCTAGGGCAGTTGAAAGTCTGCCCCGCCCTCGCACGCAGCTACGCGGCCCATTATCAGACGCTGCAAGCTGCGCTAGAGGTCCCCTTGGCGCCCATGGACATCCTTCGCGCCCCCGGCGTGTTTGAGCTCCAAGATGCCGAGATCGAAGCGTCAGAGGTCTGGCCCATCGTGCAGCAAGCGCTTGAGCACGCGCTTGATCAACTCATTCAGGCCCGCGAAGAAGAAGGCAAACACCTGGCCAAGGTGCTCGATGACGGGCGTCAACGCGTCCAAGCCATCGTCGCTGCCATGCGTGACCTCGCCCCCGAGGTCGTCGTACGCTACCGGGAAAACCTGCAGAAACGGCTGGAAGAGGCCGGGCTGCCGTTGCCACTGGACGATGAACGCCTCGTTCGCGAAATCGGCCTTTTCGCGGAGCGCTCCGACATCTCAGAAGAACTCGACCGCCTCGCCAGCCACGACAAGCAATTCACCTTGTATCTTCAAAGCACCGAACCCGTGGGGCGACCCCTTGATTTCCTCGCGCAGGAAATGAATCGCGAGTTCAACACCATCGGTTCCAAAGCCAATCACGCCGCCCTCACTCAACGCGTGGTGGAAGGAAAGACGGAGGTGGAGAAGATCCGCGAACAAGTTCAGAACATCGAGTAGCTGACTCTAACCAATCACCATGGCCTTTCGTCGAACCGGCATCCTTTGCATCGTTTCTGGCCCTTCCGGCAGCGGGAAGACCACCCTCTGCCGTGCGCAAGCGCATGGAAATGAGTGCGTCTACTCCATCTCATGCACCACACGGCCGCCCCGAACCGGGGAAGTGAATGGGAGAGACTATCACTTTCTCTACGAGGAAGAATTCCTTGATCGCGTCAAGCGCAAGCAATTCCTCGAATACGCCAAGGTTCACGACAATTACTACGGCACGCTCAAGAGCACCGTGGTAGGCCATTTGCAAGAGGGCACGGACGTGCTCATGGACCTTGATGTGCAGGGCGCCGCCACCATTCGCAAATGTCGGGATAAAGCGATCAAAGACGCTTACGTCGACGTCTTCGTCATGCCGCCCAGCCTCAAAGAATTGCACGATCGGCTCAATGGACGCGGGACGGAGGATGAAGCCACCCTCAACAAACGCCTCGACAACGCCCGCGAAGAAATCAAGCACTGGCGAGACTATCAGTATCTCATCACGAGTGGCACGCCCACCCAAGACCGCGCCGCCTTTGAAGCCATCCTCGAAGCGGAGAGAAGGCGCAGCAGTCGGTTGGTGTCGTAGGCGCCGCTTGCGAAGCATCAGCCAGCAGGATACCGTCTCTCTGATGAGCACCTTGCTGGTTCAGTCGGCGCCCACATGGGAATTTGAAATCGATCTCCCCGAGAACGTTCGGTTCACGCCGACCGCATTTAAGGAATTGTGCTCCAAGAATCGCAACCTCCAGGCAGAACTTTCCCAAGACGGCAACCTCATCATCATGGCACCCACAGGCGGATCTTCAGGCTGGCGAAACTCTAAACTCACCTATCAGCTGGAAGCTTGGATCATGATTCACCAAGATGGCGTGGCGTTTGATTCGTCCACGGTCTTTCAACTACCCAATGGAGCCATGCGTGGTCCTGATGCGGCTTGGGTGCGCTCGGAACGCTGGGAGGCCTTGAGCGTTGACGAGCAGGATGGTTTCCCACCTTTGTGTCCAGACTTTGTCCTCGAATTGCGATCGAAGACGGACAGCCTGACAAAGCTCGAAGCCAAGATGGAGGAATACCTTGCCAATGGAGCGGTGTTAGGATTCTTGATCGATCCCCAGCAAGGACGAGCCCACGTTTACCGTCCAGGCAAGGCACCTGAGGTGCTCACCCAACCAGAAGCGCTTTCAGGAGATCCTGAACTCCCGGGATTGGTGTTCCAACTCGCCAAGCTTTGGTGAGGCGGAGCTGAACGTTCGCGCAGGGGCAAATGGTGGTAATGGGAGAAACGCTCGCCACTTTTCAGATTTAGAGAACGCTTTGATTGTCGTCGTCTCCGCTTGGGACGTCTGGGAGATCTACCGATGGACTGTGGAAGGATGAGTCTCACTTTCATTTAATCCTTGGGCTCATCGTGCCGATTTCCTATAGTCCCCGCCCGAACCCTACATTAACGAACCTCACCTAACATGAAACCCACCCTCTCTCCTCGGAGTCTCTTAGGGATCCTGGGTGCGCTCACCCTCAGCGCGCAGGCGGATCTCAAGGAAGGACTCATTTCCTACTGGCCACTCGACGAAGTCCAGGGCGAACGGACGCCCGATCTCGTGAATGGCTACAACATGAACCTCGATAACCTCTCGGACGAAGACCTTGTCGACGGCAAATTTGGACAGGCTTTCTCATTTGTGGCCTCCAAGCAAACCCTTCTCTGGCGTCAGCATGAAGAAGGTGAATTGCTTCCGCTCAATGACCAGAACGAGAACTGGTCCGTGGCCCTATGGGTCAAGGGCAAGGGCACGGGTCAGAATGATCTGCGCGTCTTTTCTGAGGGCTCTAATCAGAACAGCACGCCGCTGTTTAACATAGGAACGCATAATGGGGGTGCCGATGACACCGTGGACCTCTTTATTCGAGGAGACAATGGCACGACCAATCACGCCCATTCCATTCAGAATGGCTTCGATGACGAATGGCGCCTGATTGTGTGGACTCAGGCGGGTAATGAAACTGTCCTGTATGTGGATGGCGTGGCCGATGAATTTGAAGCGCCCGGTGTGGCTCCGTTGGCCAATCCCGATGCGGGCTATCGCGTCAACAACACCGCCATCGGTGGTATCTTGCGCGCCAGTGCCTCCCACTGGTGGACGGGATTGATCGATGACGTAGGGGCATGGAATCGCGTCCTAACCCAGTCTGATGTGGATGAACTCCTTGCGGGCGGTCTTTCGGAGGCGTTCAGCGAAGGGGGTGCCGTTCAATTGCCTCTCTTCGTGCGGATGCGCGCAGAACGTTTGAAAGTGCCCAAAGGGGAATCCGCCATTCTTACCTGGGAAACGACCCCTGACGCCAGTGTGAGCATTGATGGCGGCGTGGGCGATGTGACGGCGCAGACAGAGTTTGGCGTCGGGCGCTTGGAAGTGCCCGTAACGGAGTCCGGGTCGTTCACCATCACTGCAACCCGTGATGGTGACGCTCCCTTGACGGCAAGCGTCGATATCACGGTTGCCGACGGCATTGGGCCCGGCTGGTACTTGTTTGAGGACTTTGATCTTTGGGATGAGGGTCCCATCCTGGATGTTTCGAACGGTTACTGGTTGGAGCCAGACAGCGTGGGCTGCCTGGTCACTTCCGATGGCGGCAATCAAGTGATGAGCTTTGGAGAAGGCACGCCGATGTGTTTCACCACCTTGGGCAGCTTTGACACCCAGGACGGAGATACCACGACGATCTTCTTTCGCGTGAAATTGTTAGGAGATCAGAGCGGTGGCGGCATCCACGTGGGCATCACGAACAAGACGCTTCGTTTCGCCAATGATGAACTCAACGCCAATCTCGGTGGTTTCGTAGATATCCAGCGTGACGATGGCGACGACAATGCGCGCATCGGGATTGGTCCTGACAATTTCCACGATAACTACGAATTGCAGCCGGATACCTGGTACAAGGTGTGGGCAGATATCACCAATGCGCCAGGAGATGCGGTGGATCGCATTTCTCTCCATGTCCTCGGCGAGGGAGAGGCCGCACGCACGACACTCTTCGACAATGTGGAAGGGGACCGCAGTACGCCGGTGCCGCACACGCAGCTCTTTGTCACCAGTCGTGACGCCATTGCCCCAGGCAGCATGATGATTGATGACCTCTTCGTGAGTCGCGAGCCCGGCCTGGATACGGATCCCTTGGACACGGATGATCCCAATCTCGCGGTCAGCGGTCGCGGCATCTTCGCGGACATCACGGGAACGGGTCCTTTCAACCGCCAAGTGCCCGTCTTCAACATCGGCAGCGAGAACACCCTCAACATCTCCGAAGCCACCCTGCGCGGCGCGGACCAAGCGTTATTCACCGTGAATAGCTTCCCATCCGAACTCGCTCCCGGCGCACAAGGCGTGCTCGACATCACTCTGGATCCTGCAGGGCGCACCGGCGGTATCTTGGCCTTCCTCGATCTGCAGAGCAATGACCAGAGCAATAGCACCGTTACGGTGGATCTTTCCACGATCATCCCGTCCACGAATCAATTGATCGCCCATTTCACCATGGACGAATCCGACGGAGATGAAATGTTAGACAGCGCCCTGCTCAAACATGGTCAGTATGTTAGGGTTGGTGGTGCGAACACCGTTGCGCTCGGCCAGGACGCTTTGGCCAGTGGTTCGGCGGCGCAGATCACCGATGGCGGTTATGCTCAGGCCCGCCTCAGTGGGGGTGCGCTCACCACCTTCTCGGTGAGTCTCTGGCTCAACCTGAACAATGCTGGTCAAGTCACCATCTTCGCCAAGGGCGCGCAGAGCGAAGGCACGCCTTCCTACGCGTTGCTGACCTCCGGCACCGACTTGACCTGGTTTAACATTGATAGTGAATTGGCCATGATCGACAATGTACTTACACCGGGCACGACCCAGCACTTGGTCCTCGTGTATGAGGATAGCAATGGACCGGAATTCGGAGCCGATCGCCTCACCGCTTATATCGATGGTCAGGAAGCTGGGGTGATTGATAGTCCACCCTCGGTGATCGATAATCCATCTGAATCGTTTCTCGTGGGCTCCTTCTTTGGGATTCTCAACGCTTCCGGCGTCTTTGACGATGTCCAAATCTACGCCAAGGCACTCACGGGTGCTGAGGCTCTGTCATTGTTCGAGAATCCGGGACAACCGTTAGGGGAAAACCCTGATCTCGACTCCGATGGCGATGGCGTCACCGACCAAGACGAGGTGGCTAATGGGACCGATCCGCAGAATCCAGACACCGATGGGGATGGCCTCTCTGATGGTGAAGAAGCAACGCTCGGCACCAATCCCACGAACATTGATTCCGATGGGGATGGCTGGCGTGATGGCAAAGAAATCGCGCTCGACTTCGATCCCACCGATCCTAATAGCCCCGGAGATGACGCTCCTGACGCGACCTTGGTGGCCTACTGGCCGCTCGACGTCGTGGAAGGCACGACTTCCCCCGATGCCCTTGGCGTGCACGATCTGACCCTCGTCAATCTCGATGCCGGCAGTCTCGTGGCTGGCCAAGTCGGCATGGCCCTCGCCTTTGATGCCGCCAACAGTAGCATGGCCGAATACATCGCTGGACCTGGAGAAGAACTCCCCATCAATGTCCATCCGCAACGCACCATCTCCCTTTGGGTGCGCACGGTGGGAACCGGCCAAGCGGACCTCCGCATCTTCTCGGAAGGCTCCACGGAGGACAACAATCCGTTGTTCAACATCGGCACCCATAACGGTGGTGAGACCGATGCGGTAGATCTCTACATCCGCGGGCCGGGACAGCACGAATACTCGGACGGGCTCGCCCTCGATGGCGATTGGCGTCACGTCGTCTGGGTAGACGACAACGGCACTGGCACCCTCTACATTGATGGCGTCGCCGACACACGCGAAAGCTGGAGCACCCACACTTTCGCGGTCGGAGAAATCAACACCACCTCGATCGGGGGCATCCGCCGTGCGGATCCTTCCCACTGGTTCACTGGTGATGTGGATGACGTCGCCCTCTGGAGCCGCGCCTTGAGCGCTGATGAGATTGCTAGTCTCTTCAGTGGCACCAGTCCTCTGGACGTCCGTCCCAGCGGTGGCGGTGGCGATCCTGGTGGTGGCGAAGGTGATCGTGATAACGATGGCGTTTCTGATGCAGAAGAGGCACTCGCAGGCACCGATCCTGATAATGCCGCGGATTACTTCCGAATCACGGGTGCCTCTGCTAGCTCATTGAATTGGGCAGCCGTGGATGGCAAATCCTATGACGTGGAATTCTCCGCTGATCTCGTCAGTTGGGAAACGGTCGCCAATGGCCTTTCTGGAGCCGGTGGCACCGGCAGCTACGACTTCACGGCCGATGATGCCGCCGGGTATTATCGCGTGAAAGTCAGCGAATAAGGAATCGAAAGATCATGCACGACAGGGCCTGCTGCGAATCGCGGCAGGCCCTGTTTGCGTTTATGAACAATAAAAGGGAATAATGGACGCCCCTACACGCCCAGATCGGTCTTCGTAAACAGCGCTTCGAATGCATATCCCGCGCTTTCAATATTCTCGCGAGCACCCTCTTCGCGATCAATCGTCCCGATGATCTTCACCACCTTCGCCCCTTGTGCCTCGATCACTTTCGCCGCCTCGAGGATTTGGCCACCCGTCGTGCAGACATCTTCCAACAACGCCACCTGATCGCCTTCGCCTAGGTTGCCCTCCAGTTGCTTGGCCGTGCCATAGTCCTTCTTCTGATTGCGAATGAACACACAAGGCATCCCACTGGCCAGCGCCGCCACCGTCACTAACGGAATGCCACCCAGTTCCGCACCTGCCAATTTGTTCACGGGATCTCCCAAGCGCTCAGCGAAGAGTTTTCCTAACGCGTCAAGGATGTCTGGTTGGGTACTGAAGAGGTATTTATCCAGGTAATAGTGGCTCTTGCGCCCACTTCGCAGGGTGAATTCTCCTTTGAGCAGGGCAACTTCAGCAATGCGCGCGGCAAGGTCTTCTCGAGTCATCATGCTGGCATCGCTAGAACATCCAGAGGACAAGAACAAGGAGGAAGGTGCCATAGCATGGGGTTTGTGATCCTTCCACTGCAGCAATATTCTGCTACCTTCCTGAGGCTCGCTCAGCTAGGAAAGAGGCCAAGAACGGGCGACCAGAGACCGCTTCATACACTGGTGAAGACGTCCTTGGGGAGATCATTGAATCCGCAATAGAGGCAGTGATCATGCCGGGCGTTGATCTTGTGGCCGCACTTGGGACAGAGGATCGGCTCTGCGTGCAGTTCCCCATCCAAATGCCCATCGCGGAGATCAATCTCGGCGACTTTAGCCACGAGTTTCTCCTTGGGGCACTCATGTTGTTCAGCCACAATCTCCCAGAGAGCGCGGCAGACGAGTGTTAGTTTCTCTACCCGATGCAAGAGGTAGTCGTAGTCGGCAGCGTTTCCCGTTTCATGTTGTTTGTGCTGTTTCCAAAAGGGATCGTTTGAAGTCATGACAAACGAGCATGGCAAGACGTTGATTTGATGCTCGGCGGCAGTTGCGTGGTCGTGCGCAAATCTTGAATGCGTCGTCATGGGGAACAAACGTTGCGGGCAGCGAGCCAATTGCTGCGAAGCCTGCCATCTGCACCTTGGTATGATCCAGACCATGAAAGCAGATGAACTGGCGCGCTACCGTAAGCTTCTGGAGGATCAGCGGAAAGAACTCGTCCACGATATTCAGGAACATGGGAAGATCCCGACTGAACGCGTGGATGCGGAGGACAATGATCGAGCGGATCAGGCGAATGTTGCGGTGGACCGGCTGATTTCCAATCGGATCGCCGCGAGCGAAGATCATTTGTTGGAAAAGGTCGACCTCGCGCTGAGCCGAATGGACGCGGGGACCTACGGGAAATGCGTCCTTTGTGGCAAAGAAATCCCTGCCGCGCGCCTGGAAGCCAAGCCGAGTGTATCACTTTGTGCTCCCTGCCAGACATCGAAAGAACAACGTTAGGGTGTCCCCTCCGTCATGTGCCTGCCGTGTTGCCAAAGAGATCGATGTGGAGCCGGTGACAGTAGCGATAACCGTAGGCTAGGCACTGCGCAATAAGGTTAGCTTGGCGTGCCTTCAGTGCCTCAGAGGTGATGCCTTCAGGCATGCAGAGGACGCGATGAGGAGGAACGTTGATTTCCAGATCTTCTAACATTGCCCGCATCACGCCAAGGTCGTCTTCCGTGGCGATGACGAATTTGAGCTGATAGTCCGGATAATGGCGAAGCCAAGCATCCACGACTGCGGGTTGCCAGCGTTTGGCCTCATGGCGTTCGATCCAGGCGTCTTCGATTTCCCCTGGCAGAGGGGTGGCATTCGGCAGCTTGGGGCTCAAGGAAGCTAGATCACAGGCGATCCCATCTGGCGGCACCGTCCCGGCGGTCTCAATCGTGAGGTGTTTACCAGCCCCGTGTAAGCGCTCTGCTAGGCTGTGGATGTCTTTGGCGATCATTGGTTCGCCGCCCGTGAGCACGCAGTGGGCGGCGGGATAGGCGAGCACGGCGTCGATAATGGCATCGATAGGCTGGTCCTCACCTTCCGGTTGCCACGAGGCGTATGTCGTGTCGCACCATCGACAGCGCAGATTGCAGCCTGACGTACGCACAAACACCGAGGGCACACCCGTCAATCCGCCCTCACCTTGAACGGAATAGAAGATCTCTGCGATGCGCATGCCGTCACAGGGGCTGGTAGGAGGTGGGGTCTGTCAATTGCGCGCGCGCGAAGGCCTCTTTCCGTTCCACACAGGTGCCGCAAGTGCCACAGTGAAGGTCGCCCCCTTTGTAGCAGGACCAAGTCTGCTTGAAATCCACGCCGAGGGCATGCCCCCGGGCCGCGATGACTTCTTTACGCACCTCGATGAAGGGTCGCCACAATTGCATTTCGGCGTAGGTGCCTAACTGAATTGCCTCGCCCATCGCCTGCATGAAGGTTTCGCGGCAATCGGGATAAATGGCGTGATCACCGGAATGGGCGGCAATCCCGAGCCCATTGGCGCCCCGACTTTCGGCGAATCCTGCGGCAATGCTGAGCATGATGCCATTGCGAAACGGCACGACCGTTTGCTTCATGTGAGCCTCTTCATAGTGCCCATCGGGAATGGCGCTGCCGCTCTGAAGCAAAGCGCTATCAAAGTGGCGATTCATGAAATCGAGGGCGATGGTTTCGTGAGGAATACCCAATTGTTCGCAGTGGTGGGCTGCGAAGGGAATCTCGCGGTGGTTGTGCTTGGAGCCGTAGTCAAAGCTCAAGCCACAGACGACGTCATGCGCGGTGGCGCCTTCATAGAGCGCCACGACCGAATCCATGCCGCCGCTGACCAGGACGACGAGTTTCATGAGCGCCGTATCGTTGCGAGGAATGGGGTCATCCCGATACCCATTCTCGATGAGAACGGGATACGCAAGCGCGAGCCTCAAGGCTTCGGGATCAGCTGGCCGCCTTAGAGCCTAACATCGTGATCATTGCGACGAGATCTTCCATTTGGAAAGGCTTGGTGAGGACTCCAGAGAATCCGTGGTCGCGATGGTTGGCGAGAATCGAATCGTCCAGGTAACCCGTCGTCACGACCGCTTTCACGTGAGGAAACTCCTGCCGCAGCACGGCGATGGTGTCTTTGCCACCCATGCCACCAACCACCTCCAGATCGAGGAGAAGGACGTCGAAGGGGTGCCCTTCCTGGTGCGCTTGATAGAAGGCGGCCACGGCTTGCTCACCAGTGCTGGTGGTGGTCACCTCGAAGTGATGGGTGGTAAGAATCTTCTCGACCACCGTGCGAATGTCTGGCTCATCATCCATGAAGAGCACGCGTGGTGGAGCCTCAGAAATGGCCTGGAAAGGGTTGCTAGTATTCGACGAAGTGGGTGCCTCGTCCTCCTCAATGAGGGAAGCCTTGAGCTGCCATTGCTGATTGGGATCGGGGTCAGAAACGGAAAGGGCTTGGTCTGCGTGCGCGGGGAAATGAAGTTCCAGACAGGTGCCCCCGCCGGTGGGAGAGTCGATGATTTGCAGTGTCCCGCCGAGGTCTTCCATGATCTTGAGCGCCTGAGTCAATCCCAGGCCCTCAGCCTCTGGGCGCGTGGTGAAGAACGGCTCAAAGGCGCGATCCTGGACCTCGGGAGTCATGCCAGGACCGTGATCCAGCACCTCGACGCGGACATAGTCACCTGAAGCCAGGGGTAATGAGGCCTCTTCTCCGATCAGCGAGTTGTGGATGTCAATCTCGATGACACTGTTAGGAAAGGCTTCGTCGGCATTCTTGAGGAGCGCTTTGACCACTTGGGAAAGCAATGAGGCACTCCCTAGCACGGGCCAAATGTCGTCTTCGGCCCTGACATTGATCTCAGCACGTGGACTGAGGACCGCCTCATCACAGGCCTTCTCAATGACGGGTAGCGGATCGAGGAGCGCGACTTCCTCGTGGCCAAAGTCATGGTGTTTGGTGAGGCGTTTGACGAGATCAGAGGCCCGTCGACATGCTTTGCGACTGGAATCGATCAGTTCCATGGACGCGGGCGACAGCTCCTCAGTTCCAGCTCCCAGGATGGAGAGATTGCCATTGACGACGGTGAGAATGTTATTGAACTCATGCGCCATCTCGCTAGCAAAGCGCCGAACGGACTCCACCTGACTGATGCGCCTGCGATGGCGTTCGATGGCTTGCAAGCGACCCACATTCTCGAAAGTCACGAGCACCGATCCTCCCTCGCCCCATTCCATGCCCACGATGCGCACTTCAAGCGGCGTGTTGCCCTCGGTAGTCTCGTAAAGGACATCCTCTACCCGGCGGGGATTCTTGGAGAAATCTTCGTAGGGAATGAAATCATCCCGCTCAAAGAGATCTGGAAGAATGAGGGAAAGGTATTTGCCAACCACCTCCTCACGATTCAATCCCAGGATCTCAAGCGCCCGCTGATTCACTTCCTTGATGGGCCGACTCAAGTTGGGCATGAGAACGGCGGCTTGCGGCCAGTGTTCGACAATTTGGCGGTACTGGGCTGCCAACTGCCGAAGATGCTGGGATTCTGCGGAGCGACTACGGAGAAACTGGCTCTGATACTCGGCCACCTGTAGCCGGTGGGTGATCTCAGCAGAAGTGAAGCCCGCATCGATGAGATCGCTGGCGCCGTGCCGGAGAAACTCCTCGGCATGGGAGCGGTCCGCCGTCTCGCACACCACCACCGTATGCACCGTGTCCCCGGAATCCTGTTGGCCTAACCACTGGACGAGGTCGAGCGCCGAGGGATGACCCTGGAGATCATCAACCACGAGTAGAAGATTGGGAGGCTCTTCGCGCAGAGCCTCGATGGCAGCTGAGCCCTCGCTGAATGTCGTGATTTCAAAGCCGAGCTCGCCGAGAATATCGCGGATTGCCTGGCAGCGAGACACGTTCCCACCCACCACCATGGCGTGGAGGAAGCCGAGGGAGATCGTTTCTGGCGTCGTGGTAGGGTATCGAGAGGAAGACATCCGGAGTGGGCGCATGAATTTCTAAGCCCAATGTTTGTAATAAATATGATTATTACAACCTTTCAGTTTGAAATCCTCGTGTTAAGAACGCTGTAGGCGGTTCTCTTCGTAGAATCTTTTAAGTTTACTAATTTTTTGATAACGCTTAACGTTCAGTTCTAAGAAACGCGTAAGTACTTTTGACATATGAGTAAGGACACCACGACCCGGGGCGCCAACGGAGGGGACCAAGGCGTCGATGCCATCCGGGAAGTTCTCCTGGGCGATAATCTGAGGATGTACGAGCAGCGATTTGAGCTGCTAGATAAGACTGTCCAATCGGAACGGGAAGCCTTGCGCGATGCCTTCGAGCAACGCGTGACCCAGCTGGAAGCGAGTTTTGGAGCGAAGATCAAGCAGCTGGAGACTGATTTGGACACCGAGCGCAAAGCGCGTGCCGATGACATGAAGCACATGGGGTCTCGGCTTGAGGAGGCTTGGAAGCAGCTTGATCAACAACTGCAGAAACTTTCAAGCGACCACCAATCGTTCAAAGGTGAGTCTCAGCGCGAGCTGTTGGCGCTTTCCAAGAACCTCTTCAAGGAGCTTCAAGATCGCTGCGCGAATCTCAATGCCTATGTCGAAACGGAGTCTGCCAAGTTGGACGATGCGATGGCGAAACGTGCCCAAATGGCAGAAGCCTTGCAGGCCATGGCCCTATCATTGTTTCCAGAGGGAAGTCCCGAAGCGGACCAATCTGGCAAGCAATAGCGGCCTTCGCCTTCGCTTTCGCCCTCTGCTCATGTGCTGAGACACCGCGATGCACGACCGGCCGCCATCTGAATTGCCGTCCTCGGTAACGAATCGAGGGCACCGGGAGGAGGCTCCGTCGTCTGAGCCGGTCGACGCCGTTCCACTAGCGCCTACTGAGAACCCAGAAGGCAGCGCTTTGTTGAGCGCACGCGACGCGCGCCTGCGCGATGCCCTGCAGCCCATCCTGCAGTCATCGATCCTCAATTATTTCGAGTCTGGAAGTCAGCGCATCGTCGATTCCCTTTACCCGTTGATCGGCCGCGCCGTCCGGCGTTCCGTGCGGGAATCCCTGCAAGCGCTGGCCCAATCGGTCGACACCACCATGCGGGACGCCTTGACCTTGCGTCGATGGCGTTGGCGCTTGGAGGCCAAACGTCGGGGGATCCCTCTGGCGCAATTGATCCTGGAGAAATCGCTGCTTTTCAGGGTGGAAGAGGTGTTTCTCATTCACTCGGAGACCGGCCTGCTCATCGCCCATGCGGGGGCCCGTGCCGATGACAGCCGCGACTTGGTATCGGGGATGTTCACCGCCATTCAGGACTTTGTCGCGGACTCCTTCGGTGGCGGCGCGGGCAAAGCTTCGGATCCGTTGGGGAGATTCCAAGCGGGCGACCAAGACGTGTGGCTCCTGCATGGACCCCATGCCTACATGGCGGTGGTCATCAGTGGCAACGCTCCCAGCACCTACCGGGAGGATTTCCATCGGGTCTTGGAGGAAATTCACGAACGGTTTGGACGAGAGTTGAGTGCTTTCGAGGGTGATCCCGAGCCTCTTGAACGTGTTGGGCTTCTGCTAGATGATTGTCTGTTAGAACGAAAGAAGGATGTCCCCACACGTTCGCCTTGGTTATTCTGGGTTATCGCCGGTGTGTTAGGCTTGATCCTCCTGGGGTTCTTTGCCAGAATGTTATGGATGCGCCACGAGCATGGAACGGTGCGCAGTCGGTTGCAGGAGATCCCAGGGGTCGTCATCGTGGAGGAGTCCCATGGGTGGAACCACTCGACCTTTCAGGTGCTCGCCGATCCTGGATCGGGCAATGTTCGGGCCGCCTTGGCGCTTGGAGAGTCCCCGTCCAGGGTAGAGATCAAACCCTACTACTCGCTGGAGCCGGAAGTGATGGCCAATCGATTGCGACTGGCTCTCGCCCAAAGGGACGCCGATCCCCAGGACGCATTGACGGTCTCGGTGCAATCGGACGGGCTGCAGGTGGCTGGGAAGGCTCGGCATCGATCGCTAGAAGAAGTGAAAGCACTAGCAACATCGCTAAATCTGAGCCAAGTCGACTTTTCCAAGGTCACGAATGTGGATCAACAGGTTCATGTGGCTGAAAGTGTGGCCTTGGCGAAGCAGGTGGTGCGCTTCCTGCCCAATCAGGCCCGGGTGATCGTGGGTGATGGCGAGCAGTGGCGCGTCCTGGCGGAAGGCATGCGCACACTTGCTGCCAATTCTCAGGAGGCTGGAATGGCGTGTTCGTATCGACTGATGCTGACCCGCCCCGCGGAGGTCACTGCGGGGGCGTGGGCGCTGGCAGCAGAGCGTTTCCGCGTCGCCGAGGCGGCCTTGATGAGCCAGGGTCGGGGCGATGCCGAGGTGCGACCGGGAGGCTGGTTGCCACCATCGCTTCGCGCCCGCTTAGAGTTCCCCGATGACCTGACGGACGCCCTTGTCGTGATTCCGTCATTTCTTGGGTCGCAGAACGCTCCGTAAGCCCTATAGTCACGCTCATTCATGCAACAACGGAAGGTATGTCTCATCGGATCGTTCGCCGTAGGCAAGACAAGCTTACTCCAACGATTTGTATTCTCGCGTTTCGCCGACAAGTATCTCACGACTGTCGGCGTCAAGATTGATCGTAAAATCGTGCCTACCTCTCGCGGCAGCGTCAGCCTCATCCTATGGGATCTGGCTGGAGAAGATGAATTTCAAAGTCTGCAAACCGCTTACTTGCGCGGCTCGGCAGGCTTCGTCGTCGTCATTGATTGCACGCGCAATGAAACCATGCAGCAAGCGCGTGCCCATTTGGAGTTTCTCGATGAAGAATTTCCCAACGCTGCGAAGACCATCTTTGTGAATAAGGTGGATTTGGAGAATGCGTGGGATTTGGAGCAGCAAGAATTGTCATCATTAGAGAAATTGCACCCGGTCCATCGCACCAGTGCCAAGACTGGAGCAAATGTAGAAGAAGCATTTCACGACCTCGCGGAAGCAATGGGGTGAAATAATTCACCCTTTCCCTGCCCATTCCCCTCGTTAAACTTCGCTTAACCCTTTTCCATGTCGCCCCTTAGCCAAGTGTCCATTGATCTGCTTCCGGAAGTCGCCCGGCGCTTAAACCTCGCGTTGCTGTGCCGATCAAACGAGAGTGCGTTTATATTAATGCAAGAGCCACCCGAATGGTTTGGGCAAATATTTGGCAATGGCAATGACAACGGCGAGTTTCATCTCGAACAAGTCTCTATATTTCTCGAAAGCTTCCTCGTCGACGCCGCCAATCATTGGGCCTCGGAGCGCCCCGAGCCTCTCAAATCGGGTGTTTGGCACGAATTCGACAAACATGATCGGGAACATTATTTAGAAGCGACTTCCCTTTATGTGAGTGGCCATTGCATCCTTATTGTCGAATCGCTCGGTCATGATTATGAAGTCCGTGTGCAATTGTTTCAGAAGGCACGAAATTTCGTCCTTCAGAATCAAAGCCTTGATTATGAGTTGCAGAAGAATGACGTGCTCCTGCATTTCCTCTCAGGCGAATTGGCACCGTCGATGCAACGGGTGAGCCGGATGCTGGCCGATGGCAAAGCAGCCGGAGGGCTCAATGCGGAGGCCCTCAGCGAACTTTCAAAACAAGTCGCTAAACAAGACATCCTCCTGGACACGTTCCTGCGCGGTTTTTCCAGTGAGATTGTCGCGATGCAGCATGTGAGCCGCGACTACAGCTCGGCACCCGATATCACGGAAGTGATTCGCACCTTGGTGAAGTCAGAGCTCGAAAGCTTTATCAGCCGTTCCGTGGGACTCAGCATGGACAGCACCGTGCCCTCCAACGAATCCACCAAAGTAGTGAGTCATCGGGGTCGATTGGAGAAAGTGGTGGGCAGTCTCATGCATTTCACGCTTCGCCGCGCCCCTGAAGGTGCCAGTGTGAACATCCAAGTACACTCTCATGGAGAGGATTGGATCCTGACAGAAATCCACGAATCAGTGGCTTCGTTAGGCCAGGAGGGTGAAGCGATCTTTGATCACCTTCTCACAGAAGAACCCATGGTCCGTCGGGCAGCGCTTTCTTTGTACTTTTGCAAGCTGACGATTGATCGCTGGGGCGGTGAAATTGGCTATCGGCATGCGGGAGATTCCGGATGCTGGTGGTTCCGCCTACGCCGTGTGAAGGCGTCTACGCCTTGAGTCAGACCAACGGCTGGCGTTCAAAGCCGAAGTGGCTCAGTAGATTCTCGGCATGGTGATAGTACAAGGGTTGTTCCACCACAGTGATAGGACCCCCCTTGAGGAGAAACCGCGCACAGGTGGACCCGAAGGAGGCATCGGCCACCATCGCCACTGGTAGATCAGGAGCGATGCGGCGGATCTGCGCGAAGAGCGCATCCTCGGTACCAGATGGCAGACATCCAGCCATCGCCACCACGGAGCAGGCACCTGTCTCCACATGCTCCAAAAGCGCTTCACCGGAGGGCGTGGCGACTGGGTCAAGACCAAAGCGCCGAGCTGCTTTCGTCAGCACGATCTCGGACAGTTCATCCAACCCAAGGAATCCAATCCCAAGGGAAAGCTGTTGCCAGGTCATCGCCTGACGCAAATCAGGAAGCAACTCGCTCCGGACTTGCCAGCGATCTCCGAAGCGCACTGCCGGGAGCTCGCCGGAGGCAATGAGCCGGAGAATCACAGCAAGCGGCATGCCTAGAACACCTGCCACCTGGGAGGCATCTAGGAATTCAGAACCACTCTGCATCCCTTCTGATACGGAAATTATAATAAACGTAAAGAGAATATTAAACCTAGTTTTCAGAACAGAAGGTCACATCCGCCTGCGTAATTTAAGCCAGGTGCCTGCATTTTTTATTGACGATCTCGCCAGTTTTTCGAAAAAGAAGCGCTGTCTTGCCCCAAGCGGCTTCCATAACTGCCTCAGACGAAACGAAACGCGCGCTCTCCAGGAACGGGAGCCTGCGATTCGTTTCGTGTGTTCGCGAACCCTAAACCAACCAGAAACACTCAGCTCACCACCGAATCTCCTTCGTCACACGCGCTCCCAAGCGTGTTTCCCGATTCACCAAACATACCAAACCCCACACCACCAACATATGAGGTTATCATTAAAAACGCTAACAAGCCGATGCCGACGCGCTGCTGCGCCTTGGCTCGCTGCACTGGCTGTCGTCGGTGCCGGCTCGACCGCCCTCGCCGGGCCGATCGAGGTCAACAACGCTAGTTTTGAGGCTCCCGATCTCACTTCAGGCGGGAATACTTGGATCAACGACCTCACCGATGCGGGTGGATGGGTTGGTCAAGCCGGATTGAACGCTGGCGGAACCTTCATTGAATACATTCCAGGCTTCAGCGCCGATGGTGCTCAGCACATCGGAATGCAAGATGGCTACTTCATCTATCAGAACACCGGCGTGGCTGCCGAGCCGAACACGACCTACACCTTGATGGTGGGCGTGGGAAATCGGAACGCTGACTTCAGCCCCGAAGGAGCGATGGCTATCCTTGGCCTCGCTGTTTTGGAAGAAGGCGCCACGCTTGAGGCTGCCACGGCAAACGATCAAGTGGCCGCTGATGATGTCCTCGCGACGACGCACGTCATTGTGCCATCGCCCACGACCGTTGGTGCCTTCGAAGATCGCGTCCTCTCTTTCACGACGGGTGCCGATGTGCCTGCTGGCGGCGTAACCATCTTCCTTGGTGACGATGCTAGCGCAGGACGGGCGCATTTCGACAATGTGAGACTCTACGCGCAGCCTGCTGGCACGAGCATTGCGCCTGACGTCGAATTTCAAACCGCCAGTGCCGCTCCGAGCCCCATCGTTCTTGATGGTGATCTGTCAGAGTGGGCGGCTCATCCCATCACCAATCCTCAGTTCCGCCTGGGTGAGAACGCTGATGGTGGACTCGCGGTTTTCGAACCCTTTGGTGGTGGTACCTGGGATGGTCTCGATGACCAGTCCTCTACCACCTACTTCACCTATGACGCCGACAACGTCTATATCGGCGTTGTGGTGACAGATGACTATCACGAGCATGCTGCTGAAGGGGCAGCAGGGGCCTGGAATGGTGACGCCATCCAGCTCCACGTGGCCAACGCCGCCCGTGACACTCAAGTGGCCCTCTATAACTACGCGCTGGTTGGCGTGGAAGGCGCCCTGGGTGACCCTGTGATCCACGACGAAGCCGGTCCTGGCGGTTCCGAAGTGGCCATCACGCGTAACGGCACACAGACGGTGTACGAAATCAAGCTGCCCGCCGCGTCTGTGGGCCTTGATGCGCTCACCCCCGGCACGCAGCTGGGCTTGGGCATGACCATCAACGATGGTGACAATCCTGATGACGGCCAAGCTGGCCAGAAAGGCTGGGGCGGTCTTGGTGCCCATTCCGTGGTCTTTGGGAAGACTCCAAGCGAAACGGCCTTGGTGACCTTGGAGGCGCCCTTTGAACAGCTTTGGATCATCGGTGATCCTGCCAATGGCAACCAAGCGGAATTCTCTCAAGAAACCGGTGTCGACGAAGCGCCTGGTTCAGCAGAAGCCCAGGATGACGACTACTACTTCGCCGGGACCTATCCTGATCCCATCGGTGAAGTTGCTGCCGATGAACCATGGACAAACTTCGACCGCGCACACACTCCTGGTGATCCCACCAACCGCATCCACTTCAATGCGAGCGCTGCGGTTGCTGATCCCAGCACCGAACTTCGCCTGAATCTCGACTACTGCTGCCTCGGAGCCGCCGAAGGCATCGAAGGTAGTCATGACGTCTCGATTCGCATCAACGGCCACGAATTGGCCAGCCTCGCGGGTGTCCAGGCGGATACCCTGGTGCGCGAACGCTTCCATGCGGGTGCGTTTGGCATCACGGAAGGGGCCAATACCATTGAAATCGAGCGCACCGGTGGTGCTGATTCCTCATGGATCCAGTATGACTACGTGAGCCTCGAAGCCATGAGTGCTGGATCTACGGGTGGTGGCGATGGTGCGATCACCTGGCAGGATGTGAATCCAAACACGAGCGCGGGTGATCTCATCGGCGGTCCTATGGTCACCTTCACCCCCATGGAAATCGATGGGAACGGCAATGCTGATGGTGACTTCTTCACCGTAGAAGGGGGCGATAGCGGAAACGCAGAATTGAACGAAGTCTACAACTCTCACAGCTGGAACGCTGCTGGTTTCAATCTCACCGTTGGAGGCCTCACCGCTGGCAATGACTACATGATCCAGCTCCTCGGAGCAGGTGACACCCGTGGTTGCTGCGCCGATCGATTCCAATCCGCTTCTGATGCCAACGGGAATACTTCTGGTGAGTTCCAGCGCGGCAACAGCTCGGTGATCGGAAGTTTCACTGCTGCTGGCGAAAGCATCGATATCACGATGGCTGGTGCCACGGATCCTGGCCTGAGTGGCTACATCCTCACCGACGGTGATGGTGGCCTTGTGGCTGCCGTGAACATCGGACGCCCAGGGGACGGTGCCGAAGTGACCGTCGATTCGAGTGGTGTGGTTCCCATCGAGGAATACGCACCTGACTTTAGCGCCCTGGCTGATGGAACCACGGATCTCGGCGATGGTTCTACGTTGAGCAGCGACACCACAGGTGCCGGCATTCTCAACGGTGCTCTCCGCCTGACTGAGTTCGGCGGCGCCGGTGGTGGCACTGCCTTTGTCCTGCCTCCCGGCTTCGATGGCTCTGGCGGTTGGACGATGTCTTTCGATTTCTCCGTGGAGAACCTCGGGGACGCCGACAACACGCCTGCGGATGGATTCTCCGTGAACTACGGTGCTATTCCTGGTCCCGACAACTACGGTGCTCCCGCGGAAGAGGGCTACGGTCCTGGCGTCGAGCACGTCTCCTACCAAGTGGACACTTGGCTGTGGAATGATCCTAATCAAGATGCCGGTGTGGGCATTGAAGTGAACGGCCTCGACATCAACAACGATCCTCCTGTGGGTGCTTTCACCCAGGCGATCAATGATGCCGCCAACTTTGTCCCCAACGAGAAAGTCACGGCTTCGGCCACCCTCACCTGGGATCCTGCCAATGGGGCGAGCTTCGTGACCGAAGGCCTCCGCACGAATGCGGAATTCTTCAACATCCCAACCCCTGATTTCACGGGTGATCCTTCCCATGGATTCTCCTTCCTTGCTCGCGTGGGTGGCCACAACGAGTCTGTAGACATCTGGAACATCTCGCTCGTCAAAGGCGCGGCCGACCTTGCTGGTGCTGACGCCGAAGGCACGCTGAAGGTTCACTACGAGTTCGAAGAAGGTGAAGGCTTGGTGGTTAAGAACCTTGCCCCAGCCGCTGGCGATGACGTCATTTCGGCGAATTCGCTTGAGGATTGGGTTGCCGGCGAGCAAGGCACGAATGGGTGGACCTACGGGTATCGCGAGATGGAGGTTGACGGCCCGATCGATTACGACCCCGCCGCTGACTTCATCGCTTTCCCGGACACATGGGCCAATGCCAATGGCACCTGGGACGAGCCGAACGAAGATGGTGACAACGTTCCCTGGACGACAATCGCCCAGGAGTCCGGTCATCCGAACGGTTCGAACAACACCTTCCATCAGTGGGCGATCCGTCGCTACACCGCACCTTCCGACGGGCCGGTCACGATCACCGCTACGGGCCAGAAGCAGAACAATGATTGTGGCAACGGCACCACGGTGGCCGTTCACCATAACGGCGTTCGCATCGCGGAAGCCATTGTTGAGAACAACCAAGATCCTGATGTGATCACGGTGGATGCTGACTTGGTTACCGGCGATTCCGTGGATGTTGTCCTCACCCCTGTGGGTGCTGACGGCCTCGACGGTGATGGCTGCGACGGCACGCTGTTCAGCATGGAGGTTAAAGGTGCTGGGGCCGTCGTCGACGGGACCTTGGTCACCACCAATGCTGCGCCATGGGGCGCCAGTCCAAACACCCTCTCGACGGGTGGGCCTGGTTTCCTCTACTTCGACAGTGCGAATGGTGCCGACGCTACCTATGTGGACACCAACCTGACTCCTGCAGACTTGGGAATTAAGAATGCGCCTTACACGATGATGGCTCGCGTTCTCCAAGATGCCCTCGGGGATGGCGACAACGCCGATGCCATGGTCTTTGGCCAGGCGACTGGTAACGTCCTCCACAACGGTGCACGCGGTGAGCAGCTTCATCTTGGCCACTGGGGCAATGACATCAGTGGTGGCAGTGTGGTTCTTCAGGAATGGCGTCACATTTCATGGGTCTACGATGGCAATGACTCTGGAACCGTTTCGATCTACGTGAACGGAACCGAAGTTGCCTCCGATGCACGTGGTCCATTCGCAGAAGATGGAACGATCCTTATTGGAACCACTCGTCTCGATCAAAACCGCGACTTCATCGGTTGCCTCGATGATGTGCGTATCTATTGCGCCGCCCTTTCATCGGCTCAAATCACCTCAATTGCCTGTGAGTCACCCAATGCGGACTGCGATGGTGACGGCATGGCAGACGGTGCGGAGATTGAGATCTTCGGAACGACCGATCGCGACGGAACCCTCGACCTTGACGGTGACCGCCTGAACGATGCCACGGAATTGCTCCTTGGCACGGATCCCAACAACCGCGACACCGATGGTGACGGTCTCTGGGACGGCTCCGAGGTCATTGCGTTCAACACGGACCCCATGGTGACGGACTCAGATGGTGATGGCCTTGGCGACGCCAATGAAATCACGATGGGAACCGATCCCACCGACGAAGACAGCGACAACGACGGTCGTATTGATGGTTCCGAAGCCGCTGGTTACAGCCAGAACTTCAACGGAATCGCCGATGACACGACCGATCTTGGTGACGGATCGATCATCTTCTCCAACAATGGTCCCGCCAAAGTCCTAGGCGAAGCCCTCCAACTGACGGAAGACGGCGTGGGTAGCACCTCCGCCAACTTCAAGTTGCCCGTGATCGACTTCACCGGTGGTTTCCACTTCCACGCGGACCTTGCTCTTGCAGGTGGTGGTGATCGCCCAGCCGATGGCCTTTCCATCAACTTCGGTCCCATCGCGGATGATGCCGAGTTCGGTGAAGATGGTCCAGGAACGGGTCTCACGGTTTCGTTCGACATTTGGGACAACGGCGGTGACGCCGAAGGTGGCCAGAACGGCGTTGGCATTGATGTGAAAGTCGATGGCACAGACATCTCTTCTGTCCGTGCGCCCGACACTGCTGGTCTCGGCAACAACACGGCGGTTGGAAGTGGTATCTACGAATTCGACGGTGTCTTCCGTCCCGTTGATATTAGCTACACCCCTACAGGTGACGGCACTGGTGTAGTGAGCGTCCATTACGGTGGCCAAGCTTACCATGAGAACGTCGCCATCGGCTTCACTCCGGCAGCGACCGACCGCTTTGCGATTGGTGCCCGCACCGGTGGAGCCTTCGAAACGGTGTGGATCGATAACCTCTCGGTGAACGGCAAGGCAGCGACCACCCACAACGGCGCCCCTGAACTCCTCGTACACTACGACTTCAACGAAGCCGTTGCCGGTGGTGGTGGCGGAGGTGGGATGGAGCCGAAGAACATCCTCTTCGTTTCCTTCCACACCGATGGACCTTCCGAAGCAGCCGCTGGAGCTGGTTTCACGGAAGCTCCCGACATCGCTTACACGAACTTGCTCGAGAGCCTGGGTCACACCGTGACGCGTTATCAGACCAAGGATGATCCGACCGCGGATGACCTCGCGGTCTACAACGCCGCTGATTTGGTGATCTTGAGCCGTTCAGTGTCCTCCGGCAATTACCAGCAAGAAGCTGAGTTCTGGAACACGATGGTCACGGCCCCAGTGGTCAGCTTGGGAGGTTATCCCTTGCGCGACAGCCGTCTGAACTGGACGGACGGTGGCACCATGGTGGATTCCACCGGAGACATCGTGTTGGTGGCCAACGCGGAAGGGCATCCCGTCCTTGAAGGGGTGGACCTCTCGCAAGCGTATGCGACAACGATCGAAGGTCAGCGTGGCCTCTCCTTCAACAACAACATGATTGTTGGGGGAACCTTGATCGCCTCCGTATCCGATAACGGTGAAGGCATCGCCAACGCACCCGCGATTGCGGAGTTTGCCGCGGGCGCGACGGTCAACAACGGCAACGTTCTTGCCGGTGATCGTTACATCTTCCTCACGGGTAGCCGCGAGGCCGATGGCGTTTCCTCGGAAACCGCAGGGATCTATGACCTCACGGAAACCGGTGCCCAGCTCATGGCGAATCTCATCAACCACATCCTGGCGGATCCCGCTGCTGGATTGGTGGATGTGACCGCTCCTGGGGACTCTGTTGAAGTGGTCAGTGGTGAGAATGATGATGACGAAAATGCTGGTGATCCTCCAGCCGCCGAAGGCGTCGAGAACGCCATCAACGACATCGGCCAGAAGTATCTCAACTTCCTCGATCTCGGTTCAGGTCTCGTGGTGACGCCCGCCGCTGGTGAGTCTGTGGTGCAAGGCATCCGCCTCTACACGGCGAACGATGCCGTGGAACGTGACCCTGCAAGCTACCGCCTCGAAGGTGCCAATGGTGGCGACTTCGAGTTGATCGCCGAAGGTGGTCTGGCCTTGCCTGATGCACGAAACGAAGGCGGTGATCTCGCCCTCGATCCGGCGACCTCTGCCAATCAGGTGGTCTTGTTCGACAACGCGAACGCCTACACGAGCTATCGCCTCACCTTCCCAACGCTGAAAGATGCTGCGGCAGCGAACAGCATGCAGATCGCTGAGATCGAATTGCTGGTGGCGGCTCCAGGTGGCGGAGGAAGCACGGTGGTTCTGAACCAAGGCACGGCTGGTGACGGCGTGTTGGTTGGTGCTGACGACCTGGCTGGTCTCATCGCCACGCCACTCGGTGAGCCTACCGCAGTCTTCACGGAGTTCGTGGGCGCTGACGGGATCCCAACGTTCGATGGAGCCTATGACGGTGCTGATCTCCTCGACGGCACTTGGTGGGTGATGGTCGACTTCGAAGCCAAGATGGATGGTGGCCCCGAACTCATCTTCGAGACAGGTGGCGGCACGATTGGAACCTCCTTGGTCTACGAAGCGCCTAGCACCTTGGTCATGCGCTCGGTCGGCAACGGTGGCAACGACGTCATCACGGCTCGCGCTCCCCTTAGCCAAGAGATCCTTGATGCCGGTGCGGTGGAGTTGATCTTCACGCACGACGCCAATGACTCCGGTCCCGAGGGCTTGGCCATCTGGATTGATCGTCACCTCGTCGGCCATGCCAGTGGCGAGAAGAGCAACGACTTCTCCGGTGGCAATGGCGCGAGCTTTGGTCTCGGAACCGCTAGTCTCGCCGCCGGTGGTGGAAACACCAATCTGCCTGGTGGTTCGAGCGACTTCGTCTCGGGCACGATCATGACGGATCCAGGTCTCTACTTCTTCCGCGACACCCTGTTCACCGCCGGATCGCTCCGCCTGGGTGGGGTGAATGGTGAGGGCGCCATCTATGTCGACACGCAACAGACCTCTGATGCCCTGGGTATCAATGGTGCCGCTGCGGCCTACACGATGACGGCACGGATCAATCCCGCTTCGATTGAAGGCGACAACATGGTGTTCGGTCAATTGGCACCACCAGACGAAGCACTCCACAACGGCTTGCGTGCCAACCAAGTGCACTTTGGTCACTGGGGTTCCGACAGCAATAGTGGGTCGGCAGTGGTGACGCCTGGCCAGTGGTACAACGTCGCCTGGCGCTTCGCGAACGGAGTCCAAGACATCTTCCTCGACGGGGAGCATGTGGGGTCCTCCAGCCAGCCACGTGGATTGGCCAATCCTTCCAATCTACTGATCGGGATCTCCCGCAACGATGGTGCCTTCGAAGGCCTCATTGATGATGTGAAGCTCTACGCAGGAGCGCTCTCCACGGACGCGATCCATCGTGCCTTCGACAACGAGGACACGGCGGCTTCCCTGCTCGTGCGCTACGAGTTTGAAGACGGCATCACGACCACGGTTCGCAACCATGGCAATAAGGGAGCTCCTGATGGGGTCCTGAATTCCACCGATGTGATCGGCGCCTACATGCCGCTCGTGGTTCCCGCAGTGAGCGATCAGATCCATGGTGGGCCAAGCGGTGAAATCCCTGCATCCCCATCCGCTGGTGGTCCTGGCATCATGCACTTCAATGCCGAAGGCAATGGAGCCGATTCCACCTACGTCGATACGGGAGTGATTCCATCCGAAGCCGGTATTCAGAACGCGCCTTACACCATGATGGCCTGGGTTCGCCAGACGTCACTGGGTGATGGAGACAACAACGATGCCATGGTCTTCGGACAAGCGAGCGGAAACGTCCTCCACAACGGAGCCCGGGGAACGACTCCTCATCAGGGTCACTGGGGCAACGACATCTCGGGCGGATCCATCGTCCTTGACCAATGGACCCACTACGCCTGGACCTACAATGGAGCTGAGACCGGAACGTTGACCATCTGGCAGAACGGCCAAGCGGTCGCGACGGGTGAAGCTGGTGGTCTCTCCGCTAGCGATGATCCTATTCTGATTGGCTCTACTCGCCTCGATCAGAACCGCGACTTCATCGGTCAGCTCGACGACGTCCGCATCTACTGCGGCGCGCTGAACGCTGAGCAAATCATCCAGGAAGCTGGTCTCGTCGACTCCGATGGTGACGGCCTCCTCGACCCATTCGAACGGAGCAACTTCGGTTCTCTGATCGCCAATGCGGAAGACGACCCTGATGGCGACGGCCTTTCGAATGCCGATGAGCAACGCCTCGGTCTCAATCCGATTGTTAGCGATGCCAACTTCATCGATGCCGATGCGGATGGCTGGACCCTCGGAGACGAGGACGCCTATGGCACGAGCGACGGCAATCCCAACAGCGTCCCCGAGATCTTCGTCGGTGGCGGTCAGTGGGAAGTCCGCATCGTTCAAGCTGATGGGGTTGAGATCACGGACGTCAACATGGCTGAGCAGCTCCTTAACGGTGAAATCGCCGCAGCTGCGGACAACACCACCATGCACGACTTCATCAACTTCGGTGATGCGGGTGGTGCCGCCGGTTCGATCGGTGATGACGTGGCCTGGCCACAGGAAACGGAAGGCGACACGGAAGACTTCGTCATGGAGGCCACGGCCACCATCGAGGTCACCGAGACCGCTGACTACTCCCTCAGCTTCCCGACTGATGATGGCATGCGCTACTACATCAATGGTGAAGTCGTCGATGAGTTCGTGGGAACACGCGGCGCCCCTGGTGCCGACGCCACGACGATCACCCTGCGTAAGGGACGTCATGAAGTGCGCCTCGTTCAGTTCGAGCGCGGTGGTGGCGACAATGCTGAATTCGCTGGCACGATTGTCAGTGAGAATGACCTAAGCGGCCTCGGCGGCGGTGGTTATCAGCTCGTCCCAGCAGCCGGTGACGAACAAGGTGGCGGAGGCGGAGCAAGTCCGCTGGCTGAAGGGCTTCTCGCTTACTACCCCTTCGATGGCGACCTCGAAGACAAGGCCGGTGATAGTCACGGTGAAGCCGTCGGTGCCGATCCGATTGAATTCGCCGAAGGGCAGTTTGGTCAGGGGATCGACCTCAACGGAGCCCAGCACGTGATCACGCCCCAAGAGAACGAGAACCTCTTCGACTTCTCTGACGGCACTGGATTCGCGGTATCCGCTTGGTTCCGCGTCGATGCCTTCGATAAGAGCTGGCAAGCCATTGTCACCAAGGGTGAAGGCAGCAACTGGCGCGTTCATCGCCGTGGCGATACCAGTCACCTTGGTCCAGTCGCCGGTCCTCAGGAAGGCAATGCCACCTCCGGTTTCGACATGGTCGATGGACCTGACGTCGATGATGGTGCCATTCACAATGTGATCATCATCAATGACCCAGCAGTGGGCACGTCTTACTACTTGGACGGTGTTCTTGCCGGACAAGGCCCCGCTGGCGCTCCACAGGGGAATGATTTCCCCATGATGATTGGTGAGAACGCTGATGGTGGCGGAAACGGTCGCCAGTGGAATGGGCTCATCGATGACGTCGCTGTGTGGAATCGCCCACTATCTGAAGAAGAAGTGCTTCTTGTCGTCGGCGGGCCATCCGTTGGGGAACAGATCGCTGCTGGGGCTAGTGGCCCACCGGAAGGCCTTCTGGCTTACTGGGACTTCAATCAAGGCGAAGGCGACCCTGTGGACCTTGTTTCGGGTAGCGTGGCCACCCTGTCGGGCGGTGCCGCTTATGGCCAAGGGCCTGGTGGTGATGGCGACGGAGCCATTGACTTCGGCGTGACCAGTGAAGGGCAAACCCTCATTGCTGATCCTGATCTCCTTCATGCGATCACGGATAGCGATGCTTTCACCGTGAGCTTCTGGCAGAACCTACACGCCGTTGCCAACTCCAGCGCCTTCTGGGTGGATGCAGCCGAACCCGGCGACCGTGCCCTTCAAGCGCACACGCCATGGGGTGATGGTAACATCTACTTCGACACCGCAGGGTGCTGTGATGCGGGTTCCCAACGGATCAGCGGTCCTGGTGGCTTGACCGCCGGAACCTGGCAGCACTTGACCTTCGTCAAAGATGGTTCGTTCAAAGGTGTCTACGTCGATGGCGTGGAGATCTTTAGCGGCGAGAATGTGGCACCCATCCCCGCGGGATTCCTGAGCTTCAGCATTGGTTCCGCTAATGATGGTGGCAACAGCATCCAAGGCATGATCGATGAGTTCAGCATCTGGAGCGTGGCACTTTCCGCTGGCGAGATCGCCGACCTGGCGGCTGGCGGGAAACCCTACATCCCTGGTGCTGGTGGCGGCGATGATCCACGGGCGGCAGCCGTGGCGCAGTCTTCTGGCCCGCTCACCGGCCCCATGATTGTCGACTTCGGGGCGATCGAAGGCGATGCCTCCTATGAGTTCGCCGGGAACTTCGTCAAAGGCGGCGCGTCCACAGCAATCGCTGGGAACGCTGCCTGGGGCTTGAAGATCGATCAGTGGAACGAGCAGGGTGTCTTCGGCACCACGGAATTCGGTGTCGCCGACAATGTCTTCGAGACGCCTTCCGTCTTCGGAGAAGATGTCCACATCGTCTACGTGGCAGATTCCGCTGCTGGTGAGACGCGCCTCTACATCAATGGTGCCCTCGCCGGCACCACAGGTGGCGCTGCATTGCTCTCTGGCGAAGTGACCGTCCTCGGTGCTCGTGATCCTGCCATTGACGTGGTGGGTGACGGCACTGTCCTCCACGGCTGGGCAACCTACAACACCGCTCTCACGGATGCAGAGGTGGCCGCCTTGGCTGCCAGCCCATTCCCAGGTGGTGGCGCCGGTGGTCCTCAGCCCATTCACCACTGGCCATTGGATGAGATCACTGATGGTGTCTCCCCTGATGTTGTGGGTGGCGCTGACATGACCGCCGTCAACCTCACGGCTGACAATGTCGTCGAAGGTGCGGCTGGAAACGCCATTGCCTTCAGCAACGCTGATCAGACCTTGTTGGAGTATATCGCCCCTGCGGGTGAAGGTCCCTTGGCCAACCGCCATGAGAACTTCACGATCACCTTCTGGACAAAGATCAAGGGCACCGGTCAGAACGACCTGCGCGTGATCTCCGAGGGTTCCACCACGAATACCACGCCATTGTTCAATCTCGGCACAGCCAATGACGGTGCTGACGACTCACTCGATGTCTACATCCGGACCGTCGACAACGGCAATCCTTACAACCACCCACACACGACGGGCATGCCCTTCGATGACACCTGGCATCACATCGCCTGGAGTCAGGCGGGAGGCTTCGCGACCATCTACATTGATGGCGTGGCCGATGGGTTGGTTCTGGAGACCGAGATCCTGGAATACGGTGGCGACATGGACACAACATCCATTGGCGGCATTCGCCGTGCCGATCCTTCTCACTGGGTGACGGGTCTCATCGACGAAGTGAAGATCTTCGATGTGGCGCTGACAGCTGAGGAAGTTGCGGCCGACGCTGGCGTTGATCCTGCTCCGGCACCTGCTGCCCTGGACATCGTCTTTGTGTCCTTCCATGACACCGACGGTCCCTCCGAAGCGGCGGCCGCTGCGGATCCACCGCTCGCGGAAGCGGCTGACAAGGGTTACACCGATCTCCTCACCGCCAATGGTCACAACGTGACTCGTTGGTTGACTCGGGACGATCCAACTGCAGACGACCTCGCTGCCCTGAATGCCGCGGATCTCGTCATCATCAGTCGTTCGGTTTCCTCTGGTAACTACGCCGAGGAAGCGGAATTCTGGAACACGATGGTAACGGCTCCGGTCATGAATCTGGGTGGCTACACTTGGCGCAGCAGCCGGTTGAACTGGACCGATGGCACGACCATGGCCGACTCAACGGGTCCCATCTCCTTGGTCGCCAACGAATCCGGTCACCCGATCTTCGACGGCGTTGATGTGGCTTCCATGCACTACGCCAACTTCATCGAAGGCGAGCGTGGCGTGTCCTTCAACATGAACGCCATCGTGGGCGGCACCGTGCTCGCTTCGGTGACGGACGACGGATCGCCAGTGGCCAATGGCCCTGCCATCGTGGAGTTCGCTACAGGCGCGACGGTCAACAACGGCAACGTGTTGGCTGGACCACGCATCGGATTCCTCACTGGAAGCCGCGAGTTGGATCGCACCTCTGAGACGGCGGGTCTTTATGACCTCACCGAGCTTGGAGAGCATCTCTTCCTGAATGCCGTGAATTACCTCGGCGCAGGCGGGGCTGCCGCTCAGACCAGCTCTGTGAAGGAGCTCGTTGATAGCGATCGTGACGGCATGGCTGACGTGATGGAAGCCATTGCTGGAACGGATCCGAATAGCCCGATGGATTATCTCCATATCCAGAGCATCCAGAGTGCTGCGGAAGGGATCACCATCCAGTTCGACGGTGTTGAAGGCAAAGCTTATGCAATCGAGTTCTCCGAGACCTTGGAGCCCGATTCCTGGCAAGTCATCGGCGCTGAGAATGGCAACGGAACTGGCGTCCAGTTCCTCCACACGACGGAAGGCGAGTCGAGTCCGCAAGGATTCTACCGTGCCCGCGTCGTCCAAGACTAATCTAGCGAGGCGCTGGGCGATCAACCGATCGCCCAGCGCCGAACTCCTTTAGATCGCTAACTACCCCACACCACAACTACTTACACTCATCGGGATTTCGAAGGGTCCTTGACAGATCCACCAAATTCCGATATTTCTTGAAACGATATCATGAATAAGCGCCCACTCTCCTTGATCCTCACCGGAGCCATCTGCCTGGTCGGGCTGCAAACCGCCTCTGCGGTCACAAACTTAGTTGGGATTTCCGTTCCCTGGATTCAGGGCCAGACGGGTGACCTTCCGATGCAAACGGACGGTGACACTGTCGGGGGAAACCTCGGTTGGAATGCTTACGTTCGTCCCACGGGCGGCAGTTTCGTCAATGGTGGCGACGGAGCCAACACGCGCTTCTCGCTCGAACTCACTCCCGGCTCACACAGCTTCGAGGTTGTCCTTCAACACCCTTCGTGGGCGGACAACTCCGTGGCCAATCCTGGGAGCTACCTAAACCTCTTCTTCAATGGTGATCGGGCAAATCCCGGTATTTCTGCCAAGCTTGCTGGCGGCAACACCGGCGACCTTCAGGCGCTCACCAGCGGCGATCTCGCCTTGGTGGTGAACGATGCGGGTGGCATGGCTGCTCCCGCGGGCACGCTGATGTATGCCGATGCCGAGAACACGGTCACTCTGTCCGCCTACAGCATGTCGGTTGTCAGTGACCAAGTGCAGGCGTTTGAGAGCTTCCCAGGTGATGGGATGGATTCCATGCTCGCGTTCACGCTGGACGTGGCGGTGATTCCTGAGCCTTCCACCAGCTTGCTCGCCTTGCTCGGCCTGACGGTGTTCTTCCGCCGTCGGCGTTAAGAGGCTCGTTATTCTGCGAATAGCTTTTGGGCGCTGGTCAACTTGGCCAGCGCCCTTTGCTTGTACCCGGGTTTCTAGTTGCTAACTCTCCTCACCATCCCTCCATTCACTACCGATCATGCGCCATTTCTTCTCCTCTCTCGCCATCAGTGCGGTCGCTCTCGCCAGCGCCGCTGCCAATTGGCCTCAGTATCGCGGGCCACTTTCTGACGGAACCACCAAGGAATCTCTCGGGACATCCGTTTCCTTGGATAAAGTCGCCTGGCGAATCCCGCTCAACACCGGTTTCAGTTCGTTTGTAGTCGCTGACGATTCGGTCTACACCATTGAACGACGCGATCATGAGGGATCCGAACACGAGACGCTCGTGGCTCTTGATCCTGCCACCGGCAACGAACGCTGGGCTGGCGTCCTGGGACTGGCGCGTTATGACGGTGGTGGTGACAAAGGGGCTCCAGACAACAACGGTGGCGACGGACCACGCAGCACTCCGGCCGTGGCCGATGGTCGTGTCTTCGTCATCGATGCGGCGCTCACGGTCTATGCTTTCGACGCGAAGTCCGGCAAGCTCATCTGGAAGCATGATGTGGAGCGCGCGTTCGACGGACGCAACATCAAGTGGGCGAATGCTGCCTCTCCTCTCTTGGAAGGGGGACGCCTCTACATGGCGGGCGGGGGGCCCGGCCAGTCATTCCTCGCGTTTGACCAGGAGTCAGGGGACGTGGTGTGGAAGTCTGGGGATGCCCTGATGACCCATGCCACTCCCATTGCCACTACTTTGCACGGGCAGCGGCAGATCCTCTTCTTCAATCAGAAGGGCGTGACCGCGTGTGACCCTGACAAAGGCACTCAACTCTGGCACCACGATTTCCCCTACCAAACATCCTCAGCCGCATCTCCCGTGGTCTTTGAAGACATCGTCTATTGTTCTGCTGGTTATGGCGTCGGATCGACCGCCTTTCGCGTGTCCAAAGATGGCAAGACGGAAGAACTTTGGCGCGAATCTGGTAACCGCATGTCGAATCATTGGAGCACACCCGTGTGTCGGGACGGCTACTTGTATGGGCTCTTCGGATTCAAGAAGTATGGCTCGGCGCCCTTGGCCTGCTACGACATCCGTACAGGCGAGAAGCAGTGGGAAGAGCGCGGCTTTGGGCCTGGGCATCTGACCCTCGCCGGTGAGAATCTAATTGTGCTAGGTGACCAAGGTCAACTGGTCGTTGCCGCCGCCGACCCGAGTGGTTATCGCGAATTGGCCAAGCGCGAATTGTTAGAGGGCAAGTGCTGGACCACGCCCATCCTCGCTGACGGCCGCATCTATGCTCGCAGCATCAAGGAAGGCGTTTGCGTCGTCACCAAGTGAGCGTTCAGCGCCATCGCTGGATCGGGCTCCTCGGGCTCCTGGTCACTTCGCTCTCCGCGGAGGAGGCTCCCCTGACACTTTCCTTGCAGACCTTTGATGAGGTCTGGCAGACGGTCAATGATTCCTACTACGACCCGGACTTTGCGGGCTTGGATTGGGCAGGGATGAAGGAGAAATATAGACCGGACGCCGAGAAGGCCGCACATGCGAAGGCTCTGAGGCCCATCTTAAATGCAATGCTAGGCGAGTTGGGTGAGAGTCATTTCGGGGTCTTCCCCAGCTCTTCGGATCTCGAAGAGGCCAGTCTGTTGACGGAAGAGAGCGGTGCGTCAGCATCGTCTCCTCCATCAGAAAAGGAAGCGGAAGGGGAGAAGGTGGAGGATCCGAGAACGCCCGATGGCAGTTATACCGGCATTCATTTACGAAAGCTCGGGGCGCGTGTGCTCATCACCGCGGTGGACGCGGGTTCGCCCGCTGCGGCATCGGGCGTGCGTCCGGGCGAATGGCTGGTGCGCATCGGCTCCATGGACGTAGGCCGCTTTCTTGGGAAAGCCGCCAACGAGGCGAAGGCCCATTTCTCCCAGGACTACTTTGTCTTGCAAGTGTTAGGAGAGTTGGCCGGACGACCAAAGAATGGCAAGGAGCAAACGTTCACTTTGAAACCACCTCGGGGAAAGGTCCGCACGGTTTCGGTGAGGCCAACTTCCTATCCAGGAGAGATGTCACCAGAAATCGCTAATCTTCCGGCGACGCCCTTGCGCTTCGAGACGCGGAAATTGCCACTACCCGAAGGGGATGTCGTTTATCTGCGTTTTAACATCTTCCTGCCCCAACACATGGCCAAGATCCGTTCCACGATTCTCGAAGCGAGCGAGGCGGTCGGCATGATCATCGATATTCGCGGGAATCCCGGAGGGATCGGCATGATGGCCAATGGAATTGGAGGCGTCCTAACAGAGGAACAGTATTCGCTGGGAACCATGACCATGCGTTCGGGTGAGGTCCACTTTGTCGCGTATCCCCAGCGAAACGCTTACACAGGACCGTTGGTGATTCTGATTGATCGCATGAGCGCCTCCACCTCCGAGATCTTCGCTGGCGGCCTGCAAGAAGCGGGTCGAGCCCGCGTGGTTGGTCGGCCAAGCATGGGCGCGGCCCTTCCGTCGTTCATTCGCACTCTGCCCAATGGCGATCGGTTCCAACACGCCATCGCCAATCTTACCACGGCCAAAGGGCGGCGGCTGGAAGGGCGTGGTGTCATTCCTAACGAGCCGGTACGGCTGAAACCAAAGGCTCTTTATCAAGGACGCGATCCTGACATTGAGCGAGCCATGAAAGTACTGCGACGCGAATTGAAGAAGGGATGAGCACAATCATCCACCGGGAGGTGACCTACGAAACCCCGTGGTTTCAAGTCGAATCGAAGACCTTGGAAGGCGAGAAGGATCCCTATTTCGCGCTTCAACTGAATGATTACGTCGGGGTGATGGCGATCCTTCCGAATGCTGATCTCGTCTGTGTCCGTCAGTATCGCCCGGTAGTGGAAGCGGAAACCTTGGAGTTCGTTGCGGGTCAGGTCGAGCCGGGAGAGACGCCCCAAGAGGCTGCTGCTCGCGAACTGTTAGAGGAGGCGGGTTATCTTGCGGATTCCTGGCAGCCTTTGGGCCCAATGATGCCGGACGCTGGTCGATTGGGTAACCGCCACTGGGGATTCCTGGCGCGTGACCTCCGGCGGAACCCAGATTTCCAGCCCGAACCTGGCGTGACGCCGACGAGTTTGGATCCTGAGGCCTTTCAATTGGCAGTCACGAATGGAGCGTTTCAAGCCGCCCTCCACCTGGGTCTGGTCGCGAGCGCCTGTGCGCGAGGCCTCTGGAAATGGCCGCATTAGCTTGCCCGATCTAACATCAACCAATTCCAAATCTATGAAACCCACGCCCGTCGCGCTCTTCTCCATCTTTGCGTCAACGACCTTGTTTGCTCAGGAGTCCCAATCAACCAAGGACTTTGCAGGTTCGCCCGTGGTCGCCGAAGGTGCTTCGCTGGTCTTGGCGAGCGAAGCCTTTAAATTCACGGAAGGACCCGCCTGCACGACCAACGGCGATGTCTATTTCACGGATCAGCCGAACGATCGTATCCACCGTTGGGTGGCCGATACCGGAAAGATCGAACTCTTTCTCGAACCGGCAGGCCGTGCGAACGGGCTCTTCGTGGACCCTAGCGATGGCACCCTGCTTGCCTGTGCCGATGAGGAGAATGAACTCTGGCGGATCGATCTAAAGACCAAGAAGCATGAGGTTCTGCTAGCCACGTTTGAAGGGAAGCGTTTCAATGGCCCCAATGATGTTTGGGTCCTTCCTAACGGAGATCTCTACTTCACGGATCCTTTCTACAAAAGGCCCTATTGGAAGCGTGGTGACCGCGAACTGAGTCAGCAGGTGTATTTCCTCCCCAAGGGAAGCAACGCTGCCAAGCGAGTGACGGATGATCTCGTGCAACCCAATGGCATTGTTGGGAAAGGGGATCATCTTTACGTGGCGGATATTGGAGACAAGAAGACGTATCGTTATCGCATCGGTGACGACGGTCGTCTCAGTGATCGCACTCTGTGGACTGATATGGGCTCTGACGGCATGACCATTGATGAAGCGGGCAATCTCTATCTCACTGGCAAAGGCATCACGGTAGTGAGTCCTGAGCGAGAGAAGATCGAACACATCCCCGTTCCCGAAGGCTGGACGGCGAACGTCTGCTTCGGCGGTAAGGATCGCCGAACACTCGTGATCACCGCCATGGATTCCGTTTACACGCTTGCCATGAAAGCCCGCGGTGTCCTTTCGAGTAATTGATTGAATTCACATCAATTCATTCATTCAAAAGCCCACGTCCAGTGGCTTCCATTTGATAAAAGTCGCGCAGCGCTGGAGCTGGCGAGGTGCCTTCGAAGGCGGCCATGCTTGCGGGAACGGTCAGATCTTGCCGAGTTGGCAACGGGGTGACAAGGATCGGCGTTTGCGTCAAATCAAGGGCATTGATTCCTAAACGGTAGCCCGAGGCATTGGGATCCACCGCGACCTCAAATCTCGGGACCTCTACGCCTGCCGTGGCCGTTGGCATGAGCTGGAAATCGATCGGATGATCACCGTTGCTCCCTTTCGGATCGAAGCCGTAGATGAACTCCAGAAAGTTGACGATGACATCATTGTCAGGATCAGCCATCGGTCCAGAGATGTTCTCATCGGCTTGCTCGGCGGGCGTGAACTGCTCCTCTTTCCATTCCGAGAAACTCTTGCCGGTCTTGGTCAATGTGAGGATGAGATCGCTGCCATCCGTGCTGGCCTCAAAGCGCTCATTGATGAAGCTGAGCGTGGTAGTCTCAACCGTGACCGCTCCGAGGGTGAGGCCATTCACCGTCGTGATGACTCGAAATTGATCTCCAACTTCCGGAACAAATCCGTCCGTGAAGGCAACCTTGATGGTTCCGGCCACAGTGGCTTCGTCCAGAACATTGATCACGTCGAACTGACCCGCGTTGCGTCCACCAATTTCGATCTCCGTGATCGCCGTGGCGCTCTGTGAGAGGTCACCATCAATCGTCAGCGTCCCAATGGAGTTGCCGGGAGCCACAGTGCCTTCTTGCTGGAGATCGAGCCGAGCGGTGCCCGTGCCGGAGAGCCGTTGCCCGGCCATTTGTGGGTAGGTTGCGCGAGCACCCGTGCCATTGTCGTTCACACGAAAGAGTCCATTCGCCTTGATGGTAGTGAACTGGCTTCCGTTCGGAAGGCGTGAGAGTATGAGACTTGCGGTTGGAGCAACCTCAGCGCTGCCGCCGTTGACCAAGATCGTGTTGGCGGTGATCATCAAGGATCCGAGCGTGGCTTCCAGGATGCCTTCAGTCTCAAAGATGTCGGGACTCACGGTCGCGTTGGGAGCGCCATTCTTGCGAATCCGGCCACCGGCATGGACACGGACAGCGCTCGCGGCGGCATTGGATTGGATCCCACCGCTATTCGTCATCGCATAGGATCCTCCATCCTGGATGACTACTTGAGCTGCACCGAGAAGCTGCAATTGCCCAGTTCCCGTGTGGTTCATTGGTCGGAAAGTCTCTAACATTCCCCCGTTACCCAACACTTTGCCCGCGCTATCGATGAGATTGAGATTGCCGCTGACATCGGCAAGGGAGCCATTGGCGAGCATCCCGGAGACAGTGCCGGCTTCCCAATCATAGGTGCCGATGTTCGTGATCGATCCTTGAACCGTGCCCCCTTCTTGGGCGATCCGACCGCTCAGTTGATTACGCATGGATCCATTGAGACGCCCACTTTGAAGAATGATGGCTCCCTCATTGCTAAGAGGTCCTTCATTGCTTCCCAAGGCGCCGCCCATGATGCGCAAAGGGTGCGCCACCACAAAGGCCAACGCAGGATCGCTCGCACCTGCAGCTGGCCGCAGGGTGCCGTTGGTCAATTGCGTTTCTCCTATACCCGCGCTCGTCAGCTCATCAGTCAATTGGTGTTCCGAGCCGAATCCACCGAACTCAATCCTACCATCGTTCGCTGCCTGAAGGGTGATTGTCCCGAGTTGGGAATCGCCATCGATCAGGACGCGGCTGGGGGTGGCATCAGCAGCGACATTCGTGGAGGCGATGGTTCCTAACATCAAGTCGGCTTGCCCTGACAAACGCAAACGGCCTCGTTCGGCACGCATCTCTGCCAAGGCATCCGTTTGGCTCACGTGAACCCCCAGAGTGTTTGTTCCATTCACATTCCGGATCAGCGATCGATTCTCGAGCTTTGGTTGGTCGCCTGTGCCATTCGTGGAGAAACTTTGACTGGTTCCATTGAACAAGATCACACCGTCCTCATCGAAGCCCGCTCCGGCATCAGCACGCGCGTTGAGGAAGAAGCCACCATCCTGAATGCGCGCAGTGGCATTATTTCCATCGAAGCTGACCGTGTGGTGATTGTGAAACTGTCCCCCGGTTGCTCCGGTGACGTCGGAAATTTCAAGGGACCCGCCTTGGGGAAAGCTGAAGGGACCATCATTGAAGAAGAATCCACTTCCGTGGAGACGGAGACCGAGACAAGTGATAGGGCCTTCGTTCGTCAGGCTACCGATGAGATCGACAATCGGATCTGCCGTCGCGGTGCCAGCGATGAATGGAGCATCCGCACCGAAGGCAAACGTGGCTGCATTTCCATCCAACACCTTGAAATGGGCGAACGACGAGCTCGCCTCAACACGTCCTGTGCCAGAACTCGTGAATCGGCCACGGAGTTCGTGATCGCCCGAAATGAACTGGATCACTCCATTGTCAATGACATCGAACACGACATCTCCGAAGGCATTGGTGCTTCCGGAAGTGCCGAGTTCCACCTCGGCGCTGGCGTTGACGCGACGGTCACTGCGAACGGTACCCTCGATGAGGGTTGCATTGGCCACCCGTAACGTCCCATTGGTGGACTCGAGGGTTCCGTCCGATTGCACGTGGGCGCTCACGGTTGAAATGCCGCCTCCTGACTTGGTGACGGTGCCAGCGTTCGTGAATTGCCCATTGGAATTCGCAGCCAGAGTGACGCTCCCACTGGTGCCAAACTCATAGGTCGCCCCGGACACGTTCTCAATCACGCCATCCTCGAGCAGTTGCACGCTGACCCCATCGTGGCGCAGCTTTCCTTCGTTCCGCAGGGTTCCATCGGAGACTTGCCGGATGGCTGCCCCAGGCAGGGTCGCGTCTTCGATGGTGAGGAAATCGGGTCCCGTGGCGGTGTTGGTCAGTCCGCGGATGATTCCGCTGTCCCAGATGAGGCGCCCTGCATTGGTGGTGGTCGATTCCTCGCCAATAGAGGCCGAACCGGAGATCATGATCGGCGAAGCGCTCGATCCCATGAGGATACCGCCTTTCTGAATGACACGGCCCGCAAGAAGTACCCGCCCATTCCCACTGGAGGCAATGCTTCCACCATCTGTCATGTCGAGGACACGTGCGGGAAGGGTAGCCGCATTGATGTTGAGACCTCCGTTAGGTCCCAAGACAGCGTCGAGCGTATCGTTCAGGACGAGATGGTCATTGAATGTCACCAAGTCTCCAGCGGTCTGTGTGTCGATCGTGACGTCACCCATGGTGACAGGGTGGGAGAAGAACATGTTGCCCGACTCGATGATCAAGGAAGCCCCATCCGCGAGAGTCACTGGGGCGGTAACGTCGCTCCGGCCAGCACCGGAGGTCTTTCGCCAAATGCCTTCCACGACGAGGTTGCCGGGGTCTGTGGTACTGGAACTCACGCCAATGTCGCCGCCGAAGGTCAAGGCAGACGTGGCAGTGAGTGTGCTGAGATTGTGGAGGTTGAGGCTGCTAGTGGCGTCTAGAGTCAGTGATGGGGTGGAGAAAGAAGCATCATCTAGGGTGAGGCGTCCGCTAAGGTCTATGTTAGCAGTGGACTGATAGGAGCCAGCGAGAAAGGTGATGCCACTACCGCCCAGCAAGCTGGTGGTGAAACTGCCAGGCCCCGTGGAATTCAGTAGCTGATCATTGAGATCCAAAGTGATTCCGGAGGTCGAGGGCGAACTATCGACCACGAAATCACGTATGCCAATATCCATGGACAATTGAATGACGAAGGCTCCTTCAATGGAGACATCATCGCCGTCAACTTGTTGGGCATTGTTAGGAAACGAAGTCGCCGGATCCTGAGTGTCCGTTCGCCAGTTCCCAGCGGTTTCCCAATCAAATGGGTTGCTGCTCCCTGCCGAACCCGTGAACGTGAAGGGTTCGGCTTGAAGCGTGAGATGAAGCGCGGCGTACGCAATGAGGCTGAGAGATAGTGGACGCGACATGACACTATCAAACGCGAATGACTCCTAACCTAGCAAGCACTCTCGCATCCATTCAATGAGTCGACATCCTTTGCGGTCGCTTTCCGCATGACTGTCTTGTATAAGCGCGGCGTATTTGTTCCATTGACGGTTTCGCGATACCCGTGGTCTTTGCTAGTCGATCGAAACCGCGTTGGATCCTGATGCCCGAAGTACCGATACGAGGGTGATGTGGTCGGAGGGTTTACAAGTTAGCAACCAGCCGGAAACCGCGTGCGTTTCCTATGGTGATTATCGAAATTGCGATTAAACGATCAGAAATGGGATGACGATTTGAGAATCTGGAGGAACTCAAGTAACTAGGCAAACGCCAGAGCCGCTCTCAGAGTTGAGAACCACGCGCTGCTATTTCAGTCTAACTTAGTTACCAACGATCGCATTCTATGAAGATTCTTATCACCGGTGGATGTGGGTTCATCGGATCCCACGCTGCTTCTTATTTCCGAGCCCAGGGACATCACGTGGTGGTGCTCGACAATCTGAGTCGCTGTGGGACTCAGGACAACCTGGCTTGGCTCAAGCAGGGTGGAGCCATCGATCACATCTTGGCCGACATCCGTGAGTGGGATCAGGTCGATGCCGCCTTTGCGGAGCATCCAGACATCGATGTCGTGCTTCACCTTGCTGCGCAGGTAGCGGTCACGACAAGTGTGACGGATCCTGTGACGGACTTTCAGATCAATGCCACGGGGACGTTCAATCTGTTAGAAGCTGCTCGCAAGCATCTTCCGAACATCAAGATGTTCATCTACAGTTCCACGAACAAAGTGTATGGCGGATTAGAGAAGGCCGAGCTGGAGCTGAAGAATGATCGCTGGGGACTTTCGAATCGTCCCAATGGGATTGACGAGGAGGAAATGTTAGACTTTCACAGTCCGTATGGGTGTTCCAAGGGCGCCGCTGATCAGTATGTCCGTGACTACAGCCGCATCTATGATCTGCCGACGGTGGTCTTGCGTCAGAGTTGCATCTATGGTACACGCCAGTTCGGAGTCGAAGATCAGGGCTGGGTGGCGTGGATGACCATTGCCGCCATGACCAATCAACAGATCACCGTCTACGGAGATGGCAAGCAGATCCGCGACCTCCTCTGGGTGGAAGATTTGGTGAAGCTCTATGAAGCGTGCATGCAGAATCCCGACGCCGTGAAGGGGGAAGCCTTCAACACGGGCGGTGGCCCTGGGAACACGCTCAGTTTGTTAGAGCTGCTCGATTTCTTGGCAAAACGTGAGGGGCGTGACCTCGGCTTGAAGTTCGACGACGAACGTCCTGGTGACCAGAAAGTCTTTGTTTCTAACAACACCAAGCTCAAGGAAGCGTTGGGATGGGAGCCGACGACCTCCGTGATGGATGGCCTTGAGAAGCTTGCCCAATGGGTGGGCGAGCATCGGGACCTCATTGCTTCTTTCAAGAAGGCGGCCTAACTGACGGCCCCGCTTTCCAGAATTTCCTCAACCTCAGACGGCAGTCTGTCCGACCGGGAAGCCTATGCTAATGGGCTTTCCGGTCGCGTTGTTTCTGGATCTCGCGCTCGATGACATCCAGGGTGAGTCGCCCTGAGCGTTCCCAGGTAAACTTGGCCGCGTTCTCCAAGCCGCGTTTCCGATAGTCCTCGCGCACCGTGGCATCCGATAACAGCTTCCACATCTGTTCCGCTAACTGTTCGGGTTTCCCTGGCTCAAATTTCAAGGCCGCGTCTCCCGCGACTTCATCAAAGATCTTGATGTTTGAAACCACCATGGGAGCTCCACAGGCCATGGCTTCAATGACAGGAAGACCAAACCCTTCATACAAGCTAGGTGAAACGGCCACATCGGCGGCCTGGAACATCGCCGCGATGTAGTCTGCTTTGACTAGGCCAGGGAAATGCATGGCGTCTTTGTAAGGCGACTGATCGATCACTTCGTAAAGTGGCTCGGATCCCGGCCAAGGCTTGCCGGGACAGAGCAGCGCATGCGGGATGTCGTGCTCCCGTTTGAGGATTTCAAAGGCCCGTACGAGATCGATGTGATTCTTCGCCGGGTGCTCGATGCGCGCGGCGTAAGCGATGAATGGTGTGGGAATGCCCTTGGGATGTTGTGCCAGGAAGGCTTGCGCTTCTTCCAAGGGCGCAGGTTTGAAGATGCTGCGATCACATCCTAACGGTGTCACCACGATGTCTTCCGCAGGAATCCCGTAGTGGTCGACCATGTCATCACGCGTGTAGGCGCTGATGGCGGTGAGGCCTTCCGCTTGTTTGATGTAGCGCGGTAAGACCCGGTCGAGGTAGAACTGCCGAGCAAAGCCGAACTTTCCCTTCATCGTCTTGTTCCACAAGTCGGGGATACTCGCGATGACAGGAATGCCTGGGAGACGCGCCCCGCGGCGATTGCCCGCTGTGATGTAGAAGGCGTCTAACTGAAGAGATTGCGCCAGTTTGGGAAGGTGACGCATGTGCCAATAGATATTCTTCGAGGGGGAACCGTACTTGCCCGGCACCTCATGGAAATGGACGTTCGGCGTCTCCTCGTAGACACCTTGCACGTAGGCTTCCCGATCCTCGTCCAGGCCAACAAGATGATACTCATGCTGAGGCGCTTGTTGCACGAATTGCGCGAGGAAATTGCGAATCTCGGTGCTGATGCCGGATTTCCCAGCGTCGGTGCCACAGAGATCGAAGCCGATGCGATAGCCGTTTGCCATGTGATGGGACGGTCCCATCAACGACAGCGGTTGCAAGCCCCGGGTGCCGTGTGCGCCGCGATCCTCTCTCGACAAAGACCCCAATCCGAGCCAGCATGTCTGACATTCACGCATCGGTCTCCTATGAAAGTCATTCCCGCAACCATTCTCACCCTTGTCGCCCTAACGTTCCCTGCGTTGACAGAGGAGACGCCGAAAGCGGATCCCAAAGCCCACGCCTTGATTGACACATTGATCGAGGCGACCGGTGGGAAAGAAGCGATCGAGAAGATTGAGACCCGGGTGGTCAAAGGAGAGATGGCCATGGCGGCGCAGGGCATTGCCATCACAATGACCGTTTCTCAAAAGGCGCCTAACAAAGTCTTTGTGAAACAATCGGTCGCGGGATTGATGGAAGCCACGCAGGGATTTGACGGTGAGAAAGGCTGGTCCAAAGATTCCATCCTCGGATTCCGCCTGCTTGAAGGCGCTGAACTGGAACAGCTCAAACGGGAATCGAACATCAGACGCGAGCTGCAACTGAAGGAGGAATATCCGATCATGAAGATGCTGCCTGACGCCGAGGTTGCCGGCAAGAAGGCACACGTGATTGAGGCCCAAACGGCTGATGGCAAGAAAGAGACCTGGTTCCTCGATGCCGAAACGGGGCTGCTGAGTCAGATGCAGCAATCCATGAGTCTAGGCGCCCAGGGGGAGATCGAGGTGACCATTCTCTTCGGGGACTATCAAGAGGTCGATGGGATCCAGATTCCCATGACCGCTGAGATCAAGAATCCGGCCTTCAATGGCAAGCTGAAGTTCACCGAGGTGAAACACAACGTGCCGCTGGAGGAGACTCTATTCCAAGTGCCCGCCGAAGACGCCCCGGCGAAGCCTGAGCCGGAGGCGGCTGAGGAAGCGACGGAAGCAGATGTCTGAATGGATGTTAGGATTTCATCGGCATGCTCTTTCCCATTTCTGATGACGACCGCCGTTTGGCGGGCCCGGCCTACGTGACGCATGTCCTCTTCTGGACCAATGTCGCTGTCTTCATCTATCAATATCTCAACCCAGCGTTCACGACTGGTTTCAGTGCCATCCCTGCCGAGATCACCGGTGGGAAGGATCTCATCGGCCCCGTGCCCGTCGGCTCTAGCGGACACGCCATCCCGCACGAACCTGGACCCTCACCCATCTATCTCACCCTGCTCACATCCATGTTCATGCATGGAGGCATTGCCCATTTGGGGGGAAATCTTCTCTATCTTTGGATCTTCGGAGACAATGTGGAGCATCGCTTTGGTCACCTCAAGTTCCTGACATTCTACTTGATCAGTGGGTTCGCCGCTTCGGCCGTGCAGATTGCTGCGGGGCCTAACAGTGTCATTCCTACTCTGGGAGCTTCCGGTGCCATCTCGGGCGTGATGGGCGCCTACGTGGTGCTCTTCCCGCGCAACAAGGTGAACGCGCTAATCTTCTACACCGTGATTTCCATCCCCGCCGTCTTCGTCATCGGCCTCTGGGCGGTGATGCAAGTCGTGAACGGGGCCGGCACCCTAGGCGACATCGGGGAACGGGGTGGCGTGGCTTACGGTGCCCATATTGGAGGATTCGTGGCTGGCCTCATCATGGGCGTCATCGCTCGCGGCATGCTGAAAGGGCGGGAGCCGGACTCTGTGCTCTATCAGAACTACCGCAGAGACGCACGCGCCAAGCGCTGGTGGTGAGTTCCCAGAAACCGCTGATGACCTCGAATCGGTAGCTATCAGTTCGAGCGCGTACTCGAACGGATGATCTTAATTTATTTGCTAGGATCCTCGGTTGAGGGCGCCCACAGCTGCTGAGCCCAGGCGAGGTCGTCGGTAGTGAGGGGCGGCTCGAGAGAGCTGTCGTGAGAAAGCATCCAGTAGCGTCCCTTCTCGTAGACGCGGTCGATGAGCGGTTGGAGATCAACGGGCAGATCGGGGTCCTCTTCGCATAGCGGGATGGCAATGATGGGCAAGCGATCACGCAGGCCGAAGGGATAGACCTCGTGGGCGCCAGGATCGGTCATGCGCTTCACACAGACGGCGTAAGTTGTGGCGACTCTGTCAGGAATGGGAAAGAGGGTGGCTCCTTGGCGCAGGAGATCGATCTCGACGAGATTGATGGGGTTGTCCAGGTATTGAGAGCGTCGCCGGAAGTAATCGTTCAGGTGGATGGTCTTGTTAGAAGGGCTTAGAACCTCGATGACGGTGACGAGTTGGCCGTCGAGCGTTTGCACCTCGATCCAGCGTTCTGTGGGTTCCTCCACGACCACCCGGACTGGCGGATCGGGAGTGGGTTGGGCATCCGGCTGCCAAGCAGGCGCGACGCCGTCTCGCCAGCGATCCTCCACCACGGCGACATCGGCACGGCGATCGCCTTCTTCGAGACTGACATGTTCCTCCGCGCGAGCCACCAAATGATCTGGCAAGGAATCGCCCAAGGTATCCGCCAAGTATCCTATGAGACGCGTGTGCACATCAGGCCATCGGGATTCCAACCAAGGATCCATGCCGGGGAAAGGATTCTTCCGATTCATTGCGCCTTCAGTTTAGAGGGGCCGCATGGCTCTCGCAAGGTGAAGTGATTCCGATGGCTTGTGCCAATGGCTCTATAGGCAAATGAAAGACTTGCCTCTTGGATTAAAACTTTTCTAAGCTCGCGAATACGCAGCTAGGACGGGCTGTGTTTCCAACCTTAAAAACCCCGTTTTATGACCCAAAGATTCCAGACCTTTGTGGGAGGTGCTCTCATGGGCACCTTCCTTCTTCTCCAAACACATGCGCAGGAACCGACTTACCTGGCGCTCGAGGATCCCGATGCTGGATCCCAGTGGAATGCTGATGAACCTGATCTGACCGATCCCGATGCGACCATTTGGAACCACGACAATGGTTCCGACCAATGGGAGAACGCGTTGGGTATCGTCGATGGCGGTACGATGCCTGGTGGTGTCGAATTGTTAGAACAAGATGGTGTTGAATTCCTACGCTTTCAAGATGCTCGCACGACTGGTGGCGATGGCGACAATCGCAAGATCATGTTCACAGCGAACTTTGATGAGGAAGCGGGCACCGATCCATTGGATCTTGAGAATGGTGAGGGCGTCACGCTCCATGTGCGCGTGCGCTTGGCCGACGCCTCGCAGGGATTGCCGCTTGAGGACATCTTTGAGGGCGGACCGTGGCCTGATGGTGGTGACGGCACCCGTGTGCGTTTCGGAGGCAAAGGCTCGATGGGTGTCGATACGGCGAGTGGCACCTTCGGATTCGCATTAGGGCGTGCTGATGCGGACGAAGCGCTCATTGATTTGGATGGAAACCCTGTTTCCGGGTTGATGCTGAACGGCGTCACCGGAGGTGATGAAGATGGAAATATCTTCCTGATTCCGGACGAAGAATTGATCGATTGGCAAGAGTTCATCTTTCACATCATCCCTGAGGAAGGTGAGGAGGGCTCCACGCATAAAGTCACGCTCTATCACAATGGAAGCACGGAAGGAGTCGACTACTTTATCACACCAGGCGATGGCAATGTGGGTGGGGCGACGGAGCCCAGTCTCTACTTTGGTCACGCCGCTACGGATCACACGGGTGCCTTCGATTTCGACTTTATTGATGTCAAGGTCGGCATCCATGAGCCGATCCCCTCAATGGGATCGGACCCCAATGTGATCTGGTCGCGTCGCAGTGCCCTGGGTCAACTACCGACCGTTCCCTCCACGACGGAAGGGATCGTAACCCTTCGCAACAACGGCGAGACGATGACTCTCACGCTATCGAATTGGGCGGTGAGTGGTCCGGATGCCGAACATGTGACCATCAATGATGGACCGACGGAGATCGCTCCCGGTGAGACGGCGGACCTCCGTTACACGTTCAATAGCTTGAACGAGACGGGAGCCTTTAGTGCGACTATCACGTTCGACACGAATGACCCGGATACTCCAAATGCGGCCATTGAGATCAGTGCTAGTGTGATCAATACGGAAGGCCCGGGTGGCCATTATCCGCTGGATGACGCCGCCAATGAAGAAGCTGAATTAGCCGATATCACTGGTTATGGACGTCCTGGTGTCTACGCCGAAGGCACGGGTGCCCTGACTTTCGGTGAGGAGGCCCTTGCCACGGGATCGAGTATTGGGATTTCAGGCGGTGCGTCCTTGCAGGTGCCCGCGCGGAAACTTGGCGATATCACCAACTACACGGCAACCATGTGGTTGAATGTCAGTGAAGTGGCTGATCCATTTGGGGCGGTCTTCTCACGCGGAGCGATCACGGATGCCAATCCTGCGGTGAGTCTCTTGCTCGCCGCGGATGGGAGCTTCCTTTGGTTGGCTCCTGAGGTAGATGAGAATCCACTGTTCACGATTGACCCCGTCTTGACGCTCGGGACGACCGCGCATTTGGCGATTGTGGCAGAGGGCAATCACGACAAGGTTTCCGTCTATCTGGATGGACAACTCGTCGGGTCCAATGAAGGGATGGGCGAGGCCCTCCCCAGTGAGGCCGGTTCATTCTTCTTTGGTGCCTTCGGCCCACTCGCCACCGATGGCACGTATGATGATATCCAGGTCTACACGCGCGCGCTCTCTGCGGAAGACATCGCCACCCTTGCGGCCGCACCAGGCGACGTGTTGCGTCCAGAGGATCCAGGTGCCGCGGATAGTGATAGTGATGGGCTCTCCGATGCTGAAGAGGTCGCGCTTGGCACGGATCCGATTGAGGCAGACACCGATGGTGATGGCCTTTCGGATGGGGATGAAGTGAATGTCTATAACACAGACCCCTTGAACGTGGATAGCGATGGTGATGAACGGTCTGATGGCGCGGAGGTCGCGGCAGGATTCGATCCGAATGACAAGTTCAGCCCAGCCCCGGCCGCCACGGGATCTTTGGCAGGAAACATCGTGGCCCATTGGGCGCTGGACGAGGCGGATGGAACGACCGTTGCCGACGCAGTGGGATCCAATCCCGGCACGGTAATGGGTACGGCGGAGTGGAAACCCGGTGAAGGGCAGGTTGATGGTGCCATCTTCTTTGATGGATCAGACGGCTTCATCGAAGTCGCGGACGCTCCCGAGTTCCGCTTTGCGGAAAGCGAGTCTTGGGCTGTCTCCCTCTGGTATCGTACCGATGCGGTCGAGGATGATCAGGGGCTCCTCACAAAGGGCTATCACGATGATTCCCGTGCCACCACCGGCTACTGGCAATTGCAAACGCGCGCCGGATCTTTCACGGTGGACTCACGTTGTTGCGAAGGCGGCGACCCGCGCGCACGGGTCGATTCCGATTCTGGTATCAGTCACGGGGATGATCAATGGCATCACTTCGTCGTCACCCGCGACGGCGCGTTGCAGGAGATTCGCCTTTATGTGGATGGTCAGCGCACCACGGCAGATGTGTCTGGTCAAGACAATGGGCTCTGGGCCATGGGCGATAATGACGATCCGTTAGTCATTGCCAATCATTTCAATCGTTTCACGCGTGGCTGGTTTGATGACATCGCGATTTGGAAAGGCTATGCGCTTTCTGATAGTGATGTCGCGGCCATCGCGGGCGGCGTGACGGAGGCCATCAGTGGTGGTGTGCAAATCGGTGGCCCCGTGGAGCTTAGCATCACTGAGGAAGGTCTCGACGGTGATGAGCCTGCCGTCGTGGAGAATGCGGGCACAGGCTATAGTGAAGACGCGCTCACGTTCTCGGATCGCACTCACGAACACAACGGCGCTGCTTTCGATTCCGCCAGTGGCACCTTGGACGTGAACGGTGACTTGGTGGTGCCTTTGCCAGACTACATGACGGGTCAGAGCTACATACGCTTCGCCAACAATGCTCGAGACAATGCCAACTATGTGGGAACGGTGAACTCTAGCGGACCCACCAAATGGTATCTGCTTGTGGATAACCGCCTGGACGGGCCGTCGGCTAGCACTGGCAGCCCGAACACGGAGGATCCTGTCCTCGGGGGCGCCCTGCAGTGGATCATTGATGGTGGCTGGGAACGCGTGAACACGGGCATTTCCCCCAACGGCCAAGCAGACTACGTCGGTGTGGACGAGAGCGGTGACGGCGGATTGAACCAATTCTACGCGGTCTACACGCAGCCAGAGCCTTCCACATCCATTGCCGTGAACAGCAACGGTATTGCTGGATCTAACATGATCTCACTCGTGGGTGTCGGCGTGACCACCGGCGGCGGCGGGGATCTTGCGGGTCTCGTCGGCTATTGGCCTCTCGACACGGGAGCCGATGACGCCAGTGGCAATGGCGTCCACGGAGTCGTGGAGGCAGGTGACAATGCCTGGGTCAATGATCCTGAGCGCGGGGCTGTGTATCAGTCTGGCGGCGGAAGCTCTATCGACTTGGGAGATGCCGTCATCCCTGTCCTCGATGCCAGCACGGATTTCACCTGGTCCTTCTGGGTGAATCCTAACGAAACAGCGAACAATAATATTGTCTTTGGCAATCGTTACAGCCCTGATGGCACCGACTTCGCCCCGCGTGAATTCATTAAATTTACCCCCACAGCATTCGAGTGGCATTTCAATGACGCGGGGGAGAATGTGGGGAACGACGAGACCGCATTTGAAGTCGGGGTTTGGTCGCACAATCTCGTGGTCAAGAGTGGTACGACCCTCACGTATTATCGAAACGGGGTCGTCATCGGTAGCGGTGAAGTCACGGGGAATCCTCTCAACCCGCAGCCTCTCTACATCGGCGGGCAGAATGGTGTGGAGAATTTTAGTGGGTTGTTAGACGAAGTGGCCATCTTCAATCGTGCCCTGAGCCCGGCTGAGGTGACCGATGTCTACAACCGCGGGCTCAACGGCCAGGCGCTCACCAGTGGCGATGGTGGCGGAGGCCCTGTTGATCCCGGCGAAGGGGAGCGTCCGGTGCTCCAGGAGGTCGGGTTTACTGCCAACGGAGTCTTTGGCGTCACCGTTCCTGATGGCCTCTCCGTCACGATCGAGTATTCCACGGATCTCGAGAACTGGACGCCTATTGGCGCTGACCTCACGGGTGCCGTCGAAGAAACCGATGCTGGACGGATCGCGGCCCCAGCGGGCTACTACCGCGCGATCCTCCCATAGAGAAAGAGAGATCGGAGTCCTTTCGAACGAAAGCCACAAGGGCGAGGCCGCACGGTCTCGCCCTTGTTGGTTCAGAGCCTGGCCGATAAACAAACGACGGATCAGAGGCGCCTCTGGCCAGCAACTCCTCCCCAGGATGTTAGCCAGAGGCGCTTGGTCCGTCGACGAGACAAGTTTGCCCCGCACTAGACCCAGGATGGAACCGCCGCAATTCAGCAATGGTGCGATGAACTCGGTAGAATCTCACCGTCTGGTGAACCCTCCTTCTTTCACGCGAACCAGTCGTCCTCCAAGGGGATGGGCGGGCCCACGTGAGCGCCTTTGACGAGCGGGTTGGCGCAAGGGTAGGTCTTGAGCTCGCTAGCGAACGGCTGAATGAGTGCTAGGGGGTCGTCCTCGGTGAGATAGGCGTCGATTACTTCGAGTGGGAGAATGACTGGCATGCGATCATGTATCGCTTTCATGGTCGGATTGGCCCCGGTGGTGAGCGTGGTGAAGCAGAGCCCGCAATCGGGAGGACCCTCCTCCCAGAGCCCCGCCATCCACATACGGCCTTGTGGCCATTCGATCGCGTGGGTTTGTTTGTGGCCTTTCGGTCCCGTCCATTCATAAAAGGAGGCCGCGGGAATGACGCATCGGCGCCGTTCACGCCATGCCTTGTTCCACATCCCACCGGTAAGCTTGTCCGCGCGGGCGTTGTTGATGGCGGGGTTGAATGGGCGATGAAAGCCCCAGCGTGCTTGGATGGCTTCCAACGCGCCGTCACCTTCGTCATACTGGATGCGGACGATCGCTCCAGGATCCGTTTTCCGGATGCCGAAGAGCTTGGGAAGTGTGGCTAGCAAGCCAGAGAGCAACTGCTCAAGCTGTCCCAGAGCCCCGTGGCGCTCGGGGCCGATGTCATAAAGATTGCACATGCGCTAGGCTAGGCTTGAGCTCGCTCATCCGCCAAAGCCGCTGGAAGCTTATCGATTCCATCGACGAAGACAGCGACGGGATCGAAATGGTCGTCCAGGATGACGATGTCTGCAGGTGAACCGGGCTGAAGGCTACCTGCCCCGGATAGGCCGAGAGAGCGCGCTTGATTGGGGCCGGTGGTCCTGACGAGTTCCTCAAGAGGCCAATCGGCGATGGCGTGGACATTGCGGAAACCGCGATGGAAGGCGAGGGTGCTCCCCGCGAGAGCTCCCGATTCGAGCCGTGCGGCGCCATCGGCCACATGCACGGTGAGTTCAGCGAGTTCGTAGCGGCCTTCCGGCATCCAGGAGGCGGCCATCGAGTCCGTGACGAGCATGAGACGCTCGGGCGAGCGATGCTTGAACACAAGGGCGAGCATCTCCGGGCAGAGATGAATTTCATCGGCGATGAGTTCGATCTGAACCTCATCGTCTAACAAACCAGCTCCAACGATACCGACTTCGCGATGGTGCAAAGGGGTCATCTGATTGCAGAAATGAGTGAGATGCGTGGCCCCAGCGTCTCGGGCGGCACGGTATTCGGCATAGGAGGCCTTGGTGTGCGCGACCGAACACGTGATGCCGAGCGTTCGCATTTCTTTAATGAATGTTAGGCTGCCCTCCATCTCGGGAGCGAGCGAGACGATGCCAATGGGAGCGATCTCGTGAAGGGCGCGGATCTCGGCGGCGTCTGGCGGACGGACGAAGGCGGGATTCTGTGCGCCCACGGCCCCGGGGTTGATGTAAGGGCCCTCAATGTGCAGGCAGGGAGCTTTGGCAAAAGTGGGTGCTTCCATGTAGGGAGCGGCGAACTGGACGACTTTTCGCAAGAGGGGCGGATCAATGGTGAGGGTCGTGGGCAGGAAGGTGGTCACGCCCTCGCGAATCTTGGCCCGGCCGATGGATTCCAAGGCGCCTGGCGAGCCGTCGCAGACATCGCGCCCGAGGGCACCGTGATTGTGAATGTCGATGAAACCAGGGAAGGTTCGTTGGCCGGCGGCGTCGTGAATGACCGGGAGGTCTGGAGTGGGGGCACCATTGGGATGAAGCGCCGCGATGCGACCATCCCGGATCTCAAGGGTCGCATTGGGAAGGTGTTCGCCGGGCAGGAAGAGATCAGCGTGCGTGATGAGACCGTCCATGGTCGTAAACTTCAGCATATCTTGTCTGGAATGCAGCGATTATTATAACGCTACTTGCATTCCGATGCGGTTGCCGTTTTAGAAAGAAAGCGATGAAGTTACTCGAATCCTTCAAGCAATTCTATGCCTCCTCAATTGGCAAGAAGCTTCTGGTCGCGCTCTCTGGAGCGGTATTATTGCTCTTCCTTCTCGGGCATCTGTTGGGCAACCTCGTCATCTATTTGGGGCGTGGTGCGCTCAATGACTACGCGGAGTTTCTCCATCACGCCTTGCATGGCATGGGCGTGTGGATTGCGCGCGTGGGCTTGCTGGGAGCGGTCGGCATCCACATCATGGCGACCATTCATCTGGCGGCACAGAATCGGGCGGCGCGGCATTCGCGCTACGCCTATGAGAGCACGCAGACGGCCTCAAAGGCGTCGCGCACGATGATCATTTCTGGGACGATCATCTTGTGTTTCATCATCTTTCATTTGCTCCATTTCACCATCCTCCCCAATGACCTCAAGGATGTGACCACGGCTGGGCATGTGCGCCCGGATGTGTATGGCATGGTGGTGAAAGGCTTCCAGAACGTCCTCGTTAGCCTCTTCTACATTGTGAGCATGGCATTCGTCTGCTTCCACCTCAGCCACGGGGTCTCAAGCGTGTTCCAGACCTTGGGGTTTCGCTCGGAGAAATCTGCCGACATGATCAAATGGTTAGGACACGGCTACGCAGCCTTCATCTTTCTCGGCAACATCTCGATTCCCATTGCCGTCCTTCTGGGTTTCCTTAAATTCTAGCATCACACCTATTCCGCCTGTCATGGTCAGCGATATCTCGAAAGACATGCCCGACTCCAAGATCCCTTCTGGGCCCATTGCTGAGAAGTGGACGAAACACAAGATGGATTCGCGCTTGATCAATCCTAACAACAAGCGCAAATACACTGTCCTGGTCGTGGGGAGCGGTTTGGCGGGGGCGTCGGCGGCGGCCACCCTCTCGGAGCTGGGCTACAAGGTGAAGTGTTTCTGTTATCAAGATAGCCCACGGCGTGCGCATAGCATTGCGGCGCAAGGCGGAATCAACGCCGCCAAGAACTATCAGAACGACGGTGACAGCGTTTATCGGCTCTTTTATGACACGGTGAAAGGGGGCGATTTCCGCTCGCGTGAGGCGAATGTGCATCGCCTCGCCGAATGCAGCACCGAGATCATCGATCAATGTGTGGCTCAAGGCGTCCCCTTTGCGCGCGAGTACGGCGGGCTCCTGGCCAACCGCTCCTTCGGCGGAGCACAGGTTTCGCGAACCTTCTACGCGCGGGGCCAGACCGGGCAGCAATTGCTCATCGGTGCCTACTCGGCTCTGAGCAAGCAGATCGCGGCCGGTGGCGTGGAAATGTATCCGCGCACGGAAATGTTAGACCTCGTCTTGGTTGATGGGCACGCCAAAGGGATCGTGGTCCGTGACATGGTCACCGGTCGTGTGCATTCCTTCGCGGGGGACACTGTCTTGCTCGCGACGGGCGGCTACGGTAACGTCTTCTATCTCTCGACGAATGCGATGGGTTGCAATGTCACGGCGGCCTATCGTGCGCACAAACGTGGCGCATACTTTGCCAATCCCTGCTACACGCAGATCCACCCCACCTGCATCCCGGTGAGTGGTGCGTATCAATCAAAACTGACATTGATGTCAGAATCTCTCCGTAACGATGGGCGCGTCTGGGTGCCCAAGAAAGCGGGGGAGACGCGGCGTCCGCGAGATATTCCTGAAGACGAACGCGATTACTACTTGGAGCGCAAGTATCCGAGTTTCGGGAACTTGGCCCCACGCGACATTTCCTCACGGGGAGCCAAGGAAGTCTGTGATGAGGGCCGCGGGGTGGGGGATACCGGTTTGGGGGTATATCTCGACTTTGCCGCCGCGATCGATCGTGACGGTGAAGACGCCATTCGCGAACGTTACGGGAATCTCTTCCAGATGTACGAACAGATCACCGGAGAGAATGCCTATCAGACACCGATGCGTATCTTTCCCGCCGTGCACTACACGATGGGCGGTCTCTGGGTGGATTATAATCTCATGAGCAACATCCCCGGACTTCATGTCCTCGGAGAAGCCAATTTCTCGGACCACGGTGCCAACCGCCTCGGTGCCAGCGCGCTCATGCAAGGCCTGGCCGATGGTTACTTTGTCATTCCGTGTACCATCGCCAATTACCTGGCAGGGGAAACACCCGGCACGGTGACGACGGAACACGAAGCCTTCAAGAAGGTGGAGGAAGAAGTGAGTCAACGCATCCACCAGTTTCTCAACATCAACGGGAATCGCAGTGTCGATAGCTTCCACCGCGAGCTCGGTCTCATGGTGTGGGACAAGTGTGGCATGGCCCGTGATCGCGAAGGCCTCACAGAAGCCCTCAAGAAGATACCTGAATTGCGGGAAGAGTTCTGGAAGAATGTGAGGGTCCCTGGTGATAACAATAATGTCAACCAGGAGTTGGAGAAGGCTGGGCGCGTGGCGGATTTCCTGGAATTTGCCGAACTGCTATGCTACGATGCGAGAGCCCGTGAGGAATCCTGTGGTGGTCATTTCCGCACCGAGTACCAAACGGAGGAAGGAGAAGCGATGCGCGACGATGAGAACTACGCCTATGTTTCTGCATGGGAACATGAAGGCGTGGGGAAAGAACCCACCTTGCACAAAGAGAATCTGGAGTTTGAGAACGTCAAACTCGCCGTCCGCAGTTACAAATAAGGAACGCTTCAACGAACGTTAGAGATCATGGCCAAGAAACTCCAACTCACCCTCAAAGTCTGGCGCCAGCCCAGCGGTAAAGCGGAGGGGCGCATCGAGACCTACGACGCCAAGGATATTCCTGTCACGGCATCCTTCCTAGAGATGCTTGATATCGTCAATGAAGGCATCATCGCCGACGGCGGCGAACCCATCGCGTTCGATCACGATTGTCGCGAGGGCATCTGTGGCATGTGTTCGCTCACCATCAATGGCTGCCCGCATGGTCCTGGCAAAGGTGTCACCACCTGTCAGGTGCACATGCGTAGCTTCCAAGACGGCGATACCATCTGGATCGAGCCCTTTCGGGCGGATGCTTTCCCTGTTCTCAAAGATCTCATGGTCGACCGCACGGCCTTCGATCATATCATCCAGGCAGGTGGCTTTATCTCGGCTCGCACCGGATCGGCCGTGGATGCCAATGCCACACCCATTCCCAAGCCCGTCGCCGACGCCGCTTTTGACGCCGCGGCCTGCATCGGTTGCGGGGCTTGCGTGGCAGCCTGTAAGAATGCGTCCGCCATGCTGTTCGTCGCCGCCAAAGTGGAACACCTTGGCATGCTTCCCCAGGGCAAGGCCGAGAAAGACCGTCGGGTCCTTAGCATGGTCCGCGCCATGGACGATCATGGCTTTGGCAACTGCACCAATCAGTATGAGTGTGAGGCCGTCTGCCCGAAAGAAATCAGCGCCACCTACATCACGAAGATGAATCGCGATTTCGCCGCCGCCTCGGTCAAAGAGGCCGTCGTCACCGAATTCTAAGTGGTGAATGCGCGCCTCGCCTTTCGCATCTCCGCCATCCTCGGGTTTCTCGGCGTGGCCTTGGGAGCCATGGGCGCCCACGCATTGGAAGACACGCTAACCGCGCACGAACGCTTAGATACTTGGGAAACCGCCGCGCTCTATCATTTGATCCATGCCCTCATCCTTGCATTCATCGCAGGACGCGCCCCATTTCTCAAAGGCGCCTGGTGGGCCTTCTTCATCGGCATCCTCCTCTTCTCGGGATCACTCTACATCCTGAGCCTCACCAATGTCACCATGCTCGGTGCGGTGACCCCCTTCGGTGGCGTCGCTTTCCTCACTGGCTGGGCCTGGCTCGCCATCAAGGGACTCTAACAGGTGTGCCCCTCTATCACCGCCGCTTGAGCCGCTCCAAATCTCGGAGCATGCGTTGACGGTGTGTTTGATAGCGTTGCTTTCCCTGTTGGAAACGCTGTCCTTTCCGCACCGCCGTCGCCACTGTCAGAATCCCAAAGCCCGCCACTCCCAAGATCACCAAAGCCTCCATGGATGAACCACCGGCCACTTCCATGAAGAGTCGCCCCATGAATACGATCGCAACAAGCGTGATAAGGACCGCGATGACTGCTCCAATACCGGTGACGGGAGGTTCCTTCACCCCGTGCTTATTTCGCACCATGTAACCCTCGCGTTCCATCGCCCATTCGCGGTCCAATTGCTCGATCTGGTTCTGCATCTTAATCACCTCCATGTCGTCAGCCAACTGATTCGTTGTCTGGCGAATCTCATCGAGCACTTCCGTGTAGATCGCACTATCGGTCCGCTGGACCGCCAAGCGCTTGGAGCAATAGCCACACGTCACAAAGCGCGTCGTTTCCCCCACTTCAAGCGGAGCACCGCAGTGATTGCAATCAACGGACACCAACTTCATGCCCACGACTGTAAGCGAAACGCCTCATGAGCCCATTACAAACCAATGCCACATTGGTAGTAACCAAGACTGGCCGACTCTCAAGAGCTATGCGGTGAATCCGTTTTCCGGCTCGTCCGCAAATGTCTACGAAGCCCGGGGCTTCGTTGCCCGTAGATCCATCAACCCACGCCAACGCTCCATCCCAGGAGATTTCAACCGCCGCGCACCCCGCGCACGCTTCACCCGCATCCCCTCTCGATGCCGCGCAAACACCTCCTCAATGAAGGCCTCACTCCCCAATGCCAAGCCTTCACTGAAGTAGCGGACACGGACACGCACCACCTGCGCCAGGCTCAACTGCCCTCCCTGTCGCGCCACCTTCTCCACTGATTCCGCCCGAATCCCTGAGCGCCGTCTATCTCCTTCTTCAGGCTCCGGCTTCTCTATTTCCCCAAACCCATACAAATAAAGCCGATACTGCGCCTGACACGTTCGCCATTGCTGCGGACTCCCATGCTCCACCCCTAACACCCGCATCAACCCTCGCCGCCGCGCCCTATTCCCCGCCACCGCCTCCCCATACCCACTCCACCGATAATCCTTCGGATCCTCCACGATCCCCGCCCGCACCGGATTCAGGTCAATGTAGGCTGCCATCGTCAGCAACACCGTCTCGTCATTCTCTAACAACACACTTTTAAACCGGTCCTCCCAAAGCGGCCCCTTGCGCTGAACCTGGTTGTTATACCACTGGGTGAACCGCTGCTTCAGCTCTTTCATGAACATCGACACATCCGCCATCCGATTCAGAAAGCGTTGCCGATACTCGGGATACCCCTTCTCAGGACACTGCTCCTTCATCCGCGCCAACATCTGCCGCACCCAAATCAACTGTTCCTCGGAGGTCGTCACCAACGCCAACCGCCGCAGCAGTTCCGCATCATCAATCGCCGCGCGATGCTCCTCGGCATTCGGCACCTCGATCAGCAAATGGATGTGATTCGCCATCAAGCAGAAGGTAATCAACTCCACTCCGGCAAACCCGCACTGAATCTCCAAGAGTTCCCGAAATTTCTCCTTCACCGGCCCCTCCAGCACGAAGCGCCCCTCAATGATTCGAGACATCACGTGGTAACAGTTAGACGCCGCTCCAGGCTCCCCTTTGATTCGAATCGCTCTCATCCCACAATCTCACTCACACAACATACCCTGTCAACAAATTAAGGGTCCGACCATTAAAAGCTATCGATGGGGTTTGGCCTGTAGGCCTTCATGAACGAAGGCTGGAAGCGGGCGAAGACAGCATTGGCTTCGGTAGGGAGGAGGAGTTCGATTCCGGGAATCTCCGCGAGCCTTTGGCGGGACTGGGTCGCTTTGGCGTTGGCCTCTGTGGCAAGGGCTCGCCAGGCGTCGCCCCGGAGCAAGCCACAGCACGCAACTTATTAATGTCTGACCCTAATAATGTAATGCGGTAGGTGACCACATGGATTGCCGAATGAGATCATTGGCCTACTCTGGAGATCTGCTTGCGGCGTCACGAGCTTGTTTGGCTAAAGTGGGTGCCCAGCGGTCGAGGTCTGGCAGCATGCTGCCGTTGCGGATGGCGTAGGCAAATGGGGCCAGGGGCATGAGCCGACCTTCGGCGAGCAGGGCTTGCTCGGCCTCGCTGTAGAGTGCGGTGCCTTTCAAGCCCGCGGTTCGAAAGGCGGCCATTCGTTTCACGCCAGGACCCGAGAAGGGTTTCCGGCCCACGAAGCCTTCGTGCCCTTTCTCCATCCGTAAAGCCACAATATTGTCCCAGGGAGACTCGATACGGCATCCCACCTGACGCCAGACCACACCCTTGGGCGTTAAGATTAAACGCGTGTGATGCACGACCCAATAGGTCAATGTGAGGATTGGCAGGATGGTGAGAAGGAGAATGAGACCGATCTGGGGATCGTCCGCGAAGCCGAAGGCCACGGCTGAGAGGAGAATTGGCAAGAATGCGCCTAGGACCAGGCCGCGCCGCAATCGGCTCACAGGATACGAACGCGTTTCCACCTATCAGGCCTCTTTGCTAAAGCGATAGTGCGAGACTCCCCATTCCTTGCCGTCCTTGTAGCCCCAGAGCTCGGCGCATGCCATGAAGAAGACGCGCCAGTAGTGCCACCAGCGGGTAGCGTCGGACGTGCCGTAAGTGGAGCGAAAGAGGGGCGTCAGGTCCGTGCGATGCGCGTCCATGTTGCGCAACCAGGCGTTGGCTGTGTGCGCGTAGTGTTTCCCGTTTACGAACCAATCGTCCTCGAGCTGGAGGTGCTCTTGGAAATGCGTGAGGAGATCGTGGGAAGGCATTTGGCCACCCGTGAAGAAGTACTTGGCCATCCAGTCGTCATCACTTTCGATTTCATAATGATAGGCGGCAACGCGGTGGGTGAAGATGTGGACGAAGAGTTGTCCTCTAGGTCGTAGCCAGGAGGCGATCCGACGGAGGAGTTCTTCATAGTTCTTCATATGCTCAAACATCTCGACAGAGACGACACGGTCAAAGACGGCCTCTCCTTCACCCGGATAGTGGACGATGTTGGCCGTGCGTACGGTGAGATTGGTGAATCCGCGTTGCGAGGCTTGGGCATCGATGTGAGCTTTCTGACTCGCGGAGTTTGACACCACCGTAATCTCGGCGGCTGGATAGTGTTCTGCCATCCATAGGGACAGCGATCCCCAGCCGCAGCCGAGCTCGAGGATGCGCTGACCATCTTTGAGGCCTGCGCGTTCACAGGTCAGTGCTAACATCTTCTCCTCAGCGTCTGCCAGGGAATCGGTCGGGCTGTCGAACCATGCGGAACTATACTTCAAGCGTGGTCCCAGGACCTGTTCGTAGAAGGCCGCCGGCACTTCGTAATGCTGCTCGTTGGCTGCGTCTGTCTCGATGGCCACGGGCAACGCGCGCAAGCCTTCTGCGTGGGCGGCGACCGCTTCTTGCTGTGCTGAGGCCGTCTCCTTGACGTGCTTCTTAAGCGTGTCTGCGAGACGTCGTCGAATGCCGAAGCGGATGATTGGATCCGGCAAGAGGCCGCGCGCGAGGAGACGATTGACGGGACTCATGGGTGGGTCAGTTACGATTTGGGAGGCAATGGAACGAAGGCACTGGTGCGCCGTTGGTAGTCTCGGTAGGCATCGCCCCGCTTCTTCAGAGCGAGTTCTTCCGTTAGGGGAATGCCGGTGACGTTGAGGATGAAATGGAGCATGGCGAGTGGGGCAATGATGGTCAACCAACCCCAGGGCATGGACAGGGCCATGAAGAAGAGACCCCACCAAAGGAGGGATTGGAAGAAGTAGTTGGGATGACGGGAATAATGCCAGAGTCCTTCCTCACAGATGGCCTTGGGATCCTGTTCACGGCGCTTGAAGCGCTTCAACTGCCGATCCGAGAGCGCTTCGCCTCCTAGGGCAACGGCCCAAAGTCCGAACCCTACCCATTCCCAGGGTTCGAAGCCGGAAGCCGGATTGGCCATGATCAAGGAGAGAGGAACCATGAGCAACCAGACGAGCAGCCCCTGCGCCAGAAAGAAGATGAGAAAGGCGCGCTTTGGATGGGCCGACCAGCGTTCTCGGAGAATGTCATAACGCGGGTCTTGCTCAGGATGATGGCTGGCGACTCTTGCCCAAAGATGAATGCCCAAACGGAGACTCCAAAGGACGATCAATCCAGCGACCAGCAGGCGTCGCGTTCCCCGGCCACTCCCCAGGGCTGCGTAAAGCATGGCCGTGGGCGCGAAGGCGAGGGCCCATGCGACATCCACGATGCTCTCATTGTGGATGCGGCGCGCGAACCACCAGGTCCCCAGGAAAAGGACGGCAAGAAAGGTAGCTGTGAGGACGAGAGCGTTCATGAAGGCCTTAGAAGAATGTCAGATGGTGTGGCGTTCTTGGGAAGCCGCCACAACAGCAAGAGCATGTAGATGGCCATGGCAATGTTCCCAAAGCACAAGATGGCCACTAGCCATCCCAGCTGTTTGCCAAGACAGCGCTCGCGATAGGCTACCCAAAGGTAGAAGATTAGGAATCCCCAGTAGGCATCGAAGAGACAAGCGATGAACCAAGGATGTCTCCCGACTTCTCGAGGGATCGCCCACAGGGGTGTGTGCTGGCCCGCCCAGAGGGTCACGGCAAGCATGGTGACCAGGACGACGACAAAGAACCAACGCAGATAGGGGATCATGTGAGGGTAGGATTACAGGGGCGGGTGTAGACGGCTTGCACCACACTAATATTGCGCGTGGCAAAGGCTGCCTGACAGTATTTCAAATAGTAGCTCCACTTGCGGATGAAGCGTTCGGAAAAACCAAGGTTTCGCACCCCGGCCAAGGCGGCGTGGAAGCGCTCGTGCCAGGCGTGGAGCGTCTTGGCATAACTCAGCCCAAGATCCTCGAGATCGTGGAGAAACAGATCACCACTTCGATGGAAGACCTCGCTCATGCGCTGCAGACTCAGAAGAAGGGAACCGGGAAAGATGTGTTTCTGAATGAAATCCGTGCCCTTCTTGAGTTCGGAATAGTCCGCGTCGGGAACGGTAATCATTTGTACGGCCAGCAGGCCTTCTGGCTTGAGCAAGGCATCGCACTGGGAGGCCCACGCCTGATGATAACGATGCCCGACAGCCTCTAACATTTCAATGGAAGCAATCTTGTCGAACTGTCCGGTTATGTCGCGATAGTCTTGCAGACGGATCTCAATGCGATCCTCCAGACCGGCGGCACGCACGCGGCGAGTGGCTTCTTCAAACTGCGACGGGGAAATGGTCACCCCGGTGATCCGACATCCATAGCGCTTGGCAGCATGGCAACTGAAGCCGCCCCAACCACAACCGATTTCTAACACATGATCGGTCTCTTGCAGGTGGAGCTTCTGACATAGGGCCTCATACTTCGACACTTGAGCTTCTTGCAGCGACTGTCCCGGAGACTCGAATCGTGCGGAGGAGTAAGTCATGGTAGGATCCAACCACAATTGATAGAAATCATTGCCCAGGTCGTAGTGCTCCTCGATGTTCCGTCTGCTGGTGTCTTTGCTATTGTGGCGCAGGCGATGCCCGATCCGATCGAGCACCTTGAGAAAACCGACGAGGGGCAGCTTCTGTGAGGACCCGCGACAGCGCGCATCGGCACGGATGTTGAGAATGAACCACGTGATCACCTTCTCGATATCGTCCGTCTCCCAATCGGCATCCATGTAGCTCTCGCCCATGCCAACTCCTCCGCTCAGAGCGCACTTGCGAAAGAATGCATCGTCGAGGATGCGCATGCGTGCCTGAGGCGCCCTATCACTATCGCCAATAACTACGGTTTCGCCTTCGGGAAGGATGAGTGTGAGGGAGCCTTGAGAAAAGCGTTGGAGCGTACGGAGGACGGGAGCACGGTAGAAACTCTTGCGAGTCCGTGAGGCGATGGCGTTCATGAATGAGGTGGTTTGGTGAGGGAGGAGTGAGGTTGGAAGAGGTCGCGCTGCTGCGAGGGATGGTCCGCTTTGCGAAGGTAGGGCAGGCGCTTCAACCAGAGTCTAAGCGCTTGCCAATGAATCTTGAGAATGACTTGGACGGTGAGCAATGGGTAGCGAACGCTGTACCAAAGCAGTCGTCGATTGGTGAGGGCTTTCCGTTTCCCGCGGATCCAACTCACCAAGATGGTCTCATTCTTCTCCACATCATCGATATGAATCGCGATGGAATCATCCGGGACGCGCAACCGGAAATCAAAGGCGGTGGTCAGACTCGTGAATGGCGAGACATAGAAGTGCTTGGGGACTCTCCGGCGGAAACGTCCATCATTGTCATCAGTGGGCGCGTCGATGAGCCAGGGCTTCACTTCGCGGAAGGTGTTGCAAACTTCCACCACGGCATGGCGCGGTTGCCCCTCGGCATCCGAGATGAAGTAGAAACACACCGGATTGAAGATGTAACCCGCGATACGAGGCAAGGTGATCAGTCGAATGCGCGCCTCGGGAGGTAGGGTGATCCCTTGGGTCGCCAGCCAGGCCTCGACATTGGCGCGGAGAGTGGGCTGGCCGACATTCAAATGATCATGATCTCGGAAACTGTAGAGGTTGAAGGCATTGTGACTGAAGAGCCAGAGGCGTTGTGCCAACTGGGGCAACTCGTCGAGGTCCAGATCCATGAAGAAGAGCTGATATCGAAACTGATGACGTTTCGGTGAGAGGCGTTCATGATAGACCTCACACTCGTAGAGGCCGGAATTCACGAGGTACCCTCCCAGGGGTCGTGTCCTAACAAGCTTTCGCAAAGATCCACCGCGGATCGGAGCGCGTCTTCGTGGAAACCGTAACGGAAATAGCTTCCACAGAAATAGACACGCGTGTCGTCAGTGTTCAATTCGGGCAATCGTTTCTGGGCCTGAATCGCGGCGAGATCAAAGAGCGGGTGCTCGTAGTCGAGTTGGCGTTTCCGTGAGGCTTCCGGCACCAGATTCTCTGCGTTCAGGGAAACGAAGAAATGGGTGTGCCGCGACACGCCCTGTAGAGAATTCATCCAATAATGCACGCTCGTGTGGGCGTCCTCGGCACGGTAGTTCCAGGAAGCCCAGCAATCGCGCGTTTGCGGCATCACTGCCGTCTCGCTGTGAACCGTGACAGCGTTGTGTTGATAACGAAATGGCTCTAACAGTGTGCGCTGTTTCGCCGTCGGAGTCTCGAGCAAGGCCAGCGCTTGGTCGGCATGTGAGGCGAGGATAACCCGATCATAACGCTCTGATCCTGTCGAAGTCCGGACCTCCACGAAGTCGCCCTGGTCTGCCACCCCGAGGACCGGCGTCTCCAGACGCACGCGATCGAGGAAAGGCGCCGTCAGGCGGCGCACATATTCGCGAGAGCCCCCATCGACCGTGCGCCAGGGATGTTGCGTGTGCAGTCCTAGGAATCCGTGATTGTGCCAGAATCGCAGCAGCGTCATGGCGGGAAATCGCAGCATCCGTTCCCGCGGAGTCGACCACACGGCGGAACTCATGGGAATGAGATAGTGTTCGAGAAAGTCGCTCCCGTAATCGCGCGCGGCGACATACGTTTCCAAGGTCATCTCCGCCCATTGAGGATCCTCAAGTGCTTCCACCGCTTCACGATTGAAGCGATTCAATTGGAGGAGAAAGCGCCAGTGCCGTAGCCGAAGGAGATTGCGCCGCTGCGCGAAGAGCGTATTGAGACTCGTGCCGTTCCATTCCACGCCCGTAGGATCGTGGCGCACGCTGAAGGACATGGAGGTGGGCTTGGTCGGCACTTCCAGGACGCGGAACAATCGAGTGAGGTGAGGGTAAGTGACTTCGTTGTACACCATGAACCCCGTGTCGAAGACCGCGACACGGCCAGCGGCTTCCTTCACGTCGATGGTATTGCTATGGCCGCCGAGATAGGCGTTGGCCTCATACACGGTGATCGCGGCCCTGCGATGCAGGAAATGCGCGCAGCCGAGCCCAGCAATGCCGCTGCCAATGATCGCGATCCGTTCCAAGGGGAATGTTAGGCTTGAGATGCAGAAGCTTCTTGATAAATGCGGTCAGGCACCTTCTTCAAATCCCAGATCAATCCCATCCAGGCGAAGGCCTTCAGCAGATAGTACGAGATATCAATTTCCCACCAATAGAAGCCTTGCCGAGCGGAATGAGGGAAGCGGTGATGATTGTTATGCCAGCCTTCCCCCAGGGTGATGAGGGAAAGGGATAGGCTATTGCGACTATCGTCCTCTGTGTCAAAGCGGCGTCGGCCGAAGACGTGCGCGAGGGAATTGATGCATAGGGTACCGTGCAAGAGCACCGTGGTGCTGATGAGACCACCCCAGACGAAGAGCTGAGGGCCATTGGTCCCCAGTCCGGGAGCTACTGAGGCTAACAAAGAGCCTAATCCCCACAAGGACGCTCCGAAGAGAATGGGAACGACGTAGTCGCGGCGGTTGAGGAAGACGAGTTCAGGATAGCGTGCCAAGTCAGGGATAGAGCGGTAATCGGTGGGGAAATTGTGAGGGCTGGTTAGCCAACCTATATGGGACCAGAGAAACCCGTGTTGAGTTGGCGAATGCTTGTCATCGGCATGATCAGAATGCTTGTGGTGATGCCGATGGGTGGCTGCCCACCAGAGTGGACCGCGTTGCATGGAGGTATTTCCCCACACCGCGAAGAGAAATTGCATGAGCCGCGAGGTGCGAAACGCGCGGTGAGAGAAATAGCGATGATAGAAAGCGGTGATAGCAAACATGCGCGCGAGATAGAGCACGATGGCCGCACCAACGGCGAAGGCGCTCCAGCCGACCCAGAAGACGGCGAGACAGCCCAAGTGAAGGGCAATGTAAGGTGTGGCACGGCTCGCATCGAAGCGTGCTTCTTTCTCAGTAGGCACTAGGCGCGGCTGGTAATCTGCATCAAGCCACTGACGAACAAGGTGGGTAATGGAGTGAGGAATCAAGGGTGTTGGGAGGATTCGCGCGTGAGTTTAGACAGTCTGGCTTGGAGCGCCAGCATTTGGTCATGGCTTTCTTCGTTTCGAAACCAGACGCTTGCCATGAAATGCGGGCTTCGATAAAAGCAGGATCGCTTGCCCTGTGCATCTTGCAATGAAAGGATGCCCACGTCCCATTTGACGAAGCTTTCCCCGCCGCCAACTGAACACCAACCAAACCTAACAAATCCACGTTCACACATGATGAAATTCAAGAAACTCACAGGGGTCACCGCGATCTTCCTAGGCGGTAGTCTCGCCTTCACTAGCATGATTCGTGCGGATGATCACGAGGAGGGCGAATCCTCCCAGGGTGGGAAATCCATCTCAGATGTCATGAAAGCAGGCTTCAAAGGGAAAGAAAGCATGGTCAAACGGATCATCGCCGGTGATGAGAAAGACGATGAGATCAAGCAATTGATTGAACTATGCTTGACGCTTGAGAAACACGAAGCGCCAGAGGGGGAGGCCGCGAGTTGGAAAGAGAAGACGGATGCCCTAACCAAAGCCGCGATCTACGTCTATGCGGAGCGCGATGGGGCTCGCGAGATGCTCAAGACGGCTTCCAATTGCAAAGCCTGCCATAGCGATCACAAGCCTGATTGATTTCAACCGAACCTAACATCATGAGAAATCTATCATTTCTATCCTTGGCGGCATGCCTTGCCTGCCAGGTGACGCTATTTCCTGCCAAGGCTACTGACTGGACGTCCGGGATGACGGAAGGCAAGGTCACCTTTCAATCCATGGGACCGCTCGCCTTCGGACCGGAAGGCATCCTTCTGGTGGGCGACGCGCTTTCCGCCACGGTGACGGCGATTGCCACCGGCGACACCGAGAAGGCTGAGGGCGCCAAGACGATCAAGGTAGAGGCGATCAACGTCAAACTCGCCGGTATGCTAGGCGTCGGAGCCGATCAGATCTTGATCGATGACCTGGCGGTGAATCCCTTGTCACGGAAGGCCTACCTTGCCGTGTCCCGAGGTCGGGGCCCGGAAGCGAAGCCTATCCTTGTGCGAGTGGGGAGTGAGGGCATGCCTGAGGTGGTTTCGCTAGAGAAGGTGAAGCACGCCGTGGCGCAGTTGCCGGATGCTCCTGCCGATGACGATTCTGGGCGACGCAATCCAAGGACGGAGTCGATCACCGATCTCGCCTTCTTTCAGGATCGCGTGTTGATCGCGGGATTGGCTAATGAGGAGTTTGCCTCCTCTTTCCGCGCCATTCCGTTTCCCTTCAAGAACATCGAAGGCGGCACCACGGTGGAGATCTTCCATGGGGCGCATGGACGCTTTGAAACGCGCTCGCCCGTGCGCACCTTTGTCCCCTTCACCATTGGTGAGGAACCGCATTTGTTAGCCGCTTACACCTGCACACCCCTCGTACAGTTCCCTGTCAAAAGCCTCAAGCCTGGAGCGCAGATCAAAGGGAAGACCATCGCGGAGCTGGGCAATCGTAATCGACCGCTCGACATGATCGTCTATCAGAAGGACGGCAAGGACTACCTCCTGCTAGCGAACAATAATCGTGGAATCATGAAGATTGATGCGAGCCAGATTGCGGGCGCGGGTAGCATCGAAGATCGTGTGCGCGGCACGGGCGGCGTGACTTACAACACGATCGATAGCTGGGAAGGGATCCGTCAATTGGATCAGTTGGATGATGCGCAGGCACTCGTCTTGCGCGCCACCAGTGAGGACAGCCAGAATCTGGAATCGCTCGCACTCCCGTGAGCCTCACAAGGGTTTCTGCCAGCGCGCTGATGATCGGCGCGCTGGCAGCGCACGGCCTCGCGCTGATGACAAGCGGTGCCGCGCCGGAGACGGACACACCCTCCCCCACGCTGCGCTGGGTGGCCGAAGGCGATCCTCGCGAGGCCTACGTCGACGTGGAAGGGTGGGACGCTGGTGCACCCGAAAAGTGGGAGACAGTCCTCACCGTGCACGTGGTGCATGAGGATCTGCACACGGCTCTGAGGACGCCCCCGATGTTGGGATCCTATCAAACGACCAAAGGAGGCGTGCGTTTCATCCCGCAGTTTGGGTTGCAACCAGGGCTCCGTTACCGCGCTACGTTGAAGACGGAAGGGAAGCCGCTCGTGGTCCGTTTCGACGTGCCTCGCGAACGCACGACGCCTATCACGGTGGTTTCTCACATTTATCCCAGTAGCAATGTCCTCCCAGAGAATCTGCTGAAATTCTATCTCCATTTCTCAGCGCCCATGAGTCGAGGTGACGTCTATGACCACATTCACCTGACGGATGCGGAAGGGAAAGAGGTGGAATTGCCCTTTCTTGAGATCGATGAGGAGCTTTGGAGTCCGGAGATGAGGCGGCTCACACTATTCATCGATCCAGGTCGGATCAAGCGAGGCGTGAAGCCCCTGGAAGATCTTGGCCCTTCGCTCCAAGCAGGGTCCGAATACACCCTTACCATTGATGCGAATTGGCTGGATGCTGAGGGGCTACCGTTGAAGGAAGCCTATCAGAAAACCTTTCGCGTTGGTTCACCCGATCGTGACCCGCCAAACCCTACCCAGTGGGTCATTGCTCCGCCGAAGGCGAACACGCGAGATCCGCTTTCCATCACCTTCCCAGAACCGATGGAGGCTGCTCTAGCAAAGCGCTTGATCCGAGTAGCTCATGTGGTGGGTGACGTGCGCTTGCATGACGACGAGCGGCGGTGGGTCTTGGAACCCAAGGATCCCTGGTCACCCGGGGAATACAAGGTGATGGTGCCTGCCATCATCGAGGATCTGGCTGGGAACAACATCGGCAAGCGGTTCGAGGTCGATATCTTCGAGAAGATCGATGACCCAACGACGAAGCCGACGGTGGTCTCTATCCCATTCAGGATTGGTGACTGAGGCGAATCGTGGTCTTGAACCCACCGGGTCCTGCTCGGTAGTCTCTTGGCATGTCATTCCTCCCGCGGCTTTGCCTGGTCATTATGCTCTTCCCCTGCGCGCTCGCCGCCCAAGAGGCCCCGGGCATTCCTCAGGCGTGGCGAAGTGAGGCCTTCTCGGAAGTTGCCCTGACCCAGCTCAAAGCCCTGGGCAAAGCGCTCCATGAGCGGAAAGCGCCAGCCTCCGGAGTGCTGAGCCGAACGCCCTCCCTTCCAAACTTACGCCCAGAAAGAGAGGTGGTTGTCGATGACGCACGCGTTCGAGTCGCCTTTGGGAAACCTGCCGCTCGGCCCGCGCCGAACTCCTCGCCCTGGGCGGCTTTGTTAGAGCCCTTCACGGAGACGCTCAGTCGCACGAAGTTTAAACTTGTCAGTGTGGACCTGTCAGGGTCCGCTCCCGTGACGGATGCCTTGGTGACCCTGGCGGGAAAGACGGCAGAAGGTCTCCTGGAGATCAACATGCGATGGCAGGTGACCTGGGAAACGCCTGCCACGGACGCAGACGTGCCACGCATTCGCGACCTGGAGCTGGCCCATTATGAAGAAATTCTGGTCAAGACGGAGGGGAATCAGCCGTCCTTTGTCGATGCCACCGCCGCCGTTCTCGGAGGGACCGAGGCCTATCAGAAACACCTGCGTCATGGGAATACCTATTGGCGGCAACGCATCGAACTCTTCAATCGGTTCTTCAAGTTTGGCCATCAAGGCGTGGCGGTAGGCGATGTGAATGGCGATGGACGTGATGATGTGTATGTCTGTCAGAACGGCGGCTTGCCGAACCGCCTGTTCGTACAGCAGCCTGACGGCACCGCCATCGATGTGGCTGCGGAGATGGGAGTAGACTTGCTCGACCTGACGCGGTCCGCCTTGCTCGTGGATCTCGACAATGACGGCGATCAGGATTTGGTCTTGGCTGCAGACACCGGGTTGCTGGCCTTTCGCAATAATGGCTCCGGCAGGTTCGAGGCCAAGCTACGCTATCGACCTGTTCGCAATGCGTTCAGTGTGAGCGCGGCTGATTACGACAATGACGGCGATCTCGATCTTTACGTATGCCGTTACTTTGCAAACAAGGACGAAGGCGCGGATCTCGCGGTGCCGGTCCCTTACTTTGATGCGAACAACGGAGGAGGCAACTTCCTCATTCGCAATGATGGCGCGGCGACGACGGCAGATCGATGGCTCAACTTCACGGATGCCACGGCCGAAAGTGGGTTGGCGGAAGCGAACAACACACGGTTCTCCTTCGCTGCGACCTGGGAAGACGTGGATCTCGATGGCGACCAGGATCTATTTGTGGCCAATGACTTTGGACTCAAGAATCTTTATCTCAATGAAAGTGGGCATTTCCGGGATCATGCCAAAGCGGCTGGGATCGATGACGGGAGTTTCGGCATGTCGGCTGCCTCAGCCGATTATGATGGCGATGGCCGACCAGATCTCTACGCGGGCAACATGTTCTCCGCTGCTGGCAGTCGCGTGACGACGCAGCCAAACTTCCTGCCAGGAACGTCAAAGGATTTGTTAGAGCGTTCGCAACGCATGGCGCGGGGCAACAGTCTCTTTCGGAACACCGGACGGCAAGGGGTGTTCGAGGATGTCAGCATGGCCACTGGAGCGACGATGGGCCGCTGGAGTTGGGGATCGATCTTTGCGGACATGAACAACGATGGCTGGGAAGATCTCCTTGTCGCCAATGGCTTCGTCACGGGAAGAGTGCCGGACGATTTGTGAAGTTTCTATTGGCGGCAGGTTCTGCCGTCTTCGCCACTCGACGCGGGGGATCTGGCCCAGGTCAAGAGCCGCGAAGCGCCTTATCGCAAAGCCTTGATGCAGTTGGACACGCTCATGGACCAGGGTGTTTCCCTCAGTGGTCACGAACGCAACTGTGCCTTTCTCAATGTGCCTCTGCCAGGATCGGAAACGCGTCGGTTCGTCACGGCCAGTGCCGCTCTGGGGCTCGATTTCGATGATGATGCCAGGGCGACTGCTGCCGTGGATTGGGACCGTGATGGCGATCTCGACTTCTGGATCACCAATCGCACGGCACCGATGCTGCGATTGGTGCGGAATCAACTCCAAGAGCAGGCGGCGTCCACCTGGGTGGCGTTCCGCTTACAAGGGAAGCAAAGCAATCGCGATGGGATCGGCGCGCGGGTGGTGGTCACTCTAGCGGAGGGGCGAAGCCTAACCAAGACACTCAAAGCTGGCGATGGGTTTCTCAGTCAATCGAGCAAGTGGCTTCACTTCGGGTTGGGCAGCACGGCTGGCATCGCGCGGATCGAGGTGCACTGGCCGGGAGGCGCGCGCGAGCGCTTCACTGAGGCACCGCTCAGCGGACGCTATCGACTCGTGCAGGGCACGGGAAGGGCTCAACCGGTCACGGGCCCAAAGACGATTGCGTTGGCTGCCTCGGAGGCGCCTTCTGCTGAGACGGTTTCTGGAACCGCGCATGCCGTCACGCCGTCGCGATGGCCGCTCCCTCGATTGCCCTACACGACCTGGGACGGGCGCCCAGCCTACGCCGGTGGTGCCTCTGACAAACACACCTTGGTCAACCTTTGGGCCACTTGGTGTGTGCCTTGTGTGGCGGAACTGAAAGCATTCTCACAGAACGCTAAGGCGCTGGAGAAGGCGAATATCGATGTGGTTGCCCTGTCCGTGGATGGCTTGCAAGTTGGGGATGCCACCGCGGCATCGGATGCTGATCCAGCAGCCTATTTCAGGCGTCTCAAGCTCCCGTTCACGGGTGGCCGCGCCACGGCGGAAACGGTTCGCCGCTTGGAAGTCCTCTACGCACGTCTCTTCGGACCGCAGTGGGCACTTCCTGTGCCGACAAGTGTCTTGTTAGACCAGCAGGGCGCCGTCCTCGCCTTCTATAAAGGCGCTGTCCCGATAGAGCGGATCCTCACCGATGCCAGGCAGGCGGCCGGCGCGTGGGAAGCTTGGCACGATGCCTCATTGCCATTTCCAGGGCAATGGTATGTGAGGCCTCAACCGCTCGATCCCATCCTCTTGGGCCTCGACCTCATGGATCACGGGCAGGTGGAAGACGCTGCTGAACTCGCGCAACGAGGCAAGGCCACGTTCCAAGCCCGGAGCAGCGAGTACGGCAAGTTACTCACCTGGATCGGTGATGGGTTTATTGCGAAGAAGCGCCCGAAAGAAGGCATGGCCCACTATCGAGCCGCCCTGGCGGAGGATGATAAGAATGTCCTCGTGCTCAACAACCTGGCATGGCAACTGGCCACGCACCCTGACAAAACCATACGGAACGGAACGGAAGCCGTCCGGTGGGCGGAGAGAGCCACGCATCTCACCGCACAGAACGATCCCGGAGTCCTCGACACCCTTGCTGCAGCCTACGCTGAGGCTGGCGCTTTTGAGAAAGCCGTCGCCGCCACACAACGCGGGATCGCCCTCGCACGACAACAAGGAAACCAAGCTCTACGGCAAAGCCTGCAAATGGCCCTCAAGAAATACCAGGCGGGTCAGCCCTACGCCCAGTGAAGGCCTCATGAAACGCAGTGAGATCAATGCGCACGTGCACGCAGCGGAGGCATTCTTTCAAAAGCACCACTTTCATTTGCCGCCATTCAGTTCATGGACGCCTGAGGATTGGTCTCACAAAGGCCCTGAAGCGGACGCCATTCGGGCGCTCGGTTTGGGTTGGGATGTGACGGACTTGGGCAAAGGCCATTTCGAAGAGGAAGGATTGATCCTCTTCACGTTGCGCAATGGCCATGCGCTCGACCCGGCGGATCCCAAGACCTATGCCGAGAAGATCATGATCAGCGGGGCCAATCAAGTGACGCCCTGGCACTTTCATTGGCACAAGACCGAAGATATCATCAACCGTGGTGGAGGCGACCTGGTCGTCACCTTGGCCTGGGCCACCGATGACGAAGCGCATCTGAGTTCACGCGAGGTTTGCGTCACCTGCGATGGCGTCGAACGCCACCTGCCAGCGGGAGGTGACCTCGTGCTGACGCCCGGCGAAAGCGTGACCTTGCCGCCCAAGCTCTATCATCAATTCCATGGGCACCGCGAAGCGGTCCTCGTCGGAGAGGTATCGCGCACCAATGATGACCACGCAGACAATCGATTCCTGGAACCGTTAGGTAGGTTCCCCGCGATTGAAGAAGATGAAGCCCCCTATCGCTATCTCTGTCACGAGTATCCTCAGTAGTCAGCCCCAGGCATCTGGGCGCGAATCATCAACTTACGAGTAGACCTTGGTGTAGTATTCGTCCGCCATCCGGTCCGAATCGAAGAAGGGCACAACGTCATTCATGGAATTGAGAGCAAGCTGCCACCAGTCGTCAGGCTGATCGTAGTAAAGTGGTAGGATCTTATCCTCAAGGATGCTGAGAAGTTGGGTGCGGTCATACTCGTCTCGTGCGTGGTGATCGAGCGAGGGGTCCGCTTTGGGTACGATGAAGCTGTTGTGCCCATCTTTGGCAAATTCACACACCCAGCCATCATCGGTCGAGAGATTGACGCAGGCATTCATCGCGGCCGACATGCCAGAGGTGCCGGAGGCTTCTCGGGTGACGATGGGATTGTTGAGCCAGATGTCCGAACCGCACTTCAATTGTCGAGATAGCTCCAACTCATGACCAACGAGCACGGTCGCATTGGGGGCGTCCTGAGTGAGGCGGACGAGATGGTTGAAATTCTCAATCGCTCCGTAGTCGAACGGATAGGGTTTGCCGGCCCAGAGGATCTGGATGGGGTGGTCATTGTTCTCTAACAGCGCGCGAAAGCGGTCAAGGTCTCGCGTGATGAGTTCTGCCCGTTTGTATCCGGCGAAACGGCGCGCCCAGACGAGTGTGAGAATGTCAGGGTCCATCAGCTTGCCGCTCTGATCGGCGACGGTTCGGAAAAGTCGTTCTTTCAGCTCAGCTTTGCGTTCCTTAAGGAACTCCGCATCATGGTTGAGACGAGCCTTCTCCAAGCCACGATCTTTCCAATACGTGGCATTCTGAGCGTTGGTCACATGGCTGATGGGGCAGATGCCATCATGGTGTCCCCACATTTCCCGTGCGACCTCGCCATGAAGTTTGGAGACGCCATTGGCCTTGTGACTGAGCCGCATCGCGGCGAGCGAGTGATTGAATACCTCGTCGCCAATGGCGGTGGCGTCGCGCACCTGCTTCTCATTCAGACCGCCAAAGAAGGAGGCGTGCATGAGTTCATGAAAGCTATTCTTGGCATTCCCAGCTTCTTCAGGGGTATGCGTGGTGAAGACGAAACGCTTACGTACTTCATCAACATGGCCGCCGTGTTTCTCCAGCACCCGGAAGGCAGCGGAGAGGCCATGGGCTTCGTTCAGATGCCAGATCTCGGGATCCACCTTGAGGATCTCGAGAAGGCGAGCACCCCCGGCACCAAGGACGATGTTCTGGGCGATGCGACGGTGGTGATCGTTGTCGTAGAGACGCCGGGTGATCTCGCGATCCATCTCGTTGTTCTCATCGATGTCCGTGGTCAGGAAGAACATGGGGACGGTCCCGAAGGTCTCCGCTGGAAGAAAGAGCGCGCCCACGCAGACTTGATTGCCATACACTGGGAGCTGAAAGCGGATCCCGGTATCCTGGAGAAAGGCACAGTCTTTGCGACGGAATTGCACCGCCATCTCGCGGCCTTCACCGCGGGTCTGGTTGTAGTATCCGCAAGTCCACCACACGCCGATCCCACAGAGATTCTGCTTCAGCGCGGCGGCTGACAGCATGTGAGATCCGGCGAGGAAACCGAGCCCCCCGGAGTAGATCTTGAAACTCTGATCAATGGCAAATTCACTGCTGAGATAGACCGCGCTGCGAGCGTACTTGGGATCGATATCGTAGGGATGCGCGTAGGGTTCCGGTAGAAAGGAGGTGGGCATGATTGGAAAGTTTCAGGAGAATGGACAGCTGGATTCGTTCCAACTAGGGACGACATTCACCACTGAATGGCGCATTCTGCAAACGAAGAGCGCCCCGCTATCGCAGGCTTGCGGTTGGCTCCTCCCGGATCAGCTCCACGCCCGATAGCACCGGCGGCTCCTGCCCCACCTCCGCCTCGAACTCGATATCGAGATGATGGGGAATGGGAATGTTGGTGAACTCTGCTACCCTGACGCTTTCCTTGTCCGTGCGAGCATGGGCCAGATCGAGATCGCTCAGACAGCGTTGTCCTTGCAGAGTCACATGAAACTGACGTTTGCCTGCCGGGAGGTGATCGGGATCAAAGAAATGGAGCCGGACGGTGAAACGGGGTGCGGCGTCCATGGCGATCGATTCCGAAGAGGCCTCGTCCGCGTAGCGCAGCATGAGCTTGGGCGCGAGTTCCTTCTTGCCGTCGAACGAATGAGGCATGCGTTGTCCCGTGCCGCTGATGAGAAAACTGACCGCGTGACCAGGCTCCCAAGAGTCACGATTCAGAAGGGGCTGGATCAGCGCGCTGAGATCCGGGCTGCGCTGCGCCGAGCGCGCGTGGTCCTTGCCGATCCATGGCTCGGGCTGCCAGGCAATCACGGCACTCGTCGTGGTTCGACTGGTGAGAAAGTGTGAGTCGCTCTTATACGGTGGTGGATCCACGGTGTCCTCAACGCGAATTTCTAGTGCTGTCGGCTCCTTGGAGGGGGATTTCGTGGTGAACTGCAGGTGGGCACCAGCCAAGCGTTGGCCGCGTGGAATCTGCAAGTCGCGGAAACGGATGCCGATGGTCTGAGCGCCTTCCTTCTCCGAGTCATGGGTGAGTTCGAGGTCACTGCTGTCCAGCTTCACCGTCCCATCGGCGTGCTCTTCTGCGTCATCCTCGCGGGCGGCCACCCGCACACGCGGCTGAATCGATTCTAACTCAATCACCAATCTGGGCGCTTTGCCAGGATCCTTGTCATAAGCATGGGCAACCCGTTTCCCTTGTCCATCGATGAGAAAGACGACGGCATGGCCAAGCGCCCAGCCGGAACGATCGACCACGGATTGCAACAACGGGGCGAGGTTCGGCGTGCGTTGATCACCACCATGGTCATCTTTCTTCGCCCACGCCTTAGGCTTCCATTCGATTGGCTGCTGCACACGCGTTCGCGACGACAGATCGTGCGGTGCGCCCGAGAATGCAGGGGCATCGGAGGCGTCTTCGATGTGAATGACCAGGACCGTTTCCGGGGCCTTCTCGCCCTTCTCCAGTTTCGGATCGGGCTCGTCCACGGAGAATTGGATATAGGCTTCCTTGATGCGTTCACCTGGGAACAACGCCAAGTCCTCGAAACGCAGGCCGACGAGTTGGGTGCCCTCATCCTCGACCAATTCCAAGTCACTGCTGGCGGGATCGACACTGCCGTCTGCGGCCTCTTCGGCATCGTCATTGCTTGAGTTGACGCGGATCTCTAATTTGTCTTTGCTAGACTTAGCCTGAAACTGCATCCGTGGCGTGATGGTGATCTTCTTGGGATTGCGGATCCCGGAGGCTGCCACCCAGCTCAGGCTCTGCTGCGTGTGCACTTGTGAGGAATGGCGTCGGAACGTCTCGATCTTCGCCTCCGCTGGCGCTTCCACGGTCACCGTGACGGCCGGAGAGGATCCGCCCACGCTGGGATGTTCCAACCAAAGGGTGCCATCCCCATCTCGGCGATCACCTGGAGCGCCGAAGTTGATTCCCACGCGAGACACCGCTTCGTGTTCATCCGCATCCACGCCGTAGCGATTGTAGGTCCACAGCTCCACATCTGGCATATGCACCAAGGCGAGCGAGGTTTGGTTCTGATAGCCACAGCTACACGTCCGCGTGTAGTCCGGGGCATTGAGGACACCGTTAGCGGGAATGAGATTACTCGTGCAGCCAGACTTGAAGCCACCGAAGTTTCCCGTCCCACTCATATTATCGAGATCGTAATAGCCGGCGGCTCCAGACCGGAAGGTCAACAAGTGTTCCCCGGCGATGGGATTGTTGCAGCCATAAGCCCGGGTGATACGCCAAGGCTCCTTCTTGCCCGTGAGAGGGTTGGTGATCATGTAAGCTTCGCCTGTAGTCAAATGATAGGCGCCAGCAGAGTCTGCATACTGATCAGGGGCCGTGAGAATGAGGTCATTGTGAAGAATGCACGGTCCGGCATAGGCCAGCTTGGGCTTCTTCCAGATGAGCTTGCCAGTGTCCGCTTCGTACGTGAAGAGGCCTTCGCCCACCTCATCCTTGAGTCGATCCCGTCCTTTGGCGCCAGCCTGAAGGAGGATGTGGTGCTTGGCCGAGTAGGCTAACCAAGTCCCAAAGATCTCTCCCCGATGCTCCCAAACCTTCTCACCCGTCTTGGCATCCACAGCAAGAATGCGATAGTCTTCAGGCTTGGCCAAACCACGGCGCTTGAGCTTCTCTTCCACGCTCTTGGGAAATTTGTCTAACAAGTAGATGAGATCCGTTCCCGCCACGATCCCGTTGTGGAGGAAACTGAATTCGGCCTTCACTTCCCATAACACTTCGTCCGTCTCCCGATCAAAGGCGATCAGGCCCTGGCTCGCGGAAAGGTCTTCGATGGAAGGCACTTCCTTGGGTTTCGCTGAATCTTCACTCGTCTTGCGCTTCCGTTTCCTGCCGTGACGTCCAGAGGTCTCTTTACTACTGTCCGTCTTCTTCTTCTCATTCAATTGATAGCGCGCCTCAAAGTGGGCAAAGTCATTTCCTGCCAGCAGCAGATTGTCATGCACGCCAATAAAAGCCCACGCGGGAGCACGGGCCGCGTCCTTGGCTTGAGGCATTTCGATAATCTTGAGATCCTGACCCGTCTCGGCATCGAGGACGTGGCAGGCGCTGCCGATCGCCACATAGATCGCCTCTTCAGTGGCGATGTAATTCGTTCCCCTACCATTAGCACCAGGAATGTGCACCTGATTGTAGGCGGGGTTCAACGGATCATCCGTGTAGGTGTGGTCGTAGTAGACTCCGTAGGTGCCAAGGTTCTCGAAATCACGCTTCCACAAGATGCGTCCGGTATAGACATCGCGGGCACTGAGGCGATTCATGCCTTCGATGATTGTGCGTCCACCGATCACTTGCTCTGAAGGTCCATGGCCGTGGCGCGGGAGGACATCCGTGTTAGGGCTTCCGCCAAACCACAAGATGCCTAACGGAAGCTTTACCAGCTTGTCGTCAGACTTCACCGTGTTAGCCATGTTACCATACTGATGCGTCCAATCAGCGGCGTCCGGGAGAGGTCCTTGCCGAAAGACAAACGTGCTCCCCTGAGGCCCTGACATGACTTCCGCGCCAGGAAGGTCTAACGATGTAATTAATGCTCTTAAGCGTGCTTCTTGACGAAACCATAGCGCTCCACCGTAGGGCCGGACCGATTCGTAGATCAGCCGGATGGTGGCCGGATCGTGCAAGCGCGCCGCGGTGGCATCCCCTAGCATGACAAGATTGAAGAGATAAGGTGGGGCCTGGAACTGTTGGGGATCGCCTTGCTGGAGAACGATGCGTTCCCCATAGAGATCCATGTAGTCATACTTGCGGCGCAATCCATTCACGGTGGCTTCGTCAGGATCGGTGGCGACGAAATGCATCGATGACTCTTCTGCAAACGCTTCTAGCATCCGCCCGTCATCCACGCCGAAGGCGAGCGCATACCCTTCATCGGCATCTGCCAGGGCCAGTACTTGGCGGGCCAACTTGTTGTCGGCACTCTTGGAGAACGGCCAAGCCTTGTCGGCGGCCACTTTCAAGAGGGGCTTGCGCGGGTCGCGTTGCCGATCCGCTCCATAACATAGAATGCGGCCGTCCAAGGTGACGGCGAAGAGTTTGCCATTGGCGGCTAACAAGCGCAGCACCTCGCCATCGATAGCATGTTTCCAAGTGACTTTGTTCTCCGTGAGGCTCACCGCCACAATCTCGTCTGGACCTGCGGCGTAGAGATGATCACCGGCCTTGATGAGATCTCCTGAGGCGTCGGCTTCAAACTCCCACTGCAAGGCGTTCTTCGCATCGTAGGCCTGCACGACACGGACATCGCGTCCACGAGTGGCCCATTCTTGGGCCAGGGCGTGATGGGCCAGGGCCTTCTCACAAAGTCTCAATTCTTGTTTGGCCTCTTCCTCAATCAGCTTCTTGTCGATGGGATCTCGACGCTTCTTCTTCGCGCTCTCAAGCTTCTTCTTCGCCTCGTCCATGGCTTTCTTCGCCTTGCTCAGCGTCGTCTCAGCTTCTTTGACAAAGGGGTCCTCTTTGTCTAACGAAATCGCTAATTCTTCCAGGGCATGAGCCGCCTTCTCATGGGCGGCTGTTGCCTCGTCGAAAGCCTTCTGAGGTTCTGTCAACGGACGCGTCTTGTCGGCCAAGGCGGTGTCGAGCTTCTTGGCAGCCTTCTTCCAATCCGCCTCTGCATCTTTCGCTGCCTTGGTGGCTGCCTCCAGCCGCGTCTTGAGATCGGGCTGCGCCGCCGCCGTGTAGATCAGGTTCTCCGTGAGCACGGGTTCATTCAATGTGAATCCCGTCTTCTTTCCTGACTTCGTTTCATATGCGCGCACGCCGCGATACCGCGTGTGGACATAGAAACGCTCTCCTAGCCCAGCCACAAACGACCCGCCGTTGGCCTTGCCACCATCGTTGAGGTGGAAATGCACGAGCGCACCCGTCTCGCGATCAAACGCTGCGGGGACCGACCGACCGCCCGGCACTAACAGATGATCTTTCAAGGCAACCAAGGTGCCTTGCGGCGCGACTCCGGCAAATGATGGGGCGCTGTGGGGTTGCTTGATATAGTCGGCTCCCGTCCCATCATTCACCCAGACGACATCTCCCGAGTGGGCTTCCAGAGCGTAGATGAAAGTGCCCATGAAGGGCCAGATGCTCGCAGCGAAGTAGACCACGCCGTCCCGAATCACTGGACCACCCCGAGCGGGCCAGGTGGAAATAACGCGTTCGTTCCCCAACGCTTTGCGATCACTAGGCGCACCCCGAAACTTCCATTGCAGGCCGCCATCGCGTGCCCCGAGACAGTAAAGATAGCCATCATCACTACAGACGTAGACCTTGTCTCGCCAACCGACCGGTGCGAATCGGAGGGGCCCATCCGCGTAGAAAGACCACCTCTCCTCACCCGATTCGATATCGAATGCGGAGAGCTTGTCTTTGTCGGCGAGACTGACAAATAGCAAATCACCGAGCACGATTGGCTCTAAGACCTTGTCGTAAGACATCAAGTCGTGGTTGAGCGGATCATCCCAAACGCGTTTCCGTTCGGAGAAGGTCAAGATCCATTGCAAATGCAGCTGATCTGCCAGTGTCTCTTCGGACACAGCAGTATGTCCAGCATCGGCCCGCCACATGGGCCAATCCGCGCCGGAGCACAACGAGAATGTTAGGATGAATGTGAAGCTGAACGCTCGGAGAGTTGAGTGCATGAAGAGGGAAAGCGCTTTGCGCTAGGGTTTGGAAAGCGTGAGGGTCTTGTCAGCTGCTCGGCAAGCCTGGTCCTCGTGGGTGACCATGAGGACGGCACCTCCCTTGGCTGCAAAGGCTTGCAGACGTTCAAGAATGATCGCCGCATTGTCAGGGTCCAAGTTGCCAGTGGGCTCGTCTGCCAACAACACCTGAGGGTCATTGTAAAGCGCACGCGCCATGGCAGTGCGTTGCCGTTCTCCAGTGCTTAAGGCTGCTGGTGTGTGATGGGCCCGCGTTTCCAGGCCGAATTCGCGCATCAAAGCCTCGGCGCGTTGACGATCGGTGGTGCCGCTTGCCGCAGAGGGGGCCAAGATGTTGTCGAGAACATCGAGGTAAGGGACGAGGTGGAATTGCTGGAAGACAAATCCAATGCTCTCGGCGCGAAACGCCGCGCGTGCTTCTTGAGAAAGATGATAGGGTTGCTTTCCCGCCACGGTGACTTCGCCGCTGGTGGGACGCAGGAGCCCCCCGGCAATGAGCAAGAGCGTCGTCTTTCCACAGCCGCTCGGTCCTCTGAGGGCGAGGAATTCGCCCGCCTTCACGTGGAGATCGGTCTGATCGACAGCGAGGACATCCGGCCCTTCAGGTGAGCGGTATTGATGTGAGACGTGGTCTAACTGAATCATGAGAGTAGCAAACGAGGTACGGCGCTATTCTTCTTGTAACACCGTGGCGGCGTCTTGACGCGCGGCCGCCACCGCAGGTAACCACGATCCTAATAGCGCCACGCCCACGGCCAAGCCTGCTGGGAGGAGAATGGCGAGCGCATCCGGTGCCGTGGTCTCCTCGTGGAGCACCGCGCCCAGCGCCATGCCGAGAATGATGCCGATCAAGGCACCAATCACGCCGATCACGAGGGCCTTGCCCAGAAAGATGCCTAGCACCTGACGCGAACGCAGCCCGATCGCGCGCAGAATGGCAATCTCTTGGCGGCGTTGGCGCACATTTGTCAGGGTCATCAAGCCCATGAGCAGGGCACTGCCAATGGTGGCGAGCGGCACGAGGATCGCTGCCACCTTCTCCCGTTGACTGCGGAGTTGTTGCCGATGAGCCACCTCACGACTCAGGGAGGTTTCCGCAGATATCTTCGCTTTATCACGGGCCTCGGCCCGTGCCAGCGCAGGAGCGCCGCGCTCGATGGCTTGTGTGCCGGGAAGGATCGCCGTGATCTCTTCGCGGATCTGCGTGATGCGATCCCCGGCGCAATGGCATTCCAGAGCCTGGATGGCATGAATCAAATTCTCCATCCCTAACATTTCCTGCGCTTCCCGTAGATTGATCCATACCGTGGTGTCATCGACCGTTCCGCGTTCATCATGTGTCTTGAGAACTTTGAAAGGGCGGCCTAACAAGGTCACCTCGGTGTCGGTGCGAAGGTCTAACTTCTTTGCCAAATGATAGCCCACGATCATGGAGCCGCGTGGCACCGCATCGAGCAAAGGTTTCTTCGGATCACGATGGGCGATGGGTACCTCGCCACGTGTCCCGTAGAGCACAATGGGAATGTCTCCCTGCTCGGGCCAGGTGAGCTTCTTGGTCACCGTCGGCAAGAGATGGTTCACTGTGACAATGTTGGAATTCGCCAAACGCACCACATACTCCTCTGGCATCGACTTCGAGATCGTCCCACTGTGATGCATCTCCTGGAGATCTTGATCTTTGGGCAGGATGACGACATTGAAGCCCAGGCCTTTCGTGATCTTGCGCATGGCATCATTCAGCTCGGCACCTGCTTTCTCCACCGCCGCGTGTTTCTCTGCCAGGACCGCTTCCGTCGCAGCGGCATCGGCCTTTAAGAGCATGAGGGCATCCGTGAGACATGCCGTGGCCACGGAGACCGCTGCGATCGCAAGCAGCGCGTTCAGTTTGCGGTGCTTCAGTTCGCGCAAGACAAAGTGCCAGATTCTCATGGGGTTTTCTGTTGGAAAAGGGTGCTGCTTGCCGCCACGCCCAAGAGCATCAGCAACAAGGTTCCAAGGGTGGTCCAAAGAAGCGTGTGACTGCTAGAGTCTTCAGCGAGGGCCACGGGCGGATTGTCCATCGGTGGACGGTCGGCTGTGGGCTCTGTCGTCGACACGGGTGGCTCGGCCTTGGGAGGTTCAGGCACAATGCCGGCCAACTCCGGCAATTCAGGACTCTTGGCCGTCGACTCGACCAAGTCATCCCAGGGCATGGACATGAGCATGTCGACGCCGGGATTGTCCGCCTTCACCTGACAGGAACACGCTCCCACCAGATACGATGCTGCGGTCCTCAAGGTGTCCGCCTCGATACCGTCGCCGACGATGGCGTAAAGGATCCGGCCTCGCCCGAAGATGGGAAAAATCATCGGATCATCGGAGTCTAACAAATCATCTTCCGTATCTAGCAACATCCGCACGAAGATCTCATCCTGTGGATCGGTCCGCGAGACCCGCTGTGCGGAGAAAGCGATCTTCAGCTGATCTTCATCCAGGGCGAGGAGTCCGGCATCGATGTCTTCTTGCTCCACATCGGGGAGTTCCAGAGTCGATTCCAGATGACGCAGTTGCTCTGTCAGTGTCTTCCAAGCAGCTGCATCCTTCGCCGTGTCGCCAGATTCTAACAAGACCCAAACAGCCGTCTCGCCAGCTACCAACGCATCCGCGATGCCTTGCCGAACGGGCGTGTTGAGAAGGGCCTTCACTCGTGATGCCGCGAGCGGGCCCGCCTCCAGCTCGATGGCGATGGGATGCGACGTGGGATAAGTCACGTAGAGCCAAGGCAGGGTAGAGGTTTCCTGTTCATCCCACACCGCCCGCACGGCCGGGTCGGTCGTCGTTGCCAAATCAACGCGCACCACATTCAGATTGGCCGGTGAAGCCTCCAAGGATGCCACCAGCGACTCTTCTTCAACCGACAAGGAGCCTTCATGATAGATCGTCGCTAGAAAGGGATCGGGTGGCCAGCGCTCCAACGCGTACCGAAAGACAGGAACCGAGCAAGCACAGGCGGAAACCAATGCGGCCAAGAAGAGAAAAGCCGTGAGGACAAATCGCATGGACTCAGGAGCATAACCCATCCTGATCCCCTGCCAAGGACTCTCGTGAACGAGGTTGCGATTGAGAGTCGCGGGTAGGTTCTTGAGATCACTGGAATTTTAACTCATGTCACGCTGATTGGACAATGCTAGCCTTTAAGATCTCCCCTTTTCATGTCTGATACAAGGATGCCGAACGGCACGCCCTGAGAAACACTGACCACTCGCCATTGGTAGATCTCTCGCGACCCTTCAGGCCGCCCATCCTTTTCGCGGACGCACCCCAAGGCTGAAGCCTTGGGCTTAGCTCTCTGGGGCCTTCAGCCCCGTTGCTCGCGCCTTCGCGTGAACGGGGACGGCGTTGATATGTGCTAGATTTAAATTTAATTAGGCAGACCATTGGCCTGTATCAACGCCAAGCTCCTTCATTCTCTAACATGTGCCATCGAAGAGATGTGGGATTCTATCTAAATCTGTAGATTGAGAACGGCGCCGATGCGGGAACTATAGGTTGTTCGGGTGACGTTGGCGGTTAGACTCCTAGATGCGTTTCCTTCGGAAGGCATTTCTGTTGGTGATGAGCTTTCTGCTCTTTGCGATCACGTTGATAGTGATTGTCTCTTGGGCATTGAGCCATGACTCAGGCTATACCGAGGAGACGTTGCAGAGGCGGTTTGAGGAAATCAGAGGAGTGAAACCATTGGCGCTATCGTCAGTGGAAGCCTTCTTGCGAAAGGAAGGCTTTAAATTCACTGTCGTTGATATCCGAGACGAATGGTTCCGGAGTGCTCTTCCAGACGAAGCCAAGTGGGTTCTCGTGGGTATCAAACGTGGTGTGAGGAAGTCGTTGATCGTCAGCACAGCTATCTCGATTCGGTGCTACGTTGATGTGGACACTCACTTTCTTAGCCATGAGGTGAGGGAGATACACACAGGGCTGTAGGCAAGCCATGAATGGAGGGTCGAGATGGAAAACCTAACAACCAATCAAATGGAACCGCGTGCATTGGTGAAATGTTACTTGCTTTGGGGAGGCGTGAACTCTTTGAGAAGCTTCTTATCGCGTGTTTGCCAGAGGCGGACAGCGCTATCCTGGCTGGCAGCGAGGAGGACATCGCCGTCTTGGGTGAGAGCGCTGGCATAGACGAAACCCTTACCGTCAAGGCGATCACCACCGAGGCGGACCGACTTATCTCCTGAGCTGGTGACTAGCTTTTCCGCCGTGTCTGCGAAGGCGACAGAGGTGATCTCCTGATTGTAACCATCGATCGTCTTGAGCTGGCGTTCTTCCTCGAAGTCCCAAAGCTTGATGACTTTGTCAGCCCCAGCGGTGGCGAGGACTAATCCGTCGGCACGCCAGCTCACGTCGAGGACATGGCCCGTGTGTCCCTCGAAGGCGCTGACGAGGCTCCCCTCTTGGACATCGAATACTTTGGCGAAACGGTCAGTAGATGCTGTGGCAAGGTGTTGGCCGTCCGGAGAGAACTCTAGACTAACAATCGTGTCACTATGAGGATCCTCTATCTCATGCAGAAGGCTTCCGTCAGCCACGCGCCAAATCTTGAGTTGACCACTTCGTGAGGGGGAACCACTGCCTGTGGCTAGCAAGCGGCCATCGGGAGAGAAAGCGAGGGCGGTGACGCGATCGATGATGCGTGTGGGATCGTCAATAGTGCCAAGCGTGCGTTTCCAATCCCAACCGCGTGATGCCTCCACTCGCTTGAGTGTTTTGTCAGTTGTTACAAACCAGCCACCAGTGGGAGCAGCCACGACATCCGTGACGGCCGCTTCTTGAAGGGCATCGGCCACGTCAGGGGCCTCGGGATTCACGACGAGCATGCTAGCATCGGAGCGAATGAACGCGAGTGATTGACCATCTGCAGACCATGCGGCGCCCAAGAGCGGGGGGCTGGGGTGAGCTGCTTCGGCAATCTCGGTGGCCTTCGCCAATTGGGTCTCTGCCAGACCGAACGCGGTCTGAGCACGGAGGAGGGCTTCCGCGGCTCGTTGGGTGAGGCGAATGGCGAGTTCTTCGTTCTCTTTCGCCTGCCTGAGGGCCTTGCCCGTGCCGTCCAGGGCGTCGACGGCTTTCTTGGTCGCCTCGTCGAGCTTCTTGCCGGACTCGGTCAATTGCTGAACGCGTTTTGCCAGCTTCTCCTGGATGGCGGTGGCCATGCCAAGGGCCTTGGACTTTCGAAAGACGTTCTGTGAGAGTGCGTGCAGTTCCTCCTGTTGTTGGGTCTCTCGTTGCCGCAACGCGTCCAGGTGATTCTGCAGCGCGACGGCCTCATTCGCCAGGTCCTCTTGTCTGCAGAGTTCCTGTTGGGTATCTGCAAGAACGTTCTCCGTGGCCGTGATGGCTTCTGTTAGGGTATCGGGATCCTTGGCGAGCGCTTGCAATTGCTGGAGGGAAGCGCGTGCCGTCTGCGCCTCGCGCTTCATGAATTGGAGCCGTTTGCGACGCTCTTCAAGTTGCTGAAGACGTTCTGTCAGGGTGGCTTGTTTGGAAGTGGCCTCCGCTATGGCATTCTTGAGAGATTCCAAGGCGGGAGCGGCCTCGGCTTGTTGTTCCTTCATCCGGGCCTCGGTAGCTTCGTGTTCGGCTTTCAAAGCGGCGGCTTGTTCTTGCGCTTCTGAAAGGCCTTCTTGAGCGTCTGCAAGGGCTGCCAGATGATCGGCATGGGCGAGGCGCGCGGCGTGTTCGGCATGGGCAGCTTCATCGTGTTTGGTGAGGGCATCACGTCGGTCGTGAGCCGCCTTCTTCGCTTTGGCCACTTCATCGTTCCAAAGCTTCTCCCTTTCCTCGACCTTCTTCTTGCGGTGCGCCAAGAGCGCTTGAGCCGTGGCTTGCGCGCGCTTCTGCTCTTCTAAGGCGCGTTGTCCTGGAGGATCGATCGGCCATTCGTGGAGGAGAGAGCCATCTGCGGTCTTCCAAGATTTGGCGCTGTCCGCTGCGATGGAAACGAGTTCGGTGCCATCGGGCGACAGGGCTAGATCAATGATAGGCGCGCCGTGTTCGAGGGTTTGGACAGCTGATTCGTTGTCGAACTCCCAGGCCTTCACGGTCCCGTCTTGGCTTGAGGAATAGACGCGAGAGTGATTGGCAGACGCCAATGCAGTGATCGGGGCGGTGTGTGCTTCGGTTTGGGAAAGCTCTTTCCCGTCGCCCACTGCCCATTGCACGAGGTGTCCATTTGCCAATCCGGCCGCGAGCCGTCCATGGAGAAAGTGCAAGGCTGTTGCTGGCGCGGTTGGTTTGTGAGAGTAGGTCGGCTGCTCTTTTCCGGGGGAAATGAGATGGACGTGGCCATCGGCCCCACTGGTGGCGAGCCACTTCCCGTCGGGAGACCACGCGAGGGCGTGCACGGCACCTTCGTGCCATTGATAGGCCTGATGGCTGCCGTCGCGATCCCAAAGATGTACGTTCCCTGAGGACCCGGCCGCGGCTCCCCGCGTGTGATCCAGGGTGACAGCGAGGACACTGACAGGCTCGTCAAACGTGCGCACGACCTGACTGGTGGGCGCTTTCGGCTGCCACAGCTTCACGTTGCGAAAACCGCCACTGGCGATCCACCCTTGGGGGCTGAAAGCGAGACTCTGAACAAAGTCGTGGTGAGCCGGGGGCTGTGCCTTAAAGGTCTCGTCTGCCGTCAGCTTGGGATCGATCAATTCTCCCAACTCTTCAAGGTGCTGGATATCATAAAGGAAGACGCGTTGTCCTCTTGAGGCAGCGACGAAGCGATCATGCGGGCCCAGCGCCATGTGGTAGACGGGATAATCATGGCGTTTGGCGAGGGCCCACGTTTCTGGAGTCGGGGTGGCCACGAGCACGTCGCCTTCTGCACCTTCCGCAATCCATTGCTGGAGCAATCCCAATTCTTCCGAGGTGAATGGGACGGCATTGGCCTTATTCTTCTCGGGGGGCATGATCGGATCTTCCTGATGTGCGGCCACTTGGAGCAGAAAGCTGTCCTCGGGCTTTCCAGGAATCACCGACGGTCCTTCCGAGCCGCCCTTGAGAATGTCCTTGGGCGTCTCAAGGTTGAGCTGGCCTTTGGTGGTGGATCGGCTGTGACAGGCGATGCAATTCTTCTTGAGCAAGGGATAGATTTCTTTGGCGAAATCGATCGGTGTCTCCCGGTCGATGGGTGTGATCGGAATCTGGGCGTGCCCAGCGAAGGGAATGGCGCTCAAGCAAAGGGTGAGGAGCGCGATCGAAGCTTGGGATCTCATGAGGATGGGGTGGGTGCGAGAATGGTGAACGTGACAGGGCGTGTCATGGTGAGGGCCTGGCCGTTGAAGTTCAGTTTGGCCTCAAGAGTGGCTTCGTAGGTGCCTGGCGTTGCGGCTTGCGGTGCCGCGACTTGGAGGGTCGCCTCCGTCTGGTCTTTGGCCAATGACGCTTCAGCCTTGGTGAACGTCGGCTCCGGCTCCTTGGGAGGCACGAGGGCAAGCTGAACGGCGTCGGCAAAGCCGAACTGACGTTTCACAGCGATAGGAACGGCTCGGGAATCCCCCGCAGGAATCTCAAATGGTGTGATGGTGGAGAATGTTAGTGGGCCATCGGCGATCGCCAACGTGATGGGCGGTGAAATGAATGCGTGCTCATACTCCTTGGTCTCTTCCTTCGCCAGATCAGGTCGATAACGAACCTTCCCCTCGGTGCCGCAGGCGTGAATAGCATAGGTGCCAGGTGCGAACGTGTTGTTGTCGCGATTGACCAGATTGAGCGTCAACGTCACTTCCTTGGCATTCGGGTCAAAGGTGGCCTCGGGTGGGCGTCGCATGCCCGGCAGGCCGTGGAGACGCGTCTTGAAGTTGCCCGCCTGACCGTAGGCGCGTTCGATGCCAAAGGTGAAGGCAAGCTGAGCACCAAGACAGGTGTCGTAGTGTGTTTGTGAGGGTGTGAGCGCGATGGGTGCGGGGGATTCGGCCAGCACGGTGAGGAACGGTTGCGGAGAGAGTCGGCTGGCCCAGCGCTCTTGATTGGCATCGTTCACTTTCCACAAGAGGCCCGCCCCTTGTGCCTGACATTGAAACGTCTTCTCTCCCTGTTGAGAGGTGCCCTGAATGACGAGCGGACCGGCGAAGGCCTCGGCCTCCCCATGCGCGGTCAATGTGAGGGTGCCGTGGTGGTGGCCACGGTCGATCACGAGAGGAGACGCGGTCACGCCCTTGGGGAGCGAGGGAACGGTCACCGTGATGGGGGCACCCATTCCATCACGTCGTAAGGCGAGGATTTCCCAACTCACGGTGTCTCCACGGCGCAGCACCGGATTCCATGGGCTGAGCTGATTCCCTACCTCCGCAGGCTTATCGGTTGCGGCGATGAGGTGAATGTGAGGCTGCGGCTGGCGGATCTCGAGGCGAAAGGCGCCGCCTGTCCGGAACTGATTTCGCCAGGTGAGGCGATAGCGTTTCGCTTTGGTGGCCTCAAACCGAAGCAGCGGATCCCGACTGCCAAAGCGGTGCCGTTTATTTCTGATAGGATCCGCGATGTCGTCATTCTCACCGATCTTCTGAAGCGTATCTTCCTCGGTGACCCGATCAATTCGCAGGCGGAAATCCGACGGGTCTCCGAGCCTTTCCGAGAAGATTTCCACCACCACAGGACCAGATGCTTCCGGCTGGAAATCCATGGAACCCGTCTCCCCGCGTGGGAGTTTGCCCTGGTAACTCGCGGGCAAGAGGCGGACGGCTTCATCGGAGGGATAGGAGTCGGGATCGGGAGCCAGATTGGCGCATGGCAGTTCGGCGGGCGTGCGCATCGGAGTGGTGATGGGTAGCGCCATCTCGCTTACTGTGAGGCGATAGAAATACGAGGCACCGCCTTCAAAGAGGAAGTCATGGACCGCGAGGGTGATCGTGGCGTCGGCTTCTGTCGGCGTGAAGGTGGTCGTGATGTCGCGTCCTCGACCATCGCGGTAACGGGCCAACTCGCGTCCCCGATGATCGTAGATGATGAGGGTCGGATCCATCCGCGAATCGATGCGCTCCGCCATCACATCCAGGTGGATCGGCTCCATGCCTGAAAGCTGACATTGATACCAATCAATCGTCGCCGGCGCAACGGTACCGCTGACGGTGTGATTGATAGGGCAGGGTTGCGCCTGCTCGCGCGTGGTGTGCGTGCTGGTCTCCAGGGATTCGGGGTGAGGCCCTAACACGAATGCACGAGGGTTGGACACACCGTAGCGACCCTGCACACGCACATCGATCACCTGTGGTGCGAGATCCTTGGGAATGGCCAAGTGGATCTTTCCCTCCGCAACCTTGCCGCTCACCTTGGGGTGGGACGTGAAGACCGCCTGGATGTCGTCGAGGAAAGTTCCGTGGACGCTGACGGCGACGGTTTCTCCGATCGGTCCACCGGGCGGCGTGAGGGCGTCGAGCGTGGCAGTGGGCACCTGAGCGCGCAGACTGGCAGTCGCCAGAGCGAGGAGAAGGAGGAATCGCGGCGCGTTCGGCATGGGGATTGAACTGAAGAAGACCTCGCCAGTCGCGCCCTGAGGGTGCAGAAGAACGGATGTCCGTGCACATCGCTCCCGCATTCGCTTCGTGGTTCCCTGCGGACGCGTGTCGCTCTTTGGAGGCGTTGGCGACGTTTCTCGGCATGGATCTCCGCGGGCACGTGAAGCGGACCAAAGTGCACCGCTCCGAATGGAACAATGATGCGGGCGAAGCCTTAACCGTGTATTTCAAGGTGTATGCCAGCCGAAAGCGCCCTTGGAGCGGTCTGGGACGACGGGCGCGCGCCTTGCGCGAATGCCGAAATCTGCGCTTCTTTGCCGAAATTGGCATTCCCACCCCGGCCTTGGTCGCTTGGGGAAGCGAACGCCGTTCGGCCGGCCTTTGCAGTGATCGCAGCTTCCTCATCACGGAGGCCGTCCCAGGAGCGCGGTCGTTGAAAGAAATCTGGCCTTCCCGGGAAAAGGCTCCCGACGAAGAGACACGGCGAGCGTGGATCACGACGCTGGCTCAGCAGACACGGCGCCTCCATCAGGTGCACTTCTTTCACCAGGATCTGAAATGGCGCAATCTCCTCATTGATCAAGCCGATCACCTGGTATGGATCGATTGCCCTGCCGGATATCAGACAGGTCTTCGCTGGCGGCGGCAACGTGGACGGATCAAAGATCTGGCCACCTTAGATCTCCGAGCCCATCAACGGTGCACGGAGGAAGACAGACGACTGTTTCTCCAAGTTTATCTCGAATGTGACGATCCCACCGTGGTGGATCAGTGGGCCAATCGTGTCATCGCCTATCGGAAACGCCGATTTGGCAAATAAGCCCCATTGCCTCAATGGGTCATGGCATAAAACACAATATTGATGCCTAACGGGTACGCATAGGGTTCGGAAAAGTTTTCGAAATACCATTTGTTCTCACCTTCGCGCTCCCAGCCATCACCAAGGTCGGTATTATGGCAGACAATGCACATGATCCGTCCGCGATCATCGACGATTGCTTGATAACGAGGTTCACGGGCATCGGGGCGTTCCCAGGTGATTCCTTGTCGTCGTCCGCGAAGCGCCACATTGATTGAGGGTATTTGCGGTTTGCAATCCAATTCAAAGATGCCGTCCTGAAAGATAGGGTGTTTGAATGGAATGTCTTGGAGTGGACGATCGGGAAAGACGCGCCCTATCTCATACTCGAAATTGGCATATTCATCATCGCCCCAGAAATCATCCACCATTAGAAAGCCACCGCGCAAGAGATAGGACCGCAGCGCCTTCACTTCTTCTTCATCGAAGACCAAATCACCCACTTCGATCATATACAGAAAGGGATATTGAAAGAGATCTTCATCAGTCAGGTCCACCACGACGGGATCGGGGGCGACTTCAAACGACGTGAGCTCTTGTAAGCGATAAGAGAAATTGTAGTCGCTCTCGGGATAGTCTGTCGCCCACTTGGCGCCATGCCAATAGGAGGAGTAACGCACGCGGGCAAAGGTGAAGACATCATGGGGCAAGTCTTCATCCGCTTTCCATTCAGGAACGCCGCCTCGTGGGAGTCGTGGTTCTCGCCAGCCACGCCTGCGGAATTGCGCCCAGAGCACCACAGGCCCTAGCAGAAGGAGGAACGTCACGGCCCAGCGGAAAGTACGGTTCGCGATCACACCGCGAGTTTAGCATGGGATGGGCCAGGAAGAGGAGAAATTTCGTATCCGTCCATGCACAAGGGCGATGCCCCTTGCGGAGCATCGCCCTTCGGAAAACATGAAATGGCGCGTGCTTAGACTTTGCTAGGCACTTCATACCCGCGACGATAATCGCGGGTGAGAAGATTGAGTGCTGGCGTGGTCGCGGTCGACCCCACGAAAGTCTCATTCTCAGCATCGATCTCTAACATGGCACCTAGGCGGACATTCTCATTGCCCGGATCGATCTCATTCGCCTGCAGATGCGCGTGGAAGTCTTCGATCACTTCTTTCCAGCCGGTGAAGTCCACTTGGGCTTCCGCCGCTTCGCGTTCGTAGGGGGCGCCGAGTCGATAAGAAATATTGCCCAGATGACACCAGGCGCTGGAGAGATGGATATCCTCGATCTCCGCCTTGAGTTCCTCACGTTTGCGTGACCGCATCGCATCAATGAAATTCTGCGCGTGGGCCCCGCCGCCATCACCGCGGAATTTCTCGATCTGATTGCCTTCCAAATCGTAGGCGCGTCCTCCACCACGACCGCCAGCGTAGTAGCCATTCTCACATTCAATGATCAGGAAACTACCGGTGCGACGGCGCTTATAAATGTCGCCGCCCTTCACGCCTTTGGCGCGAGGCAAATTATGAACATCCATGATGACTGGGATATCCCCGCAATCCATGTAGACGAAATGCGTATTGGGTGTGGTGCCCGCGTCATTCCAACCCAAACGTCCGCCCCCAGCGATAACCCGTTTCGGATACTTCAATTGATCCCGGAAGACGACATTGCGCAGGTCATCAATGATATGAGGCCCCCAATTGCCGAGCTCGCCATTCCCCAAATTCCAATCCCAATGCCAGTCATAATGCAATTTCTCGCGATACAGAGGGAGATCCTGTGCGGGCCCTAACCAAAGATCATAATCAACGCTATCAGGCAGGGGAAGGGGTGTGTCGCGCTTCCCAATGCTATCGCGCATGCCATAGCGATTGCAGCGCACATACTTGATCTTGCCCAATTTGCCCGAATCGAGGAAAGCCTTGATCCGATCTTGCAACTCATCGCTCCGCTGCTGAGTGCCCCCTTGCACGATACGATTGTATTTGCGTGCGGCCTCGACCAACTTGCGCCCTTCCCAAATGTTGTGAGAAATGGGCTTCTCCACATAGACATCTTTGCCCGCCTGACAGGCCCAAATGCTGGCCAGCACGTGCCAGTGATTCGCCGTGGAAATCACGACGGCATCGATGTCAGGATCTTCAATCACCTTCCGCAGATCCTGGACGCCTTTGGCATCGGGGTACTGCTTCTTGGCGCGATCGATCTGTTTCTGATCGGCGTCACACACCGCGGCTATTTCCACGCCTTCCAACTTGCTGAACCACCTGGCAGAACCGCTACCCCGTCCTCCCATGCCGATCATCCCGATGCGGATGCGGTCGTTGGCTCCAATCACCTTGGAGGCGGAAACAGCGCTCACGGAAGCAAGCGCAGAGGTGGCAAGGAAAGATCGTCGTGTGTGTTTCATAGTCATCATGGGAATGGTTGTCATTTGACGGTTGAAGTCAAACCTTCTGAGGAAAACCCCAGCCTCCGTGGAGGGACGCGGCACCGAAAGGCTTTGCCGCCCCTCACGGAGCAGTCAGCCGATGGCGCACGAGTGGGGTCGGTGTTTCCTCAGAACTGACGTAGAGGGCCTTTCCATCAGGACTGAAGCACGCAGCTTCTGGCTGGTAAACGGCGGGCAATGCCAGGACATGTGGGCGTTGCGTGAAGGCTTCGGACCAGGCTTGCTGCGGCGGTCGGCGGAAGATGCGGATATCGGTGTAGGTGAGAACGGCGGCCGTGCGGCCGTCTGCCGAGACGTCCATGGCGGTGGCGCGCGTGCCTAACACTCCCGCCTTCAAGATGGCGACCATGTCGCGAGTGGCATTGCTGATTTTGGGGAGGACTGCCACCCGCTCAGCCACGATGGGCTCTTGGTTCGGGAACAAAGGCACCGCATAGATGACGGATTCACCGCTGTCTTTGTTGAGGAGAAACACGCGCTTTCCTTGGGGATCGATCCCGATCGCTTCGCAATCTTGTGGGCCGTCGGCATAGCGAACGGTGAGGGTCCACGCGACAGAAGCGGTCATGGCCTCATAGCGTCCATTGGCGGCCGCCTTCGGTTCCACCACCGCGTGCAAGTGCACGAATGAGCGCTTCTTCTCATTGTCACCAGTATCAGCAATGAGCAAATGGGGCTCGCCCCGATGAGTGAAGGCCGCCATGTCCTCCCAATCGATGTTCCGAACCCCTTCCAAGGTCACGGAGCCGAGGAAGGCACCGCTCATCTGGAGGGCGTGGAGGGCTGCCTGGCCGCCACTGTCATTGTGCGACCAGAACACGTCTTCACGGCGACCGGAAGCAGCCAGGCCGCTGATTTCTTCTAACGCTTTCGCCTGGAATCGTGCGACCGTTTCCCAAGGTTCTTTCCCGTGAGTAGCCTTCGCCGGAGGTGTCTCCACGGGCTCCACACTGGCGCAATGTGCCAGTGAAGCGACGAATAACACAGCGAGGGCGAGCTTCATAGACCGATGGCGCGGCGGGGGTTGGTAGCGGTTAGGGCCTCGATCTCATCGGAAGAGCGGCCGAGTGCCTCGGCGAGATGCGTGCGGATCTGAGGCATGGTGATCGTGGATCCTGCAAGGTAGGGCGAACCGGGGCGGCGCGCCACGCCCTGTGCATCCACTTCCACGTCCATGCCCGAAAGCTGATGCAGGCCCGGGCCCATGCGCGCGGCGGCGATGGCGTCGGTCACGACAAAGGCGCGGTCCATCCCGGCCAATTGGAGATAGAGATCGAGAGCGAAGAAATCCACATGGGCACCGTCTGGAATGAAACCGATCCACAGATGTTCGCGCAAGTGTAAGACTCGGTTGATGATGTGATCATGTCGGGGCAAGTCCACAGGGCAGCCATTTCCCAAGTGGGTGAACATGCTCAAGCCGTGGTCGATCCCCGCTTTCAGTTCATCCATGCTGGGATTGCAGTGGCCAGCGGAAACAGTGACGCCTTGCTTGCTCAAATGACGTGTCGTGGCCATGTGAGGATCGCATTCGGGTGCCAGGGTGACGAGTTTGACCAATCCCTCCCCGGCATCAAGCAACCGTTGCGCGTTGTCAGGGTCTGCTGGAATCACGGCATCCGCTGGATGGGCGCCGACCCATCCTGGATTGGGATTGAGGAAAGGGCCTTCCACGTGGAATCCATGAATGAGGCGCGATGCCAGGGGGTCGCGCTCTCGCAAACGCACCAAGTGGGCGAGCTTGGCACAAAGGGCGTCGAGGTGATCCGTGATGATGGTGGCGAGGAATCCCGTGACGCCATCTTCTTCCAGGGAACGGCAGGCTGCGTGTAAGGCCTCCGGCGTTAGGTCGGGCGAACAGAAATCGGCCCCGGCATAGCCGTTCACCTGGAGATCGAAAGCGTTCATGTGGCGAAGTGCTTGCGTGCGCGTGCGCGATCGAGTGGCAACGCGATGGGATCACCGGTTTGCGCGGACAACAAGATGGCCCATCCCAATTCTGCAGTCGGTGCAGAGGCTTCGAAGCTGAGGAAAGAGGGCTTTCCAGATTGGACGCAATCGAGGAAGTGCGCCACGCAGGCACCCGTCTGATGATTCATGACATCGCCGCTGTCAGGAGTGGTGGTGCCCTCTGGCCATTGGTAGGCAGCCGGACAGTGATCGAGATCTAACGGACGTACCCATTGGCGGTCCGTCATCGTCTCCGACCAGTAGCGTACTTTCTGGGGGCGATCGAGGTAACTATCAAAGATAAACCCGCCTTCCGTGCCGTGAAGATTATGATAGGCATCGTAGCCGTTAGCCTGGTCAACGTTGCCGAAGCAGAATCCCGTGGCACCATTGCTGAATTGGATCTGGATGTTGTAGATGGCGTCGGGCTCGAAGGGGCGGGTTTTCACATCACAGGCAGTGGCAAACACGCGCACGGGATGAGCGTCTTGCGCGGCCATGATGTTCAGCATCACACTGAGCGCATGGATGATGCCCATGCCAATGGCGTCTCCCATCACGTCTTGACTGAGTTTCCAGGCTTTGTCTCCAGCAATATTGATAGGGTGGCGGTAGTTCACTTGGATCTGAGTGATGGTGCCGAAAGCGCCCGCCTTCACCATGTCGAGCAAGCGCTGCTCCATGGTATCGAAATTCATGAGGTAGTTCACGTAGGTGATCAACTCGGGATGAGCCTGAGCGAGAGCCACCTGACGCTCGAAGTCGGCAAACGTCGTGGCACAGGGTTTCTCACAGAAAACGTGTTTCCCCGCTTCCAAGGCCGCAAGCGATTGGGGGCCGTGCGCGCTGTTGGGGCTGCAGAGGAAGACGGCATCCACATCAGGACGCGTCACCATGGTGTGGAAATCCTCACAGAAGAGCGATGCTGGCAAGCCGACTTGCTCCAGGGCCGCCGCGGCATTTGCCTGGGTCCGTTGGTGGAGGCCCACCACTTCGGCCCCCGGATGCTCTACGAGTCGCTGCATGAGAGTGGTTCCCATCCAACCCGCTCCGACAAATCCAACGCGTGTGGGAGTGATAGACGGGTTCATTGGTCCAACTGAGATGCGGCGGGTTGATCCAGATAGAGATGGCAGGCTTGGTGCTTCTGCAAGATCGAAGCAGGGACCTCGGGCTGGATGGAACCTTGCAGGGACTTGGCCACGGCCTCTGCCTTGCGGGCATCGGGCACCGTGCAGATGATGGCCCGGCTCTTCATGATCTGACTGACAGACATCGAAATGGCTTGCTTAGGAACGTCATCGAAGGTGGGAAACCAGCCCTCACCCAGTTGTTGGCGTCGACAGGCGTCGTCTAGATCCACCACGAGATAGGGATCGGTCGTGTTAAAGTCCGCCGGAGGATCGTTGAAGGCGATGTGCGCATTCTCGCCGATGCCGATGAAGGCGACATCGACCGCATGCTCCGCCAGAAGGCCACCTACTCGGGCGCACTCTGCTTGCGGATCGCCTTCGCCATTGAGAAAGTGAAAGGCCTTCAGTGGCAATGGCAGTTTACGCACGAAACGTTGCCAGAGGTAGAGCCGGAAAGAGGCCCCATGAGTGATGGGAATGCCTACGTATTCATCAAGGTGAAACCCCGTGACGCGGGACCAATCGATGTCTGGCTCCTTCACCAGGGCCTCTAACATATCAAACTGCGACGCGCCCGTCGCCACGATTATGGTCGCCTGCCCCTGCGTCTGCAAAGCTTCGCGAATCAAGCGCGCGCCGTGCTCGGCGGCTACGCGCCCGGATTCCTGTTTGTCTGGAGAAATGGTTGTGTCCACAAGGGCACCATCCGCAAACTCATCGATGCTGGCAACACCAGAGATGGGATCTCCCACTTCTTGTCCATTGCGCAGTGAAAGGTGCGCCAATAGGGTGTGGCATGGTAGTTCCCATGAGAAGGATGGTCGCTTGGATGCTTGCGATAGGCACCCATATCCTGACGTATGCACAAGAGGAGTGGGTTGAAGAAACCGTCGTGGCGGCACAGGAAGCGCAACCCTTCGGCATGATTGCGATTTCTGCTAGGGGAAAGCCAGTGGTCTTGGATTGGGACTTTGGAAATGAAGCCCGTATTGGAGAACGCTCCGCTGCGGGATGTTGGGAGTTCACAATGGCTCCCTTTGGAAACTTCGGCGACTTCACGGTGGAGGGTGACGGGGACTGGACGTTGGCCTACGTCGACGATGCGGTCACCGTCGCCCACTGGGAGGGTGAGCAGTGGAGCACTCGCGTGATCGATGATGAGCGGACGAGCTCGACGTTTGCGGGGCGCCTTCATCTCACTCTGGATCCGCAGGGCCGCGCTTCATTCTCCTACATCCGATCGGGAATGGTTCGCCTGGCGTGGCGCGATTTCTTCGGTGGATGGCAAGAAGAAGAGGTGGCCACCGTTCAGATCGCGCATCAGCACAGCGCCGCAGCCTACACTTCCAACGGGCAGGTCCACATCGTCTACGCAGATCTGACAACCTCTTATCATGCGATGAAAGAGGGCGGCCAGTGGCAGGTGACACCCTTGCCGATGAGCTTGCATGGAACGCATCCGAGCATTGTGATTGACGCGAATGATAGGGTGCACATGGCGATGGTGGTCCGTGGAGGTCTTGCCTACGGACTCTTCTCCGATGGGCAATGGTCAGTCCAAGAATTGTTTCAAGAGGCGCATGAGTCGGGAGCCGTCCAGCCCTGGCCTACCAATCTCTCCCTGACTTCAGATGGACACCCTGTGGTGACCTTCCATCGACAGGGAGGGACTTCTGGCAGTAGCTATTGGTTAGGCCAATGGACGGGCGAAACCTGGACGGCGCGCCCGGTGGTGGAAGACCTCTCCTTTGGAGGAGATCATGGAGACCTGGCGCTGGATGACGATGATCGTCCGCACCTGGTCTATAGCGTGGGGCACCTTCCACCTAACGGAGGCACCATTGTTTATGGGTTGCGCTATGCTAGTCTCGAGCCGATTCCGCTGACCTGGGAGAGCTGGTTGGCGCATCAACGTGCGGAACACCCTCAGGCACCAGATGAAAGCTTTGCGCCGGAGGCGGACCCTGATGGGGATGGCTGCAATCAATTCTGTGAGTATGCCTTCGATACCCTTCCGTTCATGCCTGGGCCGGTGACGTGGGGAGCTGCTTTGGAAACGGGCCTTGACATCCATCTTCCAAGAGATCGGCAAGATCTGTGGTATCATCTTGAAGCATCCGAAGATCTTGAAGATTGGAATCGCGTGGCCAGCATCACGGGCACAGGAGAAATTCTCGATGACCCAGGTGATCAAGTTGGCTACGAGTGCCAACGAGACCGCTACACGCTCCGTCTGGAGAATCGGACGGCTCGATACGTTGTCAGGGTTCGAGTCGAGAGAGTTGAGGATCAATTCTAATCTAAACTAAACGAATGCGTGTCGCTGCCTATCCGATTACCAGGAGGCGATCATCAGCTCTATTGAAGTGGAGCGCGACTGCGATACCAATGCCGCGATTGTCGGTGGCATCGTTAGTGCCATCGCAGGAGGCGCAGGCTTTAACCCCAAAGGGGCGAGGGATAGGTGCCTTGATCGGCGAGCTGTTGGAGTGCCGCCACGACGAACGGTTTGTCCTCTTGATAGGTGACACCAAACCATTGGCTCTCGGTGGTGAGGACTCGAGTCGTGGCTCGCTGGCTTTGGATCAATTCGTCGACCGCGAAGGGGATGTAGAATTCAGATTTGGGCGATTGCCCGTGGCTATCCATGAAGGCGACGAAGCGTTCCTCTAGGAGCGGTAGGAAGCTGGGCTGGAATCCCCACATGTTCATAGAGACCCGCTCGTCTCCTGACAGAGACACGGTGTCGCCGTTGGCTTCCTCATAGGCGGCTCCCGTGGCGGTCTTGTGGATGTTGGTGATTTCACGCACCGACTCCAAGTTCATTTGCGCATCACACTGACAGAGTCCGCGAGCGACCGTTCCATGTTCGGAGAGTGTGTTCCGCAAGGGGAAGCCGACCATGGAAATGCTCTCCTTGGGTCCTGTGAGAGGTTCACGTAAGAATTCGGCTAGGGTTTGATAACTAGCACGTCCGTAAAAGTCGTCGGCATTGATGACGATGAAGGGCGTGTCGACAACGTCTTTGGCGGCGAGAATGGCGTGCCCTGTGCCCCAGGGTTTGGTGCGTCCGTCAGGCACGGTGTGGCCGTCCGGCAAGGCGTCGAGCCGTTGAAAGGCATACTCGACCTGGAGGCGATCTTCAAAGCGGCGACCCAGTTGGTCGCGGAAGGCATGCTCGAAATCGTCGCGGATGACGAAGACCACTTTCTCCACACCTGCCTGGAGGGCATCGTAGACGGAGTAGTCGAGGATCACCTCGTCGTTGGGACCGACGGGATCGAGTTGCTTGAGGCCGCCGTAACGGCTGCCCATGCCGGCGGCGAGAACCACCAGAGTGAGTGGAGAGGAGTGAGCCATGGATGTGGAAGATGTTAGGAATTCTTCGAGCTCTGGGAGAGCAAACTGCTCGCGAGTTCTCGAAGGGCGGAAGGTTCATAGGGCTTGGGCAGGACGGCGGCAAATCCGTATTCCGTGTAATTTGCCATCACCGGGTCATCCGAGTAGCCACTAGAAACGACCGCCACCACATCCGGATCAGCATAGCGAATCTGCTGGATGGCCTCGGCACCGCCCATGCCGTTGGGAATGGAGAGATCCATGATGACGAGATCGAAGTGCTTCCCTTCCGCCATGGCGGCGCGGTAGGTTTCCACCGTCTGGCTCCCTTCCTCGGTCTCGACCACGTGGTAGCCATCTTTCTTGAGAGACAGACTGATGAGGAGTCGGATGGGGCGTTCGTCTTCGAGGATCAGGATGCGCGGCGGTTGGTTGAGCTGGCGCTTGGGAGCTCCCGTTGAGGGTTCCTTGGATTGCCAGCGTTGCCGTTGGGTGGGAAGGAAGAGACGAACGGCGGTGTGGCTACCGAGCTTGGAGTCAATGGCGAGGAACCCGCCGTGAGAGCGTGCGATGGAGTCGCATACGGTGAGCCCCAGACCGGTGGCATTGGCATCGGAACGCGTGCTGAAGTAGGGCTCTAGCACTTTATCCAGGTGAACATCGGGAATCCCTTCGCCAGTGTCGTGGACTTCGAGGATGGTGTAGTCGGTATGGGGATCGAGCTTATCGGAAAGCTCCTGGCGATTCCTCGCATTTGCATGCACGATCGACGTGGTGAGGGTGAGCGTCCCACCGCTGAGCATGGCCTCCTCAGCATTCTCGATCAAGTTGCCAACGACGCGCTGCAATTGGCCGGGATCGGCCTCTACGAGGACAGATTCTTCTGTTAGATTGAATACGTATTGCAGGTGTGGCTGACGACGTCTTCTATTGAGCAGTTCCTTGATGACGTCCTTGTTGAGATCCACCGTCTCGGTGATGGGGGCACCTCCCTTGGCAAAGGTGAGGAGTTGCTGCACGAGGCTCTGTGCTTGGTTGGTTGCCAGTTTGGCCGCGTCGAGTGATTGCTGGTAGTCAGTCTCTCCTGGCTGGGCATAACGGGCGAGAGAAACGTTTCCTAACAGAATAGTCAAGAGGTTGTTGAAATCATGAGCAAAGCCGCGAGCGAGTAGCCCGAGTCCTTCGAGCTTCTCTAGCTTGCGAGCTTTCTCCTGCGCTTGGTGACGTTGCGTCACATCTCGCAGAAACACCAACAATCCTTCAGCAAAGGGGTAGACACTGGCTTCAAACCAGCGGCCTTGAATCTCGTGGTAAAACTCGAATTCACGTGGTTCCTGGTTGGTGACCGCTTTGTGGTATTCATGATAGTATTTCGTGTGGATCGAATCCGGGAAGGTGTCCCAGAAGTTCTTCCCAAGAAGGGCCTTGGAGGGGCGCCCCAGGTGCTGCTCGGCACTGCGGTTCACATAGGTCAGGCACCAGCTGGGATCCATGGCGAAGAGCGGGTCCGTGATCGCACTCACAATGGCCTTCAGGGGTTGTCCAAATTTCGGGGCATTCCCTGTTGGCGCTGCTTCAGCGGGCGCTGCCTGATCGTCGGCTTGGAAAGGGGAGCCACGATGAAAGACGAGGTGGAGTCCAGCGAGGCTTCCATTGCCATCCATGAGACTGGTGGTGCGCTCCAAGATGGTCACGCGTTCGCCCGTGCGTCGCTTGAGAATGGCGGGGTAACTTTTGGAGGCCACGCGGTCTTCGTTGAAGGGCTGATGATGGGCGGGCGCACCGTTCACATCTAACAGTTCAAAGATCTGATGGTAGGGGCGCTGGCGAGCCTCGTTCAAACTCCAGCCAGTCAGATCTTCCGCCAGCGTGTTCATGTAGGTGATCCGACCATGCAGATCCGTCACCAGGATGGCTTCGTCAGTAGACGCGGGAGCGAGGAGAGCCTCGCCTCCTGGCTGGCGCTCTTTCTGCGATTCCAACGTGAGCGCGATGGAGGCATGCAGTTCCGCGTCATCCAGCGGAAAGGTGAAATAGCCTGCTGGCTGCGAAAGCACGACCTTGGGGTCCTGAAGGTCTTCTGCTTTCTGAGCGAGATAGAAATATGGAAGCCGGTAGACAGCAGACAATTGATGGCCGAGCTGCAGACCACCTGGATCGCCGGGAAGTCGGAGATCCACCAGCCCAAGAATTCCGTGATGATCTCCCTGTTCTTCCAGCCATTCCAGGGCTCGATTTCCCGAATGGAAGCCACGAGCCGTGTACCCCATTCTGGATAGGCTCTCTTCAAGCGCCCTCAACACGGTCTGTTCGTGCTGGACGACCAGAATGGTAGGCTGTGGTATCAACGCCTCAGCTATTGCCGCAACGAGGTCTTAAAGTAAACTCGAAATTCAGTTTCCGTAGAATCTATTTTTTCCAGAGTCCCGCCAATCTGGCTCGCGAGAGTTTTCACAATTTGCAGACCCATCCCTGCGCCCTTGTGGGCGGAAGGAAGCCCGATTCCGTTGTCAGTCACCGTCAGCTCTCCGCTTCCGGTGGTGAGCCTCATGGCAACTTGCACGACACCTCTCCGATCATCGGGAAATCCGTGGTGAATGGCGTTGCTGAGCAGTTCATTCGTGATCAAGGCCAACGGACTGGCGGCTTGGAGATCGAGCGAGCCCTCCACCAGCAGACGCGTCTGCACGCGCTCGGAGGCCTCGTAGCTGGCCAGGAGGTGCGCGGCAAGGGCTTGCACAAATTTGCCGAAGTCGATCGCTTGCTCGTCGTGCTCATTGTGGATCTGCTCATGCAGGATCATGAGCGCGTGGGAGCGGTTCCGACTGGTGCGGAGCGCTTCGCGCGTGGTGGGCTCCACCTGCGCTTTGTATTGCAGATTGAGAAGCGTGCCGATGATCTGGAGGTTGTTTCGCAAGCGCTGATGCATTTGCGGGACGAGATCGGCCATGGTTTCCCGACGCAACTGCTCCTCCAAAGCCTTGCGATCGACCGGAGGCTCCGCAGCAGGCGCAGGTGGCTTTGGTGCTGAAGGACGAATGGTAATCAACTGCCCCTGCAGTTGGCCCTCGTCATCTTTGACGGCACCAAAGGTGAGTTCCACCAAGCCCTCGGATTGGTCTTTGCGGATGCAGGGCAATTCGCCGCGATACCAGTGCCCGTCCACCTGCTCAAGGCGCCGGGTGAGCCCCTCGATCGATTCCACACCGAAGAGAGCCGGAAACGGTTGGCCGAGAGATTCTGATTCCGAATAGCCGAACAGGCGAGTCGCCGCGTGGTTCCAGGCCTTGATCGATCCGCTGTAGTCGGTGATCACCATGCCTTCTGGAGCGCTTTCAAAGCTCAGCGATTGGAGCACCGTCGCCTCGGGAATCTCGGGAGCGGGTGGCACCTCAGGAGTCGTTTCCGCGGCGGGTGGCGCGGGCGTCTCTGCTGTGGTGGCGACATGGATGGTGATGACGGTGCTGTCTGGCTTACACGCGACGAGACGGGCGCCGTAGTCGCGCTCTTGCCAAGTGAAGGCATGGGTGACCACGTCTTCCTCTGCGTAAGCTTCCTGGATGAGGCGGTCCAATTCGCCCCCGAAAGGCGGCAGCACTTCCTCCAGGCGTTGGCCAATGACGCCTTCTTCCGGCAGAGCCAGAGGCGTGTCCTCACCTGGCATGAAATCAATCACATGGCCGCGGCGATCCGTTAGGAAGATCAGATCGGGAATCACTTCTAGCAAAGCGCGATTCTGTTCCTGGCTGATCTGTAGCTCGGCCCGCACGCGTTTCTGCTCGGTGACGTCCTGAATGAAATAGGCCGTGAACAGCACGCGCTGATCCACGTCACGGACGAGGGAAATGTGCAGGCGCACCCACGTTTCCTCGTTGGGCGTGCCGTCCGCGGATTCCTTCGAAAGCATGCGCAACTCTAACGAAGCGCTGCGTTTGGGGGATTGTAAGAGTTCCTTGAGAACCTCAGCCTTCCGCTCGCGATCAGCGGGGTGCAGGCAATCGTCAAAGGGCCGGCAGATGATCTGGCGGCGAGGCACCTTGAGGACGCGCTCCAAGGCGGGATTGATGTCGTAGATCTTCTGCTCGGCATCGATGAGTGCGATACCCATGAGGGATTCGCGGAAGAGCGCACGAAAGCGCAATTCACTATCGCGCATGGCTTCCTCTCCGCGCTTGGAATCGGTGACATCCTGCAAGGTGAGGAGCAAACGGTTGTCCTCTAACAAAAGTTGAGGCTCAAAGCGGACCTCTCGAAGAGCGCCCTGGCTATTCTTCAGGGCGAGCACCTTGGTGAGTTGCCGTTGCCACACGTCTTCCTGCCAAATACGGAGCACGGGCTTGGCGTGCTCCTCTCCGGCGCCTCGGCGCAACCACGACTCGATATCGCCTGTTTCCTGGATCCCAAAGCCTAACACATGATCCGTGGCTTGGTTAGCGAAGAGGGGCTTGCCCGCATCGTCTAACAAGACAATGCCGGAGGAAACATGATCAAAGATTTCTCGAAAGGCTTCCAGATCTTCCGCGTTCTTGCTCTGACGTTGTTGCCACTGAGGCAAGCGTTCCTTGGCTTGTTGAATCAGCTCTCCCAAGGGGACGTCATCCGCATAGATTTCTTCGCTGCCAAGGGCGCCTATCAATTTCGCCAAGATGCCATGGGCGGAACCCGTGGATGATTCGGCCTCGGCGAGGGCCTCCATCAACTCGGCATTCTCCCGCTTCACTTCCTCCAACTCGGCCGCGGCGTGGGCATCTGGAGCAGCGGCATCCTTCGCATTTCCATCTCCTAACAAAGCCGTTGTCCAGATGCTGGAATCTTGCTTACCATCGCCGGACGCGGCCTCCGCTGGGCGGCAGGCCCCGTAGAAACCTAACAACTGGTCATCGTCGCTGTGAAATGGCCGCACCCACATGGCCATCTCTTGATAGTCGCCGTCTCCCGAGCGCAGGCGGAAACGGTGCTCCAGTGACTTCTGTTCACGGATGGCTCCGGCGACCACGGCTTTGGTGGCTTGGGCATCCGAGGCATGGAGTCCATCTAGCCAACCGCCATTCACTTCGCGCTTGAGAGGTCGATCACGGTACTCCAGCCAGGCTTGGTTGAAGAAGGTGATCTCGCCGCGTGGGTTTGCTTTCCACACGAGTTCAGTTAGGCCATTCAGTGTCTCTTCGTCAAAGGCGGGGATCTCGGGCTCCTTGGCTTCCTCAGCGACCAACTCGACAGTGGCTTCACGCGCGGATGGCGCTTCGCCTGGCTTCGGCAAGAGTGCCTCCGGGAGGAAGGCACCCACCCGAAGGACTTGGTGGGCGTTCCCCTTGGCATCGCGCTGGAGGGTGTTGCTCCAGGCCAGGCGCCCTTCGGGCATATCGACCAGGTTGGTGAGCGGCAATTTCTCTGGCGAGGCGCGCAAAGCTTCCAAGAAAGCATCCTCCGGTGTATCCAAGCCCAATTCCCGAGCGGCGGCGTTGGATTCGACCACGGTGCCCTTGAGGCACAGAAGCATGGCGGGACCGTCCAGCAGGGCTGGGACAGCTTCCGTGCGGAGAGGGGCAGGCTTGGACTCATCGGATTTCCAGGCCTCATCGAAGGCGATGGTCACGCCGCCGACCTGGCCGGCGCGGTGATGCCAGGGCCGTACTTCCCACCGCATCTCCACAGCGTCCACGGTTTCTCGACCGCGCCGCGTTTCCCCCTCCAGGCAACGCTCGTAGATCTTGCGCCAGTTTGGGTGGAGCTTGGGAAATACCTCAAATTGACTGCGGCCGATGACTTTCTTGTCCTCAAGCCCGAATTGCTTGAGCCAACGGGGATTGGCGAGCACATAGCGCAACTCGCGATCGAACATGGCGATCCCCACAGGCGCTTCTCGACAAAAGATCACCTCGGGCGCTTCCTTCTCCCCCTCACTGGATTCTGCTCCGGCAAAGAGCGTGACACGGGTGGTCTGGGAAAGCGAGGTGGGCAGATCGGTGAGGCTCTTGGGAATGGGTGGGGTGAGGGTAGGTCCCGAGGAAATGGAATCGCTCGTCGCGGCAAAGCGTCCCTGTTGCTGCCACCGAGTGAAGGAGGCCAAGCGGTCCTCGACCTCCGTGGAATCACAAGGGAGTGCGATAAGATCATTCAAACCCATCTTTGCCACAAGCCCTTGCCGCTGAGCAGGTTCGCACCGCCCCACCCCAAGGATGTAGGGCGCATGCTTCTGGCTACGCAGCCAGTCGACAAAGCTCTTGGCCTCGTCTTGCTCGCCCTCCTTGATGGGTAGAACTACCAGAGACTGAGAATCATAGAGGTGTTCGGCGTCTTCGAAACTCTCACAGGCGTTGACGCTCAATCCAGCTGCCTTGATCGGACGCACCATCTTCTCGAGCATGGCTGGGCCACTCGCGACCAGGAGGGCCTTAAGCGTCTGCGTGTGGGTGCTTTCGTCAGTAGTCGCCGGCATGAGATTCAGAATTGAGAAGATTCTCAGAGGAAACGCTACGAGTCGGCAACTCTCGCCACAAGGTGAAAGTAAGCCTCTCCTAATTATCTCGCAACTCTGAGAAGAGTCATTTCCATATCTACCAAATTTCCTGGAAAGCGCATCGAGAAATCCGTGCAAATGATGGCGGCCGAGCGGAATCGTGCTTGTCACTCTGGAAGTCTCTACTGTAAGAATGCGTTCACATTTGATTCTCAGTATGAAGATTCTGCTTCCCCTCCTTGCTGCGTGCCTCCTTATTTCCAAGCCTTGCCTGGGCGTTCTCGTGATTAGCGGGGTCGTCGATGGCACCAACGCAGGCGGCAATCCGAAGGCGATCGAACTGGTGGCCCTTGGCACCATTGCCGACCTCTCAACCTATTACATCCATCGGGACACGAATGGCACCGAGGGTGGGCCCTTCACGGTCGCGCAAACTAGCCAGTTGCCGTCCCTTTCGCTCAGCCCAGGGGACTTCTACTACCTGTATGGAAATGCCGATTCCGAAACGGCTCTGACCGGTCTTGGATTCTCCTCAGGCTCGGTTGATTCCATTGCTGGGCAGAATGGAGATGACATCTTCGCCGTGTCCACTTCCAGCGATCCGAGTTCGGTCGCTGATTTCACGGATGCCTTTGGTTTGCTTGGCCAAGGAGACACGGATTTCGCGGCCGACAGCATCGCGTATCGCATGGCGGGAACGGCTCCCAATGCGACGGGCGTCATGGATGCCGGTAACTTCAACATGATCGCGTATTCTGATAGTGCCTTGCAGAGCACCTTTGGGACCTATGTCGTCCCTGAGCCCAGCACGACTGGTTTGCTTGTGTTAGGAAGCGTTTGTCTCATAGCTCGCCGTCGCCGGGCTTGATCCGCGTCTTTGCCTATTCCCGCAGTGGCCGCCAAGTCCCGGAGAAAGCCGCGAATCAAAGAAGCGGCCCCGCCGGTCCCCACAGGGCCGAGGGTCGATCTCCTCAGTGATGGTACTCTCGCGCTCAGTCTCATTTCTCTTCGACAGCTTCATGAAGCCATGGAGCGAAGCGAGCGCGCATTCTCCCATTGCCCCCATCTCTACGCTGCTGGATGTCTGTTAGCGTTTGCTGATGATCGCGCTCTCACCGATGATCAAGACGGCTTGCTCGCCCTCGGTCGTGTCGCACGCGACCTCCTGAAGAAATCCGGTCAGGCGCGTGAAGAGGATAGCGAGGCCGATACGCTAGCACTTCTCGATGCGATTGCGGGCTTTCTGGATCAGCAGCCTTTCCCGCGTCATGCGCATCCGCCAGCGGTTGAAGTGACTCTGGGAACTTTCAAACTGGCCGATGATCAGAAACGTCGGACCATGGCGAGTTGTTTGTTAGACCTCAAAGGCACGCGCATGGGGGAGTTGGGCTATCTCCTCGCCCTTGAGGATTCGCCGCTTGTGGCTTGGTTCCAAGGAAATCATCGCGATCGTCACGATGGAATACTGGATCGCGAAGGGGATGACGCGCATTCGCCTGAAGGCTTGATTCGCGCCTTTACGGATGCCTTGGTCGCCTCCACGGATGCGCTCCAGTCTCCGGGAGCACCGGAAGAGGCGAGTAAGGTGGTGCGCATGCGGCCGAGCCAAGAGAATACGCTTCAACTGCATCGCTTCGCCCCTGACAGTGCCCCCAAGTTTGCCCCTTTGCGCCGCCAGCGATTGGAGCGCACGGAAGAGGGGTGGACGGCGGACAATGGCGCCTTGGCGGTGTGCCGTCACTATCAGGTCCCCATCGTCGTCACGGCGGCAGTGGGTCTCCTGCTTGCGGTGTTGTTAAGTTCGTTGTTAGGAAGTCGGGACCGCTCGGCCTCTTCTCAGAGCCTGCAACGTCCTGAGGTCATTCACCATCAGGATCCCCTGGAGATTGCCGAGAAATTTGTCTATGCAGCGCATCATGCTGAACGCGTTCCCCTGCTGCGCCACCCACAGGATGCTCGGCTCATGCATGCGCATTTCGAAGCGATGAAGGCGTCCGGTCAGGAACAGAATGTCGACCACCTCCGTCCAGTGAGTCCAGCCATCATTCAAGGCATGAACGTCCATCGGTTCCATGTGCGATTCGACGATGGGCGGGATCGACTCCTAGCACTTGTGCAGGAGGGCGAGTCGTTGAAGGTTGATTGGCGCGCTTACGAACGGCATGGCAATGCGACCTGGCAGGACTTGCTTTCCAATGAGGTTGAAGAAGGTGACGTGCGTTGCCTTGTGGAGGAGTGTCAGTATTTCAACTTCGATTTCGACGAGGAGCATTACCGAGCCTACGCCATCACCTCGCCGGACTTGGAAGAGCCCGTTTATGGTTATGTCAGGAAAGGCCTGCATCGCGAATTGATTGTCGCCAGTGCCGTCTTTCCTGGGTCCAAGCGTCGCTTGGCGCTGCGCTTGCAAGCGATCGAGGGGAGCGAGCAGCATCGGCAATTTCTCATTTCCAAGGTCATCAGCCTTGGCTGGGTGGTGGGCGAGGTCGATTTCGAAGACTCTCCCTTCGCCGCAGTGATCCCCTCTGAATTTGGGGAAATGCCCCAAGGAAATCTCCCATTCTAGAATCGGTCGTAGGATGAGTCGCAGAGACGATGGATGTGTCTCAACGATCACTTGCCGATTTCGAAAGGATCGCCCTTCGTTGACCAACCACGCGGCCCCTTCAACGGTAGACTATGAGATGGCTATCCTTCCTCATTGCGCTTCTATTTCCCATTCTCCTAACACAAGCTGAAGACGAAGCGTCAGCGTCGCATCCAAGTGCCCTGACTCTGGATCTCATCTTTAAAGAGAATGCCTACAAGTCCGAGTCCTTCTCGGCGCGTTGGCGAACGAAGGGACCAGGATACACCTTTCTCAAAAGCCCAGAGGGTGCAGATGGCACGGCTATCTGGAAATATCTGCCGGGTGAGGCAGAGCCCACCATCATGGTGCGCGTGGAGGAACTCACCCCCACCGCCACTGAGAAGCCCTTGGCGCTCGATGGCTATGCCTTTTCCGATGATGAATCGTTGCTCCTGATCTACACCAACTCGAAACGCGTTTGGAGGCGCCATACGCGTGGCGACTATTGGATCCTCGATCGCGGGAGTGGCGAATTGCGCCAACTGGGCGGAAACGCGCCCGAGGCGTCCCTCATGTTTGCCAAGATTTCGCCGAACGGTCAGCACGTGGCGTATGTGATGGAGCGCAATCTTTATGTCGAGGATCTCGCCAGCCATGAGATCACCTGTCTGACAGAAACACCAACGGACCACATCATCAATGGTACCTCGGATTGGGTTTATGAAGAAGAATTGGGGGTTCGAGACGGCTTTCGTTGGAGTCCCAATAGCGAGTCCATTGCCTTCTGGCAGTTTGACGAAAGTGACGTGCGCCACTACACACTCGTCGATCATGTAAGCGGTCTCTATCCGCGATTGAAGACGTTTGGATATCCGAAAGTGGGTCAGGTGAATGCTTCCTGCCGGATTGGCGTCGTTTCAGTCAACCATAGAAACACTTTCTGGGTCCCAATTCCCGGCGACCCAAGAAACCATTATCTCGCGCGCATGGATTGGACAGACAACGATGAGGAGTTGCTGATTCAACAATTGAATCGCGCACAGAATGAGAATCGACTTTATCTTGCGAACATCATCAGCGGTGAGGTCAGAAGATTGTTCACGGAGCGTGATGACTGCTGGGTGGATGTGCACGATGACCTTATCTGGGTCGACGATGGGAAAGCCTTCACCTGGATCAGCGAGCGCAATGGTTGGCGCCAATTGTTTCTTGTCTCGAAAGAGAGTGGTGAACAAACGTGCCTGACGCCGGGTGCATTTGATATCATCCGCGTCCTCATGGTGGATCGCGCCAATCAGTGGGTGTATTTCATCGCTTCCCCAGACAATCCAGCAGAGCGCTATCTCTATCGGGTCGATCTGGAAGGAAATGGACTGGAACGTCTTACTCCTAGGAATCAGACACGCGGTTCGCACGCGTATGCCATTTCTCCCGATGGCGAGTTCGCGATCTGGACGGCTTCCACTTTTGACGATCCCCCTGTGACTCGCTTGGTGCGATTGCCAAAGCACAAAGTAGTGAAAGAATTGGAAACCAACAATGAGCTTCGCGAAAAGATCGACGCGCTCGATCCGGTCTCGTCAGAATTCTTCTATGTGGATATCGGTGCGTCCCATTCACTACACGCGCGCTGCTTGAAGCCGCCTGGGTTCGATGCCACCAAATCCTACCCTTTGCTCGTGTATGTTTATGGAGAACCCGCAGGACAGGTGGTGACGGATCGCTGGAGCGGGCGGACCCATCTGTGGCATTGGATGTTAGCGCAACAGGGATATGTCATCTTGAGCGTCGATAACCGAGGGACGGCTGCTCCGCGCGGACGCGCGTTTCGCAAAGCGTCGTACCGCAAGCTCGGAATTCTGCCACCTGAGGAACAGGCCCAAGCGGTTCGCGCTGTCTTAAAAGAGCGCCCTTACCTCGATCCGGAGCGCGTCGGCGTCTGGGGGTGGAGTGGAGGTGGATCCATGAGTCTCAATGCGATCTTCAAATACCCGGATCTTTATCAAACCGCCATTGCGGTGGCCTCGGTTCCCAACCAACGGTATTACGATACCATCTATCAGGAGCGTTACATGGGCCTCCCGGGGGATAACGTGGATGGATACCGCGACGGATCTCCCATTCATTTCGCCCATCAATTGGAAGGCGATTTATTGATCGTGCACGGAGCTGCGGATGATAATTGTCACTATCAAACATTTGAGAAGCTCGTCGATCAGTTGATCCAGCACGACAAGCCCTTCACGATGATGACCTACCCGCGCGGGACGCATGCAATCAAAGAGGGTAAGAACACCACGCGCCACCTTTATGGGCTAATGACGCGATTTCTTCATCAGCACCTCCCGCGATGAGGTGGATGGTCAATCGCGTTGCCGAGCGATCTGATCGAAGTAGAGAGCCACGAGCGCGGTCCAACCGGTTTGGTGGCTCGCTCCTAAACCACGGCCGGTATCGGCGTGAAAGTATTCATAAAAGAGGACGAGATCTTTCCAGTGCGCATCCTCATGATAGATCTTGGCAGCGCCGTGAGCAGGTCTGCCCTCTGGTCCTGGGCGGAAGAGTTTGGTGAGACGTTTGGTGATGTCGTCCGCCGCCATGTCGAGCGTCATGCCCACGCGAGGCGCGCTGGGATGGCGCACTTCTAACTGATCACCATAAAACTGATGATAGGTACGCAGCGCCTCAATCAACAGGTGGTTGGTCGGGAACCAGATGGGACCGCGCCAATTAGAATTGCCACCAAAGGAAAGCGTGCGTGATTCGCCAGGCGTGTAGGAGACGCTTTGCCTCTTGCCTTTGAGATCCACGGTGAACGGATGGGCTTCATGATACTTGGACAACGAGCGGATGCCAAACGGCGACAGAAACTCGTTGGGATCCATGAGGCGAGGAAGGATTTGTCTCAACCGTTCATAGGGTACCAAGGAAAGGAGCCATTGTTTCTTCCCTGTCCGGCTGTGGATGATGTAGCGCGCGAGGTCTTTACGATTCTTCAAGAACCATTCGAAGCGCTTTCGAAACCCTGGCAAACGCGCTAATTGATCTTCATCAATGACAGTGACCGCGGTCAACGGCAAGAGACCTACGAGCGATCGCACCTTGATGGGGATGACTTGGTGATCAAGGAGTACTTGATCATAATAAAAGCCGTCCTCTTCGTCCCACAAACCGGTGCCGCCATGGGTATTAATGGCATCCACAATCTGCACGAAATGCTCGAAGAATTTCGACGCCATGTCTTCGTAGGCGACCGCGAGACGATCGCCATCGCGAGCGAGCTCGATCGCAATTTGCAGCATATTCGAGCAGAAGAATCCCATCCAGCCCGTGCCGTCTGCCTGCTGCAACTCGCCACCGGAGGGAATATCGCTGGATCGATCAAAGACACTGATATTATCGAGCCCCAGGAAGCCGCCCGCGAAGATGCCCTTACCCTCGGCATCCTTGCGGTTCACCCACCAGGTGAAATTAAGGAGCAATTTCTGGAAGATACTGGTGAGGAAGGATCGGTCTTTCGTCCCGTTCTCCTTCTCAATCTCGTAGACGCGCCGAGCCGCCCAGGCATGGACGGGCGGGTTGACGTCATCGAACTTGAATTCGTAGGCCGGTATTTGCCCATTGGGGTGCATGTACCATTCCCGCAGAAAGATACCCATTTGGTATTTGGCAAATTCAGGGTCCACTTTCGCCATTGGCACCATGTGAAAAGCTAGGTCCCATGCGGCAAACCATGGATACTCCCACTTGTCCGGCATCGAAATGACATCGCGGCTATAGACATGTTCCCACTGCGAATTCCGCCCGTTGGCCCGCAGAGTTGGGGGCTTGGAAATCGCCATGTCGCCTTTGAGCCAATCACTGACGACGTAGTGATAGAATTGCTTGCTGCATAAAAGTCCGGCATAGGCTTGCTCCGCAATTTGGCGCTCCTCCGGCGTGTGCATCGGTGAGAGGACCGAATCGTAGAATGCTTGAGATTCCGCTTGGCGCTTCTGCATGAGCGCATCAATAGCCCCGAAGGGTTCGCCCAACGGCGGCTCATTGGGTTCATAAAGCCGCAGGCACACGGAGCGGGATTCACCTGGGGCGAGCATGAAATGATAATGGATCCCCGCTTTCGTGCCTCGTTCGCGCGGATTGATGACATCTTCCTCCCCATCGACGAGATACCGATGAAAGGCGTCCTTCACATAGGCCGACCGATTCTGTTTCGCACCGACGATTCGTTGGTCGTTAGTGACGTTCTCTGTGAATAGGATTTCTTTAAAGCCATCCGGCACTTCCCATTCGAGGCGGAATGAGCCGAGTTCTTCGTGCTCTAATGAAAGGGTGGTGTCACCGACGCGTTCAAGCATGGGCTTTGCCGTGCAGCCTTCATGGGTGCATTGCCAGGTCCAGTTATTGCGAAACCATACCTGTGGAATCACATGAATCGGCGCGGGTTCAGGACCGCGATTGATCACCGTGTAGCGGATGACGATATCATTGGGACCATATTTGGCAATCTCGGCGAACACATCGGTGTAGCGGTGCTCATCAAAGATTCCTGTGTCTAATAACTCGTACTCAGGGTCGTCCGTCGTGAACTTGCGATTCTGCCGCACCAGTTCGGAATAGGGAAATGCCGCATGCGGATATTTGTAGAGCTGCTTCACATAGGAATGCGTCGGTGATGATTGGAGATAGTAATAGAGCTCCTTCACATCTTCCCCGTGATTGCCCTCCGGATTAGTAAGTCCAAAGAGGCGCTCTTTGAGGATGGTGTCTTGCTCATTCCATAATGCCAGTGCCACGCACAGACGGCACTTGGTATCAGTGAATCCTAACAAACCATCTTCCCCCCAGCGGTAGGCCCGACTCCGCGCGTGGTCATGCGGGAAGTAGCGCCAGCAATTGCCGTCCGGTGAGTAGTCCTCCCGTACCGTGGCCCATTGTCGTTCCGAAAGGTAAGGACCCCAGCGCAGCCAGTGGCGCTTCCTTTCCGCATTCTCGCGCAGGCGCTCGTGCTCTCTGGTCGGACTCATTTCTAGTCCAACTTGCCCACCCCCAGCCGAAAGCAACCCCAGAGACTCGGAAACGTCGCTGTCGGAGCGGATAATCAGAAACTTTCGCCTCTGGCAAGACCGAAATTCGGGTCCGGTGTTCTTTTTATCCGTCCATGGTTGCCTTGCTCAAACATCGTCTCCCGAAGTCCCGTGTGGTCCTCGGCGTCCTCGCATTCCTCGTTCTCGTAGGGGGCATGGGACTCCTCCGCGCCGTCCGTGGGCCTGCTGATGCTGGCGAGGGCTACGCGATCTATGAGGTGGCCCGGAAGGATTTCGTAGTCAGCGTAGAAGAGAACGGCTCCCTGGAGCCCGTGCGCGAAACGACCATTCGCAACGAAGTGGCGGGCACCAGCCGCATCGTCTACCTCGTACCTGAAGGCACCTTCGTGGAGGAAGGGGATCTCTTGGTGGAGCTGGACGCCTCAAGCCTTGAGGAGCGCCTAGAGCGCCGCCAACTCGCCTATGAGTCGCGTCTTTCCAATCATGCCGCAGCCGAGTCCAGACTCGTCATCGTGACCAGTGATGTCGAGAGCGAGATCCGCAAAGCACAACTCGCCGTGGATTTCGCCCGCATGGACATGGAGAAATTCGAGAAAGTGGAGAAAGCACATCTTCTCCGTGAAGCCGAGTTGGACCGACTCTTGGCGGATGCGTCGCTGCAACTTTCCAAAGAGCGTTTTCGGAATTCCCAAACCCTGGCGGCCGCGGGCTTCGAAACGACTTCGGTCCTCAACCGGGACCGGCTCGCCGTCACCTCAGGCTCCGCGCGATTGGAGAACGCTAGCAATCGCGAAACTGCCGCTCGGAAATTTGACGTGATCAAGCGGTATCAGAAATTGGCGGCCGATCTCGTGGAGAGTCAGAAAGCTCTCATGAGGACGAAGCGCGAAGGGGAGAATCGAGTCACCCAGGCTGTGGCCAAAGAGTCCAGCGCCAAGGTTGCTCTGGATCTCGCCAAGGAAGCCCTCACAGAAGCCGAAGACCAGTTGGACGCGACTAAACTCCACGCACCGCACGCGGGCATGGTGGTCTACGGGGGATCGGGGAGTCGCTCCAGTCGTGAATCCATGATCGAAGAGGGCGCGATGATTCGGCAGCGGCAAGAAATCATCACCATTCCTGACACGTCGGCGATGAAGATTGTGATCAAGGTCCACGAGACTGAGGTGAATGAATTGGAAATCGGTCAGGACGCCGTCGTTTCGCTCGACACGGCCCCCGACCGACGCCTTGCGGGACAAGTGAGCAAGGTAGCCATCTTTCCTGAGCGGAATCGCCGTCGGTCTTCGGGTGATGCCCGGGTCTATAAGACTGAGATCACCTTGCGAGACCAAGTCGGCGAAGACGTGCCTCCCGGAGCTTCTGGCAAAGCGCAAGTGATTGTTCACTATGTCCAAGATGCCATCGCCATTCCCCTCGAAGCTGTGTCCACGGTTGAGGGGCAGTCATTGGTAGAAGTGCAAGGTGCCAATGGTGAAAGCGCTATGCGAGAAGTCACTCTGGGAGCCTTCACGGATCAGTACATCCATATCCTGGAAGGCCTCGCCGAAGGAGAACGCGTGGTCATGCGGGACAATGACATGAACGCCAGTTAGGGTCGAGTATTTGCGCAGTGGGAGGCAGCATGGAGGCAGACCACGCTTACGCTTTCGCTAGCGACAACACCTCGGGAATCGCCCCGCCTGCTTGGGCGGCCCTCCAAGAAGCCAACGCGTCCACTGTCGGCTCGTACGGTGACGATCCCTACACGGAAGAAGCCTGCCAACGCCTACGCGAGTTCTTCGAGCACGATGCGCTCCAGGTCTTCTTCGTCTTTAATGGCACCGCCGCCAATGCCCTTGCGCTTTCGGCTATTTGTCAGGGTTACCACGCCATCATCGCGCATGAGAAGGCCCACATCATGACCGATGAATGCGGCGCCCCTGAGCATTTCACCGGTGGCGCCAAGATTCTTCCCTGTCCGGGCGAACACGCAAAGCTGACGCCTGCCGTTGTCGAGAATGCCGTTGCCAAGCGACGCGACTTGCACTTTCCCAAACCGCGCGCTCTCAGCCTCACCCAGGCCACTGAATTTGGCACCACCTACGAGAAAGGCGAGATGGAGGCTTTGAGCCAATGTGCCCAGTCGCTTGGGCTCCGCGTGCACCTCGACGGGGCGCGTTTCACTCATGCCCTTGTCCACCACGATCTCTCCCCGGCCGATCTGAGTTGGCGTGTCGGGGTCGATGTCATGAGCCTTGGGCTCACCAAACTGGGTGCTGGGGTGGGGGAAGCCGTTCTCTTCTTTGACGCCGACCTCGCTCAGGAGTTTGATTACCGCTGCAAACAGGCCGGTCAACTCGCCTCTAAGATGCGGATTCTCACCGCCACCTGGTGCGGCTTGCTTCGCGACGACGCCTGGCGAGCCCTTGCCACCGAGGCCAATGCCAAAGCGACTCAGCTCCGCCAACGGCTCGGGGAGATTCCCGGAATCGAACTTCTCTTCCCTACCGAAGCCAACGCTGTCTTCGCCCGCTTTCCAGCCATCGTTCATGAAGGCCTCCAGGCCAAAGGCTGGCACTATTACGAACTCGCCGGCGTTGGCGACGCCCGCCTCATGTGCTCCTGGGCCACTACCCAAGATCACATCGATGCCTTCATCAGCGACGTCAACGCACTGATCGATAGATAGATAAGCCAAGCTGAGGTCAGAGAAACAGTTCCTCCGCACCACAAACTAATAAGGGTCCGACCACAAATATATTGACGGGGTGGCGGTGTTGGAGGTAGGGATGGGTGATGAGAGCGATTCGAATCAAAGGGGAACCTGGAGCGGCTTCGAACTGTTACCACGTGATGTCGCGGATCATTGAGGGGCGCTTTGTGCTGGAGGGGCCCGTGAAGGAGAAGTTTCGGGAACTCTTGGAGATTCAGTGCGGATTTGCGGGAGTGGAGTTGATCACGTTCTGCTTGATGTCGAATCACATCCATTTGCTGATCGAGGTGCCGAATGCGGAGGAACATCGCGCGGCGATTGATGATGCGGAGTTGCTGCGACGGTTGGCGTTGGTGACCACCTCCGAGGAACAGTTGATTGGGGTGCGGCAGATGTTAGCGCGGATGAAAGAACAGTGTCCTGAGAAGGGGTATCCCGAGTATCGGCAACGCTTTCTGAATCGGATGGCGGATGTGTCGATGTTCATGAAGGAACTGAAGCAGCGGTTCACCCAGTGGTATAACAACCAGGTTCAGCGCAAGGGGCCGCTTTGGGAGGATCGGTTTAAAAGTGTGTTGTTAGAGAATGACGAGACGGTGTTGCTGACGATGGCAGCCTACATTGACCTGAATCCGGTGCGGGCGGGGATCGTGGAGGATCCGAAGGATTATCGGTGGAGTGGGTATGGGGAAGCGGTGGCGGGGAATAGGGCGCGGCGGCGCGGGTTGATGCGGGTGTTAGGGGTGGAGCATGGGAGTCCGCAGCAATGGCGAACGTGTCAGGCGCAGTATCGGCTTTATCTGTATGGGTTTGGGGAAGTAGAGACGCCGGAGCCTGAAGAAGGGGACAGAAGGCGCGCAGGGATTCGGGCGGAATCGGTGGAGAAAGTGGCGCGACAGAGAGGGCAGTTGAGTCTGGCGCAGGTGGTGCGGGTGCGGGTGCGCTATTTCAGTGAGGGGTTGGCATTGGGGAGCGAGGCGTTCATTGAGGAGGTGTTTGCGCGGCATCGGGAGGGGATGCGGGTGAAGCGTGCGCGTGGGGCGCGCCCGGTGAAGGCGGCGGGGATGGAGAAATGGCGCGGGCTGGTGGATTTGCGGGAAAGGCGACCGAAGATCTCGTAGCCAACGAGAGGAACCAATAAGGAAGCTTATCTTATCGGTTAGCACCCCATTTGCTGGTTGGGGTGCTCATCATCGATGTCTCAAAACGCTGATTGGCTCACACGTCGGCGATGCCGCTGTTGCCGGTGACTTCGCGGCGAATGACCTCGATGTCGCCAAGGGGGTCTTTCTGCTCGAAGCGGAATTGCTTGAGGCGAATGAGTTCGAGCATGGCGAGGAAAGTGACAATGACTTCCGTGCGTGAACTCGCTTTGTCAAAGAGACTGGTGAAGGGCATGCGCGTGCCCGGCTGGAAGCGCTCCATGAGATAGTCGATCTTGTCACTGACAGTGAAGGGATCGTCGTGGATCTCGCCGAGTTCGAGTTCTTCTTGGAAGCGCTTGAGGACATTCTGAAATGCCCGGATAAGGTCAAAGATATTGACATTCGGTGGCGGTGGCGGGCCGGTGGGGAGCTTGGGTGCTTCGGGGATGTGCTCAAAGAGCTCGCCTTGTTCCAGTTCGCGTTGCCCCAGATAGTTGGCGGCGTCTTTGAATTTCTTGTATTCGACCAATTGCCGAATGAGATCCCATCGTGGGTCATCCTCTTCTGCGTCTTCCTCAGGCGGTTGCTCGGGTTTGGGCAGGAGCGTGCGGCTTTTGATATACATCAAATTGGCCGCCATGACGACGAACTCACTGGCGAGATCGATGTTCAGGAGCTTGAACGTGTCGATGTATTCAAGGTATTGTTTGGTGATGCGCTCGATGGAAATGCTATAGATATCGATCTCATCGCGTTTGATGAGATAGAGGAGAAGGTCTAACGGACCTTCAAAGATATCGAGCCGGACCTTGTATTCTTCGGTCTCGTCGGTGTCGCTCATACGTTAGGAAATCCTTTCCAGGAGGTAGCCGAGCAGATCTTTGATGGCGATACGCTCTTGCGTCATGGCGTCGCGTTCCCGCACGGTGACGGTGTCTTTCGTCTCGTCGCCATTCTCACCAAGGGTATCGAAATCGATGGTGACACAGAAGGGCGTGCCAATTTCATCTTGGCGACGATAGCGCCGACCGACGGCGCCGCCTTCGTCATAAAAGACGTTCATATGGACGCGTAGCATTTCTTGCACTTCGCGCGCTTTGGCCACGAGCTCAGGCTTGTTCTTGAGGAGCGGAAACACGCCACATTTGATGGGAGCCATGCGAGGGGCAAAGCGGAGAACGGTACGCGTTTCTTCTTTGCCCTTGTCATTGGTGACGGTTTCTTCATCGAATGCTTGGCAAATGAGTGCCAGCACAGTGCGGTCGACCCCAGCGCTGGGTTCGACGACATGGGGAATGAATTTCTCCTTGGTGTTGGGATCGAAATACTCCAGTGGCTTGCCGCTGTGTTCCTGATGCTTGGTCAAGTCGTAGTCTGTCCGATAGGCTACTCCTTCTAACTCTTGCACACCGAAAGGAAATTCGTATTCGATATCGTAGGTGCCTTTGGAATAGTGGGCTCTTTCTTTCTCCGGGACATCCAGGATGTGAAGTTTATCACGTGGGATGCCGATTTCCTCATAGAACTTGAGACGCGTCTCCAGCCATTCGTCGAGCAAGCGCATGCCATCTTCTGGGCGGCAGAAATACTCGATTTCCATCTGCTCGAATTCCCGCGAGCGGAAAGTGAAATTGCGTGGATTGATCTCATTCCGGAAAGCCTTGCCGATTTGGGCGATGCCAAAGGGTGGCTTGACGCGCGAGGTTTCCAACACATTCTTAAATTGGACGAAGATGGCCTGAGCCGTTTCCGGGCGGAGATAGGTGACGTTCTTATCGTCCTCGACTGGGCCGACGTAGGTCTTGAACATCAGATTGAACTGCCGTGGTTCTGTCAGGGTGCCGGGCTCCGTCGCATTGGGACTCGGGATTTGGGCCCGTTCTTCAGCGGTGGCCTCGGTCAGGGGTTTGAGATCGAGCGGGGCGATTTCTCCTTTGATCCCACCTTTCTTCTGAATCTTGCGGATCTTCTGCTGGGCCTCTTCCTCCATGCTGGGCGATTCCGTGATCGAGACGTAGCCGTGTGAGTCCCCGCCGATGATGGCTGGCGTGTAGAAGATCTGATCCGCGCGAAAGCGTGCCTTGGTTTCTTTGCAATCGACCAATGGGTCACTGAAAGTCTTCTCGTGGCCACTGGCTTGCCACACGGAACGATTCTGGAGAATGGCGCCGTCCATGCCCACGACGTCATCGCGGTCGCGCACCATGCGCCGCCACCAGTAGTCTTTGAGATTCTTCTTCAGCTCGGCGCCGAGGGGGCCATAGTCCCAGCAGCCGTTGAGGCCTCCATAGATCTCGCTGGATTGAAAGACGAAACCACGGCGCTTGCAGAGGCTCACGATCTTGTCCATGAGCACGTTGCGCGCGTTGTCGGAACTGGATTTAGAGGCGGACATAAGCAGGCGGGTAACAAGCAAGCTTGGGGGCATTTGGCAAACGATTTGAATCGGCCCTCACAGAGCAACAAAGCGCTAGCTTAGATCGTCCAGACTCGCGGCGTGGGCGGAGAGTTCGCCAGGCGCCTCTTCCACGATGGTGAGCACCATGGGGCGGCAACACACCTCGCAATCGTAGTCGATCTGAGATCCTGCCTCTTGGCGATCGGGAGCGGGAATCTCGAAGGTCTCAAAGCACGTGGGACAGGTCACAGGAAGCCAGTTCACACACCTCACTGGTGGGGATCATGCCAACGTGCCACACATAATTTCCATACAAATGCCCGTTCTGGCGCGAATATTTGCCATTATCAATAATTAATATATATTTCAGGATGGCTCGAAAGAGACGCCGATCCCGCAAGAAACGGACGCCTCAGGGTGGTCCCGTGACCACCCCTGCTGTGGTGCGTCAACCCGGGCGGACCGCCAAGAAGATGCGTCCGAAGATCCGCCTCCGAGTGGCTCCGACGAAGACCCCACCGGTGGCGGAAGCGAAAGCCATCCCTGATCGGCGAGCAGATTTGGGTTCGCGGCAACCTGTGTTCCAACCCCTCGTGATCCCTGAATCGGGAGGTGAGCCCGCCCGCTGGGATGAGCGGCCGTCGGCGATTCCGGCTGGTTCGTCCGGTCGCCGCATGGTCGCCCTGGGGTTGGGGCTGGTGATGGTGACGAGCCTGGTTGCTGGAGTTGCCATCTTCCCGCAGCGTGGGCCTGCCCCGCCGCCTGTGCCGAAGGCGCCGCTGGCAATGCTAGAGTCCTTCGATCGATTCCTACGGGCGCCGACGGTCGCGGCGAAATTGGATCACACGTGGAGTCCTGAAGTGGTCCGTCCTCAAATGGACCGTTTCTATCGCGGAGAGCCGATCCTACCGAGATGGTTGGGGCCTCGGAGTCTCACGGAAATGCGTCATCGCTGGGATGTGGCTGCGGACGATTCGTCTGGAGTCCTCACATTATGGCCGAGAGCGTCCTTTCCGGTCTCCGTTCGCGTGCATGGGATGCCGCATGAGGCACGCTTCGATTGGTGCTCGCTGGTGGGAATGGGTGAAGAGCGTTTGGACGTGTTCTTTGCCCAACGGCCTCAAGACCCGGTGGTTCTGGCAGGAGCGGTCCGACCGTTGCGAGGCGAACGGCAGTCCTGGGACATGGATCCTGCCACGCATGCTCGTGTGCAGGTGTCAGACTTGGAAGGCGTGGTCCGAGGAGTGGTCTATCTCCCCAGGCCGCAGTATGCATGGATCCAAGAGCAATGGGAGAAGGAGGAGACGGAATCAGCCCGCGTCATGTTTGCGGCGGCCTACCGCCAAGGTCTGCGGCCCTATCGCCGCGTACCCGTGATCACCGAATGGGTTGCGGACCATTGGCACACACCCGTACCGCCAGTGGAGCCTTAAATTGACGGGTTTGTTTGGTTGTTAGTCGGTTATTCTTCTTCCTCCTCTTCGCGCGAAAAGAGCTGTGCGAACATGTGTTCGCGATGATCCAAGAAACGTTTGGTGAGATGATAGTGAGCGGTTTCTTCATAGGTGACACGCTTAATGCCCCTTTCGGAAACTTCATAGATCCAGGCATCCGGGTAGGCCATGATGATGGGGGAATGCGTCGCAATGACAAACTGACAGAGTTCGTCTTGGACCAAATCATTCAGCCGAACGAGGAAAGCGAGTTGTCGTGAGGGAGAAAGCGCCGCTTCCGGCTCATCAAGGATGTAGAAACCATGATCTCCCAGGCGGTGATTGAAGACGGCAAAGAAGGATTCTCCATGCGATTGCTGATGCAGCGATTTCCCACCATAGTTGAAATAGCCCGTCCCGCAGAAGGGTTCGTTCTCCAATGCGTCCAACTCGCTGGCGAAGTTATAGAAACTTTCGGCGCGCAGAAAGAACCCATCCAGTGGACGGTTGGGAGATCTTGATAAGGTAAGGTGCGGCGCCAAAGCCGTCTGGTACTCTCGAGAATGCAGGCTTTGGCTCCGATTGCCGCTTTGCATGCTGAAACCCCATTTATCCGCCAATCCTTCCAGAATCGTGGATTTGCCAGTGCCATTCTCCCCCACAAAGAATGTGACCTTTGGGTGAAATGACAGGGAATCAGCCAAGGCAGCCACACTCGGGAGGTCGAAGGGAAAGCCGTCGCTACCGCCCGCGGCGGTCATGGACTGAAGGAAACGCACGAGCCACTCTCACCCTGTATGCGAAGGCGTCAAATCGAGTGCGCGTGAGGTCGGCGCACGAAATGAGATGCGAACGATCCAATGCTGGCCAGGGTGCCGGTGCGACGACCAATCATGGACACCAAACCGAGACCCCCCCGTTGGATGACTTGGGTATTGCTGGCGGCGGCCTTCTACAATCTCCTGTGGGGAGCTTGGGTCGTGCTATTCCCAAACGCCTATTTCAATTGGGCAGGCATGCCTCGGCCAATGTATCCGGAGATTTGGCAGTGCGTGGGGATGATCGTTGGCGTTTACGGAGTCGGTTACGCCATTGCGGCCGTTGACCCTATGCGCCATTGGCCAATCGTCCTCGTCGGCCTAATGGGAAAAGTGTTCGGGCCGCTCGGGTTCGCCAAGGCCCTCTATGATGGCACGTTCACCCCAAAGGCGGGGCTCATCATTCTTAGCAACGATCTCATCTGGTGGATTCCCTTTGGTCTCATCCTCCTGGCGGCGTTTCGTCGAATGGTGACGCGAGCCTACCAAAGAGCTGAAGCCATGCCGATGAAAGAGGCGCTCCATTCCTATCACTTGGCAAACGGAGACTCACTGGCAGAAGCCTCGCATAAGCAGCCTGTCCTCTTGTGCTTCCTACGACACTATGGCTGAATCTTCTGCCGCGAGCAGCTCGTTCAGTTGACCGAGCAACGAGAGTGGATTGAGAAACAGGGCTGGCGCCTTGTCCTGGTGCACATGAATCATGATCAAGAGCTTCCTCCATTGATCCAGGGCATCGACTACGGCTACATCGATCACATCAGTGACCCGCACTGCGAACTCTACCGCAGCTTTGACCTCGCGAAAGGAACTCTAAGGCAATTGTTAGGGTTGCCGGTATGGTGGAGAGGGATTCAAGCAATGCTCAAAGGGAACCGAGGAGGGAAGCTCCGTGGTGATGGTTTACAGATGCCAGGCATGTTTCTCGTTTCTAAGGAGCGAATCGTCCACGCGCATCGGGCGGCGCACGTAGCCGATCATGGAGACGTGCGATCATTTGCCGCGAAGATTGCCTCATGACATCAGCCTGACATTGTCACTGGATTTGATGGAATCGACTATCCTCTTGCAGGTTCAAGTGATCGTTGCCGCGGCCATGACGGGAATCATCTGGCTTGTTCAGTTGGTGGTGTATCCACAATTTCTCAATGTGAGGCCTGCGGACTTTTCACGATATCACCAACATCATTCGTTCGGCATCGGATGTATCGTCGCTCCTCTGATGATCGTGGAACTGATCCTCTCGGGATGGTCCGTATGGCAGCTTGATCAGCATGGTCTTCGGCTTCCCCTGGCCGTGGCAGCATCGATCACCCTTCTTCTTTGGCTTTCGACATTCCTTGTGCAGGTGCCCCTGCATCGGCAATTGGAAGGCGGTTGGTCGGAGCCCCACATCCGAATACTGATCAGGACCAACTGGATCCGCACCATCCTCTGGACAGGCCGATTGGCCCTCCTTATCTACGTCACGGGCTGCGAATGAGGCACTTGCCCATCTTCGTGGCGCATTCTGAAGGCCCTCGGCTATCTGGATGCTCTTTCGCTTACGCCGAGATCGAGTCAATGTAGGACTCGGCGGCTGGAAGGAATGAGTCCACTTCGCCTTTTGCCCGCGCTAGGACTTGCAGCCCTTGTAGCATCGCGAGAAAAGCCGCCGCCGCTGCTTGTGCCGTTCCCTTGTAGTCGAGTGCTCCCGATTCCCGGCCATCGTCAAAGACGTCGGCGTAGCGCTGGATGCTGAGACGTGCGGTCTCGCGCATTTCTTTCTTCAAATCACCGGAGTAGTCCCCGCAGGTGTTCGCAAGGGCACCCAGCAGGCAGAGGTGGTCGTCCTTCAGGCCTTCATCGAAAACGCGAGCGATCTCCCGTAGTTTGTCGGGCGCCGTGAGATCCTCGTGCGCGAGGATCTCCCCGTAGCGTGCTCCGTAAGTCGTACGGCATCGCTCTAGCAAGGACTGCGCAAGGGCATCCTTGGTGGGGAAATGATGAAACACGCTGGGCTTCTTCAAGCCGACCGCATCCGCCAAATCCTGAAAACTAACCGCGTTTAGGCCGCGCGCTTGAACAAGTGTCTGAGCGGCATCGAGTAGTTTCTCACGCATTATCCAAGATTCTACCAATCGATCGGTTGACAGTCAAATGATCCTCGTATATGAGCATCCATACTCTCCCAACCGATCGGTTGGTCGGGGGAAATTCCATTCCCATGAATACAACAACTGTCCACGCCTACGCCGCCACGGAAGCCAACGGTTCCTTCGAGCCCTTTGAGTACGAACTGAGCGAGGCCGCACCCAACGCGGTCGACATCGCTGTGGAGTCGTGCGGGATCTGCCACAGCGATCTAAGTATGCTGGAGGATGCGTGGGGAATCAGCGCCTTCCCACTGGTGCCGGGGCACGAGGTGATCGGCAAGGTGATCAACACCGGTGAAGCCGTGTCACACGTGGACGTCGGCGATCGCGTCGGGCTCGGTTGGCATGCGGGCTATTGCATGTTCTGTGACCAGTGCCTCTCTGGGCATCACAATCTCTGCTCCTCCGCGGAGCCCACCATCGCCGGACGTCACGGAGGCTTTGCCGACGTGGTGCGGGCGCATTCCGCGAGCGTCGCCAAGATTCCCGACGGACTCGATGCGTCAAAAGCAGGGCCGCTCTTGTGTGGTGGCATGGCGGTGTTCAGCCCTTTCGTCGAACTCGGTATTGAACCCACTGGCAGTGTTGCCGTGATCGGTATCGGCGGGCTCGGACACATGGCGTTGAAGTTCGCTCGTGCATGGGGATGCGAAGTGACGGCCTTTACCTCAAGCGAATCCAAACAAGAGGAGGCGAAATTGTTAGGCGCCCATCACGCCATCAATTCGCGCGATCCGGATGCCATCAAAGCGGCGGCGGGACGTTTCGATCTCATTCTGAACACCGTCAATGTGTCACTCGATTGGAATGCCTACATGGCCACGCTCAAATCTCGCGGGCGCCTCCACTTCCTCGGAGCGGTGACCGAACCGCTTGGTATCCATGTGATTCCGATGATGTTTGGCCAACAAGCTGTGACGGCTTCCCCGGTTGGGAGTCCAGCTGTCATGCGCAAGATGTTAGCGTTTGCCGCCCGTCATGATGTCACCCCGGTGACGGAACACTTCCCGATGGCGAAAGTGAACGATGCCATGGAGCACCTCCGCTCTGGCAAGGCACGGTATCGCATTGTTCTGGACAACTAACACTCACCTGCAATACACCATGCCTCAGACAGAATCCCGCAAACTCGATTCCGACGATAACTTTCCGTCTCTTAACCTTGATCTCACAAATGGCGAGCAACTAACATTGCCAACCGGCAAATGGACGGTGCTGCTCCTTTATCGTGGCTATTGGTGACCTTTCTGCCGTCAGCAGTTGGCTGATTTCAAAGAACGCCACGCCGAGTTCGAAGCGCAAGGGGTGCAGGTTGTGGCTGCCTCTTCAGAAACGCTCGAAGACGCCCGCAAGACAGTGAATGCTTCCGGAGTGGTGTTCCCAGTCGGCTACGGGATTCGCCCCGAAGCATTTGCCAAGCGGTTTGGGGCTTTCTACTCTGACGACGGCACCTATCTCCATGCCACCGGCTTTCTGATCGATCCCCAAGGTCTTGTCGATATCTCCGTCTACAGTTGCGGTGCGATCGGCCGATTCACCGCCGAAGATGCGCTCCAGATTCTGACATATCGGTTGAAACCTGAAGACTAACTGACGCGATCAGGAAGAAATCCGTGCGCATTTCTCGTGTTGAATTCGATCTGCTTATCCGGGGGGCTGTGAACCAGGCGACGTCCTCTGGTAATGCTAGGCACTGAAGCGCGTGCGTACGAAGGAATGGGCCAGTTTGATCTTGGAGCAAAGGCCTGAGTGGTTAGCATATTGGAGCGCTATGTGTATGACTCACAATCTTACCTCACTCACAATGCGTCTTGGGCGATGCCTCCTCGGGCGAACTCTTTCATCCGTATGAAAGCTAGCCACCTCATACTGCTGCTGACAGTGTTGTGGATGGCTGTGGGTCAGGCAGCGCCTCCGCGTCTTCACGATGAGCGCCTGGAAATCAACCTCTTTGCTGAAGATCCTGACATTGTGACTCCCATTGGCATGGCGATCGACCGCGAGGATCGCGTCTTCGTCTTGGAGTCACACACGCACCACCCGCCGAAAGATTACCGTGGGCCCAAGGCGGATCGCGTTAAGGTATTCACCGACCGTGACGGGGATGGGAAAGCAGATCCACCGACGATCTTTGTCGAAGGCATTGACCAAGGCATGAACCTCGCGTTCTCGCCCGACGGCACCCTCTATGTCGTTTGCGCGAGGGAGGTGCTCGCGTTGCCCGATCGTGATGGCGATGGCGTTTGTGATGGTGTGGAGAAGGTCTTCACGCTTGAGACGACCCAGCGCTACGCCCACAATTCTCTTCTGGGCATCACGTTTGATCGCGCTGGCTGGCTGTATGTGAGTCGGGGCAATGTGGGGAGTGATGCCTGGGCTGTGCGCGGAAAGGACGGCTCTGAAATCGCTGGTTATGGCGATGGCGGAAACATCATTCGCTGTCGACCAGATGGCACGCAAGTGTCCGAGTTGGCGACCGGGTTCTGGAATCCGTTCAACTTAAAGTTCGCCATGGATGGTCAGCTGCTCCTGGTTGATAACGACCCGGACGCGCGAGGGCCAAACCGTCTTCTCCATGTGATAGAGCACGGTGACTACGGCTACAAATCACTCTATGGTGGCGGTGGCAACCATCCCTTCCAAGGTTGGGATGGGTCTCTGCCAGGAACCTTGCCCTACCTTGCTGGCACCGGAGAAGCACCCTGTGATCTCATCGATTGCCGGCGAACCAGTTTTCCGGAATCGTACAATGCTAGCGTGCTTGCCACGATTTGGAATGAGAACACGATCGAGCGCTTCGAGTTGGAGGCAAAGGGCGCAACGTTAGGATTGAAACGCAAATCGATCTTCCTATCCGGCGACAAAGATTTCCGGCCAGTTGCCCTGGAAACCGACAGTCAAGGCAACCTCTATATTACCGATTGGGTGCTGGTCGATTACCCCAATCATGGGCGTGGACGTCTCTGGCGGGTTCGGCCGAAACCGACGGCTGAAAGATCCACGCCTGCCGCCTATCATGTGCACGCTGCGTTGACTCCTGAACCACACGAGCATCCGTTAGAGGCTCTCGAAGGTGAGTCTGCTTTCACCAAGCATACAGCTATCCGCCAGTTAACGTCGAACGACCGTGCCGTCGCCCGGCAATCGCCGAAAGCGGCTCTCCGCCTTGCCGCCTTGCTTTCTGATCGCTTGGCGGGAGATACGGAACAGCTAGCAAGGTGCCTCGCCGACAGTTCACCTGAGGTGAAACGAGCCGCGCTCATTTGGGCTGGAGAAACGTTAGACAGCGATTTCCGTGCTCTGTTAGATCGCTCGTTGAGTGGCGAGATCGATGCGCCGATGTTCGAAGCCTACCTGGCAGCCGTTGAGAACTTGAGTGGCTCCTTCGCCGAGGATTGGCGGAAGCGTAGGGCCAAAGCAGCGAACAAATTGAAGCGCCAGCTCGATCCCAACGTGCTCGTGCGGCTGGCGGAGGATCCGGATCAATCGGTAACCGTACGGGCAATCGCCTTGAGCCGACTCGAACTCTCACAGATACCGAAGCCGGCGCACGCGTGGATCTCCCCGCTTGCAAGTTCAGCCGATGACGCACTCAGCGTCGCGGCGATTCGCCTACTTGCAACGCTCAACGAGGCCTCGACCATCCGCTTTCTCACCGATCTCGCCAATGACACCACCATGTCCTCGACGGCGAGATGCGAATCCTTGTTAGCCTTATCCAAGCTGCCCGCGGATCCCGAGCCGCTGCTGGCTCTGCTCAACGATACGGATCCCGATGTGGTCATCGAAGCCGTGCGCGTTCTGCGAGGGCATGTTGCGGAGGCACCTGTCAGGGAGGCTCTTTCCCAAAAGCTAACACATGCAGAAGCCGAACTGGCGGAACAACTGCGATTTGCTCTGGATCCTGCCACCGTAGAACGCCCGACGACGGTCGACGATTGGAAGCGCGTCCTTGCCTCGGGTGGTCATCCAGCCCGCGGTCGACGCGTCTTCCACACCACGCAGAACATGTGCGCCAGCTGCCACACCGTTGACGGTAGTGTTGCTCTGCTAGGCCCGAGCCTTGCTGGAATCGCGCAATCGGTGAGCCGTGAACAGATCATTCATTCCATCCTGCGCCCATCAGATCATTTCCCGCCGCAGTACCAGGCCTGGATCGTGCACACCAAAGACGGGGCAGCGCACATGGGCCTGCAACTGGATCACAAGGCCGGTGGTGCCATTAATCTCCTCGGGCTCGATTCCAAAGTGAGGCACTTTGCGGCTGAGGAGATCGAGAACTACGAAGCCTCACCGCATTCACTGATGCCTCAAGGTCTGGAGAACGTCATGCCCGTTTGCGATTTCCGAAACCTCGTAGCTTTCCTATCCTCATTGAAATGAACCCTCACATTGTCCGATCTTTCATCGCTTTAACGGTAGCCTTTCTTGCCGGAAGCGCACTCGTTCCCTTCCATTCGCACGCGCAAACCGTGATCTTCGAAGATGCTTTCGGCAGCGAATCACGAGGCGAACTGAAGCCGAACACCATCACAGAAGCACCACCAGCTGGCATGGGATACACCACCGAGGTTCCGGCAGGCTTTGCGTTGAAACATTGGATCATTGCCGACGTTGAAGCCGATGGGCCACGGCGTTCATTCTGGGTTATTCCTCAGCGGGCCAATGGCGAAGTGGATGGCTTTGCCGAACAGGCAGGGCGTTCACGCAATTCGATTGCCTATGCGGGCAAGCCCATTCCTAACAAGGCTACCCATTACGTCGTGGAATTCAAACAGCGCGCCAACGACAACGACTACATTGGGTTTGTCTTAGGGGCTCAGAAGCCGGTGATCACACACGATGGTGTTGAAATCGGCTACATGCGTCAGATTCCCGGCACGGATGACACGGTCGATGACATCTACTATCGAGGGCCGTTTGGGCGGGGGCGGATCGATGGCAAGGCGAAGAGGCGACGTTGGGTCGAGCATCGATTCGAAGTGCGCGGTCAACATGTCTCCTGGAGTCAGGACGGCGAAGTGCTTCTCGCAGGATCCGTCTCCACACTCCGCCCGGGTGGCTGGTTCGGTATCCGTCAGAGTTACGAACGCGGGACGCGTTATGACGATGTTAAGATCACCGTGTTGGCCGAGGACGCCGCTGCTGATGCGCCCGCCGTGCCGCTCAAGCACCATCTCGCCACCGTGGAGGACGCCGTTTGGAACGCGCACCAAGACAAGCCGACTTTGCCGGACGGATGGACGTGCTTTGGCCTGCTCCCGGGGAACACCCTGAGCGCAGCAAGGCTGAAGTGGTGGACGCCACTTGCTACCGAGAGCCCGGCCCAATTGCGCTTTGCTATCGCCGCAGACGACGACGAACAACGCACGATCGAAGTCACCTTTGGCGAAAGTGGCAGAAGCGCCGGATCGATCAAAGTGGCCAATGCCAAAGCATTCCAACCGTTCAGTCTCCAACTGGACGGGGAAGCCGCTCGCCGCGCTGTGGACGAAGGGCTGCGTCTCACGCTGCTGGATGGGAGCAAGCCGTTGTGGATCCTCTGGCAGCATCAGGACGCTGACACTCCCAAATGGGAGTTGCTCCCACAGTTGCTTCAAGAACGCCAACAGGACTCTAATCCCACTCCCGGAACCACTGGCAACGCCGCCAATGTGCCTCACATTGGCGGTCGTGATCCTGGGGGCAATCCGGTGAGGCTTGCGCGACAGACCGGTCACGTGTCTAACTACGACGAGTCAAAAGTGAAGCCCTACACGCTGCCGGATCCTCTCAAGATGGCAGATGGACGCGCGGTCGATTCGGCTGAGCAGTGGCACAAGGAACGACGAGAGGAGATCCTAGCATTCTATGAATCCCAGATCTATGGTCGTATTCCAGACAACGCGCCAGAGGTTCATTGGGAAGCGCAGGCCGATGGAGAGCAGGGCGAGAAACGTATCTTAGGCCGCATCGGTTCCAAGCCTGGCGGCCCGAAGATCGGCCTCGACTTGCATTTGCCCGAAGGTGCAGAAGGGCCCGTTCCTGTCCTGTTACACTTGTCGTTCTTCACGAGCGAAGCTGCGCGGGAGCGATTCTTACAGCGAACGAATCGCAATCATCTCTCCTTCGATCAGCGGGCCGCAGTGCTCAAGCATGGCTGGGCCTTTGCGCAGATCGGCTATGGCGACATTCAACCCGATCGGGCGGATCACTGGCACGAGGGCGTCATCGGCCAAACCCTAGCAGAGAATCAAGAGCGTCCCGCAGAAGGCGAGTGGGGGACGATCAGCGCCTGGGCCTGGGGAGCCAGTCGCGTCATCGATTACCTGGAAACGCTTGAGGCGATTGATAGGAAACGCATCGCCCTCACAGGAACGTCACGCCTCGGGAAAACGTCACTCTGGGCGGCGGCTAATGACAGTCGGATTGCGGCCGTCTTCAGTGCGGTGCCCGGCGAGATGGGCGCTTCGTTGATTCGTAGAGATTGGGGGGAAACGTTAGACGACATGGCGCAGAATTTCCCCTGGCAGTTTGCGGGCAACTTGCAGAATTGGGTGGGCAAATGGGACGCGTTGCCCGTTGACCAACACATGCTCATCGCGTTGATCGCTCCCCGCGCAGTCTACGTGAATGGAGGACTCAGTGATCAATGGAGCGATCCGAAAGGCGAGTTTCTCGCCATGGCTGCCGCCGGGCCCGTGTATCGCCTGCTTGGCGCTGGCGATCTCGGCACAGAGACGGTGCCGGAGTTGGATCAACCGATCATTTCCCAAAGCCTGGCGTTTCACTACCACTCGCAAGGCCACCATGCCGTGCCGGAAGATTGGCGATTGTTCCTTGAATTCGCCGACAACCACTTTGCTGCCACCGCGAAACCGAAAGGAGAATGATGAGAACGGGAATGATCCTAACCATCGTCGGCGTTTGCCTAATGGGAAACCTAAGCCGGGGAGAAGAAGAAGGCCAACCATCGGCGCGACTTCAGGCGCTGAGCCCACCAGAAGGCGTGATCGACATGGTGCTCGATTCGGACATGTACAACGAGGTGGATGACCAATTCACGTTGGCATTTGCCGTCCGCTCTCCGGAACGCATTCGCCTTAAAGCCATCAATGCCGCGCCGTTTCGGAACCATCGATCAACTTCGCCGGGAGATGGCATGGAGAAGAGTTATCACGAAACGCTGCGTGTGCTGAAACTGCTCGATCAGCCCACAGAGGGGAAGGTTTTCCGAGGCAGCAAGACCTTCCTAACTGATCGCGAAACACCGGTCGACAGCCCAGCAGCTCGACGTCTGATCGAGCTGGCTCACGAAGAGCGTGAGGGGCGACTCTATGTGGTGGGGCTCGGTGTTGCCACGAACATTGCTTCCGCGCTTCTGTTAGATCCTGCCATAGCTGACCAAATCGTCATCGTGTGGATTGGAGGCCATCCCCATTCGTGGCCGCACGCACGCGATTTCAATTTGAATCAAGACATCCCAGCGGCGCAGGTGCTATTCGACAGCAAAGCGCCCTTGATCCATGTGCCGGCCGGAGATGTCGCGGCGACCCTGAAGATCACGCTCCCCGAATTGGAAGCAGGCCTGAAGGAAAAGTCGCCCATCGCCCAGGCACTCTATCAAAACGTCGAAGACTACTACACTGAGATCAAAGGGAAAACGAAAGCCCCGCGATCTGGAGAAGGCGCCTGGCAGAAAGTGATCTGGGATATCGCCACTGTTGCTTGGCTCCTCAAACCGGAAGCTCTCGCCCAGACGGAGGTCGTTCCCAGTCCCATCCTCACAAGCAAAGGCGAATGGCAAGCGGATCCCAAGAGGCATTCCATCCGAGTCGCCACGAAACTCTACCGAGACGAGATCTTCCGTGTGTTGTTCGACAAGCTTAGTGACATCAAGAAGCCTTAGCCGGGGTCACTCTGTTCAACTGTTGGATCGACGATTTGCTAGGAATTCAATGATCATGACCGGGTCGAGGACGCGTGGTGACCTCGGTGAACCGGGCTTCGTAATCATCGTGATTGGTACGCATCAGTCGATCCCAGAAATTGAAATATAGTCCAAAGTTGCCCCGCATGGATTCGTGATGCATGGCGTGATTGGTCGGCGTATTGATCAAGTAGCGCAGGGGCGAGCGCATGAGACGCGAAGAGTTGTATTCGTATCCCGTGTGTCCAATCACATTAAAGAGCATTTGCCACATGAGGAACAGGCCAAAGGCGATGGGATGAATGGGCATGAGAAATACGGCCAGAGGAAAGATGGCGGCTTGGATGATCGCCTCCCAAGGTGAGAACGCGAATGCCGCCCAAGGCGTTGGATTCGTCGAGAGGTGGTGCGTGCGGTGGAAGATTCGGAACAATCGGCGGTGATGCATCAGGCGGTGTGTCCAATAGAACCAGGTGTCGTGTAGGAAGATTGTTAGAATGATACTCACCGCAAACCACCAGCGAGGGAATGCATCGATATCGAAATACATTTGTGTCCAGCCTCGCCGTGCGGCCCAGATGGTGACCAAGCCGACCGCTGAGAAAAGGAAGACAGTACGAAGGGAATGCCACATTTCGCGTCGGACATCTTTGGAACTCGGCAGCTTCTGCACGATCTTTCGGTGAAACCACTTCCGGCGAAAGAGCACATAAGCCAGAAGCCATGCGATCCCGGCGAAGATCAGATACCGGATCAAGACGACCGCGGATATCCCGGAATAAATGGTGAGATCATTAAACGCGTTCATTTGTCGAGGCGTTGGATGTTGAAGCGAACTGGCACCGGCGCAGCAGTCGAGCGCTGAAGGGTGACTAAGTCGCCTTGGATGGCATTCAATTGGGCGACGAGGCCTGCCTGGTTTGGGTGTGCTGTTAGGAACTGGCCCATGTGGGCGCGGGTTTGATCGAGCAAGTCGCGGGCAGTGGTGAGTTGCGTGACCATTCGGCCTTGGCCATCCCAGATGCCTCCGGGCTCCCACGGCTCGGCGGTGGCGCTGGCAATGTTCAGACCCCGGCCCAGTTCCGGCTGTCCTCGGTATCTATATCGTCTTTCTGCTAGCTATAGCTAGGGAAGATGAATGGCGTGTATCCAGATCGGGAGACTCAAGATGAACAGCATTTCATCATCACCGGCTGCCCCACGCTGGGGTGCTTCCAAAGAAGGAGACGATCAAGCGTCGGGAACGCGAAGGGCTACTCAACCCGGAATTGGGAGCGTTTTTCGGCCTCGTTTTGACAGCGGCCGGAGCTAAGTTTCGGCTCAGACGTGAACCTGATTAGTGCACAGCCAGTCATTCTCACCGTTACAATCGCATTAAAAGCGACATGTGTAACTCGTTTACGACGAGGAGAGTACCGGCGGTGGGACTCGAACCCACACGTCCAAAGGACAACGGATTTTGAATCCGTCGCGTCTACCAATTCCGCCACACCGGCTTGTGTGCTGGCATAGGAGTGCCGCTTGCTGTGCCAAGAGTCAAGCGGCAGATGTCGGCGATGATGGGGGGCGTTTTAAGCCTGGCTGTCGTCGTGGAGGTCTTCTTGGGCGCCGGGGACGTTGCGGGCTTTGTCAGCATAGCGGTCAAACCGGTTGGAGAGGATGAGAAGGGTGGGGGCCCAGAGGCCCACGAAGATGCCAAACCGCTCGGCGTGCGCTTGTTGATCGGGGTCGTCGGCGAGCTTGAACCACCAAATACCGATGGAGAGGATGATGGAAAGGATGCCTGCTTGGAAGCAGATGGTGGAGAGGATGCGGCAGATTTTAGGATTCATGATGGGAGCTAGGTTGTCGTTGATGGATACCTACCCAAAGACGCTTGCGGAGGGACTTCCGCAAGCGTCTCGGAATCAAGGATGGATTGGCTTAGGGTTAGAATCTGTAGACGAGGTCGAGGGTGATCCTCGAGTCCATGAGATTGTCTTCTTCGTCGGTGAGGGGGATTTCGTAGGCGGCACCGAGATCGACGTTGTCATTGAGGCGGAACCGGAGGCCTAGTCCGAGGGTGATGAGGTCGCCGCTTTCGTCGGCATTGGAGGCGCCGAGGTTGATGAGGTCGCCGCCTTCGAATTCTGCCACGGCTGGCACGAGGCCACCCACTTGGTCATTGAACCGGCGTCCGCCGTCGCCTTCGTCAAGGACCCGGAAGTAGTTGAGCTCGACGAGTGGGAAGATGCGGTCTGTCAGGGCGTAGCTGAGGTGAGCGCTTCCGAAGAAGGTGGTGCTTTCCTCGTCATTATCGAAGGGGACGTGGAGTCCGACGGTGCTGGCGAATTGGAAGCGATCCCAGAGTTTGAGGAGGTTGAGGGAGGGGATGAAAGCGCCGTCTCCCGTGCCTTGGAAGACATCGCTGTTTCCGGTAGGGATCTCGACTTGGGCCGTGATGCTGGCGGCAAAGGCGTTGATGGGATCGTAGTGGAAGGCCCATTTGAAGCCGGCGGCGAGGTTGGCGAATCCGGATTCTTCGGAGAGGGTCTCGTCTGGATTGAGGTCAATGTAGCCGTCTTTCATGGCCACAAGCGAGAATCGATCGGAAAAGGCGTATTCGAGCTGGAGGGCACCGAGGTTGAAATTCCCGTCTGCGGGAACGCTTCCGATCGCGGTGTTGAGCGAGCTTGGAAACTGCTGGTGCATGTAGATGGCGTGCAGTTGGGTGCGCGGCACGGCGAGATCGAAGAGGGTGGGATTCGTGATCGGGCGGATGGCGCGTTCAAACGGGTCTTCCGTCAGGGTGGGCAGGGTGCCATCGGGAGCGGGAACCGGTGCCGGTGGGTAGTATTCCCCTGCTTGAAGGTGAATGAGACTGGCAGTGGCGAGGGTGAGCGTGGGAAGAAGGAATGATTTAAGGTTTCGCATCATGGGATTTGTTTGAGTGCGAGAGAGGGTAGGCAGACTTCTTGGGCTGTGTTGCGCATGGCTTGGTCTGGTTTGCGCTGATTCTGCCCATCCCGTGGAATCATATAGGTTTGGGCAATCAAATCGATCAGCCGACTATGCGGATCCTGTGCATGATCTGCGTAAGGCAGTGCTGGATATGCAAAGCGGGCTTGATGGGAGGCGGTAGGGATGAGATCTCGAATCGCCAATGCAGATCTTGCTCCTCACCATTCTCGGCAGCCTTCTCTTAGCGGGATTCTTCGTGGCGGCCTTCAGCTTCGACCGCCGCAGCCGACGCGGGGTCTCCCATTGGCAGCGGGACTCTCTCCTGCCCCTTGATGATGCTCCGAAAGATCACCCTCACGAAAACTCTGATAACGAACCGAACTGATTGATCATCCATGACAACCGATACACAGCCGCTTACCAAGGCCACCATCGAGTTTGATGACAAGACCCCACGACTGTTTCTCATCGCGACGGTGGTGTGGGCCTTGGTCTCCATGCTTGTAGGTGTCCTTGTCGCCTCCCAACTCAACTTCTGGCAAGCCAACCTCAACCTGGAGTATCTGACCTTTGGTCGGTTGCGACCTCTGCACACGAATGCGGCGATCTTTGCGTTCGTGGGCAATATGATGTTTGCCGGCATCTACTACTCCACGCAGCGCCTTTGTAAGACGCGAACAGCGTCTGATCTGCTTTCCAAGATCCACTTCTGGGGCTGGCAGGGGATCATTGTCTCGGCGGCCGTGACCTTGCCGCTTGGACTCACGCGGGGGAAAGAGTACGCCGAACTGATCTGGCCGATCAATATCGCGGTGGCGGTGATTTGGGTGGTCTTTGCGTGGAATTTCTTTTGGACCTTGGCAAAGCGGAATGAGCCTTCCCTTTATGTGGCTTTGTGGTTCTACATCGCCACGATTGTGACGGTGGCGATGCTCTATATCGTCAACCACCTTTCATTGCCGACAACGATCACGCATAGCTATCCCATCTTTGGTGGCGTGCAGGATGCGCTGGTGCAGTGGTGGTATGGCCACAACGCGGTGGCCTTCTTTCTCACGACGCCCATTCTTGGGATCATGTATTACTTTATGCCCAAAGCCGCCGAGCGGCCGGTGTATTCCTATCGCCTATCGATCGTGCACTTCTGGTCGCTGGTCTTCATCTATATTTGGGCGGGACCCCACCATTTGTTGAATACCGATCTTCCCAAGTGGCTGCAGATGCTGGGCATGTTCTTCAGCTTGATGTTGTGGGCGCCTTCGTGGGGCGGGATGTTGAATGGGTTGCTAACGTTGCGAGGCGCCTGGGACAAGCTGCGCACAGATCCGGTGATCAAGTTCTTCGTGGTGGGTATTACCTTTTATGGCATGTCGACATTCGAAGGGCCGCTGCTTTCTATTCGTGCGGTCAATGCGCTCTCACATTACTCCGATTGGACCATTGGGCACGTGCACAGCGGCACCTTGGGGTGGAATGGGTTCATGGCGGCTGGGATGATTTACTGGATGGCACCGCGCCTTTGGGGAACGAAACTCTATTCCATTAATCTGGCTAACATTCATTTCTGGCTCGGGCTCGTTGGTATCCTCCTTTACGTCTCCTCGATGTGGATATCAGGAATCATGCAGGGCCTGATGCTCAATGATATCGATGAGTCGGGCACGCTCTTGGCGAATCCTAACTTTGTCGAAACCTTGCAAGCCATTCGCCCCTTGATGTTGACGCGAGTCTTTGGTGGGGCGCTTTACTTGGTTGGTTTCTTGATCTTGGCCTACAACTTCTTTATGACGATCAAGTCTGGGAAGCCGGTTGATGAGACGCGTGAAGTGGCTCTGATTGATCGGAAGACCTCGAAGACTGATAAGATGACTTGGGGAGAGACGTGGAGAGCGGACCCTGTTGCCTACACCTTTGTCGCGCTTGCCTTTATGTGCCTGTGGTTCTTCTTGCCCTCGGGTGCGGATGTGGCGGCATTGGTCTGTGTGGTCATTTGCGGATTACTCGCTTTGCAGAAATTCAAGCGGAGCGAGCATGGCTGGTCTCACTGGTATGACCGCCTGTTGGAGAACTGGATGCCGTTCACGATCCTCACGTTTATTGCGGTCGCCATTGGTGGCGCAGTGCAGATCATTCCCGCTGTGACGGTGAATCGCGCTGATAACGTGGAGGACCGTCTGCAAATTCCCTATACTCCCTTGGAACTTGCTGGCCGCGACATTTACGTGAGTGAGGGTTGTTACAACTGCCACTCGCAGATGATTCGGACAATGGTTCCCGATGTCATGCGGTATGGCGCCTACTCTCGTATTGGGGAAAGCATTTATGATCATCCCTTCCAATGGGGATCGAAGCGGACGGGGCCAGACCTGGCGCGCGAAGGCGGGCGCCGGAATGATGTCTGGCACTATCAGCACATGATGAATCCCCGCGAGCTAGAGCCGAAATCAAACATGCCAGCGTATCCATGGCTTTTCGAGAAGGAAACGGATATGGATGCGCTTCCTCGGAAGATCTTTGTGCAACGGCGATTGGGCGTTCCTTATGAGCCCATGACGAAACATGAGATCACCCAAGGGGCCCTCGAACAGGCGACGAAGATTGCCACTGGTCTCATTGACGAAGGTGTGATCCTGCCAGGAGAGAATCCGCCGACGGTGCGGGCCGTGAAGATTTCTGAATTGGCGGATAAACAGATCATCGCGCTCATCGCCTATCTTCAGAAACTGGGTGCCCATGAGGTCTTGGATCCCCGTGGTCCGAAGTCGTTGGGACCTTTCGAGGTGCCTGACGAACGCCGTGACGAGGATGAACCTGCAGCCATTGAGGCCGAGCCCGTGGCAGCTCGCTAACTTACCGAAAGGAGATTAACTCATGTTTAAACGCCTCATATACGATGAATGGACGTCGGTCGTCCCGATCATAGCGTTCGTGCTGACGTTCATCGTCTTCCTCGTCCTCTTGGTGCGGGCGCTGCTCATGCGTCGCGAACGCGCTGATCATCTCTCGAAGCTACCTCTTGAGGAGTCCACAACCACCAACCAGAACGAACATGCCAGATAACGATCAATCTAACAAGAGTGTCGAAGGCGGTCCTGTCCTTCGGGACCATGTCTACGACGGGATTCAGGAATACGACCAGAAGCTGCCGAACTGGTGGTTGGCATCTTGGTATATCTTCATCGTGCTCTTCGTCGTCTACTGGGTGCTTTATTACCAATTCAATTTCTTTCCGGAAGATTCGGAGCGATTGGAAGCTGCCATTGCTGAAATCGATACTCGTAAGGCAACCGAGTTGGAGAAATTGATGACCTCGTTGGACAACGACACGCTGTGGGAAATGAGTCAGAACACGCAGATTGTCTCTGCAGGTGAAGCCACTTTCCAAAGTTCCTGTGTCGCTTGTCACGGCACGGATCTCTCAGCGACCTTGAATGGGGTGAAACTGCCAGGGGAGCCCTTGAATGATGAGACCTGGAAATATGGCGGTAACCCCATGGACGTGTTTCAGATCGTCAAGAATGGTTCACCGGACGCGACAAAGGGGATGGTTGCTTGGGAGCCGCTCCTTGGTCCAAAGAAAGTGGCCGAGGTGGTGGCCTATATTATGAGCCACCATACCAAACCTCAATAGTTATCCCCTCTAAGCCATGCCTCGCACCGCTGATAAAAAACCCAATTTGACGTCGGTCACGACGATCAATCGTGATGGATCCCATTACATCCTTCATCCGGCTGATGTGCGAGGTTTCTTTACCCGCTATCGGCGGTGGTTTGGCCTGGCGTTGCTATTGATCTATGTGATCCTCCCGTGGATTCCGATCAATGGGCATCCCGCGGTCTTCCTGGATCTTGCCAATCGGCGATTCCATCTCTTTGGAATGACCTTTCTGGCGCAGGATCTTTGGTTGGGATTCTTCGCTGTGAGCGGGCTGGGCTTTCTGCTCTTCTATCTCACCTCGCTCTTTGGGCGGTTGTGGTGTGGGTGGGCGTGTCCGTACACGGTCTTTCTGGAGCATGTGTTCCGTCGAATTGAGCGGTTCATTGATGGTGATGCGCCTCAACGACGGGCGTTGGAGAAGGCGCCTTGGAATGGGACGAAGATTCGGAAGCGCGTGCTCAAGCACGCGCTCTTCTTTCTCTGCGCGACGACGATTGCCCATATCTTCCTCGCTTATTTCATCTCGTTGCCGCGTCTCTATTCCTATATGCGGACGTCGCCATTGGAGCATGTGCAAGCGTTTGGGGTGGTGGCCTTTCTGACAGTGGCGTTGTATTTCTGCTTCTCGTGGTTTCGGGAGCAGTTTTGCATCATTCTTTGTCCCTATGGGAGGATTCAATCAGCGCTCACGGATGATAACACAGTGGTGATCGGGTATGACGAGAAACGCGGAGAGCCTCGGGGGAAAGCGAAGGATCCGTCCAATGGAGATTGTATTGATTGCCAGCGCTGTGTGAAGGTGTGTCCCACAGGAATCGATATCCGAAATGGTTTGCAAATGGAGTGTATCGGCTGTGCGGCATGCGTGGATGCGTGCAATGAGATCATGGAAAAGTTGGATCGTCCGAAAGGGTTGGTCCGGTATGATTCCATGAATGGCTTGGGGGGAAATCCCACCAAATTCATCCGTCCGCGGACGATCATCTATTCGCTCCTCATGGTCATTGGCGCAGTGGCCGTCACCTTCTCCCTTTCGCGCGTGCAAGATGTGAACGTGTCCGTCCTTCGCATGCGCGGCTCTACATTCTATGTGGATGAGGCGGGCGTTCGCAATCAATTCACCATGGCGCTGACGACGAAGCGCAATGACGATACGACCTTCCAAGCGCAACTAGTGGACGCGCCTTCGGACCTGCAGACGGGTGGGTTGAGTCAGCCTATTGTGGTGAAAGGTCAATCGTCGTCGAAGCATCCGATCATTGTGGTGATCCCGAAAGAGACCTATCAAGGTCCGATCACGGTCAATCTCCGTGTGCAAGCCGAACCTGGAGCCTCGGAAGTGGTGCTCCCGCTGCGTCTGTTAGGCCCTTCGCCAGAATCGCTGCAAGCTCCTAAACTCACCCCGACACCCTGATGAAACGATTTCTTCGAGAACGCCCGTGGATCTGGATAGTGGTAGCTTTCCTTGTGCTCATCACGGGGTGGTCCTTCCTGATCACCATTGCCGTGCAGAATACTCCTGAGACCATTGAGTTGACCTCACCAAAGGGGACACCATGAACGCGGACATGACCGTCAATACGACTGCTGGTGCTTTCGTGGTCGGTCTCCTCACGAGTGTGCACTGCGTTGGCATGTGTGGTCCACTCGGTTGTCTGTTGGGAGGACGGCCCTCGGCGATGTCACCGCAGTGGGCCTTTGGAGCCTATCATACGACGCGTCTATTGGCTTATGGTGCCTTGGGGGCCATCGCAGGATTTCTAGGGAGGGGTCCCTTGCAATCGATGTTAGAATCGCCGCTCGTTCTCTTGCCTTGGTTCCTCGTGATCGCATTGGTGGTGATCGGATTGGGGTTCGATCGGAAATTGCCGCGTCCTCAGTTCCTCACCAAATGGCTGTTCCGCTCTAAGCTGAAGTTGGCGCAACGTCCTCCTGTGGTATCTGGGGCGATGTTAGGATTGCTCACGCCATTGCTGCCTTGTGGACCACTCTATCTCATGGTGGGCTTGGCCGCCGTCACGGGATCGGCGGTGGCGGGGATGGAGTTTACGATGGCGTTTGCCTTGGGAACAATTCCACTTCTTTGGCTCTCGCACATGCCCCTGGCGCATTGGCGGCAGCGCCTGCAGCCATCCACGTTGAATCGTTTGCGCGGCGGGGTGGCGTTGGTCAGTGCAGCGGTCATCGCTTGGCGGTTGCAGGGAACGCTGCCATTCACAGAGGCTGCGGCTACATCTTGTCCGCTATGTCACTGAGTCCTAACAAAGTGCGTCAAAAGCAGTCCTGTGTGCACTGCGGGACGGCATTTGTTCCTGCGAATCCTCAGTCAGACCGTTTCTGTTGTGCGGGATGTGCCTATGTGCATGACATGATCACCAATGAGGGCCTGGATCGCTTCTATGACCTCAAGGGAAAGGAAACGACTCCGCCGGTGCAGGGTTTGGCCTTCGAGCAGCGTGACTATGGATGGTTACGTGAACGCGTGACTCAAGCGGAGGGAGACGCGCATGGGAAATCCGCGAGACTCGTCTTGGGCTTGGAGGGCGCCACGTGTGCGGGTTGTATCTGGCTGATCGAGCGCCTCTTCGCGCAGCAATCGGGGGCTCTCCAGGTCCTCACCGATCCCGTGCAGGGACAGTTAGAGATGGACTGGGAGCCGGGTTCCTTCGATCCTGTCACTTTTGCGGAGACGTTGCAGCAATTTGGGTATCGGCTGTGCCCATCGAAGTCGGCGAGAGGAGAAGCACGCGATCCCTTGATCGGTCGGGTGGGGCTGTGTGCGGCATTTGCCATGAATGGCATGGCGTTCACCTTGCCGAGCTATTTGGGAATGCCAGCGGACTTCATGTTCGCGGGATTGTTCCAAATGATCACAGCGTTGTCAGCCACGCTCGCCATGGCGGTGGGTGGAAGTTATTTCATCAGACGCGCGTGGCAGGCGCTCCAACACGGCGTCCTTCATGTGGACGTGCCCATTGCTCTCGGCGTGAGCTTGGCCTATGTGGGTTCGCTCATCGGATGGTTGGCGGGTGCGGAAGCCATGTTGTATTTCGACTTCGTCGCGATCTTTGTTTTCCTCATGTTAGGCGGTCGATGGGTGCAAGAGGTGGCCATGCGACGCAATCAGCGGCATCTGACGGAACAGGATGCGGTCCCCTCCATGGTGCGTGTGGATGGCGAGCCGGTCGCCCTCGCCGAGTTGCAACAAGGGCAATGTTATGAAATTGAGCCGAACCAGATCGTGCCGGTGGCCAGCCGGATCGAGTCGGAAGCGGCGTTGTTAGGCATGGAATGGATCCAGGGGGAATCCGACACGCGTGAAGAGAAGCGTGGTGGGGTGGCCGCTTCTGGAGCGATCTACCGCGGGCAAACGCCGTTGCGGTTAGAGGCGCGCGAAACCTGGGCAGAGTCATTGCTGCAGCGGCTGGTGAAGAATGAAGCGTCACGCAAGGAGCACCCGTTGCTCCAACAGATTCTCAAAGCCTATCTGTGGGTGGTCCTCGCGGTGGGCCTCCTCGGCGGCATGGCTTGGTGGCTTTCGAGTGGCGACGCCATCACTGGGTTGCAAGTCACGCTATCGATCTTTGTCATCTCGTGTCCCTGCGCACTCGGGGTGGCGATTCCGTTAGCGGATGAATTTGCCGCGTCGGCCGCGCGTCGATTGGGGGTGTTCGTGCAGCAGCTCACTTTCTGGCCACGCCTGCGGCGCGTACGGAAATTGCTGTTTGATAAGACAGGTACGTTGACGATGGAAACACCTACCCTGGTCAATCCTGAGGCACTGGAGGATCTGGACGCGGATGCCCGGCAGGCACTGGCGACACTTGCAGGAAGTAGCAGTCATCCTGTGAGTCGCAGTCTCACCGCATCTTTAGCGGCAGCCAGCATTCGCCCAGCGGGGACGTCATCCATCGAGGAACTTCCCGGAGTGGGCCTTCGGTGGGTGGATCCAGAAGGGCGGCGGTGGGCGCTATCACGTCCACGAGAAGGCCTGCAAGCGGATGTGGAATTCACCTGTAATGAGGTGGTCAAGGCGCGCTTGCGCTTCCGCGACACGCTACGGGAAGGAGCTGCTGAGGAGATCGAAGGGATGCGAAGACGTGGCTTGGTGAGTCACATTCTTAGTGGGGACCGGGAAGGAAAGGTTGGCCCATTAGCAAGAGCGTTAGGGCTGGAGGATGATCAATGGCAAGCTCGGATGACCCCAGATGAGAAGGCTGAGCGGGTGGCTGAGCTCGATAACCAAGACACGCTCTATGTGGGTGATGGGGTGAATGATAGCCTGGCCTTCGATCGGGCGTTCGCAACCTTGACGCCGGCCTTCGATCGCAATTTGTTAGGAGAGAAAGCGGATGCCTACTTCGTCACGCGCGGATTGGCCTTCCTCACCCCGCTGATTCGATTGGCGCACACGCGGTCTTCGGTCATCCGGCAGGTCTTCACTTTCGCCGTGATCTACAATGTCGTGGCCATTGCTATTTGTCTGACTGGGCATATGAACCCGCTCTTGGCCGCCTTTCTGATGCCGATCAGCTCTGTGATGACGACAGGGATTGTCGCTCTGGGTTTTCGAGGCGCGGGCACGGCCTAGCAGATAGCAAGATGTGCGCATGATACGCAAGGGTTGCCATGCGGCATGGCGATGGTGTAGCCTATCTTTCTCTCATGAAGACTTTCCTGGTAGGCATTGATTTCACCGAGGCGGATGATGTCGTGCTGGCGAAAGCCGTGGAGGTCGTCAAAGCGTTTGGCGGGGTGTTGCACCTGGTGCACGTGTTTCCGCCAGAGATCACGCCGATCGATTATGTCGCCTATTTGCCGGAGGATCCTGAGCAGCGCAATGCGCAGTTTCTGGAAGAAGAACGAGCATTGGAGCGACTGGCGGAAGACGCTGCCACGCGGGAAGGAATCGCGGTCGAGAGCAAGATGGTGGTCGAGAAACCTATGCAAGGGCTGCTCGACCATGCCGAGGAGATTGGTGCCGATGCCATCGTCATGGGCACGCATAGCCAGCGCTTGCGCGATCGCCTCTTTCTCGGCAGCACAGCGGAGCGGGTCATCCGGAAATCGGTGATTCCAGTGATTGTCGTCCCCACCGTGCAAGAAGAGGAGCCTGTCATCAACAAGTGACCGTTCTGCCGCAACCCATGCAAAGCCTTCACCACCGGACGCTGTATCATCACCTTAACCAACGCATTGTGTCTCTATGAAATTCCAACGGATCCTGGTCGGCATCGACTTTTCACATTCTTGCAGCCAAGCGCTTACGGAAGCGGTTAGGCTCGCTTCCTATGATTCGACGAAGGTGCACCTGTTGCATGTGGTCGACAAGCGGGTGTTGGAAAGCTTCGGCGAAGAGGTAGTGATTGATGCAGATCGCACGATCAACGAAGCGGAAAGCCGCTTGGCTGATTTCATCAAGGAGCACGCGGGTGGCTATCAAGAGATCGAAACGGAAGTGGTCATCGGGCATCCCTTTGCCGAGTTCATCCGCGTCATCAATGACACCGACATTGATTTGGTAGTGTTAGGATCTGCGGGCACGCATGATCATCCCAACAAACTGGGGGCAATAGCGTCGAAATGTCTCCGCAAAGCGCCGTGCGCTCTCTTGGTCGTGGATGAATCGCAGCCCAAGAACTTCGAGAAAGTGGTCTGCGCCATCGACTACTCGGACACGAGCGCGGATGTGGTCGAGTATGCCATTCACATTGCGCGATTGGAACAAGCCGCGTTGGATTTCGTCCACGTCTACTCGCCTCCTTCAGCCTTTCAGGACCCTGAGAGTGGCGTGATGCTCGTGGGCTTTGAAGGCATTGCGGACTATCCGCGGGTGGTGCGTGAGAATTTAGAAAGCTTTGTCGAACCGTATCTCAAGGATGCTGGGGTGAACGAGGTGATCTACTCGGTCGTGGATCACATGAGTGTGGGACGTGGCATTGTCAGTCACCTCAAGGAAGCCTCCAATTACCTTCTCGTCCTTGGCACGCATGGGCGGACAGGATGGCGCGGGCTCCTCTTGGGCACGACGGCGGAACACGTCTTCCACAAGATCCCTTGTTCGACGCTAGCAGTGAAGCCGAAAGACTTTCACTACCACATTCCCACCATTTAGAGCCTAGAGGCTAAAGGTAGTCGTCGAGTTCGACTTCGTAGTTCTTTACTCGCAACTTGCCCTGGCGTCCTTCGGGCCAGTAGGCGCCCTTCTCGATCCATTCGCGTACTCCTTGGAGATGCCGTTGGCTCAGGTCCCAGCCATCGCCTGGCATGAAGCGCGCGTGATGCTTCGGTAGCGACACGGCTTTCCACACCTTGCTCGCCTCGGGATCGCCCGGGACGACGAAGGGGCCATTGCCTGCCTTATCAAAGACGGTGCGGCGGTCTTGGAAATTGAGACCGGCGTTGGGCTGATTGTCATGGTGGCAATGGATGCACCGATGCTCGAGCAGGTTCTTCACGGGGCCGTGAAAGTGTTTGGCGCTGAGTGCTAGTGAGGGGTCTGCGAGTTTCGTTTGGCAACCAGCAACGGCGAGTGTCGTTGCGGCGATGGAAAGAAAGAAGCGCTTGGAGAAAGAGGGAGGCATAGCAGTATCCTGACTGAAGTTCAGCCCATTGCCTAGAGAAATTCCGTGAGTTGCTTGAGTCCCAAGGCTGGGCCTAGGTTGTCCTCATGCGTTTTCCCCTCCTCCTGCTCACGGTGGCAATCGGTCTGGGCCCGAGCCTCACGTTTGCTCAGAATCTCAGCGCCCTCGGAACGGTGCCCGATTGGTCGCGTGTGTCCGCGTATGCCAACACGATCACGCGCGAAGCTTTCCTCGAAGAAATGCGCGAGGTGTATTCGATCGGGGATGCCTATCAACGCCAGTTCAAGGTGAATGAGGCCTCTGTCAGGATTAGGACGGGGGACGATGCCTGGATGGAACTGGCTTTTCGTCAAGCTGGTGAGCAGGGACAAGCGCCCAAACGCTATTGGCGCCCACGAGCAGAAATCATCGCGGATCGGACGGCTGATCGACCCCTCGGAGGGCTGCGCATTGCCTTGGATCCGGGCCATTTGGGTGGGAAATGGGCGCGGATGGAGGAGCGCTGGTATGTCATGGATGATGGAGGGAAAGCCGTGACTGAGGGGGACATGACATTGTTAGTAGCGCAACTTCTGGCACCTCGGTTGACGGCGCTGGGAGCCACCGTGCTTCCGGTGCGCGGCACGACGAAACCGACCACATCGCGCCGTCCCAAGGACTTTCTGGCTTTGGCGAAGGAGGATCTGGCGGTCATGGGTCTGACAGAACCTGAAAAGACCTACGCGCCAGAGGCGCCGCCTGCTGAGCGTCGCAAGACCTTGCAATGGCACCAAGAGCGCTATTTCTATCGGCTCAGCGAGATCCGAGCTCGGGCCAGGAAGGTGAATCAACAACTCAAGCCGGACGTCGTCCTCTGCCTTCATTTCAATGCGGAAGCCTGGGGCGATCCGTCCGAGCCCGCCTTTGTGCCGCGCAATCACTTGCACTTTCTGATCAACGGGGCCTACAACATGGCTGAGATGGCGCGAGAGGACGAACGGCATCAATTGCTGATGCGTCTGCTGCAGGGCACCCATGCCGAGGAGCGCGCCTTGGCGAAAGTGATGGCCACGCACATGGCGCGCGTCACGCAGTTGCCCGCCTATCATTATACCACGAATAACGTGAAGCGGCCGCTCAAGAATCCTTACATTTATGCGCGCAATTTGCTCGCCAACCGACTCTTCGAATGTCCCGTGCTGTATTTCGAGCCGTATGTGATGAATTGTGAGGACGTCTACGAGCGCGTCCAGGCGGGTCTCTACGAAGGGAAACGCCTCGTTCATGGCCTGGAACGGCCAAGCATCTTCCACGAATATGCTGAGGGCGTGGTGAAGGGATTGGTCGCGTATTATGGACCGGAGGGCGATTCTCAAACGCCATGAGAATCCTCCTAATCGGTCTCGGATTCGTCGGCGAGCCGCTGGCCAAGGCCCTGCATGCTGCGGGGCATCATGTGTGTGGGATCACCCATTCAGAGAGTTCCAGAGAGCGCCTGAGTGCATGCTTGCCGATCGATGTTCGGCAGGCAGATGTCGCTTGTTCGCAATCGTTGCATCATGCGATCGGGCAAGACGCGCCGGCCGTGGATTGGGTCATTCATTGTGCGAGTTCCGGGCGCGGCGGTAGCGAGCAGTATCGGCGAGTTTATCGTGATGGTGTCAGGCATTTGCTCGCGCTTTGTCCGCAAGCACGCTTGCTTTTTACGAGCAGCACAAGCGTTTACGCTCAAACGGATGGTTCGTGGGTGGGTGAAACGAGTGCGGCGGATCCTGACCGAGAGACGGGTAAGATTCTCAGGGAGGCGGAAGATTTGGTCCTGCAGGCAGAGGGTATCGTCGCGCGCCTTGCTGGCATCTATGGTCCGGGACGTTCATTCATTCTCCTCAAATACCTCAATGAAACAGCGGTCATCGAAGGCGATGGCGGACGTTTCCTCAATCAAGCACATGTCGACGACATCGTGCAGGGGTTGCAGTTGCTGTTAGAGTCCGGTGCGCGCGGGATCTACAATGTGGTGGATACCACACCGCAAACGCAACGGATGATCTACCAGTTCTTGGCGGAACATTTCGACGGCTCCTTGCCGCCCCAGGCGCCTCCTGATTATGAGCGCAAACGCGGGTGGACGCACAAGCGGGTATCGAATGAGAAACTGCGGCAAGAGGGCTGGATCCCTCGGTATCCATCCTTCCAAACGGCCGTGCGGGAGGATCTCGCGTTGGTGCCGTCCATTCGTGAAAAGCTGTGAGGGTCAGGTGATGCCTGAACGGTACACGACCACTTCAGTCAAGGGACCTCCAATGGGGCGTTCAGTACGGAGTTCGGGGTGGAAGATCCGTTTCTCGTGCAAATTCAGCCATAGTCCGCAGGCGAGTACGAAGGCACCCAATCCTAACACACCAACGGAAAGGCCCTTGCCAAGGAGTGTCTCTGGTGAAATGACAATATTGAGAAGGGCAGCGGCGGCGAGCAGGTAATACACATACTGGAAATGGCGCCGTCGCTGGGTCTGACGATCCCACAGTTTCTGATTCTCTGCCGTCCAATACGGGTTATAGCCCGGGCGTGGCCCGCCTTGATTGCGTTTGTGTTGGTAGGGATAGATGAAGATGGAGGAGGTGATGAGGAGGAGAAGCGCCAGTGTGCGGCATTTGTTCTCCTTGGCCACAAAGGCGACGATGAAGAGCAGGAGACTGAAGCCGATGCCGTAGGTGAACAGAGGCTCCATCAGCAAATGGAGGTAGCCATCCTCTCGGAACATCTGAATGAGCGAGCGGCTATCGCGGATAAAGTGTAAGAAATCTCCGATCATAATAAGTCCGGTTGTTCGTAGGCCGTGCGCGGAGGGTTGAGACCGAGTTTGGCATAGGCTGCCGGCATCGCGACCCGTCCGCGGGGAGTGCGCTTGAGGAATCCTTGCATGATCAAATACGGTTCGTAAACATCTTCTAACGTTGAGGCGTCCTCACCCACGGCTACCGCAAGCGAGCTCAGCCCCACCGGACCTCCGCTGAATTTGTGGATGGTGAATTCCAAGATCCGCTTGTCCATCTCATCGAGACCATCTTCGTCAATCTCACGCATGGCCAAGGCATCGCGCGCCACCTGGGGTCGAATCACGCCATCCGCTTTCACCTGAGCGAAGTCACGCGCCCAACGGAGGAGCATGTTAGCGACGCGTGGGGTCCCGCGGGAGCGCATGGCGATCTCTTTCGCTCCTGCTGGTTCGATCTCGATGTCTAACAAACGGGCAGAACGCTGGATGATCTGAGCCAGCTCGTTGACGGGATAATAATCTAACCGATCGGTCAATCCGAATCGTGACCGCAGGGGAGCCGTCAGCATGCCGGCCCGGGTCGTGGCACCCACCAGAGTGAAAGGCGGCAGCGCGAGGCGGATGGTGCGTGCGTTAGGGCCCTGATCAATGATGATGTCCAATTTGAAATCCTCCATGGCGGGATAGAGATACTCTTCCACGCTGGGATGGAGGCGATGGATCTCATCGATGAAGAGCACATCACCTTCTTGCAAATTGGTGAGGATTCCTGCCAAATCGCCGGCCTTCTCAATCTGGGGACCGCTCGTGATATGAATCTTGGAGTTTGCCGCCGCCGCAATGATATGGGCCAAGGTCGTCTTGCCGAGTCCCGGTGGGCCGCTGAGGAGGATGTGTCCCAGGACATCGCCGCGTCGCTTCGCTGCCTCCACCATCAGCATGAGGCGATCTTTCACTTTCTCCTGACCGCAGAATTCCTCAAATCCCGGCGGGCGCAAGGACTGCTCGAACGCCTGATCAGGCGTGTCATTGGATTCGTTGTAGAAATTGTCAGACAAAAGCAGGAGGAATCAAGGTCATCGCTTCATAACCCCGGCATTCTGGGAAATCCACCCCAACCTCGGAGAGTGAGAGTTCCCGGCGGTTGTCAGTCGCTGCGTGTGTATGTGTGCTGACCACCATGGCCACAGCCCTTACCGAAAGCCTAACGGGATCCTCGATCTCTATCGGGAGCGGCTCGAAGTGTGCCGGGATCCTGACGGAGATGCGGAGACTTACAGGGATCGCCAGGTGTTGGAACGAGACGCCGTGATCGCTCCCCTAGCAAAGGCCGACGCCCAGCTCGCTGTGGCTGATTTGCTGCCGTGAGAATGGAGTTCCTGCAGTGGAAGGCGACTAGAAATAGATCTAGAAGACGGGCGCTTTGCCTGGGGCACCGCCACCTCCTCCGAAGATCTCCGTCACGTCGAAGCCGGTGATGTAGAGCATAAAGCCGATCAGCAAGATGGCGCAACCGCCATAGGCGATCTCTAACAAACGCTTGCTCAGCGGGCGGCGGCGGATGGACTCAATGATGGCCATCGTGATGTGTCCGCCATCGAGCACTGGCAGAGGCAGCATGTTGAGGATGGCGAGGTTGATGTTGAGAATCACACTGAACCAGAGGGCGAGGCGCCAGCCATCTTTGTGTTCAAAGAGGCGATAGTAGAGCCGCATGATTCCCACAGGCCCTGCCAAGTGTTTGGCACTTACATCGGAAGACGGGGAAACCACTGCGGACAGCGTGTTGTACATGGTCTTGGTCGCATCCTGAATCTGCTCCATGGGGGGAGTGCGCTTGAGCACGGTCACGCCAGTATCGTCCCAGCGGATGCCTAGCATGGGAGACTCGATTTCAATCTCTTCGGCATTCTTGGGTAGACGCGGAGTCACGGCGATGTCTAACCGTTTCCCATCACGCTCGATGCCGAGATTGATGGGTTGGTCAGGCTGAGCTTTGATCACATCACTGATCATGATGGGACTCGTCACCCGCTGGCCGTTGGCTTCCACCACCACATCACTTGGTTGCAGGCCAGCCTGCTCTGCTGGCCCATTAGGAAACAGCTGACCCACCATGGGCTGTGACTCCGAGGCGATACCCATGCGACCCACTTGTCGCAGTTCTGGACGTTTGAAGAAACCACCCAGAGCGCCCCCTTTGGTATCGGGAATCTCGGGAGCCGCCAGTGGAATGGTGATCGGCTCGGCTTCACCCTCGCGCTTCACGGTGAAGGGGATCGTATCGCCGCCGCTGCTCACCACATTCCACACCACGCTATCAACCAGACCACTCCAGGTATCGACGCGCTTTCCATCGACGGAAATGACCTCATCGCCTAACTGAAGTTGGTCAGCACCCTCGACTGCCGAGGGGGAAATGTAACCAATCTTCGTATTGATTGCTGAATCACTGACGGGGTGTTTCACCCACCACACGACGCAGGCAAAGATGATGGCCAGGCCAAAGCTGAAGAGAGGGCCGGCTGCTGCTACAATGATCTTATCGATCGGCTTCACCTTCGGCAATGGCTCCGAAGAAGTGGAGGGCCCTTCGAGCATCTCCATGGGATTCATCTGCGGTAGCGCGACGAAACCGCCTGCTGGGATCCAACCAATGCCCCATTGCACCCCATTGATCGTCTTCGACCAGATTGGCTTGCCAAACCAGATTTGAAATTTCTCGATCTTCAGGCCGCGCCATCGACCCGCCAGGAAATGCCCCAACTCGTGGATCAGGATCACAAAGTTAAAGAGAATGATGATCTCTATAATGATTCCAATAACTGTAAGAGCGTGCATAGCTGCGGAGAGTATAACCTGACCTTGTGGGCCTGCAATCAACGGTTAGGGAAGGAGAGAGCCGACGGAGGAGATTTCCGGAGTCCCACAACAATTGCGACGCGACTACCGGAATTTGCTTGCATAAGCGAGAAACGACTGCTCATTTGAACAGTAAACAAACATCATGGCTAAGAAACCCAAAGAATCCGCAGGTCCAAAGAATGATCCACGAGCGAAGAATCTGGATCTCGCCATCTCGCAAATCCAGAAGGACTTTGGCGAAGGCGCCATCATGCGTCTGGGAGATACGGAGCGCGCAGATGTGGACGTCATTCCTACGGGTAATCTTCTCATTGATCGGGCTCTCGGAGTCGGCGGTTTCCCGCGCGGACGGATCGTTGAGGTGTACGGCCCAGAGTCCTCCGGGAAAACGACGCTCACCCTGACCGCCATCGCCCAAGCGCAGAAGATGGGTGGACTCGCTGGATTCATTGATGTCGAGCATGCCCTGGATCCGGAGTATTCGCGTCGTTTGGGCGTCAACCTGGATGACCTTCTGGTCTCCCAGCCCAGCTCGGGTGAAGAAGCGCTACGCATCTGTGAGACGCTCGTACGCTCCAATGCGCTCGATGTGATCGTCGTGGATTCCGTCGCTGCCCTTGTGACCAAAGCAGAACTCGAAGGCGAGATCGGGGACGCCACCGTGGGGGCGCAGGCCCGCCTCATGAGCGCCGCCTTGCGGAAGCTCACCAGTCTCATCTCTCAGGCCCGCACCACGTGTATCTTCACCAACCAGATCCGCGAAAAGATCGGAGTCATGTTTGGCAATCCGGAAACCACTCCAGGGGGACGCGCCTTGAAGTTCTACAGCAGTGTCAGGGTCGATATCCGCCGCATTGGGATGATCAAGAATACGGACGGGACGGTGACAGGCAGTCGCACACGTATCAAGGTCGTGAAGAACAAAGTCGCCCCGCCCTTCACTGAGGCCGAGTTCGACATCATGTATAATGAAGGGATCTCCGCTGTAGGGTCGTTGTTAGACTTGGCGCTCGAATATGATGTCCTGCAGAAGCGCGGCTCCTGGTTTAGTTATAATGGATCTCAGCTCGCACAGGGTCGCGACGCCGCTAAAGAAGCCCTCAAAGCCGATGAAGCGCTCTACAAGGAAGTCGAACTTGCGGTGAAGCAGAAGATGGATCCCGAACGCTACCAGACGGAGGAAGCGGACACGGTCTCCGCGTCAACGCCTGCCAAAGAAGAGGCCTGAGAATCGATGGGCGGCTTCTCTGCCTAAAGGCAGAGAAGGAAAGGCGGTGACTTGCGACTTGGACTGGTCGTGACCTCCTGATAGGGTCGCCGTCTTGTCACACCCATCATCCACAGACTCGTCCTCCGGTGCTAAGGGAGCGTTGTTTCCTCAGACACAGTGGTCCATGATTTCCATGGCGCGTGGGGATGATGAGGCCACGCTTGAAGGCCTGCATCAGTTGGCGATCGGCTATTGGAAACCGCTTTATCTCTACCTGCGCAAGCGGGGCGATTCCCATGCTGATGCTTGTGACATCGTTCAGGGATTCTTTGAGCATGTGGTCTCTGGGCATTTCCTCACCTACGTGGATCGCGAGGGCGGACGATTTCGTTCGTATCTCCTGAAATCGCTCGATCGCTGGCGACAGAATCTCTGGCGCAAAGGCACGGCATTAAAGCGGGGAGGCCTTCTGGCACACGTTCCGATCCAGGAGATTGATGCCTTTGGCAGCTGCGAACACGAAAGTCTGCAAACCGAGGCATCTCCGGAAATGGCCTACGATCAGCAATGGGCGACTGAGATCGTGGAGCGAGCGGTGACTACCTTGGAGGCGCGTTACGAACAACGCGGCCGCGCTGAGTGGTTCCTCACCCTGCGCCCTAGCCTGCCAGGAGGCGCGGGCATCTCCAACAAGGATGCGGCAACGATACTCAATACCTCCGAAGGCGCAGTGCGAAAGGGCGTTCACGATCTGCGTAAGGGCTTTGCCGAAGCTCTACGCGACGAGATTCGGGCAACGGTGCGCAGCAATGAGGAGGCGGAGGACGAGCTGCGCTATCTCATCTCCATCATTGCTTGATTGGATTGCTTGAAATTATGGTTTGTGTTGATTTGATGAACTCAGTGGTTTCCAATGATGGGCATGCCCGTCGCTACTCCACAAATTTGTTCCCAGTGTGGGGCGTCGCTGGCGCGCGGGATTTGTCCTGCCTGTGCCCTCTCGGATCTCCTTCCTGATCAATCGCTCCCGGACGCGTCGACCGCGTTGGAGCAGCGCTTTGGGCGCTATACCTTGAAAGAGCGGCTGGCGGCGGGCGGTATGGGCGTCGTGTATCGCGCCATCGATGAGACGCTGCGGCGCACGGTCGCACTCAAGATGATTCGCGGGGCCACCTTCGCCAACGAAGCGGAACGCGCCCGCTTCACGATCGAGACCGAAGCGGCCGCCGCCCTGGATCACCCTCACATCATCCCTGTGTATGAAGTGGGTGTGCTAGACGAGCAGCCCTACTTCACGATGAAGCTGATTTCAGGGAAGAGTTTGGCTGAGCGCCTCCGTGGAGACTCGGGTCGCCCTAGCATTCACACGCTCGTGAAATGGATCAAAGCGATTGCGGAGGCTGTGCACCACGCGCATGAGCGGGGCGTGCTCCACCGTGATCTCAAGCCTGGCAATGTGCTCATCGACGCGTCGGGCAAACCTTGGCTGACAGACTTTGGCTTGGCTAAGATGGTGCATCAAGAGTCCGGTCTGACCATGTCGTCGGATCGCTTGGGTACGCCCCACTACATGGCTCCAGAGACGATCCGTGACACCGCGCATGCGGTATCGACGACCAGCGACGTGTGGGCATTGGGAGTGATGTTATGGCAGTGCCTGACGGGGGAATTGCCCTTCCAGGCAGATGATCCTTTGGAGGTGATGCGGTTGATCGGCGAACAGGAACCGTCCTGTGACAAGACCGTGGATCGTGATCTCCTGACATTGGCCCAGAGATGTCTGGAGAAGGATCCTAAGCGACGGGTCGCCTCCGCAGGCCTCTTGGCAGAAGAGTTAGGCCGCTGGCTGCGACGGGAACCCTTGCAGGTGAGGCCGGTTTCGACGGGGGAACGCCTCTGTAAGTGGGCGAAACGCAATCCGGCTTGGGCGGCCTTGGCCGTTGTCTTTGTCTTGGCTAGTTTGACCTCGCTCCATTCTTGGCAGCGTGCGGAGCGTGCGGTGCATTCTCTCACTGATACCAATAGTCAGCTCACGCAATCGCTAGCCACCGCTACCGCCACCCAACTGGCCATGCACGCGCGCTTGGAAGTGGCGAACAATGCACCGCGAGCACTCCTCTTGGCGGCGGAAGCGGTGGACATGTCGAAGCGTTCCAAAGGCAAGGCCCTCCCCGCCACTGCGGAGGCGCTCTACCAGGCCCTTCAAGAGATTGGCGGCCATGATCTCACCGTATCCGATCACGTGCGGGCGAGTTCTGACGACGGCTATATCTCGCGTGCGCCGTCTCGGGAATACCCCATGGTCTTCAGCGCTGATCAGCAGAAGGTGTTGATCCTCGATCACGAGGCACAGCCGGATGTGGTCGCTGCGGGCTACGATCTCCAGACGACTCCGCCGCGTCGTTTGTTCCGATTTCCCATCTGGAAGCGGGAAGACCTGCATCGCTTTCAAGCGGTGGAATGGCACCCGAATGGTCAGCAACTCGTGAGCGCCGATCCCCAAGGCGAGGTGCGTCTGTGGACCGCCATCGATCGGAAAGTGCCAGAGTCGCAAGTGTTAGGAAATCTGAGCCGACCTGGCGAGGTCCTCTTTCGCGTGTGGTGGTTTCCCCATGAACGTGCCGGAAGGCTGAAGGGGGTGGCGTTCTATACGAATGAAGGGGATCACACAATCAATACCGCCACCTTCTTCACCGTCACTCCAGAAGCAGCCACACCCTTTCAACTGGGGCATTCACAACCGTTGATGGATTGGGAAGGGCTCAAAGGGGCGCTTTGGATCGCAGCGCCTTCGAGGCGTTGGTTCTATCTGCAGGATCTGGATCGCGTATGCCTCGTGGCCATGGATCCTGACAAAGAAGCCATTGAATGGGAAACACTTCCCAAAGAGCATAGCGTGAATGAAGCCGTCGCCTTCTCGCTCGATGAACACACCATGATTCATCAGACGAGCCATCGTGCTTTCCGCCAGGTCGACCTCCGATCGGGATCCCTCTCCCAAGCGGTCACATCCTCGACACCACTCTTCGAGCATCCGGTAAGAATTCATGCCTTTGCCATCTCAGCCAAGGGAGGGCAGCTCGCCTTTGCTGATAACCGCGGCGAGATCTTCGTGAAGTCCCTAACAGAACCAACCGCCCCACGGTGGGTGGCGACGGGGGAGGAACGTTGGCATCGCCTGCGCTTTAGCCCAGATGGGCGCTGGCTAGGCGCGGGAGGCGTGAGTCCCACCGCCTTTCTGTGGCCGATCTCGGAGGAAACAGCGATGCCTATAGGAAAGCCAACCCACTATCGGGGGCTCAACGCGCCCGTGCTAGACATCATCTTTACCCGTAATGCTGGGGGGATGATCGCCTATGGGGCACCCGCGCGAGCGCGCCATTGGTCATTCGAGCATGGGACGCACGGTTCGCTGCCATTCTATGCTCATCACTCTAACGAACTCATCAATGAGATCGCGGTTTCACCTGACAAAGCATGGTGTCTGCTCGCCTGTGATGCGCCTCTTCACGCTGAATGGGCTCCAGTCAAACTTGTCCGCCTGCGAGATGGTCAGGTGCAGACGATAGGCTATCATCATGACCAAGCAACGGCATGCGCCTTCAGCCAGGAGGGTCGGTGGCTCGCCAGTGTGGGCCGAGACGGGATAGCCTTCGTTTGGGAAGTGGCGCGTCTAGTGAGCGCCATGGAATGGGGCGACGGCATGCCCGAGCCAGACTATCGCTTTGACACGTCGGCGAAACGGTTAGCGTACGCGCGTCAGCTTGTGTTCCACCCTGACGGTCGACTCTATGTGACCTGTGGAGATGGGGTGCTCTTTGACTGGGATCTCCTGGCTCCCGATCCGATGGCTTCGGAGAGGCAGCATGAGATGCACAGCATCCAGTTTCTCCTTCCTGATGCGGCCGTTTCTCAAGATGGCCGTTGGCTCGCCGTCGCCCGTCATGGCTGGGATCAACCCTCGGTGGATCAAGTTCAGCACGGCAATATGGTTCTGCTCTACGATGCCTCGAATCCAGAGGAACTCTCCTTTGAGGCCGCGTTGCCTGCCAACTTCCTTCATGCCGCGGATCTGGCCTTCAGTGAAGATGGGCGTTGGCTGGCGGCCAATGGGGCGGGAAATGGGGCGACCGTTTGGGATCTCACCGCGCCTGACATTGTGGCGAGCCGCAGAGTGAGTCCCATCACGGATCACCTCATCACAAGCATCGATTTCTCTCCAGATGACCGTTGGTTAGGGTTCAGCGGCAGCGACGGGAGGATGCACTTGTGGGATTGGCAGCAAGGCGATGTCCGTACCATCAGCACGGACAAGGTGATCAACACGTTAGTGTGGTTGCGCAACACCCAACTCCTCTGCGGCGATGGCGCGGGTCGTTTGGCACAATGGGAGACCGACGTGGAATTGCTGAGCCGCCAAGCGCGCCGCGATGCGGGGCGCGAGCTGACGGGTGCCGAACGCCGCCGATTCCGGTTGGCAAGGTGATTCGCGATTCTCAGAATCGACCAGAATGCCAAATATTCATAAATTCCGTAACAAGTCGAAATGGAATCCATGGTGCCTCGTGAACCATGTCCACCTATCCATCTCGCATCCTGAAAACCCAGCGGTTGTTTGCTGCCGGTCGGCCATGCCTTCTCCTCCTTTGGCTCCTGCTGGTTGGCGTCGCGCCGGGTTATGGAGATTTGGAAGATGGCCTGATTGTTCACTTTCGTTTGAATGGAGGACCGGGCGACACCAGCGCCTTTGATCGAGGCACGCTTACCTTCGCAGATCTCGTCAACGATCCTACGTGGACCTCTACGGGTCTGCGCTTCAATGGATCGAACCAGTATGTGAAGAGTAAGAATCACGTCGGCAATCTCAATGGAGGCAATCGATTGAGCATCGCTGCGTGGATCAAACCGGAAAGAGCCAATACGTGGGAAGGCATTCTGACGAAAGGGATAGAGAAGTCACCCTATACCTTCGGCATGCACGTTGGGGGGAAACTGATCTTTGGCTGCAATGTGTTCAGCCCGCCTGGTGGCAATGGTTGGCAGACGGCGGAAACCTCAGGAACGGTTCCTTTAAACGCCTGGTCCCATGTGGCCGTCACGTATGATGGCGCTACATTGCGCTTCTATATCAATGGCGCCTTGGACTCCGAGCACGAACGGGCAATTGTCTTTGGCACCATTGACGAGGCTCTGACCTTGGGCGGCGATCTTCCCGGCGGCGATGAACATTACCAAGGCGAACTTCGTGATGTGCGCGTCTATAACCGCGCCCTTACCGCAAGTGATCTGGCGGAACTCAGCCCTGCCAATCTCGGCACGGCGTTCACAGGATTGTGGGTAGGACAAGCGACGATGAACGAGGTCAAAGAGGTGCAAAGCGACGCTTGGGGAGCTGCTCCTGCCTTCAGCAAACAAGTCCTCCTCCACGTGGACACTGATGGCAACGCACGCCTCTTGCGCGAGGCGATCGTCATGAAGACGCGCGTCATCCCGCCGCACGAACCGGATCCTGTCATTGTGACCTCACTGGAAGAAGTGCCCAACTATGACGGTATCGTGAAACGCGGCAATCACTGGGTGGGGCAGCGCTTCAGTAGTGCGTCGCTCCCTTTGCCGAAGGCGCAGGTGAGCCTGGCAACTAGTGGTGATTGGCTCGCCGCCACGTCCACCTTGTCGGCGAATCACCCGCTCAATCCGTTCAGGCACAAATACCATCCCGATCTCGGCACTGCCTGGGAGATCACGCGAACGCTGCGCCTTGATATCGATGAATCGGACGGTCCGGACGATCACCGGATCACGGGAACCCTCTGGGACAGCGTCGATGGATTGCATCAAGACACGCTCGAATGCCGAGGGGCCATCGCCTTCACCCGTGTGACCACTTCCGGCGAACTGAAATAGACCATGAAACGTTATCGACTTCTTCTTCTTTCCGTTGTGGGTGCGTGGGGACTCTTAGGCACATTCTCAGCCAAGGCGGCGCAAGTATTGCTCAAAGAGATTGGCGGCTCGGTCTATTCCGGGGCAGCACGAGAGCTCTTTGCCTTAGAGCCCCACCGATGGAGTGGCGGATTCCGGACGGCTTCCACAGCCAATGCGTGTTTCATCACGAGTTGGACCAATGGCAGTCACGGTGCCGATGATGGCCTCGTCATGAAGGTGGATGCCGTCGGGGGTATTCTTTGGAAGCGCCCCATGGGTGTCATCATGGGAGGTGGCAATTGGAAAGTGAATGACATCGCAATCCATGGGGAGAGCCTCTATGTTTGCGGAACGCACAATGACACCGCTGCTTACGTCGCTCGATTAAGTCTCGAAGGGACCATTCAAGACTACAGTTATATTGATGGCATCAACGGCAATGCCCGCGCGACCAGCCTCGCCTTGGGCAGTGATGCGGGACAACCCGTCGTCACCGTGGTTGGTGACGCTTATGGTGACAAACTGAGCGTGCGTGAGCGCCAGCGGTCCGGAGGCGGCCGTGTCTTTGATGGCTTGCCGCTCTTGCACCACAACGATCATCCCACGCAGCGCGATGTGTTTGTGGTGAGTTTCGATGCCAACTTGCAGGCTGTATGGAGCACAACCCTTGGAAATGACATCGAGGGGAACTGCTATGCCACCGCGGTAGAAGCTGATAATACCGGTGCTCTCTTTGTGGGCATGGTGATGGATGGTGATGCGACGGTTTCAGGTGAGCAGACGCGGCAGATCTTCCGTGGTCACAGCGTTGGCGACCGCCAAGTCTACTATCGCACACACACAGGCACGACGGTCAAGCGACCGCTTGGGATTGATGATGGTGCCTACGGGAATGATTTCGATCCTCACTATGGCTCGGTGAGTGCGATCTATCGAATCAAACCGGTACGAAGTGGCGACTCAAGTTGGCGAGGTCGAGAAATTACTCATCATTTCTTTCCTTGCAAACTTGAACGGGACGAAGGGCAGTCGCATAGCCGTGTCACCGATATTGTATATGCCAATGGTAGTCTATTTGTTGCCGGGGAATGGGAGAAGAGCCTTAGGCCGACCTCCACGACAGTCTCAGCCAGCCATGGCAGCATCTATAGCAAGTATGCTGGTGACGCATACAACAACGATATTTGGGTAGCGAAGTTGGGTGCAGGAGATCTTGCGCATGAACAATGGCGACTCTATGCATCCACGGGAGATGACTACGCTTCCAGTCTTACGGTAGGCCCGGACAGTTCGGTCATCCTTGCCGGTGTTGCTGGCGGCGCTCTCAAAACGCGCACGCTTAGTAGCAGCACGGAGTCCGATCCCACGGGGCCGCTGGCGAGCAATTCGTCTTTAAACCATCTCTTCTGGCAGAAGCTCAGTACCGCAACGCTTGACCCTATCGCGAACTGGCATGTCACCCCTTACGAAGGGGGTGATATCACTCCACCCGGATCGCAGAAAGCCAATGGTGCAGGAATCATCGGAGAGACGGTCTTGATCACTGGCGCTTGGACAGATGGTACCTTGGTCATGGGGCCTGATGCCGATCGCAGGAAGGCCCTTCCCACTGTCTATGGAGCATGGCTTGGCTTTGTGGGCTTCCTCAATCAATCGGGTGTCTTTCTCGAAGAGGTGCAAATTAAGATCAATTCGGACCATGGGATCACCCCTCAGCCCCATTTGGGGGTGAATACCGTCGCGGCTGGGAAAACGATTGTGGCTTCAGTGCCGCAAGAAGTGTTCAAAGATCGCGAAGGAAACGTCATTTCTTCTGATAATGCCGATAGCATTCGCCAGCATGCGGTGACGCGGCATGTCTGCGTGGGTTATCAATTCAAGAATTCAGAAGTCAATGGGACCGCTAACACCGTGACGTTTGTGGCGAAGGGCGATACGGAATTGACCTTTCTTTGGCGAACCGAACATGCCGTTGAGGTGGAATCGAACCTGGAAGGAACCGAAGGGCTCACGTCGACAGCGGCGGGGAATCCTGTGCCTTCCGTGCAGAAACATTGGATTAAGGAGAATGATCAATTCACCGCGTTGATTGACGGGGTTGCGTTGGATGTGACCTCGTTTGGCACGCGTTGGCGTTCTCTTGGATTTCTGGCCGAAGGGTGCGTCGCCCAGGCACAAGGGATCGCTTCGGGAGGCACTTACCACTGGGCCTCCAATCAACCACGCCAACAGACGAATAAGATTACGGTGGGATCTCCAGGGCGGATCGTTTGGCAATGGCGCAAGGAATATAGTGTGCGCGTGGGGGTGAACTCAAGCATCGCGGAAGAGGCACCCACGACGTCAGGCAACGGTGTGAGCCATTCAGGGATAGGGGAGTTCTGGTTTGCGCCCAATACCTCGGTGACCGTCTCCGCACCTGCGAGCATTGATAGTGGTCGCAGCACTCAGGCGTTGAAAGGGTATACCGGTGGCAGTGGTGCGGTGGTGCCCTTTTCTGAGAAAGACGTCCAAAGCAAGAGTTTCGCGCTCACTCGGCCCTCTACCATTGTCTGGGACTATGCCAATCGGATCTATGTTGAAACCGTGACGATTGGACACGCCGTGACCTTCCATAGTATCACCGGCACCGATGAGGAACGCGTGATGAAAGATACCAAGCCCGAAGGCGGCAATATCTTGGCCGGGCCTTCGGGCATTTCTTGGGATGGCATGTGGCGTTGGGATGCGGTTCGCAACAAACTCTATCCTACCGTGCCGGGTACCTTCACCGTGGAATTCAAGAATCAGTCCGATCCGGATGATCCCGCGCAGAACATCATTCTTCGCATCGAGTCGCAGTGGCCGAGCGTCGCTGATTACACGCATATCGTCGAGACACCACCCGTGGATTTGGATCGCTCGTCCACCGATGAGCGGACGTTTGTGGAGCTAGTCTATACGGATAGTCGTGCCTCGGAGACCGATCGTCATTTCTCTACCCAGGAGGACGGCCGTAGCGTCCTGGTCTTCGCGGATCGGTCTGGGGGAATCGCGACGGGGAATCTTGAGAAAGAGACGCTGAGCGTGAAAGTGGTAGAATCCGTTTATTGGCGCAACTCGGCCGGTAACCCGAGAACAGTGCCCATTGGGTCCGAGATTGACTCGGGAGCGCATCGAGTGTCTGAAATGAGTGGTTATGTGATCGACCCTCTGGCGCCCGTGAATCCGACCTTTTATGATCGTGAGAACCTACAGGGGATGATCTTTGCGGTCAACGAGGTGCAGCCAATCACCGGGCCGGTTTATCCACTGAGCAACCCGAGCTTTGAACGCAATCACTTCACCGAATCTCCTGGATATGTGGGATGGAACCCTGCGATCTCCTATTGGACATCTAGCCTCGGGGCAGGGTTGAATCCTGCCGGTGACAGTCCCTTCGCGGATAATGGAAGAACGCCCCACGGCGATAATGTGGCTTTCATCCAGGGAGAGGGGAACCTGGTCTCTTCCTTGAATGGGCTGTTCGTAGGGGGCACGTATCAAGCATCATTCCGAGTGAATGCGCGTTCTGGATCTGCGGCAACGCTGGGTGTTCAGATAGACGATCAAGACATCGGGATCTCACTTAATGGAAACGCTTCAGACTTCCATGCGCTCATTGATCCAGTGGGGGACGATAAGGCCTATCACACGGTCACGTTCTCGTTCACCGCGACGGCTGCTTCCATGGGATTCAAAGTCACGAGCGCCGCCGGCCATGGGGACAATGCGCTTCTCGTCGACGATTTCCGCTTTCACGGCCCGCGAGGGAGTTTTCCAATCGCCTGGTACGAAGAGCAAGACGCGATTTATTGGCCCTATATCGCGGAAACCTTTGTGCCTCATTGGCCCGTATCGCCAGACCGTATCGTGATTGCAAGCCGCCTCGGAAGTGAAGGATTGAATGCTGCGGATGGCCACATTCAACCCCTCTATGAAGGCGAAGCCTACAGGGACTTGGCCATCTATCATCAACCATCACCCAGTGGCATGGGATACAATCCCAATGAAGAGCATGCGCTTCTCGCCCCGTCGTTTCTGGATACTGATCGCAAAGCGGCCTTTGCGTTGCGGCGCGATCTCAACCAGTTCGAATTGGCCTCTCATTTCACCAGTCGTCCCTATGTTCTGACTCAATACGTGGACCGGTCGAATCCAAACAGCCCTGTGCCTCGAATGCGGGTGTATGCCGTGATCGATGAAGATGCATTGACGGTGGATGGACGCTTGCCGCTCTTCAATCAACACTACACCTATTCCTACGAGGTGGAGGCTGGGCTTCCTCTTCTCGCGCCCCATCCCTATGCCGCGGCCTTTGGGTCCTCACCCATGCCGGAGGAAACACGAGGGGAGCAGGTGGATAATCGATATAGCTATTACGAAGATAAGAACCATGTCCCCTGGGTTGTCTCTGGGGATACCGATAGTGCTGAAGACATCCGCGCAACGTTCTATTATCCTTTGCGCTCAGATTTCTGGCATCATTCGGCCGAGATCGATTCACCCATGGCTCTGGGGACGGTGACCGAAGGTGGCTACAATCTTAAATACAATTGCGTCTGGCCCGAGGACAGCGCCGTGTTGAAAGCGGGCGAAACGCTCACGTTCGCTGGGGGAGAATATGCGAGTGATCACGCTCAGGCCACGCCTCGCCCTAAGGGGCTACCACAAGCGGTCGCTTGGCAAAGTGCTAAGATGGTCTTTGATGAAGCCAATGCCGCCATGGCGTCCAATCAGCATGCCAACCAATACTTGGCGCGCGTGTTTCCTGCCTTGGAAGCACGGGAAGTACCGCTGGCGCTGACCAGTGTGCCAACGGATCTGCAACCTGCTTCAGGGCAGGTGATCGTTGATGGTCTGCTTTGGCGTTTCAAGCAATTGCCCGCAAGTCTTCAAGATCGTGTCTACTACAATACCGCGAATGAGAAGCTGGGTGTTCGCGGGCTATTGAATGGACGGATCCTCGGCGATGGCGACCTTCTCGCCGCTCCGGGAGCACAAACGATTCTCCAACCCAATGTGCTCACGCACGAAGATGAAGCCTTGATTAAGGCGCTGAATGTGGGGAGTGATTGGGTGAATGCGGTGACCACGTTGAGTCAATGGTCACGAGATCCCAATGGCACCGATCTTCCGGTGCCTTCGGCTATTGGTTTGGAGCGAGATGGCATGGGACTCACCGCGCTAGCCAATAGCTTTGGTCCCGGTTTGGCAGTGGTGACCAATCCAGCGCTCCAGCAACCGGCAAGTCTTGGGGGGTATATCACGATCGCAGAGAATGATCACGCGGACCTGCCTGATGCCCCTGTCGCCATGCATGTGATCAAGGTATCGACGGAGAAATATCGGGGATCCGTTGCGGTGATGGCCCCTGGCAATGTCTTTGATGAGAAAGTGAGTCTGCGGCATACCGCGGATTTCGGAGGCAATGTGAATGATCTTTATTTCCAATGGTATCTCCGTGAGGAGGACGGGCGCGATCTCAATCCTCCCGGCATCGACCTGCCCGATCCGGCCAAGCGCGATGATGGGTCCTGGATGGTCTTTAAAGAGGGCAAAGGATTGAGCGAAGTGCAGTTGGTGGGGTCAGGGCCGACCTTGATCACGGATAATCTCGTCTTCTGTCGCTATGGTTATGGGGATGCGCCGTCGGCCTGGAGTGCTTGGGCAGGCGCTGCCAATAGCCGTGAGCCGCAAGATGCGACCGATCCTCCCTATGTGGCTCAATTGGTCCCGGGATGGATCAAGCGTGTGACGGAGGCGATCAATTTATTCGATGCCCGATTCGATGACTTTGGCAATCAAAGCGCTCCGGCCACGTATACGAGCGCGATTCAGCAAGCTGGTCAGCGTTGGGAAGGTCCCGTGGCGTTCAATCCCAATAAGGATGCCATCGAGAATGTGGGGCTGATTGAACTCTATCAAACGATTCTAGATCGCGCCGAAGACTTCACCATTGCGTCATCGGTAGGAACAGATGGCGTCAATACCGCTCTGCTGAATGCGGCCAACCGCATTGCCAGCCTTTACACCTTATTGGGTAATGAAGCATACGCGGATGCGCAGGATCCGATGATCGGTTTTAGCACGGTCGGAGGGGAGTTTGGCAGTTTGGCCCCAACCTTACATGCCTTTCAGAATCAAACCGCCACCTTGCTAGAGGAAGAGCTTTCCTTGCTTCGCGGACGCAGTGAAGTCGGGGCGCGTCCCGCTTACAACCGCCTCATGTGGAATTTCACCAATGGTGCGGGCGAAGCCGCTTATGTGTTGAACTACGGCTTGGAAGATTTGACCAACGATGGCTTCTTGGACGTGGAGGATGGACGACGGCTCTATCCGCAAGGGCATGGTGATGCGTGGGGGCATTATACGATGGCCTTGAAGGGCTATTATGATCTGGCCAAGCAAGCCAACTTTACCTGGAGCCCGCGAAGTGAGAAAGTGACCATCGATGGCATTGTCATCGATGTGGACTATTTAGATGAACGCGCCTTTGCGAAGACGGCAAGTGCCCGGGCACAGGCAGGCGCCGAATTGGTCGATCTCACTTATCGCCAGGCCTACACCGAGAATCCGAATGGGCAGTGGCAAGGGTATCAAGATAATGATGCGGACCGCGCTTGGGGTGTCTTCGAAACGGCGCAACGCCACGGCACGGCCGCCTATTGCGATTGGTTGTTTGCCAATAGCGTGCTGCCAGCGACGGACACGACGAACATCGGGATCCGCAAAGTCGATAGGACCACGGTTCCTGAATTGCGTGCCCTTGCGCAATATGGCTCTGAGATACAGACGAAGTTGGACCAGGCCGATCGAGGACTCAATCCGGCAGGGTTGGACCCCAATGTGGTCTCCTTCGATATCGATCCTGTGCTGACGGAGCGCTCGCATGTGCAGGCAGCCACGCACTTTGAGCAAGTGTATCAGCGGGCTACCGATGCCGCGACCAATGCTCTAAGGACTTTCGATCACGCCAATGAGATTGCGCTGCAGCTTCGCCGCACGGAGGCCACCAGTGAATCGCTCAGACAGCAAGCGGTGGATCAAGATCTGGTGTATCGGAATCAATTGATCGAGATCTTCGGTACTCCGTATGAAGGCATGATCGGTTCCGGCAAGGCCTATCCGGCTGGGTATCGAGGACCGGATCTTTATTTGTGGATGTATGTGGATCAGACCTCGGCTGGAGGGGACATTCTTGACCCCTTGGACAGCACCGTGGTCGAAACGACGATCGTCCCGGGATTGCGAAACCTAGCGGCTGATACCAATCCATTCATTGATGGAGCAAGAGGCGTGGACTATGAATTGGTCGATACTGTAAGCAAGTATTTCCCAGAGGATCTGGATCTCCCAAACGAGACGCCAGGAAACATCGAATTGAATTTGCCTCGGCAAGCCAGTGGGTATGCGCTCGTGGCTCCCAATGGGTGGGGATCCCGACGAAGCCCGGGAGCCATCCAGGCAGCGATACAGGAATTGATTCAGGCGGAGTGGCGACTGAGGGGCGCTATGGATGCTTATGAATCGCAAGCCGATGACTTTCAGAATTTGCTTAAGCGATTTGAACTGAAGAGTGAGATTGCTTCAAGCAATCTGTATATTGGCCGATCGACACTGAACGAACATGAAACCTGGCGAAATGTCGCGACGTCAGCCTTCTCGGTGGCCAATGTGTTGAATCATGGCCGTGAGGTGGTGGCCCTCATGGCTGACAGTTTCCACGAAGCCTTTCCGAAGGTGGTCGGCCTCTCTTCTGATGCAACATCGAGCGCCCGCGGAATGGTGAAGGCCCTGCATGCGGTAACGGATGGCTCATTGCGGGCCCTCATCAGTCCCATGGAAATTATCCAATATCGGGCCGAGTTGGAGGCCGATCTCGCGGTGGTCGAATTGGAGAAGGAACTGCTGACCCAAGAGAGTCGTTCCGAACTCGTCGATATCCTCTTTGAGATCAATGATATGGTGAATGGTGAGAGCGATGCGCTTGTCGCTGTGGTTGATGCTTTGGAAACCATGCGTGCTGCCAGCGACCGTGTGCGCACGGTGATCGAACAAGGCCAATCGCTGATCGAGGAACGGACGGTGTTTAATCAGCGCGTGGCCAGCACCACCACGAAACAGCGTTATGAAGATTTCACCTTTCGTGTCTTTCAAAGCGAAGCTTTGCGAAAGTACCGCTCTACCTTTGATGTCGCCGTCCGCTACGCCTACTTGGCTGGCAAGGCCTATCAATATGAACTTAACCTGCCCGATCACGATGCTGCCAATGCTGCTCCCATCCTCGCGGACATGTTACGCACGCGATCTCTCGGCGAATGGCGCGCTGGCGAACCCGTTCTTGGGAACGGTGGTCTCGCCGATCACCTCGCGACCTTGCACGGCAACTTTGAAACCTTGAAAGGCCAGTTGGGATTCAATAATCCAGACACTGAGGTGCATGCTTTCTCCCTTCGCCGGGAGTTGGCGCGCATCGGAATGAGTAGTCGGGTGAATGCGGATTGGCGAGCACAATTGGAGAATTGGCGGGTGCCGGATTTGTGGAATTATGAATACCAGCATCAAGGCGTGAATTATGGTTATCTCTTTCGCCGCTATTGCCGACCTTTCGCCGCGGAAGCCGCCGGTCCTCAGCCCGCGCTGGTGATTCCCTTTGATTCGACCATTGCTGCTGGGCACAATTGGTTCGGGAAGACGCTTGCTGGGGGTGATAGTGCGTTCAATACCTCCACGTTCTCCACCAAGATCCGCGCGGCGGGCGTGCGATTGGATGGCTATAACAACACGGCTTTGAGCCACACGCCGCAAGTGTATTTGATCCCGGTGGGACAGGATCGGCTGTTCCTGCCCGATAGCCAACTGCTAGAGCATCGTTCTTGGAACGTGGTGGATCAGCGCATCCCAGCACCTATTGCGATCAATGCTAGTCACCTGAGTGATCCTGATTGGCTGCCATTCTCCGGGAGCGCTCATGGCACCTTCGAAGACGTGCGCAAGTTCAGCAGCTTCCGCGCTTACCACGATGCGGGCGGTTGGGATGATCTTGAGATGTTGCAAAGCGGCCGCCTGGTTGGCCGATCGGTGTGGAATAGTCAATGGGTGCTCATCATCCCCAACGCGAGTTTATTGAACGATCCCGATCATGCGACCGCTGGGCTCGATACTTTCATCCATGGCGCCCCGCTGCCGGGATACACGCAGGAGACCGCCGAATTGACCCATCGCGACCGCGTGGGGGTGCGCGACATTCGTATCCTCTTGCAGACGTACAGCGTCAGTGGCAATTGATCATGCTGCGCTGAACGATTGCTCCCAGCGGCATCGTATGGCATGCTTTCGGCGTGAGTTCACCCGATGCTGACAGCGAAGCCCTGCAACGTTCCATCTACCTGGAGAAAGTGGAGCGCGCCCGCCAGATGACCGTCGGCGAGCGGTTGGCGAGTGTGTTCGAATGTTCGGAGTTGGGTCTGGAAATGATGTATGCGCAGATTCGCAGCGAGAACGAGGCGCTAAGTGATCAGGCGATTCACCTTGAGGCGGGCGCCAGAATGGATCGCCTCCGCAAAGTCCGCGAGCGTGGCTTCTTCCAAGCGGTGGTGGCACAAGAACACTGAGATATCCATGGTTGCAGACATTGCTAGGCTTGTGGTGGAGGCGCTTGAGGCTGAGCAGATCGACTACATGGTTGTCGGTGCCTATTCTTCAGGTGCGTATGCGATTCCTCGAGGCACGAAAGATGTGGATATCGTCATCTCATTGGAAACTCCAGATCGCATCGATGGCTTGGTCGCCGTCTTGGATCAACATCTAGAGTTTGATCCGCAGGTTACGTTTGAAACCATCACAGGCTCAAGGCGCTACATTCTCAAGGCGCGCAAGAATCGGTCGATCATTGTGGAATTGTTTCTGTTAGGGGATGAATCCTACGTGGTGGAGCGCTTTCGTCGTCGTCGGAAAGTGTTCGTCGCACCGTTGGAACGTCCAGTATGGATTCCAACAGCCGAAGACGTTGTCGTGCAGAAGTTGCGCTGGGCGCGTCCAAAGGACTTGGAAGACGCCAAGGATGTGCTCGCCGTGCAGACGACAGAGAAATTGGACATGGGGTATATCGAGCGCTGGTGCCGAGAGCATGGGTCAGACGATCATCTCGCAAGGATTCTGTCCGAAATCTAGGGCGTGGGTGTTTGGGAAAGAATTCCCCCAAGTCGCGGGCCCACCATCGACAACGGAGATTGCCTGGTTACGGTCGTGACCCGATGAGATGGACTGTCGCCTTTGTCTTGCTAACAAGCCTCCGCGTGTGGGCGGATGAACCGCTTGCGGTTCCGCCGCAGGGGTTCATCCAGCGTTACTGTCTGGAATGCCATCAGGCGCCGCGGCCGAAGGCAGATCTGGATCTCACGCCCTATGTGAAGGGGACGGAAGCGCTCGTCCGCGATGCCTTGGCGTGGGATGACCATTTGGTGCGGGTAAGGGAAGGCGAGATGCCGCCAGACGATGACGACGTCCGGCAACCGACCAAAGATGAGATCCAGGCCTTTGTCAGTTGGGTGGAAACGACCCTGCGCACGGCGGCAGCGGCCGATGGCTTGGCGCCGGGGCCGGCCATGGTGCGGCGGTTGAATCGGACTGAGTATTCCGCCTCTGTGAGGGCATTGTTAGACGTGCACTTTGATGCGGGTGCCTCACTGCCAGATGATGGGGCCGGAGGCGAGGGATTTGACAACGCTGCAGAGACTCTCTTCATCTCGCCGATCCATGCGGAGAAGTATCTGGATGCGGCGCGCGCGGCGATCGACTACGCCTTCGCCGACACCCGCGCGCATCGCGCGTTTCTCATTGCTCGACCAGACGCCGAGACGACGCCTCAGCAGGCGGCAGAGCGAGTGTTAGAGCGCTTCTTGCCACGAGCCTTCCGGCGTCCCCTTACCGAGGAAGAGCTGCAAACCTACCTCGAGCTCTTCGAGGCGGGCTACGCGAGCCAGGACCAGTCCTATGAAGCAGGGCTCAAACTCGCGCTCTCCGCGGCGTTGGTATCTCCCAAGTTTCTCTTCATCGCGGAAGCCCCGAATACCGCCCCAGACCCAGTCTTGGTAGGCGATCACGAGTTGGCGACGCGGTTGGCCTACTTTCTCTGGGGATCGCCTCCTGATGATGCCTTGTTAGAGCAGGCGCACGCGGGGACCTTGCAAGAGGAGGAGGTCTTGGCTGCCGAGGTGCGCAGGATGTTAGGACGTCGTCACACGAGCAAGGTGCAGACCATGGTGCAAGCCTTCGTCGAGCAATGGCTAGGCACGCGCGCCTTGGGGCGGGAGTTCAAGCCCGATGCCTCGATCAAGGGCTATGGACCCGAGTTGGAGGGAGGCATGAAGTATGAACCTGTCTTCTTCATTCATGAGATTCTGGCAAAGAATCGTCCGTTGCTGGATCTGTTAGACGCAGATTACACTTACGCCAATCGTCACTTGGCGCGTCACTACGGCATCCGAGACAAAGGGCGTTTTCGTGAACAGCCGCGGCGCGTGGAGATCGCCGATTTGGAACATCGCGGGGGCCTGTTAGGCATGGCGGCTGTTTTAACCGTGTCGTCGCACCCGCACCGTACCAGCCCTGTGTTGCGTGGGAAATGGATCTTAGAGACCTTGTTAGGTGAGCCCACGCCACCGCCGCCGCCCGATGTGCCAGAGTTAGAAGAGCATCCAGAGGAAGAGACGGCGCAAACCCTTCGCCAACGGCTGGAAGCGCATCGGGCCAATCCCACCTGCGCCACCTGCCACGACCGCATCGATCCGCTTGGGTTTAGCCTGGAGAATTACGATGTGCTAGGGCGGTGGCGCACGGAAGAATCGGGACAACCCATTGATGCCAGTGGCACCTTGCCCGATGGCACGGCCTTCTCCGGGCCGGAAGAGCTGAAGGCCATTCTCATGGCGCGCAAGGATCAGGTCATGCGGCAGTTTACCAAGAAGATGCTCGGCTACGCGCTGGGGCGTGGGTTGACCTACGAAGACTTTGCGACCGTCGACGCCATCGTGGAGGACCTCCGCGCGCATGACTACCAATCGCATCGCCTGCTCTTAGGAATCGTCCAAAGTGTGCCTTTTCGATTCAAAGCGGGTACCGAGCCCGATCGCGGTGTTGAACCCGACCGATGATCACACGCCGGTCCGTTTCGCTTTCACGTCGCACCTTCCTTCGGGGAGTGGGAGCTTCCTTGGCCCTGCCCTGGCTCGAAGCCATGGCGTCGGTGCACCCGAACCGCCCGGGACCGACACGTCTAGGCGTGCTCTTCATGCCCAACGGTGTGCGCTCGGACGCCTGGACACCCAGCGGCGAAGGGGCAAGCTTTGAGCTGTCGCAAACGCTGAAGCCCTTGGAGGCCTTCAAGAATCGGCTCCTCATTCCGACCAATCTTTGGAACGCTGCCAGCGATCACGGCGATGGGCATTATGTCAAAACGTCAGGATTTCTCACCTGTCGCACCATCCAGAAATCACTGGGATACGATCTCAACAGCAATGGCGTTTCGATGGACCAGGTCGCTGCTCAGCGCGTGGGCCAAGCGACGCCCTTGCCTTCCTTAGAATTGGCCACCAGCCCGGTCAGCATCGGCGTGGATACCAATGTGGGATACACGAAAGTCTACGGTTCACACATCGCTTGGAGCAGTCCCACGCGTCCCTTGGCGCGTGAGATCAATCCGCGGCTGGTCTTCGAACGGCTCTTCCGTGTGGCCCATCCCAGCGCGGAGGCATCCCAATCCGATCGTCTGCTTTTGGATCGTGTGTTAGGCGACGCTCGCCAGTTGCAGCGCAAGCTCGGCCATGCCGACCGTTCGCGCGTGGACGACTATTTGGAATCCGTGAGAGCCTTGGAAAAGCGAGTGGAACGGGCCAGCGCTCCAGCAGGGAAGACCTGGCAACCTGCGGTGGACATGGATCCGATGGACAAGCCTGCAGGCATTCCCGAAAGCCATGCGGAGCACGTGCGCTTGATGTTAGACATGATGGCACTGGCTTTCCAAACGGACGCCACCCGCATCTGCACCTACATGTTCGGCAATGCCGTGAGCAATACCAACTTCTCCTTCCTCGATGGTGTCCGCGGTGGTCATCACAGCCTCTCCCACCATGAGGGCAAAGAGAAGAATCTCGTCCAGTATCAGAAGATCGCTCAATGGCACGTGGCTCAGTATGCCTATCTGTTAGACAAATTGGCAACTATGCCAGAGGGCGATAGCACGGTGCTCGATCAATCGATGATCCTCTTTGGCTCGGGACTGCGTGATGGCAACAGTCACAGCCCGCGCAACCTCCCCATCGTCGTGGCGGGCAACGCCGGCGGCAAATTCAAGACGGGCCAGCACCTCGTCTGCGACAAGCGGACGCCACTCGCGAATCTCTACTGTTCCATGCTCGACGCCTTCGGCACGCCCGTCGATCACTTCGGCGATAGCACCGGACGTTTGCTCTGACTGTAGGACCTTTTGTGTCACCTTTGCTGCTGAATGCGCCACTAGAGATGTGCGATGACTGCAGCCGAAACCTCCTTGATCGAACAGAGCCTTGCCGGGGATCCCGACGCCTTTGGCAGGCTCGTCAGTCAATATCAGTCCTTGGTTTGCGCCGTTACCTACAGTCTTTGCGGGGATGTGGGGCGCAGTGAAGAGCTTGCGCAGGAGACCTTTCTCACCGCGTGGAAACAGCTCGGTAAGTTAGAGGAACCTTCGAAATTCAAGGCCTGGCTCTGTGGCATTGCCAGAAATCGGTGTCGCAACGCCTTCCGATCATCGCTGCGGGACGCCTCATCCAAGGCCGGACCGATCGATAGGGCGATGGCCATTCCCTCTGCAGAGCGGGAACCGGATGCGGAGGCCATGAATGAAGACGAAAGCGCTATCGTCTGGAATGCTCTCGCAGCATTGCCAGAGACTTACCGTGAACCGCTCGTCTTGTATTATCGTGAGGAACAGAGTATCCGGCGCGTGGCCGAGTCCTTGGAACTCTCCGAGGATGCGGTGAAGCAGCGCCTTTCACGGGGGCGAGGGATGTTGCGTGCGCGGGTGGCGGCGTTGGTGGAAGGCACGCTCACCCGCAGCAAGCCCGGACCGGCGTTTACGATCGCAGTCTTGGCGTCATTGCCAGCCGTCCTACCGCCCAGTGCAGCTGCCGCCGTGGCTGTGAATGCGGTAGCCACCAAAGGATCAGGCACGGCAGCCGGAGGGAGTATCCTTAGCTGGGCATTCTTAGGGCCGTTGTTAGGACTCGCCGGAGGCTGGCTCGGTGTGCGGGCTTCGTTGAACGCCACCAAGACGAGCGACGAACGCCGCGCGGTGAAGCGAATGGTATGGCAAATGGTCCTCCTCGTTCTTGGGTTCTTCTTAGCGATGGGAGCGTTGATGCACTTCGGCCCCCATCATCTTCCTCAAAGGATCTTTATTCTCAGCCTGGTCGGACTCAGCGTCACCTATGCGGCGATCCTTGTGACGCTCATCGTGCACTCGAACCGCAAACTCTATCGTTTGCGCAGCGTAGGCATGACGCCGGAGGAAATGACACCCACCGCTATGGTGAGGCGAGCTTTCGAATACCGCAGCAAGCGTTCCTTGTTGGGCTTGCCTTGGATTCACATCCATACCGGGACGGTGCGGGATGGAAAGTATCAGCAGGCGACAGCCAAGGGCTGGTTGGCCATCGGCGATGTGGCGGTCAGTCCCGCGATCGCCATGGGGAAAGTGGCCATTGGAGGGATCGCATGCGGAGCGCTTCCCATCGGCCTTGTCGCAATGGGAGGGTTCGCTATCGGAGTGTTAGGATTGGGTGGGCTCGTGCTCGGATCCCTTGCCTGCGGTGGGCTTGCCTTCGGTTGGTTCGCCACGGGTGGGGTGGCGTTAGGATACGAGGCGGCACTCGGTGGTGCTGCCATGGCGAAAGACTACGCCCTAGGAGGCGTGGCTCTAGCGGAACACGCCAATTCAACCATCGCTCAAGACTACTTTGCCCACCACCCTGTCTGGAGTCCGGTGCAACAGATGCTCGTGCATGCTCGATGGTTCACGATCCTGGCATTCATCCCATTTCTCCTCATTCCCCTTTCGCAGATCTTTGCTCGCTTCCTCACTTCGGAGACTCAAGAGGCAACGATCACTTCGGGTTGGATTGTCGAATGTCCCAAGTGCGGCCACGCCAAAGCGTTTGAACAAACCGGCGGTATACGTGTGGCCGCATCATCCTATCAGAAACGCGTTCTGGGATTCTGTCCTCGCTGCCGACGACTACGACTCGTAGCCATCCGAAAGGTCTCTGAATGCAAGGGATGACTGGGGTGTGAAATCCCTTTAAGGGCTCCCTAGCCATGGGGATTGGGCGGGCCATCCCCACGGGGGTGGGGGAAATCGATTGTCCTCCAATTCGGGAGGCGACACGACACCGACTTGACTCCATCGTTCGTGTCAGGGTTTCAATCCGCGCCCCCCGTAGGGAGGCGACAATTGGTAAAGACAATTCCCCTAGGTGAGCCGTGGTTTCAATCCGCGCCCCCCGTTAGGGAGGCGACCTGCGGCGTGGCGAAGCGATCATCGAAGGCATCGGTTTCAATCCGCGCCCCCCGTTAGGGAGGCGACCTCTGGCCCGCTGCCATGCCGCCGACTTTAAGGAGGTTTCAATCCGCGCCCCCCGTTAGGGAGGCGACCAGGATTTGAGCATAACAAATACAAATTTGCGGAGTTTCAATCCGCGCCCCCCGTTAGGGAGGCGACTGAACTTTGGGACCGCTGGCAATGGTCTGGTAGAGTTTCAATCCGCGCCCCCCGTTAGGGAGGCGACACGACGTGGAGACCACGGATGCGAACGGGAGGCGGTTTCAATCCGCGCCCCCCGTTAGGGAGGCGACAGGGCACGCTCCTGGAACTGGACGCGGGAGAGGTGTTTCAATCCGCGCCCCCCGTTAGGGAGGCGACGTGCGCGTTCCAGTGACTGTGGACGTTGAGATCCAGTTTCAATCCGCGCCCCCCATTAGGGAGGCGACATGAGACCTTTCACGCCACCGGCTCCCGCTTGGGGTTTCAATCCGCGCCCCCCGTTAGGGAGGCGACTCGCTGCCGAGGCTGAGCTGGCCGCTGAGCTGAAGTTTCAATCCGCGCCCCCCGTTAGGGAGGCGACGCGGACGGGAGTTACGTACTGTCCCGCAGCGGCGGTTTCAATCCGCGCCCCCCGTTAGGGAGGCGACCTTTGGAATCGTTCCATTCCTCACAGATCTCCGTGTTTCAATCCGCGCCCCCCGTTAGGGAGGCGACGCCCCCCTTCCGCCTGCCCCTGCTCTCGCAGGGAGTTTCAATCCGCGCCCCCCGTTAGGGAGGCGACCGCCACCATCGTCGACGAGGCCGTCCGCCTGAAGTTTCAATCCGCGCCCCCCGTTAGGGAGGCGACCTCCACGGCTCACCCCGGAGCAAGCACTCGCATTAGTTTCAATCCGCGCCCCCCGTTAGGGAGGCGACCATTGCGCGCGGCCCGTAACGGGGCCGTGGCCGATGTTTCAATCCGCGCCCCCCGTTAGGGAGGCGACCCCGTGTTGACCATCACTGATGCCGATTTCGTCGAGTTTCAATCCGCGCCCCCCGTTAGGGAGGCGACGCTGTGCGCGCGCGAGGGGTGGGACGCCAAAGAGAGGCGCTACAACCGACACCACCGATGGCGACGCTGTGCGCGCGCGAGGGGTGGGACTGTGAGAAGTTTCAATCCGCGCCCCCCGTTAGGGAGGCGACCCGTCTCGGCATCGGCGCAGTGGTTCTGTGGGTAGTTTCAATCCGCGCCCCCCGTTAGGGAGGCGACTCCGTCAGGCTCTCCTCGATGGATTCATCGGAATGTTTCAATCCGCGCCCCCCGTTAGGGAGGCGACTGTGGCCGTCCTCGCGCGTGTAAACTTGCTCTTGTTTCAATCCGCGCCCCCCGTTAGGGAGGCGACTCGCGTGATGGCCTGCCGCTCGGCGCCCGAAAGGTTTCAATCCGCGCCCCCCGTTAGGGAGGCGACCAAGAGATCAACGGCCAAACTGCTCTTAAACATGGTTTCAATCCGCGCCCCCCGTTAGGGAGGCGACTGATGGGGGAACACTACGAATCTCTCCTAGAGGTGTTTCAATCCGCGCCCCCCGTTAGGGAGGCGACATGGTCCCCAAGTCCTTGACTCAAAAATGCGAATGTTTCAATCCGCGCCCCCCGTTAGGGAGGCGACTCCGTCATGCCTGCTCTTACGGCGCCTCCAGTGGGGTTTCAATCCGCGCCCCCCGTTAGGGAGGCGACGAAGTTGGCGCGCGGTGCACCCAACTTGTTAGGAGTTTCAATCCGCGCCCCCCGTTAGGGAGGCGACCACCCAGCACGCCGCCGCACAAGGTTGGGAATATGTTTCAATCCGCGCCCCCCGTTAGGGAGGCGACAGGCAGTATTCTAGCAGGGCTTCCACGACTACACGTTTCAATCCGCGCCCCCCGTTAGGGAGGCGACCCGCCACTGGCTAGGCAATGGCTAGCCGCATGGTAACACGTTTCAATCCGCGCCCCCCGTTAGGGAGGCGACCCGCCACTGGCTAGGTAATGGCTAGCCGCATGGTAACACGTTTCAATCCGCGCCCCCCGTTAGGGAGGCGACCCTTGGTGATGTAGGTGTTCCCCGCGATGATGTTGTTTCAATCCGCGCCCCCCGTTAGGGAGGCGACTGCGGCGGAACGGGACCGCCTCACGATAGTTAAGGTTTCAATCCGCGCCCCCCGTTAGGGAGGCGACTCGTGAGGATGGTTGGCGCTCCCTCACTCGGGGTGTTTCAATCCGCGCCCCCCGTTAGGGAGGCGACCTTCCTCGACGAGGTCGATGCCCTCCTCACCGGCGTTTCAATCCGCGCCCCCCGTTAGGGAGGCGACCTTCCTCGACGAGATCGATGCCCTCCTCACCGGCGTTTCAATCCGCGCCCCCCGTTAGGGAGGCGACTGGGCCTCCAGGTGGACACGGAATGGGACATTGTGTTTCAATCCGCGCCCCCCGTTAGGGAGGCGACCAAAGGGATCGTATTCCTTCTTTTTTAAGACACGGTTTCAATCCGCGCCCCCCGTTAGGGAGGCGACCTCGATGGCGTTCTTGCCCGCGTTCGTCCATGCAGTTTCAATCCGCGCCCCCCGTTAGGGAGGCGACCAGGCGTCCCGCCGCAAACTAGCATCTTGTTAAAGTTTCAATCCGCGCCCCCCGTTAGGGAGGCGACACCAGCAAGCTGGCCCCCATCTTACCCTTATCGGGTTTCAATCCGCGCCCCCCGTTAGGGAGGCGACCATGGTCACCAGTGCCCGTCCACCGACCATTGATGTTTCAATCCGCGCCCCCCGTTAGGGAGGCGACTACTACAGAGCCCAAATATATTGGACCAGTGCGCGTTTCAATCCGCGCCCCCCGTTAGGGAGGCGACCCACATTCCGGCAGAGCGTTGCCATTCTTGGGTGTTTCAATCCGCGCCCCCCGTTAGGGAGGCGACCTAGCGCTAGCGCAGCGGACATTGAATCTCGAAGTTTCAATCCGCGCCCCCCGTTAGGGAGGCGACGCCACGGGTTGCCAATGCCGCCCCAACTGTCGCAGTTTCAATCCGCGCCCCCCGTTAGGGAGGCGACGCATTTCCCCAGCTCACATTGGTGTTCGCGTGGAGTTTCAATCCGCGCCCCCCGTTAGGGAGGCGACCAAACGGATCTAATATGGTCTCACCCTTATTTGAGTTTCAATCCGCGCCCCCCGTTAGGGAGGCGACTTGCCAGTGATGGCACCAAGGCCTGGCCAGACATGTTTCAATCCGCGCCCCCCGTTAGGGAGGCGACCGGCTAGACGCAGCTATCAAGATGCGGGCCAAAGTTTCAATCCGCGCCCCCCGTTAGGGAGGCGACCATAACACTATCTGTGAATATCCCAGCAATTTAAGTTTCAATCCGCGCCCCCCGTTAGGGAGGCGACCGTTGCGGATGGCGTCACTTCTCCCACAAACCCAGTTTCAATCCGCGCCCCCCGTTAGGGAGGCGACCGCCTACCTCGTTGGTTGGGGAGGATTGGGATTAGTTTCAATCCGCGCCCCCCGTTAGGGAGGCGACATCGCGTTGCAAGTCACCAGCCAAGCCCTCGAGGGTTTCAATCCGCGCCCCCCGTTAGGGAGGCGACATTGTCTTGTGTTGTTAGGCAAATGATGGGGGTTGTTTCAATCCGCGCCCCCCGTTAGGGAGGCGACGCTTTCAGCGTGGCCAGGCTTGTGTGTAGTGACCGTTTCAATCCGCGCCCCCCGTTAGGGAGGCGACAATTGCAACTAGGCTCTTTAAACTATACAAGAACGTTTCAATCCGCGCCCCCCGTTAGGGAGGCGACCACAGCTCCTGGCATCGGAGTGTCATCGGGCATCGGTTTCAATCCGCGCCCCCCGTTAGGGAGGCGACCCGATACTTATAAAGCGCATGGATCTTTGCGGGAGTTTCAATCCGCGCCCCCCGTTAGGGAGGCGACATGCCAAGGCTGTAGCTGACTTCAGAAAGAGGGAGTTTCAATCCGCGCCCCCCGTTAGGGAGGCGACTGGATGCGCTCAAAGTCGATTTCTCTCCCTAGCAGTTTCAATCCGCGCCCCCCGTTAGGGAGGCGACCCGGATCACAACCATAACAAAGATACAACACCATGTTTCAATCCGCGCCCCCCGTTAGGGAGGCGACTGGATAGTTTAGTCGTGCCAAGCAATGCCGCTGTGTTTCAATCCGCGCCCCCCGTTAGGGAGGCGACGAGTGGCCGACTGCTCTACCACTGTCACAATCGTGTTTCAATCCGCGCCCCCCGTTAGGGAGGCGACTGAGAATTTGGTTGCCATGAGAGACGGTATAATCGTTTCAATCCGCGCCCCCCGTTAGGGAGGCGACGATTGGCCAGGCCAAGGGGAATGACTTGGCGGATGTTTCAATCCGCGCCCCCCGTTAGGGAGGCGACCTTTGCTAGGCTGAAGACCTTCACCATATTCAATGTTTCAATCCGCGCCCCCCGTTAGGGAGGCGACCAGTTTCGTCCTGGCTTCAGGGTGGGAATCTTGAGTTTCAATCCGCGCCCCCCGTTAGGGAGGCGACCGAAGGTGTCCAGGTTTGGCAGCGTCATGATCGTGTTTCAATCCGCGCCCCCCGTTAGGGAGGCGACCCCCCACCTTGATCTCCTCACCATGACCGAAAGCGTTTCAATCCGCGCCCCCCGTTAGGGAGGCGACGGTCCGGGCCCGCTACGTGAGTGACAACACCGGGGTTTCAATCCGCGCCCCCCGTTAGGGAGGCGACCAAGCGCAAAAGCATCACCTACAATCCCCGCCTGTTTCAATCCGCGCCCCCCGTTAGGGAGGCGACTGGCCAATCCATGGAGCCCGATTTCATGGATGGGGTTTCAATCCGCGCCCCCCGTTAGGGAGGCGACCGCCGACAGCTGATCTGATGTCAGCCAATAGGAGGTTTCAATCCGCGCCCCCCGTTAGGGAGGCGACGGCAGCCTCAGAGTAGAACTCTTTCCCTGCTTCGGTTTCAATCCGCGCCCCCCGTTAGGGAGGCGACTCGGGATGCCATGATTCAAGATTCTCATCGAGTTGTTTCAATCCGCGCCCCCCGTTAGGGAGGCGACCGCAGGCGAGACCGCCGGATAGACGCCCGTATAGTTTCAATCCGCGCCCCCCGTTAGGGAGGCGACGGCCGATTCTCCAATCGATGACCTCTGAAACGTTGTTTCAATCCGCGCCCCCCGTTAGGGAGGCGACAGCGGAGTCTGTGTTAGGGCTCTGTGATGATGAGGTTTCAATCCGCGCCCCCCGTTAGGGAGGCGACGACGGCGACCAAGATCCTCAATGATGTCATCAAGGTTTCAATCCGCGCCCCCCGTTAGGGAGGCGACTTGATGGGTATTTTGTCTGTCCCAAGGCATTGGAGTTTCAATCCGCGCCCCCCGTTAGGGAGGCGACTGTGAGCTCGAATCTTGAAGCAGTGTTTTTGCCTGTTTCAATCCGCGCCCCCCGTTAGGGAGGCGACGACGTCACTCTTGTGCACTATCCACATTGGTATAGTTTCAATCCGCGCCCCCCGTTAGGGAGGCGACCCATCTGCCTTCTTCCGGTTGGTGAGCACCTGCGGTTTCAATCCGCGCCCCCCGTTAGGGAGGCGACCTTTCTCCTCTATCTCTTTGATGAGCTGATTGAAGTTTCAATCCGCGCCCCCCGTTAGGGAGGCGACCGATCTGGCTGCGGCTGGGTCGCCCTTCCTGGGTGTTTCAATCCGCGCCCCCCGTTAGGGAGGCGACCACCTCAAGCGCATGCGGGAGATGCTTATTGATATGTTTCAATCCGCGCCCCCCGTTAGGGAGGCGACGGGACGAGGCCTGCCTCCGACTCGCCGCATGGATGTTTCAATCCGCGCCCCCCGTTAGGGAGGCGACTGCAGCACGTTTGCCCAGCCCTTGCAGTCATCCAGTTTCAATCCGCGCCCCCCGTTAGGGAGGCGACCACGGAAGAGCACCCGCGTGGAGCCTGCCGAGACAGTTTCAATCCGCGCCCCCCGTTAGGGAGGCGACGCGCATCGAGCCGGATGGCCTGAGCTTTGAATCGGTTTCAATCCGCGCCCCCCGTTAGGGAGGCGACCATGGATTCGCTTGGGCCGTTTATGGAACACTTTGTTTCAATCCGCGCCCCCCGTTAGGGAGGCGACTTTGCCCTGTTGTTGTGTTGTGAGTCGAGGGGTCTTTGTTTCAATCCGCGCCCCCCGTTAGGGAGGCGACGGGCGAGAGCGTCGAGGTCGTGCTCAATCTTGCGGTTTCAATCCGCGCCCCCCGTTAGGGAGGCGACTACCATGACTGACACCAACACTACCACTCCAATGGTTTCAATCCGCGCCCCCCGTTAGGGAGGCGACATGGCCCCAAGAGTTGCCCACGCAGTTCCCGTTGTTTCAATCCGCGCCCCCCGTTAGGGAGGCGACGGTCGAAATCCGTCGCCTTTGCTCGCAGTAAGAGGTTTCAATCCGCGCCCCCCGTTAGGGAGGCGACGGGTATATTATAATATAATATTAGATAATATAGAGTTTCAATCCGCGCCCCCCGTTAGGGAGGCGACGCTCGGCTTGCCTCGTCTGCCGCATCGGAGACGCCGTTTCAATCCGCGCCCCCCGTTAGGGAGGCGACCCGCAGGCCCGCTCGCCCCCACCATCTCTTCGTAGTTTCAATCCGCGCCCCCCGTTAGGGAGGCGACATTTGACCTCCATGTTCCAACGGGTGTCCGGAGAGTTTCAATCCGCGCCCCCCGTTAGGGAGGCGACGCGTTTAGGCGCATGTCAGACCACCCGCTACCCGGTTTCAATCCGCGCCCCCCGTTAGGGAGGCGACTCGACAAGGACCTCGACTCCTTGCGCTCGGCGATGTTTCAATCCGCGCCCCCCGTTAGGGAGGCGACTGCCTTCCTACCCGGTGCGCGAGATCCTCGCCGTGTTTCAATCCGCGCCCCCCGTTAGGGAGGCGACAGGACGCGCCGACCTTCGACGACGTCCGCGCTATGTTTCAATCCGCGCCCCCCGTTAGGGAGGCGACTAGGGCTTACGCTCCCCGATACTATTTACGCCGTTGTTTCAATCCGCGCCCCCCGTTAGGGAGGCGACTCGACAAGGACCTCGACTCCTTGCGCTCGGCGATGTTTCAATCCGCGCCCCCCGTTAGGGAGGCGACTGGGGTGGATACACAGGACGATCGTTTCGAGATTGTTTCAATCCGCGCCCCCCGTTAGGGAGGCGACTCGTGGCTCTGCAAAAGCCGACGCCGGAGATGACGTTTCAATCCGCGCCCCCCGTTAGGGAGGCGACTTCATCATCGAAGTCGCCGTATGCCGGAGACAGTGGTTTCAATCCGCGCCCCCCGTTAGGGAGGCGACAGAACAGCACAACATGCAGCGGCGCCTCGGCCAGGTGGTTTCAATCCGCGCCCCCCGTTAGGGAGGCGACGCGCCGCAATGAGGAGGCCGCGCGCCAGCTTCAAGTTTCAATCCGCGCCCCCCGTTAGGGAGGCGACCCAAATCGTCGGCAGCGTGGCCTTTCCGCTAGTGTTTCAATCCGCGCCCCCCGTTAGGGAGGCGACAACGGAGAGTTTGCGCGTCGCGGCTGAGATCAAGTTTCAATCCGCGCCCCCCGTTAGGGAGGCGACGGTTCTTCCGAAGCCAGCGGTAAAGGTTGGGACTGTTTCAATCCGCGCCCCCCGTTAGGGAGGCGACGACCTAGCCTAGCTTCTGATTTAACCTTCATGCTGTTTCAATCCGCGCCCCCCGTTAGGGAGGCGACGTTCCGCGTTGGCCTCGATCTCCAGCGCCCGCTTGTTTCAATCCGCGCCCCCCGTTAGGGAGGCGACTGACGGCATTGTCCCGGAGCCAGACGCCATTGGCGTTTCAATCCGCGCCCCCCGTTAGGGAGGCGACGTAACCACTTGGAAATGGATCAATGCCCCTGGAAGTTTCAATCCGCGCCCCCCGTTAGGGAGGCGACAACCTCTCGAAGAATACTATCGCCATCCACGAATGTTTCAATCCGCGCCCCCCGTTAGGGAGGCGACCGCCAGGTTGAGCGTAAGATCGTCTCGGCCGGCATGTTTCAATCCGCGCCCCCCGTTAGGGAGGCGACAGTCACCTCAAGATCGAGGAGGGGGACGAAAAATGTTTCAATCCGCGCCCCCCGTTAGGGAGGCGACCCGCATAGCACCACGACACGAGGTCAGGGTCGTAGTTTCAATCCGCGCCCCCCGTTAGGGAGGCGACCAGATGACTCGGCGGCGGCCTCGGGCGAAGATGGCGTTTCAATCCGCGCCCCCCGTTAGGGAGGCGACTCCTCCTCGCTCTTTCGGTCGAGATAATTCGACCGTTTCAATCCGCGCCCCCCGTTAGGGAGGCGACCAAGGGCTTCTCTGTAGGGCGCCCACATGGCGTAGTTTCAATCCGCGCCCCCCGTTAGGGAGGCGACCGCCAGTCAGACTTCAGCTTATTCCCTTCCAGGCGGTTTCAATCCGCGCCCCCCGTTAGGGAGGCGACAAGGAGACACGCCGGTGATCGGAGCGGTGTCTGAGTTTCAATCCGCGCCCCCCGTTAGGGAGGCGACCTCCGCGTTACGAGGAGTTCTTTCAACTCGCGCTGTTTCAATCCGCGCCCCCCGTTAGGGAGGCGACATTACAAGGGCGCGTGGGGAAACCCCGCTGATCTGTTTCAATCCGCGCCCCCCGTTAGGGAGGCGACTCTCACGCCTATCTTTCCGTTCCTCGCAAGAATGGGTTTCAATCCGCGCCCCCCGTTAGGGAGGCGACTTGTGGTCTTCTGCCAGGATTTGGCAAATTTGCTTGTTTCAATCCGCGCCCCCCGTTAGGGAGGCGACGATGGCTCGCGTGGGGGCCCTCACCGGAGCGACCGTTTCAATCCGCGCCCCCCGTTAGGGAGGCGACATCCTCATCAATGGGGCAGGCAACTCGACCGAAGGCGTTTCAATCCGCGCCCCCCGTTAGGGAGGCGACTATGTCTTTCACCTCAGACCACGTCTTCAGGCGCGTTTCAATCCGCGCCCCCCGTTAGGGAGGCGACCGACTCAGCCGGAAATCGCGTGCATGACGGACTGGTTTCAATCCGCGCCCCCCGTTAGGGAGGCGACGACTGCGTAGGATGCTGGTGACACGGTGCAATGCAGTTTCAATCCGCGCCCCCCGTTAGGGAGGCGACTGCGGAAGCCTAGGGCATTGCTGGTCAATGACAAGTGGACATGTCTTCGCGAACCCTTCTCATTCTCACCACAATGAGAGGGTTTGATTCTGTTGATATCTTTCAAAGAGCTGGTTCTAAGGGCTTTACGCTTTGCGCGAACCCTTCGGGAAAGTCTTGAGCGCTTGGAACCCGCGATGCCTCAAACGCTCAGAAAGCCGTCAATGTCGTAGGGCTCTTTCGCCCCGAAATGTTCGACTCGGCGCTTCCAATTGTTCCCAAGATTGTAGAATCGGATGGAGTCTTTGTCTTCGTCCATGGCCTTTCGTATCCGTTGCTTAAACTGAATGTACTGGGCCGGATCGATCTTGCATTCGAAGACGGAGTATTGCACCCGTTGGCCGTAATCGAGACAGATCTTGGCGACGTTGCGCAAGCGCTTCTGTCCAGAGGGGTCCTTTGTTTCGACATCATAGGTGACAAGCACAACCATGCCTGATATTGGCTCCGATGAGGGCTCCTTGGCGAGTCATCATTTCCCGCTTTCACTTCCACAGAATAGCAGGGTAGGCGTCGAGGTCATCTCGGAGATAGCGGGCGAGCAGGCGGGCTTGAAGATGGGGCAAGAGTCCGATCGTGGTGCGCTCGTCAAGAAACGCATGATGGATTTCAGTCTGTTTGCGCTCTTGATAGGCTTGCAACACGAGTTTACGGCTGTCGTCTTTTAAAGTGACGGCCCCTGAAGCATGAACTTCGAAATCACGCTCCCCGAGTTGTTTGCGATTGATCAATGTCAGGGCCAAACGGTCGGCAAGCATGGGGCGGAATTCTTCGACGAGATCGAGTGCGAGCGAAGGTCGCCCAGGCCGGTCACGGTGGAGGAAGCCGACCTGGGGGTCCAGCCCCGTGCTTTCACAAGCGGAGCGAAGATCATGAGTGAGGATGCTGTAGAGAAATGATAGGAGGGCATTGACAGGATCGAGTGGCGGCCGCTTGGAACGGCCTTGAAAGGTGAAGAAGGAATCGTCATTGGTGATGAGGTTCGGAAATGCTCTGAAGTAGGCTTGAGCACAATCGCCTTCCACTCCGCGAAGTTCGTCCAAGTTATGGGTGCGGGGAAGGCTCTTGAGGCGTTGTGTGAGATAATCGACCGTTTCGGCTAGGGTTGCCGCTCTTGGTTCATTGGTGGTGCTGCTGTGGTCACGCAGACTCCGCTGGAGCGCGTGCTTGGTATTGGCAACCTTGGCCGCGATGACGTGTCGGGCCACGTTGGCGGAGGCGTGAGGGTCATCAGCTTTACGGTATTGTTCGCGACGAAGGAGCACGTTGCCGGAGGTGAATCCTTGAGCAGCGGCGAGAAACTTCCCGTGAGGTGAGTGGAAACTGAGGCTGACCTTGTTCTCGGCGCAGGCAGCCATGAGTTGCGCACTGGCACAGGTGTTCCAGCCGAAGGTGACAATACCATCGAGGTTGTGTAGCGGCACGCGAAGCTTGCTCTTGTTCTCAAACCGCACATCCACGGCGGCACCGTCCTTGGAGAGGAAGACACCATCAAGCGTGACGAAGAGGGTGTTTAAATGCTTACGCATTTCAATGAACAATTAACAATGGGGGCATTTCGATGAATCATTGACAAAAGGGGAGTTGGCGGCCTTGGGAATGAAGTAGCCGGTTTCTCTGAGAAACTTGATCCAATACTTCGTTTCCCGAGCATCTTTGTAGGCTATGGAGAGCTTGCAGAGAAATCGGCTTTGGAGACGCCGCCCTGCGATTCCTCGACGTTGGTCCCGATGGAGGTCTCCGAGCGAACAAGTTGCTTCGACAGCACAAACTCCCGCTCCGTGTCGACGAGGTGCCAGCATGCCTTCACTACCCGCATTGCAAACGCATAAGATTTCTCAACTAGCGAATTATTGTTCATTTGTCACTGTTCATTGCTAATTGCCTATGAAACCAAGCGGAGGCGCCACGTTGGAAGCGGAGGGCGTTGGGCATGCAGAGCTCTAACAGAGAACAGGAGTCGCATTTCTTCTCGCGTTCGGCATGTGGGGTGTGGCCACTGGCAATCATGTGGTGGAGAGCTTGCGCGGTGGAGGCCGTGAGTTGGCGTAGGCGGGAGTCGAAGGGCACTGGATGATGGCGTTTGTTCTTGCCGTAGTAGAGGGCGCCTTGTGGGATATCTTTGACTAACATTTCCTCTAAACAGAGAGCTTGAGCGCAGAGCTGGACACGATCGGAGTCGTCTTTCTTGGGTTTGCCACGTTTGAATTCAACTGGGAAGACCGCGCCATCGGCGTGGAATTCGACAACATCGCATTGGCCGGACAAGCCGAGAGCGAGGGAGCGCACGGGCATGCCTCGGGTGGTGCGGATGTCAGGGCGAGATTCATCAGGGCCGTCGTGAGCGCGGTCATGGAGCACGCGGCCTTCGGCAGTGAATTGGTTCTCGGCCCAGAGTTGCTCGACGTGGATGAGCGCGCATTGCCTGGGACAGAAGAGGTAATGCTGCAGGGCCGAGAGTGGCAGGAGCTGATTTTCGCGATACACGTTGGCTTGTTGGCTTGGTGGGCACCGATTGCGGGCGTGTGCGTTAGCGTTGCTTGAAATGTGGTTTGGCGAGCCGTTCGCCGGCAGCGGTTAGTCGGTAGGCCTGTCTAGGGCTACGGGGAGAGTCTGGATCCGTGCGTCCGACCAGGCCCAAGGCGAGCGCAGGCTCAAGGTAGTTGGCAAGAAACGTGGGGCGGTGCTTGAGCTTCAACGCCTGCAACAACTCTTTGGTGCTTAGGGGGCTATCGGTTTCATAGAGCGCACGCACCAGCGCTTCTACTTGTTCGGTTACTTGTTCGACTACTTGTTCGGTGGAGCCGACCTCCTGCAGGGCCCGTAGAATGGCTGAGAGGATGAAGTGAGCGAATGGCGTGATGCTGCCCTCGCGATCGGCCTGGCCGAGGGCGGCGTAGTAGTCCGCTTGCCGATCGCGAACCACCGTCTCCACTGGCAGGTAGGCGAGCTGCGGTTTCCATTGGGAAAGGATCAAGGTCTGCCAAAGGCGACCCATACGGCCATTGCCATCGGTGAAGGGATGAATGAACTCCAATTCATAGTGCACCACCGCGCTGGCGATGAGGGGATGGTGATCCGTTTGCCCTAACCAAGTCAGAAGATCGCGCACGAGAAAGACAGCGCGGTCTGCCGGAGGTGCTATGTGCACGAGTTTCTCACCATGATAGACTCCCACCTGCCCGGAGCGGAAACGACCTGCGTCATCGGTCAAGGCTTTCATCAAGATTCCATGCGCTTCGAGCAGATCCTCCTCCCGAGCAGGAACCCAACGATGGAGATGCTCATAGGCTTCAAAGGCATTCTTCACTTCCTGGATCTCGCGAGGAGGTCCCAAGACTCGCTTGCCTTCCAGCACCGCCGTGACTTGTTCCAATGTCAGGGTATTGTTCTCGATCTCTAACGATGCCTGAATCGTCTTGAGTCGATTCTCTCGTCGCAACTGCGGCGACGCGGCGCGCTCATCGAAGACTGCCAAGCGCCCCATCTGCTCACCAATCTCCGCCACCAAGCTTAACAAGCCAGGCGTAATCTCAATGGGAGGCTGGTAGGGGGATGGCATGATAACGGCTAGTCCGTAGTGCTTGCACTCTCGTGATCAGCCAGAACTTGATTCCAGCGCTCCCGGGAAATAAACACAGGAGAAGGTCCATCATCATCCACGAGGTCAGGCCAGACCCACCAGCCGCCCGCAATCTCTCCGAGGGATTTGAGGCTGCTAAAGAACTCCTGGCTTTCTGGCGACCACTTGGAACCGGGATCTTTATTGTGAGCCTTTTCCCAAAGATCGAACTCCAGACCAGTGAGCCAGCCAGCGGCACGAGTATCCTCCGAATACTGTCGCATCTTCAGAAGCAGCAGTTCTTTGGCAAGGTCTTCGCGAGTGGGTTTCATGGTTATGTCAATGAGGTATCCAACGACTTAAAGAAGAAACCTTAAGCTAGATGACGCAGGTGGACTTATCTACAATTGCTTTTCCGATTCCAAGCAACGCATGGTCGTAGGCGGATTTTGATGCGTAGTATAGACCGGTTGACGCTCCTTTAACGCAGATCTGTTCAAGTCCGAGATCCTCAATACGGTTTGGCCAAAGTTGAACACTATATCGCAGAAGAGATCTAGCAGAAATCTTGCTTCCAACTTTAATTGCATTCATAAGCGATTCGTCGGATAAGACGGTAATTGTCTCGCTTAGAATGACACTGCATAGTTCTGCAACCTTTGGGTAGTCGTTTGCGCGCACGGCTTTCACTAACTCAGTAGCAGACCTTCTTTCCCCTGCTTGAGATATTTCTCGCCGTGCTGCCTCAGTGGCAACCTCAGAGGTAGTGTGTTGCGCTTTTAATTTGTCGTCCTCCAAATACTTGGAGAGTTCGCGCAGAACCTTTGCTGAGAGCTTGAGTTCAGGGTGAGGTTTGAACATCGGATCGTCTGCAATCCGGAATCTTGTGAGACGGCTGCTGTCCCATTTGCCGTTGCGGTTTATCCTACCAGCGGTCTGTATGGCACTTGTCACAGACGCCTCCTCCCGGAACCCATCGTGGAAATCGAGATCGACTCCGGCTTCAACGCAGCTTGTGGCGACAAGAGCCCATGCAGCTCCATCCCCCTTCTTCATCCGGGAATTGATCTCGCCTATTACACGCTCGCGGTGAGCAGGCGTAAGCGCCGTCGAAATATGGAGAATTCGTCTTGAGCGTAGTTCAGAGTTCGGAATATTGCTGTCAAGTTTATGTGACAGCATGCTTGCTAGTCCTACTGCCGAGTGAATGGTGTTGAGAATCACGAGTTGGGATCTTCCCTTCTGGAGCTGTTCCGACACTTGTTCTGTAAGTTGTTCACAAGACAAGGGATGCTCGGTTGCATCAAATTTGATGCGAGCAGACTCTTCCTCTTTTCCAAATTGCGCTACGCATTCTGGTGTGATGTCAGGGATTGAAACCGAATCAGGGACCAGTCCGGCACGTCCCCACGCGCTTTCCCAGAATTTTATCTGGGAGCCGGAGGCGAGCACAGTTGGGCATGCCCAATCGCAAGCAAGTTCTTGAAGCCACTCGAAACACTGAGGCCACATACGGTATGGAAGGGCTGCGTGAGACTCGTCGATGAAGATGGCACTCCCTGGAAGACGGTGAAGTTTGCGTAATGCGACGGGACAGTTGGAACCGACAGTCTCGAAGAATTGAACTGCTGTGGTGAGGATGATTGGCGCATCCCATATGACGGATGAGTCACGGAGTGTCTGGTGCTCAAATTCAGCGCGGTGATGATGTTCTAGGAGAACTTCGTGAGGCGCTTCCCCGTCTAGCACTAAGGCATTTCGTAAAACCGTCGCCGTCTGACTGAGGATGTTTGTGAATGGTGCGACGACTATGATTCTCCTGAGCTTCTTCTGGATTGCGTGTCGGAGTAAATAGGCAAGGACGGCTGTTGTTTTGCCAAGTCCAACAGTGGCGTTGCAAGTGACGAGTCTGTCTTCAAGATTGGCGTCGTTGGCGCAGTGATCAAACAGTGCTTGCCGGGCAGTGTTTCTCAGAACGTCGCCCTTAGCCTCTGCTTGTTTGTTGGAGATATATGTTCGTAGGGTTTCCAGGCGCTGCGCCCATCTAGGGTCTTTTCTTACTTTGGGCGTAACGATGCGGGGCCCTTCTCTATCAAAACGGGCACTGTCAGTATGATCAGCATCGACAAGGCATCCGAGAGCGAAGCGAGCAGCGAGTCCATGGCGAGGCGTTGAAAGAGCCGGATAGTTACTTCCTTCTACGGAATTCTGATGAACTGAAACAAAAGCGCCGAGCTGGCTGTCGTTACGCGAAACGAGCGGACGGTGCTTCTCATCTTGGTCTCCCTCCCAACGTAAACCTCGCAGCTTGAACTCGTTTCTCGTCGACTCGGTCACCTCTGATGGTAATCCGGGGCGATGATGGGCGCGGATGAGCCATGCGGCTGCTTCGTCTTTCTTGGAAAGCGCGTAAGCAACGCCAGCATCAATGTGGTCATATTCAAGCCTCGTCCCACGCCCCTTACAGAGTGCTGCTTGGTTTGCGGGATCAAGCTTTCCCAGGTCGTGCCACTCGCATGCTACAGAGATTGGTTTCTGCCACACGTCCCAACCCGACCTAGTCGAGGCATAGGTTTTGATGACACTAGCATAATCAAGGCCAAGAGTACGGACATTGATTGCGTGTTCACCATAGGTCTGTGGATCTGAAGCTCCGTCCGGTGCAGAATGGGCAAGTGGCTGCGCTCCGGCCATGGCTACCTAAGTGTTATTACTCCAATCCTTAGTGCAGAGATCTTCGACTGATTCGAAACGGCTCTTTAGCTCATCTTTTGGAATTGGGAATTCATAGTGATCGCGGATCTCGGGCGATGAAACGCCCTCCTTAATTCTTGGCTTCAAAGCCTCGAGAAACACATGGTCAGGGCAACTGCCAAGGGCACTCTTATGCGTACCACTCCAGATGTGAAGACAGCGCACATCGCTTCGTGCCACTGAAGCGGTTTGGGAGTATGCGTGAGGCGCTAGAAATTCAAAGAGTTCGATATCCTTCTTGGTTGTCCCATTTCGGTTGGCCATTGAGGGGTTGACGAAATAGGGAATGGTGTAGATCGCGTGGCGAACAACACGAAACCCAAGTGGAGCCATCCCACGATCCTTATCACCTTGGACTCCCGATTTATTTGTGTTCGTCATCCGATCAATGGTAATCGGAGCGACGGAGACACCGACGCCAACTTGGATCACGCCTGTACTGATGAAATGATCCACATTGATCTCTCGATTCTTGATCTTCGTCTTAAATGCTTTCGTTTCGTTGTCGTCTTCAGGAGATTCTTTGGCCGATTCTAAAAAGGTGTTTCCGAACACCCTCGCATCCCAGTAGCTGGAGAGAAAAGTTTCCTTGTCCATTCTAACAATGGCATTTCTATCACGACCTCGGCTCTCAAGGACGCCATACTTGTTAGAGTCACCATCTGCTTCAAGACCCAGCTTTGTCTTTGCTTCGTCCATTGCTAGCCCGTTCTCCAGAACTAGATCCCGAGGCTTTCGTTTGAAGGAGACGGGAGAAATGATTCCTCGGCCATCGGCTTCTAAAGTTCGGGGATCGCTTTCAAGATCAGGGTCGCCATTGGGATTGGAATTAACGACCTCAAGGATTATGAGACCGACTTTGCGATTGAAAGGGGTTTTCTTCATGAATATTCGTTGTTCAGTTTAGCGTTGGGTTCTTCATCATTGGTGCTAGGTGGCCCCGCTAGATAGCCAAGAAGGAGTTCCGCGCGGAAGAGTTCCCTGTCATCCATCTCGGGAGACTGTAGACTGCTCATGTTGGCTGCAATCTGACGAATTGTGCCACGAAGCTTAAGGGCGTAGAGCGTTGTCGAGCGTGAATCACTCTTCTCAGGCATCTTCGCTAATACCCTATTGGCACTTTCTCCTCCAAATCTCCGCAACCATGCTAGGTGCGGGCCGATTCTTTGACTGGCTTGGGAAATGGCACCAACGGGATTGCGCGTTGCCGCTTGGAAGCAAGCGTTTCCTATCAGCTTAGGAGGCAAATCGCCTCCACGCTCGCAATAGCAGTAGGCTGCGTGAATGACATCTAAAGCAGCGGAGAACTGCCCCAGTTGGAAGGCAAGTGAATTCATGATTTGTTGAGGGTTGCGTTGGAGTGCATAAAGAATGACAGCGAAGAGCGATTGCGCCTTCAGACAAGTCCAACGAAGTTCTGGCTTCTGCCTAGCTACTTCCGAGGGCGTTCGATACTGCAGGCCGGCGAAACGTGAAAGAACATTCCCAAGCCGCTGCTGCGTGATCCGAAGGGCGCGAGAAGCGAGAACTGGATCACGGTTATCAATACCTAGAAGTAGGTCGAAGCTCTCAGAGAATGTTAAGCCTCCCGCGCTGTCGCCTTGTGCTGTCGCGTCTGAGAGATAGATCTGTTTCGTGAGTCGGGGAATCTCGCCTGGATTCAGGATGCAAGGGCCTAGTAGCGGAGCCTCTTTTCCTTTTCCCACAGGAACATAATAGCGCCTGCCACGGAGGCCTTTGCACGCTGCGCTCCAGCTCTGGGCAGCTCGGTCAAGTCCGGCCACATCGAGATTTCTCCTGAAGATGACTTTGCGATTTCCTTTATCCACGGAACGGATCACGGCGATCATGAGAGAGCCGCGCAACTGATCGCTTGCTTGCCCTTTGACGCGCTCAGCAAGGCGTCGAGCGAGATCTTCGAATTGGAACTGGTTGACCTTGCTTTGATCTGCTCCAATACCCTCTGCGAAAGGAAGATCTGCATTCGCTGGGGAGAAGATGAGAAGAAGATCGGCTTTCTTTGGCTGCTCGGAGGCAACTGACGTCCAGGTCTTTCCTTCGCGTTGCCTATCTGTCATTGTCACGAGAGCTGCATCGAGTCGGCGTAGATGTGCTTGGCTGACTGGGAAAGTTTCGACGCTCTTCGTTCGGTAACGCCCGAAAGATGGGTTGTCTTTGTTTCGCGAGAATAGAAATGTCTTTCCTATTTGCGGAAGAGTGGGATCGGGGAATTTGCTTTTCTCGATACCTTCGGGAGAATTGGTAAGGGCACAGACGAGTCGCAGTGTGTCTGAGGTATTTTCGTTTTCATGAGGCAAATCTAGCGTATCCAGTAGCGCCTGATTCACATAGGCGAAGTTTTCTGGCGAAGAAGCGTTCGTGCCTGAGAGGCCCTGACCCGGCAGATCCCAAATTACCGGTACCGATGCTGGCTTTGGCTTGAACATCAAGGTAGCGAGGATTTGTTGGGCTTCATTGAGTTCGTCAGCAGCGCCGTGTAGAGCCAAATCTTTAAGGCTTTCAAATATTGATCTCGCCCAAGCAATTCGTTGGCTAGGATCGGAATCGCAAACTAGGGCTAAGAGATCAATGAACCTTGATGCTGGTGTGCCTGCTAGCGATGCAAGCGCTAGGCTACGAGATTTTAGCGCCTCAATTTGGCCTTCTGAGAAAGGATCGACCAGTTCGGTTGGAAAGGATTCAGAGACCCAGGTTTTCAGATGGTCTGTCTTCTCTTGGCCTTTCAGTTTGTTCCACTGCTTGATCTCTTCAGTCGTTCGAGAATGGCCTTGAATCGGATCAATTTTGTCTACGGGAAACCTATTGTGATTGCCATTGCCGTGTGTCCAGAACTGTTGGGATTGCTCGGTTGATATGATTTCGAGGTTCTCTATCTTTTCACCATTTTCCGAGAGAGTAGCATGAATGGCAGCTGCTTTCTTTGGTCGTTTGAGTTCCGGGTGGATTTCTTTTAGATCGAATCCCGCTTCGATCATCGCATTGAGGATCTGCTGTGCTTCAAGGATCATTTGGGGCTCTGATAGTTTAGGGTTCCGTTCCGAATCTCTGCACTCGTCTGAAATTGAGGAAAGAATTGACCATTCACTTCTTTGGAGAATGGTGTGATGAGGAGAGATGGGATGCCGAGATTCATCGCGGTATCTACCTCAGTTAAATCTGGGCGTAAAGGGCCCCAGTAGCTGGCTGTGAACTCGCTTAAGCCAAGACATGGTGTTCGATGGCATTGGCCAAGATCTCTCCTGCGTTTAAACATATCGGCGAGGTGATGGCTTGGATTGACTCCGCCATTTCGGCCTCGTGATCGATTTCCGACCACCTCGCCAGTTAGCCTATAGCAAACATCTGAAAGTACCGTTGCGAAGATTTGAAGAGAGGTGTTGGATTTCATGCGTAGTGGACCTCCATAGTTGAACGTGTATCTCTGATATCGTATAGAACCCCGCCGTTGGTCATCTTGACGACTACAGATTTCAACTTTGGTCGGCCGTATCCATGCGTCTCCACTTGCTAGACGTGCGACGCATTCGAACATTCCTTTGGCCGCTGACCATGTTGGGACGGGAAACGAAGTTGGAGTCCCTCCAGTATCTGGGCGAGAGAAGAGAGCCAATACGCCTTCAATTTCAAAATTAACTTCGTATGCCATATGGTTAAGTTGGGATGTTAGGGGCGAGATTCATCAGGGTTCGAGATGAGGTCGATATCATATAAGTGGATTGCTCCATCGGTTGGTGCCATCGTCCATGGCCTGACATATTAACATCCGGTCGAACGGATCACGGTGGTGAAAGGGAAGGTTGCCAAGTAGGAGAGCAGCTGAACTCACGAGCGGAAGTTCACCGATACGCGCGTCTCTTCTTTGCTTCTCAATGAAAGGAAGTAGCTCTTCTGGCAGTTGAATCTTGCCGATCGAGTAGTTGATGGCGATCTCGGCCGCTGAAACGCTGCTGAGAAGTGGCTCGTTATCTGGATCAGCAAAGGCGCCCAGCAGACTGGCTGGGAGCTTTGGTTCACCATTGATGAGCCAAAGGAAGACGTTGGTATCGATGAGGAAATTCATCCGCGCATCGGTTAGTATCATTTCCTTGGCTTTAGTTCAACCTAAAACTGAAACGATTAGGAACAGTTGATCTTGCGACTGAGGGAAACTGACTCAAGGTATGAGTTGTCGCCTCCCTAACGGGGGGACGCGGATTGAAACCTAATCGTTTCTGTTTTAGTGGGTTACGTCCCTCCGGCTCGCGCGTTGTGGGCTGGAGGGCAGCGCCTCATTCCCATAAATTGCTTCTTCGAGATCTGGAATGGGATCGTTGAAGTTCGGTGAGATGGCGATTTGGCCTTTGCAGAGACCGGATGGGCGTGGTGATGGCTCGCGTACGATTCAGGCGACCACGGTTTCCCCCGAGAGGACCAAGATGTCGTCTTTTGCCGTCAAGATGGCACGGCTCAATTCCGGAGCCGCTTTGGCTAGATCGTCGATAGAAATGGCGGACATGGTCCAAGGTGAGTACTGCGGGACGTGGAATTTCTACTGGTGCCCCTTTTGCAGATCCTCCCTTGCTTCCTCTCGTTGGAGACTCAAGAGGGTTAGAGCAATGAACTCATGGGAACTGCGCTAGGCGGTAGAACCGTCGGGTCAGGGTGAGGGCGGCGCGGTCAACGATGGTGAGGATGTTTCCAGTGCCTTGCACCTGATCGATGAGCGGGACCCAGGTGCCTCCGGGGTGGCTGCTGGCTTCGATGCGGTAGGTGCGTCCTTGAGTGGTGGGGAAATCGATGCGGATGTCATTGCCTTCAGGCACCATGGTGAAGAAGGCGCCGTCCGTGTAGGCCTGGGGATCGGTGCCCAGATTCATTTCAGTGATGTTGGTGAGCCCGTCGCCATCGGCATCGCCATCGGCGTTGGGCACGAAGGCGTTGAGATTGTTCACCTGCTCGTAGTCGTTGGGCATCCCATCGTCGTCGGAATCGATCATGGCGACACCGGAGGGGGCGGAGAATTCTGATGTGTTCCCAGTGTTGATGTGCGTCGCTGTCGCGGAAACGACCCAGTCGGTGGGGACGAAGACCGGGAAGGACTCGGAGAAGGTGATGAGGCCGGCAGCGGAGCTTTGCTCGGTGGCGGACCCAATGAAATGGCGGCCCTCACGGCGGCCCGTCGCCGGTCCGGCGAAGAATTCGAGCCGGAACAGGGTATCGGGCAAGCTTTGCAACGTGCCGCCCACCAGGGTTCCAGCCGCTCCAACGGTGGCGGCTGCGATGACGGGGTAATTCTGCAAATCATTCGGGCCCGTATCGGCGTCTGTGGTGTCGTTGGCGGTCACTTCACCGACGATGGCCCCTTGAGGATCTTCCTCGATGAGGTCGATCGCGGTGGCAGACGAGGCGAGGTTGGTATTGGCTTGATTGTTATAGATGGCATTGCCCCGGATGGTGTGCCCAGTGGTGCCATTCTGAAGGATGCCAATGCCGACGAGACCGTTATGGGCAATGGTATTACTCGTGCCCGGGATGGCACCTCCAATCTGCGTGTTCTTGGCTCCGTTGTAGATGGATATCCCTTGATAGCCATTCCCCATCGCCTGGCCCATGACATTGACACCAATCCGATTGCCATAAAGGCGATTGCGATCCGTGCCGGGCCCTTGAATGGTGATACCCGAGGAGGCATTCCCAGAAATATAATTCGCGGAGCCAGATTCGGTGCCGCCAATGATGTTATCGCGCGCGCCATCCCAGATGTTCATGCCTGCCCCGTCAAAGTAGAGGAGGTTGGTCCGGGTGTTTGGCTTGGCGGTCACTCCATCCGTATCCAGACCGATCCAATTGCCTTCGATTCGGTTAAGGACCGTGTCTGTCCCATGAAGAAAGATGCCTTGGAAATGATTGCCCGAGATGACATTCCCGGCTCCAGCGGCGGTCCCGCCGATGACATTGTCGATGCCATGGAGGATGGCGATGCCGCCAGCAGCGTCTGGGTTATCCGTATCTGCTGAGCCGTTGCCCACGGACTGAGTGCCCACTAGCGGAAGACCGATCCAATTGCCTTCGATCACATTGCGGCGCGGGGGCTGATCTTCACCTGGGGCAGAGCTCTTATGGATCAAGATGCCAAACTCGCCATTTCCGGAGAATAGGTTTCGCTCGGCAGGGGTGCGGCCACCCACTTGATTGCCGTGGCTGGCCAGTCCGATTTCCAATCCAGACTTGCCGTTGCCGATCGCGTTGGCGCCCGTTGCATCGAGGCCAACGATGTTCCCTTGGATGAGCCCATCTTGATCCGGAACGCCATCGCCTCCGGTAGGCGCTCCTGCGTAGGCCATTGAAATACCGTGATCCCCATTGCCGGAGATCACATTGCCCTGAATGACAGGCCGTAGGGTAGCGGCGAGGAAGATGCCGTGAATGCCATTGCCGCGGTCCGCATCCCCAGCGGCGTTGAGACCGATGATGTTATGGATGATCTGACAATCATTTGCAATGGAACGCACGGCGATGCCGGAGTCCGTGTTTCCCGAGATCACATTGCCGGCTCCCGCTGCCGTTCCCCCGATCACCGTCGAGTGGGAATGGACATCGATGAGGATCCCATCGTTGCCATTGGGGATGGCATTGGCTCCGCTCACATCAAGTCCGATGATGTTACCGATGATGGTGGACTGTGTGGCATCCCGAAGTTGGATTCCGTGGCCAGTATTGCCTGAAATCACGTTGCCCTCTAGGGTGCCGGTACCGCCAAAGATATTGTTAGAACTACCCTGTTGAGCCTCGATCCCGCTGCCATTGGCGAGGGCCGCTGTTCCCAAGCGATTGACGCCAATATAATTCCCTTGGATCACATTATCCGCACATTGATTTCCTAGCGAAATCCCGGCTCCCTGATTGCCGGCGATCACATTGCGCTCTGCTTCCGTGGGGCCACCGATACGATTGCCGCTTGCACCATCACTGAGAACGATGCCTCCGAGATTACCGGATGTGGTGGAAGCGCCATCGTGTCCGGTGCCCAGATAGCACCCAGTGACCACATTGCCGACGGCTTGCTCACTGGTGATGACAATGGCGGTGCCGGTGAAATCTCCAATGGCGAGGTGGTGGATGCCGCAGCCGATCCCATTGATCGTAAGGCCTGGTCCATTAGAGAGCTGAACGCCGTCTAGCACGATCTCAGGTCCATTGGTATTGGTATCTGCCAACCCAGAGCCATCGATCTTCGTCCCATTCGTGAGAGGTGGGAGAGCTGAAAGTGGCCGGATGATGTAGATCCCGCCAATGAAATTGAGATCTGTTTGCGGGATGGCAAAGGTGATCGTCGTGGAGCCCGTGGCGGCGTTGGCATCGAGGATCGCTTGCCGGAGGGAGCCTGCACCAGAATCGTTGGTATTGGTCACCTCCAACGCGCTGAGGGAAGTGGTGAGAAGAGCCGTCGAGAGGAGTGTCAGGAAAGAACGTGCGTGCATCACGGCGCGAGGCTAGCGCCGTATGCTATGAGGATCAATGAAATTGTCAGACTGGGGAAGAATGGTTCATTCTAGCCGCTCTAGAGATTCAGTTAGGTAGACAGATGCTTCTCAAGCGCGTCTGGGAAATAGCGCATGAGGCTCTCGGTGACGTGAGGCGCGGCCATGCCGAGCCCGCACGCGCTGGTGGCTTTCATGGTGGCATTGATATCGGCGACTTCCTCATGCCAGGCATCAGACGTCTCCGGTTTGGGCCCATTGGGCGCCAGGCGTTCGGTCAGGCGTTGGGTGCCGATGCGGCAGGGGAAGCACTTGCCACAGGATTCGTGGGCAAAGAAGGCCATGGCATCGTGCGCGATTTGCACCATCTCCCTGGAATCGTCAAAGACCATGATGCCACCTGCTCCGAGGAAGGATCCTTTGGGTCGAATGCTAGCGTCATCGAGAGTCACGCTGAGATCGTCTCCTGCAAGGAAGCCGCCAGAGAGCCCGGCCATGGTGACCGCTTGGATTTGCCTGCCTTCGAGAGGCCCGCCTGCCCATTCCTGGAGGAGTGTTTGCAAGGGGAGGCCAAAGGGCACTTCATAGTTGCCGGGCCGTTGGATATCCCCTGACAAACTGATCACTTTGGTGCCCGCGTGGTCACCCAGGCCCAAACCCAAATACCAGTCGGCTCCCTTTCGTGCAATGTGAGAAGCGGATGCGAGGGTCTCCACATTATTCACGACTGTGGGGAGATCATCATATCCATGTGTCACGGGGAAGGGAGGTTTATTGCGTGGAAAGGGATGCTTACCCTCCAGGCTATTGAGAAGAGAGCCTTCCTCACCGCATATGTAGGCACCCGCACCACGGCGAATGTACAAATGAAAGTGAAAGCCGTCTTTCCCTCCAATGTTCTCGCCAAGCCATCCGGCAGCTGTTGCTTCATCGATGGCGCGTTGCAGAATGGGTAGCGTTTGCGGGTACTCGTAGCGGAGGTAGATGAATCCCTGGGGCGCTCCGGTCGCGTAGGCCGCGAGCAGCATGCCTTCGATGATAGCGTGAGGGTCGTAATCCATCAATGTGCGGTCCTTGAAACACCCCGGCTCCCCTTCATCGGCGTTGCACACGATCGATTTGGGATCGCCCTCCGCATGGGCGACCGCTTTCCATTTCACTCCGGTGGGAAAGCCTGCCCCGCCGCGCCCGGCGAGTTTGGAGGCGGTGATCAAGGCGATCAAATCATCCGGGGTGCCCTCAAGTGCCTTCTGAAGGCCTTCGTAACCTCCAGTGGCTTGGTAGCCTGCTAGAGTCGCACGCCCTTCCGCGCGGATGTGCGCGAAGGCGCATTCCTCATAGCCGCCTGGATTGGGAACGGGCAAGGGCGTGGATCTCTCCTCCAAGGCATCTTTGGAAGTACCGACGAGGACGCGGTCTCCCCAGATGACGGGAATGGGCTCATCACAACGTCCGGCACAGGCCATGCCGGTAGCTCCTTCATCTTTGAGTTCTTCTAACAAGGCATTGCCCCCGCGAAGGCAGCAGATATTTCCCGTGCACACTCGCGGCGCAGCCTTTCCCGGAGCTTCGCGAGCAAAGTGGTGGTAGAACGTGACGGTTCCCCACAGCTCGGCGATCGGGATTCGGAGCGCCTCTGATACCGCGCGCATGGCCGTTTCCGAAAGGTACCCATCGCGGTCGTGAAAGGCATGCAAGAGAGGCAAGAGTGGGGCGGGTTGACCTTTCCACGTATCAATGAGCACCTGGTCGTTTTCGGAAATCATGTGGCGGGCAATATCAATGATCGATGGCCGGATGTCGACCTCCGAAGTCACGCCATTCCAGAGTCCTCCACCTGCTCCAGGTAGGTGCGGATGGCCTCGCGATCGCCTTGGTAGATGGCCCATTGTTTGGGCGTGGCATGGTGGGTGGGATCACGAATGGTGGGATCCGCTCCCAGGGCGATGAGGAGCTTCACCATGGCCATCTGTCCATGCCACACGGCCGTGAAGAGCGGGGACCGATGGGCATGCAAATCGGCCCCCAGATCGACAAGCAGGCGCATGATGGATTCTCGACCCCTCTCGGCGGGACCCTCCAGCAATTCTGGGAAAGCCTTCTGTGTGCGCACCATCCAGTCTGGATCCTCCGCCAGCCATGCGCGAGCCGTCGCCTCGTCGCCTGCCAAACACGCCGCTGCGAAAGCCTCAACCCCTTCCAACGCTGCGGGAGGGGCCCCCTTGGCCAGAAGGTCTTCAGCAATCTTGGGTTCTCCCGCTAACAATGCCATCTTGTGTAAAGGCGCTTCGCCTTCGAGATTCAAGAGCGTGGCCCCGTGATCCATGAGCAATCGTGCCCGCGCACGGTAGCCAGCCTTGATGGCGTACTTCAGTTGGTAACGCAGGGTCTGTTCTGGATGGGGTTTGAGTTCGCCTCCTTGGCAATCCTGTAAGAGCCAATTGCAACGATGCTCGGCGTTGAGCCCATAAGCTAACATCAGTTCAAGACAGGTATCGTCCGGCGTGAACATCGTGTTGTAGAGGGCTTGACCGTCGTTTGGATCAGCCCCGGCCTCAAGAAGGAGCCGAGCGAAGCGCGCGCATTCGGGGTGGGCGGGATATTTGATCGGTCCGCTCTCGCCTTCGGCAAATAGCCCACAGAGCGCGGTGAAGCGATACTGATCACCCCACATGAAATGCGCGTTGGGATCGGCTCCATGCTCTAGCAAACACGCTGCTACTTCATAGGTGGATTTGTCAGGAAGGAAGAGGCGAGAGTAACACGCATACATCAGCGGTTCCCAATCGAAGTGCCCGCCTCGGCGTCGCACCGCTGCCGGATCGTCTGTCAGGTGCCTGGCCACCGCCTCCACATCCCCAACACAGCAGGCGCTATGAAGATCCGTTTGCGTGATGTCAGGATTCTCTTCAAAGAGACGCCGCGCCGCCTCCACATCGGTGTCCTCCCAACAGAGGTAATTGAGGCAGGCGGATTTGGTGAGATCGTCAGACATGTTCTGGGTAGACGTCATTTCCGGGTTTGGTGCGAGACGCTATGACCGCGTTCTTCTCATAGATAGTCTGAGGATCTGTGAACACTGGCCGAACAGACGCCGTTCGAGACTTGTGAGGGAGGTAGGATAGGATCTTGAAAGCCTCCAATCTGAGAACTGACCACGCATCAGGGAATCAACGTGCGTTCTTGGGAACATGCAAGGATGATGAACTGGTGGAAGGTGCTTGTTCAGTTTGTGGAACAATTGGTGGCATTGCCGTGCTTGCACGCGGAACACTTGCTGGTGACTGTCTCTCCCCACCCAGATCCTGTGTTTTCCGATTGCCTTGTCATTGGGGCTGGCATTGCCGGCCTCCTCGCAGCGACCACGATGAGCCGAGCGGGCCTGTCGGTGCATGTGTTGGAGAAAGGGCGAGGCGTGGGTGGCCGCATGGCGACGCGTCGTGCCGAGGGCGCTGTCTTTGATCATGGCGCCCAGTTCTTCACAGCGTGCGACGCGCGTTTCCTCCAGTGGGTGGCGCAATGGGAAACCGCTGGTTTGGTGAAAGGGTGGTACACGCATGGGGAGAAAGGGATACACTACCGAGGGGAGCCCGGCATGACGGCGATCGCCAAAGCGTTAGCAGAGAATCTAGTGATCGAGCGCGAAACGTTAGTAGAGAGCGTCCGTGTGGAGACCGATCAATGGACGACGACGACGCATGGCGGCAAGGTATTCCGCTCTACAGGCCTGCTGATCACGGCACCCGTCCCGCAGGCGCTTGCCATGCTTGACCGCGGCGGGGTGGCGCTTGCAGAAGCTGACGAGCGCGCGTTGCGAGCAATCGCATTTGAACGATGCATCGCCGCGCTGGCAATTCTAGATCGCCCGAGTGCCATCACCGGCCATGCGGGTGCCATGGTGGTGGAAGGGGAACCGATCCGGTGGATGGCGGACAATTTCCACAAAGGCATTTCGACGATTCCCTCCGTGACCATTCATAGCACGATGGCGTTCGCGGAGAGCCATTGGGATGTGGAGAATGCCATTCGCATTCCCAAGCTTTTGGAGGCGGCCGCTCCTCATCTTCAGGCAAAAGTGGTGTCCTATCAAGGGCACCGTTGGGGGTATAGCCGCCCCTTGAATCGCTATCATGAAGAAGCCTATATAGACCCGGCGATTCGCTTGGGCATCGCTGGTGACGGTCTCGTAGGCGGACGCGTGGAAGGCGCAGCCCTGTCTGGATTGACGGCTGGGGAGACCCTAGCGTCTGTGCTGTCAACGTCCACCGACCCAAAGTCTTAACATGGCCGACTGCACTCTCGTCTTCCCTCATCAACTCTTTGATCCGCATCCGGCGATTTCAAAGGAGCGTCCGGTGATCTTGATCGAAGAGAGTCTTCTCTTTGGGGATCCCCATGTGGCGTTGGCCTTTCATCAACAGAAGATCGTCTTGCATCGTGCTTCCATGAAGCAATACGCGGCCACATTGGCGCAACGCGGTCATGACGTGCATTATCGTGATCACGTCAAAGGAGCGGTGATTAGTGATCATGTGAAGGGCTTGATCGACTCGGGTTTCGATACCTTTCATTATGCTGATCCGGTTGATTTCCTTTTGGAGAAACGGCTGAAACGTGCGGCCGAAACGCATGAGATCAACCTTTGTGAATACGACACCCCGATGTTTGTGTCGCCTCGCGATTGGCTGGCTGAATCCTTTGAAGGAAAGAAACGGCCGTTCATGGCCAAGTTTTATGAGCGTCAACGCGTCCGCATGGGCGTGCTCGTGGATGGCGACGGGAAACCCGAGGGTGGGCAATGGAGTTTTGATCAAGACAACCGCAAGCCGATGCCACGCAAAGGTCTCGAGGTGCCGAAGGATCCAGGGGCACGCAAGACGGATGCGATTAAAGAAGGGATTGCTTATACGAAAGAGACCTTTGGCGATTATTTCGGGGACGCGGAGGCTTTTGATTATCCGGTTTCTCATGGCTCAGCCGAACGCTGGTTCGAAGATTTCCTGGAAAAGCGGTTCCATCTCTTTGGCGATTATGAAGATGCCATCTCCTATCGTGAGCGCGTGCTCTTTCACAGTGTGCTCACGCCCATGTTGAACATTGGCTTATTGACGCCTGAGAAGGTTCTCGAGCGCACGTTGGCCTATGCCAAAGACAAGAAGATCCCGATCAATTGCCTGGAAGGCCTTGTTCGCCAACTGATTGGCTGGCGCGAGTTTATTCGAGGGGCGTATGTGCATCTGGGCGTTTCGTGTCGACAAGGCAACTTTTGGGAATTTGAAGACAAGCCCATTCCCAAAGCTTTTTATGAGGGAACGACAGGAATCGCGCCGGTGGATTGTGTCATTCACCGGGTGTTAGAGCATGGCTGGTGTCATCATATCGAGCGCCTGATGATTGTGGGCAATTTCATGCTGCTCTGCGGCTTTCATCCCACCAAAGTTTATAACTGGTTCTCGGAGCTTTTCGTGGATGCCTATGATTGGGTCATGGTTCCGAATGTGTATGGCATGAGTCAATTTGCCGATGGTGGGGCGTTCACCACCAAACCCTACATTTCGGGGTCGAATTACGTTCGTAAGATGAGCGATTTCTCCAAGGGCGATTGGTGCGATGTCTGGGATGGCCTCTTCTGGACATTCATCAAAAGCCATGAGGATTTCTTTCGATCGCAGCATCGATTGGGCATGATGGCGAAACAATTGGATCGGATGAAGCAAGAGACCTTGAATCGGCATCAAGAGCAGGCGGAAAGCTTTCTCGACGGGCTCGGGTGATTCTAGTTTAAAGGTTCAACAGCAATCTCACATCATGACGAACCCACGGAAGAAAGCAGTGATTGTTGGAGGCGGTCTGGCCGGGCTCGCCTGTGCTTGGCGACTTCAGGAAATGGATTGGGAACCGCTCGTCGTGGAAAGCTCGGAGACGATCGGTGGCCGCGTGCGAACCGATGAACAGGACGGGTTTCTGTTAGATCATGGGTTTCAAGTGTTTCTCAGTGCTTATCCGGTCGCAAGTGAAGTGGTCGATCTGGAGGCGTTGGCTCTACAACGCTTCCGCCCCGGTGCCCTGGTGCATCGCCAGGGACGCACGCATCGCATGATGGATGTGTTTCGTTGTCCTCAACATCTTCTTGGCACGGCATGGCAACCTATCGGAACGCTCCGTGACAAATGGCTCGTGGGGAAGCTCCGTCGCAAGGCTCTCCGCATGAGTGAAGAGGAGATCGCGGAAACCAAGGACCAGACGACAGAACGTTATTTGCGCGAATTCGGATTCTCGGAGGGGATGATCGCGTCCTTCTTCCGACCGTTTTATGGAGGAATCTTTCTGGAACGCGCTCTAGAAACGTCGTGTCGTCTGTTTCTGTTCACCTTCAAGATGTTTGCAAAGGGATATGCCACCCTTCCAGCCGACGGCATGCGGGCCATTCCGCGCCAACTGGCGGCACGCCTCCCATCGGAGGCCATTCGCTGTGAGGCTACGGTTACCTCGGTTTCTCCTAACAAAGTGACCTTGGCGTCAGGAGAATCACTAGAGGCGGATGTGGTCGTGCTCGCGACAGATGTGGACACAGCGCGGCGGTTGGTGCCAGGATCTGGTGGGAGTGCCGTGCAGTGGCGATCCGTCGTGGGCCTCTACTTCAGCGCTGATCAGTCGCCGCTCAAGGAAGCGATCATTGCTTTGAATGCGGATGCCGATGCGTTGGTGAACAATGTGTGTGTGCTGAGTGATCTCTCTCCGAATGTGGCGCCTCCCGGCAAGGCGCTTGTCTCCGTTTCTGTCTTGGGTCGGCATGAAGAAGAGGGTTTAGAAGCACGCGTGCAGAAGGAACTTGCACGCTGGTTTGGCCCCGAGGCGCGCCAGTGGCGCCCGCTGCGCACCTATCATATTCCCAAGGCACTCCCAGCTCAGCCGCCCAATCGAACCAGGGCTCTCCGCACTCATGCGGGCCATTATTTCTGTGGCGACTACTGCGAAACGGCCTCGATCGAAGGCGCGATCCGCTCGGGGCTCCAGTGCGCGGAGGCAATTGCCAGCAAGGACCCGTAGCGGCTGTGGCGCGATTCTCTTTGCATCCTGACGCTGCGCGATATACTCAAATGAACAGTGTCCATGCAACTCAAAACCAAATTAGAGATCTTGGCGGATGCTGCCAAGTATGACGCTTCCTGCGCCAGCAGTGGATCCGTGCGCCGGCACTCGGGAGGCACGACCAAGGGGGTAGGGTCGACGGGCGGCGCGGGCATTTGTCACAGCTACGCGCCCGATGGCCGCTGCATTTCATTGCTCAAAGTCCTGCTGACAAATGCGTGCATCTACGACTGTCACTATTGTGTGAATCGGCGATCCAGTGATGTGCGACGCGCCCAGTTCACCGTGGAGGAAGTCGTTTCGCTCACGCTTGAGTTCTATAAGCGCAATTACATCGAAGGGCTTTTCCTGAGTTCGGGCATCATTCGCAATCCGGATCATACGATGGAGCGTGTCGTCGAGGTGGCCCGTCAGTTGCGTGTCGACCATGCCTTTCGGGGATACATCCATTTGAAGACCATTCCCGAAGCGTCACAGGCATTGATTGATCAAGCGGGCGAGTATGCAGACCGGATTAGCATCAATATTGAATTGCCGACTCAGCAGAGCTTGGATCGATTGGCGCCCGAGAAGAATCTGAATCGGACGCAACAGGCCATGGGAGGGATCCGCCAACGGATCGAGGCCGATGGGGAGCGTCAGCGCTCGCGCGTGCCTGAATCGGCCAAGCCGCGCCCCTTCGCGCCGGCGGGTCAGAGCAGCCAGATGATCGTCGGTGCCGATGAGGCGCCAGATAGGCAATTGTTAGAACGTGCGGATGTCCTCTACGGTGCCTACCGATTGAAGCGCGTTTATTACTCTGCATTCAGCCCGATCCCAAGCACGTCGCCCATCCTACCCGTGCAGCAGCCGCCGTTGATTCGCGAGCACCGGCTCTATCAGAGTGATTGGCTCATGCGTTTCTATGGTTACACTGTCGATGAGATCGCTCCCAGTGACCATCCGCAGTTGGCATTGGACATTGACCCGAAGCTTGCCTGGGCCCTGCGTTCGCGGGATGTCTTTCCCGTCGACGTGAATCGCGGGTCCCGAGAGTGGCTGCTTCGCGTGCCTGGGATCGGCGTGCGCTCCGTTGAACGCATCCTTAAGATTCGTCGCTGGTCATCCCTGCGTCTGGAAGACCTGCGGAAGCTGGGGATTTCATTGAAACAATGCCTCCCCTTCATCATCACGGTCGATCACCATCCGCATCGGTTGGGTTTGGACAGTGATCGATTACGAGAGCGCTTGGCGCCGAAACCCACGCAAATGGAATTTGCCTTTGCTCAAGCCAAGGAAGCGGCGCGTACTGGGGAGCAGTGATCGATCATGCAGACCGTCGCGATTGAACCGCGTTATGATGCCTGGCGTGCGCGCGCGCGTTCCTTGCTCGTAGCCGCGGTGCCTCCTGATTCCGTGCTTTGGGAAGATGGCGAGAGGGGCAATGCGAGTCTCTTTGAAGACATCGAGAGCGATGCCCTTCCGGCAGCCTCAGGCAAACCACCGCGCATCCCGAGAGCCTTCATGGAGTTGGCGGAACTCGTCTCCTGCCATCGGACAGATGAGAAATGGGGCCTGCTCTATCGCGTCGCCTGGCGACTCACCCATGGAGATGAACGCCAACTCATGCAGGTGCGGGTGGATGCGGATGTGCGAAAGTTAGAAGGATGGGCTGCCGCGGTGCGTCGTGATCGGCATAAGATGAAAGCTTTCGTGCGCTTCCGTAAGGTGGGTGAAGCATCCGCGAATCGACGAGAGCAATTCGTAGCGTGGTTTGAGCCGGAGCACGCCATCGTGGAACTCACAGCTCCGTTCTTTGCCAAGCGGTTCGCCAACATGGATTGGTCCATCCTCACACCATTGCAGTGTGCGCATTGGGATGGCGCTACCCTGCGATTCACGGAAGGGGTACCGCGAGCCGAGGCCCCACAGGAAGATGCGCTGGAAGAATATTGGCGAAGTTACTACGCGCACATCTTCAATCCCGCGCGGCTCAAACTCGATGCCATGCAATCGGAGATGCCTAAGAAATACTGGAAGAATTTGCCCGAAGCACCTTTGATTGCGGAGCTTACTAGCAAAGCTGCTAATCGAGTCGCTACCATGGTCGAGGCGCCCACCAGCCGTCGCGCGCACGTGTCGGCACGCCTTCCTGCGGGCGTGCCGCCGACGGAATCGCCCGTAAGCGTGCTCGCCCCCGTGGATGCGCTCCAGTGTGGCGAGGACCTCAGTTGGGAGGTCTTGCGCACCTCCGCCCGCCACTGCCAGGCCTGTCCCTTGCATGAGCGTGCGACGCAGACCGTGCTCGGCACAGGGCCGGAAGACGCTGAGATCATGCTTGTGGGCGAGCAGCCTGGCGATGCCGAGGATCTTGCGGGCGCCCCTTTCGTGGGTTCCGCTGGGGCTTTGTTAGACGGTGCATTGACTGACATTGGCCTTGATCGAGACGCGCTCTACATCACGAATACGGTGAAGCATTTCAAATGGCGTCGTGAACGCAAACGGCGTCTTCACCAAACGCCCACTGCCCAAGAAGTGCATGTCTGCCGGCCATGGGTCCTCGCCGAAATCATGAAGGTGCGCCCGCGCGTGTTGATCTGCTTGGGCGCCACCGCAGCCAAAGCGCTCATTCATCCGAAGTTCGCCATGGCACAACAGCGAGGACCATGCCCCGATTGCCAGCTAGCCGAGCGAGTATGGGCCACCTGGCATCCCGCCTACTTTCTCCGCATGCCAGGCGGGCAGGCCCGCGATCGCCAACTCGCTCTTTGGAAAGCAGACTTGACGAATGCGATCGCCTAGCTCTTTGGCGAAACCTAGCGATTCAGCTCTGGAGTGTCGCCCACGTCCGTGGGCATCCAGTCACCCACTTTGAGAAAGAGCAGGGCCGAGAGCCCCACAAAGATGAGGATAAACAGAGCGATCAACCACTTGCGCAGGCGTCGCGTGGGATCGGGAAACTCGAGCGAGGACGGATTCTTGAGGAGGTCGCCGGAGATTTCTTTCCCATCCACCGTCACTCGGGTCACACGACGCTTCTTCCGCACGCGGCGACGGCGTTCTTCACCTTCTTGGGCTTCGGATGGGTGGGAAGACATGGCAAATCATGGCGCGAGGTTGGAGCCTCGGCAAGCGCCATGTGGCCACCGGCCTGCGACGGCGATGCGCTCACCGCTCGTCGCAGACCGTTGGCCCAAAGGGCTTGTTTCTAGGAGTCCAGGAACTGCCAGAAGGCGATGGGAGCTCCTTGCGGATCTGATAGGCCGGCGAAGCGTCCCTTGCCGGGGATCTCCGTGATCGGCATGCAGATGGTCGCGCCGAGAGATTCGGCCTTCGCCACCGTCGCCTCCAGGTCTTCCACCGTGATGTAGTTGACCCAAGTGGTGGGCACCTCCCCCTTCTCAGCCGGCGGTTTCACCATCCCGCAGACGGGGCGCTCGCCTGTCTTGAACATGGTGTAGGTGGACCCGTCCGGCATGGGCATGGACTCTTCCGTCCACCCGAGCAGTGCGGTGTAGAATGCTCGGCTTCCGTCAGGATCCTGGGTCACCAATTCGTGCCAGCTGACAATGCCAGGCGTCTTGTCTTCTTCAGTCGTGGAACAGTCGTCGCTCATGAGGTATTCGTGGTGTCGTGTTTCAGTTAGTTCAATGGGTTTGTTAGTGGAAATGAGAGCCGCCCGTGAAGCGGTGCGCGAGTTTGTCAAAGGTCCCGTTCCAGCCTGCGCGGTGGTCGGCCCGCACCTCGGCGTCATCGATGCCGACTTGACGAAGATGTAAGAGACAGCCCTCTGGATGCGCTTGAAACGCTAACGAAACGACCGATGGCGCGGGAGCAAAGGCAGGGTTACCTTGCCATTGCCAACTGAACACCAGCCGGGTGGGGCGCTCGATGGTTTGATAGATGCCGGTGACCTCGATAGGGCCGTGCCCATCTGTCTCCAGGCGCAAACGATAGCGGCCACCGACCGTGAAATCGATTTCTCCATCAGTCACGTGACAGGGACCCGGCCCAAACCACATGGCCATCGCTTCGTAGTCGGCAAAGGCAGCGAACACGCGTTCGGGGGGCGCCGCAAAGACGCGCTCGATATCCAGAACGCGAGAGCTGGAGGAAGGCGCGTTGAGATTCATGGGTGTCCAGGTTGGCCATTCAAATAGGCATCCAATTGGTCGAAACTCCCTTCCCACAGCCGACGATGCTGTTCCAGCCATCCCAGCGCGGGTTGCAACCCTTCGGGCGCCAACTGCAAGCGGTGATGCCGCCCCTCACGCCGTCGCGTGAGCAGGCCTGCCCGCTCTAACACGCCCAAATGCTTCGAAACCGCTGGCAACGACATGGCCAGCGGCGCCGCCAATTCGGAAACCGTGTGTTCCCCTCTCCCCAATCGCTCCACCAAACGCCGCCTCGTGGGGTCGGCCAGCGCGTGGAAGAGAGGATCGAGATCGGCGTCAGGATATTTAACCATCTGGTTAAATGATAAAGCCATTGTCGTTGTTGGCAAGGAGAAATGGGTGAGGCCGTCGCCGGGAGTCTCATGAAGCTCTGTTAGGAAATGATCTCTCTGCTTGAAGGCGCGTGGCCATGGCATTAGATGCCCCCATGATTGACGACTTGAAGGCACGATGGGAAACGAGTGGCATCCACGTCGAAAGCGGTCCTGGGGGATTGCCTGCTGTGCGCCTCTCCAATGATCACGGCGAGGTTCGCGTGACGCTGCATGGTGCCCATGTCCTTTCCTATGAACCCCATGGACAGAAGCCCATTCTCTGGCTTAGCCAAGCGGCTCTATTTCAAGAAGGCAAAGCCATCCGCGGAGGGATCCCAATCTGCTGGCCCTGGTTCGCCAATCATCCTAACGATGCGTCAAAACCAGCGCACGGATTCGCGCGGACATCCCTTTGGGAAGTGACTGCGGCAAGAAGTGACGGGGAAAGCCGGCGGCTTCAACTGCGTTTGCAAGATTCGGAGGACTCACGTGCCCTGTGGCCGCACGCGTTCGTCCTCAGCTACGAGGTGATGCTAGAAGCGTCCCTCCAGGTGCGCCTGACCGTTCACAATCCCAGTGACGAGCCGTTCACGTACACCGGGGCGCTGCATACCTACTTTGGTGTCTCTCACATTAGCCAAGCCTCTGTGGAAGGGCTAGATGGGGCATCCTACATCGATTCGTTGGATGACTGCCAACGTAAGCATCAATCGGGCCCTATCACATTCGCTGAGGAAGTCGATCGCATCTACACGGAAACCAAGGCGACCTGTGAGGTGGTCGATCGCACGTGGCAACGTCGGGTCGTCATCAGCAAGGAAGGCAGCCAATCCACCGTGGTTTGGAATCCCTGGATCGCGAAATCCCAGCGCATGGGAGACTTTGGCGACGAGGAGTATCAAGAAATGCTGTGTGTGGAAACGGCCAACGCTGGCCCCGACAAGATCACTGTCCCGCCAGGAGGCACCCACGTCCTCGGCGTCGAGATGCGACTCGGGTAACCGATCTGATCATGTTAGAAAACGCGCCCTAGTGACGCGATGTCAGCGAGTTAGTCTCTTGATCCTATCAGGGATCAATAGCTGAATTCATCTTCAAACCGAATCCCATGAGGGCTGATGAAATCAACGTGTGCGGGATCAGCAATGCGGAGTGGGAGGAAGACAGCCTGAAGGGTATTCCGATACCAGCGCGGTGTCTTCGGTCCTGTCAATTCTAGCCCGTATGTCTTTGTCTCCGGCGGATAGCTTTCTGCTAGACCAGTGGGGCGCAAGATGAAGTAGCTGCCGAGATAGATGGAAAGGGCGACGGTCGCGACCGTGCTCGCGAGCGGCTTCACGGATTCACCTCCGTTTCCCAGGCCTTCCAAGCCTGCTGCAACGCCAAGGCGCGTTCGCCGTGCTCGCCCATCACATTGCGGCTCTCTGCCAAGTCATGGGCAAGATGATAGAGCTCTGTTCTCCCGTACTCGTGCACCAGTTTCCAATCACCGTTGCGAATGGCCCATGAGTTATCGGCACGCCAATAGAGGGTTCTCTCGGGCAGAGCCGTGCGTTCAAACAGCACGGGATGCAACGGAAACCCATCGGTGGTGTAAGCGCTCTCCTCAATGCCAGCCAACATCGCGAACGTCGGCAAGAGATCAATCGAATGGCCCATGGCGTCAGTCAGTCCAGGGGCGATCTTTCCCGGCCACCGCATGATGGTGGGAACACGATGCCCACCTTCATAGAGCTCGGTCTTCTGACCGCGGAGGGGGCCATTATGAGAGATCTGTTTGAAATCCTCGCCGTAGGTCAGGTAGCCGCCGTTGTCCGAAGTGAAGACAACCAGCGTTTCGTTCTCAAGACCATGGGCACGCAAGGCCGCGAGCATCCTGCCGGTACTCGCGTCGAGCGCCTCCACCATGGCGGTGACATGAGGAGCGACATGACTGCGATCGGGAATGATCCCCCACTTGTCCGCGTGATAGTCGTTGCCTAACTGCCGATGGACCGGATCCTCCGGGCCTTGCCAGGGAAAGTGAATGGCGAGATGTGCCAGGTAGAGAAAGAACGGGCGATCGCGGTGTTCCCGAATGAAACGCACGCTGTGTGCCGTCAGCAGCTCCGTGGTGTAACCCGTCTCCGGCTGCAAACGATCATTGTGCCACCAGTCCGCATTGCCCGAGCGATCAATGTGCGAGTGATAGTCACCATCACCTGAAACGAGCCCTCGGAATTCGTCGAACCCATGATCCGTCGGTAGATAGGGCGCCTGGTAACCTAGATGCCATTTGCCAAAGCACGCCGTCGCGTAGCCTTTCGCGCGCAGCAGCTCGGCCATGGTCACGGCATGAGGAGGCAGTCCCGTCTCACGATGCGCCTTCCCTGACAACGCACTATCAAACATCCGCCCGAAGCGTTGTTGATACTGACCGGTCAACATCGCTGCCCGCGTCGGGCTGCACATCGGGCCAGCAGAATGGAAATCCGTGAAACGAAGTCCACCGGCAGCAAGCGCATCAATGTGAGGCGTGGCATTCCGCGTGCTCCCATAGCATCCGAGATCCCCATACCCCAGATCATCCGCCACGATCAAGACAATGTTAGGCGTAGCGCTCAGGCACGCACCACCCACATAGCCGAGCACGGCTACGATTCGCAAGAAGACCGTCATCATGAGCGACCATGCACGATTTCATCAGTCGAGAGCAACTGGGAAACCGCTGCAAAGAGCGTGACAAGGGTTGGGCTCCGGGGGGACACTTGGAAGGCGGTTCGGTTGCCGTCCATTTCAATCAATCCCTTGATCACGATGTCTTTCATTCCTCAATCCCTGTCGCGTGTCTCTGTGCACGCGCACCTGTCTTTCACGGCTGCCATCTGGCTCCTTGCATCTCCTCCGCTGATGGCCGCTTCATTGGTCGCCCTGAGTCCCGATGCCGATCATAGTTCGGTCCCGGGGTTTGGCAGTGCTTGGGAGGGCGTGCTCGACGATCCCTTCGCTTATGAAGGTGAAGATCCGACGGCCAATCTTCCCGATCAGGTGTTCGGAGGCGTGAATGGTTTTCATGGCAATGAGGCGGATGGTGTAGAGGTGACCCTTGGCTTCACTTTCGAGCCGGTGACGCTTGCGGAGGGGGCGTCCTTGGTGATCGATCTGTATGGAAGGGATAGCAACGAATGCTGCGAACTGCGTGATGACGATTTCGATGTGGTGCTCTATTCGGGTGAGACCGTTGTCGAGACCTTTGCCAATCTGGCGATCGAGAATGCGAACCCCAATCATCTCCGCGTGCGTTATGAGGGGAACGAAAGCGTTGATGGCTTGCGCCTGATTGCTCGGGATACGGAGAATCCCGCGGGCAGCTATTTCACTCTCATGGAAATCCGTGCGGCTGTGCTCGACCCGATCGTGGATCAAGACGGTGATGGCTTGCCAGATAGCTGGGAATTGACTCATGGGCTAGATGAGACGTCTGCCGAAGGGAGGCACGGCGCGGCGGGCGATCCTGACGAAGATGCCTTATCGAACCTGGGAGAGTATGAAGCGAAGACGGATCCCCAGGATCCTGATAGTGATGATGATACCCTCCTGGATGGTGCCGAGATTGCGGGTGCCGACGCGCGTCCCGCGACCCATCCATTGCTGGTCGATACGGATGCTGATGGGCTCAGTGATGCGGTGGAAACGAATACGGGCGTCTTTGTGAGCGCGACGGATACGGGCTCCAATCCTACCCTGACAGATACCGATAGCGATGGCACGCACGATGGGGTCGAGGTTCAGAATGAGAGTGACCCTAATGATGCGAGTGTTGGCAGTAATCTTGTCCTGGGCAAGATGAGCCAGTTCTATGATGCGGATGGCAATCCTGTGGAGCCCTGGCCTGGATTTCCCCCTGGCAATATCATTGATGGCGATATTGAGACGCTCTCCCATCCCAACGACCAAGCTTCGGGGGATTATTATTATGAGGTCGACCTGGGTGGTGAGTTTGTGATCACGGGTATGGAATTGACTGGGCGCGCCAATTGCTGCCAAGAACGCCTTGAGGATGCGACTCTTTCCATTCGAAACCTCGTGGGATCGGAAGTTTATAGCCAGGTCTTGACCGGCCAGATCATTGAAACGCAGACCATTGATCTTTCGGAAGCCTCGCCGAAAGGCCAATTCATTCGAATCATCAATACAAGTGGATCGGATTATGGGCCGCAGATCAATGAAATGGCGGTATTTGGGATGGCGGGCACCACAGATGACCAAGATGGCGATGGCCTGCCCGATGTGTGGGAAGTCGCCAATAACCTGGACGCGAATTCCGCCGCGGGAATGAACGGCGCCGATGGCGATCCGGATGACGATGGCCTCTCCAACATCGGGGAATTCAACGCGCGAACCGATCCGCAAGATCCGGATAGTGATGGCGATGGGCTCCTCGATGGAGCGGAGATTGCGGGTGCCGATGGGCGCCCGGCCACGGATCCTCTTTCAGCGGATACCGATGAGGACACCCTGAGCGATGGTGCGGAGACCAACACAGGTGTCTTTGTGAGTGCGACGGATACCGGTTCCAATCCGACCTTGGCGGATACGGATGGTGACGGCACTTCGGATGGCACCGAGTTGGAGCGTCGAACCAATCCGAACGACCCTGAAAGTGGTGCGAATCTGGCCGCGGGTATGGTGGGTCAATTCTACAATGCGGATGGTGATCCGGTAGAGCCGTGGGCGGGATTCTCCACGGCCCATATCACCGATAGCGATCTCACGACCATTGCGCACCCCCTTGATGAAGCGGCGGCCCATTATTACTTCGAAATTGATCTTGGCGAAGAGGCGACCATCACCCAGCTCGAGATCACTGGACGAGGATTCCGGGACGCCTGTTGTGCGGATCGTCTGGAGAATGTGACGATCAGTATCATCGATTCCCTCGGCGAGGAGGTCTATTCCGAAGTGGTTGCCGAGCAGATCGTGATGACGGAATTGATCGATCTCAGCGTCGCCCAACCACGCGGTCAGTTCGTCAGAATCATCAATACCCTTGAAGCGCCTTATGGCCCTCAACTTGGGGAACTGGCAGTATTCGGTTCCTTCACGCCCATTGCCCCTATCATGATCACTTCGATGGCCCGTGACGCTGCGGGCATGGTCAATCTTGAATGGACGTCGGAGCCGGGACAGTTCTTTGAACTCCGTTCCAGCGCCACCATGTTGCCTGGCGAATGGACCAGAATTCTCAAGGAGACTCCGGCTGCTGCCGAAGGCGCGATCACCGCGGCTCTGGTGGAGACCGCGGGTGCGCCCGAAACCTACTTCCAAGTGAAGCGGGTGCCGCCACCGGCGACGTTTTCCGATGATTTCGAGGGCGGCGATGAAGGTTGGACGGTGGTGAGCAATGGGATCGAGAGTGAAACGACGTGGGAACGCGGGACGCCGACTGCGGTGGGGCCCGCGGAGGCGAACAGTGGCGTCAACGTTTATGGAACCGATCTGGATGCGGCCTATGCGGAGACGCTCCTCGGCGAGAACAATGCTGGCATAGCCCTGAGAACGCCGGTGATCGACTTGGCAGGCGACACATCGGTGAAACTGTCATTCTCCTATTATCTTGATCTGGCTGCCGACGAACAAGGAGGTGGCCGCATCAATCTCCGAGATGAGGATGGCGTCCTCATCGAAACGTTATCGACATTACTGATCGTCGATGACGCGATTCCCATGCAGGCTTGGACGCTCTTTGGTCCTGAAACGCTCTCTCCTGCGGTGGTCGAGAAGGGGAAGATCATCGTTGAATTTGAATTCCTGAGTATCGACTCGGCTGGGGTCAATGGCGGAGGACTCTACATTGACGATGTCATCGTAAACTGATGAATACCTTCTCTCGTTTGGTCATCGTATGGCTTCTCATCTCCCCGGGAGCTTGGGCGGAATCGGCTTTTCAAATCACCGAATTGCTTGCTGTCAATGCGAGCGGATTGGTCACCAGCGAAGGCGATCATGCGGATTGGATCGAGCTTCGGAATGCAACAGAGGAAAGTCAGAATATGGAGGGTTGGTATCTCAGTGACGATCCTGACAATCCCACGAAATGGAAAGCTAGCACGTTCAATGTGAGCCCGGGCGCCTATCTGGTCATCTTTGCGAGCGGCAAGGCGAGTGCCTCCATCTTGAAGCAAGAAATGAGCACCAACTTCACGCTCGGTCGGCAGGGCGGCTTTCTTTCCTTGGCCGATCCTAACGGAGTGGTGGTTCAGATGATTGCCTATCCAGAGCAGCGTGCCGATATCGCCTACGGCTTGGAAGCATCGGCGAATGGTGCCTATGTGAGACCAACGCCCCATGAAGCCAATGGGGTTCCCTTCCAGGGTGCCGTGGCCGATACAACGTTCAGTGTGGACCGTGGGTTCTATTCCGCGGCGATTGAGGTTGAGATCACGACTGAGACGGAAGGCGCGCAAATCATCTACACTACCAATGGAGATATCCCGAGTGAAGGGAGCATCTTTACTGGGCCCATTGGCACTCTTTACGAAGGCCCCATTCGCATCGACACCACGACCGTTCTCCGAGCGGTGGCTCTCTTGGATGGCCACCTTCCCACGAATATCGATACGCATACCTACATCTTCCCAGAACAGGTCCTCAACCAACCCGAGGATCCCGAAGGATTCCCTAGCAGATGGGTGAATTTCCCGGCCGATTATGCCATGGATTCTCGGGTGATCAATGACCCCGCCTACAAGGATGAAGCGGTGTCCGCGCTCACGAGTTTGCCGGCCATGTCCGTGGTGATGGGGATGGACGACCTCTTTGGTTCCAGGGATGGCATCTACGCGCATTCGACCGAACGCGGGAATGCCTGGGAACGGGCGGCCTCTGTTGAACTCATTCATCCAGATGGATCCAATGGATTTCAAGAAGACTGTGGCGTGCGCATCCACGGATTCGGTTGGCGACCCCACGAGATCACGGCCAAGCATTCCTTGCGGCTGGAGTTTCGAGAGCGGTATGGGAAAACGAAACTGGATTACCCCTTATTCGAGGATGCACCTGTTGAGCGCTTTGATAGCATTGTGTTGCGTTCTCAGGGGAGCAAGGGCTGGCAGGACTTTCGTGATCCCGAGCAGACCCAATATCTCCATGATGCCTTTGCCCGAGATACGGCTCGGGATATGGGCAAGATTGATGGCCATGCCACGTTTGTGCATCTCTATCTGAATGGCCTTTATTGGGGGCTTTATAATCCCGTGGAGCGTCCAGATGCAGACTTTGCGGCCGAATACTTTGGTGGATCGGCTGATGAGTACGATGCCATCAATCGGAGAACCACGACCAATGAAGCGATTGATGGTGATCTCGTAGCCTACAATGAAATGATTGCCCTCGCCCAAGGGGGCATCCGTTCCTTGGAGGATTACGAGGCAATCCAAGCGTATCTTGATATCGATGATTTGATTGATTACATGTTGATCCATCAGTACACGACCAATCGAGACGGCCCGGAAGAGTTCAATTCGAACAATATGCGTGGGGTGCGTAAGCGAGAACCTAGGGCGCCGTTTCGCTTCTTTGTCTGGGATATGGAATACAGTCTTTGGAACGCTGATCGTCATATCAATATCGATGTCGCCGTGCCTGGGAGTATCTCGTTCGTCTATGCTAGGCTACGTGAATCGCCGGAGTTTCGCTTGCGCTATGCCGACCACGTTCGTCGGCATCTCTTCAATGGAGGCGCGCTCACGCCTGAACCCGTGTTGAGGCGCTGGAACGAGCGTTCCGATGAGATCTATTCCGCCCTCATTGGTGAATCGGCTCGTTGGGGAGACGCGAAGCGTCCCTCACAGCCTTACACCCGCGACATCGAATGGGCCGCGGAGCGTCAACGCTTGGTAGAGGACTATTTCCCGCACCGGACCGGCATCTTGGTGAGGCAACTCCGAGACGCCGCCCTCTATCCCAAGATCCAATCTCCTGATTTCAATCAGCATGGTGGTCGTATTGATGCTGGCTTTCAACTGCGTCTGTCTGCAGGGACGCTCTTCAATCCTGAGAGAGGCGATTTCTATTATACGACAGACGGTAGCGATCCTCGCGTCTATGGATCAGGCGACATTTCGCCGACGGCCGTGTTGGTTGACAAAGGCACGGGAGTGAGACTCACGCATTCAGCAATGATCCGCGCGCGCACCTATCGTGATGGCGAATGGAGCGCTCTCAATGAGGCGACCTTTGTCGTGGGGGCCTTGCCGACAGCAGAGACTCTCAAGATCAGTGAGATCCATTACCATCCGGCTCGGCCAAGTGAAATGGAGCAGGCCGCAGGCTTTGATGCTCGGAGCGATTTCGAGTTCATCGAGCTCTACAATGCAGGGGCAACACCATTGGATCTCACCGTGTTACAATTCACGCGAGGACTCACGTTGACGCTCGATGGGATTGCCTTTCCTTCGTTGGAGCCGGGTGCCACGGCCCTCCTCGTGCGGAACAAGGAGGCCTTTACCATGCGCTATGGCGCCGGTCTTCCTGTCATCGCCGAGTTTGAGAGTGGCAAATTGAATGATGGTGGCGAGACCCTGTCATTGAGCGTGAATGATGGCACGCTGCTTCACGAAATCGCTTATGAGGATCAATCCCCCTGGCCAGAATCCGCCGACGGCGATGGGTATAGCCTATCACTGATTCAAGGAGATGGCCAAACGGACCTGGCTGATCCTGCCAACTGGCGTGCCAGTACCGCCATTGGCGGTTCCCCTGGCGTTCTCAATTGGGAGATAATGGCAGGGTCGCCGGAGATGCCGCAAGTCTCCCTCACTAGCGAAGTCATCAACCTGGCGGGCGCGGAGGATGTCTACTGGCTGATCCACATCGATAAACGCCAGGGTCAGCCAGAAGCCATTTATCAACTCGAATTCTCCGAAAACCTCATCGATTGGCGCTCCTCCAATACTGGCTATGAAGTCTTGGAAATGTCCGATGATAGAGACACCTATCGATCGTTGTTGCCTGCGCGCGAATCCGCCGAGGGTTTTATTCGGATCCGGGTCGAGTCCTAACGATTCGTTGACGAGCAATGGGCGAGCGGTCACGCTCTGAATGATCTCGTTGCCTAGCGTGGGTGATGCACCGTTCCCAATCCTTGATGTTATGAAGACTCCTCACATAGTCCAGATCTGTCTGGTCACCTCTGTGCTCCTTGCCTCACTTGCCGCCGCGCAGACACCTATCGTCTACAACCGGGCGTTGAATGATGGTCGTTCTGCCTTGTTCCGCTTGACGCAGGATACGGACACGCAGATCACCACGGGCCTGAACGAGGCCGATCAGCCCACGGTGTCTCATGACGGTCGATTCATTGCCGTCACCGCGGCGGACGGGCCCAACACGGGTCAGTTGAGCCAGGATGTGTGGGTCCTCGACACCGTTCAGGGAACCACGACGAAGTTGATCAACAACAGCGATCAATTTGATCCACGGACGCAGGCATCCACGACCACCCGCCCCGTTTATAAAGCATTCTCGCCTGACGACCGTGTGCTCGCCGTTTCCAATGTGCTTCAATCCACAGGGGGCGTGGTTCAGGGTCAAACCAACGGTGTCAGCACGGTGCCTCAATTGGTGACCTATCAAACGTCCAATGGAGCGATCCTGGCATCGATTCATTTGGGAATGATTCGTGATGGATCCCTAACGGAGTTCATGGGAGTCGATTGGCTGCCGCAGACAGGGGAGGTGATTTCTCCTGTCGCCATTGGTGTGGCAAGAGAAGGAACGGGCATCCCAGCGAATACGACCGCTATCGTGGCATTCGCCCCTATCACAGATGCAGGAGCGAATGGACGCGTCCGCCAGATCACGCGCACACGTGCCTGGGCACAATCAGATTTCGCCTCAGGAGCGATCGAATATGGGCATCACAACGATTTCTTTCCTGCCAGTTCACCCAGCGGTCGTAAGATCGCGTTCTTCCGCTCGGTCGATCGCTTGTTGGCGTCGCCTCAGTTCAATGGGAATCTGCCTTCTCAAGTATCATTGCGAACGATCAACGCTGATGGAACGGACGAGCAAGTGCTATGGAATTTCCCCGAAGGTCAGGTGCCGACGGGTGTTTCCTGGTCTGCCGATGGAAACCGGCTCATTGTGGGAATGGGCGCGCAAGTGTTCTCCAATGGCGTTGCTCTGAAATTGATTGATCCTTCGACGGGCTACCTAGCCATGATCCCATCCGGCGGCGGTGATCTCACGGTGGTCGGGGTGCAGGGCAGTGCCAATCCCATGTGGTCTGCGGCGACGTTGGGCGGGTCCAATACAGGAACAAACAATGGCTCCAATGGGAGCAATAACGGGAACAACAATTCAAATGGCAACAATGACGCGTCTTCCCCATCCTTTCCCGTCGGATTTGTCAAACAGCCTGGCGAGGATGCGTTCATTCTTCGCGCGATCAATGCTCAGGCGAATGCGGATAGCATCTTTCTCCTGCAAACATCTTCCAACCTTCAGAACTGGACGGTTTCCCGCACGGTAAACGGCGAGACGATCAATAACGGCGTCACCATCGCGAATAGCGAGCGTCAGGCCTACTATCGCTTGGTGAAACAGTAGACCGAACAGCCATCCTGATACTTTATGAGATCCCGATTGATGATGACATCGAATCCTGCACCGCTGAGAACTCTTCTGGCGATACACGTGGTAGGCGTCTGCGCCTGTGTCTCTGCCAGTGCGCAAAGCAAGGGCGTCCATATCGCCCATCCAGACACGTATCCATATGCCGATGCAAATGGTGGCCGTGAGGGATACGCCCTTTCATCCGCACCGGTGAATGAAGCGAGGCTCTATGATTTCTATCAGCGACAGGCGGACTACTACATGGCCACCGGCGCATCGGGAGTGCCGTCCATTCTCCCTGCCTATCCGGGACTGGATGGAGGTTCCCATGGGCACTGGGGGAAACACAATCAGAACAATTACTCCGATGCGCGATGGAACGATGCTGATATGGGTGAAGTGATCACGCAAGTGCTTCGGCATGGGAAGGAGATGACGGTGCTCAAGGGCATTTGTCTTCGGTTAGGAGAGAATCAGGAACTATCGGCGTGCTTTGATCCCCTGACGCTCTCTTATCGGTCTATTTGGGAAGGTGGTTTTGTGCGGTTTGACGGCTTTCGCTGGGGCACGTCGAGAAATGCTCAAGTGGATGGGGCTGCCTGGTTTACGACGGCAAGTGCCACGATGCCGGAGGGTGGGAAATACCTCGGCTTTCATCGTTATGGGAAGCGGATCGTCTTCGACTATCAGATCGACGGCACGATGATTCGTGATGAAACTTGGGCCTTGGGTAGTGCGTTCTTGCGTAGGATCGATATCCAGAAAGCGGTGGATCTGCTTGAGATCGATTTGCCACGCACTTCCGAGATCAAGGTGATTCGCCAGCAAGGGATTGAAGACGCTGCGATCGATCAACGCTCTGGGAAACTCCGTCTCGAAGGGGTGGAGAAGGGAGCGAAAGTGATGATTGCGCACAGCAACGGGGGTGCTTTTGAAGAGTTCGACCGGGCCATTGCTCTCCTCGAAGCCCCGCGCGCATACGAGCGTCGCTGGACGGAATCTATCACCGTTGCCGGAACGCTTGGGAAACCGCGGTCTGACTCCGCCTACGTGGTGGATACCCTGACTGTTCCTTACGACAATCCCTACAAGGTGGTGATGCAGTTGAGCGGCTTAGCGTTCCTCAGCACTGGAGAAGCCTTGGTATCCACGCTACAAGTAGATATTTGGAAAGTGTCAGGAATTGATGCTAGCCTGCAGAAGGTGACCTGGAGACGCTTTGCCACCGGCCTGAATCAGCCGATTGGGATCCACATTGATGCTGATGGCATCTTTGTCCTGGATCGGGGGCAAATTTATCGACTTCACGACATCAATGAGGATGGCGAAGTCGACTATTACGAGAATTACGCGAATGATTTCGGCGGTTATGATCGGAGCCACACGCACACCTTTGGGCTGCATCGGACTGAGGATGGAGCCTTCCATTTCACGCAGCGGGAGAATATCCTGCGCACAGGCACCGATCGCCAGACGGCCTTTCAAGGGTGGGGTGTTCGCAATTGCATGGGTATTGGTGGGTCGCGCCATTACGCATGGGTCGCCCCGCAAGAAGGCACCTGGACGCCAGCATCGGCGATCATCGAGGTGCACCCAGGGGAGTTTTATGGCCTGCCGTCCAAGGACGGAAAGGCGGCGGAGATCGCCGCCCCTCTCTGTTTCATTCCGCGTGGTGTCGATAATTCGACAGGAGGAATGGTCGAGATCACCAGTGATCGTTGGGGGCCATTCGCAGGCGCTCACGTGGGATTGAGTTATGGATCCGGCCTTCACTACCTCATCCTTCGTGATGACAAAGGCGTTAGACCTCAAGGAGCAGTGGTTCCGCTAGAGGGCGAGTTCCTGGCGGGATCCATGCGAGGGGCTTTCCATCCCATGGACGGGCAACTCTATCTGGTCGGTCTCGATGGATGGGGTGACTACTCCCTGAAGGATGGCTGCTTTCACAGAGCTCGCTATATGGGAGGCCAGGTTTATAAGCCTTGCGGCTTCCAAGTGCATCAGAATGGGATTCGGATCGATTTCCCAACAGCCCTGGATCCTCAAGTGGTCGAGGAAACCGGGAATTACTTTGCTCATGCATGGAACTATGAGTTCGCCCGCCGCTATGGTTCTCCTGAGTTTTCCATCAAAGAGCCTGCCTCGTTAGGGCACGACCCTATCGAGATTCGATCGGTGACCCTCCTGGATGACCAGCAGTCCATATTTGTCGAGATGCCTCTCCTGGAACCGGTGATGCAGGTTCACATCAGAATGCATGTGCAGGCAGCAGACGGCCATGCCTTCAAGACGGACCTCTTCGCGTCACCCATGTATCCGAGCGCAGCCTTCAAGGGAGAGGGTTTGGTCGCTCCCATCAAGGGAAAGCCGACGAGCATCACGCTGCGAGTCACGCATCCGGATGCGGATGCCAAAGGCAAATCAGTCAGTGGAAACGTCGCTGAAGGAGGTCGCGAGATCGTGGTCGATGCGGTCGGTGGATTACAATTTGCTCAATCACTGATCGAGGTCCACGCGGGTGAAGCGCTCGCGTGGACATTGCGTAACCAAGATGTGATGCCCCACAATCTCGTTCTCGTGAGCCCCAAGAGTGCGAAGAAAGTCGGAGAGGCATCCTTCGCTATGGTGACGGATCCCAACTCTGGCAAACGGCACTACGTTCCCGATTTGGATGAGGTGATCACCTTCATTCCGGTCATCAATCCTGGGAAGGAACACATCCTCTATTTCCAAGCGCCGAAAGTGCCGGGCGATTACCCTTACATTTGCACCTTTCCCGGGCATTGGATGGCCATGCAGGGGATTCTAAGAGTTCAGTGAGCGAGATCATTGGGAAGTCAGATGAACCCTCAGTCGTAGGTATTGGGAACGGCTAGCATCTTCCCCCATCATTCGATACGAAGTCACCGTGAGGCCGCTTTCTTCGAAGCGTGCGATCACTTCAAACGTCTCTGCCGCACGCCACGTTTCGAGGTCTGAAGACGTTTCCAAGGAAAGCTCGATATCGGTCACGCCTGTGCGGGTGGTCACTGACAAGATCCCATCAGGATGAACGTGAGGGAGTCGACTCGAGGAGTCCTCCCGGAGGTCGCCGCCCAAGGCATATTCTAACAGATTGGAAAGGCCATCGCGATCGGCATCGCCGCTGTCGTCGGTGATCTGATGAATCTGTTTCCATGCCGCGTAGTCGAGGGGCGCACCAATGTCTTCACCTTCGCCGGGATTACCACCGAGCGCCGTGCTTATCGTCCAGTTGGCAGCATCGTTGGCATCGCCGCCCCTGAAGACCAAGCTGCTTCCCTGGCCATCGGCTGCTGCTGGCCAAGGCGCGTCATCGCGGTACGCGAATGCAGCGATCGCCGCGCCGTTGGCTCCGAGGAGACGCACCGTTTCGCCGCTATTGCTCAGGCGCCCAGTGTACTGCCCAAGAACACGCGCTCCTGGATAGGCTTCCATGAAGGCACTGCGATCCTGGACTAGCAGGGCGCGCTCTCCTGGCCCTAACATGGCGTCATCGAAAGCGAAGAAGATACCGTCATCAAATCGCACTCCATTCAGGAGAACAGTGACGTTGCTAGGATTCCACAACTCGATGAATTCTGTTGGGGTGTCGTCCTTGGGGTGGTAGTGAATTTCTGATAGAACTAGGTTCTCAGCATTCGCGAGGACCTCCTGGGCGGTTCCTGTGATGGTGATCGTGGCTGTCCCAACCATCGCCTTCTGGAGATCGAAGGCCTCTAAGCGGATTGCATTCGAGCCTGGGGCGATGGGCACTTCCGCGGTCCAGCTGGAGCCATTCCGCCACGTGACTGGTAAGGCGAACGCTTCGCCAGCGAGGCGAATTTCATGGACATTGATCCACCCGCGACCTTGCAAAGACACCAATGCCTGATCCGTGGTGAAGTCGTCACCTCCATTGGTGACGATGGTGAAAGGGATCTCCTCAGGCAACTGGCGACGTGCGAAGTCGGCGCGCGACCGCACATAACTCGTCACGCTATTCAGGCTGCTGCGGAAGAGCGATCCATAGTGCCTGGCCCAAGGATCCACATACGTCTCGTTGAAGACGGTGTCTAACAAATCAAGAATGTGGCCGTGAAAGAGCCGTAGGTTTGCCGGGCGCTCGAACAAGCGGGGAATGGCGGTCGGCGTGCCCGCATTGTTCAGGTTGCCAATAAGGGGAGAGGTGGCTGACAGGCGCCAGGCGCGGTCGAAATCCCAAGGGATGGCGAGCAGACGATCATCCTCGGCACGGTGATAGAGCCGGAGATTGTGCTCCCAAAGACGCGTGTAGAAATCGTCGTTCCCATTCAAAGCCATCATGGCAAAGGCTCGGGCCCATTGGTCGATGTCAAAGGCTGCTGCCGTGGCGCGGTCAAAGGCGAGACCCGTCTCATCCATGGCCTCCCCTGCCCTGACAATGGCCCCATACTGATCCCGATCGCGCCCGCTTCGAATCTGAAATCCCCAGCGGTAGGCCTCTTTGTCAGGGCCCATCACGCGAAAGTCATAGCGGCCATTGTCATGGGTGTAAGGATAGGGGCGTTTGGGAGACTCGGGGCGCCGATCAAGGGTCGCCTGGGGTGTGTAAAGCAGTTCCAGATTGTAGACCGTTCCCTCACTCGCATTGTCAAACGTGCCCCGAAGAAAGGGGCCGGAGGTGCGTCCCATCAGCAGGAGGACTCTTCCGGTGAAAGTAGGTTGATCAAAGTCTAGCTGAACGACATCGTTGTGGAAACTGGGTAGCTTTCCACCTGCCGCCGAGAAGAGGTGATGCGCGAGGATCTCTCCTTTGCCTGGATCGCGTTCCAGGGAAACCGTCTCGTGGACGCCGCGAAAGGGCTTCTCAGGATCGAAGCGAATGTTAAGACCTTGATAGGGCGCATTGTTCCGAGCCCAAGCACTGCCTTTCAAGCGGATCCCGACATTATGATAGGCGATGTTCTTGTAGATGACGGTGCCTCGGATGCGGTCATTGCTCATGCGATTGGCATCGGCGAAGAGAAAGGTGCGATCCTTGTCTTCCATGAGAACGCGAAAGCGATGGGGACCATCGGCCAGCGTCGCGTTGCTCACCACTTCATAAAGGGCACGCGCGTCCGGGCCTTCGCGTGGGAAGAAGCTCTCGTTGCCCATGGCATCTGTCGCCGTCACGTGGATCCTCACCAAATCACCGACAGACCTGCCCGGGATGATTGCCGTGTAACGGCCGTTCTCCGGTGTCATCGTCACGGTGTGCGTGCCTCCGGAGAAGAGCGTGCCGCCGTTGACCGCATAGGTGAGCGTGACGGTGTCGATGCCATCAGGATCCTCCACGCGCAGGCTGACCGTCACGGGCTCGTCGGCAGTGGGCAAGACGGGCGATTGGCTCAAGAGATCCATGGTGGGACCTATGTGAGAATCCAAGGTGGTGTTCGCGCTGCCGGGAGAGCCGCCCGTTTCGGGAACGGCCAGCCGTGTCGTGCGCTGGAGATCGTTGAAGTACAAACGCGTGTTGAGCAGGTTGGCCCCGGAGAGCCACTTGGCCCGGAACGTGATCCGGTAGGTCTGCCCGCTGCGCACGCGTTCGCCATTCGCATAGACGGATGTTAGCTGGTTGTGCTTGTCCTCAGTGGCTCCGGTGGCCACGAGATGCAGCACCTGATTGCCGGGCTCATCAGGATCCTCGATCAAGCGCGTCCGCCCATGACTCCCATGGGTGCCAACCGCCAGCCAGTGGTCTGGCATTTCCCCTAAATCACCGTCTTCGAAATCACCATTCTGCATGAACGCGATGGCTGAGCCGTGTGGATCTTCAATCACCTCGATGTCGTCTAACAAGACCTCACCCGCATCGAGCATGCCGATGACGATCTCGTGATACAGGCTCGTGCCGATGCCGTCATTCACGGCCACGCCCTCGTAGGTGTACGTTTGCCAGGAAGACCGCGTCCGCTCGTCGCTCGCTGCCCACGACTCCGCCACCCGATTATCGATGTCTGGGTGACGCAGTTCAAGACTTGCTCCATCGCCGTCCGCTTCGCGAGGCCAGCGCCCATTGTCGCGGTAGTGCACCTCATCGATGATCTGCCCGTCGGCATTGGAAAGGATGAGCGGTTCCCCCCCGTTGCTCAACGTGCCACGAAAGGAATCGATCACAAGATAGGCACCCGCTGGTAGAGTCGTTCCCTCCGAGATCTCGTGCTCGACACCGCCGCTGAGCGTCCATCCTGACAGATCCACGATCTCTGCACTGCGGTTGTAGAGTTCGATCCACTCTTCGCTCGACTCGCGGTGGGGTTGCGCCGGGACGGGTGCTTTCGTTTCCACGCGACCCCGCAATTGAGCAGCAAAGACGGCATCATCACTCTTTTCGAAAAGCGTGAAGTGCTGATGCACCGCCACAGCGAGCACATTCTCGCCGACCTGAAGACGATTGGGATCAATGCCAGGAACCTCGATCCATTCCAAAGTCTCCATGGGCTCCACCGCTGAGGTGCGCGTGGTCAACGGGCCTTCTGGCAGATTCCTCCGATAAATCTCTTCCCCATTGAGATAGACGATGGCCCCATCGTCCACGAGCAGATCCAGCGCGAGGTCTTGCCACGATGATACCCCCTCTTCGATGCGGAAGGCATGGGTGAAATGATAGACATTCACGCTGCCACCATTCGCCTTCTTGAGCGGGAGCGTCGCTTGGACCGCGACCGGGGCATTGCTCAACCCGACGCCAAAGGGACCATCCATCGTGGGCCAATCGGTCTCCCCTGCGATCCACGTTTCGGGGGGCTCTTCGCCGCTGGTATCGGCTTTCCAGGAGCTGCTTGTCTCGATGAGGACGGAACTATCATAGTCCCCAGAAATGGCAGCGGACTCATAGTGCGGGCGGGCTCGGTACAGGATCTCATTGATCACCAAGGGTCCTAACATATGACTTGCGATGGATCGTTCAGGCACGCCGTCTCGAAAGTTACGTGCCCCTGGTGTGCCGCCATCGCGTGCGCTCACCATCCAATTGCTGGCGAAGGCAGTGCCTCCATCGGGATCGCGTTTCGCCCAAGTGAACCCAAGTGATTCCTCGGAAACGGCGTCGCCGGGGTAGGACAGTTCGTCCATGACCCGATGCCGCGGGGTCCCACCGGAAACCGTCCCTAATGTGGACCGATCTTCCAGGCGAATGGTCTCGCCACCATTGTTGAGTCGCCCTTCATACGGGCCTAGCAGCTCGATGAAGGGGCCTCGATTCCGAACGGCCGTGGGATCGGCAGCGACCACGAGATACTCGCCGCCACCGAGCACGGTGCCTACGGGGAAATCAAAGCGGATGCCGCCTCGCAGGCGCCAACCTGACAGATCCACATCAGCTGCCATCTGATTGTGGAGTTCGATCCACTCGGACTCGCCCTCGGTGGTTCGGTAGTGGACCTCATTGAAGACGACGACGCTGTCCTGCGCCGAACCGACTATCAGTGATGCCCACCATGCGGCGAGCATCGAGATCCAAGAAGTGTGATTGTTAGAAATCACCAGGTCTTCTCCAAACGGATGGCCATTATCAATCCACCTCGACGTCATCAATGAACCACCCGGGACGATTGGTGGGATCACCGTCGTCTCCTGACAGAAATTCAAACTCGATGACAACGGGTGCATTGAGATCTGGCAAGCGGATAGATTCTCTGGCCCAATCGGTGGTGTTCCCGTTAGGGCCAACGTAGAGCTTGAGGCCACCGACAAGGATGGATCCATCTGGGTTGAGGATGTTGATCCGCCCTCCCTCGCCGTCGGCCGCCTCCATATAATGATGGAAGCTTAGCTTGGCGCGTCCTGCGCCGGTGAGATCAATGACAGGGGAGCGAAGGTAGATGCCAGTGGCTTCTTCATAGTTAGCGGCGAGCCCCGTGCCGAAGACATTGGCTCCAGCGTAGGCGGTCGCGGGTCCATTGGTCGGGGGGCCTGCTTCCCAAGTGGTCCCTGTTTCAGGGAAATCGACGATCACGCCCACGGTCCATGCACCCGCCCCGGATTCGAAGCCATCTGCGAAGATTGCTGGCGGAGCCTGCTCACGCACGCGGTAGTAGCGCACCGGTTGCGTGGCGATCTCGGCGGACGTATCTGTGTAGCTCAGAGGCGCATCCTCGGGTTGGATCCCTTCCGCGAGGATCTCCCAATCAATGAGATTCTGTGAGACCTCCACCGCATAGAAGACGGACGGCTTTGTCTCCCAAACAATGGTCGCACTCGTGAGGCTATCACGCGTGATCGAGGTGATCTCGAAGCGATCCGCTGCGCTCGACATCATGCCGTTTCCGGTATCGTCTAACACTAAGGTGAATCCCGCTCCAACCGCTTCCACCGCCCCTGGTTCACTCGGATCCAGTCCGGAAACAGGTGTCCAAGTGAAGCCACCCACGGTGCCGCCAGATTCCGCCGAGAAGAGGTCGAAGACTTCGGCTGCTTGCTGCGGGGAGTAGTCGTGCACGCTGAGGCGGAGGTTGCGGATGGCGTTCGCCTGATGCGCGGAGAGTGCGCCAGAGAAGACGACGATATCATCGACGACACCATCGAGATCCTGATTGTCATAGCGGCCAATCTCAATCTCGGGTTCACCGTCGCTGCGCCCGGCATCGGGAGTCATGCCTGAGAGTGTGGTCTGAGTGTCAGGGTCGTCATTGCCCACATACACCACGGCCTGCCCATCGGCATCGCTAAAGGTCGCCATGACATAGTGCCATTCACCTGGAATGACCTCCCCCACATCGACGGGTGCCGCTCCGCTGGCCACGCCAAAGCCGACGCCACCTTGGTTATCCGTCACCGTGATCCCGCGGTCCCAACCGCCATTGTCGATCGCCATGAAGCCGTCGAATTCAAAGGTCTCCACGTTCACCCAGCCACCGAAGGAGACCTCGGGTTCCACGGATGGATTGACGTCTACCGGGATATTGACGGAACCCCCTGTGTTGGCTTCCGCATCCGGGTCGTTGATATCCACCCCTTGACCGCGCAAGCCGTCAGTGAATGCGAGTTGATCGGGATTCATCTCCGGACGGGCATCGTTGCCATTCCCTGACAAATCCTCATAGGTGCCTTCGAAGTCAAAGTAAGCAAGGAGCTCAGGGGCTGGATCGCGGGGCACGCTGGTCGGATCGTTGGGGTCTTTGCCAGTGGCCAGCTCGAAACCGTCAGAAACGCCGTCGCCATCTGTGTCCAAGGCGAGCGGATCCGTCATGTGCTCGTTGACCTCGGCGCCATCGGCAAGACCATCGCGGTCGGTATCGCTCACGTTAGGGCGGGTCATGCGCTCGAATTCATCGAGGTTGGAGAGCCCATCGGCATCGGCGTCGCCTTCCGCCGTCTGATCCAAGTTTCCGAAATTGGCCGTTTCCCAAATGTCATCCAACCCATCACCATCCGAATCAGCATCTGCCATGGCACCGCTCCGCATGCCGTTGCCTGCACTGTCTAACAAGACGGTGACATTTCCCTCGCCGATGTCGACGACGGCCCCGGGAATGGCCGTGTCCAAGCCGCTGACCGGCTCCCAACCTAACGCGTTGACGACACCGGTGAGGCCACCGTCGAAGAGAATGAAGAGCGAGGATACCTGCTCGGGGGAGTAGTCGAGTGCACTGAGACGGAGATTGCGAATCGCCGCGATGCGGTTGGCGTCTAACGCAGCGCCAAAGACAAACACGTCGTCGACTAAGCCATGGTAATCTTGGTTGTCATACCGACCAAGTTCAATGACCCCTTCGCCGGCGTCCGTGGCGTCACCACCTGTGCCGGTTTCTAACATTTGTGTCGAGGCCATGGCATTGCCGACGTAGATCGAGGCTTCGCCTGCCTCACTGTCGAAGGACGCTACCACATATTGCCAATCTCCCGGCGTGACGACGCCGACATCCACGGGCGCCGCGCCACTCGCCACCCCAAAGCCGACGCCTCCTTGGTTATCCGTCACCGTGATGCCGCGGTCCCATCCGCCATTGTCGATCGCCATGAAGCCGTCGAACTCAAAGGTGTCATCGACATTGACCCATCCACCGAAGGTGACCCCTGGGAGTTCGCTTGGGTTGGCATTGACGGGAATGGTCACCAATCCGCCGGAGTTGGCCTCTGCGTCTGGATCGTTGATGTGGAGTGATTTGCCGCGGAACCCGTCGTCCGCGAAACGGAGCTCGTCGGGATTCTGAGCTGGAATGGCGTTGTTACCGCTTCCTGATCCATCGTCGTAGTTGTCCTCGAAGGCATAGTAGGCCAGAAGCTCTGGAGATGGTCCGCGAGGCACACTGGCGGGATTGTTAGGGTCGGTTCCGGCGGCAATCTCTGCCCCGTCCGAAGCCGCGTCATCATCACTATCATCATCCAAGGGATCCGTTTGGTGCTCATTCACCTCGGCCCCATCCGCGAGGTCGTCGCCGTCCGAATCACTCGCCCCAGGGCGTGTGCCGCGTGTTTGCTCTTGTGCATTGGTAAGACCATCGCCATCAGGATCGCCCTCGGCGGTCTCATCGAGGTTGCCAAACTGAGCCAGCTCCCAGGCATCCTCAAGGCCATCGTCGTCGGAATCGGTGTCGACGGCTACGGTGCCACTCTGCATCCCATTGCCCGCATCGTCTAACAGCACGGCAAATGTCCCATCGCCCGCATCTACGACCGCACCAGGAGACGGTCCGCCCAATCCACTGACAGGTTCCCATGCCAAGCCGTCGATGTCGCCACTGAGCCCGCCCTCAAACAAAGCAAAGAGCGCTGTGGCCTGCACTGGGGAATAGTTGAGCGCGCTCAGGCGGAGATTGCGAATCGCGGCGACACGATGGGCGTCGAGGGCTTCATCAACGACGAAGATGTCATCGACCAAGCCATTGAAATCCTGATTGTCGTAACGCCCTAACTCGATGATCGGTTCGCCTACGTCCGTGAGGTCTCCTCCAGAAGCCGCCTCGACCGCTTGCGTAGCAGCCACGTTGTCGCCCACGTAGATCGTCGACACGCCTTCGCCACTATCAAAGGTTGCCACCACATACTGCCATTCCCCTGGCGTGATGGCACCACCCGGCGTCGGCGCCGCACCGCTCGCAACCCCAAAGGCATTGGTCGCTTCAGCATTCACCGTGATGCCACGATCCCAACCGCCATTGTCCGTGGCCATGAAGCCGTCGAACTCAAAGCCCTCGGCCACATTCACCCAACCACCAAAGGTCACCTCTGGCAGCTCGCTCGGATTGGCATTGATGGGAATTTCCACCAGTCCACCCGAGTTGGCTTCCACGTCGGGATCGATGATATTCAGGGACTTGCCGCGAAACCCGTCCACGAAGACCAGCTGTTCAGGATTCTGTGAGGGTGAGGCATCGTTCCCCTTGCCGGAGGCATCGGTGTAATCGTCTTCAAACCCATAGTAGGCCAGCATCTCGGCACCAGGCGCGCTGGACAAGGCAGCCATTCCCAGCACACACCACAAAGGAAGAAGAAAGAAGCGGAGCATCGTCATTCGCGGAGCATGAGAAATTTCTTGGTGGCAAACAAGCACCAAGAGTTCCTTAAGAGGCACGCCCCTTGCTCGGTGATTTCTGCACGCTAGAGCAGATTGCACTCTTGGCGAAGACAGCACCCCGGTGGTAACGTCGCCCCTCATGCGATGGTTCCATCAGATCGGATTGGTCTTGCTAGGGCTGAGTCTTGTTAGCTGTGGTGACAAGGTTAAGGAAACGCCGACAGCTGTTTCCAATGACCCTCAAGCGGCTGCCGAAGCCGAGGCAGCTTCTCTTGGCGAGTTGCCAGAACGCGGGTTGGCGGCGCATACTCGGCTTGCCGAGGAATGGGCACAGGTGGATCCATCGACGGAGGCTTGGGAGAGCGAGGCGTTTACCGAGAGCATCTCCAGCCTGCTGAAGAAAGGCATGGCGGCTTGGCTCGTGGCGCCAGATGAGGAGGCATTCATCAAGGTGAAGAAGACCTTGGCGGAAACCATCACGAGCACCGCTCTGCGTCCGAGCGCTCTCAAGGCAATCTATCAGACACACGAGATTGCTATCTTAGAAAGCACTGCCCGGGAGATGGCGCCTCCAGGATCGAACGGGTTTCTTGAGGCGTTGACGGATTTGGCAGTGCCTTTGAAAGGAGCGTCTGACAAACGTGCCAAGTTCAAGGTGAAGCATGTTCAGCAACAGGAGGACACGATTGAGGCGCATCTGTTGTTCGAGTTTCGGGGGAAACGCCCCGAGGGCTGGCATCAGATCACCTCAGTGTGGCACACGCAATGGACGCCTGCAGAGCCCTATCATCTTGGTCACGTGGAGGTGCGCGCGTATCGAGAGGCCGTTCCTAGTGAGGGACGCCTGGAGTTTGAAGACATCGCCCCCAGAGTGCTCGCCGGTGAACCCGCCTACACGGATCACCTGGCTTACAGTTTCGACTACTGGCGGTCGCGCTCGGATCGCAGTTTGGTGGCGGATTTGTTAGGCGCGCAAGGTCTGGTCGTGGGCGATGTGAATGGCGATCTGCTCGATGATGTCTATGTCTTGCAACCGGGTGGCTTGCCCAATCGCCTCTTGCTCCATGAGACGGATGGCACGGCGCGGGACGTGGCTCCAGACGCTGGTGTGGCCCTGCTCGACTTCTGCCGCAGCGGGCTCTTGATCGATCTCGACCAGGACGCGGACAATGACCTTGTCGTGGCGCTGGCCTGGGCGGTGGTCTTCTTTGAGAATGACGGTTCAGGCACCTTCACCCCTCGTGACAAGATTGCTAGTGATGGGCAAATCAATTCCATGGCCGCAGCGGACTACGATGCCGATGGTTTCCTCGATCTCTATGTCTGCGGACGCGATGCCAGCGGAGCGTTGAAGGCCGAGCAAGGTGCTCTCGGCATTCCCATGCCCTACTACGACGCCAACAATGGAGGACCTAACATGCTTTTAAGAAACAAGGGCAACTTTGCCTTCGTGGACGTGACACGTGAAGTGGGCATGGACGTGAACAATCGGCGTTTCAGCCTTGCCTGTGCTTGGGAAGACGTCGACAACGATGGCGATCAGGATCTCTACGTGTCCAATGACTTTGGGAGAAACAATCTCTTCCGCAATGACGGCGGTCGCTTCACGGACATCGCCGTCGAGGCTGGTGTGGTCGACATTGGCCCCGGCATGTCGGCAGCTTGGGGTGATCACAATGCCGACGGTCTGATGGATTTGTATGTGGGCAACATGTGGTCCAACGCAGGCAATCGCATCACCCTGCAGGATGCCTTCCTGCCGGAAGCTAGCAAAGACACCAAGGCTCAAGCGCGGCGCCATGCCCGCGGCAATTCGGTTTATGTGAATCAGGGTGATGGCACATTCGAAGACGCCACCCACGTGTCTGGCGCCAACATGGCGCGTTGGGCATGGAGTTCGAATTTCATGGATCTCAATAACGACGGTCACGAGGACCTCATTGTGGCCAATGGCATGATCACGACGGAAGACACGGGCGACTTGTGAAGTTTCGCCTGGCGGCGCGTGTCGTCGCAATCCCCCGAGGCCAATCGGACGCCGAATGCCAGCTATGCCTATCGCAAGGCATGGAAGGCGTTAAACACGATGTTAGAAGAAGGGCGTTCCTACAGCGGCTACGAACGCAATAGCGCTTTCCTCAATCTCGGTGCGGCAGCCGATGGCACCCCACGATATGCGGATGTGTCAGGCGCCTGCGGCCTCGATACCTTGGACGATGGCCGTTCCATTGGGGTCACAGACTGGGACTTCGATGGGCGTTTGGATTTCTGGATCACCAATCGCACGGCGCCGCGACTCCGCCTTCAGCAGAATCGTTCCGTCACGAAGAATACCTTTGTCGGCATCCGCTTGTTAGGCCAAGCGATCGGTGCGCGGGTGCGGCTCACCGTCAATGGCAAGCCACACGTGCGCACTGTCCGCGCCGGGCAGGGTTTCCTCGCGCAGTCTAGTGCTTGGCTGCACTTTGGCCTCCCCCAAGACGCCACCATCACTCGCGCCGAAGTGCGTTGGCCCGGTCAATCCGAATACCAAGCCATCGAAGGCCTCCGCGCCGGACAGTTCTTCACTCTCACCAAAGGCCAACGCAACGCACAAGCCTGGCAAGCTCCGCAGCAACCGATCCTCCACGACGCCAAGCCGATCACACCGCCATCACAGCGGGCACGCATCGTCATGGCGTCTCCCTTGCCCTTTCCCGCAACCTCCTATCAATCATTCCGAGGCGAAGCACGCCCGCTCCTCACGCACGCGCAACCCATGCTGGTCAATCTCTGGGCGACTTGGTGTCATCCTTGCCTGACAGAAATGCAAGAATGGAACGCGCATCAGGCAGCGCTCAATGATGCGGGCTTGCATATCTTGGCGCTCAGTGTGGATGATGTCGATGCGCCCCTCAGCGAGCGGCAACAGACCGTGCAGCGTTTTCTGAATAAACACGCGCTCACTCTAGAAACCGGCTTGGCCACCACCGACTTTCTGGAAACCTTGGAAGTCGCTGGACGTGCCTTGCTCGACAAGTTCGAGACTCTTCCCATCCCTAGCAGTCTCCTTATCGACACCCAAGGGCGCGCCGCCTTTCTCTACAAAGGCCCCGTTTCCAGCGAGCAACTCCTTCAAGACGTCGCGAAGTTAGGCGCTCCTGATGAGGCCCGTCATCTCGCGGCTGCTCATTTCCCGGGCACCTGGATGGAAAGCCCCTGGCCAGCCACCCCCACGGTGATGATCGATAAGTTCATGAGTTTTGGCAAGCCGACCGCCGCCAAGCGCTACCTCGACACCTTCACCAGTTCCACGGACCAACGCGCCCAACAAGACCTCTCCGAATCCTACTACTTGGTTGCCAACGAGCTGCGCATTCAGAAGCGCGAGCTCGAAGCCATTCGCGCTTATGAACGCGCGCACGCCTTGGCACCACACAAGCATCTGGTTCGGTTAGAGCTCGCCACCTTGCTCTTCAAACACCGCCGATACGGTAAGGCGGTGCCGCATCTCGCTGCTTCCTTGCGAACGGATCTTGGCAATGCCAACACGCGCAAGATGTTGGCCCTGTCATTGGTGCAAACCAATCGCTCTCCTGAGGCCGTGCCTCATTTCGAGATTCTGGCACAAGCAACCCCTGGAGATGGCAACGCGCACCTGTGGTTAGGCCATAGCCTCAAGCGCGCGGGTCAGCCTGACAAAGCCCTCATTCATCTTCGTCAGGCTCTGCGAATCTTGCCAAACGCTGAATTGGCCGCCAACGAACTCGCCTGGATCCTGGCCACTAGCACGCAGGACGAGATCCGGAACCCACAAGAAGCCCTGATCTTCGCCCAACGCGCTCTCGAAAGCGCAGGCCAACCGCGTGCGGGTATCCTCGACACGCTCGCCGCCGCCCAAGCCGCCAATGGAGACTTTGCCGCAGCCGCGAAGACCGCCACCCACGCGCTGAAGCTCGCTGAAGCCGCTGGCAATGCCACCTTGGCCAATGCCGTGCAACAGCGATTGATCCTCTACCAACAGCGCCAACCTTACCGAGAACCTTCTGCGGGGAAGTGAGTGATTGCGATTCTTTCCCACCATCGTCGTCTGCTGAAAGCGCTGTATCACTGAATCAATCATTGTGATAGAGCTACATTGACTAATCTTCAATCAAGAAATCATCGACCACCATGCCCGAGCCGACGGTGTCGTCTTCATTGGTGAGGAACCGAAGTTCAATGATGATGGCTTGATCGCGAGCATCCGCAGGAATGACTTCGTTGAAGGCCTGCCAACCAGCGGAGTCGCCCGTGAAGATGGCTTCCCGTTGGGCGATGACGACGCCATCGGTGTTGAGATAACGCAACTGAGCCCCTTCTTCACCGTCTGGCACATTGAGCCAATACCAGAATCGCAAGCGTGGGCGGGCGATGTCTGTGAGGTCAATCACTGGCGAACGCAAGGAACTTGCTAGAGCCGGCCCGTAATTGCCATCAAGTTGGGTGGCGGCGGCCATGGTTCCAGAGTAGGCCGTGCCCGGTCCACTCACAGGTTCCCCGATCGCCCACGGAGTGTCACCCATGACGGTTTCCACCGTCCACCCCTCCGCACCACTCTCAAAGTCCTCCTCGAACAATGGCGGTGGCGGCAGCTGTCGCACTCGGTAACACATGGCAGAATCCTCCGCCAAACGATCCGTGGTGAACTGCCATTCATCGGCCGCTATCATGGATAGCACGGCATCCGTGACTTCCTGCCACGAGGAACTCATCAGGCTTGCACTACGCTCAAGGATGTGCGGGTTATCGGGTTCATCGCTAACAAAGCTGATGCCAACCATTCCGTCACTAGCAGTGATGCTTGTAATGTCTACGGCACGCCCTCCTGAGTATGTCTCGACTTCCAATTCAAAGATACCAATAAACCCATCGCTAGCGGTCCCGCCATCAGGCCCAACGATCCGAATGCCATTGATCCCTGACTGAGGCGTGTCTAGCACAAACTCAGAGATGGCACTGGTGGCATTTTCAGTCTGACCCTCCCCCACCCGTCTCGCGGATGCTGTAGCCTTGCCTTCGGTAGAATTCCCCTACCAGACGTTCGAAATCCTGCCATGACAGCGCTTTGATGTCATCAAGGCTGCGTTGGCTCTTCAAAAGCTCGCCGCGTTCCCATGATCGCATGGACGATCCGCAAGCGATCATCACCAAGATACTCGCCGGAATCCATGCAAGCGGCGGCAAAGCCTTCGCAAAGCCATCAAGCACCACTGATCCGATTGTTAGGAGAGGTAGGCCGTAACGCAGTCCCACATAGACAAGTGCGGCCAAGATCAGGTTCCCCCACCACGGAAGGCGCAAGAGATCATGGACAAGGCTTTCTGAATTGCGGGGAGACATCACTCATCCTCGTAACACTTATCACCCGGCAGCTACAAAGTATCCTTCAACTGCTGCACAAGCTGCATTCTTTCGTGTAGCACCCTTACAATCACCGTGTCGTCACCATCCACCTGATACGCTACGAAGTGACGCGGCTGCTTTACGGTCCTGCCCTTCACTGCCGCCCGATCTCGGCTATGCTTTAAATGATAGAGTCGAACATTGGCCTGCAATCCTTGGAGATCATAGGAAAAATCGAGATAAGGGTTAGCCTCAATCTCGGTGATCGCTGTGCTAATCAGAGCCTTGTATCTGTGTGATGCCCCCTCGCCAAACTCCTCAACTGTCCATTTCAGAACGTTGGTGATGTCCTTACGGGCCTCTGGAAAATAGCGAACGGCCATCCATCAAGCGCTCGTGCGCACTTGGCTAAGAGCGTCGTCATGGCATTCCTCCATGAAGGCATCAAGGTCTGTGATCTCTACGGGGTCACCGGAATCTAGTCCGGTCTGGATCTCCTGACGCAGACGGGCAAGACGCAAGTCACGCTCTTCCTGTTGCTGCGCCATGGAAGAAAGGGCAGCACGATGGACTTCGCTAGCATTGTTAAACTGACCACTTTCAACCGCTTCTTTTACAAAGCGATCAAGCTGCGGGGTCAGGTTTACATTTTGCGTAGGCATATCTCAAAGCTACTACAATTTGGCGATCTTTGTCAAGTTCCTCACGGCCCTAGGTCAAGCTGACCCTGCTCTCCCTGCAGGGGCTCGTAGCATGTTGCTAAAGATTTGCTAGAAATGAACGCAATCCGCCTGGACGCTTGCGTCACTAACCTCCAAACCTGAAGACCACTATGCCGAATCCTTGGACTGGAATAGGAAACCCTTACACACGCGAAGAAGTCATCCAACGCCTCCGTGCCACCTTGGAGCGGGGAGAACCGATCATCGCGGCTGGTGCCGGGACCGGTATCAGCGCGAAATTCATTGAGAAGGGCGGAGCCGATCTCATCATCATCTACAACTCGGGCCGCTTTCGCATGGCCGGCCACGGATCCACTGCCGGGCTGATGGCTTATGGCGATGCCAATGCTGTCGCCATGGAAATCGGTGAACACGAAGTCCTCCCCGTGGTGGAGGAAGTGCCTGTCATCTGCGGCGTGCACGCGACCGATCCCAGACGCCGCATGTGGCATTGGCTGCTGCAGGTGAAAGACATGGGCTTTAGCGGAGTAAACAATTTCCCCACCCATTCCATCGTCGATGGCAAGTTCCGCCAGATTCTCGAAGAGACTGGCATGAGCACCAAGAAGGAGGTGGAAATGATAGGGATCGCTCGAAAGATGGATCTCTTCAGCATCGTCTACGTCGATTCAGAAGACGAAGCCAAAGCCATGGCAGAGGTCGGTGCCGATGCCATCATTGCGCACGTCGGCACCACCATCGGTGGCTCCATCGGCGTGGTGGAGGCGACCATGACGATTGAACAAGCCGCGGAACGCACCCAGCAAATCATCGATGCGGCCAAGACCGTGCGCGAGGATATCTTCTTCCTCAGTCACGGCGGCCCCATCTCGACGCCGACTGATGCGGCCTACATCAACGAACATTCCGAAGCCGTTGGCTTCGTCGGCGCGTCTTCTCTCGAGCGCATGGCGGTGGAAGAATCACTCACCAATCTCACCAAAGAGTTCAAGTCCATCCCCTGTCCTGCAGCCAAGACATGATCAAGATTGCGGTGTTAGGAACGCTGGATAGTAAGGGTCACGAACACGCCTTTGTGGCCGAGTGCCTGCGCCAAGAGGGCGTCGAGCCGATGCTGATCGATGTCGGCACAGGCGGCCCCCCGCAGGTCACGCCAGCCATCACCCGAGATGCCATCGTGCCCGAACTCACGCAACCGCAGGATCGTGGTGCCTGTGTGAGTCAGATGGTGGCTCAGGCACCTGCCTTTGTTGCAAAGTTAGTCGACGAGAAAGCGATTCACGGCATCATCTCCCTGGGAGGTGGTGGTGGCACCTCGATCGCCACGGCTGCCATGCGCGCGCTGCCCATCGGGTTCCCCAAGCTGATGGTGTCGACGCTCGCGAGTGGCCACACCGCGCACTATGTAGGCTCCAAAGACATCGTGATGATGCCGAGCATCGTCGACGTCGCGGGACTCAATCGCGTCTCCAAGACGCTCTTTACGCAAGCCGCCGGGGCCATCGCAGGGATGGCACGCGCTCATGCTCGTCAAGCAGATGAGGCATCGGCCAAACCGATCATTGCCGCCAGCATGTTCGGCAACACCACGGAGTGTGTGAATCTGGCGAAAGACGAGTTAGAAGCAGCGGGCTATGAAGTGCTCGTCTTCCACGCCACCGGCACCGGTGGCAAGACAATGGAGTCACTCATCGAATCGGGAATGGTGGCAGGAGTGTTAGACATCACCACCACCGAGTGGGCCGACGAATACGTGGGCGGCACGCTCACGGCCGGCCCCACTCGATTGGAAGCCGCTGGCAAGGCTGGCATCCCCGCCATCGTGGTTCCAGGATGCCTCGACATGGTCAACTTTGGGGAACGAGACTCCGTGCCTAGCACCTTTGCCTATCGCACCTTCTACATTCACAACCCGCAAGTGACACTTATGCGCACCTCGGTCGACGACTGTGCCCAGCTCGGCAAGATTCTCGCGGAGAAAGTCAACGCCTACACCGCCCCAGTCAAGGTGCTCATCCCTAGCAAAGCCATCAGCATCATCAGTGCCGAAGGCCAACCCTTCCACGACCCCGAAGCCGACGCCGCGCTCTTTGAAGCCATTCGGAAGCACCTCAATCCCGCAGTCGACCTCATCGAGCTCGATTGCGCGATCAACGATCCCACATTCGCCCACACCTGCGCAGCGACCCTGCTGGACTTGATGAAGTAGATTCTCGCGGTCCAACTCAATCATGTCAGAGGCTACCGTACTTCCCACTGTCATGTATCGCTAGCGCTTACGTTCAAGGTCTAGTCAGATTCCACAAGGGCAGTCACCCGGCCATCGGGGGCAGGCTATACGTCACTCTGTGAGGGTCAGAAGCCACCGTGCCTGCGTAGCCATCGAGCAAGTATAGCGTGAAAACGACTTGCTATACATTGCTGAGCCATGCAATGATAAGCAATGGATAAGACACCAAGAGAATTAGTGGCTGCATCCTCGAAGCCGCTGGCTCTATCAATCCTGGCTCGTGGTGAAAGTTACGGCTATGAGATCATCCAAGAAGTCCGAAGCCGATCGGATGGGCAACTGGCTTGGACAGACGGCATGCTTTACCCTGTCTTGCACCGATTGGAAAAGGACGGCCTCATCAGCTCTTTCTGGAAGAAGTCGGACAGTGGCCGGGATCGGAAATATTACCGGATCAAGCCAGCTGGCAGGAAAGCCATCGAACAGCATAAGCATCAATGGCGCGCCGTAGATGGAGCACTAGAGGGGCTTTGGAAGGAGGGAGTGCCATGTTCAATCTAGAGGAGGAGCCTAATCGGCGAGTCGGGAAGGGCATTGATTTCGGACTCGGTCTTCTGCTAGAATAGCCAGAATGGAAGTCACGCTCAACATCTCTAATGTCGGTTGCGCTCCGTCATTCTTGGTATTAAATCGTCACAGTGACGTTAAACCAATGACTCCCACTTGTCTGCAAGGCGATAGCTACGTGCCTTGTTAGAAGGGTTCTCGATCTCAAGGAATCCATCAGACACCCATTGCTTGCATACTTCCCGGGCACGGCGCGAAGAGATCGCTAGCGTTTCCGCAAGCTCCATTGATGTGATGATTTTCGATTTCTCGAACAATGCCAGCGCTTGGCGCTGCTGCGGTCGCAGCTCTCGAAGCTCTTTGGAACGATCGGGTGTTTTTTGATAGCTGAGCTTTTCGGCTTCTTGTTGAACCCTCTCAAAAGCATCACGCATGCCCGCAACAAAGTAAGAGATGAACGGCGTGATGTCGGCCTCCGCTCTGCCCATGTAATAGTTGTGCTCGCCGATAGAAATGGCGGCGTAGTAGGCTCCAAGATTCTTCGCGTAATATTCTTCAAGCGAATAGATGCCCTTCAATCCGTAGTCGGACCGGTGAAGTACCAGATTGGTTAGCAAACGAGCCGTGCGTCCGTTCCCATCGTAGTAGGGATGAATGGTTGCAAACTGATAGTGCGCGATGGCAGCGATCACGGGAACAGGAGAGAGTTCGTTGTCCAGCGCCTCGTTGAGCCAGGCGACAAGATCCTTCATCAATTCCGGCACGTCCGTGTGCTCTGGAGGTAGGTAGACGATAGCGTTCGTACCGCTGTCTTTGATCACGTTCTGCCCATCTCGGAAAGGGGTTGGCCTCCCTTGCCCTTTCATGACGAGCCCATGAATCACTCGGATATCCCGCTCTGTCAGGGGTTCCCAGCGCTCGGCCAAGGATTCAACATGTTCAAGCGCCCGATAGTAGTTCCTCACTTCCGTTTCATCTCGCTCACGACCGGGAGTTCCCGATTGCTGGTTGAGAATCACATCTTCAACCTCGGCAGCGGTGAGTCGGTTTCCTTCGATCTGAGTCGAGTGGTGCGTAGCTAACAGCCTTGCAGACTGCCGTAGAGAGCGGAGCAGCTGGGGGGTGACGGGGAGATTCTCCAAGGCAACTTTCGCCTGCGTGATCCGCATCAGCGCTTGCGCAGTTTCACCGGTAATCTGAAACCTTGGTTCGAACCCCATGGCCCCTCGGTAGCAAGTTGTCGAGAACCCGTCAACAAACCGCCGTTATTTCGCCGTTAAAACCTGTTCTGAAAAGCTTGCTGCGCGGCCAAGACGTCACAGTGACATTATTCCTTGCTTTCCCTACCGCCCATGAGAAGCCCTCTCAGGCCGGAAACCTTGATTTTCGATGTTCGTCAGCCACTGATTGAGAAATCGATTCAGCTCGCCCTGAAGGGCGGGGTTGCCCTCCGCGCGGTGGAACATCATGGAATCCTGAAAGGTTGCTGCACGGGCCTGCTTGGCTCCCAGATCAATCACAATCTCCATGTCTGGATCGGGAATCAGATCGCCGCTCTCATGGCGCTGCGTTCCAGCACATCGACGCCAAGATCCATGTAGCCCGTGGCTTGAAACTTCTGGTAATCGATTCGGCGTAGGTTGGGCACCAACCGGAACAGCTTCTCGTAAATCTCCCCTTCAACCAATCATGCCTCGCATGACAGGCTTATAACGGTTATCCAAAGCCGGGTCAAGGGGCCGCTCGCTCCTTGCGGGCCTGGGCAGCGCCCAGAATCCTAACCTCTGACTCTCTAGCTAGACCTTAGCCGAAAACCCATAAATTGACGATTCATCTGGCGTCAATGTCAGTCTTGAGATATGATAAGGCATTGAAATCCAATGAATTGCATCCCGTCAGTGCCGACGATCCTTTGGGGCAGGGCCTCCTCCTAGAGGCGGAACTCAGCACAGACCTCAACGATTTCGTCCAAGAGGCCATCGAAATCGCGAATGCGAACCCATCCATCGTCTGCGAGATCAATCATGACCTCGACATTCATGCACTGAAGAAGAAGGCACTCCGGGAAGCGGATCGGCGCTATTATGAGGAGCTCAATCCCTCCTTCGAAGGCATGGACGACCTCGCCGCTCCCGAAATTTGCCCACTTGAACTGGAGGGCGGTCGACCTCGCATGCCCGCGATCATTGTCTTCGTCCTCTTGCTGGTGCGGGGCTGGATCGGTGGCCCCAAGAGCGCTCAGTTCCAGCTCGTTCTCAATGAATCCATCACCTTGCACCGCTTCTTTGAAGCTCGCCAATTCCAATTCCTGGGGTAAGCACGGTGGCCGACAATGTGAATGCTGTTAGAGAATCCACGCTCGAACTGATCTTGCGTTCTCAATTGAGGCGCGCACAACGCTCAGGGTTAGACAGCTTTGAAGATCTCGTGGTCGATAGCACCGCGGCCACCGCCAACAGCAAGTACCCAACGGACTCCAATCTGATCGCTGCACTAGCCATGCGCATGACCGGAATCTTTGAGCGCTTGAAGAGATTGAAGGTGGGACTTCCAGACTGGGCAAGACGCATTGCTGCCAAGCGCTCGCGTGACATCGCAGAAGAAATTGAGCTGCAAGCCAAGCGTATCAGCATGATGTCAGGAAAGCAGAACGTGAAGACGGATCGCAAAGCCCGTTATGGCAAGATCTACACGCGCGTAGAGAGACTCATTCGGGTCTTCAGGCCAATGGAATCAAACATCCATTCATCGGCCCATATGCCTTTCGGCCAAGGTCTAGCTAGCTAATCGTTCACGACCGAGTAACCCTCGGCGAGTTGCTCCTCAGCAGAGGTCGCTTCCGTTTCCTCAGCTGCTTAGAGACTATCATTAGCCTGCGGAAAGTCAACAACAACCTGAAATAAAGTTAGAGACATTACTCAAATCTAACAAACATCCAGATCGAAAAGAAACATCTTTACACGATACTCAAATTCAATACAGTCACTTCAACCAGCCACCAAGTTGTTAACAACACCTGGCAATTCCCCGTCACTCTTTGAGGGTCAGTGGCCACCATTGCGCTAGTTGGCGTAAGTGTTGGAGATGGTCTTCGCCGCGGGTGCCTGCGTAGCCGTAGACGACGAAGCGTCCTTGGACGGCTTGAGACGTTTGATGCATGGCGCCTGTGGCTTCGGCATCGATGAGTTCGCGTTTGGCACCGACATGGGCGATGAGTGCATTGGCGGTTTCCGTGGTGCTAGCGTAAGGAGTTTCCTGGGCACTATGTGTGAGAATGAAGACTTTCTTGTGGTCGGCGGCCCGTTGGGCGAAGCGCTTGTAGTCCCGCATGTGTGCGCGCAGGGGCGTCCGCGGCTCTGTGTCAGGCTCTAGGCTAGCATAGAGCGAATCAGCGGCCAAGATCGCGTCGATTCGCTCGAAGGCTTCTGCGGATTTGAGCAGCTCGCGTACGGCACCATAGCCGGCGCTGAAGGATGACACGGTGACGCGTTGCCAGTCGCCGGGTTCCGCTTGCTTCTTGCCTCCCGCCTGGGCGAGGAGTTGGGCAAAGAGGTCTTCATGGTCGCGGAACGGTTGCCGATAGGCCGCGGAAAGGCCTTTGAAATTCACCACGGCGAGGACGCCTCGTAGCTTGGATTTGGTGAAATTGTCAGCAACGACGGCTGCGTTTCCGTGGAAATGGAGGAAGAGATTGCGTGGGGCATCGTCATCGTCGGTGGAAGGGTGATAGAGGTGCAGCGTGCCCCGGTGCGGAAGGTCGATGGGGCCGTCTAGGATCCAGGTATCCGCCGCACGGAGGGAGAGCGAGGCGAGTAGAAGCGCCAGCAAGGGGAGTGATTTCATGGGTGATTCACGGTGGGCATCTGCGCGTCGACGGCGACTCGCCAGGCGTGCAAACGCTCGCGCATGGCGGCGGTGCGCTCGGGATGCGCTTCCGCCAAGTTCTGTAACTCGGACATGTCTTCCGCAAGGTGATAGAGTTCAGTACGTTGATCACGGTGATATTCCAGGAGCTTCCAATCGCCTATGCGCACGCCACTGACAGGTTCCGTCGTGGCGTAGTAGTGCGGATAATGCCAGAACAAGGCGTCTCGATCTAAGGGTGCTTGCGGGTTCTTCAGCAGCGAGAGAAGACTCACCCCATCATGTTCACTCGTGGGTGATCCCAGCGCTTGGCGCAGGGTGGGGAAGAAATCACAGCTGGTCACGGGTTCATCGCAGACGCTACCTGGAGAGGTAGTGCCAGGCCATCGCACCATCAAGGGTACGCGTACGCCGCCTTCGTAGAGCGACCCTTTTCCAGAGCGAAGCGGGTGGTTGGTCGTGACCTGACCACCGCGATATTCACTGACAAAGCCGCCATTGTCTGAAGTGAGGATGACAATCGTGTTCTCCGCCAGATCACGGCGTTCTAGTTCTCCTAACAAGCGCCCCACATTCTCATCGAGTGCCTCTACCATGGCGGCATAGTGCGCATTGCGGTGACGCAGGTTCGGATTCTCCTGGATGCGCGCCGCATACTTTGCGGCGACATCGGGTTTGCCTTCGATCGGCGTGTGCACCGTGTAATAACACATGTTCAGAAAGAACGGTTTCTCACCTGCTTGGGCGATCACCTTGAGGGCTTCATCGGTGAGTCGATCCGTGAGGTATTCCCCTGGAGCGCCGCCTTCCATTCGTGGGACATAGCGCATTTCTTTCCGACTGCCAAAGGGGCCACGATAGGGATAGAAGAACGTGGGAGGACATCCCCAGAACGAGCCGCCAATGTTGAGATCGAAGCCCTGCAACTCGGGATAGAAACCGGCAGAGCCAAGATGCCATTTGCCGATATGGGTCGTTTCATAGTCTTTCGATTGTAACCACTCGGCTAGAGTCGTGTGATGCAGGGCCAGATTCCCTTGGGTCACGGGTGGGAGCAGGGGTTTGCCGCGCGGTGGATCGGCCGAAGCTTCGTGCCAAATGGTCATGTGCAACCTGGCGGGATGGAGTCCTGTGAGGATGGCGGCACGTGTGGGAGTGCAGACGGGTGCGGCGGCGTAGGCTTGAGTGAAGCGCATGGCGCTTTGGCTGAAGCGATCGATGTGAGGCGTCTCGTGCAGGTCGGCACCATAACATCCGAGATCTGCCCAGCCCAGGTCATCGACAAGGATAAAGACGATGTTAGGCAACGGCTTGTCTACTTCCTGACCGACCAATGGTCTCATCATCCACGGGATCAGGAGAAGCCAGACAAAGAGCGCTTTCATGGGTTCATTGGGCCACAATCGCTAGGGACAAACAAGGCTAAGGACACACTCGCTATCTTTCGATAAGGTCGCTAGGCTGACGCTATGAAACGCGTGCTCTTGCTATTCGTCTTCGCGGTGCTCACCACCGTGCTCTCAGCAGAAGATCGGCCTCGGCTGCTGGTGCTCACGGACATCGGCGGTGATCCAGACGATCAGCAATCGATGATCCGGCTCATGTTATACAGCAACGCCTTTGAGATCGAGGGATTGATCGCGACGGCGTCGGGCACGCCAGGGGAATTGAAGGTGGCAGTCACGCGGCCAGATCTCATTCAAGAAATTGTCAGGGCCTACGGCAAGGTACGGCCTCATCTCGCCAAACACGCCGATGGCTGGCCTGAAACCCAGGATCTGCTCGACCGCATCCAATCGGGCAATCCCCATCGAGGGCGTGATCACATCGGGCAGGACCATGACACGGAAGGATCCCGATGGCTGATCGAGCGCGTGGACGCCGGGACGGCCGAGAATCCTCTCAATATCACCATCTGGGGTGGTCAAACCGATCTTGCTCAAGCGCTCTGGCGTGTCCGTGAGGGTCGCGGTGAGGAGGGTTACCGGGCCTTCATCCAGCGGTTGCGCGTCTATGACATTGCTGATCAGGATGGGATCGCCACGTGGATGCGGCCGACCTTTCCGGGGCTCTTCTATATTCTCAACAAAGCGCCTGAAGGTGAAGACAAACGCGAGGCGGTCTTTCGTGGGATGTATCTGGGAGGCGATCTCACGCTGACTAGCCGGGAATGGATCGACACCCACGTGCGCTCGAAAGGACCGCTGGGAGCGCTCTACCCGGTGAAGACCTGGACAGCGCCCAATCCTCACGGATGCCTCAAAGAAGGCGACACGCCATCGTGGTTCTTCTTCTTGCCTCAGGGCGGCAACGACCCAGCCAATCCAGCCAAGCCCGGATGGGGAGGTCGTTTCGTGAAAGATGCCGACGGCTGGTGGATCGATCCACCTCTAGCAGAAGACCCGCGAGGTGAAATTCACCGCTGGCGTCCTGCCTTTCAAGAAGACTTTGCCAAGCGCATGGCATGGTGTCTTTCTGAGTGAAAGTCTGCGTGTCTTCGCTTAGTAATAACGATAGGGATCGCGGTAATTGTAAGAGTAGTTCCCCCGATAGGGGCGACTGTCGCGATAGGGGCGGTAGTCGTCGTAGCGATAGGGATCGCGGTAGCCGTCATCGTAATAGCCGCGGTTGCGGTAGTGACGGGCGCGCTTGTGGGACTGCTCTTGGTTATGACCGATGATGCCGCCCAAGGCAGCGCCCGCGAGGGCACCCGCGACGACACCTTCTTCCGTGGTGCAGGAGACGTTGAAGCCGAGACTTCCGATAGCGAGAGCCAAGGCGAGACATCGCGTGCCGTGCCCGCGGAACCGTTTGGTGAGGGAAATGAGGGGATTCCGAATCATGATAGTAGAGGGATTCGGATCGTCAGACGGATTGCCGAATGGCTGTATTCAAGAGAAAGGAACGAATTCCTACCCAATCTGATCACTCGGTCTCTTTGACCGCGTTCCACGCGTGATCCATGGCATCCAAGCTCGCCTCTTCGAGGGAGGCATTCCCGGTGGCGAGATGGATTTCCATTTGGTGAAAGCGTTGGCGAAACTTATCGTTGGCAGCGGCGAGCACCGCCTCGCTATCCAGCCCGCGTTTGCGGGCGAAGTTGACGAGAGAGAAGAAGAGATCACCCAGTTCTTCTTCGATGGCGGCCGGGTCGTGCGTGGCCGAGGCTTCCTCAAGTTCGTCTAATTCTTCGCGCACTTTCGCCAGCACCGCTTCCGGCTCCGGCCAATCGAATCCGACCTTGGCGGCCTTCTTCTGCAATTTGGTGGCCGTCATGAGCGCTGGTAAGCCTTCGCCCACGCCTTTGAGATAGGGCTCGTGTGTGGCTCCTTTCTCTTCGCGTTTGATGGCTTCCCATTGTTTGAGGACCGACTCGGTATCGGAGGCGTCACTCTCGCCGAAGACGTGGGGGTGTCGCCGAATCAATTTGTCTCCGACAACTCTGGCAATGTCCTCAAGGGCAAAGCGATCCGTCTCGGAAGCGATCTCGGCGTGCATGACGACTTGAAGGAGCAGGTCGCCTAATTCTTCCACCATGTCATCGGTGGCATCTTCGCGAATGGCGGCGGCCACTTCGTAGGCCTCTTCCAGTAGATTCGGAATGAGGCTTTGATGCGTCTGCTCGATGTCCCAGGGACACCCGCCAGGCGCTCGCAGACTATGGACAATCTGGCGGAGACGGACGATCGGGTCCGGGTCATTCGGAATGGGAAGGCCCATGACGTGTTAGGGTTCTCCCTTTGAGATCTGATCGCTCGCTTGCTCCAACTGCTTGCGTTCGGCATCTGTGAGGCTTCCGATGCCTTCGCGAGAAATCTTCTCTAGCAGATGATCCACCGAGGCGCTGGGAGAGGTTGTCTTGGGCTCGACTTTGGGAGTGAGTTTGGACTCGTAGGTGTGCTTCTTCGGCTTCTTGACGACGCGCAGTTTGCGCTTGGAACTCCGGTAGCCTTTGGATTTCCCCGTGGGCAGGAGGGATAACAAGGGCTCCTCAATGGCAGCGAATTTCATACCCATGCCCATGCGTCGCAGGGTGATGTAGCCGAGCAGCAGCGTGAACAAGCACATCCAGAAGAACACCCAGAGGCGCATGCCCAGAAACTGCAACGTCGCCAGCGCCACAAAGAAGACCCCAAACCATTTGGCAGGAATGCCAGGCCAGAAGATGGCATGTGAATGAAACCACACAAAGGCGATCAGGATCGTGAGGTGAATGTGATGACCACCGTAGAATTCGTTGTCCCGGTGGCTGACACCGACAAATCCTAACACGGTGAGTAGGAGAGTGGGACCGATCACCAAGACGGCTAACAAGATGAGAAAGCGGCGCGTGCCTAGCTGCTCTTCGACTCGACGCCCAAAGAGAAAGAAGAAGACCAAGCCGAGCGCTGAGAAGAAATTCAGTTGATCGACAAAGGCGTAAGTGACCAGGGTCCAAAGTTTCCCTGCCAGGATCGCCGGGAAGGAGAAGGTGAGGGCATTCTCGAGCGTGGATCCGTAACCCAGTAGGGCAAAGAGGATCATGGCAGACGCCTGAGCGGCCACGAAAAGCGTGGTCACATACACCGGCACCTGTCCCACACGAAACAAGGGCTGGTTGGCTCCATAGTAGGCGCTGTCCCAGGGATTCATCGAACTTGTGGCGCTACCTAGCACACGGCCTGATGGAAGACAAGCGAGCTGGGAGGGCAGGTCGGTTGGAAACGAAGAAAGCCGCAGGAAACTGCGGCTTTCTCAAATCGGGTGATCGCAGATGGGAACGGCGGCCTACCAATTGCGCAAGAGCCAACGGGTAGAACGCGCGGCCCCAACGGTGTCGCGCACGTCGCGGACGGTGTTGGTGACGTTGCGGCGCTTGACGCTTTCGGAGTAAACGGCCCGGTCTTCCACGTTCTTCTGTTTCATGAACTGCTTGTTCTCCGCGTCCGAGACGAAGCCGTCGCGGTTGTAGTCAGCGAGTTGATTCGCATTCTGAAAGGAAGCGCAGTTCACGAATAGGCAGGAAAGGGCGACAAGTAGTAGAGAAGCTTTCATGAGTTCAGTTGGTCGTTATGGGATTTGGTGACTTGGAAATGGGGAAATTAGTAAGCTCCGTAGCCGTAGCCATAACCGTAACCCTGCCCACCGTAGTAGCGGCCGTAGGGCCCACGATAGCTGTTGGGATTGGAGTAGCGCTCAGCGGCTGGGACGAAGGCATCCTCGCCGGTATCGGGCAGGTCAGAGACGTTGCCACCGGTGTTGCGCTCGAAGGAATCGACGTCCCCGGCGATCGGTGGCGCGGTGATGCATGAGACCGAGAAGAGGAGGGAAGTGGCGAGGAATAGGAGAGAGGAGGTGCGCATGGGAGGGACTGTGCACGCAAACGCGGAGCAAGGCAACTTGGATTCGGCCAGGGCTAGAGTCCGGCCCGCTCCTGTGGGAGGACGTCCCATGGCGGGGGAGCACGGGTGGGACTGAAGGAGGGGATCGGGTTTCGGTGACGTCGGAAGGAAACGACGGTGAGGCTGCGCGAGAGCTTGCAGAGGGGGCGCAGGCGGTGTGGTGAGAGAGGACCGAGCATTGCCAGAAGACGCCATGCGAGCCTATGGTGGGCGATGCGTTGGGCATTGGTATGGATTCTCCTTGGTCACGTTCATACCACTTTTGCCGAGCCGCGTGTGTGGCAAGACGTGGGGGGAAGGAAGGTTAGCGCGGAGATTGTCCGCGTGGAAGGTGACGAGGTGATCTTGGAACGCGGGGGCAAGACCTACGCTTTTGAGATCGCGAGGCTTAGTGAGGGGGACCAGCAATTCATTGAGGGTTGGCAGGAGAGGCGGGCTGAGCAATTGAAGGCTTTGCGAGGGGCTTTTGACGCCTTTGGCTTGAGCCATCGTGCCTATGCCGAGAATGCGGCGTATCTGGCTGGCGAAGTCTTTCAAAACTACCTCAGGCGGACGCCGCCAGAATATCGGGAGAAGATGGCAGCAGGATTGGATTATGCGATTGCTGAACAAACGGCTTCATTGGTTGTTCCGAGCACCTACGACGAATCCAAGCCCTTTGGTGTCTATGTGGAGGTGCCCGCTTCCGATCGCTTGCGTGTTCCGAATGCCGCGTATCGGTCTGTTTATCAAAAGCATCAACTCATCTATATCTCTCCGCACGGTGCTGGGAACTCCGAGGTCTTGAGTCGACGTCTCGGACTTGCGCTCGATGCATTGGCCTCTGTCAAAGCCACTTATCACGTGGATCCAAACCGCTGCTACATTGGCGGTGTGTCGGGTGGAGGCATCACATCGACGATGGTTTGTTTCTTACGGCCGGAACACTTCCAAGGTGCGATCAACGTTGCTCGCGGGGCTTTGTTAGAGCCGTATACCATGCAAAAGCGTGTCGAGGTCTTTGGCGATCGTTTTTATGAGAAAGGGGCCACGTATCCGCCCTTTCTCCCGGGTTTGGTGACGAAACACATCGCGCTCAGTCGGCGTTATGCGGACAAGCGTTGGGCGTTTGTGTCGGGAGAGAAGGATTTCAATCACGAATTCACCAAGGCATCGGGTGCGCAGTGGAAGAAATGTGGTTACACCGCCAAGTACGTTCACGTGCCGGGGATGGGACACACCATGGCGCCTCCCGCCACTTGGGATGCTGTCTTGAAGTGGGTGGGAGAGGGTTGATGCTTGGCCGAACCTAGAGCTCGGCCATCCGTGCCATCACCGCTTCGATCCCGGGTTTCACGGCGCTGTATTTCCCCCCAAAGTGGTTCACCATGATGGCGAAGGCGTAGCGGGTCCCAGAGCGTGCGTCTACATAGCCAGCATAACATTTCACCCGTTCGACAGTTCCGCTCTTGGCCCGGACGCGCCCTACGGCAGCGGTGCCTCGGGCGACGCTTTTGAGAGTGCCGGATCGCCCTGCCACCGGGAGCGAACGGCGGAAGGTCTCGGCGTGTTCGAAAAGATCTGCCCCTTTGAGGAGGTACACCATTTGGCGGGGAGTGATCAGGTTGAGCCGGGAGAGACCGGAGCCATCTTCCATCGAAAAGCCTATTGTGGAGATTTCGCGCTTCTGGAAATAAGCCTTCACGGCAGCGATACCAGATTCGGTGCTGCCCTCGCCATGGTGTGCCTTGCCCAGGCAGCGAAGGACGGTCTCCGCGAAGAGGTTGTCGCTCTTGTGATTCATGCGCTGAAGGAGATTGTCCAGGGGAGGAGAGGCGCGTTGGAGGATCTCGACAAAGGTGCCTGATGGTTTCTCTTCGGAAAGCATTGCCAAGCGCATGCTAGTGGCTTTGCCAGAGATCTGGACGGTCTTAGCGAGGTGATCCTGGAAACGCTCGGCACAAGTGAGAGCGGGCTCAGGCAGCGCCCCTTTGATGGTGAAGGTGCCACCAGCGGGGACGGAGCCTCGCAGAAACACCACGTGCGCATACGGCGCTGCATAGACGTATCCTTGATCGCCTGACCCGGCGCTCCCGGTGAGCATTTCATTGTGGAAGGTGACGCCAGGCAGTGGGGGAGACGTCCCGACGAATTGGGCGCGCTTGCCGACGGATCCCGGTCGGAAATGCACCCGATAGGTGTTCTTGTGAAAGGTGAGACCGGAGGCGCCACTAGCATAATAATTGCCCAAGTCTTTCCACGCCCAAGTCCCGATACGCGGGGTGCCGCCAAAGTGTGAGGCGTCTCCGACGACCCTGCCAGTGATCTTGGTAATGCCCGCTTCCTTCACGGCTGTGGACCATTCTTGAAACAATTCTTCCCAGCCGTACTCCGCCAACGTGGGATCGCCGCCTCCCTTGATGACGAGGTCGCCGGTTAACGTGCCGTCTGCCAGGGTGCCCTGGTAGCCGACGGAAGTGGTCATGGTGTGGTCCGGCGCCAAGCGATCCAGCGCAGCGATGGTGGTGACGACTTTCATCGTAGAGGCCGGGATCAAACTACGACGGCCACGCACATCCACGACGATTTCCGATGCCCCATCATCCAGCCGCATGAGTGCGAAACCAACGGTCGCCGCCTCCATCCCGGGGCGTTTCTCCAGAGAGGCGACCGCATTCTCCACCGCCTGGTAAGGGGGAGCGGTATCAGCCTGGAGCGTGCCCATTAGGCTGAAGAGAAGGATAGGAAGAATCCTGACGGTCATGGGTGGCAACATGCCTCTCAACAAGCCAATTTCCAGGAATTCCAGGGCGGCGAGAGGCCGCCCACCGGGAAGTGGGCGGCCTGTCAACCCTTGCAATCGTTACAACCCCCAAAGCCTAGATTCAAGGCACCCAGGGTAGATGGAGTCGTTGAGAGTCCCCTACTGTACCCTAAGAACAGTAGTCGACTCACCACCCCTATTGTCCGCCCGATCAGCCAGAAGGCAAGTGCTATCCGCCTTGATCCCGAGGGATTCCGCCTTATGCAAGGAGGATGGATAAGATACCTGTAGCGGTCATTGGGGCGAGTGGCTACTCTGGACGTGAGTTGTTGAGGCTCTTACTGTTCCATGATCAGGCAGAGATTGCCTGCCTCACTTCGCGGCAAGCAGCAGGACGCTCCTTGGCAGAGGAACAGCCGCGTTTCCGAGGCTGTCCGGGGGCGGATACCCTGCGCTTTGTCGAGCCGACCATGGAGAATCTACAGGCTTCCGGAGCGAAGGTCGCCTTTCTTGCCTTGCCCCATGGCGTGGCCCACGAGTTTGCCGAGCCGCTCCTCGCTGAGGGCTGGCGTGTCATCGATCTCAGTGATGACTTTCGCGTCCAGGATGCCCAGGCCTACGAAGCTTTCCGGGAACATGCACATCCGGCACCTCATCTCCTTCCTCAGGCCGTGTACGGATTGCCCGAGTTGCATCGGGAATCCATTCGCAAGGCGTCCCTCATCGCCTGCCCAGGATGCTATCCCACGAGCATGATCCTCCCGCTTGTGCCCGCAGTACGCGCAGGGTGCGTGCGGACAGACACCATTGCCGTGGCGTCCATGAGTGGGGTCAGTGGAGCGGGCCGCAAAGCCGCCGTCCCTCTCCTCTACGTGGAGTGCAATGAAAGCGTGCGTCCTTACAATATCCCTAAGCATCGTCACCTCGCTGAAGTGGAACAAGAACTCTCACTTGCGGCAGGGCATCCCGTCGTGATCTCGTTCACCCCTCACCTCGTGCCGGTGAACGCCGGCATTGCCACCACCATCTACGCCTCGGCTGCCGAAGGTGCGGTGGCGGCCGATCTTGGAAAAGCCTTGGAAGAAGCCTATGCGGATGAGCCGTTTGTGCGCCTGCTAGGCGAAGGCCATCTGCCTGACACCAAGAATGTGGTGGGCACCAATTTCATCGAGATTGGCTGGGTCCACGATCCACGAACGAATCGCTTCGTCCTCTGCAGCGCTGAGGACAACCTCGGCAAAGGGGCCGCCAGTCAGGCTGTGCAGAATTTCAATCTCATGCATGGCTTGCCGGAAACGGAAGCCTTGCTCCATGTTTGATCCTGATCGCTGGCGCCCTCCGGTGGTCGCCGCCTTGCTTCTGTGGGTGGCGTTTGGTGGCGTGGCAGAGCGCGGCATCTACGGGCTCTTCGGTTGGCACCTGGATCGCGCTTACGCCGCATTAGTGCTTCCGCTAGGAGTGATCGGGTTGAGCTTTCTTTGGTGGGCTTGCCGTCGCTGGCTGAGGGAACGGAATGATCAATAGTCAATAAGTCGCCCGGCCACCCGAGAGATCGAAGACGGCGCCTGTGCAGAAGCTCGCTTCGTCAGAAATAGCCCAGCAACTCAACGCCGCCGCTTCCTCCAAGGTCCCACAACGTTTCATCGGAATCTTGTCCGTCATGTAAGTCACCTGCCACTCGTCTAACCCTTCCACCATCGCCGTGCGAATCACGGCCGGTGCGATGGCATTGATCGTGATCCCGGTCTCGGCATACTCTTTGCCTAACGCCTTGGTTAAGCCAATCACGCCAGCCTTCGTCGTCGAATATGGGGTCATGCCAACGTTCCCTTCTTTGCCAGCGATCGAGGCGAAGAGTAGGATGCGACCGTCTTTCGGCGCGATCATGTGCCTGATCGCTGCCCGAGCAACGAGAAAGGACCCTCGCAAATTCACACGATAGACGTGGTCAAACGCCTCCACGGACACGTCCAAGACCTTCGTAGCATTGGGGCCAACGATACCGGCCGCGTGGACCACGGCGTCGAGTCGCCCATGCGTCGCCTGCACCTGAGCGAACCCTTCCTCCACGTGAGACTCGTCTCCCACATCAACGTGGACCGCCTCCACCGTCGCCCCGTGCTCTGCGAAGCCAGCCACCGCTTTGGCCGACATTTCTGGATCGCAATCAAAGAGGACCACGCGGGCGCCCTCTGCCACCAGGCGTTTGCTCACGGCCGCGCCGATGCCATCCGCCCCTCCTGTCACGACCACCACGCGATCGCGGAACCTATCTGGAAAAACATTCATGGCTGATGCCATAGCATGGAGGCGTCCACCTGACGAGACCTACACGCCGACGAACGTCACCAACCGGCAGGAAATTGCTAATTCTAATCCTTCGTGCTTTCGTCCTGAGCCCCCTGTGTCCTTTCGACCAATATTTCTCCATAGGCTTTCGCAGAAGTGTATGGGCTTAAAGATAGCCCGTGTTCTTCGAGCAAGTGCGCCAACGCTAAGAGGTCTGAGGTCTCATTGCCGGTATCGTCGAGGGTGTCCTTGATGGGAGGGAACAGTTTCACTCTACTGCACGTAAAGCACACCTCGATACCTGCGACGGCCTGTCCTGTTGAAGTGTAGAACACGAAAAGGTGATGGGGTTCGTAACAATCCATTGTCGGAGTGGTCGATGAGGATTTGAAAACGCAGTCCTTCAATCTCTCGATAGCGGGCGCCGCAAGGATGCGCTGGTGCGTTGCTCTGGAGACGAGGGCTGCCATGTCGATACCTTTGTCTAAACTCAAAAGAGATCTGCTCGCAGAGGACCCTTCAAAAGGATCACTCTCGTCTCGTGGTCGAGCATCCTGTTCCTCAGAGTCTCCTAGGATATAAGCGATGCAGAAATCATAGCTTGGGAAGCGACTTTCCCCACGGATCGATCTTTCTCCCGATGAGGCAGTATTGCCTCTCAAGCGACTTTCTTGAATGGCCGCGTGAAAGGATGTGAGCACCTCATCGGAAGGCTCATCAATTAATGAAGCCAGGACCTTTGTCGCTTGCAGCGCTTGAGAGTGTTCCAACCTTAAGAATAGAAGGCCTTGCCGATGGTCGTATCTAGAGAACGCTCCCTCGGGGAAGGTGATTCCAGCCGATTCCAAGAGATCCGATATGTCCTTCCCGCGATGCTGATTGATGCGTTTAAACGCTTCGCCCGTTGCGGGTGTGATTGGGATCACAGTATCAACCAGCTTTTCGCCTTTTGATGGATGAGTCTCCCCAGGGATCGACTCGCCCAAGCATAAGACGAGGAAAGCCAGAAGAATAGCTCGGCTTGCACCATACATGGCAGAATAAGGGTATTTTTCAGGGGTTGGAGGGCGCATTTCCTGCACGTTGATCACCCCAGGAATTGATGGCTGTCTGTCAATATACCGGGGAATCATGGGAGGTCGAGTGCATTTCAAACCATCGATTGCCCCCCGGAAATGGTTCAAACCCAATTGCCGCTTTCTCGTCGTTCACTGCTCTTTCGTAAAGAGAAGTCCGTCAGCTCCATCGACACCTGAATAGTAGGGAAGTATCGCCGGAACGCCATTCCGAATGATCCAACGAGGTTGCTGCAGCGATGAATTCTCGAAGTGGAGATTCCAATCGGCGTTATGCCATTCTCCAGAAGACAGGCCGTCTACACCTACCGAAGAATAGGTGCGATCTTCGCGAAGAAGGATTGCATCGTCTCCGTTTGTGTAAGTTCCTGACACGCGATCGAGAGAACAATCAGTCGGATTGTATTCGCGATTGCCCTTTCGTGCTAAAATACAGCCGAGAATCAGAATTGGGACGAGAGCGGCAAAGGCGATTCCAATGAACTGCCCCTTCGTCGCCGCAGAATGCGGAAGACCACCCCCATCAAGATGCCGCCAGAGATCAGTTGAATAGCGAGAATCCCAAGAATTGAGATTGTCTCGACGAATGCGAGGGCCATCCTCTTCGAGACAACGGCTTCAATGGGAAGTCAATCACTACCCGTCATCCAATCACTCAGGTGGCCGATGGCGGTGGGAATGACAAGATCTGGTCACTCCAACTCAAGCCGAGCGGAGTGCTTGGGGAATCCGAGCTATCGTATGGATGGGAAGAGCGTTCCCACAAAGTTAAGCACAAACCCTAACCTAACAAACCAGACAGAACGATGAGCAACGGATTAGCGAAATGGGATCCTTTCAGGGATCTTACGGAATTCCAGAAGCGATTAGCTTCCATGTTTGGCGGTGAGGGTGCCTCTTTGGCTTCCTTTGGTGAGGCTGATTGGCATCCTGCGGTGGATGTGGCGGAGGACGACGACGCCTATTTGATCACAGCGGACCTTCCTGAGGTGACGAAGGAAGATGCCCAGGTTCGGGTCAAAGATGGCGTGCTGACGATCTCTGGAGAGCGCAAGCGCGAGACTGAGGAAGGTGATAAGAATAAGAAGTTCCATCGCGTCGAACGGAGCTACGGCAAATACGAGCGCTCCTTTCGTGTGCCGGACAATGTGGACCCTCAGGCGATCAAGGCAGACTTTAAAGACGGTGTCCTAAAGGTGACGCTTCCGAAAGGCGAGGAACCGGAACCGGAGGAACATCGCATTGAGGTGAATTGACGTTGCCCAGTTGATAGCGGGGCCGCATCCGGAGACGGGTGCGGCCCTTTGCGTTCCACGATCGATCAAAAGTTCTCGAATCCCTGACAAATTCGAGAAGTGGTGACGTCCTCAGAGTGTGAGTTACTTGGGACGCATCTACGATTAGCATGCACAGGCGCTCTTTGGATTCGTTCTCAACTGGACGAGGTCTGAGTCGGAGACGCATGATGTTCTCCAGGATCTGTTTGCGAAGTTAGCCGTGGATGCGTCTGCCCTCGAACAGGCTGAGCATCCTCGCGCCTTCCTCTTGTCCATGGCCCGCCATCGGCTAATAGACCGTGCCCGCCACCGAGAGCGCCGCCGCCAACGCGAAGACCTCGTTTTCCGACAAGAGGATGCCCTTTTCGAGAAGGCAACTGACCCTGACAGGGCGACTTTCCGGTCAGAATTGCAAACCGCGCTGGATGCCTTGCCAGAGGAACAGCGTGCGGTGGTCTATCTCAAGCTTTGGGAGGTCCTCACTTTTCAAGAAATTGCGGCGTCACTCTCAATCTCTCCCCATACCGCGGCGAGCCGCTATCGATTGGGTTTGGAGAAACTGCGAGGACAACTTCGGCCCCTTTACGAGGAAATCCTGACATGAATGCGGAACACGATCCCTTTGAATCTCTCTTGCGGCAGCAGCCCGTCCGCCAGTTGCCGGCTCACTGGCGTGATAGCATTTTACCGAAAGCGACTCCGAGCGCAACTCCGTGGCCGGGACCGCGGGCCTGGCAGATGCTCGCGGCTTGCTGGATGGTGATCATCGCACTCCATTTCCTGGCGTCACCGCCTGCATCGCCATCGATGGCGCCGGCAAGGGTCCACGAAACGCCTCGCTATGATCACCAGGATTATGCTCTTGCGCTTGCCGTCATCAGTCAGAATCGATCGCAACCCTAACAATACCCCATAATGAAACGTCTCAAGCAAGCCCTCTTCGTCTGTGCCGCGCTCGCCACTGCCGTGGCGCTCTTCTATGCCATTGAGAATTGGCGGGGTCAGCGACACTATCAGAAAGTTTACGATGAATTGACAATGGCAGGAGAGGAGCTGGTGTTTGCCAATCGCATTCCGGCGACAGTTCCCGCGCAGGAGAACTTCGGATCTGCTGCCTTTCTGCAAGCGCTTGACGATGACCAAGCCCATCCCGAATGTCAGGCGGCCTACGAATCGCTGCGGCATCTGGAGGAAGCCGAGTCGCTTGAGGACTTCGAAATTCTAGCGAAGAAACATGATAGCCAGTTGTCTTTGCAAGAGGCCTTCGCGCCCTGGCAGGACGCGCGAGCCGAGCTGGTAGATCGGTTGTCCCTGCCGTACGCACGGTGGAATCGCTCGATCGCTCCCGATGTGCGAGCAGATGAATACAGCGTCTATCACATATCGATTCTGTGGGTGATGAAGCTGACAATGTTGCAAGCGCGTGCCCATCTTTTGATGGAAAAGCCGGTCGAAGCGCTGGAAGACATTGAGATTGGCCTTCGGCTTGGGGAAATGTGCGTTCAAGAGCCAGGACTCATCTTTCACGTGCTCTTTCTGGCTGACCTGGCCTTAATGACGGTCCCGATTGAAGATGGATTGCGCCTGCAGGTCTGGAACGAGAAGGAGTTGGGACGTTTAGAAGCGCGCTTGGAGGGGATCGATTTCTCGGCCCTGTATCGCCAGGCGCTTCAAGGGGAACGGGCCAGAGCGCTGACCTTCCGCCCGTCCGCTAGCGACAAGCAATTCTTGAAAGAAGTATTGGGCGAAGACTACCATTGGAAATATCGCCTCATGCCAAGGGGGTGGACGACCCGTGGGTTTGCCCATGTGATGGAGACCATACAGAAAGGCGCGGATCAGTTCTCAACGAAATTGAATTTGGGAGAGCAGGTCGCTCACTGGGAAAGGGAACTTGAGAAGGCCAGGGAGATACGGACGTGGCCCATGGCCCAAAGTTTCCTTCTGGCCCAGACGGGGGTCTCACGTGCCGTTCTCGACACCGCTCGGAAGGTCGCCCTACAACGGGCGGCTATTGCCATCGAGCGTTATCGATTAGCACATGGAATGCTCCCGCCGGACCTAGACGCCCTAGCGGAGCCACCACGGGACCCTCGCAACGGCGAGAGTCTCGCTTACGTGCGGACGCCTCGTGGCTACCTCGTCCGCTCGGGAGAGGGAGAAGAGGCGGTCCAGTTTCCGTCGTTGTGAGCTCTTGGGTGAAATCATCCTTCGAGGCCTAACAAGATGATCTGAGCAAACTGCCGCAAGTCCCCCACGTTGACAGGGATGGTAATGGTGATGCGATCGATTTCCCCGTCGATGGGAGTCACCATCCGATCGGGATTCATAAGGAGATCCCAATCCATCAGATCATCTGATACCTGAGGCTGATCCACGCCGGGTGGGATCAATCGGAGGCGATCGTAGCTGAGAATGAATTGGCTGCCGTCGTAAGTGCCTTGCACCGCTTCGTCGTTGCCCGATTCCGGGTCGGTCCCGTTGAGATACTCAAAGGCATTGGTGCTGTCATCGCCATCTGGATTGTCATCAGGCTGGCGTTGATCTTCAGGCGTGGCAGCCGTGAAGGCCGTTTCTGCCCAGTCATCGTAGACCAGCACCATGGCTTCGACGGCGCCAATATCGACATGATTGCCAATCACGCGCGGAAATCCGGTGCCGCGCTGATCGGTGAGAATGCTAGCGGCCACCGCATCGCTTCCGGCCTCAAGAAGGGGACTGGTCGACATGGGCAGGTGCGTTTGGCTTGCCCCGCCGTTGTCCGCCAATGGCGCCAACGCGGGATCCATTTCGGCGAGGTTGCCATCGGAACCGGCGGTGAACCCACTTGTGCCAGTCAGATCCTCGATGAGAGAATGGCTCGAGGTCGCAAGCGGTCCGTTCACGTCGGGACTAGCAGAGGCACTGTTATCGCCAACCACCGTATTCAGCAACGAGACGGTGCCAGCCAGCACGTTGATCCCGCCTCCGGTGCCGCCCGTGTTGGCCGCCACGGTGGTCTGTGTGATTGTAGTGGTGCCGCCCTCGGTATGCACGCCTCCTCCATTGATGGCGTTGTTGCTAGAAATGGTGGCGTTCTCCACGAATAGCAATCCACCGCCAGCCTGCTGGAACAGGCCGCCGCCATCATCGGCCGCATTGTTAGAAAGAGTGGATGTGGTGACCGTCATGGTCGCGGCGCCCGAATTCCATAACCCGCCACCTTCGTTTGCCGCGGTATTGCTATCAATGACACTGTCAGCAACGTTGAGGGTCCCGGCTCCAGTGACATGGAAACCGCCGCCATTGCCAGGATTGGCAGTGCCTCCGGGGCCGGCGGTGTTCGTCGAGAGGGTCACTCTGGTGAGCTCGACGAGCGTGCCCACGTTGTCCTCGATCCCACCCCCAGCGCGGTTGGCTTCATTGTTCGTGATTGTCGTATCGGTCACGGTGAGGGTGCTTCCGACATCGTTGAAGAGGCCACCGCCGCTACCGGCCAAGCCAGTGGCACGGTTGCCGGTGACGCTAGCATTATTCTTGACGATCAGTTGGCCGCCAGCATTGAAGAGTCCGCCGCCGCCCTGAGTAGCGTCATCGCCACGGGCGGTGTTGTTCGCAATGGATGTCCCATCGACCGTGAGGGTGCCGGTGCCGTTCCAAAGTCCGCCGCCTTCGGAGTAGGCGGTGTTCCCTGAAACCGAACCGCCCGTGACGTTGACCACGCCCGGTCCAGTGATGTGCAATCCGCCACCGCTGCCGGGTGCCGCCGTTCCCAAACTGCCTCCAGCGTTGTTTCCGTCGAGCGTCGAATCGGTGAGGGTGAGCCCTAGGCCACTGCCAGAGGCGTCTTCAATCCCTCCGCCGGCGCGGTGCGCGATATTTCCCGTGATCGTCCCTGAAGTCACCGTGACGGTGCCGCCTACCGTGAGGATGCCGCCGCCACTGCCCGAGGCACCATCGGCACGATTGTTCGAAATCGTGGCTTCGGTAATCGTTAGGATGCCGCCGTTGTTGAAGATCCCACCCCCGCCATCATCGGCCGCATCGCCGGAGGCGGTGTTGCCATCCACGAGCACGTTGTCGGTGAGAAGCATCGTCGCTCCGGTCTGGTTCCATAGGCCTCCGCCTTCGCGAGCCGCCAGGTTGGACTGCACGGTGCCTCCGGTGAGCGTCACCAGGCAACTGCCACTCACATGAATGCCACCCCCATTGCCAGGACTCGCGCTTCCCACAGGCCCCGCCACGTTGCCGTCGACAGGAAGGATCCCCCCGAGAGTGGTTCCTGTGAGGCTGAGAGTGCCATCGATGACCTCGATACCTCCGCCCGCGCGGTTGGCCTCATTCGCCTGAATGATCGTAGCTCCAGTGAGGGAGACGTTACCATCGGTAGAGAAGATGCCTCCGCCACTGCCGGCACTACCATTCGCCACATTGTTAGAAATGGTCGCCCCAGTGATGGTCAGGGTGCCGCCGTTATTGAAGATGCCCCCGCCGCCATCATCGGCAGCCGCTCCGCTCGCGGTGTTCTCACGCACCACCACACCATCGGCAAGGGTCATGGTGGCTCCTGTCTGATTCCACAGTCCGCCACCTTCGCGAGCGGCCACATTCTGCTGCACGGTTCCTCCAGAAAGGGTCACCCCGCAGGTGCCGCTCACATGGAGACCGCCGCCGCTACCGGGATTCGCGCTGCCGGTGGGTCCTGCCACATTGCCGTCGGCGGGGTTGGGGCCACCCAGGGTCGTGCCCGTCATCATCAACGAGCCGTGAACGACCTCGATCCCTCCACCGGCACGATTGGCCTTGTTGTTCGTGAAGAGGGTGGTGCCGGTGATTGTTATGGTGCCATCAGTCGAGAAGAGACCGCCGCCACTGCCCGAAGTGCCTTCGGCGACATTGTTAGAAATGGTCGCTCCAGTGATGTTGAGCGTGCCGCCGTTGTTGAAGAGGCCGCCCCCACCGTCGTCGGCAGCGTCACCGCGGGCCGCGTTGTCCTGGATGAGCGCATCGTCACTCACCGTCATCGTCGCGCCAGCTTGGTTCCATAGGCCACCGCCTTCTTTCGCGGCGACGTTGAACTGCACCGTGCCCCCGATCACATTCACGGCGCAGGAACCGGTGACGTGCAAGCCACCGCCATTGCCAGGACTCGCAGATCCTGGGGAACCCGCGATATTCCCGTCGGCAGCGAGGCTCCCGCCCAAGGTGGTGCCCATCAAGTGAAGCGTTCCATCGATCACTTCAATGCCGCCGCCAGCGCGGTTGGCTTCATTGGCAGAGATCATCGTGGTGCCGCTGACGGTGACCAATCCATCGGTCGAGAAGAGTCCGCCACCACTTCCCGCGGCGCCATCGGCCACGTTGTTGGCGATCACTGCGCCCGTGATAGTGAGTGTGCCACCATTGTTGAAGATGCCGCCCCCGCCATTGTCTGCGGCATCCCCGCGTGCCGTATTCTCCACCACCTTCGCATCACCTGCGACGGTCATGGTCGCGCCCACTTGGTTCCATAGTCCGCCGCCTTCGGAAGCCGCCACGTTCTTCTGGATGCTTCCGCCGTTCACGCTCACGGTGCAGGTGCCTGACACATGCAAACCACCGCCGTTGCCAGGGTTGGCGCTGCCTCCCGAGCCAGCCACATTTCCCTCGGCATCGGTCACGCCTCCCAGCGTCGTGTCGGTCATGTCTAACTTCCCATCAATGACTTCGATGCCGCCTCCTGCGCGGTTCGCTTCGTTTGAGGCAATGATGGTGGTCCCGCTGATGGTGATCTCACCATCGGTGGAGAGGATCCCTCCTCCGCTCCCCGATGTTCCATTGGCGATATTGTTAGAAATGGTGGTATCGACAATACTCAGCGTGCCGCCATTGTTGAAGATGCCGCCACCGCCGTCGTCGGCACCATCGCCGTAAGCGGCGTTTCGTCGGATCACCGTCGACTGGAGACTCATGGTGCCGGTGCCGTTCCAATAGCCGCCGCCTTCGCGAGCGGCCACATTCATCTCCGCCAAGCCTCCGGTGATCGTCATGTCGCTGGCGCCCGTGATGTGAATGGCTCCGCCATTGCCGGGAGCGGCTGCTGCGGGCGCGACACCGGCGTTGTTGCTTAGGAAAGTGGTACCCGCAATGGTGGTGGTGAGGCCAGCCCCAGCCTGATCCTCAATGGCCCCACCGGCACGGTTGGCGGTGTTGTTAGAAAACGTGGTGTCGGTGATGCTGAGCACCCCACCAGTGGCATTGAAGATGGCGCCGCCGCTGCCCGATGCGCCACTTGCGGTGTTGTTAGAGAATGTCGCCTCATGCACTCGGAGTGATCCTTCATTGGTGATCGCGCCGCCATTCACTGCCTTACAGGAATCGATCACCGTTCCGGTGAGGACATTGACAGGGCTGTTGGGCGCAATGAAGAGAGCCCCGCCATCAGTGGCGCTGGTGCCGTTCTTCAATCCGATCATGGTGAGAGTGACAGTTGCATCCGTCCCCGCGGCCGCACTGGTGTCGATGTGGAAGATTCGGCTCAGGCCAGCGGCATCCAGCGTGATGGTGATCGGAGCGCCACCACCACCGCCAATGATCCCAAGAGCCGTGCCATCGATGACCACATCGTCCGTGATGGCGATCTCATTGGTGATGAAGGCGGTCGGACTGGCGCCGCCAAAGGCAAGCGCGGAGAATCCAATGACATCGCCGTCCACGTCTCCACTGCTGGGCCCGCCATTGTTCTGATTGGCAAGGCCGATCGCCTCTCGAAGGGAAAGCCCTCCACCGTCCGCTGATTCCGAGAAGAGATCGCCGCCGTTGAAAGGGTCGTCAGTCGGCAAGTTCACCGTGAACGTGGTTGCCAGGCAGGCACCGGGAAGGGCGAAGACGAGGGCGAGTGCACACAGCGATGCACGGGAGAGGCGTTGGGGAACGAGTTTCATCAATCGAATCATAAGGGTAGATCTAGAGAACTAACGGCAAAAGCCGCTGATCGGATGCAAACGATCCGGCAAGCGTACGCCTTTCTCTCTGATCTCGAGCTAGTATAATTGCCAGGGTCGCGAGGCTCTCACTCCTGAGAAAGCTCGCGCATAAGCGTCTGGAGCAAGAGGCGCAGGGAAGCATCCTCTTCGGCACCGGGACGGGCGAGTCCTGCGGTGACGGCCTCCTTCGCGTCTTCGATCCGTCCCCTTTGTTGCCACGCCAAGGCTAACTGGTAGTGGCCGCCGAGGTCGTCTGAACGCTGACGGATGTAGCGCTGGAAATGCGCCACGGCAGCTTCGGGATTGTTCGTACTGCGCGCCGCCAGTCCGGCGTTAAACAACGTGGTGGCATCGTTAGGGAGAGTTTCCAGAACCAGATTCAAATGGGCCAGTGCGTCGCTTGCCAAATCCTTGCGAAGCAAGCGCTCGCCGATCGTTTTGTGAAGCATGGTGTCATTCGCTGCCAATTGCAGAAGATTGCGATACACCCGAGCCGCTTGAGGAGCGCCGTCAGGCTCGTCGATCAATAAGTCGCCGAGATAGGCGTGCGTATCGACCACAATAGCCAAGTGATCTTCAGGTTCTCCATATTGATCCTCCAAATAATGCCGAGCTCCGGCCAGGAAATGTTTTAAATAGTCGATTGCCTGGGAGCGCCGTTCTGCCTGATGCCATTGAGCGGCAATGCGCATGGGATTGGGAGGAAAGGGAGTGGATGCCCATTGGCCGGGATAGGGGACAGCGGCCTCCCGTTGGTCGATCAGCGTGGCCTTGAGCAGGGCCGTATCCTTCTGCAATTGCGACGCGCGGACGCGTCCTTTGTAGATGGCGGCGACGCGCCCGCGTCCATCGATGAGGAAACTGGTAGGCACGGGTAGGGGACGTCGCAACTCGACGACTGACCGATGCACCGCCTCTAACGCCTCGATCATTTCTGGGGTTGCGTTGAGACGTTCGAAAGGGGGTTGAATGCGATCTAACAAAGTGGTGTTGTCGTTTCCTGCCAGGCTATCGACGCTGACGGTGAGCACGGTTAACCCTGCCTGCTGGAGGGCGTCGGCTTCTTGCGTCCACTCTGCGAGCTCGGAAGCGCAGGCGGCGCAATCGTTGGACCATAAATTGAGCAGCACGGGATTCCCGTTGCCCACGGCGACGCCCTCAAGAGGAGGCAGAGGCACGCGACCGATGATCCACGTCCGCATGGGATCTTCTTTCGGCGCGTCCACCGACGGCGCTCCCCATTGAACGCGCGGCATGGTTAGGGTTGGCACGACCGCCTTTCCGCTCCCTTGCACCAATGCGTAGCGTTGTCGCGGCTGTAAGCCTTCGAAAGTTTCTGCCTCCCCTCCCGGCCAATGCACAGTCACTTGGACCGGCATGTCGTGAGTTGTCCCCAGACCAATGTGTAGCCATTTGCTCGACTGCGCTAAGAAACCTTCCCCCGCTCGCAAAGTGAATACTTGCGCCGGAAGCCTCACAGGGTGCGACACTTCGACGCGTGCGCCGATGGCGTCGCGATTGGCTTCCACACCTTTGAGCGATAGAAGTAAGTAATCAGCTGGAGAAGCGGTTTCATTGCGCAGGAATCGTACGCGTGGGGCATTGCGATTCGTCAGCCAGAAATCGACCCGTCCATCGAAATCCCAATCCGCTGCGGCGACGGCACGGCCGTCTTGCGGGAAATCCAATCCGCTAATAGATGAAACGGTCGCAAAGCGTTCTACCCGCGTATTGAGAAAGGCACAGTTCCGCTCATTGCCACTAAAGGAACGTCCTTCGCCAATCAATTGGTTCAAAGCCGCCCACCCTTGTTGATAGGCAAATAGGGGCTCGGCGACGACATCGGCTTTGATGGGAGAACGCGACACGACCTGTCGCCAATAGAAACTTCACAAATCGCCCGTGTCGGGCGTCGTGATAAACCCATTGGCGACATAAAGGTCTTCCCAACCATCATTATTAAAGTCAGCAAATAGCGATCCCCAGGACCAGCGCCCTAAGGTGACTCGGGACGGCTCACTCACATCGTCAAAGGTTTCTCCTTGCCGATTGAGAAACAGCGAGTTTCCGCGGGCGTGGCGTTGGAATCCTTTCAAATCGGCGTCATCGCCATCGCGGAAATGCCGTTGATACGCGACTCGATTTCCCGCAGAGGAGAACATGTTGCTCACATAGAGATCCATCCAGCCATCGCGATTCACATCCGCCCAGGTCACCCCCATGCCAGCCGACAAATCTTCCACCCCCATTGCCGCTGCCACATCGGTAAAACGCCCGGTGGTCGATAGGTCATTGCGATATAGGTTATTTCTCCCAAAGTCATTGGCCACATAGAGGTCCTGGTCACCGTCATTATCGAAATCCTCCCAGGCACAGGCATAGCTGAAACGGCGATTGTTGACGTCCATGCCCAGGGCCACCGTTTGATCTGAGAATTGCCAGCTCCCGTCATTTCGCAAAAGCACATTGGGCCCACCATTGTTCGCATCATGATAAGGGAGGGGAAATCCCAGAACACCTTGTGCAGTGGTATCACTCGCGGGGTTGCGACCGCAGAAGAACAGATCTAAATCGCCATCGAGGTCGATATCGGCCGCGGTCAAGGATCGTAGTTTGGCTGGCGCGCGCACCTCAAGCCGCTTGCGGAAACGTGGCTGCTTGGGTTTCCCCTGGTTTTCCATCAAGACGTAATAGGAATCCTGCGCCAGCGCGAGATCCTGATCGCCATCATTGTCGAGATCAAGGAACAAGGCCGCCCGCGTCAATTCCATCCAATCCACCCCGGCCGCCGCGGACCGGTCCTTCAAGGTGCCATCATCCTGACGGATATACAATCGATTCGGTAAGCCTCCTGGTTGGCACAGGTAGACATCGTCCCAGCCATCGCCATCCGCATCGCCCACGGCAATCCCTTGCAGCCCATTGACGTCGGATCCGAAGTCTAGTTGGAGCCGAAGACGCCAATAATCTGCGCCACGCTGAAGCTGATCCTGAAATGCGGGATCGTTGCCTAACAGATCTGCGGTGCGATCGGCAAAGTGAATGCCGCCATTCGCGGTGGTGATTTCCTCACAATCCTCCACAACCAGCGAACGCAGCAAGGGCTGGGATTCGTCCTGCCCCGCCCATTTCCACTCACATTGCCACCGCGATTGTTGTGCGACTTTCCCTTCCGCCGTTCTCGCATGCGACTCCACCACGACTTCCGTCTCCATCACGTGTCCGCCCATTGCCTTCACGCCAACAATCTTGCATTTCACGTGCTTGTCGTGAGCATCGTGCCACGGCGCAAAGAGGCTTGCCCAAGCATCCTCAGCTTCTAAGGACGGTGCTCCATCACCACGCCCTCGTTTGACATGCACAAGCGGATCGTCAAAGGCGCTTGCCCACGTCGCCGGTCGCAATGAGGGCCATTGCTGCCCGGGAACCAATACCTCTTTGGGCACGGCCGTTTCGCCTGTGATCGCTTTGGCAAGATGAGCCAATGCGGTACTCGCTCGAGAACTGAACGCCTCCGTATCCCAATCTGAATCTTGGTGGGGATCTGCCAGCGCGGTGAGCGGGTTCTCTGCGCGCTGTCTGCCAGGGATCTCTAGCAGAATCTCCTCCTGAGGCACCGGAGCCATGAGCTCCGGTGCCGCCGAGGTGGGCTCCGATTCCTTCGAACAGCTTCCCGCGACTAGCGTGAGGAAGCTGAGCCAGAGAACTCTAGTTCGATCGGACACGGTAAAAGCCGATGGCTTTGGCCAAGCGCGTAGCATCGGTGTCGACGGCCGAGGTGGTGCCATCTTGACCATCAATGGTCTGAATCACGGTCCAGTCACCCTCCAGGGTTTCGCTGTATTCCAAGACATAGGACACCCCAGCTTGGCTTTGGAAGGTGAGGCTCATAGTGCCATCATTCTTAGTGACGTCTGCCACGCTAAAGATCGCCGGCTCTGGATCCACCACAATGGGTGGCTCGCCAGCCAAGACCATGCCGGGAGAGGCCAGCAAAGAGGCAATCTCATCAGCGGTGAGGACTTTGTTATAAACCTGAACGTCATCGATCAGCCCCTTGAATCCGAATTGTCCATTCAAGGCGCCGATCTGAAAGATGGAGGGACTGGCATCATCAAATGCGGCCACCTCTGCTGAACCAATGTCTTCTCCGTTCAAATAGAAGGTCACCATGGCTGAATCGTTCTCAGCGGCGTAAGTCGTGACCAAATGATGGGGCTCGCCGCGGGACATGGCACCTTCCAGAATGAGGCCCTGTTCGGCATTGGAGAACCACACGAGCGCGCCTTCTAACGAGGCCACCGCGAAGGGATCGCCGGGCCCTGATCCTTTTGCGAATAGGGTGGAGACTCCGGCATCGTCTGCCGCCTGATTCACCCACATCGCAATCGAGAACGGCGATAGCGGACCCGGGGCAGCTCCTGCGGGCACCAATCCGTAGGCAGCGCCACTATCATTGGCGTCATCAAAGCTGACGGCAGCGCCACTCGCTAAAGCGTCGGCACCAAGAGTGAAACTTCCTCCATTCACGGATTCGTAAGTGCCGTGATGCCCAAAGCCAGAAGCGTCGAGGAGCGTCGTGCCGGACGTCTCGTCGAGTCGGTAGTGCGCCAACAACCCGTTGCCATTGGAAACGATCGCAGAAAGGTCAATTGCCAGGGTCGGATCGCCCGCGTCATTGCTATCAATCTCAAGGAAGGCAATGAACCCTCCTTGCTCTCCGCCGGGATCCAATCGCACCTCAACCGTGGCCGAGGCCCCAGGGGCGAGACTGGCAGGTAACTCGTCTAGCAAGGTGAATCGGTCGGCATTCGGACCGGTGAGACGACTGTCCGTGATCGTGAGGGTCTGGTCTCTGCCGCCGTTGCGAACAGTCAGCGTCCGCGTCACGGGGTTGACATTATTGCCCAAATCACCAAAGCCACCTGTCACGCGGAGATTGGGGTCCTGTGATCCTGGTAGGATCCCACCTTCTCGGATCTCCTCAATCGTTGCGGCGTCTAACACCGCATCAAAGAAGAAGACTTTATCAATCAATCCCGCCCAGCCTTCTGCAGACGTGTCCGGACGCAAGCTCCCGATCGATACCGTATCGAAGCCGAGATTGAAGACAGTCGGTTGCGTGTTTACGAGCAATGCATCTTCAAAAGTGGAGGCATTCAAATCGACATAAAGCGTCACTTCCTGACTGGGCTCATCATAGGCCACCGCGATAAAGGTCCAATCTTCCGTATTCGTTGGTTCAGGTGTGTCCGACATCACACCTTGGCCGGTGAACCCGAGATAGCGCATATTACCCTCCCGGTTATCGAGGCCAATGGTCCGGTCCCACCCGCCATTGTCATGCCCCAGGATCTTACGCAGTCCAGGATCAATGGAAGACGGCTTGACCCAGGCACCCATGGTGAGTTCGGGAGTGGTCCCCACATTGATATCAATCGGAGCGATCAAGCGTTGACTCCCATCGAATTCATACGCGCCTCCGCCTTCAAAGCCGCCACCGGGCACGTGAACGGGTTCGATATCCTCTGCAAACATAAGGTCGTTTCCACTTTCGGAATCGTCTTTTAAGGTATTGCTCGCGTCATCGAAGGAATAAAAGCCGATCAGCGCCGTCAGGGGATCCGTGATGGGAACGTTGGCTTCGATGCTGGTTGAAGCGAAGCGCCCACGGGCATGGTCGCTCACGATGTCTAGAGTCGCTTGAAATCGACCAAACTCCCCGCCGGAATCGAACGTGATCTCCAAGGATCCGGAAGCTCCGGGGGCGATCGGTCCTGGAAGATCGCCCAACGTGTAGGCGGCGGCATCATTGCCGCTCACCGAGATGCGACTAATCGTCAGGGGCTGCGATGAGCCGTCATTCCGAATGGTGACCGTGCGCGTGTAGGTGCCAGGTTCCAAGACGCCAAAGGGTGAGATCACTGGCAGACCAATCACCGGATCATTCTCGGTGGGGGCCGCCGTCGAGGCTCCCAAATTCACGGTCGAGAGTTGAAGACTTTCGTCATTTGATGCGATTTGCAACTGAGCGGTGAAGTCACCCACCTGATGCAATGGATCGAAAGTAATGGTGACTTGCCCAGAGGCTCCAGGAGCTAGTGCCTCCGGAAAACCAGTCACTGTGTAATGACTCGCATCCCGTCCAATCACACTGACACCAGTCACCATCAAGGTCTCTGTTCGTCCCGTATTAGAGATTTCGAGCGTGCGCGTGACTGGAGCGCGATCAACGAGGGCTCCAAAGAGCGGGGTAAGATCGAAGTCTAAATTGGGATCGTCGCCCGTGACTCCTAGAATCACAGGGCTGCCACCATTGCGCAAATACGCCAATTGAGTCTCGGTGAGAGCCGCGTCATACAGGAACACATTGTCCAATAATCCTTGCCACCCTTCGGAGTTGTTATCGGGACGCAGACTGCCAATAGAAATCTGTGGCGGCCCGGCACCAAATGCCGTGGGCTCGGTGACCGAGATCAAGGGATCTCCGGTGGTGCCTGCGTTGACATCGACGTAGACTGTCACTTCAGCGGTGGTTTCGTCAAAGACGGCGGCGAAGAAGGTCCAATCCTCAGTATTCTCGGGGCCAGGCGTGCCCACAACGGGACGCTGATTGCCGACAAAAGCTGTGTAGCGGAAATCATCTTCGCGGTTATCCAAGCCGATCGTCCGATCCCAACCACCGTCATCACTGCCCAATACCTTCTTCAATCCAGAAGTGAGATTGGAAGGCTTCACCCAGGCCCCAACCGTGAGTTGCGGCATTTGGTCAATATTGATATCGATATCGGCCACAAAGCGCTGATTACCATCGAAGTCGTAGGCACCACCTTGAAAGCCGCCCGATGGCACATACGTCGGCGGCGACACCGGGTCCAAGGTATTCGCGTTGCCGCTGGAATCCTCAAGCGATTTCTCAGGGTCATCGAAGTGATAAAACGCCACCAACGATTCCCGCGGCGGGCCAAAGCCGTAGTTCTCAATGGCGGAACGTCCGCCAGCGCGAAAGGCATCCAATTGCTCACCGCCAAGAACGGTAGGGACAACGAAGAGATTATCGATCTCGCCTTGCCAGCCTTCGTTGGCGTTGTCGATCCGAAGGCTGCCTACCGCGAATTGTTCGAATCCATCGGTGAATCCGGTCGCACCTGAGACCACGATCATTTCATCATTCAGACTCGCTACATCCGTGTCCACATAAACGGTGACCTCGTTATTCGGCTGGTCAAAGGTGACTGCGAGGAAGGTCCAGGCATCCGTGCTTTCGGGGCCAGGCGTTCCGGCTAAGGGCGGGCCATTGCCGATAAACGTGGTGTAGCGGAAATCCCCCTCACGATTGTCCAAACCAATGGTCCGATCCCAGCCGCCATTGTCCGTGCCGATCACTTTGCGCAATCCAGGATCCAAGGTGGCCGCCTTCACCCACGCCCCCACCGTCAATTCCGGCACGGCATCGGGATTCAGATTGAGGGAGCCAATCAAGCGCGTCTGCCCATCGAAGGTATAAGCGCCTCCTTGCACTCCTGTCGTCTCTCCATAAACGGGATCAGCTCCATCACCAGGCAAGGTCAAATGATTCTCCCTACCGCTATTATCCTGCAAGGGATTGTCTGGGTCATCGAAAGTATAGAACCCTAACAGGTTTTCGGCAATCAAGCCGCCGGCCACCTTGGCAGTGAAGGCAATGGTGCTCACGGGAGCGCCAAAGTCATCGCTCGTGATTTCTAAAGTGGCATCGAAATCCCCTGAAGCCGTCCCAGGATCAAAAGCGATGACAATTTCTCCCGATGCGCCGGGATCCAATCCCTCAGGTGTCGATAAGACGGCGAAATGGGCCATCTGGGGTCCTGAAAAGGTCGCTCCAGATATCGTCAACCGTTGGGTGGCGCCGCTATTGGTCACCATGACGCTTCGCTGTTGGGAGCCTGGTTGATTGGCGAGGGTGCCCAGTGGATCGGGAGCGGTCACGGCGATGACGGGATCGGTCATCGGCAATTCACCCGTCAGCCCGGCCACGCCGCCATCCCGAATCAAGCGGATCTGACCCGCATCAAGGGCTTCATTGAAGAAGAATACATTGTCCATGGAGCCCATCCACCCTTCGCCATCCGTGCCCGGTCCCACCGATCCGACGGAAACAGTGGTCGCGCCCGGCCCGAAGGCCGAGGAGGAACGCACGGCAACGGGAATATCGTCAGTGGTGGACGCATCGGTATCGACATAAACCGTCATCGTTTGAGCGGTCTCATCGTAACTCGCCGCAATAAACGCCCAGTCTTCCGTATTGGTGGGGCCGGGGGTTCCGGGAAGGGGCCCGGTTCCGGTGAAGGACGTGTAGCGGAAGGCACCATTGCGATTGTCCAATCCGATGGTGCGATCCCAGCCACCGTCATCGCCTCCTAACACCTTCCGTAATGCGGGTTCAATAGTGTCAGTCCGCACCCAGGCACCCATCGTCGCCATCGGCAACGCTGCGGTGTCGACACTGATCGGTGCGGTGAAGCGCTGAAAGCCATCGAATAGGGCCGCGCCACCTTCGAAGCCGTTGGCGTCCGCGGTGGGGTCCACTCCTTCACTGGTAAGATCGTTGCCTTCACCGCTGGAGTCCTGCGTCAAATCGGCCTCATCGAAGGTATAGAGTCCAATGAGATCGGCGTGCGCAGGCAAGAGGGGTGCAAGGGCTAGTGCCCAAATGAGTTTCGAGAGATGCTGTATGGAGGGACTTCGCATGGATATGGGTAGGGGTTTCGCAACGGGTATTTAGACCAAAGCAAGGACGAGAGGAAAGCAGAAAGTGTGTGTTCCCTGGCATGATGGGGAGACGCCAAGGCCTGCCTCCTTGAGAGATCTCCTTCGAATCGGTGCTGATCAATCTGCAGCGTTGACTGGCAGAATGGCGATCAATTAGTTAGGCGCGTGACGCATCGAATCGGTGATGCGTCAAGAGGTTTCCTTTAAAGTTAGGCTAAGCGAAACTTATCAAGTAGACACCACCGGACGTTCAGGTTTGTTGCCTCAGAATGAAACGGACCTCTCCCCTTCTCCTCACCATGGCCTTGTCCCTCGCAGGTCTCTCCACCCTCCACGCTGATCTCACCTCTTACGATGCTGCCATCGCTGCCGACCATGCGGGCACGTTGCCTTATGCATCCGTTAGTCGAGATGTCCTCACCCTCGATGGCACGGCCGGGCTGCCCTTCGACTTTGGCAGCGTGGATGGCTCCAGCACGATCGAGTTCATTGTGGGCGGCGATCCAGATGCCAATGTGAATGGCTACCTTGCCGTGGGGGAGAACGCGACGTGGAATCTCCGTTACGAGCAATGGCAGGAGACGGAGGCGCTCGGGTTCACGCACCTGGGGGTGGCTGATTATCTCTTCGAGTCTGCGGAAGGGGCGGATGCAAATGCCCTGCTCTCTCCCCGTGAGCTTGCGCATGTGACCTTCCGTTGGGTGCAAGACACGACGACGATGGAGCTTTATCTCAATGGGGTCTTGGTCGGGACGAACGCGGAGGCGGCTGAATTTCAGATGCCCACGGGCGAGGGATCGGTCGGGGCGAATCCTGGTGGTGCCGAGGCCATGACGGGAACCATCGAGCGGATCACCGTCTACAACGACGCCATTGATCCGAGCGCCATCCTCTTTCATGCCGAGGCCTGGTTGGGCGCCTCTGACCCGGGCGTGGCCGTGAACGCGGTGCAAGACTTTGGGGAGTTGCCTTTCATTGATGACGTGCAAACCCTGACGATTCCCGTGCGGAACAGTGGGGCCACGCAACCCCTCACATTGGCCGCAGAGATTGTGTCAGGAACTCATTTCACGATCACGGAGCTGCCTTCGGAGTTGGGACCTTCTCAGGAGGGCGCCATAACCTTGCAGTTTGATCGGCAGGGCCGCATTGGCACCTTTGACGGAATCTTGCGCCTCACGACGAATGATCCGGACGCCGTCGATCAGCAGATCGACATTGCCTTGAGCGCTGCTTTGGTAGATCGCGAAGGTCCTGTCGCGCACTATCGGTTGGACGATATCGCAGGCACCAGTGTGATGCCTGATGCTTCGGGATTTGGCCGTGATGGCACTTATGGGGAGAATGTGAGTCTTGAAGCCGAGGCTTTGGCGTCGGGCAACGCCATGGCGGTTTCGGGCGGCGCGCAGGCCATGGTTTCGGGCGAGCATTTCGGGACACCGGACATCTTCACCGTCGCCCTGTGGATGGAGACCACGGACGCCAGCCAACTGCAAACCTTGGTGGCCAAAGGCAGTGCGGGGTCGCCCACCTTTGCCGTCTTGCTTCAAGAAGGGAAAGTGACTTGGTTTGCCGATGCCGCGCCGCAGTTTCAGGCAGATACCGTCATCGAGAATGGCACGCCCTATCATGTGGCGGCGGCATTCACGCCCGAGCGGGTCACGGTCTATGTCAACGGCGCTTTGGTCGCGGAGCAAGCGGATCCCCTTCCTCTTGAACTCGATGTGAGCAATTCTCTCATGCTCGGTGCCTTCGAGGGCGGGCTGCCCTTTGCTGGTCGACTCGATGATTTCCAGGTGTATGACCGTGCTCTCACAGAAGCCCAAGTGATGGGGCTCTATCAGAATCCCGGTTCGGTGGTCACGAGCACCCTGTCCACGCGTCCCCCCGTCGCTGCTGAGTGGCTCTTTGATCGGCATTTGTCCGACACCGCTCCTGGAGGGGTGGGCGACGTCCTTCAACCCAGCGGGACGGCTGCCTACGGCGCCGGGCTCGAAGGCCAAGCTGCCGCGTTCTCGGCCGATGAAATGCAACGCGTGCAGGCAGCGGGTTCCGACGACTTGAATCTCGATGAGAATTGGACGTTGGAAACCTACTTGTGGCCGGCTCGGTTCGACAACGCCACCGCCGTGCCATTCTGGGAACAGGCCAACGGCTGGCGGATGGCTCTTCAAGCTGATCCTGACAATGCGATTGAGAATGCGTTGGTCTTCTCTCTCGATGGAGCTACAGACACCTTTACGATCGCAGAAGCCATTGAGATTCCCATGGAATCCTGGACGCATCTCGCGGTGATTGGTGATGTCGCCGCTGGTACCATCACCGTTTGGCGCAATGGTAGTCAAGTGGCTGAAGCCGCCTATCAAGCGCCTCCTGCAAGTGGCGAAGGCGTGACGCTGGGTGGCGTTGGCTTTGAAGGCTTCCTCGACGAAGCGATCATTCACGCCACCGCGGTGAGCGAGGCCTACTTGTCAGAGCGCGCTGAGGTCATTGATCTCCCACAATTCTATCCCATCGTCTCGATCGAAAGCTCGACGGCCGTCGATGATTTCTATCCGGTTGAGAATCTCATCCAAGGCCCAGGGGTAGGCTTTGCCGCGGAGCCGCCGTTCCGCCGCTTGGTCGGGGGCGCTGACGGATCCTGGGTGACCGCTGATCCCGGGGGCTTTCCTGCCGACTATCTGGACGTGGCTGACGCTCCGGTTCTCTTGTTAGACTTGGGCACGGATGTGACTTTGGAAGAGATCAGCGTGTGGGGTTACGCGGCGTCCAATGCCAATGGCGTGAGCGAGTTCGGCTTGCGATTCGCCACGGCCGCGGAAGGGCCCGAAGCCTTTGGGCAATCGATCGCCTACGCGCCGACGTTCATGCCCGCGAATACAGATGCCCCCCGGCAGAGCTTCTTCTTTGAGGAATCCGTCGTCGCGCGCTACGTCGAGTTCACTGCCTTGGACAACTATTTCGTCGCTCCTGGCGATGGCAGTGAGGGTGGCGCGCCGGGTGGCGACCGGGTGGGACTCGGTGAGATTGCTTTCGAGATCGATCCCGAGCCCGAGGACACTTCCGGTGGCCCCGGTGCGGGCGGTGCGGAACTGGGTGCCCTACGAGAAAGTCTTGGCGCCGTGGCGGGATCGGGCGTGCATCTCACGGAACCGACCATGGTCGACTTTGGTGTCTTGTCAGGAGACGCGACGTATGAGTTTGTCTTTGAAGCCTTCAAAGGCGGTCCAAGCACTGCCATTGCTGGCAATGCGAATTGGGGCGTCAAGTTAGAACAGTGGCAGGATCAAGGTGTCTTCGGCACGACGGAGTTTGGAGTGGCTGACCACGTCTTTGATCCCGAAGGCGGCAATGACCCGGCATCGGTCTTTGAAGAGCGCGTGCACGTGGCTTTGGTACAAGATTTTACCAATGACGAGACGCGGCTCTACGTGAACGGCACGCATGTCGGCAATTGGTTGGGCACCGTGGACATCCAAGGGGAAGGCTGGGTCATGGCCGCAGGCGCCACAGGCAACATCGATCCCATGCCCGAAGGTAGCACGCTCTTCGGTTGGGCGACTTACGGCAGTGCCCTCGATGACACGGAGATTCTAGCGCTCACGGAGACGCCATTCGGAGATGGAAACAACGGCGGTGGCGGTGACGAGATGGTCGGAGTGCCAGAGGTGAATGTGTCAGCGAATGGTGCCCTTGAAATCACCTTGCCGGAAGGTGCTGCCGGCGAGGTCGAATACTCGCAAGACCTCATCACGTGGGAAGTGCTCACCACTGAAGCCGGAGCCACCTTTGAGGAAACCAATCTCGACCGCCAAGGCCGCTCACAGGGATACTACCGCGTGCGGTGACTCGCCAGGTGACGGAGCCTTCCGGCGAAGATGGCGGAAGGCTCCTACCATCCTTGCATTTCAGCAATACGGCCGAGGATGCCAATGCCGTAGCGTCCTTGGCGTTCTCCGCCCTGTTCCGTGTATTTCTTTACAAGAGGAAGGGCAGGTTCACCCATCCAATCGATCACATTGTGTAAGAGACGCGTGTTGGAATCGGGGGTTTCCTTTGCAAAGAGCATGGCATCCAAAGTCGCCAGGCTTTCCGTAGTCTTCTCGCCGAGCTTGACGAGGCACCAGGCAGCCATCATCCGAACCTCTGGAGCATCGTCCTTTAGAGCTTTCACCAGGGCGGCCTGCGCAGGGTTGGCTTCTTGATCTAACAAAAGCAAACCAACGACAGCCCACCAGCGCATCCCGGCGTCTGGGTCGCTGATTTCGTGAGTGAAGCGATCGAGGTGCCGTGAATCACGCTCCAAGGCGCGGTCGGAAGCGTCTAGGTACTGTGCTAGAGGATAGAGTTGGGCATCCCTCACCATTTCATAGATGGTGAGGTCGTGCTTGGCCGCGCGACGTTCGCGCATGCCCTCAGGGAGAAGGCCGGAATCGTAGAGCTCCAATTGGCGCTGGCGCATGGCTGCCTTGAGCGTGGCGATCTTGGCCTGATGCTCGGGGATATCGATGAGGTTGTGGACGTTGTCGAAGTCCTTCTCATTGTCATAAAACTCTTCCGACACGCGAGGCTCAAAGAAGCGGCCCGTGATGGCGTTTGTCTTTCCTTCCAGATGATGCTTCTCCCAGGCGGGTGTGGCGGGCGCTTTCCAAAGGTAGGCCAGGTGTTGGCCTGCGGGAGCAAAGGGATAGTAGTTCTTGTGGTAGGCAAAGCGCTTGTCTCGGATCATGCGAACGTTGTCAGCCCGGCCATCGGCACGTTCTCGGAACGCGAAGTGCCATTTGGGCTCTGGCTCTTGCGCTTTCCCTAAGAAGATCGTACCTTGAAAGGTATCTGAAATCTCCGCACCCGCGAGGCTCAACCACGTCTTGGGCATATCGACAAAGCTCACCAAGCGATCGACGGTCATGCCTGGCATCTCTGCGGGGTAGAGGTGTTGGTATTTCTCTGGGATACGCACAATGAGAGGGCAATGGACGCCACTTGCGTAGAGGAAACGTTTGCTCCGGGCCATGACGCCGCCGTGGTCGGAATTGTAGATGATGATCGTGTTCTCGTAGAGGCCATCGGCCTTCAAGGCCTCCAAGGCGGCCTGCACCTTGCGATCCATCTTGGCCACGGCGTCTGCATACTTGGCATAGTTTTGACGAATGACAGGAAGATCGGGATGATAAGAGAAGAGCGTCATCTTCTCAGGGTCGTGCGTGGTTTCACTGACATCACCATGAGCGCGGCTCTCATGACTATCATTGATGTTGACAACCGCGAAGAAGGGCTGCCCCGGGGCGCGCTTTCGCCAACCGTAGGGAGTGTCGTCGGTTGCCTTTCCTCCTTTGTAGTCCCAGCAATCCTTGTCGGGTCGCCCTCCGATATTATAATCCGTCTTGGTGGGGTTGGAAGTGTGGTAACCGCGCTTGCGCAGGAGATCGGGGTAGTAGGGGATCGTCTCATGTGGGATCTCATTGCGACTTCGCATCGGTTGCGTGCCATTGGAAATGGCATACATGCCCGTGATCCAGGTTGAGCGCGTGGGCGCACACACCGCTGCGTTGTCGAAACAGTATCGGTAGCGAAAGCCCTCCTGGGCCAGTTGATCGATGGCCGGTGTCTGGACGTTTGTACCTCCATAGCAACTGACCCACGAGATGCCATTGTCCTCACTGGTGATCCAGAGAATGTTCGGTCGATCCGCGTCGACAGCATGGGAGTCTGTCAGGGCGAGGGTCAGGCAGAGGAAGAGAAATCGCTTCATGCTTGATGTTCAGGACGGACCCCCGTCAAAGGCAATCACGATTTTAAGCGTTCATGAAGCCCAGGAAGGTTCAAGAATGCGGCGATGAAGGATGCATGTGGAAACGGATGCGGTCGAAGGCGGCGAGGAGTTGGGCTTCGCAATGGGCCATGGTTGCGCCGTGGCTAAGAATGTGTCCCTTCATTTGTCCCGTGCCCCGTCTGGGCTTGATCCATTCACCGACATTGGCATGGCATTTGACCTCCAAGATGCCAGGCAATCGTGAAGCCTCACGAATGCCTTCAATGGTTTGAATCTGTCCGGGCTCTGGGTAGAGGAGGTGGGCACCGGCGAAGCCATCGGGAGAGACTGAGATCCCAGGGTCTTCTCCGAGGGCGATGCGAATGACCGCTTCCCAGGGATTGAAATGATAGACGTGAGCCAGGAGATTCATGAGACGCCCACCTGGCGGACGCGCGGCGATTTCTCCAAAGAGGGGACCGTTTTCGGTCAGAAAGAGTTCCATGTGAGTGAGGCCCTCACCAAGTTCCAAAGCGGCATGAACGCGCTCGGCCAGCGCGTTCACTTCGTTCTCCTCGGTGATTGCCAAACGAGCAGGCAGGATGCTAGCGAGCCCGACTTTGAGATAGCGAGTCTGGTTCCGCAGAAGCGTTTGGTCTTCGAGCATGAAGGACTCGACGCTCATCTCGGTTCCGTTCACAAAGCCTTCCGCCAGGAGACCCGGGACCAAGGCAGCCTCAAGTGGCTTGAAATCATGGTAGATGCGGACGCCCCGTCCCCCAGAGCTTACCGGCACCTTTAAGACAACAGGGAATCCTAACTGATCAACGAGCGCCGCGGCGGTAGTCGACTCCGTCACCTCAACCCAGGGAGCGCAGGGAATGCCGGCGCCAGACACGGCCTGCTTCATTGCCAGCTTATCGTGGGCCCAGTGAGCAGCGTGCGTGGAGAGCCCACGTAGGCCTAGCTGTTTCCGCAATGCGGCTGCCAACGGGACAGATCCTTCGGCCACGCCAATCACGGCCACAAGTCGCTTGCCGCCAAGTTGATGCAGCGCAGAGGTCAGAGCTTCTTCAAGCTTTCCGCCGAATGCATGGTCCGCCTGTTCGGGCCGCCGAGCGGCCTCAATCGTCACTGCGTGGTAGCCGAGCGTCTCCACTGCTTCTCGCGCCGCCGCACGCGTGCCAATCAGAACGATCGTATCCATGTCCGGGTGAAAGGTGGGCGGCAAAGCGTCCCAAACCAGGAAAGCGTTTGCAACGGAAGTAATCAGACCTTCCACAGGACCCGACCGCGGCCTCTCGTCAATCAGATTAGGGCCTGACCCTATTTATAAAGTGGAGGTGGGATCGCGCGGCCGATCCATCCAACGGCTAGGGTAGGGGGGCGAGGCTGGCGGCGGCGATGGCCTGGCCATGGCGTTTGTCTTGTTCGCTGGGCGTGTGCATGGCGGTGCGCTCGGCTAACTCTGGGAATTCGGTTTCCAGGACCTTCTTGGCTTCGTCGAGGATGCATTCTCCTCCGGCACCGGAAGTGACCCGGCCCAGGATGAGGAGATGCTCGAAGTCGTAGAAGTCATGATAGTGAGCGATGGCATATCCGAAACATACGCCGATGGTCTGATAGATCTTGGCGGCCCGCTCATCGCCGGCCTCCATGAGCTTCTGCACCTCGACGAGTTGTTCCGGGAAGGGCATGTCCGCTGGGAGGTCAATTCCAGCCAGGGGGACGAGCCGCGCAACTCCTTGCTGAGAGAAATACTGCACACCACACCCATGATCGCCAGACCATTCATCGATGGGTGCCTCGGGACGGTAGTCGATGGGGGCAAAGGCAAGTTCGTTGAGCCAGGGTTTGATGTTTCCGTGAGGATCGACATACCCAGCGGCGAGACTGGTGCCCATGGAAATGCCAAGGACCGCGTTGGCCTGCAGTGCCATGGAGGCCGCGAGGGCAGTGACCTCCCCGTCATTGACCACTTTCCATGGTTTCTCGGCCCAACCTTCCTCCGCCATGACGTGGTGAAAGATCTGTCTCACATGCTTGTCGAAGAGATCCTCTGGGATGCCTCGAAAGAGAGAGCCGGCACGTACTTCATTGTTCACGTAGACGCCAGCGGCGCTGCCGCCAATGGCGTCCACTTGAGGCAAGTGTGAGGCCGCGCGACGGAGGGAATCGCGAATCCCGTCGAGGTGATACTGAGGATCTTTCTGGAAGTATGGGTCCCAGGGAATCTCTTCGGAAAAGACCACTTTGCCATCGATGACAGCGGCGGCTTTGCGATCACTGCCACCGAGGTCGAAGCCGATGCGACAGCCTTTCAGGTGGCGCCCTAACGCTTCTCCCGTGGTGGGAGCTTGCCCCTCTTGGGTGCGGGTGCTTGTGAAACGGAGTGGCTGCGAGAACAGTTTGTTCCCGAAGAAGGCCTGGTCGAAGGCGCGAGTTCCGGCCGCGGAATAGTGCGTTTGTAAGGCGTTTGCCAGGGATTCGTGTCCCTCCAAAGTGACGGTGTGGGCCCCGCGCTGCCAAAGGAGAAATTTCACCCACCGCTCGACATGGCGCTCAGTGAGAGCGGCGTGTTTCGCTTTCGTCAGTAGCGTGAGCGTTCCCGCCGGTTCGAAGGCTTGACCTTCCAGCCAGATGGCGGCTTCAGTGGTCGCGTCTGATGCTTGCGCTGCCTCGCGGTAGGCGCGTGTCCAGAGGGCAGCCGGGAGAAAGTCGGGATCAAGTTCTGGTTGGCAGGCAGGCTGAATGTCAAAGACGGGCATGGGGCACGCTTACCGTGGATTCCGGTTTCGCCAGATGATTTCCGCGCCGGTCTCGATGAGAATCGAGTTGAGCGAGCGCAGGCCAGGGCTTAGGTCGCCAGGATCATGGCGAGCCAGTTTGGACAGTTGTTTCGAATCAGCACCTGGGGCGAATCCCACGGTGGTGGGGTGGGTGTGGTGATCGATGGATGCCCCGCGCGGGTTCCACTGACGGAGGCAATGATTCAGAAAGACCTGGATCGGCGTCGGCCGGGGCAGTCCAAGATCGTCACCCCGCGGGCGGAAGCGGATCAGTGTGAGATTCTTTCTGGTGTCTTTGAGGATCAAACCCTGGGCACCCCAATCGCCGTCCTGGTGCGCAATAAGGACGCGCGGCCGTCTGCCTATGAGGAAATGGCGGTGAAGTACCGCCCTAGCCACGCGGATTACACCTATGATGCGAAGTATGGCATTCGGAATTGGCAGGGTGGGGGACGCGCCTCCGCCCGGGAAACCATCGGGCGCGTGGCGGCAGCAGCGGTGGCCAAACAAGTGCTCTCGCGGTTGGTGCCCGCCCTGGAAATCGTCGCCTATGTGAAGTCGATCCAAGATCTGGAAGCGACGGTGGATCCCGCAACAGTGAGCGTTGATCAAGTCGAGTCTAACATCGTGCGCACGGGTGATCCCGCCATGGTGGATTCCATGATCGAGCGGATTGAGGCGATCCGTAGCGATGGAAACTCCGTCGGTGGGGTGGTCGAATGTGTCGTTCGGGGCGTGCCTCCCGGTCTGGGTGAACCGGTCTTTGACAAACTCGACGCGGCCTTGGCGGGCGCCATGCTTAGCCTGCCAGCGACCAAAGGCTTTGAGCTCGGAAGCGGATTCGCAGGCACTCAACTCACCGGGCGCGATCACAATGATCCCTTCCGCATGGACGGCGATCGTGTCCGCACGACGAGCAATCGGTCAGGAGGCATTCAGGGAGGCATCAGCAATGGTGAACCCATCCTCTTCCGAGTCGCTTTCAAACCCACCGCCACCATCATGACGCCGCAAGACACGGTTTCCACGGGAGGCGAAGACACGACTTTGAAAGGGCGCGGTCGCCACGATGCTTGCGTGCTCCCGCGCGCGGTTCCCATTGTGGAAGCGATGACCGCACTCATTCTCTGCGATCACCTTCTCCTCCAGCGTGCACAGCGCTTGGATTGATCTTCATTCGAGAACAGTGACTAACAGACATTGAAGCGTGATTGTTTGTGGTGCAGTTAGAGTCGATGGTTATGGCGCTTCCGTGAAGCGGAGACGGAGAAATCGCCGTAGCGTCGTCTGGATCGGCACGGTGTCGCGAACCTGATAGATTACCGCACCGTTTCCGCGGTCGTCAGGTGAAGCCGTCTCGACCGCATCGGTCGTCCATTGGCCGTGATCACCGGACACCTCGACCGAATGAATAAGGCCAGAGGCGGTGGCGTTGAGTTGAAATGTCAGGCCCAAATAGTCGTCCCCATCATGGTTGATGATTTCGCCGACGGGAGGGATTTCGGCAGAGGGCGTCTGCCTGGGAAGGGTGCCGAAAGCGAACTCGGCTTGATTGACTAGCCCATCACCATCAGGGTCGGCTAAAGGGCCGGAGATGTTAGGGTCATTGCGCTCGGCTTCCGTAAAGTGTAATGCTTGCCACTCTGAGAAGGTCCATTGCGGGATGACTCCTCCAGGCGTGCCACGGTAGACGGGCGAGGCCTCCCATGCGGCCGGATCATTGGCTGGCAGAACGCTCGCTTTCCGCTGAAGCGAGCGCCCCAAGCCATCGGCCATGGCCGGCCACGGTGCCTTGTCGTCATAGGTGACCTGTTGCAGAACAGTGCCGTCCGCTGCGCGCAAGGTGATCTGCTCACCGCTATTGCTGAGGCGCCCCCCGTAGACGCCTGCGATGGCATCGTTGAAGTCATTGCCATAGCGCGCGATGAAGGCGGCTTCCAATTTGACGACCATGACATGCGCGCCCGGTGCCAAGGTGGTCACCCGGCTGCCAGTGAACTGGAAGTCGATCCCTTCGACGGATCCATCAAACCACACGCCATTGAGATCGAGCGTCTGAGTTCCCGTGTTGCGCAGCTGGATGAATTCGTAGTCGTCCCGGTCCGTGGACACTGTGATCTCATCGTTGATCGCGTCGGACGGATGATAGTGCACTTCCACGATGGCGAGATTGTTAGGTGTAGGAGCGACAGTTCCCGCGAGAAAGGTGGCTTCTGTGAGGGGGCTCCAGTCGCCTGAAGTCGTTCGCACGCGGGCGCGTATCTGCGTGGTTGGATCGTTGAGGTTGATGCCCCCTGCCGGGTAGGGGCGTGCGGTGCCATTGACAGTGCCGCCGTAGGCGCGCGGATCCGTCCCGTCTGTGGTGTAGTAGACGGTCGCCGAACTTGGTTCACCGTGTGAAAGGGTGAGTGCAAAGCCAGGGGGCACATCACCGCCGTGTTGATTGAAGGTCACGGGCGCCGTGCCGGGCCAGAGACCGTGGTCGGCGAAATCTTGCCGCGCGGGGCCGAAGAGATAGTTGCGGCGGCCCTCACTAGCATCGACCCATCGCTCAAGGTTCTCGCGGTCGAGGGCTTCGTCTTCAATGAGATCTAACAAACCTGCGAACTCGCTCTCCAAGCCATCGAAGCGTGCTTTGAGAATGGAATCATCAAAGTCGCGATCATCAAGTACCCCGCCATTGAAGAAGTGGTGGTGAATCCGGTCGGCCATGAGCATGCGGAACTCAGGCCAACGGAGAAGTCCTTGCCAACAGAGGGGGAGTTCCGTGGAGTCGCTGTTCAGATCCTTCTCGATGGTGTCGTAGTCGACGTCTTTCTGTTCATTCTCGAAGATGGCGCCTTCCGCATCCCAAACATAGAAACGGTAACGCCCTTCCGTTTCGCGCAGACGCGCCGCGACCCAGTTATTCCGCGGCCAATCCCACATGGCCATGTAGATATTGAGAAGAAAGTAGTCGGCCATGTTGACCAGGTCTGCTTGCCCTAACAATTGATTCCAGTGGGCTTCGGAAACGGGCGCATTGAGCGCGGCAATGAAGGCATCCCACGCGAGTCGGTCGCCTTCGGCGAGATTGTCAGGATTGCCTGCTTGTAGGATATCCCAATCCGCGCTGCCCGGAAGGCCTGCGTGAGCGTTGAAGAAGGGTTCTCGCAAGCGCTCGACCATGTTGTAGTAGCCCTTGAAGTCGCCGTTCACGTAGAGGCTATTGATCACACCCTGACTGCTGACGTGGCCCATGTCGCGATAGAGACGACGCACCCATTCATCCTTGATGAATGGATTGTCGATGTCGTTCTTGCCGGCTCGGACGCGGAACTGTTCAAATTCATCAACGGGATACTGCGGGCCGTTTAGAGACAATGTGACCGATGGGTTGCCATAGTCTTCGCGGAGGAAGAGATTGAAGGAGGGTTTCTCTCGTTTGATGTTCTGCCAGGGACTCTCGTGGAGATGGTCCAAGATGAGCTCGGGTCTCGCCGCATTGCTAGCCGCCACGCGCACGCCAAGATCGGTGCGAAAGCCAGCGGTGCCGTCAGGCCAATAGAATTCTGCGTGGATCGGGCGCTCATGCGCGCGACCGCGATGAAAGGGATAATTGTAATCGTCTGGCCCCGTGGCTTCCCAATCCTTGTCGATGTAGGTGCCGCCTTGGATGGCGAGGACTCCAAAGGGGCGGTAGAGTTGACGCGGGAGATCGGCAGCAAAGGCCAGGGCAGGCGCCGAGCGGAGTCGACTGTCTTGATCAATGAGATAAGTGTGGAGCTTGGTCTTAGAGGGAATCATGCCGTCAAGGAAGGCGCGTGCCCGGAGGATACGGCCGGAGGTGGAGGACCGTTTGGTGACGATGATAGGAGCCGTGTAGGTCATGCCATGGCTGAGCGTCGGTTCAGTGCCATCCTCGGTGTAGCGTATGAGAGCACCTTCCGTCTTGGAAGTGAGCGTGACGGTGACAGCATCTTCATAGAAGCCGCCTTTCACGTCGAAGTCGGGCGCGTCGACGCGATCGATCAGGGCCGGTCCCATGTTAGCGACTCCTGGAGTCGGGTATTCCAGATAGCCGCGTAGGTTCCCGGTTGCCCCGATTCCATGACTCGCGGTGACATATTGCGTTGGGTAGAAAGTCACGGAGGATTGCAGAACTCCCGAATCGTCAAAAAGACCGAGCGCTTCGCCAGAGGCCGAGAGCTTGAAATCCGCGTGTAGCAAGTTGGGAGCCGCCAAATCGATCTGCTCATCAGCAAGGACGAGAAGGTAGCCATTTCCCGAAATGGTAGTGCCGTTAGGGAAACTCCATTTGTCCGGCTCGTCCAGGTCATCTGTCAGGGTCCAACCTGAGAGATTCACGGGTGTGGCACTATCATTATGCAACTCAATCCAGTCAGAGAAGCCACGTTCTCCGTTCGGATCCTCCCAAGCGGCGCGATCGAAGACACCACCGGAAGGCTCCATCAGTCCGGGGAGATAACGCCATGTGCTTCCAGCACGAATCGGATAGGCCTCGAAATCACTCTCGTGCGTGGTGACACGCAAGTTGTCGATCTGGAGGGTCTTGGAAATACTGGAAACCGAGTCGGGGGCCACTTCGAGGATGAGCCGAAGTGCCGTCTTACTGGTTCCGTTGAGGTGTGTCGTGAGTGCCGCCGCGTCTGCGCTCGCGAGGTCGCCGAGAGTGGCTTCATAGGTTTGCCAGACGGGATCGGACTGCACCTGGAGGAATTCGCCCGGCACAAGGGCGCGCCCTGTGTAGCGGACCTCATCAATGAGCAAGCCATAGGTTTCCCCAAACTTGCCCACTTCGATGTACGTGTCCGGCACTTCAAAGGGTGCCTGGAGAAGAAGCTCACGCACCTGACCATCGGTGTAGAAGCGCACCTGTTGGAGGGCTGCGTCATAGGTCATCGCCACGTGATGCCACTGATCACGGTCGTTGACGCCGTTGCCCTCGTCTGCCGGATCGTCCTCCTCATAGCTGGCAGGATCCCCATCACCAGAATCCGTGTCCACGTAGATGCGATTGCCACGAACAACTCTAGCATAATCCAAAGGTGGTGTGCCAGGGGTGTCCCATTGCCCCCGGATGCCGCCGAAGGTTGACTGGCCATGATCGAAATCGATCTTCCAACGGCGGCGATCGCTGCTGAGCGCCTCTCCGTCGCCCTGCGTTCGGCGTGCGAACGTCTCGAAGCTCTCCGGTTCCCCGATCAGTTTGATGAAGAACTCGATGGTAAAGCTATCGGTATTTAAGAGGGCATTGTTGGGAATACGGAGCCGACTATCCTCAAGGGTCGCATCCATGGAAAACGCATTGTCACGCAATGTCTGCGTGAGTGGATCCCAGATCTTGCTGCCGGGCACGTCCACACTGTAGGCGGGGGTGCCCCGCCGCGTCCCGTCCAAGGTGGGAATGTCATAGCTGTTGTCCATACTCGTGATGGCGCTCCCCTCCGAGGCACCGCCTTCGTCGAAGCGCCAGTAGCCTAACAAAGAAGCGGTGTTCTCTCCATTCAAGCCGGGAAGTCCCTGCGCCACCGGGCCTGAGCCATCGCCCGCTTGTACACCGACCTTGGCAGTAAGGCCGGGCGGCACCAGTGCTTGAAAGGAGACGATGGTGTTGGCCAGGTTCAAGGCGGACACCTGTCCTGGATCCCAGGAAGCCGCCAGATCGATGGGTGGCAAGTGGAGCAAGACGGGCGCGGTATTGCCGGCCTCGAAGGTGTGAGCCAAGCCACCAGAATCGTCTACGGTTGTCGCCCCAGCGAAGCCTAGGTGTGCATCGGCCGTGAGGTCCCCGATCACACTCGCATTGTGCACTTGCAAGGCCAGCACATTCTCACCAGGAACCAACCAGTCCGACGCGGGACCGAGGTCGAGAGTCATTGGGGGCGCATTGGCAGGCCGTGCACTGGCAGCGACTTGATCGGCGTAGACAAAGCCATGTCTGGGTCCCATGTAAGCGCGGCCCGCTTCCTTCCCATTGAGGTAAGCCACCATGCCATCGTTGAATTCGATGGTGAGGATGAGCGAGAGATCGCTTGCTGCTTGTGAGGTGCTCGCTGTGAAGGTTCGTCTCAGATAGACGGAGGGCGACCTTTGGTGAAGCACCGTCCCCAAGTCCGTTTGGATCCCTGTGCGGCCAAAGCCGAAGGGCGCCTCTCCAGAGGACCATTGGGTCGCATCGAAAGCCCGATCCCACCAGGCTGCGCCAGTGCCTAACTGAGGGATCCCATCTTCGGTCCAGACCAGGAGGCGTTCGTCTTGTGCCGCCTTGAATTCATTGATGATGACATCTCCCCAGGAGACACCGAGTAGAGCCATCCAGACGCTGATGGATAACGAAAGGTGCGAACCGTGCATGACCCATAGGCTACACCAAGATGCTTGGGGTGCTGCTGCTTTCGCATGGCATTCGCATCCTTCAGAATAGGGCTGTGGTGAACCAAAGATCAGATCGTTGACGGTTTGTCTGGTGTTGGGCACGCGATGTGCTTTGGAATGGAGTGCACGGTGCACGCATGATGGACTTCACTAACTACGACTGCGGCGGCTTCTACGACGAGATGTTCGAGGCCGAGGGGAAGACGCGTCCCCATTACCGGACCTTTGCCCAGCGATTTGAGGATCTATCGTTGGAAGAGTTCCATGACATTCGCCAAGCCGTGGACCTCGCGTTCCTTCGGCAGGGCGTCACGTTCACCGTCTACAGCGGGGATGAGGGAACGGAGCGTATCTTTCCCTTCGATCTCATTCCGCGGATCATTCCCAACTCGGAATGGGTATCCGTCGAGAGGGGTTTGAAACAGCGCATGCATGCTCTCAATGCGTTCTTACATGACATCTATCATGAGCGGCGGATTCTGAAAGAGAACGTCATCCCGCGGCATTATGTCGAATCCGCGGCCCATTACCGCCCTGAGATGGCGGACGTGGACGTTCCGTTGGATACTTACGTGCACATTTGCGGAAGCGATCTCATCCGCGACCACGAAGGACGTTACTGTGTCCTTGAGGATAATGCGAGAACGCCTTCGGGGGTTTCTTATGTGTTGGAGAACCGCCAGGTCATGAAGAAGGCGTTTCCACGCTTCTTTCCGAAAGTGGGCGTGCGACCAGTCGACGATTATGCGAGTATTCTCCTCAATTTGCTCAAGGGCGTCGCTCCGGACCATATTGAGAATCCCACCATCGTCGTCTTGACGCCTGGGGTGTTTAATTCCGCTTATTTCGAGCATTGTTTCTTAGCTCGCCAGATGGGAGTGGAGATCGTCGAGGGAAGAGACCTCGTCGTGCAGGACAATCGTGTCTATTTGCGTTCCATCACTGGGCTACAGCAAGTAGATGTGATTTATCGACGCATCGATGATGATTTCCTCGATCCGAAAGTGTTCCGCAAGGATTCCCTCTTGGGAGTGCCTGGGATTGTGGATGCCTACAAAGCAGGGAATGTGACGCTAGCAAATGCGCTTGGAACGGGGGTGGCAGACGATAAAGTGATCTACTATTTCGTGCCCCAAATGATCAAGTTCTACCTTTCGGAAGAACCGATCCTTCCCAATGTCGAAACATGGTTGGCAAATGAATCGAAAGACTTGCCATATATCCTTGAGAATATGGAGAATTTGGTGGTCAAATCAGCCAATGAGTCTGGCGGCTATGGTATGCTCATTGGTCCGGCGGCTAGTAAGCGGGAGGTGGAGGATTTCCGAGCCAAGGTGAAGGAAGATCCTCGGAATTTCATTGCGCAAACGCCCATTTCGCTGTCGCGATCGCCCACATGGTGTGATGGCAGTTTGGAGGGGCGTCATATCGATCTCCGTCCCTACATCCTTTCGGGAAAGGAAACTTATGTCACCCCAGGAGGGTTGACCCGCGTGGCCCTCCGCAAGGGATCCCTCGTGGTCAATTCGTCTCAAGGAGGCGGAAGTAAGGACACATGGGTGCTTTATGGAGATGAATAGACGCCCTTCGACGACAGACCCTACCTTCATTCATACTTGCCATCATGCTGTGCCGCGTCGCTGATTCTCTCTTCTGGTTGAGCCGCTACATCGAACGGGCAGAGAATACTGCTCGGCTTACCGATGTGAATATCCAGCTTCTTCTGGAGGTGGGTCATGACGATGAGGCAGTGGAAGAGGCTCATTGGCGCGATTACTTGGAAAGTCTTGGCGACACGCCTCTCTTTGAGAAACATTACGAGCGGATGGATACCTATAGCGTGGCGGAATTTCTCACGTTTAGCCGAGAGAATCCGAGTTCGGTGCTGAGCTGTGTCCTCGCGGCGAGAGAGAATGCGCGAATGATCCGTGACCAGATCAGTTCGGAGATGTGGGAAATTATCAACCGTCTCTATCTCTTTCTCAGGCAGCAGGATCCGGCGCGGGTATTGAACACGCGGAGCTCTGCTTTCTTTGAGCAAATCAGTCAAATGTCTCACCTCTTCCGGGGAGTCACCGATGCCACCTTCCCGCGTCAGGTGGGTTATGAATTTATCAAAGCGGGCTGTTACCTGGAGCGAGTCGATAAGACCGGGCGCATTCTCGATACCAATCACCGGCTGTTACCTGCGGGGAAGACCGTGACGGAATCCAGTGCAGACGAGGCGGTGCAATGGGTTTCCGTGTTGCGAGCCGGCGCGGCATTGGAGGCGTATCACCGCGTCTACGTGGGCGATGTCCGCGCCCGGGAGGTCGTGTCGTTCCTCTTGCTCTCACGCGAGTTTCCCCGGTCGATTCTCTTTGCCCTCAACCAATTGCAGCTGGCCTTGCATGCCATCTCTGGCTGTGCGCTCACGCACTACTCCAATGAGGCGGAGCGTCTCTGTGGGCGGATCATTTCGCGCTTGGTCTACACTTCCGTCGATGAGATCCTGGCGGACGGTCTGCACGCATTCCTCAGCGAGATTGAGGACACGGCCAATGCGATTGCCCTGGAAATCGCGGCACACTACATGTTCTCGCCCATCATCGACTCCGAGGATGAGCCTCCCGGGGAGGAGAATTCTCAGAAACAAGTCCAGTCCCTCTCCTGACGACGGTAGATGGGGCTTCCTTTCTGGTCTGCCCTTGCCAAAAGCCAAGGGATCCGGAGAGTTCCCGAGCCCATGGAAGTCCCTAGCCAGACCCGCGTCCCTTTGGTCAATCGCTACGCGCCGCCTCCTGGATTCTATGATGAATTCCTGGAGACGCCGGAGGCGATCCGTCCGGTGTGGCAGCGTCTCGCTTCCCTCCTGGAATCCATGGGCCGCACGGGGCTTTCGCGCCGGGTAGAAACGCTCAAGCGCCTCATCCGAGAGTATGGGGTGACCTACAATGTCTACTCGGATGATGACGCCCGAAAGTCGTCAGACTGGGCCATGGATGTGGTGCCCTTCCTCCTGGATGGCAAAGAATTGGCCGTGGTGGAGGACGCGCTGAGCCAACGCTTTCATCTTCTCGACCTGGTTCTAGAAGATTGTTATGGTGAGCAGCGCCTGCTCGAAGGTGGGCACTTGCCGCCCGATCTCGTCATGGGCAATCCAGGCTTCCTGCCGGCGTGTCATGGACTCTTGCCGAGAAGGTTTCACCACACCCAGCTCTACTGCGCGGATCTGGCACGATCTCCGGATGGCCATTGGTGGGTGCTTTCTGATCGTCTGGATGCTGCCTCTGGGTTGGCCTACGCGATTGAGAATCGGATGCTCTCGCACCGGGTGATGCCGGAGGGCATGCGGGTATCGCCCATCCATTCGCTCCAACCCTTTGTCTCGCATTATTGTGAGACTATTGAAGCGCTGGCACCGCATCGACGGGAGAATCCTCACGTGGTGCTCCTCACCCCTGGTCCGCTCAATGAGACCTATTACGAGCATTCATTCTTAGCTAGAACGTTAGGCTATCCGCTTGTGGAAGGGGCAGATCTCACTGTGCGCGATAGCCATGTCTATCTCAAGACCATCACGGGTCTACAGCAAGTAGACGTGATCATTCGGCGGGTCGATTCCGACTGGAGTGATCCCTTGGAGTTGCGTGCGGACTCCCTCTTGGGGGTGCCTGGATTGATGCAGGCAGTGCGGAGTGGCAATGTGGCCGTGGCGAATGGGATCGGGTCCAGCCTGGTGCAGGCACCAGCGTTCAGCGCTTACTTGCCGGGACTTTGTAAGCTCTTGTTAGGCGAAGAACTGAAGATTCCCTCCGTGGCCACGTGGTGGTGTGGGGAGAAGGATGAACTCGACTACGTCCTTGAGCACTTGCCTAGCCTGGTCATCAAACCGGCCAAAGACACCCGGCTGAGTTCGGCCGTATTTGGCGAGACCCTCACAGAATCCCAGTTGGCGACGTGGCGGCAGCGGCTCAAGACGCGTCCCCACGATTGGTGTGGCCAAGAACAGGTAGCCAAGGCAACGACGCCTTCGTTTGATGGCGAACAGCTTGTCCCGAGTCATTTCCTCATGCGGGTCTACATGATCCGCTATCGAGGAGGCTACCAACTCATGCCTGGCGGCTTGCTCCGCGCCTCGCAGGCGGACGGAAGTTCTCTCTCCATGCAAGTGGGTGCTGTCAGTAAAGATGTCTGGGTCACGCATGACAGCGAGGCTCCCCTGACAGAGATGCCAGGGCAGGAAGCTGGGGCAGTGGGTCCCACGATCATTATCCGGCGTTCGGCGCATAGCCTTCCCAGTCGCACGGCCGATAATCTCTTCTGGTTAGGCCGTTACTTTGAGCGCAGCGAGTGCCATGCACGGCTGGTGCGAGCGTTGATCATGGCGCTCATGGACGAAGGTTCTGCCTACCGAGGAGAAGCCTGCATCCGGCTCTTCTCCGTCTTCACGCCCGATGCCCAGATGGCGCGGTTGACCACCATTGGTCAAGGGCAGGAACAGTTCATTGATCTCGCCAAGGCTGAGTCCTTTCTCACGGAATGGTTTCAGGGCGAAACGGAGTCGGGAGGGTTGCGTGGCCACGTAGGGAATGTGTTAAGGACGGCGCAAGGCGTGCGCGAGCGGCTGTCGACGGATGCCTGGCACACCATGAGTCAGTTAGAAGACTTGGCGGCAACCTTGCCCTTTGTCGGACGATCGCCGTTGAGCGATCGTGCGCTCCAAGTGATGGACTCGATGTTAGGATTGCTCTCGGGTATCAGTGGCCTCTTCATGGAGAACATGACGCGCGGTAGTGGCTGGCATTTCCAGGATTTGGGGAGACGGGTCGAGCGCGCCCTGCATTTGAGCAATCTCGTCTACTCGACCTTGACTCCGCCGAGTCGAGATCCAGAGCCTATCTTGTGGGCATTGTTAGATGTGGCGGATAGTTTGATCACCTATCGGAGACGCTATTTCACCTCTACCCATGCGACGCCTGTGCTCGACCTCATGATGAGTGATCCGATGAATCCGCGATCCATGGCATTCCAGGTGGAGCGGATGCGCTTCCTCATCGGTCGGCTTCCCCATCACTCTGATAGCAACGTGCTCCACCCGATCGACAAGACAGCTCTGCGCCTTTCGAGCCTCTTGGGGCTTTGTGAGATCGAGGAATTGAACCGTCTCGCGGAGGATGGGCATCGACGGCAGTTGGCAAGTTTCCTCGACGATTTCGCGCGCGAGTTGGAGAAATTGTCAGAACAACTCAGTGCGCGCTACTTTGCAATCACGCAACGGCAGGAGATGGTTACCAGTAGCGCTGTGCAGATCCCCATTCAGACAACCACTCCGACCGCAGTCGGAACTCCACCGCCGCCTGCTCCCGCTGCCGCGCCTTCGTCTCAATCACAGTCTCAAGGCTCGCAGTCGCAGTCCCAGTCTTGATCTCATTGCCATGCCCACGTATCAACTGAAGCATCGCACCACCTATCATTATAGCATCCCGGTGGCGGTGTCCCGGCACATGGGCTACTTGAAACCGGCGGCGAATCAGACTCAAGGGGTGGACGAGTATGAACTTGTCATCGTGCCGGCCCCGACGGAGCGGATTGAGCGGACGGATTACTTCGGCAACACCCAGGTGCAGTTTCAGATCGAAGAAAGCCATGAGGTGCTCACCGTCACGGCTAAGAGCAAGGTGCGGGTGGCGCCGCGTCCGCGTGGTCCTTTGCAAAGTCGACGCACCTGCCAGGATGTGCGCCAGATCTTGGGGGCGGATACGAGCAAGCCAGTCCTCTCTGCCTGCCTCATGGCGAGTCCCTCCAATTACACCCATCCTGGCAAAGAGGTTGAGGCCTTTGCCAGTGACTATCTGCGACCGGGAACGGGATTCCTTCAAGCGGCGGTTGCCCTCAACGAGGCGATCCATGAGCGGTTCGAATTTGATCCCACGGTGACTGATGTGGGGACGCGCGCTGATGAAGTCTTCCAACATCAACGGGGAGTGTGTCAGGACTTTGCGCATCTCATGCTGGCGTGCTTCCGTTCGCAGCGCCTGCCAGCGCGCTATGTCAGTGGATACATTCTCACCCATCCGCCCGAGGGTGAACGCCGATTGGAAGGGGCCGATGCCTCACACGCGTGGGTTAGTGTGTGGGTGCCCGACCTCGGCTGGGTGGACCTGGATCCTACGAACAACATGCTCTGTGGCGAAGAACACATCACCGTAGCTTGCGGTCGCGATTATGCCGATGTGAATCCCCTGCGCGGGGCTGTCACCGGTGGCGGGAGCCAACAGGTTGAGATCGGTGTTACCATGACCCCCCTTGAAGAGGGCTCTTAGGGTAGCCTTTACGTTAGAACCGCTGGAGATCCAAGGTGAGGGGATAATCCTTGTCCACGACAGGCTGTGGGGGATCCAACACGCCTGGAGTGCGGTTGAGCGCGTAGAAACGCGATCGCCGACGGGATTGCGCCACATAGGCATTGAGAGGAAAGTCGTCATAGGAACGCCCGCCAGGATGGGCCACGTGATGTTGGCACCCTCCAAGCGAACGCCGATTCCAGGTATCGACAATATCGAAGGTAAGCGGGGAGTTGATCGGCACTGTCGGGTGGAGGGCGGAATACGGAGACCAAGCGCGGTAGCGCACGCCAGCCACATACTCGCCTTGGCGTCCGGTCGGGTGCAGGGGCACGGGGGCACCGTTACAAGTCACCACGTAACGGCCTTCCGTCAGGCCTGACACTTTCACCTGAATGCGCTCTACGGACGAGTCCACATAGCGAGAGGTGCCGCCACTGCCTTGCTCTTCGCCTAACACATGCCACGGCTCGATGGCCTGTCGGAGCTCGAAGTGAATGCTGCGCTGATCATACTCACCGATCCGCGGGAAACGGAACTCATAGTGAGGTTCAAACCAGGCTGGATCGATAGCCATCCCATCATGCTGCAAATCTTCTAACACTTCCTGAAGATCTTCGCGCACAAAGTGCGGAAGCATCCAGCGATCGTGGATCGAGGTGCCCCAGCGAACGAGGTGTGCTTGATAGGGATGCTCCCAGAAGTGGGCAATCAGTGCTCGCACGAGCAACTGCTGCGCCAGCGACATGTCTGGGTGTGGCGGCATTTCGAAACCGCGCATTTCCACCAATCCTCGGCGGCCACTCGGCCCTTCTGGCGAGTAGAGCTTGTCGATGGAGAACTCCACGCGGTGCGTGTTACCGGTCATGTCCACCATGTGATTGCGCAAGATCCGATCCATGAGCCAGGGCATGCCACTGAGCGTGGGGTCATCCTGGGGCAGCGCACGCAAGGCGGTCTCCAACTCGTAGAGTGTCTCGTGACGCGCCTCATCCAGCCGTGGTGCCTGGGAGGTGGGGCCAATGAACAATCCAGAGAAGAGATACGAAAGGGATGGATGGTTATTGAAGTAGCTCACTAACGAAGGCAGCAAATGCGGCCGTCGAAGAAAGGGTGAGTCCAGTGGGGTATCGCCGCCCACGACGATGTGATTGCCGCCACCGGTGCCAGAGTGGCGCCCATCCTGCATGAATTTCTCCGTGCCCAGACCAATACTGCGCGCCTCTTCATAAATGACGCGCGTTTTATCCACCACGCTTCCCCAGTCACTGGAAGGGTGCATGTTCAACTCGATCACCCCAGGATCAGGCGTGATGGAGAAGGAGGCCAGACGGCTATCGGAGGGGGGCGTGTAGCCTTCCAAGCGAACGGGCATGCCCAATTCTTTAGCAGTGTCCTCAATGGCGCCGACCAGTTCCAGATATTTCTCCGCCTGGGTGACAGGCGGGATGAAGACGTGTAAACGTCCGTTGCGCGGCTCGACACAGAGTCCTGTGCGCACTTGATAGGCGGCAGACTCGTGAGGCCCCGGCGCTCTTTCGCTCGCCACCTGGGCCGCGCGATGGAAGGCTTCGGCAAGATGGTTGGGAATCGATTCCTGGTGAGGCGTCCATACGGACCGCTCGCCGCTCCGCGTTTGTTCGCGAATGGTCGTTTGCGTTTCCGCACTCCCCTTGAGTGGCAGCAGGCGTTCGTGGGGGAAGGGTTCACGCGGCAACGTGGGGTCGTGCGGGTGAGCATAGGGCATGTCCGTCTTGCGCGCCCAGGGAAGGCCATCGAGCGGCAAGCGATAGCCCATAGGATGATTGCCAGGATGGAGGAATAGCTCTTCGCCGCGTAGAAACCAGGGACCGCTCGCCCATTCGCCGCTGATGGAGAGCGGCAAGAGATGGCCCACGGCACTGCCTAAACCTTGATCAAAGACTCGTGCAATGGTCTCTCGAGCTAACGGATCTTCTAAGCGAGAATCCTCCACCGTGACATTCATGGGGAGCCGCCTCTCTTTCCACAAGTAGTAGAAGAGGTCTTCGAAAGCAGGACGAATGAAATCTCCTTTCACGCCCAGGTGACTGGCAAGCCGACGAATGAAGGCTTCCGATTCCGTGGCACCATGTCCGTAAGTGGTCTTCTGATCAGCGAAGAGACTAGCATCCTTCCAGATAGTGCCGCCATCAGTTCGCCAGTAGGCGGAGAAGGCCCAGCGAGGGAGCGGTTCCCCGGGGTACCATTTCCCTTGGCCATGGTGGAGAAAGCCGCCCTTGGCGAAGCGTTCATACAGGCGATGCAAGAGCTGATCGGCATACAGCTCCTTCGTGGGGCCCAATGCCGCCGTGTTCCATTCCTCGCCTTCCATATCCGTGGCGGAAACAAAGGTCGGTTCACCGCCCATGGTCATGCGCACATCCTGGCCCTGCAGGCGCTTGTCGATGACGTGCCCTAGCGCTTCAATAGATGAGACCTGCTCGGGTGTGTAGGGCAAGGTCACCCGGGGCGTTTCCCGGATCCGCTGCACCTTCATGTCGAACTCGAAGGTCGTCTCCACATCGTCTGCCGCATAGAGCCCACCTGTAATCGGGGCTGCATTGCGATAGTGCGCTGAGGCACACAGGGGAATGTGCCCTTCGCCCGCCAGCAATCCCGATGTGGGATCCAGGCCAACCCAGCCCGCCCCAGGGAGATAGATCTCCGCCCAAGCGTGTAAGTCCGTGAAATCCTCGGAAGGCCCTTCCGGTCCGCCATCGACCGGTTTCTGATCTGCCTTGAGCTGAATGATGTAGCCCGAACAGAAGCGCGCCGCGATGCCGAGATGCCGCATGAGATGGACCAACACCCAGGCGGAGTCGCGACATGATCCTGACCCTTTCACCAAGGTCTCCTCAGGCGTCTGCACACCGGGCTCCATGCGGATGGTATAACTCACCGCCTGATGGACGGCATTGTTTACCGCCACCATGAAGTCATTCACTTGCATCCCATAGGTGATGGGCAAGGAATCGAACAACGCCTCAAAACGCGGCGTTTGCACATCCGTCTCCAGGTAAGGTTTCAGGTCATTCTCCAGCGCTGGGTCGTAGACGAAAGGAAACGTCTCGGCGCTGTCTTCGAGGAAGAAATCGAAGGGGTTGATGGTCGTGAGATCCGCGATGAGATCGACCTCGATGGCAAACTCCCGCACCAACTCGGGAAAGACCACGCGCGCGAGGAAATTGCCCTGGGGATCTTGCTGCCAGTTCAAGAAATGCTTCTCCGGCGTCACCTTGATGGAGTAGGACGGGACCTCCGTCCGCGAGTGCGGGGCTGGTCGCAGTCGGATTACCTGCGGACCTAACTGAACCGGCTGGCTGTAATGGTAAGACGTGCGGTGATGAAGAGAGCAATGAATGGACATGGGTTTCCTTGCGGCCCCTATGAGTAGCTAGGGAGATGCCAACCTCTCATCCCAAGTGAGAGAATCTTCAAGTCGAGCCCTATAAACTCCTAACGGGAGTGTAGCGAATCTTCTCAACTCCCAACGCCGTCATCGTTCTCCGGAATCGTTGGCTGACCACGTTGTAGCGGAAGGCGCGAGCCTCGTTGACACCCACTTTCTCGTATGTCGCCGCCACATCCTGCCCCTGCATCAGGGAATCGAGCCGCTCGCGATAGGTGAGTTCGGCAGGAATGTAACCGCCATCGTCGAAGTATTTGTCACTCCACTGAGTGGGCCAACTGTCTGCGTCAACGACAGCACCGGTGCCGTCTTGAAGGGCGATCTCGCTACGAGGCAAGATCAATTTGCCGCTGATCTTCCATAGATCGTCTACACCTGCGACTGGAGTGAAATCCAAGCCTTTCAAATGCGCCTTCTCTAGTTGAGATTTCAATTGCCCCGAAACGGCCGTGGCGTGAAACGGCATCAGCGTGCCAAAGTGGACGCTCTTCTTCTTTCTGCGGTTCTTGGCTACGAATATTTCGGAGGCGATTTGCTCTGGAGTCCCTTCGGTGAATGCCGCGATGACGTTGTCTACGAAACTGATGTAGAGATACTCACATTCGTCTAATTCCGCGTCGGTGTACGATCGAAGCTTCATGACACCGAAGACGCGCGACGATTCGTCTGCCCGGATGACGCGATGCGCACGTGGTCGGAGACCATAGCGTTCGGCGATGAGGGCAATCAAGGAAGCGAATTCTGGAGACTCTTCATCAAGCGCCACGTCAAGGCGGGCGATTCTTTCGTCCGACTGAACCGGGAGCCCAGCGACTTGGGCGAACGCGTGCACATCGTCGGCGCTGGCCGCACCAATGCCTTCTACGCGGGCGCCAAAGCCTTCCGTAGGGGAGTGTATGATAGGGAAATGACACGTGACAGAAGGCATCGCTGCAGTCTTTCTGAATATCTCTCAACAACAGCATCATCAAGCATGCTGCTTCAAGGAAAGAGCGGCGGATTTGTGTCGCGCTTCGAGCTGCTTCGGGCGAGGATTTCTCCATGAAGACGCGCATGCACTATTTCTGGGCCGGGTTGGCGGTGGTGAGTTTGGGATGGCTGGGCAGTTGTCGGACGCCCGGTGATGGTTTGGGGAACGGACGCCAAGCTCCGATTCGCTTCGAAGAAGGGATTGGGACCATCTTGGAGTCGCGCTGTTTGGAGTGCCACAATTCCAAGAGCGCAAAGGATTCCGGCGGGCTGAACCTGGAGACGCGGGAAACGGCGTTTTCCACCGGGCAGCACGCTCCCGTGATCGTGCCTGGGAGCCCGGAACGGAGCCTGTTGTTCCGCGTCTTGGAGGTGGATGATTTGCATCCCGTCTTCATGCCGCCGACGCCGGATCGGCTTTGGCAACAAGAGCAGGCGATGATCAAGCAATGGATCACGGATGGCGCCGATTGGCCGAGTGGGAAGGCTGGTCTGTTAGTGCGCCCGCAAGATTGGCCCGAACCATGAATCACCGCATCTTCGTCGTCGATGACCATCCCGTGATGCGGATGGGGTTGATCCAGCTGATCAATTCGAAGCCTGGCCTGGACGTGTGTGGGGAAGCCGGGAGTGTGGAGGCGATGATGCAGCTGATCCCAGAGGTGCATCCAGATTTGATCCTGCTAGACATCGCGCTGCCAGATGGCCATGGCCTGGAAGTGTTGAAAGATTTGAGAGCACTCTATCAGGATCTCAACGTCCTGATCCTATCGTCCCACGATGAGTCCGTCTATGCGGAACGGGCGCTGAAAGCGGGTGCGCGCGGCTACATCATGAAAGAGGCGGCGGCGACGCATCTCGTGAGCGCGATTCGGACGGTGTTAGACGGACAGATCTATGTGAGCAAACAGATGTCGCAACTGATCGTGGAGATGTTCACTGGTCAGAAACGAAAGGGGCACACGAGCTCACCGATCGATCAACTGACCGACCGCGAATTTGAGGTGTTTCATCTGATCGGAGAAGGGAAGGGATCGCGGGAGATCGCCACCCAACTAAGCATCAGTGTGCGGACGATCGATGCGCACCGCGCCCACATCAAAGAGAAGCTCGGCTTGAAGGATAGCAATGCGCTGGTCCGCCAAGCGGTGCGATGGGTGGAGACGAAGCAGTGGGATTGAAGGGCAGGCGCCCTTCAGATCACGGCTGCCACGCCGCGGCGGCAGCGGCAATGTCCTCCATGGGCACATCCTGGACCTTCTGAGCAAAGGCCCAGCGGTAGCCAAACGGGTCGTTGACGCCCGCAGTGCGGTCGCCCCAGAATCGGTCACCCGGGTCTTCTGTGGCTGTGGCTCCTGCCGCGACGGCCTGTTCGAAAGCTGCGTCGCAGTCCGGCACATAGAGCATGAAGAGTTGCCCTTCACCTATCTTGGGTGCTTTGCCCCACCCGTCGTATTCGCTTGAGTAAAGGAAGGCGGAATTGCCAATCTGAAACTCGCCGTGCTTGATCTTGCCGTTGCCTTCGTCCGGGATTCGGAAACGCTCCACTGCCCCAAGGGCCTGTTGATAAAAGGCCATGGCGGCAGGGGCATCGACGAGGGTGAGAGAGGGCGTCGCACTGTGATAGCCTTCCGGGATGTGATCGAAAGAAGTGTTCATGAGAACAGCCTTCGTGTGTCCGGTGGAGATTGGCAATCCCTTTCTACTGCCATTTGCGTCTGATCCCGCGTGCCACTAGATTTCTCTCATCATGGCCGCCCCTGAGGAGAATGACGTGAAGATCCATTTCCTGCCGAATCTGATGACGGCAGGGAACTTGTTCTGTGGCTTCATGGCAGTCGTCCTCATCATGAAGGGCCACAAGATGGGCGGGATGAATGCGCTCGATGAGACATCGAAAGTCTACATCAACGCCATCCTCTTCATCTTTGGAGCCTGCATCTTCGATCTGCTGGATGGTTTCGTCGCACGTATCAGCGGGCAGGAATCCGCCTTTGGCCGGGAATTCGATTCCGTCGCGGATGTGGTCAGCTTTGGCCTCGCGCCCGCGCTTCTCCTCATGGATATCGTGCTCTTCGAACTGGGCACCTCCTTGGGCAGCGCCACCTTGGGCAAGATCCTCGCATTTGTCTATCTCCTCTGTGGCGCCATGCGCTTGGCGCGCTTCAACTGCGTGGCTGCCTTGGGAAAGCCCACGTCCTATGACTTCAATGGCGTCCCCATCCCGGCCGCAGCGGGCTTCATTTCCTCCGTCACGCTGGCCATGCTCTACCTCGGCAGTGAACACCCGGACATCCTGAGCAAGATCAAGTACCTCCTCCCCGTGCTCATGCTGCTGGTCAGTGTGCTGATGTTTAGCAATGTGAAGTACCCGAGTTTGAAGAATCTCAAGTGGATGACGAAACGATCGGTCCCCGCCGTGCTCGTCGCGATCCTGGGAGTGGTCTTCACGGTGCATTATTTCGAATGGATGCCAGCGGTGATCTTCACCCTCTACTTGGTGTATGGGCTCGTGCGCCCGTGGATCAGCAAACGATGGCGCAAGGAGATCGAGGAACTGACGGAAGAGGATGAGCCTCCCGCGCACGAACCCACTTCTTGAGGCTGCGCAAGCGGTGCATTGCCGGGTGTTTCCCTTGCTCCCTGAGAAATTCAACTGATAGGTTGGCGCACACGTGTCTGTCATGCTGTTGCGTTGTCTCGCCCTCACTCTCGCCTGTGCCCTCCTCCTTCCGAGGATGTCGGCCCAGACGTTTGATAGCGGGATGGATTTCCTGACAAAGATCGAGGAATCGGGGCTGGAGTTTGACACGGGTTTCAACCCAGATGCTCAGCTTTCCATCGAGCCCGGACTCACGGACACGGTCATCACCTACACCGGCGGAGGGCACGTGACCCATCAGGGCGTGGATCTCTATTTCGACAACATGCGCGCCACCCTCAGCACCGGGGACGTGTTCCTCGATGGTAATGTGAGGATCTATCGGAATGAACTCGTCTTCAAGGGAGACTCTGCCATCTACAATTACAATGACGGCAAGCTCACCGCGAATACGCTTCGCAGTGGCATCGATCCGATCCTCTTCAGCACGCGCGAATTCCGGACTCAATTAGATATCGAAGGCCGCACCGCGGAGTTCTTGGAGTCGGATGAGGCCTTCGTGACCACGCATGATTACGAGGTGCCCAACTACCGGCTTCAGGCGAGTCGGATCAAGATCTTTCCGCCACCGGAGAACCGCGTCGAAATGCACGATGTGAAAGTGTTTATTGGCAATCGCCAGGTATTCTGGTTTCCTTACCTTGCCAAATCGTTGGACGAGGAACTCGGCTGGTACTTTCGCCCAGGATTTAATAGCAGCTGGGGCGCGTATCTGCTGAGCGAATACGGCATCAAGTGGGAAGATCATACCCTGGTGAAATACCAGATGGACGTGCGCTCTCGGCGGGGCTTAGCCGGCGGCGTGGAACTGCATTCCCAGCGGTTCAAAGAGAATGAGAACTTTGGCAGGATGAAGGTATATTATGCCAATGACCTCGATCCCAGCATCTCGCGCAGCGCACGCAAGCGTCGTGATGTGAATGAGGACCGCTTCCGTTTCAGCCTGCAGCACCGCATCTACGCCCCCTATGCGGAGGATCAATCGTGGTATTTGGATATCGATATCAATCACCTTTCAGATGAATTCGTTTATGAAGATTTCTTCCCAGATGAATTCAAGATCGATCCCAATCCCGAGAACCTGATCAATATCGTCAAGACGGATCCGCGAGGCACTCTCAGTGTGAGCGGACGCTTCAATGCCAATCCCTTCTTCCGCTCGGACGAACGCCTGCCAGAGATCGCGCTCGATATCACCCGCCAACCGTTCTTTGATACCCCGCTCTTCTATGAGGGCAGCACGACTATTGGCGCTTATCGTGAGCCGCTGTCTACCTTGGAGCGGAAATTCCTCGAAGGTGGTCGCGGGAGTTTTGAGGAATTCTTTGGCGTCTCCCAGTCCACGGTGGATCCAGCAGAACTGAATACCTTATTGGACGATCTTCAGGCCCAGGTGGACGGCTACAGTTTCAAGCGGTTCGATACCTTTCATCAGCTGTCCTACCCGCTCAACACTGGTCGGGGGCTGAGTCTCATCCCACGGGTCGGTTTCAGGCACACCAGTTATTTCGACATCGATTCCGGTAATCCTAACATCGATTCCTCTGAGAGCCGCACCTTGCTGCACGCGGGAATTGAAGGCTCACTCAAACTGTCCCGCGTCTATCCAGACGTGCGATCACAGCGTTGGGGACTGAATGAGCTGCGCCACATCATCCAACCGTATTTCAATTACTCCTTTCTTGCCGGGAATGACCTGAGCGGAGACGTGCCCCGCATTGATCGGCTCACGCCTAGCACGCGCTTGCGCCCTATTGATCTGTCGAAATTCACTGCCGTGGATGATATGAATCCTTGGAATATTGTCCGGCTGGGGGTGCGTAACGTCCTCCAAACGAAGCGTGATGGACGCACCCACAATTGGCTTCAATTGAATACGTATGTGGATACCTTCCTGGAAGACCCCGAGGCCAGCCGCACGCACTCCAATCTCTTTAATGAACTCTTCTGGCACCCCTTGCCCTGGCTCAAACTCGAAATGGATTCGCAATTCCCCATCTTTGCGGATGATGAAGACTTCATCGAGGTGAATTCACGGGTCCGCTACATGCCGACCGATAACACGGAGTTCATTGTCAGTCATCGTTTCCTCAATGATCATCCATTCTTCGGCGATAGTAATTTGCTCAACTTTCGATTCTACACGCGTCTCAATGAGAACTGGGGGCTTGGACTCTATCATCGCTACGAGCTCGATGATAACACGCTGGAGGTGCAACAATACAGCATCCACCGTGACCTCGGAAGTTGGACCGCTGCCCTCGGCGCCCTCGCCCGCGACAACCGTGGTGAACGCGAATACGGCATCGTCTTTGCGCTTTCGCTCAAGGACCTTCCGCGTATTCGCCTTCCCCTTAGCATCGATCCCGATCCTGCTGGGCGCTGATCGCGTCGCCTCCGTAGCTTTCCGTTAGATTGTCGTGTCTCTTCCGCGCCTCTTGAGTTTCCCTTTCGTGGCCCTGGTCGCCTTGCCAGTCGTCTGGTGGATCCGGGGACACGAGCGCCAGATCCTCCGAACGGGGCGCGAGCTTTCCGAAACGGAAGCGCAGCTCGCCTCGGCTGTCGGCGTTGCCGATGTGCGTCGGATCCGTGTCTGCCTCATCGATCCCATTCCCATGCCTGGGCCGGCCTGGGCCCATCGCACCGCGCAGCGCCTCGGTTTCCCGGCCCTCCGAGCGTCCGGACTCTGCCTCGGTCACGGCATCTATCTCCAGCGCCCACGGCTCGACATCCTCGTGCATGAATGCGTCCACACGGCGCAATACGAGCGCCTCGGCGCCGGGCGGTTCCTTCGCCACTACCTTTCCCAATGCCTGCACGACGGCTACGCCGCCGCAGTGCTGGAGCGAGAAGCGGTCGAGACCGCTACCCGTGTGCTCAGTGATCAGGCGTCCATTTGAACCGGTGATTTGGCAAAACGAATAAACACTCTAAATCCCTTTCATTCCCTCTGGACGCGGATGCGGAGGGCGCGCAGGGAGACTTCTGACAGATCGCCTACGCTCTCCCAGCGGAAGTGGGGAATGCCGTCGATCACGACGTCGCTGAGGGTGAAACTGCTGGCCGTTGTGTCCTCCCAGGCATTGAGATCACGCGTGCTTTGCAAGGTCTTCTGAAACCCCGACACCGCGGGTGCCGTAACCACGACAGTGGTGCCCTCACGGGTGATCCTCCACGCATCCGGCCCAGCCGTTGGATCCGCATCGCTTGTGGCAAAAGCGTCTTCTAGCAGGCGCACCCATCCGTCGCCGTCTGCATCGGTGAAGTCATGGTGAGGCGCTTCGCCACCCACCACGCCAGGACTCGGTGTCGCGGCTTGCCACGAGGCCGCTTCTTCGAAGGCTGGCTCGATAAGGGTGAGTCCCTGGGTGTCTGCTAGATCTGTTGGCCACGGGGCTTCATTGTCATAACGGACTTCGAAGATGGTTCGGTTGGCGGCGTCCTCAAGCTTGAGGCGCTCGCCGCCATCATTGAGGCGCGTGTCGTTGGCAAAGGTGCCGAACACGACGACCGCATCTCCAAAGACCTCAGCAAAGACTGCCGGGTCACGGACCAGTAGGAGCGTCTCGCCGGGTGCCAGAGTGGTCCCGTCGGCGAAGTCAAAGTCAATCCCATCCGTGAAACGCGCTCCGGAGAGGTCGAGGGTCTCGCTAGGACTGGCATTGTGCAATTCGAGAAACTCCGCCTCACGCGGGGTGGGGCGATAGTGGATTTCGGTCAGGCGTAGCCATTGCTCCAAGGGTGTGGGATCCCCTTCGAATGCCTGTTCGGCAATGACGACGCCTTCACGATTCTTGAGAATAAGGGTCTCCCCGCGATTCGAGAGGTGTCCGTCGTAGGGGCCCTGGACAAAGAGGCCCTCGCCTCCCGTGGGGCTGATGGCTCGGGTTCGAAAGTTCCTGACATTGGGCGAAACGTAAAGGCGGTTCAGTCCGGGATTGAAGAGACTACTGCTGGGGACCACGGTGCCCTCCGCAAAGGTGAACGTGACCGCTCCTTCAAGCGTCCAGCCCGAGAGGTCGATCGCCACTCGGTTAGGATTGAGCAGCTCGATGAATTCGTCGTCTTGGTCGCCCGATTCCGGTTGGAAGCGGATCGTGCCAAAGGACATTGGCGGCGCAGCGTCTTGAGCGTTGGGGATCAGCGAGGCGTACGTTTGATAGAGGTCGCGGCGACGCTCGGGAAAGAAACGTTTCACCGTGCTAGCCGCCGAAACGGGGACATCCCCTTCCGCTTGGGCGAATAACTCGTCCACACGGGTCTCAAATCGCCGATCCGCCTCGGGCGTGTCTTCGGGTTGCAAGATGGTATCCATCACCGTGCGCAAGCGCCGGAGGATCATCTGCTTCGTCGCCGCTTGATTGAACATGGCATCATAGAGCTTGTTCCATTGGTTGGCGTTGTCCTTGCGATGGGCTTCGTCACCAAAGAAAGGATGTTTCAAATGCTGTCCGCCATCGCCCGTCACCCCGAAGGTCCAATCCTTATCCCAGGGAAAGATGGCCCATTCCTGCGTGCCGAAGGTGTCGTAGTATACGTAGAAATTCTTCCGGACGTCATCGGCATCTTGAATGATGGAACGCACCGCCAGGTAGTTGACGACCTGGGGGAGATTGATGGAATCAAAGAGATACGCCGTCAAGGCATCCCCTTCTAGGTCTAACCCTTCCACTAAGGTGGCCATGGAACTCAGCTCCGTTTCATCACCGGTCTTCTTCTCTATACCCGTGATCGTATCAGCAAAGACCGGCTGCAAGTTCGCGCGTTGCACGAGTTTATAGAGATCGCCCAGGGGATCGAACCCGTAGCGTTCCAGGAAGTCTTCATCCACCTGCTCAATCAACACACCGGTCCGATCTTCCTCACCATTCAAGCGCATGACGGTGAGAAAGGCATCGCATGAAGCCCCGCCGACCCATTGAAACGTCTCAAAAGCGAGTGGTTGTCTTAGGAAAGTGTTATCCGATCCTTGCGCGTTGAGATTCAATTCTCCCACCGCTGGGAGGGCGTCATTCACGTAGCAAGGGAAGGCATTGCTGAAATTGAATTTCTGCGATTGTCCATTCGTAGCGCCGCCGCGTTGCCTTACAAAGATGTTATCATAGAAACGGCCCTCATAGAACACCGAGGCACGTGCCCCACCACGCGTTCGTGAAGCCGCTTCCTCGTCGGTGAACCAAGAGAACACCGGGAGCGCCGTATCGAGCGTCACCTGGGCCATGGTGCCGAAGTACTCCGGCGATTGTTCCACCCCATCGCGATCCAGATAGGTTGGCAGGCGCGATTCCGCACTCGCTGTGTCCGTCGCGTGGATGGCCCATCGCACCAGGTGACCGGCTTTGATCCGAGGCCCAAAGAGAGTGCTGCCTGCGATTGCCGCCGTGAAGATGCCATCGCCTGCTTGCGCATCCACGCCTTCTCCATCATCCCGCATCGTCGCCATTCCTTGCGCACCGTGATCCACGGTCGATAACAAGGTCACTTCGGCAACTGCTGCCTCGCGCGCCACGACCCTGGCAGAAACCACAACATCGTCGCCTGGCATCAGAATCTCGGGCGCATGCTGCACATCGGTGATTATCGGACCGGCATAAACGAGAGCGCCATTGGCCTCTCCCGGGGTGACGGCATTCAGATAGCCAGGGTCGTCCGTGACTGTTCCGAGACCATAACTGACATCATCAAACTGCGGTGCGGCGTCTAACTGATGGGCAATCGTTTCGCCATCGGGCATGACGAGAACAAGCGTCTCGCCTGGAGCGGACAAGCGGAAGTTGGTGTGCCATTCGCCGTCTGGATCGCGGCGATCCTTCCGCGTGGCAAAGACCACACGGCGTTCGCCCGCCGCCAAGGGCGCCGCGGGAAATGCCCATTTCTGCAAGCGCTCTGGATTGTCTGTTAGAGTCCATCCATCCAGAGTGATTTCCTCGTCGCTCCGATTCCAAATTTCGATCCAGTCCGCCAAGTGGCCATCGGCATCGCGCAGTCCCGTCTCATTGCGCGCGAGAAACTCACTGATGACCAACTGAGCCACGAGCGCGGGAGCGCTGCAGAGAAAGAGGAAGCCGACAAGAAAGCGCATGAGAAAGCCTAGGCCCGCGAGCGAAGGGATCAAGGACGATGACGGGCTTGCGAGTGCCAGGGGAAACGCTCGTTTGGGCGACTGTGAGGAAAGGTATCGGTATTCTTCTGCTAGTAAGGTATGGGGCAGCGATCTCGGCTGATAGCCTAACAAGAAAGGTGCTCTGAGAACTCTGAGCCCTCGAAACGAAAGAAGCCCTCAACGGCGTACCGTGAGGGCTTCGATTCTTGACTAAAGTAAGGGATCGTTAGGAATTGGCTGCGGCATTCGCTGCCGTCTCCGCTTCTGCTTTCGCAATGGCCTGAATCGCGGCCTTGTATTTGGCGACGGCAACGCTCATGCGGTTCGTCGCGGCGCACTGGGTCTTCTCTTCGGCCACGGCATAGGTGACCTTGGCGCCAGCTTCCTTCGCTGCCTTTCCGGCTTCCTCTGGGCAGCAATACTCCTTGCCGGCCACGATATGGGTCACCTTCACGCCGTCCATGGCCTTCTTGGCGAGGGCAGCGACCGTGCTTGCGTGCGTGCCGCAATCATACCCTTTGGTGCCCACGTAAGTCTTGCCGCTCGCCTCACAGCTTTTCGTAGAGGCAAAGCTCGCGACAAAGGTCTCCACCGCCTCAACGTGAGCTTCATTGGCCATCGTCTCGCAACAGAGCTCTTTGCCAGCGACGACGTATTTGACTTCCTTTCCAGCAGCTTTGGCCGTCTCCGCGCTCTTGGCGCAGGCCGAAGCTTCACCCGCGATGACATAGCTGATCTTGGGAAGGGCATCCATGGCGGCGGTCACGGGACACGCTGCGCAGTCGGCCTTCTGAGCAAGGTCGCAGGTCTTTTCACATTTCTCAGTCGCTTCGGCGAAAGCGACAGGCATTCCGATCAGGGCAACGGCTTGGATGATTGTTAGCGTGAAGGATTTCATTTGGGCTATTTCGTAGGTAGGTTGTTTGGTTGGTTCGGTTGACCTTCGAAAGGCTTCAAAGGTTGGAAATCAAAGAGGCGCGGGCACGAGCACAACGTGGGGAGCTTCCGGGAGAATTTCTGATTGGTAACCCAACGGATCACCCGCGTCTGGTCACGTGCCTCAACCCGGTTGCGAACTGGCGCAGCTGTGGACGAAGGCCATGCCAAGGATGAGTGCTAGAAAGAAGAGGGTGTCTTTCTTCATGACGGGAATGGTAACGAGCGCCGCGGGGAAGGCCAGGAATGTTTTATGAAGGGCGCTTTCCTCACGACCGACGGCGAAAGGACGCCTCGATCTCCAAATCGAGATCGGCTCGGCAAATATCGGCCTGAAGAATGATCGTGTTCGCTGCAGAGGCGCCCAAGCGCTTGGCAAGGAGCGGTTGCAACGTGGCCAGGCTTTCCGCGTGGCGGAGATAGACCTTCATGGAGAAATCGGGTTCAGCTGCCACCGCAGACCAACTAGGGTAGTCGAGTGCCGTGGCCAAGGTCTCCAAATTCGTGGCCGTGACATCGAATTGCCCTTGGCTGTCGCCCACGTGAACGGTCTCAGATCCGCGAATGCTGGCCGTGCCCGAAAGGTAGATGTGCGCACCAGCACTCGCTGCGCGGGCAAAGCTCGGCGATTTGGGCCCGTAAGTGGTGGGGTAATGATACGCCGGGGTTTGCTGGGGATTCTCTAGAAAGGTGGGAGGCACAACCCAGGCGTCAAACGCCATGACGAAGTGCTGGCCGGGAATGCCGACCGCCGAAGCCGCAGGCATCTGACGCTCCGCATCCACGCCGAAGTGCGCATCGAATGCCTGACGGCGTCCCACATTGAAGACCCGATAATTCTCCAGCCCATCCGGCGAGGCATTGATGGCAGGCACATAATGCCATACCCGCGCGGCATGACGGTCCCCAAGAAGCCTGAAGAGTTCGGTGTAACAAGCCCGGCTGACTGTCTCGAGATCTTCGGGCCCCACGTGGCAGACGGCAATGCCCATCAAGCGGGCGTCGTCTGCGAGGGCCTGGAAGCGATCACTCTCACACCGCGTGGCCCCAGGATGCAGCTTGCCGAGAATCTCGACGGGGGGGCCCGCCAGATGCGGCGCCGGGATGGTTGCGTGCAAACCGCCCGCGCCGAGATCGACCGTCGCCTGGGTCTCCCCAAATCCAACGGATACGGGTCGGGCGCATTGCAGATCGGTCATTCGCTGCATTAACCACGGGCCCTTCCACGCTGTCAACGACCGGTAGCGCTCGGAACGCCTTGGAACGCCTTGGAAACGAGGCGCTACCCAGCCAATTGCAAATTTGTGAATGGCTTTCTCGGGGAATCACAAGCATTTGTCATTACGATAATTATGAATATTATTATATTTCATGATTTCTATGCACTCCAGGCCGTCCCTCTGGCTCTTGATCCTCCTTCTTGGCGGGTTGGCAGGGATCGCTGAGGGGGCTGATTATGGAAAGCTCCGATCCCTTGCCTTGGAGGTGCGTCCTGAGGTCGAGCCTTTGGCGCTGCGAGTGGAGTGGCTGGGAATCGCGGGATTGGGCGATTTCCGCCTGGAGATCCTTGATGCTGCCGGGAAAGCGACGCAGGTGGTCATCTCCAAGGATTCTGGTGTCCCGGATGGGGAGGGGAATACCGTCTTTCACTACCGGGACCCGGCCGTAGCGCTGGGTGAGGGCAAGGAGTATCGGGTCATGGCCTACTCCGAAACTGGCGGCAAATCGGCCTTTGGGCACGCGTTGGGTGGGATCGAGTTGCCGTTGCACGATGCGCGAGGAAGCCTCTTCCTGGCGGTGGCGGCCAATCAGGCGGCGCCCTTGGAGACAGAACTGACGCGTCTCGTGGGGGATCTGCATCGGGAAGGATGGACGGTGCATCGGCAGGACTTTGCCCTGGACGCCTCACCGGCGGCGATCAAGGACGCGATCCGAGCGATGCATGCGGGTGATCCCCATTTGAATACGGTCTTTCTGTTTGGCGATCTGGCCGTGCCGTATGCTGGGTTGACCGCTCCCGATGGGCATGTCGACCATTACGGGGCATGGCCCGCCGACGTCTATTACGGAGATCTGGAAGGGAGCTGGACCGATGTTGCTGTCAATACCACCGCGCCGTCTGGCACGCGCAACGACAACGTACCTGGAGATGGGAAGTTTGATCAGAGCACGGTGCGGACGGAAGTGTCATTGGCCGTGGGACGGGTCGATCTCGCCGATCTTCCAGCCTTTGCGCCCCTCACTGAGACCGATCTCTTGCGACGCTATCTCGACAAGAATCACGCGTTCCGGCGTGGTATCTTGGTTTACCCTAACCAAGCGCTTTTTGATGATCACTTTGCAAGCTTGAAAGAAGGCGTGGCGGCAGGCGCCCGCCGAGGATTTCCCACCATCGTGGGTCGAGGTGCCGTCCATGATCTCGCCTGGCCTCACGCAGTTGCGAACGAGGGCTACTTGCTTGGCTACGGCGCTGGGGCAGGCAGCTTTCATTCCATCAGCGGCATTGGAAGCGCCACGAGCCTTGCTCAGGAATCACACCGCGTGGCGTTTGGATTCTTCTTCGGCAGCTACCTCGGAGACTTCGATTCGTCTAACAATTTCCTGAGGTCGTTTCTCGCCACGGAGGATGGCGGCCTCATCGCTTGCTGGAGCGCCCGCCCGCATTGGCCTAACTACCGCATGGCTCTGGGAGATTCCACTGGAGACATGATGCGCGCAGTCTTCAACCAACGCCGCTCCGCCACCTACGATGCGGGGCTGCTCCAGGGAGGCGTCCACGCCGCTTTGTTAGGCGATCCCACGCTGAGCCTTCATCCCATCGCTCCCCCTGCGAATCTGGTGGCCACGGCTAGCGGGAACCAGGTCGAACTGGCATGGACGGCCTCGCCACGCGGAGACGTGCGCGGTTACCACGTCTATCGCGCGGTGGATGCCAATGGGCCGTTTGTCAGAATCACTGACAGCCTCGTAGAGGCGACGACGTTCCTTCACGATGCTCCCGCTGGGGTCTCGGCGACCTACATGGTCAGAGCGGTGGGTTTGTTAGAAACAGCCAGCGGTAGTTACTGGCATGCCAGTCCAGGAACGCTTGCCACCCTGACAGAAGGCCATAACGTGTCCGCCTCCTCAACCTACGAGGATTGGGTGCACCGCTTCTTTGGCCATGCCCCGAGCGATGGAGACTCAAGCATTGCCGATGCGGACGCCGATGGGATCGCGGATCTCGTTGAGTATGCCGTGGGCACCAATCCCACGGCGCCAGGAGATCTTCCCCTCAGCTTCTCTTTGATCGATAGCACTCTCAGCTTTCAAGAGCATGCGGATGCTCACGATGCCACCATCATTTGCGAAATGAGCGATGACCTCACCAACTGGGTGCCCGTGGCCTACACGGCTCGCCGCGAGAGCACTCTCTTCACCGGTGCTGATGGCATGGAAGTGCGGCTCGTCACGCTCGATCTGACAGAAGTCCCAACCGGGCGTTGTTGTTTCCGTATTCGGGTGGATCGCTGACGAATGATATCATCACCGTTTATTCAGAGACTCTAGCAGTTGTTGCATCAGGTCTACCGCACTCAAGAGGCGTTGCCGATTCTTCCTCCCCTTGAGTCTGGGAAACTTCCCATCGATCATGAGATACTCGCCTCCCCGTGTGAGCATGAGTCGGCCATCTTTGATCTCCACCGCCGTCACACCCGCATGCGCCGCAGCGATCTTGAGGTCAGTCACCGCTAACAGATTCTCCACAGGGCGATGCGGCGCACCGAAGCGATCCCGCCATTCTTTCTCCAGCGCCTTCAATTCCTTCTTTGTCGTGAGCTCCGCGAGCTGGCGATATGCAAGGATCCGCATCGGTGCCTCCTCGATGTACGAGGCGGGAAGAAAGGCCGCCACCAAATCTTCACCACCCGTGCCTCGCTTCTTCTCGTGGGTGATGAGGAAATCAATCCTCACAGGAACGTCAATGCGCGTCACCGTGTGTCGTCCTTGCAGGGCAGCGATCGATTGCTTGAGCAACTGACAGTAGAGATCGAACCCGACGGCCATGATATGACCGCTCTGTTGCGTGCCTAACAAATTTCCGGCACCGCGAATCTCCAGGTCGCGCATGGCAATCTTGAATCCTGCGCCAAGGTCGGAGTAGTCACGTATGGCTTTCATGCGCTTGCGCGCATCCCCCGTGCTCAAAAGATGGCGAGGCAGCATGAGAATGGCATAGGCTTTGCGTTGTGCTCTCCCCACCCGTCCGCGCAATTGATAGAGGTCGGCCAGTCCAAAGCGATCGGCGCGATCGATGATGATCGTGTTGGCATTGGGGATATCGATCCCACTCTCAATGATCGTCGTGCAGACGAGCACATCGATCTCCGCATCCACAAAACGCTGCATCACATCCTCCAGCACCTCTTTGTCCATCTGCCCATGCCCAAAGCCCACCTTCGCGCCGGGGCACAATTGCTTGATCTTGGAAGCCACATCCTCGATATTGCCTACTCGATTGTGCAAATAATAGACTTGCCCATCGCGCTTCAATTCTCGCTGGATCGCATCGCGCACGAGCCGCTCGTCATAGGCGCAAATATTCGTCTGCACCGGGAGACGATTGGGAGGCGCCGTCTCGATCGTCGACATGTCCCGCACGCCCATCAGGGACATGTAGAGAGTTCGTGGAATCGGCGTGGCCGACAACGTGAGCACGTCCACGAGATGAAAGCGTTCTTTGAACTTCTCCTTGTGACGCACCCCAAATCGCTGCTCTTCATCGATGATGACCAAGCCCAGCTTCTTGAAAGCAATGTCCTTTGACGTAAGGCGATGCGTCCCAATGACAATGTCCACTTCCCCAGCGGCCAGATCCTTCACCACCTTCTTCTGCGCCCCGGGCTTGAGGAAGCGACTCAGACACGCCAAACGAATGGGATAGTCGGACATCCGCTCGCAGAAATTGTGATAGTGTTGTTGAGCCAACACCGTAGTCGGCGCTAGCATTGCCACCTGATAGCCGCTCATCACCGCCTTAAAGGCTGCGCGGATAGCCACCTCCGTCTTGCCAAAACCCACATCACCGCAGATCAGGCGATCCATGGGATTGGCACTCTCCATGTCCTCCTTCGTTTCATGGATCGCCTTCAACTGGTCACGCGTCTCTTTATAGAGGAATGCGTTCTCAAACTCCCATTGCCACTTGGTATCTTCCCCATGCGCCATCCCATCATAGGTCTGACGAGACGCCTGCAACTTGAGCAATTCCCCCGCATAATCGCGGATCGCACGCTCCGTCGCTTTCTTCATCTTCATCCATCGCCCACTGCCCAATTTGCTAAGCTTCGGCGTGCTCTTCCCTACGCCCACATAGCGGGAGACCAGATGCGCATTCTCCAAGGAAACATACAGTTTCGCATCCTCCGCATACTCGATCACGAGCACTTCCTCCGTCACGCCGTCTCGTTCCCGTTTCTCAATATCCAGGTAGCGCCCAATCCCATACTCTGCATGGACCACGAAGTCATCCGGCTGGAACTGAGTGAAGTCAGAGGACCCAGCAAACTTCCGCTGGCGGCTCACGCGCTTGAACAAGCGCTGCGTCCGTCCATGCTGATAACGCCCAAAGATCTCGGCATCAGTGAGAATGGCCAGCCTCGCCTTCGGCACCGTGAAGCCCTTTGCCAAACGGCCCTCACAGAAAGCCACCCCCGCGCGCTCTAAAGCCTCCCCCGGCACCAGTTCACGAAAGCGATCCACCTCTCCCTTATTGTTGAAATACATGCGAATCGTCCATTTCTTGGCCGCCCATTCGTCTAACTGATCCACCACTTGTTGCCGTCGCGCCTCCTGCAAGACGAAGTCCCCGGCGTGAAACTCCCCCAAAGGCCCATCCGTACTCGCCCATGCCGGGGATCCAGCGGACCCCTCGGAAAACTCGGTCACCCGCACATCCGCCCGCGGCACCTCATCCGTGTCACACTCCACTGTCAATGTCCGATCCCCTTCACCCACATAGTCGGCCAAGCGACTGAACGCCTCCGCCGCGTCTTTCAATAACAACGCCGTCCGCTCCAAGCTGCGCACGGACGTCTGCGCATCGATATCAAACACACGAATCGACTCCACCTCCCTGTCAAAGAACTCCAACCGTACCGGATCCGTCGCCTGCCAGGCAAAGATATCCAGGATACCCCCTCGCTGCGCATACTGCCCACGTTCGAACACCTGCGGCACCCGTTCGAATCCCGCCTCCTGCAAATCCTCCGCCAATTGCTGCATGTCCCACGCGCTCCCTACCTCAATCTGGCGTTCCTCCCGCTGCAACGATCCCGGCGCAGGCACGTTCTCCTCCAAACTCTCATGATGCACCAACACCATCCGCCACGCCGTCGGCGGTGAGCCCAGCGCATGCAACGTTTGCAAACGCTCGGAAGCCGTCTCCGGATCTGGCAAGGCACCCTCGAAATGCACCGCATCGTGTTGGGGAAAGTACAAGATGGATTGGCGAGTCCACACAGGCAACTCATTGGCCAAGCGATCCTGCTGCGTCGTATCCCGACACAAAACCCACAAAGTGCCTCCCTCCGGTTGTGCCACCACCAATTGCTCCAAAACCCAAGTCACCCAGAAGGGCTGTGCCGGTTCCGCAATCTGATCCAAGATCACCGCCTTCTTCAGAGGCCACTTCCCCACAGACCGTGAAGCAACTGTCAATCCTGACATTGACATCATGTCGGTACACAAAGGCGCCGTGCGTTTGGGCTGGGCACCGTTCGTTGACATGGCCGGGACCCTATGGCAACGGTCCGCCGCGTGCAACGGATGCCTTGCCCCGCCTCCCCCTCACCCTTACCTTTCCGCCATGCGTTCCCTCTGCCTCTCGCTTCTCATCGTCGCTACCGTCTCGTACCCACCCTCTCTCTTTGCCAGGGACCTCGATCTCACACCGGTCAAACGCTGGATCGATGCCCAATCCAAATTACAAAGCCTCCACGGCACCTTCGTGCAAGAACGCAAGATGAGTTCCGTCCGGCGAACCTTCAAAAAGCAGGGAACCTTCTGGTATCAAGCTCCAGACTTCATCCGTTGGGAAATCGGTCAGGATTATCTCGCCGTCAAAAACGCCGAAGAAGTCCTCATCATGGAGCCCAAGAAACGCACCATGAAGCGCCACACCCTCGCCGACCTCCAGCAAGACGACCGCTTCCGCGGCGTCGCCTTCATCGAAGCCGGCTTCCCCCGCACCCTCGCTGACTTTCAAAAAGGCTTTCAAATAACCAAGATCACCCAAGAAGGCGACTTCCATATCGTCGAAACCAAGATCCGCGACGGCAAAGCCTCCCTCGCCCTCACCAAGCTCGTCTTCTACATCTACGCCAAGAACGACCAACTCACCGCCTTCCAAATGTTCTTCCGCGACAAATCCACCATCCGAAACGAATTCCAAAAGATCTACCCTAACAAAGAAGTACCCAGCGGCACCTTCACCCCCGACACCGCTGGCTATCAAGTCAAAGACTAGCCAAATCCTCATCAAAAGACTTAAGAGCTACCGTTCAGGAAACGTAAACGGGGGCTAAAAGTCCGAAACCCAACCCTGAGCCTCAGCCCTCGATCCGACGCGCAAAAAACAAAGTTCCCTGAAGGGCCCCAAGAATCGTAGCCCTGGAACCAACGCGCAATAAAAGCTGCCCTGAAGGGGCACAAACAACGAAAAAGGTGTGCCCTGAAGGGGCACAAGAGCCCTAGCCCTGGGCTTCAGCCCTGGGACCGACGCACGACGGAAAAGGGTGCCCTGAAAGGGCACGAGAGCCTCAACTCCGGCTTGAGCTTCAATAGGTGCGTAAGTGCAAATGGGGTTGAAAGTCTCAAAGAACAATGAACTCAACCCTAGAATAAACGTACAATAAGAAGGGCCCTGAAGAGGCACAAGAGCCCTAGCCCTAGCCCTGGAACCAACGCGCAATAAAGGGTGGCCCTGAAGGGGCTCAAGAAGTTAGCCCAGGGCTTCAGCCCTGGGACAGATAAGGCAACAAAAGGTGCCCTGAAAGGGCAGGAGAGACTCTCAATGGCTCATGAGGTGTGCGAGGCCACACCCAAGTATAATGGGGGGCTGAAAGTCCCCAAGCTTAGCCCAGGGAACCACAGACCTTCCGACCCACCAATGGCCTATCCTCCCAAGTCTTCAGAATCTCGATGGCGCTCGAAACTCCATTCGCCATGGAATGAGGAGACCAACCCACTCCATTCGAAATCGTGGCAACCTGAGGTGGTAGAGGGGGTGGGATTCGAACCCACGATACCTTTCGGTATGCCGGTTTTCAAGACCGGTGCATTCAACCGCTCTGCCACCCCTCCGGATGCTTGCGCATCAATCGCGGGCCACCGTTGCGATGAACCGCAGAGCGGCCTTACCCCAATCGTGGTCCAGTCTCAAGTAATTTCCAACGGACGCGGAGGCCGATCGAGGCCGATCCCTCTGCAACACCGCCCGGCCAGGAGACCTTGCACCACGGCCAAACCACCGCCCGCTCTACCGCCAACGCCGCCCGTCGCTCTGGGAACGCCACGACCGAAACAGACACCGAAGCCCCTTCCGGGACGACCGACGTCCCCGTCGCCCCACGCTTGGCTCCCTCTTTCGGATTGTGGCGACTTGGTGTTGCTAAGGATCTAGAGCCCCCCGTGTCAAAATTCGCAAAGAATCCTCCAGAAGCCCGGGAAGCATGGATCCGTAGTTTGGGATCGACCACGAAATGATCTTGTCGACCGCCTGAGGACCAACGAAGATTGCCAGCATGTCTGGTTCCCGTTGTCGCGTCGGGGCTTCCTGGATGCTATTCCTGTGGGCCGCCCTCCAATTTCCCCATTCGCTTGTTGCCCAGCAGACCGCTCATCAGGTCCATACGGCAGAAACGATGCCCACCATTCAGTTGGCACCGAATCCCAAAGCACCACAGAGCCAGAAAGTCGCGCCTCAGGCACGTCAACTTGCGGATTGGCTTCGTCAACAAGTGCTGACCGCGCGTGATGGGCAGTTGCGCCCCCCTGCGGTGGTTGATCCGGCCTCGGTCGCCCTCGCGGAGTTGAGGAAAGCGAGCGGAGGTACCGCGGAAGTGCGGTATCGGCCAGAGCGTTCGGAGCCCCTGATGATCACGGGGACCTTATACGATCCGATCCGACCAGGTGATGGCACGGAGCGCGCGCAAGACGAGCGCACTGCCCGTGCTTTTCTCAAACGTTATGAGGCCCTGTTTCGTCTGCGTGACGCTCATTTGGAAATGCGCCCGGTCGCCTATGAGAAGGACGCTTTGGGGCATCGGCACGTGCGCTTTCAACAATACTTCCGTGGGTTGGAAGTCTCAACTTGCGAACTTATCGTGCATGTCGATCCCAAGGGCCAATTGACGTGCGTGAATAGCACGCACGTGGCCTCGCCGAATGTTCCCATCGAGCCAGGAGTCGATGAAGAAGCCGCCCTTCAAGTGGTGTTCGATGATTTGGACGGCGTGCTGATCAAGCCCCGGGAGATCGAGAGTGAATTGGTGATCCTTGGGCGGGTGACAGGGCAATCCCGTCTCGCCTGGCGCATTCAGGTCACCCCGGCATTGGGGAAACACTGGCGTTATCACATTGATGCGCAACGTCCGGGCGTCCTATCAAAAGTGCCCTTGCAGCAAGACATGAATGCGAAAGGCCAAGGAGTCGACGGCCGCGGACGCACGCATGAATTGAATGTATGGCATCACACGGATGGGCAGTATTACCTCGTGGATACGACAAAACCGATGTACAATGCAGGCGCGTCCCAACCGCCGCATCAAGGGCAGGGAGCGATCATGATCTATGACGCCGCTGGGCGCCAACAGATCAATGATGTGAGTCAATCATCGGGTTTGATCCGCTCCAACAGTGCTACAAGTGGATGGGATCCGCAGGGGGTTGGAGCGCTCGCGGGCTTGGGGGCCACTTATGAGTATTTCTTGGAACGCTTCCAACGCAATAGCCTCGATGATCGTGGCGGTACCATTCGTGCGATTGTGAACCTCGATGTATTCAATGCCTTCTGGCATGGCACGACCAAGACGATGGTCTTTGGCAAGGCGTTTACGGATGAGATTGATATTTCCGGGCACGAGTTGACGCATGGCGTGACCAATTCCATTGGGAATGGCGGCATCTTGGATTACGAATTTCAGCAGGGAGCGTTGAACGAATCCATGTCGGATATCTTTGGAGAAATGGTCGAATCGTGGTGGAAGAAGAGTGATCCCGATTGGTTGAAAGTGGATCCGACTGATCCTACGAATCCCTCCAAGTACAATCAGAATTACAAAGATCCGAACTCGGTTTCACAAGGTGGCCTGGTCAATCCTGCCAAGATGAGCCAATTCTATCAGCTGCCCATCGATATCGATCAAGGGGGGGTGCATATTAATAGCAACATCACCAATCATTGTTTCTATCATTTGGCCGTAGGCATGAATGGAGCCATTGGCATGCGAGATGCCGAGCAGATCTGGTATCGCGCGCTCACGCGCTATTTGCAGAAGCAGTCACAATTTGTCGACCTGCGCGTCGGGGCCATTCAAGCGGCGACGGATCTGTATGGAGCTGATGCGGTGCAAACGCAGAAGACGAGAGAAGCCTTTGACTTCGTGGAAATCGCGGCGGCCCCGACCACGCCTCCGCCCGCCCCTGTGCCGACAGTGGATGCGCCGGATTCGACATTATACTTTCGGTGGGAATCCTTCACGCAGAGCTTTCTCATGGGACGTCGGGAAGCGGCCTTCAATGATGGTAACAATGGCGTCTTCATGAACACGCCAGACTTTCCTAGCTTTAAGCGTATCTCCGTTTCCGGCGATGGGACCTTTGCCATCTTCGTCACGGCCTCTCTCGATTTGGGCTTCGTATTGACTGATGGAAGCTGGATGCAACTTGCTGGCGTCCCTGGCCAGGTGCATTCCGCGGCGATGTCTCCCGATGGCACCCGCTACGCCTTCATCTTGGCGGATCCCTTCACTTTCCAACCCACGAATCAAATGACCTTTGTCAATTTGGCGGATGAAACGGAAGAAACCGTTCACCTCGTGGCTCCCACGGCTGATGGCGCGCCTCTCGATATTGTGCAATTCGGGGATGCCATCGATTTCACACCAGATGGCCAGACGGTCATCTACGATGCGTTTGTATCACTTCCGGTGCAGCAGGGGCTGAGTTTCACCGGATGGACGCTTTATCGTTACGACATTGCAGAACGTTCTATTGGAACCATCATTGATTTGAATGAAGGGCTCGACTTTGGCAATCCAACCCTTTCTCACACGAGGAGTGATCGAATCACCTATGAAGTGATTCCTCGCGATACCCAGATTTCCGAAGTGTATGTCGCTAATTTGAGCAATGGCCTGAATCAACGCATTGCGTCCACGGGCGAGCGTGACCTGATTGCGGTGCCCTCATTCACAGGTGATGATACCGGCATTGTCTATTCGGCGAGGGACAATAGCAATCCGACGCGCGGCACGCTCGTGGTTCAAGCCTTGCTTTCTGATGGCGTGACGCCTATGGGCGCCCGCACGGGGTGGCTGGTGGATGCGGTCTTTGGGGCCGTTTATCGACGAGGCACCTACACGGCGGTCAATCAAGTGCCGCAAGTGACGATCACAAGTCCGAGAGAAGGTACGGTGATTGAGGAAGGCATGAGTCTCGATGTCGACGTGAGTGCGAGTGACCCCGATGGCAGTGTGGCGAAAGTGGAGTTCTACCTCGGCTCAGATTTCCTTATTGAGGACACGCAAGCGCCATTTGGGCTGCGGCTGGATCATCTGCCAGTCGGACAACATCGCCTCATTGTGAGGGCACATGATGAAATTGGTGGAGCTGCGGATTCTCCCGCTGTCTCGGTGACCGTGCGGGCGGTAGGCAATCCCGGTGGTGGTGGCGATCCCGGTGGCGGTGGCGATCCGCCGATTCAGGAACGTCCTCCCTATGCGGTGCAAACGCGTCGCGTGGGTGGCCTCATGCAGTTGGAGGTCAGTGGCGGTGGCGCTAGTGACCGTTTACGATTCGAGGGATCGGTGGATTTGCAGAATTGGCAGCCACTCGCAACCCAGGTGAAGGGCGATGGGACCTTGCGATTCGTTGACCCGGACAGCCTGGGGGCACGCACCCGCTACTATCGGATCACGCGAGAACCGTAGCCAGGTAGGAGCGCTACCAGTCTGTTCCGAGCTCGTAGCGTTCAGCGATCGCCATGAGCTCTGGGCGCATGGGCCATTCGTCACAACGTGTAGAGACGGTGTGGCGTTGGCTGGCGCCTTTCAAGGCCATGCAGCCGGTGTTGTCACCGAGCTGGCGCACCTGCTCCACTTCTTCCGGTGTGAGGCGGACATCTGGCATGCGCGCCATCTCGCGAATCTTGTCCTCGATGGGCCGTGCGCCATTTCCCGTTTCCTGAATCTGCGTGGGGACGACGCATTCCACCGCTGGATGCGAGAGATTCCAAGCCGCGGCGTATTGCAAGAGTGTCAGTCCTTGGCGTTCTGCCAGGGGGCGGATCTTGTCGAGGAAGTCGCAGCCGCGTTCCACCCATCCTTCGGGGCGATAGCAGCGATGATCGCCAGGGCGAAACTCGTGGCCCGGGCGTAAGTCGTCCGTGAAGATGCCACCGTAGTCGAGCACGCGCGTGATCACCCTGACATCGTGTTGCGCTGCCGCGGACAAGCCTAGCCCGACCGGCCAAGGCTCTAACGGATTGAGAATGAGCATGGCCCAGTCAATCAGATCACCAAAGGTTTCATAACAATGAATAGCATCGAGCACGAATCCATTGGCCGGTCCAGGAGCGAGGCCTAACTGACGCGTGAGACCGCGTTCTTTGAGATGCGCCAGTCCTTCCCAAACCTCGTTCTTCGTATAGCCCTGTTCATCGGGATTGTGGAGCAGGAGAAGGTCGAAATAGTCCGTCTGGCAGCGTTGCAGAGAACGCTCGCAGGCCATGTCGATGAAGGTGCCGTATTGTGAGGGTTCGCGCAATTCGGGATCGGTGAATCGCGGATAACCCGTGTTTCCCTTGCGCACACCGGTGTAGAAATCGTGGCCAATGGCACCGACCAATTGATAGCTTTCTCGGGGAAAGATCTCCAACGCTTTGCCTAACAACGCATCTGCTTGGCCCTTCCCGTAGACGTCCGCCGTGATGAAGCTGCGAATGCCGTTCTCGTAGGCGAGACGAATGCAATCGGTGTAGTGTGCTTCAGATAGGGTCTCACCGAAATGCATGAAACGGCCGCCGCTCCATGTGCCGTAGGCAATGGGGCCAATCTGCGTCTGGGTAGGTTGAGCGATGTGGGATTGAGTTGCCGTCTTCATGATCGTGAAGATTGCGGGCGTTGTTAGGCCACGCCGTGATTCAGCCGCTCCAGTCGCGTCTTCTCTTTGCGCATTTGCCGCTCAATCTTACTCATGGTCAGGTCGAACGCTTCGTAAAGATTCTGCGTCTCCGTCTTGGCTTCCAACGTCACGTGGTTGGCACAGTAGAGAATGACCTCAGCGATCTTGCCATGGGTCTGCGCGTCAAAGACCACCTTGGCGTCGGTGATGCGCGGTTGAGACATGGGTAGTCCCAGGATCTTCTTCTCTGCATAATCGCGCATGGGACCAGTGAGATCCATGTGTCGGGCCGTGATTTCGATTGGAAAGTAGCTCATGAGTGGAGGCTAGGGCCCACGGATGGTCCCGCTCCTCGTTTCTTGTGGTGAGTTTCGCGTGCGTTGCTCAGAACAGCGACCCTGCGACGCTCATGGGGTTTCCGGCGCAGGCAGCGGCGGTAGGTTCAGGTCGCGTTGATAGTGGGCGATGCGCCAGGCATGATACACGATGCGTCGGAGCCATCGATGGCCATCGAGCGCGGCGTCGAGATCGGAGGCATCGACTTGGCGTGCGGCCGCTCGTTTCATGACCTCCACGCGGTAGTGTGGGCGATCCTCTTCCAGGGCCTGGGCCAAGTTTCCGATCGCATCGATCGCGTCGGGCTCAAGAGGATCGGTCATCTGGGCGAGACACGTCTGGGCCTTTTCACGCAGAGGGGTGAGGTCTGGGCGAGTCCTCACAGCCTGAGCGCGGCGCTCATCGAGCAGGCGTTCGCAGAGGCGCTCGAGGTGATCGATGGCGTGGAGGGCATTGAAGAGTCTGGCGTTGGTGGGATCACCCACCGCGCCAGGACCGGTCCCGGCCGCAAGGGCGAAGGCCCGGGCTTCTGCGATGGCGGCAAGGAGCGCATCGAGCCGTTTCGAGTTTTCGTTGGATGCGGCGAGGATATTTCGGGCCTCTTCGTAGGCGGTGTTGGCAAGACGAGCGGTCCCTTGCGAAAGGGCTTCGATCGCATTGCCAGGTTCTACGAGCAGCCGTCGATCAAACGCGGCAACCATTGCTGGGGTGCGATCTGGAATGAGGCGTGTGATGAGGTGGGCAAACTGCTTGGTGAAGGGGAGGACTAACAAGACACCTAGGCCATTGAAGACGGTGTGAAAGGTCACGGCAACCACCTCTTGGGAATCGGTGATGCTGGTGGGATGCCATTTCTCCACCGCCCAGAGGTAGAATGGAAGCGCGAGGAAGGCCGCCACGCCCGTGATCACGTTGTAGATGACGTGGGCAAAGCCTGTTCGACGTGATGCAGTGCTGCCTCCGATGGTCGCAAGGCCTGCCGTGACCGTGGTGCCAATGTCGGCACCGATGATGACGGCCGCCGCCTGTGGCAGTGTGAGAACGGAAGCATTGAGCGCTGTCAACGCTGTCGCCACAGTGGCGCTGGAGGATTGCGTGATGAGTGTTAGGATCACCCCTGCCAAGACGAGCAAGAGACGCCCCCCGAAGGATTCCGTGCCCCAGCGACTGAGATCGATGGCGTCTTGGTAGTCTGCGAGGCCTTGCTGCAGATAGCCGATGCCGATGAAGATCAGACAGAAGCCCGCCAGCGCTTTGCCGCTGCCTCGAATGGCTCGATAGCGTTTGAACAGGTAGAGGAGGGCTGCGACGAAGAGGAGAGGTAAGGCGATGGCGGAGAGTTGGAGTTTGAATCCTATCAGAGCCACCATCCATCCGGTGATGGTGGTGCCGATATTGGCTCCGAAGATGATGCCGAGCGCCTGTTCAAATGGCAGGAGCCCAGCCCCAGCAAAGCCTACGGCGGCCACGGTGGTGGCGCTGGAACTCTGCACCACGGCGGTGGCGGCTGCTCCGGTGACCACGCCCGTCAATGGCGTGCGGGTGGAACGGGCCAGATAGAGACGCAAGCGCTCGCCAGCAAGCTTCTGCAGCCCTGAAGTCATGGCCGCCATTCCGTAGAGGAAGAGACCAATGCCGCCTAGTGTTTCCAGAATGGGATGCATGGCTTAGGAGGAATGGTTAGGCTAGGCTAGTCCCTGCAAGGCTTCCCCTAACAGGTAGGCGATGGAAGCAGCAAGACTGCCCACCGCCAGCGTCTCCATGGCCGATACGCTCCAGTGTTGGATCGCGAAGAGGCTCTTCATGGCTCCCACCACGCTGAACGCAATGCCGGTGAGGAGGCAGCTCCAGAGAAACGGGTTGGCGAACGTTCCAGGAAGGATCCAGTTCGTCACGTAGCTAAGCAAGGGGATGGCCCCAATGATGATGAAGGAACTGAATGTGACCAAGGCTGCACGCCAGGCAGAGGGTCGGTGCGTGCTGAAGCCGTGCTCTTCTTGGAGCATCGTGTCCACCCATCGCTGCTCATCTTCGGTGATGACCTCGACGATGCGTTCGAGGTCAGCGCCCTTGAATCCCTTGCCGGCAAAGATCTGACGAATCTCCTCGCGTTCGCCTTTGGGATAGAGCGCGATATGCTGGTGCTCCTCCCGTCGCACTTTCTCGCGGGCTTGGTCATCCGCTCGCGTGCCAAGGAAATTGCTCGCCGCCATGCTGAATCCATCGGCGGCGAGATTGGCAATTCCTAACAAGATGATGATGCCTTCGTTCAAACCCGCCCCTGCCACTCCGGCCACGACCGCGAAGGTCGTCACGGCACCGTCGATGGCACCATAGACAAAGTCTCGCACGTGGTGATCGGCCATCGATTTCCCGGCGAGTCTTTCGCGAATCCTCGCCGGGGTGTGGCTCGTTTGGAGCTCAGAAGGGGACAGTGGGTCAGCGGACATGATGATCCCATCAGGGTAACCACATACGGTGTGATCGACTCCGCATTCTTTGGTACGCTTGCCCAGAAACGGCAAAGCGAGCGCTGCCGATGGCAAGGGATGCGGAGGTCTTCCCTCGTTTGATCGCACGGTGGCAGGAGATGAATACGATTGACTTTGAAATCTTCAGGCAACGCCTTCTCGCGGAGAAAGCGGACGAATCCAATCGATTGGCCTGCCTTCAAAGCTTCATGCATCAAGGGGCTGCTTACGAGATATGGGAGGACGATGGCGCGAACGATGACCGTGTGGGAGGTGCTCAGGTGACTCTCGATGATGGGCGTTTGCAGGCCATTGATGACGCCTTGGAACGTCTCTTGGGAGGCACTTACGGTCGATGCGACGCTTGCGGTGACCGCATTTCCGATGGATACCTGGCGAGCCAGCCGGAAGCGACGCTTTGCGATGAATGCCAGAATCGCGTCGAGTCCTTGGCGTCTGACCGCGTCTTTGGTATGCGAGTGGTGTATGAGTGAGATCTTCGGAACGGACGCTTATTCTCCCAAAGAAATTGCGGACCGCGTGCAAGCGGTGGGTGTCGCGAAAGCCCGACTCCCCATCCTCTCGATGGTCGCCTTGGGGATCCTGGCGGGCGGTTTCATTGGGTTGGGGGCCAATTACTTCAGCATCGTCACGAGTGATCCCGCATTGAGTGTCGCCGTGGCGCGTGTGTTAGGGGGGCTGGTATTCTCACTCGGCTTGATCTTGGTAGTCATCGCTGGAGCCGAATTGTTCACAGGTAACAATCTTCTGGTCATGGCATGGGTGTCTCGCAAGATCACGCTCGGACAGATGCTGAGAAACCTCGGAGTCGTCTTTAGCGCAAACTTCGTCGGAGCCGCGGGCCTGGCATTTATAGTGTTATTGTCAGGACAAGTCGTCGGTGAGCACGCGGCGCGAGCCCATGCCATCGCCGAGACCAAAGTGGCGCTGCCGTTCGTCGAGGGCTTCTTTCGAGGCGTCCTCTGCAACATCCTCGTGTGCTTGGCGGTCTGGTTGGCGATGGCGGCACGCACGGTTTCCGGAAAGATTCTCGCGATTCTCTTTCCGATCTCTGCCTTTGTGGCGGCAGGCTACGAACACTGCGTGGCCAACATGTATTTCATTCCGTTAGGACTCTTCATGGAAATGGCCGGGACCGTTCCGCCGAGTGAGAGTCTGTCCTGGATGGGATTGATTCAGAATCTCATCCCCGTGACCCTGGGAAATCTGGTTGGCGGTGCGGGGATGGTCGGGCTCGTCTACTACGTCATTTATGAACGGCCCACCGACCAGCCGTGAGAGGTTTGGGAAGATTTCGTAAAACGGACTTGCGAGGCGAGAGGGAGTGATGAAGGATCCAGCTCCCAACCTAGCTCGGGTGGCGGAATTGGTAGACGCGTGCGCTTGAGGGGCGTATGGAGCAATCCGTGGGGGTTCGAGTCCCCCTCCGAGCACTTCTTCTTTGGAAGGAAGAAATGCCACTGGCATTTGCCGAGGCTCTGGGCCTAATCTGCCGCCATGACGGTTCTCGGCACTCCTCTCACTCCCTCAGCGACTCGAGTCCTGCTCTGTGGGTCCGGTGAGTTGGGCAAAGAGGTCGTGATCGAACTCCAACGCCTCGGTGCCGAAGTGATCGCTGTGGATGCCTACGCCGATGCGCCGGCCATGCAGGTGGCACACCGTTCTCACGTCCTTTCCATGCTCGATGGTGAGGCGCTGCGTGCTGTGATCGAGGAGGAACGTCCTCATCTCGTCGTGCCGGAGGTGGAGGCCATCGCGACCGATGTCCTCGCGGCGCTCGAAGCGGAGGGCGTGACCACAGTGATCCCCACGGCTCGTGCCACTCAATTGACGATGAACCGTGAGGGGATCCGGTCGCTTGCCGCAGAGACCTTGGGCCTCCGCACCTCCCCTTACCGATTCGCCGACACGGAGGATGCTTACCGGGCTGCGGTCGAGGCCATCGGGTTTCCTTGCTTGGTGAAACCGATCATGAGTTCCTCCGGAAAAGGGCAAAGCACAGTACGTCGTCCCGAGGATGTGTCCAAGGCCTGGACTTATGCTCAGGAAGGGGGACGCGCAGGCAAGGGGAAGGTCATTGTCGAAGGTTTTGTCGATTTCGACTACGAGATCACTCTGCTAACGGTTCGCCATGCGGGAGGCACGACGTTCTGTTCGCCTATCGGGCACCGGCAGGAGGACGGGGACTATCGCGAGTCCTGGCAACCGCAACCCATGAGCACGGCGGCGCTGAAGGAATCCGAACGCATTGCTGGTGCCATCACGGAGGCGCTGGGAGGACGTGGCCTCTTTGGGGTCGAGCTTTTCGTCAAAGGGGACACGGTCTATTTCAGCGAAGTCTCACCGCGCCCGCACGATACCGGTCTGGTCACGTTGCTCTCTCAGGATCTATCCGAGTTCGCGCTACACGCGCGAGCGATTCTTGGTTTGCCCATTCCGAATATGATTCAACATGGCCCATCGGCCTCTAGCGTGATCTTGGTGGAAGGGGAATCAGACAATGTCCGCTTTGGTAATTTGGAGAATGCGCTTGCTGCTCCCGATACTCAATTGCGCTTGTTTGGCAAACCACAGGTGCGCGGTCGGCGGCGGATGGGCGTGGCGCTGGCACGCGGAGCCACCATTGATGAGGCTCTTTCCAAGGCGGTGGCAGCTTCCAGTGCCGTCACCGTCGAACTCTAAAGGGGTGCTTTATCTGTCTATCTATTGATAGTCGCGGAACCAACTATTGGATACAACTTCATCGATATAGAGCTGATCGTCTGTGCGGGGATTCTGAGGATAACTGACTTTGAGAATGTATCCTTTCTTGGGAAGGAGCTGTAGCGTGTTATGAATCGCGCGAATGGCTTCATTATCCTTATCGCCATAAAGAAAGAGGGGTTCCTCGCGCATCACGAAGGTTCCGCGAAACGCGAAATATTGGTCATTCTGGAAATCGAAGTTGTAGAAGTCAGATGCTTCCAACGTCAACCGAAACTCCACTGGAGTCGTCGGCTTTTGGGCTTTCAACTCTTCCAGTGTTAGAGGCTGATAGCCGGAGGACGTTTCCCATTCCACCTTGTATTCACCATCTGGCATGCGCTCCACCATCATCACGAAATTGCGAGCGTCCGCTCGGTTATCGCCCTCTCTGGAGACAATCAGACCGACCTGAAAGAAATTTCGATCGTCGATCGTGACGGATTCATCCATGGCAAATCCGATGCGATCAAACGTGATGTCTTGAGGATTCTTTGCATACCATTCGGCCATCAAGGGCCGCACCTTTTCGGGATACGAAACATAGGCAAGCTTCTCTTCCCAGGTAGCTGTTTGATGGAATTGGACCACTACATCGCGTGCCGCCTCCGGATTGTGGGGAATTTCCGTGATCTCATCTAGGCCAATGATCAGTCCCGCGGTGTCCTCCGCTTGGTTTGGCGTCCGATTTATATAGAGTAATGCGACAGAAACGCCTAACACCGCCACGAAGATGCCCACGATCGTTCCGTAATCGATGTCACCATGCTCGTTGCGGAACATCCAGCGTGTCGCTGGATTCGCCAAAAGTTTCGCTCGTACACTGCCTACCTTGACTCGACGCTGGGTCGATTTCTCCGTTACCTGTTCCCAATTTCCTTGGAACCGTTCTTTCTCATGAGCCTCGAGATCGCGCAGTTGCGCGTCCGTGTCGTGGTAGTCACCATCATTCAGATCGCGTTGGAACTCACTAGAATAAGCCGTCTCCCAATTGCGCAGTTGCAGGGGCTCAATCCTCAAATGCCGCGCCACCTCTGCATGAGTGCTTCCCTCCTGTAGCATCCGCGCGGCTTCCAGAATTGTCGCGCGATCCTTCTCCGGGAGACTGCGAGGTTGGATCACCCCCGCGCGCTTCTCCTCCACGGGCTCACTCCCGGCATTCAGTTGCTCAAATGGATCACCATGCGCCTCGTGGCGCTCGGGAAGATCTCGTGGTTGGACAGTAGATGATTTGCGTTCTTTGGAATCGCTCATGGGCGGGCTCGTCTTTCGGCAATGGTTATCGGAGGCGGCTCCTTCAGGTTTGCTATCGATTTCTCAGTCTCGTGTCCAGAAATATTGGGTTGTTTTACCAACCGATATCAGTGCGCTGCAATCAACAGCGCCCCCGTGATCGCACAGGACACGCCAATGGCCTTACGCCATGTTAGCCGCTCCTTCAGAAAGATCACCGCAAGCAAGATGATGAACACCGTCGACATCTGATTGAAGATCGCTGCGCGACCTGCGGTGAGATACTTGAAACCCGCCACCCAGAACAACGTGGCCAGAAAGGGCCCAAACAACGCCATTGGAATCATCGTCTTCCACAAAGCACGACGACGGAAGGCCAGAAAGAGCTGAGACCGATCTTGGCGGCAGAATCCGTAGGCCCCGAGCGCCACCGTCGCCACTACAAATCGAAATCCAGACACCCACACCACTGAGATCTCTCGATACACATCCCGAACCATCAGAATCCCCACCGCCATGATCACATGCGCACCCACAGCCAGGGAAACACCGATCAGCAAATCGCGCACGCGATCAACCTCCGCCGTCAACCGCATCCCCACGGCCACGCCGGACACCACCAACAGTCCCCCAAGGATCTCCCAAAACCCAAGTGTCTCCCCAAACATTAAAAAGCCCACACACGCCATCGCCGGGGCGTAGACGCAATCTGCCAACGCCTGTAAACTCGCTCCCAACCGATTCAAAGCAGCCGCAAACAGCGTATCTGCAATCGTGATCCCCAGAACGGCGCTCACGATCAATCGTCCCCAAGCTTCCCATGCCAATTCAGGGGCTAACGGCTCCTGCAGGAAGAGGGAAAGCGTCACAAAGCCCACAATCGCCACCGAACTCTTAAAAAACGTCAACGGAATCGGTGGGACTTGTAGTCCAGACACCCGCATCAAGATCACTGCGACCGACCACAGAACCCCTGACAAAAGTGCATAGAAATCTCCCGGACTCAGCATCAAGGCCGGAGTCTTGCCCTGAAAGAGGACCCCGTCCAGCGACAGCGCCCGCGGACAAGGCGTCCCCCAAGACGATCAACCGCCCACATTAGTCCCATGTGGACATCCAATCCCTTCCTGAGAGTCTGCGGATTCGCACCTCCTCTTCGAGGACATCAGTCGGCAGTTGATCGTCTTACGCAAAGATGGCGATTGGCAGTCGCCAAACCGCTTCAAACCTATCCCCATCTCGCATCCCCCCGCCATCCTCCAAAAGGATGATATTTCGACGCAATTCCAACATTAAAAGGGTCCGACCACACGCAATTCCAACATTAAAAGGGTCCGACCACAAATACATTGACGGGTGGCGGTGTTGGGGTAGGGATGGCTGATGAGAGCGATTCGAATCAAAGGGGAGCCTGGAGCGGCTTCGAACTGTTACCACGTGATGTCTCGGATCATTGAGGGGCGCTTTGTGCTGGAGGGGCCGGTGAAGGAGAAGTTTCGGGAACTCTTGGAGATTCAGTGCGGGTTTGCTGGAGTGGAGTTGATCACGTTCTGCTTGATGGCGAATCACATCCATTTGCTGATCGAGGTGCCGAATGCCGAGGAACATCGTGCGGCGATTGATGATGCGGAACTGCTGCGGCGGTTGGCGTTGGTGACGACCTCCGAGGAACAGTTGATTGGGGTGCGGCAGATGTTGGCGCGGATGAAGGAGCAGTGTCCTGAGAAGGGGTATCCCGAGTATCGGCAACGCTTTCTGAATCGGATGGCGGATGTGTCGATGTTCATGAAAGAGCTGAAGCAGCGCTTCACGCAGTGGTATAACAAGAAGGTTCAGCGCAAGGGGCCGCTTTGGGAGGATCGGTTCAAGAGTGTGTTGTTAGAGAATGACGAGACGGTGTTGCTGACGATGGCGGCTTACATTGACCTGAATCCGGTGCGGGCGGGGATCGTGGAGGATCCGAAGGATTATCGGTGGAGTGGGTATGGGGAGGCGGTGGCGGGGAATAGGGCGCGGCGGCGAGGGTTGATGCGGGTGTTAGGGGTGGCGCATGGGAGTCCGCAGCAATGGCGAACGTGTCAGGCGCAGTATCGGCTCTATTTGTATGGGTTTGGGGAAGCGGAGGCTGGCGAGGCTGCTGGCCAAGGGCGCGCAGGGATTCGGGAGGAATCAGTGGAGAAGGTGGCGCGACAGGGAGGGCAATTGAGCCTGGCGCAGGTGGTGCGGGTGCGTGTCCGCTACTTCAGTGAAGGCTTGGCATTGGGGAGTGAGGCCTTCATTGAGGAGGTGTTTGCGCGGCATCGGGAGGGGATGCGGGTGAAGCGAGCGCGTGGGGCGCGCCCGGTGAAGGCGGCGGGGATGGAGAAATGGCGCGGGCTGGTGGATTTGCGAGGGGAGCAAGTGCTTCCACAGGAATGAGGTTTGCTGACTGCGTGGTCGCTTGTCTTGAACTTGTACCGTTCTTTGGCACCTTAAGGGGCTGAAGAATCGGCATGCTACTAGAATCAAAGACGTCCTCATGAAACTCTCAAGATCCTTTCTTGTGCCACTGGGGTGGCTCACGTTGTCGGCCGCTACTTTTGGGCTCGGGTGGCATTTGAAGCCTCACCCAGAGCGTCCAAACTCAGTCGCTTCCTTGACGGGTGAGGCGATGACTTCGCCGCTTGGATTTGAAATGACGGGTAGGATTGAGGCTTCCCATTCCGGCAGCGATTCTCCGGACGTAAAGAGTTCTGTGGTGTTATCTTCCGACCGCATTGCGACTTTGGGTAAACAGTTGCGTCGATCAACAGATCCCATCGCTAGGCGAACCGCTTTCGGTGAATTGTTAGCTGGGTTGACATCAGAGAATGCGCTGACCATTCGAGAACAAATTGCTCATTTGAAAGACTCGGATCCGGAGTTTCGCGAATTCCATTATGCGTGGGGTCAGGTGGCTGGATTGGATGCCGTGATGCATGGCCTGGAGACCGACGCCAAAGACATGGGGCCGACGGTAGCGGGTTGGGCGAGTCATGATCCAGGGGCGGCCAAAGATTGGTATGAATCGTTAAATGAAAAAGGCAATCGTGGCGCGAATCAACAAGGGATGAAAGCAGCGTTGGTTCATGGCTTGGCGATTCATGATCCTCAATCAGCGGCGGATTTCGTGTATACGTTAGGATCATCAGGGGATCGGAGGGCCAAAGAGATGATGGGTATTGTCATGGGAAAAGTGGTGCAGGAGGGAGGTGCTGAACAGGCGGCCCTATGGGCGAGCAACTTGAAGGAAGGCGATTTGCGTGGCCATGCGTTGTGGGAGGCGGGACGTGCGGGCGTGCGAGAAGATGCGGATGCGACCTTGGCTTGGGCGACCGATCTGGCGCGTGACGATCCCAATGCGGGTAGCCTCGCCTATGGCATCGCCGAAGAGATGGGGTGGCGGGATGGTCCTAAGATGGCTGAATGGCTGGCCTCTCTCGATCGTGATGCGGCCAAAGCAGCCTATGGGCCTCTGTTAGGTGGCTGGACGAAAGCGGATCCACTGGCAGCGAGTGAATTCGTGGCGGAAATGCCGCCATCTGAGAGTCGAGACTGGGCCATTGGCGGCATGGTCCATTCGCACCGCTGGGAGGATCCGAGTGCTGCGGTTGCATGGGCGACGCAGCTTTCGAGTGCGGAAGGGCGTGAGAAGGTGATGACACTCGCCGCCGAGGCTTTTGTGAAGCAAGATCCTCTGGGAGCCGCCGAGTGGTTGCCGACAAGTGGCCTGCCCGTGGCGACGCAAGAGCGCCTCTTGGGTAGAGGGAAGTAGCTTTAGCCTAGCAGATTGGCGGTGCGTCCCGATCAGCCTTCCACGCGTTTCCACGACCTGGATGCGCTACGAGCGATTGCGATGCTGTTAGGGATTGTCTTGCACGGGGCTCTTGCCTATGTGCACCTACCCATCTGGCCTGCTCAAGACTTGTGTCAGAACACAAGGGTATTCGGATTGGTTCAACATGCGATCCATGGGTTTCGCATGCCGCTGTTCTTTCTGCTCAGTGGCTTCTTTACCGCAATGTTATGGAGACGCCGAGGCCTGCGGGCTTTGATTGCTCATCGCGTCCAGCGCATTCTCATCCCGCTCGTGGTGGCCTTGGTGATCGTTTGGCCATGCATGATTGTCGTTGGGATGCTCAGTGGGCCATCCAAGGCCTGGGTGGCGGAGAAACGTGGTCGGACGGGAAGTGTCTGGATGGCTGCAAAGCAAGGTGATCTCAAAGCGTTAGAGGGTTGGGTGTTCAAGGATTCGCTCCATCTCAATGAGCGGGATGCGGGTGGGACGACTCCCCTTGGCTGGGCAGCTTTGTCCGGCCATGCTGACGTGGTTGCATGGCTGTTAGAGCAGGGGGCCGATGCAGAGAAGGCGAACTTCGAAGGTAGCACCCCGCTGCATGGGGCGGTCTTCTTCGGCCGCGATGAGGTGGTGCGTCAGTTGCTCCAAGCGGGCGCGGATCCACAACCTACCAATGTGCGGGGCGAGACGCCATTGGACACCTCAAAGGGATCGTGGACAGTGGCGAGGACCATTGCTGGGGTGATCGATATTCGCGTCCAGCGTGATGATTTGGAGAGGGGCCGTGCCGAGATCGAGCCGATCTTGCGCGACGCGATCATTGCTCAAGAAGCGGTCAATGAGGGCAGTAAGCCACCGACGAGAGGCGTTCGCCAGTGGGAGACCATTCGCGGACTCTACGCCTTAGGCGCATGGCTCCCGATCTTTCACCATCTTTGGTTCCTCTACTATTTGTGTTTGCTGGTGGCGTTGTTTGTGCCAGTGGTCTGGTTGGTTTCCAGAGGAATCTTGCGATGCCCTGACAATGTGCTGATCGAGCCATGGCGATGGTTGTGGGTGCTACCCCTCACTTATCTGGCTCAGGTATTCATGAAGCAAACGTTCGGTCCCGACACCGCTGCGGGTCTCTTGCCCTGGCCACCGAAGCTCCTCTATTATGCCATCTTCTTCGGGTGCGGGGCGATCGCCTTCACGCAGAAATCCTTCAAGTCACATGCAGGCAAGCGGTGGCCCCTCTGCATTGCTTTGGCAGTGCCCAGTCTCATCGTGGGGCTGCATTACTTCGAACAACGGACCAATACCGATGAAAGCGCCCACTATTTCATGAGCCTTGCCGCGGTCCTCTATGCTTGGCTGATGGTGTATGGGTGCATCGGATTCTTTCGGCAATTCTTTGGTAAGGAGAATGTCAGGCTTCGCTACCTGTCAGATGCGGCCTACTGGCTCTACCTAGCGCATTTGCCATTGATCCTTTGGTTGCAACAAGGCATCGCTGGCTTTGCGCTCCCCAGTGGTCTCAAGTTTCTCTTCGTGAGCACGGCAACCATTGCGATCCTGCTTCTGGCCTACGAGCATCTCGTGCGCTACACCGCTATTGGAGCGTTTCTCAACGGGAAGAAAGCTCGCCGAGTGCCTTGAGGTTGGCTCGGATCTTGCATCGCCCTCGGATTCATCGCAGGCTGGGTGCATGAAGAATACGCTGCTTCTCTTGACCTTCCTTGCGATGTTCACGGCGATGACTCCCATGCGAAGCGAACCGATCCCTTCCGTCCCGCCGTCGTCCGTGGGGCTCTCGTCGGAAGGGTTGGCGAAGATCGATGGTGTGGTCGAGAAACTGCTAGTTGATGAGAAATTGTCAGGGTGCGTGGTGGCGGTGGCGCGTCATGGCAAGATCGCCTACTTGAAAGCTTTTGGGGAGCGGGATGCGGAATCAGGAGAGTCCATGCAAGAGGACACCATCTTTCGCATTTATTCCATGACCAAGGCCATCACCAGTGCGGCCGCGTTGATGCTGATGGATGAAGGGAAGCTGCAGTTGGATGATCCTGTGGGCAAGTATCTCCCCGCACTGGTCGAGCAGAAAGCCTTGCTTGAGGGAAAAGAGGTGGCGGTATCTCGGCCGATGACGGTGCGCGATCTGCTGCGACATACTTCAGGGCTGACCTACGGTTTCTTTGGCAACACCGAGGTTGATCAACGCTATCGTGAGGCGCAGGTCATGGGTGGTAACTTAAATGACTTGGTCAGTCGGTTAGGAGAGATCCCTTTGCTCTATCATCCAGGCGAACGCTGGGTCTATAGCGTTTCAACCGATGTTCTCGGCGCGTTGGTGGAGAACGTTTCGGGTAAAACCTTCGAGGTGTTTCTCAAGGAACGTTTCTTTGTGCCCTTGCAGATGCATGATACGGGATTTCATGTGCCAGAGGAGAAAGTTTCTCGGTTTGCTGCGAAGCATGGCCCTGGGCTTAAGGTGACGGATTCCCCAAGCACGAGCCGCTATTTAAAGCCGCCGATGCTGGCCTCAGGAGGCGGTGGCTTGGTATCCACCACGCGGGATTATCTCCGGTTCCTGCAGATGATTGCCAATGGCGGGACTTTTGAGGGGAAACGTTATCTCAAGGAGGCGACGGTTTCCTTGATGACCACAAACCAACTCCCTGACAAGATTCCCCACATCGGGATTGGGGATCAGCGTCCAGGAACGGGCTTCGGATTGGGCTTTTCTGTCAGGGTCAAGGACACGGATTGGGATCCAGGTGCGCGGTTGGGAGAGTATGGTTGGGGTGGGGCTGCGAGCACGCACTATTGGGTGTCACCCAAAGATGGCCTCATTGTGGTGACGATGGAACAGACGGAGCCGTTCAACTTCAATTTGGAGTCTGGTCTTAAAAAGCTCATCTACGACGCCATTACGGACCAGGAGCCTTCGAAAGACTCGAAATGAGCCAGGCAGCCTCTTTCTGGAGATCGATCTGAAAGTCTGCTAGAAGCCGTTCGTCTAACGGTTGCCGTAATCGTTGTGGAAAGATTTGCGCGCCGTGCAAGGCGCCGATGAAGCTCCCGACGAGTGCTGCGTAGGAGTCGGTATCGTGTCCCCACTCAATGCTCAATTGAAGAGCGGCTAGGGGAGCGTCCTCACTGAGTGCGAGGCAGCTGAATGCAACTACAAATGGCACTTGGGCTTCCCATTTGATCGTCTTGGCAAACGTCTCTTCCAAGGCGGCAAAGAGTTTGGCGGGTTCGCCGTCAGCGTTCGCCGCAAGGTTCATGGCAAGGTCTAGCCAGCGGTCCACCTGACGCCTGGTGAAGCGGATGTCGCCATAAAGATAGGGGTCCGTTTCCAGCATGGCCTTGCGGATAAAGCCCCACTTATCGGGGTGCTCCTTCGGCAACGTGAGCGCGATGGCTAAGCCTGCTACCAGGGCGGCGTTAAGGTCTTTTCCCCAACTGTTGTCGAAGTAGCTGAGTTGATAACAGGCGCGGTAGGCGGCTTCTGGTTCACCGGGAAAGAGAGCAGCGAGCGGGAGAGAGGTCATTTGCCCACAGCAGGTGGGCAATCCCTGCCACAGCCGCTCAGGTGGTCTCGCCACGGAGGGATCTCGATTTCCTAGCACCCAATGACTAGCGAAGTGCCATTCTTCTAACCAATCGTCTCGGAGCGTGGTCCATTCAGGATGAAGGGGATGGCTCGGCCATTGGAGATAGGCGCGGGCCAATCCCTGGGCGTTTAGAGGGCCGCCATTGGTTTGATGAAGCGCTTCTAACAGAACCAACTTGTGCCGCGTGTCGTCGGTGATGGTGCCCGCAGGAGCTGGGTCGCCCCATTGTCCGTAGGAGGCGGACTGTGGGCGTAGGGGGGCGTAGGGCCTCAAGATCAGGCGTTCTTGGGCGGCGCGTTTCGCCTCATCGTCCCATTTCTCACCTGGGCGCCACAGCTTGGGTGGCTGTGGAAGGCGCGCTACGTCTTCGCGGCTCTGAAATTCGACCGGACCACCGAGCGCATCTCCAATGGCCGCCCCATAGAGAAGACCTGCGACCCGATCCTCCAAAGGTGAAGAGGGTTCCTGGGCCTGTATCGTCGATGCTAAGAGAGAGACCACTACTAGCAGTCGGTATTCTAAGAAAGCACCCATTGCCGGCTCCTTTCTAACAAATCGTGTTTCTCTGTAAGGGTGAGCGTGAGTGGGAGTTGCGCGTAGCCGAGGAGGCGGCGCATGATTTCGATGCCAGCGAGCTGTGCTTGCAACTGGTAATCGTATCCCTGAGGTGATTGATAGTGTTGAAGGAAGGTATCGATCCGGTCAGCTTGTTGGGCGAGATGCAGATGCGCCACGAAGACAGCGACATCAATCTCGGGACGGCCCATGAAGGCGAATTCGGGATCGATGACGCGTGGGCCAGAGGGTGTTTTGAGGATGCTGCCAGGATAGAAGTCGCCATGGAGAAGGCTTGGGCCATCGGCGAGGTAGACGGTGTTTCCGAGATAGGCGACCGCTTGGCGATAGGCCTCATCTTGCATCAGGGGTTCCGCGATGGCAGCCAGTCCTGGCTGCACCGCGTCGAGATCCAGACCGTTGTTGTTCTGCAAGGGGAGCGTGAAGATGTGCGCGTGATTCAGTTCACGCATGGCTCGATTGGGGAAGGGGGCTTGGGCAGGTAACTGGTGGAGGGCTGCGAGGAATGAGGCCAGTGACCGAAGCGTATCGTTGTCCCAGGGCGCGCCTTGGTAGACGCTACTGTAATCCGAGCCTGAGCCGAGGTCTTGCAAGAGCATCAAATGATGAGCGTCATCGGTCGCCAACAGCTTGGGCATGAGGGTGGCGATGCGGGGATCGAAAGCCGTCCGCTGATAGAAGTCGCTCTCACCCAGGATCCGATCCCAGGGCGCTTCGAATTGCGGGTACTTCTCGACCCAAGGGCGCGCCTGTTTGACAATGAAAGAGCGCTGTGTCGTCGTCACGCGTAGCGTGCAATTCATGTTGCCTTCTCCCGCCTTGGCGCACTGGTGGATCCTCTCATTGGGATCGAGAAATCCCATGGATTCCAAGTGCGCTTGCAACGCCTCGGGTTGGGTTTCGTCCACATAGAAGTGGTCGGGATAGGTCGTGGCGAAGGTAGAGGGAGTCACTGTCATGAGGTCCAAGCGCTTTGAGGAATGTCGTGATAGTGCAAGGCCCATTCACGCATGAAACGGACGCGTTGGGGTGCCATGCGGTAGATGAGGAGTTCCGGGTTGTCCGCGCTGCCGAGATACTTGCGGAGGAGAGGATTGCTTTCCCAAATGGCTGAGATGATGGCAGCATCCGCTTCCACTTCAGCGCGCGCGGTGATGCGAACTTGATCGTGATTGGGTGCCAGGTAACCAAGCTCAACCTTGGGGTTGGCAGCGATTTCTTGGGTCTTGTGATAGGATTTGAGATTGGCCACATGGACGACGAAGCCCACGGTCTTTACGGGGGAGACTGGGCGGAGACGTGGCTGGTCGCCGTCGAGGGTCGCCAGTTGAGGGAATTTGGCGGCGGCCATGGTTTCCTGAGCGAGGGCCACGAGGTCCTCTGGCGTGAAGTGTTCTTCCGGTGGCGCGGGCATGCCGGACGGTAGCGCTTCAAGCTTCCTTGGCCAAGACCCGTTGACGGATGCTTCACGATGTGGTTGGCGAGAATGATCATGAAGCGCTTTGTCCTCTTGGTTCTCCTTCTGGCGCTGGTTGTCCTCATCCCTTTCCTCGTCTGGGGGGATGGGATGGAGCGGGCGTGGACGATGACGCGTTTGGAAGGCTTTGGGCACTGGGCCTGGCTGGTAGGGTGGGCCCTGCTCGTAGGGGATTTGCTTCTGCCCATGCCGTCTACCGTGGTGATGAGCGGCTTGGGATACGTCTACGGGGTCTGGCTCGGGGGGCTGCTCGCCGCCATGGGGGCTTTTGGCAGTGCGATGGTGGGTTATGGGGTGTGTCGGATTCTCGGAGAGACGGCCATGCGACGGCTGCTGGGCAGCGATGGGTTGGCGGAAGGGCGGCGTCTGTTTGAGAAGGGTGGCCCTTGGGTGGTGGCGCTCTCGCGTTGCCTCCCTATCCTGGCCGAAGTGGTCGCCTGTCTGGCGGGCATGACGCGCATGCCGTGGACGCGGTTTGCCTGGGCAGCGGCGTGTGGGTGCGTGCCGCTGGGATTCGTCTACGCCGCCGTGGGAGCGTGGGGTTGGGAACAGCCTTTCCTGGCTCTCGTGATCAGCGTGGGAGCCCCACCCGTGCTTTGGCTTGTGATGAAGCGATGGCTGGATGCATCGATGTGAGAGGAATTCCCATAGTTGCCATGATTTGAGTCGCAATTCTCGATTTCTCTGCTTCCATCAGAGAGATTCCAATGAATCAACCGACTGAAATGGCCCCGGCGTCGGCCCGCCCGCTTGGCATGTCTCTGCGGTTCACATGTCCCATGTGCACGGCAGCGCTGGAGATCCCGCGGTCTCGCACAGGCGAGCAGGGGCCGTGTCCAGTGTGTGGAGCCACCATCATTGCGCCTTCAGTGGTGATGAGCGCTGCTGAGGCGGCGGCTCAGGCAGCGCCTCCTCCAGCACCGGCCGTGGTGCCCACCCCGGAGACGAAGGTAGAGTCGGATCCCCTGAAGGCGCCTCCGAGTGTGCAAACGACGCGATTGTGTGATCTTCCCCCGCGTCCTGCCTTCCAGGCGCGCTCTGCCAAGGGATTGCCAGCTGCGACCGGGAATGGGGAAGGTGGACGGAAACGCCGATCCCGCGGTCATGCTTCCAAGCGCTCGCGGTTTCGTTGGAAAGACATGGGAGTGCTCATCTTGTTGCTGGTCATCTTGGCGGTCTTGATCGCTATCCTGCTCTATGGCGATCAGATGTTCGACGGCGTGGCACCGGTGGCACCGATGCGCTGAGGCAGAAGGCGTTCCCATTCACCGTTGACTTTGAAGAGGGCCGATTGATGATCGCTGAGATGCGACACTTTCTTAACGCAATGACAGTGAGCCTATGAAGATGCCGTCAGTGAAATACGCGCGGACCTTTCCGCGAGCTGGGCGTCTCGTGCGAGTGATGTTCATGAGTGTGATCCTCTGGATCTGCCTACTGGCGTTGCCAGTCTTGCTTTTCAAGATGTTCTTCGAGAAGGATCCGGACGTGCAGCGCTTGTGGGGTGCAGGTGCGCTTGGTTGCCTCGTGCTTGGTGGTTTAGTGAGGGGAATCATCTACATGATGTCATCCAAGATACGCTGTCCACTCTGCCAGGGAGCGACGCTCCAGATGGCCCGATGCCGGATGAACCAGAACGCACGGAAATATCCGCTGTTGTCCTACTCCACCTCCAAGGTCCTCGACATGTTCATCTTCCGCCGGTTCGTCTGCAAATACTGTGGGACGCCATTCCGGCTGCGGAAGTAAGTGAGCTGTTGGTTAGTCTCCCTCAACTTTCTCCAGCATGAACATCAAGCCTTTGGACGTGGCTTTGAATGCTCGTGGCCGAGGTTCGCCAGGGTTGTGCATGAGAAGCAGCAAGGTGCCTTCCTTGCCCAACTCGTAAAGGCCATGCGCCGTTTGGCCATTCTGTGAGAGATCGATCTCCTTGGGCGTCTTATCAGAAGCCAAGCGGCGGATTCCTCCCATGGTTTGCTTGGCGCCATTGGGGGCGACGAGTGTGAGGGTGGATTCATCAATCTCCATGATGAATTTGCCCAAGGCTTTGGGACCTTGTCCCGAATCGGTGGCTAACACTTTCCACTTGCCGATCAATTCGTGCTTGCCCACACCCTTCCCACGGGAAGCCACATCGTCTTCCAGGAGGAGATTCTCCGTGAAGCCGCCTTGCATCCCCTCGTCATTGAAGAAGATCCAATCGGAAATCTCTTCTCGAGGCACACTCACCTCTTCGCCGAAACGCACGGTCTTCACCACTTGAGGGCGGTTCATCACTTTCCCTAGAAACACACCGTCTGTATAGCCTACCACCGCCAGCCAAAGATGCTCCACTTGATCCCCATCCTTCATGGCAGCTTTGATAGAGAAACGGGTGCCTTTCTTGTCACGCATCGCCTCTAAGAAATCAGCCACCGTTGCGCGTGCCTTCTCCATGGCCGCCTTCATCCGCGCTTCCTGTACTTCGATCGGTGGTGTGGTTTGAGCGTGTGTGAGGCTGAGCCACGGGGTAAGGTAGCCCATGGTCATGGCAGCGAAGAGAATGGATAGGCGCATCACAAGAGGACGTTATCAGACTTTCGAGAGGTTGGAAACTATCGCAGCCGATAAAGGCGTTTCCTTGCTTCAAGGCGACTCATTTAGTCTTTGGACGACCGCATCAAATACTTTGACTTTATCGATGAAAGCGGGCCAGCGACTGAGATTTGCTTTGAGTAAATTGAGTTCCGTGGCACGGGCCACCGGCTCTGAGGGTATTTCTGAATACTTGCATTGAAGCATCTTGGTGGGCTCTGCGGCAGCAGAAGGCGCTTCTGTCAGCAAGAGGCGCGTGTCGTCAAGATCCCACGCAAAGTGCCGTGGTTTCCCATCCGGAAAGACCTTGTCGGTTTGTTGCAGGAGCTTGCCTAATAGAGAAGCGAGTTCATCTGAAACAAGGGTTGCCACTTTGCGGTCAAACTCCATCCGTAGCGTTTCCATTGGTTTCTCAAGATTCGGGAGATCAAATGTTTCTCCCGATTCAGTAGGTTGGATCGTGAGATGGCGGGCTTGAAGGTCGTCAATGGCCGTTCTGAGGTCAGTGACTTCTCGGTTGATTGCTAGTCTTTTGACATCGCTGATTCCCAATTCGCTAGCAGTCTGTTGGTTCAGAGTGCCATTGTAGAATGCTCGCTTATGCTTAGAAAGGCGTTGCGCTTGGATACGCTTCTCAGCGCGTTCTTTCCGCTTCGCTTCAAGAGTAGTTGCCCCAGTCTTTGGAGCGGTTGGTTGGAGGGGAGTGATCGCTAAGGTCGAGCTTTCCGACGAATGGCGGCGGGATAGTGCATAGATAGAGATTCCAAGCGCCACGCACGCTGTGATGAGGATTACGAGCGGCTTCATTCTCAACGATCCCTCTTATGGCCATGGAATGCAAATATGCTCGTCTTAACTAGTTGATAACTACGACGCTTTCTTCACGAGTAAGGCGGCGAAGGCACCGTCGAAGCCGTCTCGCTGGGGCAAGGAACTCTGCTGCTCTTTGAGTCTTAGCTTGGGATCCGATTCTAACAAACGGGCAATGACGGCTTCGTTCTCTTCGCGTTCGATGCTGCAGGTGCTGTAGACGAGGCGGCCGCCGGGGCGGAGTTGCTTGAGTGCGTTCTGGGCCAGCTTCTCTTGGAGAGTAGCCATCTCGGTAAAGGTCTCTGGTTGGAGGCGCCATCGGAGATCGACGCGTCGGCGGAGGACGCCCGTGTTGCTGCAAGGCACATCGAGAAGAATCCTGTCAAAGAGGTCGAGGTCGTTGTTAGGTTGTGTCCAGTTGGCTTCCCGGACATCGATGCGTTTGACGCCTAGACGCTGGAGATTGGTCTCCAACCGTCGGCGACGACCACGGCTCGAATCTGTGGCGATGAGCGTTCCTTCATTGCCCATGCATTGCACGAGGTATGCTGTCTTGCCGCCGGGAGCGGCGCAGGCATCGAGGACGCGATGCCCCGATTTCACGCCTAACAGATCACACGCTAAAACAGTGGCAGGATCTTGGATATAGCCCGCGCCGACTTCGAGCAAGGCATGGGGGATGTCATCGACTTGAAAGAAGTCGTCACGATCGGGGACGGCGGCTGGCGGGAGCTGTTGATCACGGATCAGGGTGGCAGAGGACTCTAGCAGATCATTGCGCCGGAGATAGTTGGGGGAGGGTTGCTGACACCATGCCGCCAGTGCCGCGGCATCGTCCGCCCCAAATTGAGCCGACCACTTCTCATAAAGGAAGTCAGGCAACGAATGGCGGATGGCAGGAGGAGCCTCCTTCTCAAGTCTTTCCAAAGTCTCCCGTTCTCGTCCGGCACGACGAAGGATGGCATTGGCCAAGCCTTTGAATCGTGCGGGGGCGAGCCGGAGCGTCTCACTGACAGCGGCATGATCGGGAATGCGTGTGTGATAGAGTTGATAGAGACCCAGTTGCAGGAGACGGCGAGCATCATCATCGAGCGGACCGCTTCGCAAGTGCTTGATCCAATGGTCTAGCATGCGCCGATTTCGCAGGACGCCGAAGAGGAGGTTCTGGGTGAGGGCACGATCTTTCGGGGCAAGTCGTGAGTGTTTGGCAAACGCATCGGCGAGGAGGTCTTGGGCATGGCGTTGGGAGTGGTCCCAGCGTTCGAGAAGTTGCGAAGCCAGACGGCGAGGAGGAGGCATGATCTCTCCCTAGCCGCGATCCTACGGTGCGTCTACTGCTTGGGGAAATCTCCCCAGTTGGAAGAATACACGCCGGCCACGTGGACGAAGGCATCTCCGGTGGGGCCTTGCAGCCATTCGAGGTCGATGACGGCTCGAGACCAGGTCGTTGTCAGGCCATTGAGCAATCGTGTGCCTGCCCAGGACGCTTTCCTGACATAAACCTCTTTCATCCACGGGCGTTTGACTAACCAATCTTCGAGAATGAGTTTCACGTAGGGCCCATCGTCAGGAAATGTGAGGGCATCGGGAACCGCCGAGGAATCCGCGAGGCGTAGGCGTGCGTAGAAGCGCGACGGCGCGCTGCCTGACGTCTCGAGGAAATCTGTGAGGGTGCTTTTCCAGCTCTGATAGAGTTGCAACGCGTGCAATTGCGGGAGGCCGGTCTCCATTTGCTCGCCAATCATGAAACCGATGCGAGGCTCGCCGAGATCACTCATCCCATTGTCTAAATGCAAGGCGAAGGTGAAGCGTTCCGTCTTTGGAATCCGTATAAAGTCGACCACCTTTATCTGGGCGCCGTGATACTCTTCTCTCGGAAACATCTTGAGAAACGAGAGCGCTTCGCTGTTCTCTGGCAGATTGTCTGTGTAAAGATGGCGCTCCGCGTCCTCCCAGCTCTCCGCCTCCAGAAACTGCGTCACCACCGCTTCGATGGTTTGATAGGCTTGCTTGGCTTTGCCTTTCAGGCGGACCTCCGTTTGAGTCACGCCGTTGGAGACCGCTTGAGCTTCAGGATCTGCGGAACTCCGTGGCCGATCCCAGAACTTCAAATCGGCCGGATCGATGATCTTGAAATGGATCGCGGCGTACAGTCCTCCTAACAGAGGTAACAAGATGCCCAGGGCGACGGGAAGCCACACGGCCCATTTGGAGTCTTTCCGACTTCCTTGACCTCCCTTGTCGGGAAAACGATCGCGCCGCGCCCGATCGGCCGATTCCTGACCGCGCGCATCCAGTTCGCCCGCGGCATGGCCCACGTAGAATTCCGGTGGCAACTGACGTTTCTTCTTCCGCCGCTTCACCCGCCGACGGACCGTACCTTCTGTCGCAGGCGAATCCGAGGCTTCAGCAGGTTCCGTGGCTTCTGGGGCATCGGGAATCTTGGGAAACGAAGGCGGTTCCTCGGCTGGAAGCGATGGCGACCGGTTCAATTCCGTCGAACCCGAACCATCCGGTTGGCCGAACGATTCGGAAGGTGTCGACGGCGTCGGGGCCGGCTCTGGAGAGTGGTGGGGGGCGGCGACGGGCGGTTGCGCCTGGGAAGCTGGAGCCTGGTGCCCTTGGAGATCGATCCACGTCTGGCACCGTGGGCAGGGCCCCCCAGGCAAATGGGCCATCGAGGGCTCGATCACGAGGCTGCTGCCACAGGCCGCACACTGCACCTGTCGCGGAGCGGGTGCTGGCTGCGAATCAGGAGTCGGTGGCGGGGCTGTTGGAGTCGGTGTCGTTGGCGGCGCCGGTGCCGGACGTGCTTGAGGAACGGGATCGCTCAGCCGTCGGGCCCCCTGACCTCGGGCCGGGATGGGAGCCGCGATGGGCGTCTGGCAGTGTGGGCAAGGACCTTCCACGCCCGCCAAGTGCGCAGGGATGCTCAGCTCTCGCTGGCACGCAGGGCAGGGGAACTGCAAGGCGCCCGGGCTCTGGGAACCTGGCGCGCCCGGCTGGTCAACGTGAGCCATAGGGAAAACGTTCTATCTCCTTAATATCAGGAACGGTAGTTTTATCAGTATTTCCATGGAAACTATCATGAATCAATCGAACAGATCAGAAATTTCCTGCAAAGCCGTGCGAGAAATTTGAGAAAACCCAGGAAGGATCCCGAAATGTCCTTGCTCTCGCTTTCATCGCCAGGCCATATTTCCCCGCCCCGGTCTCTTCCGGTGCCTGGGGCTACGTAACCGAGGCTTCGCGGCCTCACCCAAACCGCAATACATACTAGATAAACAAACCGTTCCAATGAACATATCCCAACGAAATGAGAAGGGTTTCACCCTGATCGAACTCCTGGTGGTGATCACCATTATCGCGATTCTCGCGACGGTGGCGACGCCGATGATTGGTAAAGCACGGGTCAGCGCGCGCATGATTCCTGCTACCAAGAACGTTCAGAATATCCTGACGTCTATGACGCTCTACTCAGGTGATTCTGGCGGTCTCTACCCTGAAGGCACGGGCGACTCCAACATGGCGTTGTCCCAACTCTTCCCAGACTACTCGGACACGGAGAAGATCTTCTATCTCCAAGGTGACCGTGTCTTCTGCGATCCCAAGAGCCCACCAGATGAAGACTACACTGAAGGTCGCGCCCTCGAAGCCGGTGAGAACCACTGGGCCTACGTCAGCGGCTTGACGGATAACAGCAAGACGAGCACCCCAATCCTCGCCGACGGATTCACCAACGGCATCGGTTCTTACGATGAGCGTAACCACGTCTGGGCTCAGCCTAATAAGGCGATCATCGGTTTCCGTGATGGTTCGGCCACCGCGATGAAGCTCGGCGAAGACCGCACACCCAAGGCGCCTTCTGGTGACAATCTCTTCGAGATTCCCGACATTGTTGAAGACGACCTCGTCGAAGTGCTGAACCCCCTCAAGCGTCTCCGCCCAGGGCAGTAAGGCATTTCAAAGAGCTCACGCTCTTATTTCGAAGCCGAGACTGGACCGCCAGTCTCGGCTTCTTTCGTTAAGGAGAATGGCATTGCCTGGCGAACATTCTTTCGCCAGACTCGTTAGGGTGAGTTGATGCGATGACTGCCACTGATTCCCATTCCAAAGAACTCGCCGTCCTGCTCTTCACGGATATCGTGGGCTCGGTGGCTCTTCAGAGCAAGCTGGGTACGGAAGCCTACACGCGCTTCATTTCTCGGCACGATGCCTTGTTCAAACAGTGCCTGAGCCATGTCTCTGGCGCGCGCATCCTGAATGAGACGGGTGACGGCTTTCTGGTCAAGTTTGGCTCGGCGAGCGATGCGGTGGAGACGGCGTTGCGGTTGCAGTGTCTGCTCCGAAATGAAGTCTGTGAGGGTGAGCCCATGCAAATGCGCATCGGCCTGCACATGGGAGAAGTTTCTGAGATGGAGGAACAGATCACGGGGGATAAGCGTGCGGTGGGCATGGCAATCAACCTGTGTGCCAGGATCATGGACCTGGCACGAGATCGTCAGATTCTCCTGACGCGGGCTGTCTTTGACGAGGCGCGCCAATACACGCGCGAGCATCCGTTGCTTGAGGGCATTGCTAGAGAAGAGTTGCCTCCCCTGCAGTGGCCAGCGCATGGGCGTTACCTCTTCAAGGGCACGGAGGAGCCGATGGATATCTATGAGGTGGGAGCGTTAGGGTGGGCGCCGTTGACGCCGCCGGATGATAACGCAAAGGCTAAGCGCGCGGTTTCTGCTGAAGAGGAGGCGACTCTCGGATGGCGACCAGGTGCCGGACTACCGATCCCCCGGCACGAGAAATGGGTGATCACCGAGAAACTCGGCCAGGGTGGATTTGGCGAAGTGTGGTTGGCTACTCATGCCGATACGAAGAATCAGCGCGTGTTTAAGTTCTGCTTCGATGCGGAACGCTTACGATCCTTTAAACGAGAGTTGACGCTGTTCCGTCTCTTGCGCGATGCGTTAGGGAATCGCGATGACATCGCCGCGCTCTATGATGTCTCGGTAGAAGCGCCCCCCTTCTACTTGGAAAGTCAGTATGTGCCGCTGGGCAATCTTTCGATCTGGGCCGAGGCGCAGGGCGGGATCGATTCCGTGCCGATGACGACGCGACTCGATCTCTTAGCGCGAGCTGCCCGGGCATTGGCGGCGGCTCATTCGGTCGGCATCATTCACAAAGACATCAAGCCTTCTAACATTCTCATACATGAAGAGGATGGCGCCCCGCGCCCACGTATCGCGGACTTTGGCATCGGGACCTTGGCGGATTCAGCGGCCTTGGATCAACGGAACATCACGCAATTGGGATTCACAGAATCGCTGATGGGTGAAAGTGATGGAGGGTCTAGTGGCACGCAGCTCTACATGGCTCCAGAGTACCTGATCGGACAGCCAGCGAGCATTCGAGGGGATGTCTTTTCCCTGGGAGTGATGCTTTACCAGCTGGTGGCAGGTGACCTGACGAAACCGATGGGCAGTGGTTGGCACCGGGACGTCGAGGATCCTCTGCTTCGTGAGGACATTGCCAGATGCATCGATGTGGATCCTAACCGGCGCTTTGCGGATGCGACGGACCTGGCCGTTCAGTTAGAAACGCTCGCTGAGCGCCATGCTGCCTTGCGCCGCGAAGAGGAGGCCGCTGCGTATCAGCAACGGCTTCAGCAACAGACGGAAAAGCGCCGCCGACTGTTGGCATTGGGGGCCGTGGCGATGGTGGGCTTGTTAGCCGTGGTGGCGTCTCTCTATAAGGGGTTGCAGGAACAGCGGGTGCTGAAGGAAAGCGCCAGGATCACGGCGAGCCAGGCGGACTACGCCTTGGCCAATGAGCACTTGAAACAAGGGTACGCGAATATGGCGGTAGCTCATCTTGCGCGTGCATTGAGGAGTGATCCTGACAATGCGTCGGCAGCGCGTCGTCTGGTGGCGACTCTGGGCTATCATCGTTTTCCAAGGCGAGCCTTTCCTCCTCTCGATCTGGAGATTCGGATGCACGAGGACATTGAGACTGCCGATATGACTTCTGATGGTGCCTATGTGGCCGGGTTCACCAAGAATGGTGGAGTGGAGATCTTCGAATTGGCTAGCGGGAGGAGTCTCCATGGCGTGCTGTTAGAAGATCCCCAACGACCGATCACTGGGCTTTATTTCAATAGGGCCGCAGATCATCTCCTCGTGATGCGCGAGAAAAGTTACCAGCGAGTACGCGTGTCCGATGGGGTGGTGGTGGGTCAACGGGATCTGGTTGATGATGGCTATGGCCACAACCACGTCATCTCACAGGATCGGCGCTATTGGATTGGCTACCATGTCATTGAGGCGAAGGTACACGTGCAAGCGCTAGAGGGTGATCAAGAATACGTGCTGCCTGATCCCAAGGGGCAATTCAGCCTCTATCGCTACCATGCCACGCCGGATGGGCGTTACCTTGCCGCGTTCTGGGAAACGGATACGAAGGGACTTCTTTCAGTTGTGGATTTGCATGCGCCGGAACCCGCTTGGAAGGAGATCTTTCAAGGACCTCGGTGGACAGGAGACGCGCCGAGCGCACCAACGGATGTGGATCCGACTGGGCAGCGCATTGCCTTTGGGGTCGCCACGGGAGAGGTGGTGGTGTTAGACATCGCCACAGGTGATCGCCTGCACACGTTCACCAGTGCCAATGATTTCGTCATGGTCATCGCCTTCTCACCCGAGGGTGAGCGACTGGGCGTGGGTCGATTCAGTGGATCCGCGAGTGTGCATAGCCTTGCGACGGGTGAGCGCGTCGTCGGCGTCTTGGAGCACGATGGATCGGTGATTGCGATCGATTTCAATCGTGACGGTTCGCAACTGTTGACAGGTTCTTTGGATGCGACAGCGCGGCTGTGGGATCTTGATAGAGAGCAAGAGATCAGCCAACCCATGGTGCATGGGAGTCAGGTCCTTTACGCAGGATTTGACGATTCCTCTCAACGTGCGCTCACGCTTTCCTTGGACGGAGCGTGCTCAGTATGGGATCTCACGCGCTATCCCATCCACGTCGCGCCTCTTTCCTTTCGTGATGATCTCCTTCTGGCCGCGAGTCCAGATCATCAACGTTTCGTCACGGCCAATCGCGAGGCGGGTCTCCAACAGATCACGGCGGATCGATCCTTACATCAACACCAACCGGGAAATGGTGAAGGTGATGTAGCGTTCTGCGCCTATCGAGGAGGCGATTTCATCACCTGGCGTCGCCAAGAGAACCATGGCCTCTTGGAACGGCTTCGGGCCGACGGGACTCAAGAGACATTGTCCTTGCCTTCCGTCTCGTTGCTCACAAGAAAGGTGCCGTTCCGAGTGCTTGACTATCATTCCGGCAACGAATGGTTTCTTGGAGGATCCAGCTTTAGGGTCGGCGGCGAGTTGGTGGCCAAGGAGGTGGAAGTCCGCTCCTGGCACGCCCCGGAAACGGTGGTCGCGACACTGGCTCACGAGACGCCCGCGACCATGGCCTACTTCGCGCCCTCCGGCCGCTTTGTCTTCACAGCGACCGCGAATGAAGCTTTTGTGTGGGACCTCGATGCCCCCACGCCTCAGAAGGCGAAATTGGGCATGTCCTTGATTCCCACCTGCGCGGCGATGGCGGTCCGAAAGCCCATGACATTGATCGGATCCATCACAGGTGATGTGCAATTGTGGGACCTGGATCAGAAGGAAGCGCGAAGCAATGTGCTCCGTCACGATGGGCCTGTCTTTCTGCTAGCAATGGACGATGAGGCGACCACTGGCGTGACGCTATCCTTCACCTTGGCGGGCGAGTTTCGGGCACAACTGCGTGCGTGGAATCTCACAGACTCGACACCGATCACGAAACCCATATCGATACCGGTTCCTCACGACGTGAATTTCAATCGTCGCCCACAGTTTGGCAACGGCTTCCTGTCATTATCTCAAGATCGAACCCGCGTGCTCGTCTGTCTAGGTGAGGACACGATGCAAGTGGATCTCTACCCTGAAGAGGGGTCGCCTCCCGCTTCTCTCTCTGCTTTGGCGGAAGGTATTGCCGGTTTCGCTGTGGATGAAACGAGTGGACAGGCAAAGGCCCTTGCATTTGCGCAACAGGAGACGCGTCTCCGAGAGGTTGACGGCATGGAGGGTGGATGGGCTGCCTGGGCAAACTGGTTGACAGCATCCTCGTCAGAGCGGTCGATTGCGCCCGGATCCGAATGGACGCTCAGCCGCTATGTCGACTATCTGCGTCATCGCGATGATTCTGTTAGTCTTCGACGTGCGCTGGGGTTGTCGCCAGGAAATCCTAGAGTTCTCGCCGCGTTGGCAGCCGCAAGCCTCAAAGGCGACCATGGAAAGCCGCATTTGGCGCTGGCTGAGTTCTATGTCATGAACGCCATGGCCAGCGTGGAGCAGTTGGATCCGGCTGATCAGGAAGGATTGGAAGAAGCCTTCTGCAGTGCGTCCGAGGTCTGTTTGCAGCTGGGGATCGAGGCTGCCAGGAAAAGTGATATCGAAACCGCTCGAAAGCACTTCCACGGTGCCCTCGTCTCCGCCCAACGCGGGTATGCGCGGGATCCTGAGCATGCGGATAGCCGCGTAGCCATGGCCCTCGCTTATTACCATCTGAGTAGTCTCGGAAACGCATCGACGCGCGAGGCCTACCTAGATGCAGCCTTCATGATCCTAGCGCTCTTGCGATCGGAAGGCGTTCAGGTAGAGACTTCCTTGGAAGCGGTGATGGAAGAACGGTGGCCAGAGGGGCCTGGAGGCGAAGTGCTGATCGCACCGGGATCCAGTTGGCACTATCAAACCGCTCCCGCGGCAGACGTTTCGAGCAGGAGCCTGGTTGACGCTAGTCATTGGAGAGAGGGCACGGCTCCCATCGGCTACGGAGATGACTTCCTCGCCACCCATCTTGATATCTCGGATGAGAAACCGCTAGTAGTTCATTTCCGCAAGACCGTCATCCTCCCCGAAGCCCTTCCCGAGACCCCAGCGGTTCTCAAGATGCTTTATGACGACGGTGCCACCGTCTTCTTGAATGGTCAGCGACTCTGGGAAGCCAACATGCGCGATGGCAAGGTGCTGCAAACACTGCCATCTGCCTATGAGGGGACGTTTGATTCGCTCGAACTCTACTTGCCTCCTCTTGAAGCAGGGTCTCACACGTTTGCCGTCAGCGTCCATCAAGTGGATGCGGAGAGCTCCGATCTCAGCTTTGACTGTTCCGTCATGGTCGGGGTGGAGACGGTCGCCAGTCGTTGGCGCACGCACAGCCCGGACACCATTGAGGCACTTGTCGCGATCTTGGGAGAGGCCGTGCTACCGTCCTGGGCGGAACACTGGCATTTCTACCACGCTGAAGTGCCAGATGGCACCAGTCCACTGGCTCAAAGTCCAAGTGCCTTCTGTCAGCGCGCCTTCGTCCAACAAGCGCAAGGGCAGTGGGCCCGCGCCCGCGCCGCGGCCCAGGCATCCATCCGTCTGACTGCAAAGAAGGAAAGCCGATGGTCAGTGCGTGCCGAAGAGATGCTCAAGGATCTGCCTGAAAGTGAGTGAAGAGTTTGAAATATAGTGTGTCCGTCAGACAGGCGTGGATGAGTTCTTTGAGGTGATAGTGATAGGGTTTGCTTGAGATGGCAGAAGGTGGCGATCGATCGTCTCTTTGCTGGGGTGGTGGGGTGGAAGCGAGTGTGGGTTGACCGATGGGAATTCTTGTGTTGGTTCGCAGCAGTTCCCCTGTATGATTTCACGACTCTTTGTTAGGCGCCCCCACCTGCTCTTTGTCTGTACGGCCAATTTGTGTCGTAGTCCCATGGCTGAGGCGTTGGCCCGTTCCTTTCTCGCGGATCGCGACTGGCACTTGTCCTCGGCCGGGTTCTTTGCGGATCAACCCGTGCCGCCGGTTCCAGAGGTGGAAGCTTTGCTTCTTCATCATGGCTTGCAGACGGAGGGCCTGTCTAGCAAACGCATTGATCGGCGTCAGGTGCGTGCCGCGACCCATATCTTCGCCATGACGGAGATGCACCTGGCGACGCTGCGGAAGCAGTTCCCCAAGACGCGGGCAAAGGCCCACCTGGTGACCGAATTCTCGTCGCTACCGGAGTTTCGGGGCAAGGATGTGCCTGATCCCATTGGCGGGGAGACGGAGGCTTTTGAGGAGACGTTTCGTATTCTGAATGATGCCATTCCGAGAATCATCGCTTACATGGATGGAGATCGGTAAGGGTTGCATGGTGGTGGGGGCCGTCTAGGATGGCGGACCTTATGACGACAAGGAGAACCATCTTGTTGGGCGTGGCGGCGGTCGCCGTGACGCTGAGTAGTTGCAGCAAATCCACCAATAGCTCGGGAGACGCCGTTTTGAAATTCACGGCGATTCCCGATCACGACGCGGTGGCTTTGAAAGCGAAGTATGATCCCGTGGCCGAGTACCTGACGAAGACGTTGGGTGTTCCGTGCGAGTATGTCCCGTCAACGGATTATGATGCCTCGGTGCGGATGTTCGAGAATGGCGATGTCCACATTGCTTGGTTTGGTGGTCTGACAGGCGTCCAAGCCATGCACAATGTGGAGGGAGCCCGGGCGATCGCGCAGGGGAAAGAGGATCCCTATTTCATGTCCTATTTCATCGCGCATCAGAGCACCGGTCTCACCGCTTCAGATGCGTTTCCCATGGAAATGGCGGGGAAGAGCTTCACGTTTGGCTCTAACAAAAGCACATCGGGTCGGCTCATGCCAGAGTTCTTCATCCGTGAGAACACAGGCAAGTCGCCGGAAGCCTTCTTTGGGTCCAAGCCCGGATTCTCTGGAGCACATGATGCGACGATCGAACTCGTGGCTTCGGGCCAAGTGCAAGTGGGGGCGGTCAACTTCAAGACCTATGATAAATGGGCCGCCAAAGAGGGTTCGGACACCGATGTGTGTCGGGTCATCTGGAAAACGCCGACTTATTACGATTACAATTTCACTGCCCATCCCGACTTAGAAACGTTGTTTGGTGAGGGTTTCATCGATAAGCTCCAGAAGGCGCTGGTGGACATGGACGATTCGTTGGCCAAGTCCGCCTTTGATCGGGAGACGCTGATCGAGGCGAAGAACGAAGACTTTGCCAAGATCGAGGGCGTGGCTCGGGATCTAGAATTCATCCGATGAATTCAGCCGCTGCAGCGGCTCAAGAGAACGCTTTCGAACTCGGCAACGCCACGGTGCGCTTCGGCGATACCGTGGCGTTGCAGCGTGTCTCGCTCGCGATCGCCGAGGGCGAACGCGTCGGCTTCGTCGGTCCGAGCGGCGCAGGCAAGACCACGCTCTTACGGTTGCTCAATGCAAGTCAACTGCCGACCGAAGGGACGGCGTGGCTCGGTGGCGTGTCTGGAGAAAGTGTGCGGGGTGATCAGCTACGGGCCCTACGGAGTTCCATTGGACTGGTGCCGCAACGCTACCATCTCGTGCCTAGTCTCCGCGTGCTGCACAATGTCCTCATGGGAAAGCTGGGAAAACAAGGGTTCTTGGCCAGCATGCGGAGCCTCTTGTTGCCTAACCAAGAGGAGCAAGAAGCCGTTCATGCCTTGTTAGAAGAGGTGGGGATCGGCGAGAAGCTCTTCGCCAAGACCGATACCCTATCGGGAGGCCAACAGCAGCGCGTGGCCATTGCGCGGGCGCTCTATCAACGGCCCAGAGCGCTCCTGGCCGATGAGCCCGTGGCGAGCGTTGATCCGACACGGGCGGAAGCCACCATGTCCCTGCTGACGCGACTGAGCGGTGAGAGCAAGCTCACTTTGTGTGTGAGCCTGCATGACCGTGCTTTGGCCAAGCGCCACTTGCCTCGACTGATTGGGATCCGCGCGGGGCAAGTCTTCAAAGACGCGCCTTCAGGTGCGTGGAGCGACGCCGATTTCGAGGCGCTCTATCATTTGGACTCTTCAGCGTTGGTGGACGCGTGAGGGAATCATCGCTCGCATTGCCAGGGAAACGGGCGTGGCTCGGCGGGCGACGCGTCACCTTAGGGTTGTTGTTAGTCGCTGGTGTGATCGCCGCGTGGGTGGTGCGATTGGATCCTCGTGTCCTAATTGCCGATGCGCAATGGCATCAGTTAGGCAAGTTTCTAAGCGCAGCTTTCTCCCCGGCTCTCGTCTACGAAGATCCCACCCCGGCACGTGATGGGGTGTTTCTCCGCGAAATCGGTGAAGCGATCTACCTTACCTTGGTGTATGCCGCCGGTGCCATCGGCCTCTCGGTAATAGGAGGCGTTGCCTTTGGCTTAGCAGGATCCACCCGTGCATGGTTGGGCTTGGCGCGACCGGTTGGGGTGTGGCGAAAGGTGGCCTGGCTCGGGTTCACTTGTGTCCGTGCGGTGATGACCCTGCTGCGGTCCGTTCATGAGATTGTGTGGGCAATCGTCTTTCTCCAGGCGTTGGGCGCGGTGCCGTTAGCCGCGGTGATCGCGATTGCCATTCCTTATAGTGCGACCTTGGGAAAAGTGTTCTCGGAACTGATCGATGAGGCCTCTCCAGAGATCGCGGAAACGCTGCGGGCGAACGGCGCGAGTGTGGTGCAAGTGTATGTGTTCGGGCTGTTGCCAACTGTCTTTCCGGATGTCCTGGCCTATCTCTTCTATCGATTTGAATGTGGGTTGCGGTCGGCGGCAGTGTTAGGGTTCTTTGGGGCGCCTACCCTGGGGTATTATCTGGCCCTCTCGTGGGGTGAGCGTCATTACCACGAGGTGTGGGCTTATCTTTACGCTCTGTTAGCGTTGATAGTCGCAGTGGACACTTGGGGAGGAGTGGTCCGGCGCCGCCTCACGACACGATCGGAATCATGACGCGGGGAGATGAGGTCAAGCGCTTGCGTCGGGAACGTCCCAAGGATCATGTGGTCCGGTGGAGTTTCGGAATCTTTGCGTTGTTGTTAGGTGCTGCGTGGTTGAGTGGCGAGTTCGAAGTGGGAACCATTGATTGGGAGCGGCGATGGGAAAACTGTCAGCGTTTCTTGGAGAAGGCGCAGCCTTTTCCCGTGCAGCAACAGCCCGACGCGTCGTGGACGACCAAAGGGCGCTTGGTGTGGGAATGGATTGGGGGACAATGGCAGACTCATGGACGGGAAGCGTTTGTTTACACGTTAGGATTGTCGGTGGTGGCGATCGTGCTTGCGGGCATGGGGAGTCTCCTCAGTCTTCCGGTGGCATCGCGTCAACTCACGGCCGCTTCTCCATGGTTGCCGGGGGTGGTGGGAAGTCGCTGGTGGCCTTGGGTGGGACGGGGGGCGCGATTTCTCCTCATACTGGCGCGGTCGATTCCTGAATACATGATCGCTTTCTTCCTAGTGGTCTCGTTAGGTTACAATGCCTGGCCAGCGGTCTTGGCGTTGGCCATCCACAACGCTGGGATCTTAGGGCGATTAGGATCAGAATTGGTCGATAATCAGCCGCGCAATGTTCCTGGCACGCTGCGCGAATTGGGTGCTGGACGAAGGCAGGTCTATTTCTTGGGATCGGTCCCATCGCTTTTCTCGCGCTTTCTGGTCTTCTTCTTTTACCGATGGGAAACTTGTGTCCGTGATGCGACTGTCCTGGGCATGCTGGGTATTCCGACCCTTGGTTACTATCTATTGGAAGCACGGGCCAAGGATCACCTGGACAGCATGCTCTTCTTTGTGCTCATGGGCAGCGTGGCGGTGATGATGGGCGATCTGGTCTCGACCGTCGTGCGCTGGCGCTTGCGCAAGGGAGAAGCTTGACCGGTCGAACCGGCCTTCTCTAGTGTTCGCCTCATGAAGAAGCCCGTCGTCCTTGCCTTGATTGCCTCCTTGCTGGCGCTCCCAACGCTGGTAGCCCAGAACACGCTCAACTTTCCCGTTCTGGGTGAAGTGGTGGAATTGGATCCGCGTTTCCGCGACCTCGTGGGTGAGGGAGCTAAGATTGAAGTGTTAGGATCTGGATTTGCCTGGGCTGAGGGACCAGTTTGGGTGAAAGAAGGCCGTTATTTGCTCTTCTCCGATATTCCGCCTAACAACGTGATGAAGTGGGAGGAGGGCAAAGGTGTCTCGCTCTTTCTCCATCCCTCAGGTTACACGGGAGCAACGGATTACGGCGGAGAGCCTGGGAGTAATGGGCTATTAATGGATGCACAAGGCCGCTTGGTTTCGTGTGAACACGGAGATCGACGTGTCTCGGTCATGCTCAAGGATGGTGGCAAGCGCACGCTGGTCGATCACTACGAGGGCCAGCGCCTTAACAGTCCCAATGATGCAGTGTTCAAGTCGAACGGTGATCTCTACTTCACGGATCCACCATACGGCTTGCCCAGGCGCTGGGAGGATCACCGGCGGGAACTGGATTTCTGTGGCGTCTATCGCTTATCGAAAGATGGCAAGCTGACGTTGCTGACGAAAGAGATGACTCGCCCTAACGGAATTGCATTCTCGCCCGATGAGAAAACGCTCTATGTGGCGCAATCCGATCCCAAAGCTGCGATGTGGAAGGCATTCCCGGTGAAAGAGGACGGGACTTTGGGTGAGAGTCGCGTGTTTCATGATGCGACCTCGATGGTTGGCAAATTCCCCGGATTGCCGGATGGATTGAAGGTGGATCAGAAGGGCAATCTCTGGGCGACGGGGCCAGGGGGCGTGCACGTGTTCGCGCCCGATGGCACGCCCTTGGGCCGTTTGGACACTGGAGAAGCCACTGCCAATTGCGGTTTCGGAAACGATGGGAGGACCCTTTATCTGACGGCCGATATGTACCTTTGTCGGATTCAGACAAAGGTGAAGGGCATGGGTTTCTGAAACTTCTTCTCATTTGATTGAAACTTTTGATGGGCAAATCGCGTTGTTATGGCAGATGCCAACAGCCACTATGTCCTCTAGCAAATCCCAAACGACCGCAGTGACCATGCGGCCCAGCCTTGGGGATCTCGCCCTCTTCCGTGATTTCGAGCACGGGGACGTCCTCCTTCTCGCCGAGATGGGCGAGGAGATTGCCGTCCCCAGCGGCGAGGTCGTGATTCGGGAAGGGGGACAGCACGATAGCTTGTTTATCGTGCTTGCAGGGAAATTCCTCGTGACGCGCTCGGGAGTCACCTTGGCGGAGATCTCCGTGGGCCAGATTTGTGGAGAGATGGAGATGCTCAACCCGCCGCATTCCATGGCGACGGTGACCGCGGCGCGAGACGCGGTCATTTGGCAAATCACACGCGAAGGCCTGCGCACCTTCCTCAGCGAGCATCCCCAAACGGGAAACCGCTTGATGAAGCTGCTCGCGCAAACCTTCGCTGCGCGCTTGGCTGAGTAGGGGGAGAGGGCAGCCTCTCAGATTGATCTCTGACAGTTTCGCGTTAGCCTCGGCGCATCATGCCGAAGTCTGACCTGCCCACGTGGTCCACCGAGCTCATCAGTCTCTACGAGAGCAACGCGACGAATCAGTTTATCCTTCACGGGAACGTCACGGACCACTACCTCATGCCACTTCGCGAAGGCATGCAGGTGGGGAATCTCACCGATTTCCTGGTGGAAGTCCTTCTTCAGAGCTTTGACGTTGTCCTGAGCTATGATTTGGGGAATGGCATCCGCGTGTTGAAAGGAGGCGAGATCCTCACGGAATGGCCAAGCTATCGGGAGCGGCAGCCCTTCTCGAAGAAACCGCGCGAGGCCTTGGAAATCCTAACGCATTACTTGCGCTATTGCGCGAATCTTCGCCAGGCGGCTGGCAGGATGATTCGAGTCACGGTGATTCTCAAAAGCAGCCACCTCATCGTTCCCAATCTCGGCACCTCGGTGAATAACGATGTGCATGCCATGGCGCTGCTCATCCGGGAATGGGCGACCGAAACGGCGCTGACGGAGCATCCCTTTGCCTGTTTCCTCATCACGGAGAATCTCAACGATCTTCATGCCTTGGTCGTGCATCATCCCCGTTGCGCCCATATCAAGGTGCCCTTACCCGAGCCGCGCGATTTGCAGCGTTTCTTTGAATTGAACGAGAAAGCGTTCGCGCGTGCTCTACAGCCTTACGGTGAAGACCTGGGTGTGCCGGCCAAGCAGATGACTGGGGCCACGCTCAGCGCGGTGGCGAGTCTCTTGCGTCAGCAGGAATACGCCGGTGAAGCGATCGAACCCAACGATCTGGCAGATTTCAAGAAATCCCTGGTGGAGAAAGAATGCATGGGATTGATCGAGTTCGTCGAACCGGACCGCACGTTAGATGATTTCCACGGTCAAGAACCGGTGAAGCAATGGGTCCGGCAAGACATCGCCCTCTGGCAACAGGGCGATCATCAGGCGATGCCCATGGGGTATCTCGTTTGTGGCCCGGTTGGCACGGGGAAGACCTACCTGGTCGAGTGCCTGGCAGGGGAAGCGGGGGTGCCGGTGGTGAAGTTGAAGAATTTCCGCGATAAGTGGGTGGGGAGCACGGAGAGCAACCTTGAGAAGATCTTCCGCCTCCTGCACGCGCTCGGGCGTTGCATTGTCTTCATCGATGAGGCGGATCAGGCCATGGGGAGCCGATCTGGCCAGTCGGGAGATAGTGGCGGCGTATCGGGTCGGGTCTACTCGATGATGGCGACGGAAATGAGTCGTTCGAGCAACCGAGGAAAGATTCTCTGGATTCTGGCCTCCAGCCGCCCGGATTTGATCGAGGTGGATTTGAAACGTCCGGGTCGCGTGGATGTGAAGATTCCATTATTTCCAGAACACACCGCCGAGAGCGCCTACGCCTTGATCCGGATCTTGTGTAAGAAATACAAGCTGAAGCTATCGAAGAAGATTCCCGATGGAACGCTCGGCAAGCTGCCCAAGCTCGTCACGGCGGGTGCGGCTGAGTCGTTGGCTGTTAAGGTTTACCGGCTGGTGAAGACAAAAGGAGTCTCGGCGGACGCTGCCTTGTTGGACTTGCTGGAGGACTATCAATCGCCCGTTCCCGAGCGCGTGATGGACTTCCAGATCCAACTAGCTGTCGACGAAGCGAGTGATTTATCCTTTGTACCAAGGGAATTCATGAGTTGACGGTTGGAATTCCCCCTGCTACATCCTGCGCCCATGTGACCTGGAGGTCACCCATCGTTGACTTGTCGTATATGAAGAAAGCATTCCTGATCCTTGTTTCCGCCGCTGGCCTCTTTGGCTTTGCCAGTTGTAGCTCGACCGAAGGTGTGAAGAAAGGCTCGAAATGGGACCGATCCAGTTTACCCACGAGCACGAAGAAAGTGGTGCCGGTGAGAACCACCGCCTATACCCACACGGAGGCCGACCACATTGCTTACTCGAACAAGACCGCAATTGGCACCCGCTTGAAATACTATTCAGGGGTGCGCAGCGCAGCAGCCGATTGGTCCAAATACCCCGTGGGGACGCGTTTCCAGATCGAAGGGAAGCCAGGAATCGTGTATGAAATTGACGACTACGGCAGTGCCTTGGTCGGAAAGAACACCATCGATCTCTACAAGCCAAGCCGTGCCAAGATGAACGCTTGGGGAGCTCGCAATGTGAAGATCAAGATTCTCAAGTGGGGCAGCGTGGAGCGTAGCAAGGAGATCCTCAAGGATCGCACACGTTACGCGCACGTGCGTAAGATGTATGAGGCCTTGAAAGACAAGGACGAGGCCTAACGGGCCCGTTGGCGAGGTATGACGAAACAAGAGCGTGCGGATCACATCGCGCGTGTCCTTGCTGACCTCTATCCTGAGACGCCGATCCCGCTCGATCATCGGGATCCCTACACGCTGCTGGTCGCCGTTCTTCTATCGGCTCAATGCACGGATGTCCGTGTGAATCAGGTCACGCCTGCGTTGTTTGCGCTGGCGGATACCCCAGAATCAATGGCGCAAGTGCCTGTGGAGGCGATCGAGGCCATTGTGAAACCCTGCGGATTGGCACCACGGAAGGCGAGGGCAATCCGGGACCTATCGCAGCTTCTGGTAGAGCATCACGGTGGCACGGTTCCCGCGGACATGGAGGCGCTGGAAGCCCTGCCCGGCGTGGGACACAAGACCGCATCGGTGGTGATGGCACAGGCATTCGGTGTTCCTGCCTTTCCGGTCGATACGCATATCCATCGCTTGGCGCAGCGTTGGGGGCTGACGAAGGGGAAGAACGTGGTGCAGACGGAGAACGATTTGAAGAAGGTCTTTCCTCGAGAGTCCTGGAATGCGCTCCATCTGCGTATCATCTTCTATGGGAGAGAACACTGCACGGCGCGAGGCTGCGATGGCACCGTCTGTGACATTTGCCGAACCTGCTATCCCAGGCGGCGGAAACCCGTTCAGACGAAGAAGAGTTAAGCTAGAGAAACGGCCTGGTTGGTGCCTTTCCTTACTTGGGCGGGGCCAGAGGGCCCGAATGCACCCAATGGGGCTGGTGGACGTTCAGGATTTCCACGACGGGATCTTCACCGTCAGGGAAGCGCACGTCGAGGATCATGGCGATGGGACGCGGGTCACGATTGGCGAAGTGATCCATGAGATCCTGAAACGCCTTTGACTTGCGCGTGACGTAGGCATAGCGGCGAGCCTCGCTGTCATCGGCCACCTTTACGACGAATGATTGATAGCGTAACCGATCGTCGAACTGGAAATTGTAGTAGTTGGCTGGCATCACCTGGAGGCGCATTCGATACGTCTTGTCAGGGCGCAGGGTAATGAGTTCGGAGAGCGATTGCTCATTGTAGCCGACGGAAGCCTCCCAATCGACCAGGTAACGCTCCTTCCCGGGGACAAGCACGAGTTCTTGCGCGAAGCCCACATGGTCTTGATAGCCTCCCAAGACATGACTGTCGGGGACTTCGGAATGGATGTGTTGGGAGCGATTGGAGACGATTGATGTCAGTGGCGGCTCGTCGCTCTTGGGCAACGGGTGATTCCTGTAGTAGCGCTCCATCAGCGGCCGGACGCGTTCCGCATCGTTCACGTGCTGAGCCCGCCCTCCAATCGTCTTTGCGAGCGCATAACTCGCAATGGTATCCTGCGCGGAAGCCACAAGTTGATGCTGATCCGCCCAATCCTCGATGGGACTCACAGCGGCCGTTTCCTCTTCCTGTGACTTGCGGTTGGCAAGGGCAAACACGGCGGTGAGAACGCCGAGGAAGACCAATCCAGCCACCACTCGAGAGATCAGAATGGCCGTCCGCAGCTCGCGTCGGTTGGCTGGTTGATTCAGGTCATCAATCTCTGGCCGCTCTTCTTCAAATCCAATGCGCTTGCTCCGTGAGACGAGCACCTCATCGTCATCGTCCGCTGCCTGATTGGCGGCCGCGGCGGCATTGCTCATGGAGAGCTTGGTCCGCCGGATATCGACGGGAGATCCTCCAATCGTGCGCTTGCGCCAACTGCGGCGCCAGCTCTTGGCGAGGGCTTGCTTGATCAGAGGCCCGCGAACAGCCCGATCATGAATCGAGGCCTTGCCCAACTCCTCAAAGGCGCGCTGTGCCTGGGATTCCTTGGTATCATCGTAGTCGGGGATGGTGGCTCCCCGATGAGAGGGTGTGGAATCAAGGGCCTCAAGATCCTCATCAGCGACATCTCCCCTCGAAACGGAAGAAGCCGCAGAAGAGGCATCCTCTTCTACGGCTTCAGAATCTTCAGATTGAACTTCGGCGATGCTGCTTTCCAGCTCCGCGATAGCGTCCTTTAGAACGCTAATCTCATCTCGCTCATCCCTCGGTTGATTTCCTTGATGGTCAGGCACCTGTAAGCCTAAACCGAGGCGGGCCGAAATTTCAAACGCGGAATCTCAGTTAGCGGCGGCGGCGAAGCACGCAGAAACCAAGACCGAGCAGTCCGAGTAGCGCTGAGCTAGGTTCAGGGATCACCTGCTGGGTGAAGCGCACGTAGACAGAACCGTTGGTCACTTGATCGGCTGGCGTGTCGATCCATGCCACTTTGAAATCATGTGTTCCTGCGGCGAGACCGATCGTGCCCTGACTCCAGTCACCATCAGCAAAGGTGAAGTCAGGAGAAAGCGCACCGGCACTTGAGGACGTATTGAGATCAGCATAGGCTCCAGTGGAGCCGAGAGAAGCGAGGCTGTTGTTGAAGTCGAGGACTTCGTAACGATCGTTATCCACTCCGATGTCGACCACGTCGAGCATTCCAGTGAAGCCATTGTTGACGGTCACACGAAAGACGTCATTCACGTCGTTGTCGCGCACGAGATCGTCAGCGTTCCAGGCAAATACGTTGCCGGCTTGGACATCACTTTCGAACCAAGTGAGGCGCTTCCAGGCAGCGTCTCCAGCGACTCCAGTGGTATCACCGATCATGACTTGGCCGTAACTTTGTGTGGCAGCAAGCAAGAGGCCACATCCGATAATTGCTTTGATAGTGCGCTTCATAAACATTGGGGTAGTTTTAGAATTATTAGAAATCAACGAGTTCAGGTTAGCTAATTTGGGAGCTTTGCAAAGGGAAAACTTCTTTTGAGCAAATTTAGTCGCGTGGGGCGAGCATCAATCGACTCTTTCTCGGAATCTTGAACCGCTGGAACCGTTTCGTCAACCTTTTCCCACTGGTTCTTTCCAGCAATATAAGCAGGGTAGAGACAGTCTGCTTGGCCCCACCAATTCCGCTCCGCATGCTGCTCTTCAGGGTAGTAGAGCTCCATGGGAGGGTTGCCTGCGGTGACGACGACCACACTTTTGAGGGGAAAGACAGCATGATTCGGTCGCGGGTCGAAGCCAAGACGCGCCGAGGAGGCTTCGAAGAGACGCCAGAATTCCCCTTGATCCCGGCAATGATCGAGCTCGCTGAGAAGGTATTCTCCCGCCCGATGCGCCCGTTGGATATCCTGGCGCCAGCGCGACGCGGTGCCTAGATGCCGTTTCAATTGGGGCCAGCCGGCCGATGTCCCACAGGTGCGGATGAGAAAGAGCGCCCCTACGAAGAGTCCTGCACCCACGATGGGAAGCGCGTGACCATGCGTCCAGAAGACGGTGAGAGCGGCTCCAGACAGCGTGAGACAAATGACATAAAGGGAAATGACCACTTGCCGCTTGGAATACCCTTTCTGCAAGAGGCGATGGTGAATATGGCGCGCGTCGCCTCGAAAGATCGGGAGGCCCCTGGCCGCTCGCCGGACGATTGCCCAAAGAGTATCCAGAATCGGGAGTCCGAGGGCAATCATCACCACGAGGAGGATCGCGGCGATGGATCCCTTTTGAGAGCTTTGGATGGAGCCGGCGGCGATGATTGAGCCGATGAAATACGCGCCACTGTCGCCGAGATAGAGACGCGCCGGAGGGAAATTGAATCTTAGGAAGCCGGCCAAAGAACCAGCGAGAGCAAGCGCAAGACCAGTGGTGATAATCTGATCAGCGCCAAAGGCCACGGCGGCAAGAGTGGTACAAACGAAGACCCCGAGCCCGGCCGCCATCCCATCGATGCCATCGATCAGATTGATGATATTGGGAATGGCGATCAGCCATCCCACGGTGAGGATGATAGAAAGGGTCTCGCCAATGCGTAGAGACTCTCCGCCGAACGCCGTCAGCGATTCGACCCGCAGTCCGGCCCAGTAGGCCGCCAAGGCGATTCCGATGTGCACCAGAAGTTTGAAGCGCGATCCCAAATGAGCGACGTCATCCCACGCCCCAAGACCGAACATCAGGGTGGCGGTGCCTACTGGAATCAGCCAGGACTGCCAAGATTCCGCATGCCCACTCACGACGAAGACCGCCAGGCCTCCGACAAAGCCCAGGAAGACTCCCAATCCGCCGAGACGGGAGATTTGCGTCTCTTCGGCTTTGCGATAGCGTTCTGCGTGCCCCCGCTGCGAAGCTCCGAGCCTTCGCTTCAGAATCAGATGACACCAACAAACGGACCCAAGCCCGCTGAAAGCGACAATGATCGCGTAGAAGAAGAGGCCAGCATTCACGAAGGGTTCAGGGGGAGAATGTTTAGAAAGTGATGGAAATCATGGATTTTAGAATTCGTCTGTCAAAATTTATTCAATACAGATATTTAAGGTCTGTATTCTTTCTGTGTGCCCTCCTGGGGGCCGGAGTGACCCCCTTGTGGGGCATCAGTGGCGGGCAGGTGGTGCCCGAGCGGGCGTTTCCCTGGATGGCTGCCCTGGTGAATGGGACTGGCGCCACGCCGCGAACGGGACATTTCTGCTCGGGGATGCTGATTCATCCGTCGTGGGTCTTGACCGCTGCTCACTGCGTGAAACAGATCTCGCCTGACGAGTTTGAAGTGGTCGTGGGCTTGGATGGCTTGAACCAGAGTCCCACGGCTGAACAGCGCTATCGGGTCGTGGAAATGGTGCTCCACGAACGCTATTTCTTCCGTGATGGGCAGCATGATGGGGACCTTGCTCTGCTCCGGCTCGATCGCCCCGTGGACGGCATCGAACCTGTGCGCCTGTTTGAAGGCGAACTGACCCGTGCGGAATCCTTTGCCGCTTTGGGATGGGATCACACGAATGCTGCTCGCACCTTGCATCAATTGGACGTGGATGTGCTAGAGCGATTGGAGGCTTCCGCTGCCACTGGCGAGGGCTTCTTTCTTGATGGGTTGCCAGCCTACTCGGGAACCGAAGACCTGGGGATTTGTTATGGAGATAGTGGCGGGCCACTCTTGGTCGACGTGGAGGGGCAATGGCAATTGGTCGGGGTGACCAGTTACGTGATCGGGCAATGTTCCGGCTATGCGGTCTTTGCGAATCTCGTCCATCATCGCGAATGGATCATGGGGTATGTGTTTCCGGAATTTGCAGAATGGCAGGCAGAACACGCCTTGGCCAGTGGACTGTGGGGAGATGATGATGGCGATGGTCTGATCAACTTCGCTGAGTTTGCCTTGGTATCCGATCCCCAGTCAGGTCGCGCGTCGCCGATGGGCCTCTCGATTGATCCTAGCAATCAGGCGACGCTTTCCTTTCTGCACCGCAGCGACGTGGCCTTTGCTGTGGAGCATTCGTTAGGGTTGAAAGAATGGAACCCCCTCGGAGCAGCCTTTCCTCCGCAACGTGTCGCTGTGATAGATACCATTCATGAGCGAGTGACCGTGCCAGGATTGGCGGTTGAGGGCGCAGGGTTCTTCCGTGTACAGAGTCGCCCTCATTGGGGTGCTAGTAGCGTGAGTGCTAGTCATTCGCGAGAGTTCTATTCGCAAGGAGACGTGGCCGGATGGCGAGAGGATCCCGAGACAGGTCGTCGAGAATGGCGGTATCGTGCGGATGGACTTCCTAACGCAACCACGCGTTTCATCTTTCAGGCGGCTGGGTTCTCCCCTCTGCTTCAAGTACGTGACGCCTCCTCCGGTGAGCTTCTCATGGAAGCTGGTGAGGACGGGAATCACAGCTTGAATGCGGCTTTCCAAAGTGATGCCGATACCACTTATGAACTTCGTTTATCTTCGGTCGAGGACAGGCCGGAAGGTGACTATTATTTCTACTATCCGAATCTCCTCAATCCTCCAAGTTTCCTTCAATTGGGACTCCAGCCCGTTCAGGGCACGTTGAGTGTGGCGAGGAGTGGTTTTGACGGAAACTATTATCGGAATGTTTACGAAATTCTTGGGGGAATCGTGGGCAACCAAGTGACGCTCACCATGATCTCGGATCCAGAGGCAGGCGGCTTCCGACCGTTCCTGGCCGTGACGGATCAGAATAACGCCCTGGTCACGCAGACGGAAGGCAATCCAGAAACGGAAACGACCCTTTCCTTTGTGATCGAGCCGAGTAAACGCTACTACGCCTTTGCCTCGACGCTCTTTCCAGGTGAGGTCGGAACCTTCACGCTTTCTGGATTTCGTGAATGATAGGAACGATTGAGCGTTCCCGAAAGTGAGGCGCGTTTTGAAGACGGTTCTTGTTTCGCTTATCTGTCACGGACTTTGGAAGTGACGAGTCGCGTTCCTGCGTTTATAGATCTTCGTTCTCAAGGGATTATCAAACGAGCCTGAAATCTTGCACCTCTTCAAAGAATCGCGCGCCGGCGCGCCCCCACGAAGTGCCCCTTTCTTGGAGCAGACAGCGACGTCTCTCGGGGAAGAGGTGCTCGTTTGGAAGATGTTGCGACGCGTTCTTGAGAAGATGCGCGAGGTTTCATCTGAGACGCCCGCGTCCTGGCTCACGTTGATCGAAGGTTTCCAGGTGCGCCCATTCCCCGCCTACCACCTGGCCGCAGTGGACTATTTGATCGGCCCATGGGCAGATCATGGAAAGAAGTCGCCTCTCGATCTCCATGCCTGTCACGTGGTGACGACCGGGTTACTGCAACTCGTGGTGGAAGGTGGTGGCCTTTTCTGGATGGATGAGGCAGGCCGCGAACAAACCCGTTCCTGTCTCGCCTCCGTGGTGGGAGCGCTCGAAACCAATGCTCTCCCAAGTCGCGACCTGGATGCCGCAGTCGACGCGGCGGAGCTTGAGAAGGCCTTTGCTGGGAAAGCAACCGTGGTGCCGGGTCCTGAAGCCATCGGTGGAGCGCTGGTGGTGGCGGTGGCGGACCTTTTGAAGCACCGGGAACGGCTGGCATGGCCGCAGCCCGAGCTTCTCTTGGCGGCGACAAGCCGTCTCCTCATTCGGAAGCCCACGCCTGAAATGCGCCAGTGTCTCGCGGGGCAGCTGCTTCTCGGAGGGCCAAGCGCCGCTCCCGTGGCGCCCAGGCAGGGGCAGGTGCCTCAGCGCGCCATGGACGCTGCCTCGGAGATGGTGGTGAGTTTGCAATCGCTTGTGGGAGAGGCTGTGGATGCCTCCCGCAGTCAGCGCGACGAGGAAGCGCGTCCCTTGCCGGGCCACGATCGCAAGCGTCGTCGCCTCTATCCCTCGCGAATGCCCAAGATGGAGCAACGGCGTTCCCGGCGAGAGGCGGTCGATACCCAAACAGAACGCGATTGGAGTCCTGTCCGGCACGCCGACGGGTCCTTGGCGAGGCGTTCGCGTTCAGAAGGAGTGAAGGAGCTTCCCGCTGAAGTGGGACAAGCCGTGCGCTGGATTGGCCTGGCAGCCATTGTCCTTTTGTCAGCATTGGTTGCTCTTCAGGCGAGGAATGGGCAATCATCAGATCCTGCAACGGCGTTGGATGAGGACGGCACAGTCGCCTCCGTCGTGGCCGGTGGGAATTCCTCTGATGTCTCCTATCAAGATGCGCACGATGTTGCCGATACCTTTGCCTATTCGGAAGATATCGAAGAGCGCGTCGCGCTTATCAGCGATCTGCGCTATTGCGGCGTGGCACGCGAGTATTTCCAATCGGAACGCGGGCGAGAAGAAGTGGCCGAGTTCGTCCAGTCTCTGGGTCAAGGACGCTCGGGCGCACTTTCCTTCTTCGCCTTTCGCGTGGGCTTTGTGAACGACACGAACCGGCTCATCTGCCTGGTTACCAATCCTCGCGATGGAAAGCTCTACGTTGATTGGGAAGCCTACATTCGCCAAGGCACCTTTCCCATTGATCGACTGCTGGATGACCCTCCTGTCGAGGCAAGTGTCAGGGTCTTTGTCGAGCGAGGCGAATACTACAACTTTGCCTTCGAAGACTCGCATCTCTATCAGTGTTACCAACTCGCGTCCGATGATCATGACGAGACCTTCTACGGGTACGTCAAGCGGGGAACCCATCGTCACGCGCTCGTGGAGCATGTCCTCGGGAATCGCAAGATTCAGCGGATGTTCCTCACACTCGCACATCCCTCCGGCTATGAACTGGAGCGTGGGCAGTTTGAGATCGCGCGCGTGCTGGCTGCCGATTGGGCCAAGGACCCTTTGGAGGACCTTGAGGACTCAGCCTTCGCTGACGAAGCGTCCCTCAGAAATGCGACCAATTCAGTGTGGCTGCCTACCACAAAGTAATGGTTCTATATCTATTATAATTACCATATCCAATGTCCGCTGTTGGATAAAAATTATGGAATCAAATTCTGGAAAATGGAGTCTTGGCTTTGACTTTCTAAAACTTTGCTTGTTGATAGGCGTCGAACCTCAATTCAACCTGCATTTATGAAACTTATATCAACTAGCAAATCCGTCATGCGGCGGGTGTTGCCTCTCGGAGTGAGTGCGATCTTCCTGACATTGGCAAATGTTCAGGGGTCCGTGGCGCTTGGAGGGCCGACCCCCCTGCCAACCAATGGTGAATGGACTCAGTTCCAGTGGTTTCCGCCAGAGCCTTCAGGCTACAATGGGAGCCTCGGTGCTCTTGAAGATCCTTACGAGTTCACCCTCTATGATTACGCTTACCTTGATGTGACCGACTACGATCTCGCCGGTGACATCTTCCAGGTCTACAACAACGGCGCCCTTCTTGGACCCACATCCATGGTGCCTGCTGGGGACGATAACAGCCCCAACACGCCTAATCCTGATGTCGCTTTCGGTGATGACACCTGGAGTTCTGGCACGTTCTGGCTAGGGCCTGGAGATCACTCTATCCACATCGACGTGATCCAGCAGAATGGCACCGTGCTCAACGGTGGAGGTTTCCTCCGCGTTCGTGCCGTGCCTGAGCCAACGGCAGCCCTCTGGATGCTCCTCGCAGGCTTGCCTGTGATGCTGCGCCGCAAGCGCTCTGCTTAAGCGTCCCGTTTTCGTTTGATTCGAGGCCCAGTGGTTCGCCACTGGGCCTTTTCTGTATAGTCAGTCCAATATCCGGGAAATATCCGCTTTCTACGATTTCTAGTCTTCCCTCTTGAAGAATTTCCCGTTGTTGCTTAAGGAACCTTTGCCTAGAGAGTGCCCGTCCGCAATGCTATGCCGCATGCCGACCAAGGGCGGCAGCGTGCGGGAAGCTGTTGCTGCCTGCCTGCCTATCACGTAGCTGCGGATTCCAGCCGCAGATCATTTCGTCATCCAACCTCTCATGCGAAACCTCATCCCACTCTATCTCTTCCTGGCTCTCTCTCCGCTCGCCTACGCGCAATCGGACGCAGACATTCTCGGACCCTTCCAATTTCGCAATGAGGTGTCCGCCACCTACGACTCGAAGATCGAGGGACGAAGTGATTCCGATTCCGATGTGGAATTCGTTTACGCGCCGACGTTCACCTTCACCAGGCAATCAGGGCTCCTCGGGGTCGATGCCAGTTTGGGTGGCGCCTTCGGTTTCTTTGCGGACCACAGTGAATACAATTACGAAGACTTTAGCGGGGGCGTCTCCTTGACCTATCCGAACACCCCTGAGCTTCCGTATACCTTGACGCTTTCGGGGGGCTATTCGCAGACGACGCGAGTGGACCAGTTCCTTGGTGGCCGTTTGCAGGTGGATAACCTCTATGTTTCTGGAGGTCTTCGGTATAATGTCAACGAGCGCTGGGGCTTCCGCATAGGGGGGCGTTGGGCGGAGGTGGAATATGATTTGGCGAGAAGTGATCAATCGACTTGGGGATACAATCTGGGTTTCATCTACCGCTATTCCGAGAAATTAGACATCGTGTTAGGTTACGGATACTCGGAAACGTCGGCCTCGGTCGACACGCAAGATTCCACCTTCAGCCTTCAAGCAGAGGGTGAACTCACTCCCAAGCTCACGGGTACCCTCGGTGTGGGTTTCCAGTTCCGCGAGACGGAGTTCGGCGATTCCTCCGACCCCTATGTGAATATCAGCCTCGATTGGGCTCTCAACGAGCGCATCGAGATCGTTGCCACGGGGTCGATCGGCTTCCTCACCACCTCAACGGGTGCCTCAGGGCGCCGCAGTTCAGCGGGACTAGCGGCCGCCACGGCCCTGCGACACGATCTATCGGCTTCTGTTGGGGTCTCCTATTCTGACACCTCCTATGACGACTTCGGCTTGGATCGCAGTGATGAATCGCTGCTTTTCCGTGCCGCATTGGTGTGGCAGCTCAGTCCCGCGGCTTCACTCAGTGCCTCGTTGACCTACGAAGACAGCCAATCAAACCGAGACTTCCTCAATTACGACCGTCTGCGCTTTGGTCTTTCTGGCTCTTACACCTTCTAGTGGCGGAAAGGGTTCCTTCAGGATTTAGAAGCCTGATTCTCGCAAAGGAACCTAATATTTCCAGATTTCTCCATTCGTTTTCCAGTGATCCGTGCTTAGGTCTGGGATGCGTTTGGACCTCAATCCCCGATACCCTGTGAAATTCCTCCCCCTCATCGCCTCTCTGGCCGTCGTCCTCGGCCTGGGATCAGCGTTGGCTCAAGAGACGGCCAACGCGAATTACCGCATCTCTGCAAGCGATCGCATTGCGATCAGTGTCCATCAAGAAGATGAACTTTGCGTCGAGCGTGCGGTCGCGAACAACGGCATGGTCACGCTTCCGTTGATTGAAGAGATACGCGTGGCCGGCAAGACAGCCCGCGAGGCGGAGAAGGCCATCGAGGCAGCCTATCGTGACGAACGGTTTCTGAGGCACCCGCAGGTCACCGTCACCGTTGCTCAGTTTGTTGAGCGCTCCATTTCGGTGCTAGGTGCCGTCAACAAACCAGGCACGGTGGTCATTCCAGGAGGGCAGGTGCAGATCGATCTCATGACGGCCATCGCCAACGCAGGCGATTTCAAGCAGATTGCCAACAAGAAGAAGGTGCGAATCACCCGCAAGAACGGCAAAATCATCGAGATCAACGCTGAGGATATTATTTCAGGGAAAAGTAAGCCCGTCGTTCTATTTCCTGGAGATATCGTCTCCGTGAAGCAGCGATGGATTTAAATGGGAGTAATCTGAGCAGTATGAGTGATTCCATCAACGGTAACCACCGCCGTGAAGAAAGCGATCGGCTCGCATCTCTCGCGGAGGCATCAGAGGGGCCGCGTCAGAAAGCAGAAGTTTCCAACGGCATTCAGCCAGTGGTCCAGGAAATGGCTCCTTCGCAAGTCGAGAATGGAGCGGCACCCAAACAGAGTCCACTTGCTGAGGAGCTGATGACCCTCAAGGTTAAAATTCCACGAACCGTTTCGAGTGCTCCCGCATCGGGATCGCCTCCGAGTGCTGAGGACATGATGACCATGCGGGTGAAACTTCCAGATCCAGCAGGAGGTGAAGGGACGACCATGCGGATCAAGGTCCCGCGCGCGAGTGCCTCGGATCCGTCCGCCGTCGGAGCAGCGGTCGCGCATTCGCTGCAATCGGGCGCGGCTACGGCACCACCTCAGCCCGCGCCCTTCCCGGCTCCTGGGCATGTAGCAGGGGCACCGGCACCTCAGCATGTAGGGCAACCGTTGCCCATGCCAGACCAAGGGGGCGGAGGACGCGTGCCCCGACGGCCATCGGCAATGGAGGAGTATCCCGATGAGGACGAGTTCATCCCTGATGAGGCGCCGCGTATTGGTCGCGAACTCTCCTTGCGTGATATCTTCTTCATGGTCCGCGAACGATGGATCCTCGGGTTGTCCGTAGGATTGTTGCTCGCGGGTGGCCTCGCTTACTGGATGATGAGCAAGCCGCCCACCTATCAATCGAGCGCCGAGCTTCTGGTGGAAATGAACCAGAACAATGTCCTGGGCAAGAACATTGAAGCCCTGGAGGAAGAGGGGAGCACGACTTTGGAACAGGTCATGCAGGTGCATGCCAAGAGTGTGCAAAGTCTGGCTTACCGCCAGTATGTGGAGAAGAGTTTGATGGAAAACCGTCCGGTGGCGAAGGCTTTCGGTGAAGATCCAAAGGGAGTCCTTGAGGAGTTTCGCAGCTATGACGCTTTCAAGAGGGCCTATGTTGATGGTCTCATCCACGTGGCCCTCCGAGGAAAGAAACCAGACGAGGTAGCGGTCTCAGAGCTTCCAGATGGCGAAGAGTTGTTCCGAAATCATTTCTATAAAGCTGAGGGCCCCCTTGATGTCACCACGCCCAAGCGCTCCCAGTTTCTGGCCGTCTCTTTCCGTCACCCAGACCCACGGGTCGCGAAGCAGGTGGCTCAGGCCTATGTGAGTTGTTACAACCCGTTCCTCGATGAGAAAGAAAAGCGCCGCTACGCAGGGGCTGGGAGGTTTCTCAAGGATCAAGTGGATGCGTTAAAGAAAGAGAAAGTTCGGTTGGAAAGAGAGATTCTGACCTACAAGCGAGCCAATGGGATCACCGAGTCTGAGGATGGATCCAGCCTCATGGAGGACAACAAGACCTCGGCTTTGGCAAGCCAAGCCACCAATGCCCAGGTGGATTTGATGGAACTCGAAATTCAGTTGAAAGGGATCGAGAACATTGCCTCTGGTGATGTGATCAATCTCAGTCAGGTGCCCGTGATCAATCAGTTCGGTACGGTGGCTGAAGCTCGCGCTGTCTATGACGCGTTGGATGCCGAGCGGGCGGAACTCGACCAGCGCTATCTAGAGCGGCATCCGAAGATGATCAGCAACGCCACTAAGATGGTTGATGCCAAGCAACGTTTGGATGATGTGGTCGCCCTGGCCGTTCAAGATCTCCGCAACCGCGTGGAACAGAAGCGGAACGAGAAGGCAAATCTGGAAAGTGCGCTGGATCAGGCGAAGGCGGATTCTTTGGCCGACGACGACCCCCTCGTTCAATACCGCCTCATGGTGAGCGAACTCAAGGCTGTCCAAGAGAAACACGACTCCTTGCTGGACCGCTACCAAGATACGGAGATCTCCGAGCGCTTGCAGCGGAGCAAGGTCGATGTCATGACGCCGGCGGTGCTTCCAGAGCATCCAATCGATCCCGACAAGAAGAAGGTACTCGCTCTCGCCAGCCTCTTGCTCCTGGGCGGGCTCTTCGGACTTCCCATCGGTCTCGGGTTCCTCGATACGCGCCTCAAATCCTTCAGCGAAGCCGAAGCTTTCCTCGGCATGGAATGCCTGGGATGCATTCCCGAGCGACCCAAGCTCACCCACATGGAACTCGGTCAGTGCGTCTTGGCGGAGCGCGACGACCAAATCATCGAAGGTTTCCGTGTAGTCTATGGCTCTGTCGACCTCCATTCGAAAGTGGCCCCGCCGAAAGCGATCGTCACGTCGTCGACCGGTGGTGGAGAAGGGAAATCATTCGTCACAGCCAATTTGGCGGCCACCTTTGCGCGCCACGGGAAGCGAGTCATCATCATCGACGGGGATCTCCGCAAGCCCTCCCAACACAAGCTTATCGATGTGAAGAATGATGCGGGGTTGCTCAAATGGTTTCGAGCGGGAGGCGTGCCACCCCAATCGGCCAAAGAACTGGTAGAGAGTGACACCCTAGGGCTCGTGCCGCTGTCAGAAGAGCACGACATCTTCCTTCTCCGTGCCGGTGGATCCACCCGCAACCCAAGTGAGATCATCACCAGCAAGCCCTTTGAGGCCCTCGTCAACAATCTTCGCGATTGGTTCGACATCATCATGATCGATACCCCGCCGGTGGGCCTCTTTCCCGATGCTCTCTTCCTCGCCAATTACGCTGAGGAAGCCCTCTTTGTCTGTAAGCACAACGGCCTCAATCGCCACAAAATCAAATTCGCTCTCAAGAAGATGGAAGGCGGCAACGCGGAAGTGTTGGGCACCGTCATGAACCAGCTATCGGCTTCCAAACGACACCAGTACGGTTACGGCTACAAAGACTACGGCTATGGCTCCTACAGCTACCGGGAATACGCCGATTACTACCACGCCGAGGACGAAGACGAAAAGTGACGCTTGATTGACTTCGCCGGAGTTGGCCCGGAGGGGCGACATTCCTGTCGCCCAGCTAGCCACTGACAACCGACCCCTGACGACTCCGCTGTATGCCAGAAACCGCCCTGACCTGGACTCAAGTTTGTGAAATTCCCTGGCTACAGGACCTTCCCGCGAAGATTGAGACCAATCGGTATGGCAAGATCATGATGAGCCCTGCGTCAAGCTGGCATGGCGGCCTTCAGTACGACCTCGCGCGTGAGCTGGATCGCCAACTTCCGGGAGGGCGCATCCTGATCGAATGTCCTATCGACACCAGCGACGGCACCAGAGTGGCGGATGTCGCTTGGATGAGCCGTGAGCGGTGGCTGCCGCACCAAAAGGCCATTAGCCTTCCCTTGGCTCCAGAGATCTGCGTGGAGATTCTGTCGCCCAGCAATCACGCCGGTGAGATGGTCGAGAAACGCCGCCTTTATCACGAGGCAGGCGCTGAGGAAGTCTGGCTCTGCGACGAGAATGGCGCCGTCACCTTCTATACCAGTAAGACGTCTGACCCCATCCCATCTTCCAGACGCTGTCCCCATTTTCCGAAACTTCTCCAGATGGATTGACAGAGGTGAGAAGTAGCCCGGAGGGGCGACATTCCTGTCGCCCAACTAGCCACTGAAGTGGTCAGAGTCAGAGTTCAGAAGGCAACCCTTGCCAACTCTGACAAAGTTCATCTTCCACCCCGGCAAAGCCGGCCATCCCTTTGAGCAACGCCATCCTAGATTACGTAGACCTCGTGGAGCGTCCTGAGTTCCAGGACCTTCCCTATAAGGTCGAGACGACGGCTGGGGGACAGATCATCATGAGCCCACACCTCAACATCCACTCGGCCTTCCAGCGAGCGATCGAACGGAAGTTAGAGACGTTGATGGAAGAGCCTGGCGTGGCGCTCCAAGAATTTGCCATCCAGACAGAGGACGGCGTCAAAGTGCCTGATGTGGCATGGGTGACCCCAGAGCAACTGAAACAAGCGAAAGAAATCAGGATCACCAGCGAGGCCCCAAAGATTTGTGTGGAGGTCAAGTCTAAGGGAAACACCACTTCGGAAATCGATGCCAAGGCCCAACTCTACTTTGCCCAAGGTGCCGAAGAAGTCTGGGCGTGTGACCTGGAAGGACAGATGCGATTTCAGATTCGAAACCTCGGCTACCGTTCCCGGTCGCAACGCTGCCCTAACTTTCCAACGACGCTCGATCCCTTTGTCATCTGACCGGCTTTGTCGGCGAAGTCAGAAGTACAGGATGTCTGAGATTCCCTATTGGCTATTCGCCGCAGCTCTTTTTATTTAATGAGTGTCTATTAGTGTTGATTAGTGGTTCCTTTCCCCAGAAGCAACCCGCTCTACCCATGCAACTTGTCATCGAACTGCCACCCCGTGAGGAGCAGTTGGCGTTCAATCGTCGGCGTTGGGAGGAAATTCTCAAGGATCCCGATCTGGCCAGAATTCCAGGAAAGGTGTCAAGTGCTCGTCATGCCCCTCGCCTCGGGAAGCCACAGTCAGCAAACCCTCCGGATCCAATGGAGTTGATCCAGCGGCTCGGTGGGCATCCCCTACCTGAGTGTCCCATCTCCACCATGGATGGGGTTCGAGCAGCCGACGTGGGGTGGTTCACCGAAAAGCGTTTCGCCCAGGTGCAAGGGCAACTGGGGCCTTCGAAACAGCTCCGGAAATCTGCGTCGAAGTGCTCTCGCCCCGGAATACCGCGCGAGAAATGGACGCCAAGAAGAAGCTCTACTTTGACGCCGGCGCCGAAGAAGTCTGGTTCTGTGACCAGGAGGGTTCCATAGCTTTCTACACCAAAGACATTCCAGACGAGGCCGCGGTGTCGTCGTGTTATTGCCCAGACTTTCCTCAGCGAATTTAGCCTCCTTTTCTCCGCCAAGACCGGCCTAACTTTGTGGTGCCGTCGGAAGTCGCGCCGAAGCCGTAGCCGGATCGGTGACGATTCGGTCCGCAAGTTGCCTCAAGCCTAGCCCTCAGCTGCTCCTCTGTGCCACCGTGCCTCTGTGCGAGCCTTCCCGTCTGTTTTATTCCATCGAGTCAAACCGCTGCAACTTGGTTCCGTAGCCGGATCGGTGACGATTCGGTCCGCAAGTCGACTTGGTGCCCCTCCCGCTTCCCCAGCCCATGGGCTGAGCTTCCCTATGACGGAAAACGACAACCCAGGCGAAGCCGACATGAACACTGATAGCTGCCAAGCGCCCACGCCGCGAAGCTTGTCGGACCTCCTGGCTCAAGTGCAGGCTGCTTTTGAACAATACCGCACGCAGTGCTTTTGGTTCATGAACCCGCGCTTGGTCGTTACGGAAGAGACTCTCCCGAGGATCATCAAGGGGCTCTTGAGTCACGGCGACCGTCGCGCTTATGTCCTGGGACGCCAATTGGCGGAAGCGGCACGCGCTTCCCAGGCAAATCCTGAGCTCAGCGATCCCGCTCAGGCTTAAGCTGGTGCCATGCCGTTAACCGAGTTTCAAAAGCAGGTGTTTGGAGTGATTCGGGAGGATTCCCCTCGGTTTTCCAGTGATATCGATTTGGGCCATTCCGTGGCCGAAAGTGTGGCGACAAGTGCGGACATGGATGCCGAAGGGTTGAAGGAACAGGGGTTTTGTATTCGTTGGATTCTCCGCCAACCCACCTTCCAGAGAGCGCAAGTGTCACGGGATGAGGGGGCGGTGATTCTGGAATGGGTAGCCGATTCCGCCTTTCGTTTCTTCCCCATCGAGCCCGACCCCGACCTCGGGTATCGCCTTCACCGATTCGACGCGGCAACTAACAAGATCTTGGCTCTCGCGGGCCGGGCCGAACCCCGTGACTTTGTAGACGCGCTGCATCTGCATCAAGGGTACTTATCTCTGGGAACCTTGGCCTGGGCCGCCACAGGAAAGGACGAAGGCCTCAATCCACCGCTGATCTTGGAACTGGCAGAGCGATTTGCACACTACCGTCAAGCGGACATCGACAGCCTCGACCTCACCGTACCGCTGGATATCACCGTTCTAACAGCGCGGTGGCGGCACGCGCTCTCGGAAGCTCGGGCGCTTGTCGACGCCCTTCCTTACACGGAACTGGGGGCGGCCTACCTCGACAGGAACGGGAAGCCTGCCGAAGCTACAACGGACCCTGAGAGACGGTGCCAATTGCAGACGCACTTCGGCTCAGTCGGTGGTGCCTGGCCCCGCTTAGGCCAGAAATAGCCACAAACCATATGGAGAAAAGGTGAATCAACAGCCTTCAGAGGAAGCCTACGATGCGCAGCGTGCCAGAAGACTGAAAACGGCGCAGCGGCTCTACTGGTCCGCAAGGCGCTTTAAGAAGGCGATGTTAGCCCATCAGCACCCCGAGTGGGACGCCGAGAAGCTTGCGGCAGAAGTGCGTGAAGCTAGTGATACGTTGAGCACATTCGTGCCCATTAGTGGTTCGCTTCTTCAGAAGCAGATCCGCAGAAGGTATTCAGGAGATTCAAGAGTAGACGTTCGCCAAGCGTTCCCGTGTCCATCCGTGGTTCTTTCGCCTCCGCTGCAAGTAGCAGATTTCCGTTGAGGGATTGTTTGTCCAGAAGCCGCTCAACTGCAAGCCAAAATCTGCCCGCCCTGCTAAGGCAGAATGAAAGTCCGGAATGGCGACATTCCTAACTCTGCCAGAATCGGTCCAGCCTCTATCTTTCCGCTATCTTTTATGCGCCATGTCTACTAGCGCTTCCACTCAAGATATCCGACCGTCTAGCGACCGCGAAACCATCGCCATCATTGGCCTCGGTTACGTCGGTCTCCCCTTGTCCCTCCAATTTGCCAGATCTGGTGTAAGGGTCATCGGTCTCGATGTGGATCAATCTAAAGTCGACGCCCTCAATGCCAAAAGAAGCTTTATCAAACACATTGCGGCTAAGGAAATCGCAGAAGTGGTCGATGCCAACTCATTTGAGGCCAGCACCGATTTCTCGAAGGTCACTGGTGCGAGTGCGGTCATCATTTGTGTTCCCACGCCGCTGGGCCAGCATCGCGAACCCGATATCTCCTATGTTCTCAAATCGGGAGAAGCCATTGCGCCACACCTCCAAAAAGAAATGCTGGTCGCCTTAGAATCCACGACCTATCCCGGGACTACCGAGGGTCCTCTGAGGGACGTGTTGGAAAAAGGGAGTGGTCTCACCGCCGGAGAAGACTTTCATCTCGCCTACTCCCCGGAAAGGGAAGATCCGGGAAGGACCGATCACTCCGTCGCCTCCATTCCGAAGGTCGTCGGGGGGTACACGGCTACCTGCCGCGACCAAGCCGTGGCGCTCTATAGCAAGGCGCTCGACGTGACGCACGCCGTGGATTCATGCGCAGTGGCGGAGGCCTGCAAGCTCACGGAGAACATCTTTCGGTCGGTCAATATCGCCCTGGTCAATGAACTCAAGATCGTCTACCAGGCCATGGGCATCGACGTCTGGGACGTCATCAATGCGGCAGCCACCAAGCCCTTCGGGTTCATGCCCTTTTATCCAGGACCAGGACTTGGGGGGCACTGCATCCCCATTGATCCCTTCTACCTCACCTGGAAAGCCCATGAATATGGCCTCCACACCCGATTCATTGAGTTGGCCGGTGAAGTCAATGTGAGCATGCCCAACTATGTTGTTCAAAAGACGACCGAAGCTCTCAATGAACGCCAGAAATCCGTCAACGGAAGTTCGGTGCTCCTGCTAGGCTTGGCCTACAAGGCCAATGTCGATGACATGCGGGAATCGCCCACCTTTGAACTCATGGATGGGCTCAAGAAACTGGGAGCAAGAGTGGACTATCACGATCCCCACATCCCCGTCATCACCCCCACGCGAGAACACGCCGAGTGGACGGGAACGAAATCCGTCGCCTTTGAAGCCGATACCCTCAGTAACCACGATGCTGTCATCATCGCCACCCACCACGACGCCTTCGATCTCCAATTGCTTGTCGATCATGCCGACCTCATCGTCGATACTCGTAACGCTTTGGCTAAGGCCGACGTGATGCCAAAACCGGGTCAGCTCTTCAAAGCGTAGAACGCAGCCTTTGGCCGAGAGCTTAGAGATGAGATTCTGGAGGGGCAACATTCCTGTCGCCCAACTAGCCAATCGTAAGAACCTCAATACCTAGCCCCTCGTCATAAGCCTCAATGCCAGTGTTGCAAGCACAGCGATCCCCATGCTCATCCACGAATCAGCGATCGTTGACGACGGTGCCGTCATAGGTCAAGACACCAAAATCTGGCACTTTGCCCACATCTGCTCGGGAACAAAGATCGGTGAGCGCTGCAGTTTCGGACAAAATACCATGGTCGCCAATGACGTCGTCATCGGTAGCAATGTGAAGGTCCAGAACAACGTCGCGATCTACACCGGCACCGAAATCGAAGACGACGTCTTTCTTGGTCCCTCCTGCGTCCTCACCAATGTCACCAACCCACGCTCTCAGGTCGTCCGTCGCGGGATCTACGAGCGCACCCTCATCAAGCGCGGGGCGACCATCGGAGCCAATGCCACCATCGTCTGTGGCATCACCCTTGGCCGTTACAGTTTCATCGCTGCCGGTGCCGTTGTCGCCAATGATGTCCCCGATTATGGCTTCGTCATGGGCGTGCCAGGCCGATGCAAAGGTTGGATGAGCCGCCACGGCCACGTCCTCCAATTCGACGACACCCACCGCGCCACCTGCCCCGAATCGCGGTTCGAATACGAACTCGATGAGGCCGGGCAAACCGTTCGCTGCCTCACCCTTGATGAAGAAGAGCCACTTCCGGAAAACCTATCAAAAGGCGTCACGCCTTATGATGACTTCAAGGGACAAGGCGCGAGTGGCTAGGTGCTAGGAGATGAGTTCTGAGAGCCTTGAAGTGTGGAAACGTTCAGCGCGGCTATCGGCGAATCTATATCGGGAACTCGGTGAGCTAAAAGACTACGGGTTTCGTGATCAGATCACGCGATCCCGATTATCCGTTCCTTCGAACATCGCTGAAGGCTATGAGCGGGATAGCAATGCCGAATTCGCAAGGTTTCTCTGCATCGCCAAAGGCTCAGCGGGTGAAGCGATCACTCAAATCTATATAGGAATTGATGTTGGTTACGTCGAATCGTCAGCGGGCCGAGCTTGGATTGGAGAATTGAAGGAAATCAGTGCGATGTTGGGCGCTTTAATTCGTAAAAAGCGAATCAAACCGCAGTGACGAGTGCCTAGCAACTCATCCCACAAAGTAAAGTCCTAACAAATGCCGAACTCGTCTACTCTAGCTCCTAGCAACTCGTCCCTAGCCCCTACCCACAAAGTGGGGCTCATTGGAGCAGGTAATTGGGGGAAAAACCTTGTTCGCAATTTCCACGAACTCGGCGTCTTGGCCGCCATCGCGGAACCCTCTGAGGAACTGCGTGGCACCCTTGCCGATCAATACCCAGACGTCACCCTTCACGACGCCCACGATCCGATCCTCGCCGATCCCGAAATCCAAGCCGTCGCCATCGCCACCCCCGTGCCAACTCATCACGCGGTTGCCATGGCGGCTCTAGAAGCAGGCAAAGACGTCTTCGTGGAAAAACCCATGACCCTCACCTCGGCCGAAGCGAAGGCCTTGGTCGACAAAGCCGAGGCTGCTGATCGGATCCTCATGGTCGGCCACTTGCTCCTCTACCAACCCGCCATCCAATTCATCAAAACCTACCTCGATGAAGGCCGGCTGGGAAAAATCTACAGCATCCATCAGGAACGCGTGAAACTGGGCCGCGCCCGCTATGTTGAAAACGTGACCTGGAGCCTTGGCGTCCATGACGTGGCCGTCTTGCTCTATCTCATTGGCGAATCCCCCCGCATCCTCCACGCCTCTGGTCATTGCGGCCTCACCAAAGATGTCGAAGACGACGTCTACCTCCACATGGACTTTGTTTCTGGTATCAAAGCCCACCTCCACAACTCCTGGCTCTGGCCCGAAAACCGCCGCTACCTCACCATCGTTGGCGAAAAAGGCATGCTCGTTTACCATGAAATGACCGGAGAAGTCGTGCTCCACCGGAAAACCATCGACCATGACCGTCTGGAAAACCGCGATGAAGGCGCCAAAACTCTCTTTCAGAGCGACGAAAAGACCCAGCCCTTGCGCCTCGAACTCCAGCATTTCCAAGACTGCGTCCAAACCCGCAAACAGCCCATCTCCGACGGCCGCAACGGCCTTGAAGTCATCAGCGCCCTAGAACGGATCATGATGTTTTAGAGCCGCTGCCAGCTTCTTCTTACTCGCAAAGCGAGTCCCATTTCCCACCCTCCGTGCCTCTGTGCGCGAAGGCGAGCCATTCCCATTGCTCTGGCTTCACAGAGGCCTTAAAGTAACCAATGACGATGTCTCAAATTCGGCGAGCGATTGAGCAGGGAAACCCCTTCTCGATTCAGATGGCCGATGGGCAATCCTATGAGGTCCCGCACCCCGACTACATCAGCGTGCCCCCGAAAGGAGCGTTCATCGTGGTCTACAATGATGACGAGAGTGCGGCCATTCTACCGCTTCTCGCCATGACTGGCATCACTTACAAAAAGGCAGAAGCGGCCGGGTTGTAGGGAAACTCTGCCGAAGGCAGTCCTATGTCTGCTAACTGAAAACTGCCAACTCCGCCGCAGGCGGCCCCCTCCGAACCTAGGACCTAGGCCCTACTCGCAAAGCGAGTCCTCCAAGGCGAACAACCTAGAACCTAGAACTTAAATGAACCAGCAGCCTTCTGAGGAAGCCTACAAAGATCAGCAAGCCAAGAGATTGAAAACGGCGCAGCAACTCTACTGGTCCGCAAGGCGCTTTAAGAAGGCGATGTTAGCCCATCAGCACCCCGAGTGGGACGCCGAACGACTCGAAGCGGAAGTGCGTGCCTCCTTCATGCATTCGGCGCTCTTGAACCGCTGACAGGGTTCTCCGATGCTCTGCTGGAAAACGCTCATTCCATGAGTGAGGCCACACCAGACCTCTACGAATGCATGATCGCCCCGTTGGAGGAGGCAAGGCTCCAGTACATGCTCTGTGGCTTCCATGGCCTATGGTGAGCCCCGCTTGACCAACGACATTGATCTCATCGTGGCACTCTCAGAGTCCCAACTTCCTCGCTTCATCCAAGCCTTCCCCTTGGAATCCTTTTACTGTGCGCCACTGGAAGACTTAAAGATTGAATGTGCCCGGGCGCAGAGAGGCCACACCAATGTCGTGCATCATGACTCCGGGTTCCGAGCCGATGTCTACTTCTTCGGAGAAGATGACTTACACCAGTGGGCCTGGCCAAGAAGGCGTCGGTTGATGGTGAACGAAAAGCTTGCCGTCAGTCTCGCTCCTCCAGAGTACGTGATGATCCGAAAGCTCCAGTTTCATCAGGAAGGCCGTTCCCCAAAACATCTATCAGACATTGCCTCGATGTTAAACCAGCTTCAATCAGACGGTGGCGAGAAAGCGCTTGATATGGAGGCGTTGAATGAACACATCCAACGTCTCGGACTCACGGACCTTTGGAACCTTGCACAAGAGTACAGGTAAAACCTGGGCCGTGGACGTTCTAAGACATCATTTGCTGCCATGCCCAATCCTAAATCTTTAATCTAAAATGATAGATTGGTTTCCCTCTGCGGCTACGCGCCTCTGCGTGAGCTTTCCTCCATCTCGCCACGATCTACCGGACCTCTGCCAACTGACGACTGCCTACTTTGCCAAAGCCGGTCCCCTGCCAACTGAAAACTGATCACTTCGGCGAAAGCGTCCGCTGACGCACGCCATCTGGCCATTCACAACTCTTCTGGGAGCGCCAAACCTTCCTAACGAAGTTTTATCCATGCCAACTCCGAACCCCATCTACGAACAAGCCCTTAAGGAACTAAAAGCCACACCTCGAAAGTGGCTAGTGACAGGGTGTGCGGGGTTCATCGGCTCCAACTTGTTGGAGGCCTTGCTTAAACAGGACCAGACCGTGGTTGGGCTGGACAACTACGCCACCGGGTATCCGCATAACATCGAAAAGGTGAAAGAGCTGGTCTCGGAAGACCAGCGGAATCGCTTCACCATGATCGAGGGCGACCTTAGCGATTTGGATGCATGCAAGCACGCATGTGAAGGCGTCGACCATGTCCTGCACCAAGGTGCTCTTGGCTCCGTGCCCCGTTCCATTGCCGACCCGATCAATTCCAACGCGGCGAACGTGACCGGGTTCCTCAACATGCTTGTCGCGGCACGAGATGCCAAGGTGAAAAGTTTCGTCTACGCGTCGAGCAGTTCCGTCTATGGCGACCACCCAGATCTTCCCAAGGTGGAAGCCAATGTGGGAAACCCACTCTCGCCCTATGCGGTGACCAAGAAGGTCAACGAGCTTTACGCTGAGCAATTCGCCAATCACTACGGCCTGCCATGCCGTGGCCTGCGCTACTTCAATGTCTTTGGTCCCAGACAGGATCCCAATGGGGCCTACGCGGCCGTGATTCCTAAATGGATCGCGGCCATGATCCAACGAGAAGCGGTCAGGATCTTTGGTGATGGCGAAACCAGCCGAGATTTCTGCTACATCGAAAACGTGGTGCAGGCAAATCTCCTCGCGGCTGTCCACGCTACTACTCTTGATGCTGAAGCCGACCATCAGGTGTTCAACATCGCGGTGGGCGCACAAACGACCCTGAACGCATTACACACGCTCCTACAGGGGGCTCTCCAGGAATATTCGGGTCCGGGCGAAGCACAAAACAGCACGCCCGTCTATGAGGACTTCCGACCTGGCGATGTCCGGCACTCCCTGGCAAACATCGATCAGGTAGCGGAGAGCATCGGTTACGCTCCAACGCACACCATCGAGGAAGGCATTGCCGAAGCCATGCCATGGTACATTCGCAATCATGAAGTCGTCGGCGACCAGTAGGCAGCAACACAGAGCCAGGTCTGGGAACTTCCTCCATCTCTTCATCTTCACCCATCTTTGATCTCTTATCTTTTGTCTATCATCTCTAACAAGCGTAGCGAGTCATGACTGAAAATTCCGCCAAGGACATTCCCTTCTCTGCTGATCTGGGCAACGCAAAGCTCGCCATCATCGGCTTGGGCTATGTGGGCTTGCCGCTTGCCGTCGAGTTTGGGAAAAAGTTCCCTACGATTGGTTTTGACATCAATGCCACACGGATAAGCGAGCTGCAGGATGGCGTGGATGTAACTCAAGAGGTCGAATCGAATGAGCTCGAAAACCTCGAGCACCTAACGTTTTCCTGTATCATAGACGAGCTCAAAAAGGCCAATGTCTACATTGTCACCGTCCCAACGCCGGTGGATGCCCACAAACGGCCGGATCTGACGCCACTAATCAAGGCGAGCGAAATGCTAGGGCAAGTCATCAGCGTTGGGGATGTGATTGTCTACGAATCCACCGTGTACCCAGGAGCCACCGAGGAAGATTGCATCCCCATCATCGAACGCGTCTCTGGCCTGACACTCAATCAAGACTTCTTCGCCGGTTACAGCCCCGAACGAATCAACCCTGGCGACAAGGAACACCGTCTTACCACCATCAAAAAAGTCACCTCAGGATCCACTCCTGAAGTGGCCGACTATGTGGACCGGCTCTATGGCGAAATCATCACGGCAGGCACCCACAAAGCCAGTTCCATCCGGGTGGCCGAAGCTGCCAAAGTCATTGAAAACACCCAGCGGGATCTCAACATCGCCTTGATCAACGAGTTGGCGATCATCTTTAATCGTCTTGGGATTGATACCTTGGAAGTGTTGGAGGCGGCCGGCACCAAGTGGAATTTCCTCCCATTCCGCCCTGGCCTCGTTGGAGGCCATTGCATCGGGGTCGATCCCTATTACCTCACCCACAAGGCTCAAGAAATCGGTTACACCCCCGAAGTCATCCTCGCCGGCCGCCGCATCAATGACGGCATGGGACCGTATGTCGTCTCTCAGGTCGTGAAACGCATGCTTCAGCGGCGTCTTCATATTCAGGATGCCCAGGTATTGATCATGGGGCTCACGTTCAAAGAGAATTGTCCTGACCTGAGAAACACGCGAGTGGTGGATTTGGTGTCTGAGTTTCAAGACTATGGAGCCAACGTCGATGTCTGGGACCCCTGGGTGGACGGAGACGAAGCGGAAGAAGAGTACGGTATTCGCCCCATCGCAGAACCCAAGCCAGGCCACTATGACGCCATCCTTCTCGCCGTGGCTCACCGTGAATTTGCCTCGATGAACCACGAGGCCATTCGTTCTTATGGGAAAGAGCGCTGTGTGCTCTACGATATCAAGGCAGTGCTCGAAAAAGAGGCTGTCGATGGAAGACTCTAGCGGATTTCCTGAGCGCTAAGGGCGTTCCATCCCATGAATCACACGCACATGTTCGTTCACGAATCCGCCATCGTTGATGATGGCGTCTCGATCGGTGCTGGCACGAAAGTTTGGCACTTTGCACACCTTTGCTCGGGGGCAAAGATTGGGCGGGATTGTGTCTTCGGGCAGAACACCATGGTGGCAAGCGATGTCTCCATTGGAGACAATGTGAAAGTTCAGAATAATGTCGCCATCTATACTGGGACAGAGATTGAGGACGATGTCTTCCTGGGACCATCGTGCGTGCTCACGAATGTCACCAATCCCAGATCCCAGGTGATGCGGCGCGGTCTCTATGAGCGGACCTTCATTCGTCGCGGGGCGACCGTGGGGGCCAATGCGACCATCGTTTGTGGGATCACTCTTGGCCGGTATGCCTTTATCGCTGCGGGTGCTGTGGTCACCAAGGACGTGGCCGACTACGCCTTTATTGTTGGTGTGCCTGGTAGGCAGCGGGGATGGATGAGTCGCCATGGCCATCTCCTCCAGTTCAACGAGGCGGCGCGCGCGGTCTGTCCTGAATCCCATTTTGAGTATGCTTTGGAAGCCGATGGAAGCCGGGTTCGCTGCCTCTCCTTGGATGAAGACGCTCCTCTGCCGGATGACCTAAGCCACGGCACGAAGTCCTACGACGATTTCAAGCTCACCCAAGGCTGATTAGACTGAAGTCAGTTCGCACAAAAAATCCCTTTACGGATGCAATTCATTGATCTTAAAGCCCAGCAAGCGCGGATCCGTGGTGAACTCGACCGGCGGATCGCTGCCGTTCTCGATCACGGACAGTACATTCTTGGACCCGAAGTCAGAGAGCTGGAAGCTCGTCTCGCGGACTACGTCGGCGTCAGTCATTGCATTGGAGCGGCTAGCGGCACGGACACGCTCCTGATTGCGCTCATGGCGCTCGATATTGGCCCTGGCGACGAGGTGATCACGGTGCCTTACACTTGGATCTCCACGGCGGAGATGATTGCGCTCCTAGGGGCAAAGCCAGTCTTTGTCGATATTGAAGAGACCACCTGGAACATGGACCCGACCCAGGTTGAGGAAGCGATCACCGAGAAAACCAAAGCCATCATTTCTGTTGGCATTTATGGCCAGACCGCCAACATGACGGCGATCAATGCCATCGCCAAGAAACATGGCCTTCCCGTCATCGAAGATGCAGCCCAGTCATTTGGGGCAACCCATCATGGCAAAAAATCGTGTGCGCTATCCGCCATCGGCAGCACCTCATTCTTTCCCTCGAAACCCCTCGGTGGCTATGGCGATGGGGGGGCTCTCTTCACTGCCGACGACGGTCTCGCGGAACGCATGCGCCAGATTCGTGTCCATGGCCAAGCTAAGAAGCATCACCATCCGATGCTTGGGATCAATGGCCGTCTCGATACCCTTCAGGCGGCGATTGTGTTAGCGAAAATGGACATCTTTGACGAGGAAGTTTCCAAGCGCCAAGAGGTGGCGGCGACCTACGACGCACACCTTGGGGGTAGTGGGATCACCTTGCCTCCCGTAGGAGATGGCAACACGTCCGTTTACGCTCAATACACGATTTTATCGGAAGAACGGGATCGTCTCAGCGAATCCCTCAAGGCTGCGGAGATCCCCTGCGTCAGTTATTATGCGGTACCGCTGCATCTCCAGCCCGTGTTCGCGTATCTCGGACATCAGGCAGGCGACTTTCCAATCACGGAGCGTGTCGCCAAGTCAGGCCTCAGCCTTCCGATGAATCCCTATCTCACGGAAGCGGAAGTGGAGCAGGTCTGTGCCGCCCTCTTGAAACACGGAAACTAGCCCGAGCGCAACAGTGACTCACATTACTTATCCGTTTACGCTCAATACACGATTTTATCGGAAGAACGGGATCGTCTCAGCGAATCCCTCAAGGCTGCGGAGATCCCCTGCGTCAGTTATTATGCGGTACCGCTGCATCTCCAGCCCGTGTTCGCGTATCTCGGACATCAGGCAGGCGACTTTCCAATCACGGAGCGTGTCGCCAAGTCAGGCCTCAGCCTTCCGATGAATCCCTATCTCACGGAAGCGGAAGTGGAGCAGGTCTGTGCCGCCCTCTTGAAACACGGAAACTAGCCCGAGCGCAACAGTGACTCACATTACTTATCTCTCCAATGTCTCTAGATTCTAGCAACTCGTCCCTAGCTACTCCCCACAAAGTGGGCCTCATTGGTGCTGGCAATTGGGGCAAGAACCTAGCCAAAAACTTTCATGCCATGGGGGTACTTGCTGCCGTGGCAGAGCCCTCGGAAGCTCTGGTCGAGGGGCTTGCCAAGGATTATCCGGGTGTTCGATTGTATAAAGGACACAACGATCTCCTCGCAGACCCAGCGATTGATGCGGTTGCCATCGCGACCCCGGTGCCTACCCATCACGCGGTTGCTTCCCAAGCCATCGCGGCTGGGAAAGATGTGTTTATCGAGAAGCCGATGACGCTGACCTCGCGAGAGGCTGAGGACTTGGTGAAGAAGGCCGATGCTTCAGATCGCGTGCTCATGGTAGGGCATCTGCTGCTCTATCAACCTGCGATTCAGTTCATCAAAGCCTACCTTGATGACGGTAAGCTTGGAAAGATCTACAGCATTCACCAGGAACGCGTGAAATTAGGGCGTGCGCGCTATGTTGAGAATGTCACCTGGAGCCTTGGGGTCCATGACGTTGCCGTATTACTCTATCTCATTGGTGAATCTCCACGGATCTTGCATGCTTCGGGACACTGCGGTCTTACGAGCGAAGTGGAAGACGACGTTTATCTTCACATGGACTTTGTTTCAGGGATCAAAGCCCATCTGCACAATTCGTGGCTCTGGCCTGAGAACCGCCGTTATCTCACCATTGTAGGAGAAAAAGGCATGCTCGTGCATCACGAGATGAAGGGTGAGGTCGAACTTCACCGCAAGACCATCGACAGCGCCGATCTTCAAAGCCAAGATGACGGTGCCGAAATCATTTTTAAGGCAGACGATCAGCAACCCTTGCGCTTGGAGCTAGAACATTTCGTGGAGTGTATTGAAAAGCGATCCATTCCGATCTCGGATGGCCGCAATGGTCTCGAAGTGATCACGGCGTTAGAACGCATCATGATGTTTTAGGCTCCGCGTGCGCGGAGAGTGGTCAGACAACAGTCCACAGTGATCAGCCCTAGCTTTCAGTTTGCAGCCACCTTGTCGAAGACGGCCGCCACTAGCCACTAGCCACTAGCCACTAGCCACTTTTTTATATTTGAAAATCATCACCATCGTGGGTGCTCGCCCACAATTCATCAAGGCCGCTGTCGTCTCTCGTGCGTTCCAAGAAAGGGCTGATTCTATCTCGGAAGCGATCATTCATACCGGTCAGCACTTCGATGCGAACATGTCCTCGGTGTTCTTTGATGAACTCGGCATTCCCGTTCCCAAACACAACCTTGGGATTGGAGGCGGGTCCCATGGTCAGAACACAGGGCGCATGCTTGAGAAGATCGAGACGGTTCTGCTTGAGGAAAAGCCAGATTGGGTGCTCGTCTATGGCGACACGGATTCAACTCTGGCTGGGGCATTGGCAGCCGTAAAGATTCACATCCCAGTGGCTCACGTCGAGGCGGGTCTCCGATCCTTCAACCGGGCCATGCCTGAAGAGATCAACAGGATCCTCACAGACCACGCAAGTTCACAACTCTTCACGCCGACGGATTCAGCAACCGCTCAACTGAAAGTTGAAGGCATTGATGATGCCAAGGTTCATCAAGTCGGTGATGTCATGTTCGACGCGGCGATCTATTATGGAGAGAGGGCTCTTGCTACAAGTAAGATCATGCTAGACCTAGCTCTCGAACCGAAGGGATTTATCCTAGCAACCGTACATCGGGCTGAGAATACCGATGACAGGGTGCGCCTAAGTGCTATCCTCAATGCATTCGGAGCATCCCCTATTCCTGTGGTGTGGCCAATTCATCCTCGTACTCGCAAACGTATCGCAGATTTCGATCTGACGCTTCCTGACAGAATTGACATTGTTGATCCCGTGGGCTACCTCGACATGGTCATGCTTCAGAAGAACGCTCGAATCATCGCGACGGATAGTGGGGGCGTTCAGAAAGAAGCTTACTTCCATGGCGTGCCTTGCGTCACGCTGCGCGACGAGACGGAATGGACCGAACTCATCGATATCGGAGCGAATCGATTGGTGGGGGCAGATGCCTCTCAAATCACCGCCTTGCTTCAGACAACTTCGCTAGATCTCGCCGATACCTCAGCCCGACCTTACGGAGACGGGCACGCAAGTGAGGATATTGTCCATGCCCTTAGGCGCTAGCCTTCAACCTCCCTCTGCCGAATCAATGACGACTTACGAAAAGCTAACTACAGAGCTAAAAGCCTACCCCAAACGTTGGCTTGTCACAGGCTGTGCTGGATTCATCGGCTCGAATCTTATCGAGGCTCTCCTGAAATTAGATCAGCACGTGGTTGGTCTCGACAACTATGCCACGGGTTACTTACACAATATAGAGGAAGTGAAATCCCTTGTTTCGGAAAAGCAGTGGTTGCGGTTTCAGATGGTCGAAGGAGATATTGTTGATCTTGATGCCTGTCATTCTTCGGTTGCTGGGGTGGATTATGTGCTTCATCAGGCTGCGCTTGGATCAGTGCCGCGTTCTATTGCTGATCCCATCGCGTCAAATGAAGCCAACGTTTCAGGCTTTCTCAACATGCTCGTGGCCAGCCGAGATGCTAAGGTCCCACGGTTTGTCTATGCGTCGAGCAGCGCTGTCTATGGAGATCACGAGGCTTTGCCGAAGTGTGAGGAGATTCTTGGAAATCCCCTGTCCCCCTATGCGGTTACTAAGCTGGTTAACGAACTTTATACGGAGCAGTTTGCTACCCACTACGGATTAGAATGTCGCGGTCTGCGATATTTCAACGTCTTTGGACCCCGCCAAGATCCGGAAGGTGCTTATGCGGCCGTGATTCCTAGATGGATTGACTCTATGATCAAGGGAGACCAAGTCGAGATTTATGGGGACGGGGAGACGAGTCGAGATTTCTGCTACATTTCGAATGTCGTTCAAGCCAACCTATTGGCTGCCACACAATCTTCGCCCGGCTCAAACGCACACGACGCTTTCAATATCGCAGTGGGAGGACAGACGAGCTTGAATGAACTTTACGCCGCTCTGAGAACTGAGCTTGGTAGGGTGTCGCATGATTTGGACATCGCTGATCCGGCCTACGCAGATTTTCGCCTAGGAGATGTTCGCCATTCGCTCGCGAACATAGATCGCGCCAAACAAGTCTTTGGTTACGAGCCAACCCACTCGTTCAAAGATGGACTCGTTGAGGCGATGCAATGGTATGTCGATAAGCAACTGAGGCAGAATAAAAATTAGCCGAAGGCGATACGCCGGGAGTTTAGGCTCAAGCGATGGAACTCCCTGATCTCGCAAAGCCCATTTCGCTCATCGAGCTTGAGGCCAAATCTATCAATAGTCTTACAAAGCTGAAACTAGATTAAACTTTTTGCATTTATAATTTCCCGTGAAAGTATATGAAGAGATAGGACTGCCTAGTAGGCCAAATCTATCAATAGTCCTACAACGCTGAAACCAGACTAAATTTTTTGGGTGTATTCGAGTTTCGCAAAGGCAGATTAGTGTGAGTTGATAGGGTTGGGGCAAGCCATTTGGCTAGGGTTAGGAAAGGTGCGACATAGAGGGATGTGGTATAGTCTTCATCATGAAATTGAAGTACATCACGTCTATGTCAGCTTTGAAACTAATCCGGAAACTGGCTGGTTTCAAGGGAATTACGATCACTGCCTTTGCGTTCGGTTCAAATGTGCTCCACCTGAAGATCAAACCTCATAAGTGCGGTTGCCAGTGCCCCCATTGCGGAAGGCGGGGAACCATTGTTCAATCTTCAACGCACAAGAGTCGTCGTTGGGAGGATCTTCGTCTCGGGGCTTGGGCTCTCCATCTTCACTATCAACCGCGTGAAATCTGCTGTCCGACACACGGGCGCAGCCAGGAGGTTATTCACTGGGCCAATCCTAATGCCCAAGTCACCTTCCGTCACGAGTATCAGATGCTCCGCTTAAGCCAGCAGATGACTCAGAAACAGGTTGCCGAGTTGCTTGATGTCCCGGTCTCAACACTTTCCGGAAGGCTTCATCGAGCAATTGAGCGCTATCGTCAAGGGCACGAAATTTGTGATCTCCATTACGTGGGCATTGATGAAGTCTCTTATTGCAAGGGACACAAATACCTCACTGTAGTGTATGATCTCGAGCGCAGCGTCGTCGTATGGATAGGAACCGGAAAGGGGAGAAAGACGATCGATGAATTCTTCAATGAAGTCCTTTCCGAGAATCAACGGAATGAGGTTGTTGGAGCGTGTTGTGACATGAGCGAGACGTATATCGGAGCCATCGAAGATCACTGCCCGCAGGCTGTGCTGGTCTTGGATAGGTTTCATATCATGAAATCGCTCAACGAAGCGGTTGATGAAGTGCGCAAAGAGCAATGGCGAGATGCGGGAACGGAAGAACGCAAAGTTCTCAAAGGGCTGAGGTGGTTGCTGTTCAAACATGGGTCAAATCGCAGCAAGAGAGACACACGGCTTCTCAACGAAATCCAGAGATCAAACCGTCGGATCTATCGGGCCTGGGTTCTAAAAGATGAATTCAATCAATTCTGGGAATACACCTATGAGAAATGTGCCGAAACGTTTCTGAAAAGCTGGACACGAACGGCGCTCCTGAGTCGGCTTGAGCCAATCAGGAAATTCGTAGAAACACTGCGCCGAAATCAGCAGGGTGCAGTTCCTCTCTCTAAGAGCCATTTGGTATTGTAAGAGGTTTGTCGTTGCGGATTCTGAACATTTTGAAGGATTTCCGCTGTTGCGTCTCGATCTGACTCCTCGCCCAGCGATAGAAGTAATCCCATTCGTCGTTGAGTTCGATACAACGCAATTGAAGCAGTGCTTCAGCTCTCCCGGTGATCCAACGCATGCCTGAGCAATCCAAGCGTTCCCCAATCACGTAGCGGGCGGCCCCTTCAATAACCCCGCTTGCAATGACCAAGTCCTTCTCGATTAGCTCTCCGTAATTCATAACCTCTACTCGGGTGGATAGATAATTGACGACCTTTGCTAGCTTCTCCCGCTTGCTCTTCGTCCCGGGCCCTCGGCTTCCAATCTTCTCCCCTTCAGTTTTTAGCGATTCTATGAGTTCGTCGATTACCCCCGCGTATAGCAGATCACGTTTCTGCTCTACCCATTCCTTCAATTTGTCGCTCCCTTCTTTGTGGAACTGATGGCCGAGTTCCCAGAGTTTCTCTTCAACGTGACGGATGTCGATGGCTACACTCGCGTTGGGAAATCGTTCCTGAAGCCCCTGACGGAGACACTTTTCACCATCAATGACGATATGGACGTTGGTTGCTGTTTGGGGATCGACCCCTCTTCGTTCAGCTTCTCTTGTTGCCCAATCTAACATCATTTTTCGTGGTGCGTAGCTTGCCCAGATTCGCTTATTGTAAGGGCCGTGATATTTGCCGTCCTCTCCTCTCTTGAGCGTGTATACGGCAACGATGGTGGCACTCTTGCCGTTCTTACTTTTATCTCCTTTCTTGCGACGGGGTCGAGTGCCTCGCTTTGCTCTTTTGCCACGGCTTCGGTGTCTCTGGCTTCGGTGTCTCTGGCAGCCGCATTGACATTCCCTCTCGCATGCCTTCTTGCGTTTCCCTCGTCTCTTCTTGAGTTCTTGTTCGGTTGCCGTTGGCGTTGCTTTCCCGTCGGCTTCGATCACTAGAATCTCATCATCACCGACTCGTTTCGTGGCTGCCTGTTCCATGAACGGCCCCGCTTTGCGCCCGAGACCGAGAACCATCTCCTCTATCGTTCGCGTGCTCGGTGACCAGCGAAGGAAGCTAGCGAAGATGAGGCGACTGGCCTTGAAACTCATGCGAGTTGCCATTCGTGTCATCAGCCCGATCACCATGGGGCTGAACCCGTCGGCGAAGAGCCCAAGCTCGATATCTAGTGGATGGCATCCTTCCCTCTTCCGATAGAAGTAGTCGCGCCAATAAGCAACTTCGCCAAATGTCGTGCGCAGATTGCGCCTCGCTGGTTTGCCATGGGGCCTATCGCCAAGCCGTTCCGACCAGGGCGCGATGTCAAACCGTTCATGCCTAGACTGCAGAAAGAGCGCGACAAGAAGGCACCCGAGAGTTGAAACTCGCTTGATCAAATCGCGTTCGAACGAGTAAAACGTCCGCTGTTTCTCGGCGGTGGCGAAACTGATTAAATCGTCTAGAAGACCTCGGATCTCGCAGATCAATTGATCTGAACTATATTGTTCTTGTGGCAACCAAGAAGATGCGCAAGCATCCATATGCTGTAGTGGGGGGATTTCGTTTATATTAGAGTGAAGATGAATGCCTCACACTACAGCGCTTTCTTTATTTTGTTAACTCATCTTAAATAAAAGGTTGATTACCCACGAATTCGCTCCATATTCCCCGCTAGGGAGGTGAATTGCACCCAAATCAGCATCGGATCATCACATTCATCAAATGCCCGATCACCAACGCGGTGGCTGAGGGATTGAATCGAATCATCAGACAAATACGGAATCGAGCGAGTGGGTATAGGAATGTGGAATGCTTCAAGGATATCATATACCTGACGCTAGGAGACCTTGATTTGCCCGGGGAGATTCCTGGGGAGCAGCAATTGGAATGGATCTAGAGGCTAGCATACATCTCACTCGCTAGAACATGGCGACGGATTGCGGCGGAAGTGAATGTGTCAAGAGATCCCGCAGGGAGCGAAGCGGACGAGGACAGCCCTTGACACATTCACTGGAGCTGCTTGATTATTGCCAGTTCTGAGATGCTGCCTTTTCCTCATCTAAAGGGGTCGTCCATTATCTCTTTTCCTACCGCCCAAACTATTTTTCTCCAAAGCAACCGTTAATTGCGCTTTCCTGTACAAGGTTGCGTCACAATCTGATCGAGTCATTCGATCGCCACTCACCTTAGAATACAGTCTCTAGCCTATGAATCGCCTTTGCGAACCTCGGATATAGCCAATTTTTTGCATCTATAGTTTCCCGTGAAAGCATATGTTCATATTGGATTGCCTAAGACCGCGACAACAACTCTGCAGGCTGATTTATTTGAGCCTGGCGACGGTATCTACTGGGAATATTTAGGCGTATTGCAGCCTAGGCACCGCAAGCAGGCAGCAAAGTATCTAGATTTGATGGCCGTGCTTTCAGACAATACTAAGTTATCGTCGGACTCTGTGAGATTACTGAGGACCGAGTTAAGTTCGAATTACTCTGATCTGCCATTACTAATGTCGGAAGAATGTATAACTACCGATGGTGGGACCAGCTGGCAAGAAAAGCTCTCGAGATTGAGTGTAATTCTAAATGGTTTCGAAGTTAAATTGATTGTTTCCGTTCGAAGGCCACGAGAGGCGCTTTATTCGCTTTATGCAGAACTCTATTCTTCATTGGCATCAAAGTATCCCAATTTTGATGATTATGTTAATGATAGTAATCAGGCAAAGATCTATCGTTACAAAGAGCTGTTCGATGTGTTGACCTCCCACTTTCATGCTGATGCGTTGATTGTGATTCCCTTTGAAGAGCTAGGGAGTGATCGTTTTTGGTCGCCTCTTGAATCGGAGTTTTGCCTTGAGCGAGAGAAATTCTCTTTCGGTGAGCATAATGCAAAAACACGGTCGAATGGCGCCTATATTCTACCCAATGCTACCATTGGGAGTGCTATTCATAGAAGAATCGCGGGACCAGTATGTAAGAATCTTTCCCGTGGAGGTCTCTTATATCGTGGATTACGTGAGTTGTACCAACGTTCCGGCGCAAGAAGTTGGTCAACCTCGATTGGTAAAAAATCAATCGTCGTGCCACGTCCACAATTAGGAGCGTCTGCTAGTAAAATCATCGATGAGTCTGAGGCTTGGATAACAGAAAAGTTCGGGCTCGATTGGTGAGGCTATGGTGTATAGTGAATTCGCGCGTGTAGCGAGATATCAAGTAACTACTCGGGTAGTTACTTGATAAATGGTGTTTCTTCATGCTTGCTGTAAAAACTTGAACACTTTCTGGTAGCAAGAATAGGGAGGAAAGTGTTGTCCCACGTCCCACCGCAGGAAAAGCTTCCTAACGTTTTACTTTTAAATCCTCAGCGAACTCGATCTGGCTCAGCAACCCAATTCAACGGCGAAGGGGTCAATCCTTGGCTGTATACACTTAAGACAAATTTCTACCATTGTGAATGGTCAATCCAACGCGTTCACGTTTCCTTCTCATTGTGACCTGCTATTAATGCGGCCACCAAATACAGGAACTTTTGTTGAGTGCAAGGGTTCAACATGGCGTGAAAGGAGATGGAAGAAAGCTATCTAGTGCTGAGCAATTGCTGCAGCGTCAGAATGCGGTGAATATGTTCTTTGAAGAGGGATATTCCAAGACTGATATTGCACTCGCGCTCGGCGCTTCAAGACAGAATGTCTGCCGCTGGTGTGACCTTTACGAGGAAGGAGGTCTGGAGGCGCTTCAGCTAGTACGGCGTGGGCGGCGACCAGGAGAGCAGGCAAAGTTGTCGTGGACGCAATGTGGAAACATAGTGACGATTATCCGAGAGAATACGCCGGACCAACTACGAATGCCATTTGTCCTGTGGACGGCTGCTGCGGTCAGAGATCTCATCCAGAGAAAATTCAAGATCACCTTTCATATTCGGACGGTGAGGAAGTACTTGAAGAAGTGGGAATTCACGCCGCAGAAACCAATAAAGAAGGCTTGGCAGCAAAGCGGTCCTGCAGTGCAGAGATGGTTGAAGGAAGAGTATCCAGCTATCGCGAAACAGGCTAAGGATGAGGGTGCGACGATCTACTGGGTTGATGAAGTTGGGGCGACGAATCAGGTGAATGCTCAACGGGGCTATGCGCCTAAAGGAGAAACTCCGGAACTCAAGAAGAGCGGCAAGAAGTATAGAATCAACATGATCAGTGCAGTGACAAACAAGGGTGAACTTCGGTTCATGTGCTACACAGCCACAATGACACAATCCAAGTTTATATTGTTTCTATCCAAGTTGGTAAAGTCAACCGAAGGGCCCGTGGTTGTCATCACTGACAACCTTCCGGTTCATCATGGAAAGCGGGTCAAGTCTTGGGTAGTGGAGCAGCCAAATCTCAGGCTTGAGTTCATACCAGGCTACTCGCCAGAACTCAATGCCGACGAATACCTCAACCGCGATTTAAAGAAGAACGTAAATACAAGGCGAATGCCCAGAACTATTGCCGAGCTAAAAGCGAATGTGATCTCGTTCATGCGAAGCATCCAGAAACAGCCAGAACGAATCATGAGTTATTTCAACGGTCGCCATATAGCTTATGCTGCATAGATTACCTGTATTTACAGGCCGCATTAATACATCCATCAATTCTGACGCGAGAGCACATTTCAAGCTATAAATAGCACGGAAAATACAAAAAATCGTGGATCCTATGGTCAGATAATTAAATCGTCCTCGATTATAGGTGGCGCTCAAGTTGTTTGCTACATAATAGGGTTAGTGCGAATCAAGTCGTTGGCGCTGATGTTGGGACCTTCTGGGATTGGGTTACTCGGTTGGTTTCAATCGATTCTTGGCTTATTGAGTACGTTGACGAATATGGGCATCGCCCAGAGTGGGGTTCGCGAAGTCAGCTGCGCGCATAGCACTGGCGACACGGTAAAGTTTTCCCAGACTGCAAAGATGTTGAGACGAATGTCTTGGATAACCGGATTATTCGGTTGGGTCCTTGTGGCGATAGTCTCATATCCGATCAGTGTTTTGGCCTTTGGGTCTGGGATATACGCTTTAGCGATCACTATCCTCGGACCGACCCTCTTGCTTGGCTCGGTTTCAAAGGGGCAGATGGCATTGGTTCAGGGAACCCGTAGAATAGGAGCATTAGCCCAGCTGCAAATCCTTGCAGCAGCAACAAGCGCTGGGATCAGTATAGGTCTATATTCATTGTTTGGTGAGCGAGCAATCGTATGGGCCATGTTCCTTACTGCCGCAATAAATTTAGCTTTTTCATGGCGAGTAGTAAGCCAAATTTCGGTTCCAAGCGTAAATCTTAGTTGGCCTGCTACTTTACAAAAATCAAGGAAGCTGCTCACCCTTGGCTCGGCTTTCATGTGGGGTGGCCTTCTCACCACAGGAGCTGATTTTGCGATCCGCATTATTGTGCTACGTCATTCTGGTCTGGAAGCGAATGGAATCTACCAAGCTGCTTGGGGAATTTCTGGAATGTTTGCTGGTTTTATTCTCGGAGCTATGGGGGCAGATTTTTATCCACGGCTGACTGCAGTTGCTGCCAAGAATGAGAAGATGAATCTTCTAGTGAATGAGCAGACAGAAGTGGGTATTCTACTAGCGTTGCCTGGTTTAGTTGCGACAACTTTATTGACGCCTTGGTTGATGGAGGCATTCTATTCTGGTCGGTTTGCGGCGGGCGAGGTCCTTCTTCCTTGGTTCATTATCGGGATTTTTGGTAGGGTAATCTCATGGCCTCTTGGGTATATACAGTTAGCAAAGGCGAAACCAAAATGGTATGCCGCAACACAAACAGTTTTCGCATGCTTTCACGTCGGACTAAGTGCTGTCCTGCTTATGGTTTTGGGGATTCAGGGTCTCGGAGTAGCTTTTGCGGCATCTTATATAGTACATACTTTTTGGAATCGATGGGTAAGTGCACGTCTCTGTAATTTTCGTTGGTCCCAAGCTGTAATGAAACTCTTCTTCGTTGCTGTCGCCTTTTTGTTCGCCGCCATTATCGCTCAACATTTAATCACTGAGGGTGCAATCTATTTTGCTTTCACTCTAATATTTACATGCGTATCCTGCTTAGTTTCCGCTCGCGAATTGATGTCGCGATTGCCAGGAGATCATCGGATTGTCCTGGCCGTCCATCGATTCTCCATATTGAAATTCCTTCGTAGACCTTAGTATTAACGGGCTCAAAGGTCATTTTTGAATCCAGATTAGCGACGGCGGTTAAAATCATTTATCTTACGGATTTCTTTAGGCTCAGCTTATTTTTCATGATCTGTCCAATTTTTCATCTCTACTATCAATTCAATGTGCGGGCTTCTCGGAACATTTACTAATTCTCAACCGGGCGAAAGCTTAGCTCGAATGGAAGCCGGGCTTGAACTATTGCGACATCGTGGTCCAGACGACCATGGGCTTGAGAAGATTCGCATAGGTGGCGCTTTTTTGTTCTTGGGCCATACGCGGTTGTCTATTATTGATCTTTCGTCAGGAGCACACCAGCCTATGCGGAGTGCTGATGGCCGTTATACTATTGTTTTCAATGGTGAGGTATACAACTACCGTGAGCTACGGGTGGAGTTGTTATCCCTAGGTGAGGCTGTTCTGGGTGATTCCGATACCACTGTGCTTTTAGCTTGTTGGGCGCGATGGGGAATCGCCTGCTTGTCCAAGTTGCGCGGCATGTTTGCCTTTTGTGTTTACGACAAAGTTGAAAACACTCTTACATGTGTGCGTGATGCGTTTGGAATAAAACCATTCTATTATCGACCTGACCCGTGTGGATTCATTTTTGCGTCTGAATTACCAGTCATGCTTCAACTTGTGCCTCAAAGGCCATATATGGACTTTCAAAGTGCATATGATTATTTGGTTTGGGGACGATATGAGGAAATGGAATCGACATTCTACGATGGGATCAGTCGGTTAATGCCTGGTCACTATTTGATTGTCGATTTAGGTAAGAATAAGTGCGCTAAGCAGACGAGGTGGTGGTGGCCCAGTACCGTTGAAAAAGCGAACACCAGTTTTGAAAGCGCTGTTGAAGAAATGAGGGAGCTATTTCTTGATAGTATCCGCCTACATCTTAGAAGTGATGTGCCAGTTGGAGCTGCCTTGTCTGGAGGAGTCGATTCATCTGCAATTGTATGTGCGATGAGGTACCTTGAGCCGGACCGGCCAATTCATACGTTTTCCTATTTGGCTCCAGGGTCAAGCGTAGACGAAGGGAAGTGGGCAGGTCTTGTGAATGACTATGTCGGCGCGATTGCCCATAGCGCGTCCGGTTCGGGAGAAGGGTTCGCCTCAGATCTTGATGAATTAATCAGAGTGCAGGGGGAACCCGTCGGCAGTTCTAGTATCTACGCCCAGAGAACGGTCTACAGGATGGCGAGGGAAGCAGGCGTTACGGTCGTATTAGATGGTCAGGGTGCAGACGAGCTTCTGGCGGGCTATTCTGGCTATCCCGCAGCATATCTCCAAAGTCTCATCCAGTGTAGACGATATTCCGAGATTGTCCCATTCCTGCATAAGTGGGCAGGGTGGCCTGATCGAGGCATAAAAGAAGCCGTCAGGGCTCTCGGCTCAGCACTGATTCCCCACAAGATGACTGGGCTAGCCTACAGTGCTTTAGGTCGAAATCCCATACCGGAATGGCTAATTCGAAGTGAGTTAGAACAAGTAGATGTTAGGATGAGCCGTCCACAGGTGGCCCAATCATCTTCCGGTTGTTTAGGGCGATGCCTGGTGAACAATCTCCGCTGGTCTTTGACAGACGGGGGGCTTCAGATGCTACTTCGGCATGGTGACCGCAATTCTATGTGCTGGTCCATAGAAAGTAGAGTTCCCTTTTTGAATCCGGATATAGCAGAATTTACGCTTTCCCTTCCCGAGTCTTATCTCTTATCACCGGAAGGCGAAACTAAGCGGGTATTTAGAGCTGCAATGCGTGGGATCGTCCCTGACGTTATACTTGACAGAAAGGATAAAATTGGCTTCGCAACCCCCCAGATAGATTGGATCCGCTCCTGCCCCAAGAGTGTAGATCGATGGTTGGAATATGCAGAAGAAATACCCTTCCTGAATGCTTCCCGGATCCAAGCTGAGAGCATCCAGGTGATGAGCGGAAAGAAGCCGATGACTTCGGCATTCTGGAGGTTGATCAACTTTTGCCGTTGGGCGGAACTAACTTTGGGTGGAAAGCACTGAGTTCAGCAGACTTCGAAGATCGATTTGAGGGTTGGCGATGGGCTGTGATCGGGATCTCGAGAGAAGGGATTCTGGCTTTACCAGGCTAATAATTATGGCCCCTCTTGCACGCATTGTAGATGTGGATATTATACGAGATTAGCCACGGCGGTTCATGCTGGGATTTCAGGTGTTCGGAGAGGCCTTCACCAGTAACTAGTTAAGTGAGGAGATTAAGTGAGGAGATTAAGTGAGAAGATTAAGTGAGGAGAGCCGTCTCAAGCGGGCCGATCAAAATTTCGGGACATAAATCTACGCCCTATTTTGCAAACATCATTTAGATTGAGCGAGTTGATAGATGAACGGAAGAGGTATATACCATATATCGATGTCTGTAAGTCAATAAGCTTGAGCCATGTGGTCAAATTCGAAAAGTAAGCATGTAAATAGTGTGGCCTTTGTGAGCAATGAAATCAGAGAAAGATCGAGTAAAGTTAGTGTATATCTGTGGGTATGGAAGGTCGGGTTCCACGGTTTTGGACATAGCCATAGGAAGCGGTCAGGGCGTAGCGAGTGTCGGTGAATTATCAAACTTCGCCGATTCGTGGCTAGAGAATCGGTATTGCGCCTGCGAGAAGAAGCTAAGGGAATGTCACTTCTGGCGAAATGTGTCCGATCAAGTTAGCGGAATGTCTGACGAGCAGATTCGGCATTACGAGGAGCGCCGCAGAGTCATTGAGCGTAAGCGGCTGATTCCTATTGTTGGAAGAGCTAACATTGCGTTAGACCAGGAGGGGTATTGTATCAAAACTAGCGGCCTTATCGAAGCCATTTCCAGGGAGGCGGGTGTTCCGGTTGTGATTGATTCATCTAAAAGCCCATTCAGGGCGCTTGCATTGTCTAGGATAAGAGAACTTGACTTCTATTTGATTCATTTGGTTCGAGATCCCCGCGCGGTTGCTTGGTCATTGGCGAAAAGCTTAGAGAGAGATGTGAAAATGGGAGTGCAAAACGAGCTCAAAAAACGAGCCGCTCTACGTTCTGCAATGGCTTGGGTCCACACGAATTATATGTGTGAAAAAGTTAGTTCTCTTCTTCCTTTCGATAAAAAGTTGTTTGTAAGGTATGAGGATTTTGTGAAGAATCCGCATCAGCTCTTCAAGAAACTAGGAAAGATGCTGGACACTGATTTTGACAATGTAGCCAACCTTCTATCTTCAGGTATGCCTCTGCCGAAGGGACATACTGTTGCTGGAAATCGTATGCGCATGAATTCTAGTATTAGGTTGATTCCTGACTTTGAGTGGCAAGAACGTATGCCAAGTGTTGATAGGAGAAAAGTGAAATTGGTCTGTGGTCGAATGATCCGCTCATATGGATACTCTGGATAAGTATCTGATAGGTAGAACTCTATAGGCAAATGAGATGTTTCCTTATTTCTTGGTGGTTTCCTCCGTTAAATGTTATCGGAGCGGCGAGGACGTACCGTATTGCATCAGCGCTGGCGAAAGAAGGAATAGAGGTTGTAGTGTTCTGTACCTGCGGATCCAGCCGTCGTGGCACTTTTGATGTCGATGAATCTCAGTTCACTAAGATTTCGATCGAACAAAGCGCTTTTGTACGGATGCTCGAGCCTAATCCCCGTGGTGAATCGCGAGTTTCTCGGATCATTAAGGCAGCATTAAGAAGGTTTTGCTTTCCTGATGTTCCAAGTATTTGTAAGCGTAAGTGGCTAAGTGCAATTGAGCGTGAAGTTTCTGATTCAGGAAAGCCTGACTTCGTAGTTAGTTCAGCGCTTCCTTTTTTTTGCCACGTTATTGCATCACACACTGTATCCAGATATAATGTGCCTTGGGTCGCGGATAACAGAGACTTATGGGCCTCTAGCCATTATAGGAAGCGAAGTTTCGTGATGAGAGCGGTTGATAAATATTACGAGAAAAAGATTCTCTGTTCTGCTTCAAGACTTGTAACTGTAGGGGAGGGGATGCGTCATAATTTGGGTAAAGTGCTTAATCGGCCTGAGGACACTTATGTTGTCTACAACAGTGCAGATGAGCCAGAAGACTTTGAACCGCTTCCGCCAAAGGATTCGGTTATTCGACTGGTTTATACAGGAATTCTCTATGGACATAAGCGAGATCTATCTCCTCTTTTTGATGCAATCTCGAACTGCAAAGATTTAAACGTTGAGTTTACTTTTTATGGTGCTGAAACCAGGATGGTTGAGCATTACATGCAAAAGTATCCTGATCTGAAAATAGCTTTTCACGGCAGAGTATCTAAAAAACAAATAAAGGAAATTCAACGGGCTGCGACGGCGCTTGTGCTTGCACTTGGGACTGACCCATTTGAAAAAACGGTATTGACGGGCAAGTTTTTCGAATACTTGGAGGCAGGGCGGCCTGTTATAGGAGTCTGTTCAGAAGATACAGAGTTAGCTGCGATTGTGGAGCGTCATGATCTCGGTTGTGCTTCGCGAGAAGTAGAAGTTTTAAAAAGCTTTGTAGAGCGTCTTGCCGTTGAAGATATAGATGTTCGTTGCCCTGTCGAGTTGTCCACCGCTTACCAAATGGGCAAATTCCTGGGAATCGTTAGAAGTCTTTCCTGATGAATCACTCGGAGCTGATTAACTATATCAAGTGGGCACCGCTTTTCTATGCGGCCTATTTCCTAAGAATCTATCCAACTTCGTTTTACGTTTTCGATGTCTATTTCATCATACTGCTTTGTAAGATTCTGCCGAGGTTCGGGAACTCAGTCTTCAAGCAACATCTTCCGTGTGGATTGCTCTTCTTTTTTGCAATCCTAATCGGACTTTCGAATGGACAGGAGCCAGGGGAACAATCCGATTTACTTGGTTTCCTCAGCGCCAGCTACCGATATTTCCAAATCGTTTCATTCGTGGCAATACTTACTTGGATTGCTCGAACTAACAAGGCTCGTGTTGAACTGCAGCCGTTCTACTGGATTTTTTTGTTTTGCAGCGCATTTCCCCTATTGTATGCCATCGCTGGAATTATATTCTTCCCTGAGCAGGTGCTGGTTGCTGGGCGTCTCGCCGGCTATTTCGGCAATCCGAATGCATTCGGATCTTACATTTGTTTGTTGATCGCTCCTTTATCGATCATCCTAAAGGGAATTGGACAACTAAATGTCAGGGTTGTAGCAGTTTTGGCTTTCGGATTGCTAGGAAGTTTTGGCCTCGTGTCTTCAGGATCGAATAGCTATTGGATCCTTTGTGCTTTGAGTCTTAGTGTAGTAGTTATGTTGGGGATCAAGAGTTGGGCGGCCAAGATCGCTTTGATCGCAGTTGCAGTGATCATGGGAGTGCTGACCCTCACCTTCCTTGCTAATTCGGCTTTGATTGAGAATCTAGATGATTTTCGTGGACTAAAGAGAACTTCTAAACTGTGGGAAGCTATATCGGGATCCCAAAGCACTGATGAGTTGGGTAGCAGTTCTCTTCGAGTCGAGCTGCTACTGGCTAGTCTGCGCCTTTGGTCGGAGAATTGGATGAATTTTCTTTTTGGAATTGGCCTTGGTCAATCGCCTCTGCTCATTGGACCAGAGTTTGGTGGTCGGGTCACTGCCCACAATGCAATTGTTGTTCTATTGCTCGAGACTGGGTTGGTTGGTTTCGGATGCCTGATCAGGTTGTTGCTAATTCCTGCAAAGGCATTAAGGATAACCGGGCCGACGGTGTCACTTTTCATATGCTATTGGGTCGCAGGAATGGGGACTCCGCATGTGTATCTTCCATTTCTTTGGGGAGGGATAATCTATGCGTGCTTCGTTTCTGTCTGTCAAAGTAAGGGGCGTGGCGGTATTCGTAGAAATCGGGCTTCTACCAAACAAGGTATTCTTAGCAAGGTCGATTTGTAGAGCTGGAATGTGAACAATGAATGGCGATATTTATGTGTGGAATAGCAGGGGCGTTTGATTTGGGGGGGGGGGAGGCCCAGGGCGAGCTGTCTTGTCGTGTCGTGAGGATGATGGAAACCATCCGACATCGGGGGCCGGATGGAGATGGGATATGGGCTTCTGGCGGGAGCCCTGGTTGTGTGTTAGGTCACCGCCGCCTAGCGATTGTTGAGTTGAGCAACAAAGGCCATCAGCCTATGGTCGACCATTCTGGCCGATATGCTCTGACTTTCAATGGCGAGATTTACAACCACGTTCTACTTAGGAAGGAACTCGAAGAAAAGGGTGCGATTTTTTGCGGCGGTTCGGATACCGAGGTATTAGTCGAAGCGATTAGGTTGTACGGCATCCGAAGGGCACTGGACAAGGTGGTGGGGATGTTCGCTTTTGCAGTGTATGATCGCGAATGCAGAAAACTAATATTGTGTCGTGATAGGCTTGGCGAGAAACCAATTTATTACTTTATTCGTGACGATGTCGTCTATTTTGCATCTGAGCTTAAAGCGTTGTTAGCAACTGGAAGGTTGCCTTTCGCTGTGTGTAGAGAGGGAATTGCTGAGTATCTTGGAAGAGGATATTTGTCGGGAGAGAGTTCGATCCTTGAGGGTGTCGTAAGGGTTCTTCCGGGACAGATTGTAGATGTGAATATGTCCGGTTGTGTTACGAGCAGTCTATACTGGGAAATGTCTCGTGCATATGATGCGGGCGTGAACGAGCCATTTAGGGGCAGTTTTGATGAGGCAATTGACGGGTTGGAGAGTCACCTGATGCGGGCCGTTCATGGACAAATGGAAGCGGATGTGCCATTGGGTGCCTTCCTGTCTGGCGGGGTTGATTCAGCGTTGGTGGTGTCTCTTATGCAGCGGCAATCGACCACACGCATTAAGACGTTTACAATTGGATTTGATGAACAGCTTTCTGATGAATCAGCGGCCGCGGCAGCGTATGCTAAACATCTCGGAACCGATCACACCGAGTTCAGGCTTTCCGCTAAGGAGGCTCTGGATGTAATTCCAAAGATACCATACATCCTGGATGAGCCTATGGCTGATTCGTCCATAATTCCGACTTACTGTGTTTCGCGGATGGCAAAGCAATATGTTACCGTTAGTCTCTCTGCGGACGGGGGTGACGAATTTTTCGCGGGCTATAATAATTATCGGATCGCCTCGCGGGCATGGGCTGCTTGCCGGATATTGCCGGGATGGAGCCGACGAACCTGCGCTCAGCCCCTGATTGATCTGTTGTCGAAATATTCTGTTTCACCTGGTCAAAATATTCACCGTACTCTACGTTTGTTAAAATTGCTGTCCTCGTCGTCCAGCAGCCAGTTGTTTTCAAGCCTTACGCGAATATGGCCCGACGAGATTTTACTGAATCATGATAACAGTAAAGGAAGTGGGGGGATGGAGGGAAGTAATAGCGCTTTGGATGTAATTGCTGGCTTCCAGTTTTATGATAGCGTGAAGTATCTTCCCGGAGATATACTAACGAAAGTAGATCGCGCTTCTATGTCTGTTAGTCTAGAATCAAGGGCTCCTCTTCTAGATCATCGTTTGATCGAGTTTGCATGGACTTTGCCTAAAGCCATACGGCTTCATAAGGGCGTTCTGAAGGCACCCATGCGTGCAGTTCTGTACAAGCACATTCCCAAAAAGCTTGTGGATCGACCTAAGAAAGGTTTTTCGGTTCCATTGAGCGCATGGCTGCGTTGCGAGTTGCGTGATTGGTTTGAAGATGCACTGCATTCTAATGCTTTGGATGAGTTAGGGATAGATCGCCGGGTGGCTAAGAGGTTTTGGAACGAACATCTTTCTGGAGTCAGGGACCACAAGGCTCAGTTATGGGCTCTGGGTAGCTTGATAAACTGGTATCAGTGTTGGAGTGATAGAACTGTCTCTAAAGAGTGAAAGACAAAGATCCTACTGACCTTTTTGTTGTTCCTTCGACAGTTCTTGGTGGAGCAGAAAAAATATTGCGGCTGTTGGTCCTCGAAAGTATTTCTTCTGGACGCAGAGCGGTAGTCATCTTCTTGTCGGGTGCGGATGCTTCTTGTTGGAGTGAAAGTAGTAAATATGAGGAGGTGTGTGTTGGAGCTTGGACTACAAAAATTGGATTGGCCCTGTTGCCGTTCATTATTCTGCGTCGTGGATCTGTATTTGCTAGGGTGTTTACGTCACATGTTCACGTTACTTCTGAAATCTGTCTACTTCGAAGATTGGGTGTTCTGAGAGTAAATTTTCATATTGCTCGAGAGAGTACAGTAGTAGGGGATAGGTTCTTTGGTCTTAGGCGTTGGGAGTTTAGTCTATTGTACCGTGTGTATTCAGGGATGGAGTTGCTTATATGCCAAACTGATTACATGAAGAGAAGGCTGGTTGAATTTGCTCCTCAACTAAAACCTCTCAATATACATGTTCTTCCAAACCCGATTGATTTTGAGTGTGTGTCATCAGCTGCGCAAGAGGAAGTGGAATTGGAGTGCGGTTTGGAGGGCGACTATATTGCGTCAGTTGGCCGGCTGATCCCTGAAAAGGGGTTCGATGTTTTGATAAGAGCCTTCGCGCAGATTCGTTCAGGGAAGATGAGTTTGGTCATAGTTGGGGACGGAGTTTGTCGGGAAAGGCTGGAGAAGCTCGTAGTGGAGAAGGGGCTTGATGGTAGGGTTCATCTGGTGGGTTTTTTGGCCAATCCTTATCCGATCTTACAGGGTGCGTGCTTAGGAGTTGTGTCTTCGAGGAAAGAGGGATTTCCAAATACCTTACTTGAAATGATGGCCTTGTGTCCTCGCGTCGTGTCGACAAGATGTGCCGGGGGGATTGATGCTCTTCCAGGTATCGAGGTTTGCGACGCAGATGCGGTGGCTGAGTTGGCAACTGCGATGGAGAGGGCTTTGACTTACGATATGAATTCGCGAGTGCCGCTGATGAGGGGTGAGATATTGAACCGCTCTCCGGGTGACTATTTTCGAACGCTTGAAGAATTATGCGTCAACAAGTTAACATGAAGATACTTTTTTGTGCTAGTTACGCGCCGTCGCTGACTAATTTTCGTTGGAACTTTATCAGGAAACTTGATTCTCTTGGGGCTAGTATCCTCGGGACTGCAGCTGAAGAGGATAGGCAGGTTGAGCGTCGTTTCGAAGAGGCAGGATACTGTTATAGTCCTATAGCGCTATCTAGGTCCGGTGTTGGGATCTTAGGGGATATTCTCTATTTTCGCTCTTTGCTGGCCTTGATGCGTAAGGAGTCTCCCGATCTCGTCTTTTGCTATACGATGAAGCCGGTTATATACGGAGCGCTAGCTTCTAGGGTTCGGAGAGTGCCCCGGGTATATGCGATGATTACTGGCTTGGGCTATGTTTTTACGGATGCTGTCGGTTTTAGGCGATCATTACTTCGGCGAGTCGTAGGTTTATTGATGAGATGCAGTCTCAAGGCATGCTCTGGAGTTTTCTTTCAGAATCCCGATGATGAGGCAGAGTTTCGCAAATTGGGACTTATTCCTGAGGGGTTATCAGTCTTTCAGGTGGCTGGTTCTGGTATTGATCTTGAACGGTTTCCGTTGCGCCTACCTAAGTTTGCAAATGGTCGGCCGGTTCAGTTTCTGCTCATTGCGCGAATGTTGATTGATAAGGGTATTTGTGAGTTTGTTGAAGCGTCGAGCTGTGTTGGTGCTGAATTTTGTTGGGCTACGTTGGTAGGGCCTCTTGACCCCAATCCGGCCGGCCTGTCAGGCACGGAAATAGAAGGATGGGTTGGTGATGGCAAAGTTCGTTATGTTCCGGGAACTGATGATGTGCGCCCTTATTTGAATGAATGTGATGTGTATGTGCTTCCTTCTTATCGCGAAGGCACGCCGCGCACGGTTCTAGAGGCCATGGCCACAGGGCGCCCAATCATCACGACGGATGCTCCTGGATGTCGAGAGACGGTACCGCTTACTGAACTGGGCAAAGCGCAGAAAGAGCGAGGAGAGGGAGTGCTAGAGGGTGAGAATGGTTTTCTGGTGCGGGTGAAAGATGTAGAGGCCTTGGCTGAGGCCATGCGTCGTTTCATCGATGACCCCGAGTTGATTGTGAGCATGGGCAAACGGTCACGAGAAATCGCCGAGGAGAAATACGATGTGCACAAGGTGAATGAGGTGATGATCAACGCGATGGGATTGAATGAGCGAGACGCTTAAGGGACTTCCAAAGCTGATCATTGTCGGCGTCGGTGGCCACGGCTTGGTGGTGGCTGACGCCGTTTTGGCTTCTGGCGATCATGAACTTGTTGGCTTTGTGGCGAAGAATGGCGGCAGTGCAGGTGACGTGTTGGAGATCGCTCCTTTGCTAGGAAGCGATGATGGCCTAGCAGGATTTGTTGAGCTCCATCAGGTGACGGCTATCGTCGTTGGCATTGGTGATAACCATGCGCGTCGATTGGTGACAGATCGCTTGAGGGGAGCGTTGCCAGCGTCCGTGAGCTTTCCTCCCGTGGTTCATCCATCCGCGGTTGTTGGATCTGGTGCGAGGATAGGCGCGGGGAGTGTGGTTTTGGCTGGCACCGTGATTGGTCCTGGGGCTCATGTGGAAGAGGGATGCATCGTCAACACGGGAGCGTCGTTAGATCATCATGGCGTCCTGAATGACTACGCTTCGCTGGCTCCAGGAGTCACGACGGGTGGGAATGTCAGGATTGGTGAAGGGAGCGCGGTTTCTATTGGGGCGACGGTCCTGCATGGACGTTCGGTCGGGGATTGGTCGGTGGTTGGTGCTGGAGCGTTGGTGGTCGATGATGTGCCGGATGGAGTCGTCACATACGGGACGCCTGCTCGTGTGATCCGAGAGAGGGTGCCGGGTGATCGGTATTTGTGACCGCGAATGAACGCCAATAGGCGCGAATGTAGAAGTCAGGAATCAGTTGAATTCGTCAGGTAAAACCACAGGGAGTTTAGATTCTGAGATTGAAAGTTGTGATCTACGCATGATTTAGGGTTTAGGATTTGATCGGTTTACGCTTTCGGGAGATTCAGTTTACCCCAAGACCATTGGGAATTTATTGCTTATATGAGCGTTCAGGACGGCGAATGAAAGTGTGTTGGTGCGATTGCAATGTTGAAGGGCGGGATGTTGAATATATTAGACGATGATTGATCGATTGAAAGAGCGTTTGTATTTGTCAGTGCCTCACATGAGTGAGGCTTCTTTGCGTTATGTGGAGGAGGCGTTTGCGACGAATTGGTTGTCGACGGTGGGGCCGAATTTGGTGGCTTTGGAAGAGGCGGCTTCCGCTTTGGTTGGGTGTCCGGTGGTTGGGATTAGCTCGGGGACGGCTGGCTTGCATTTGGGCTTGCGCCTTGTCGGGGTGGAGGCTGGCGACGAGGTGGTGACGCCGAGCTTGTCGTTTGCGGCGAGTGCGAATCCGATTCGCTATCAGGGGGCGGTGCCGGTTTTCATGGATTCGGATTGGCGTTCCTGGAACTTGGATCCCAATTTGTTATCTGAGTTTTTGAAGAAGCGCGCGGCGGTGAATCGCTTGCCGAAGGCGGTGATCGTGGTGCATTTGTTTGGCCAACCCGCACGGATGGCGGCGATTTTAGAGATTTGTCAGCGTTATGAGGTGCCGGTGATCGAGGATGCGGCGGAGTCTTTAGGAGCGCGTTATCGTGGGGCGCATCCTGGGACCTTGGGGGAGGTGGGGATTTTTTCGTTTAATGGAAATAAGATGATCACGGGGACGACGGGGGGGATGTTAGTGACGAAGAGGGAGGCCTGGGCGGAGAAGGCGAGGAAGTGGAGTCAGCAGGCGGTGGATCCAGATCCCGAGGGCGTGAAGAATTATGTGCACTCGGAGTTGGGCTACAATTACCGGATGAGCAACGTGATTGCAGGGATTGTTCGTGGGCAGTTTGAGGTGTTGGAGGAGCGCGTGTTGGCGCGTCGGGCGGTGTTTGATCGGTATGTGGCTGCGTTCGAGGACGTGCCCGGGCTTGAACCGCAGCCTGAGCTGGAAGAGGAGGGGTGCCGGCATTCGCGGTGGTTGAGTTGTTTTACCGTGGATGAGGAGGCTTTTGGAAGGTCTTGTTACGATCTGATTCGTCTGTTGGCGGAACACAACGTGGAGTCGCGTCCCGTGTGGCGACCGATGCATTTGCAGCCGCTTTATGAGGGCTTTGAAATGGTGGGGGGTGAGGTGGCGGAGAGGTTGAATCGGACAGGGATTTGTTTGCCGAGTTCGAGCTCGTTGACTCAAGAGGAGCAGGACTATGTGATTGATTTGATTGTGACAGCGGGGAAGGAAAGGAACCACTGATGGGCACTCATGAACACTGATTGGGTTGTGTGGTGGGGCAAAGGAGTTGCGGAAATGTGGCAGTGCTAGTTTGTTGCGGTGAGGAAGGAAAGGAACTACTGACGGACACTCATGAACACTGATCGATCCGCTGAAACTACTTTAAGTGTGTGGGCAGAATGGTCCTGGTGAATATGAGTGTGGATTAGTGGAAATTAGTGGTTAGGTTTTGGAAGGTGAACCACTGATGGACACTAATGAACACTGATTGAAAGGAGACTCGCTTCGCTCGGAATATCCAATGTTGAACAAGCCGACTTACAAAGATGAAGTGAATGGGGGTGATGAATATGAGTGTGGATTAGTGGAAATAAGTGGTTGGGTTTGGGGGCGAACCACTGATGGACACTAATGAACACTGATTGGGTTGTGTGTTGTGTGGTGGGGCAACAGAATGATGATGTGATGTGGAAGTGTTGATTAATGTGAATCGCGATTTGTGACAGCGGGGAAGAAAGGAACCACTGATGGACACTAATGAACGCTGATTGAAAGGAGGCTCGCTTCGCTCGGAATATCCAATGTTGAACAAGCAGGTTTACAAGGATGAAGTGATTGGACCTGATGAATATGAGTGTGGATTAGTGGAAATAAGTGGTTCGATGAGAGATGTTCGAATGGTGGGTAGATATTGTTGATGAGTGCTGATGCTGAGAAAGGCTTGTTTCGGGAGGAGGGGTATGCCCTGATGGGGGCGGCGTTTGAGGTTCACAAGGTGCTTGGCGGTGGCTTGCTGGAGGAGATTTATCAGGAGAGCTTGGAATGGGAGTTGCAGGATCGAAGGATCGCGTTTGCTTCGAAAGTGAGCCTGCGAGTGTTCTATAAGCAAGTAGAACTGAAGAAGCGTTATATTCCGGACTTGGTGGTCTGTGGGGGAATGATGGTGGAGTTGAAGGCTGTCAAGGAACTGCTGCCGGAACACGAGGCGCAGTTGCTGAACTACATGCGGGTGACGAAATCGCGGGTTGGTTATTTGATCAACTTTGGGCCGCTGAGGGCGTTGGAGTGGAAGCGGTTTGTAATTTGAGTCACGATTGAGCCACTAATGGGTACCCAATATTGAACGAGGAATGTTGAATGATGAAGTGGCTGCTTCTGGATTGAACCACTGATGGGCACTAATGAACACTCATCATGAGAATTGGCTGTGCCGAAGTGGTCAGAGGGCGTGGGCAGTTGTAAGGCTGCAGACCGACTTCGGCAGAGCGGGTTTGACTGGTTTGGGCGATGGGTTACTTTTTTAAACAATGACTGCTGTTCTTGAACTGCCTTCGCGATTGGAGGCGTTGGTGTTCAATCGGGAGCGATGGGCTGAGGTTTTGGAGGACCGGGCGCTGGCTGAGTGGCCGGGGAAGGTGGAGACGAATCGCCATGGAGAAGTTCTGATGATGCCGCCCGCGAGTGGAAGCCACTCTTTCCTGCAAGGAGACATTCTGTTGACCCTGCATCGGCTTTTGGGGGGAAAGGCTTTGCCAGAGTGTCCGATCTCAACGCTTGACGGTGTGCGGGCGGCCGATGTTGGGTGGTATACGGATGGTCGTTTCGCTGAAGTGGAGGGCCAACTGGCGTTTGAGATGGCTCCCGAGATTTGTGTTGAGGTGGTGTCGCCCTCAAACACCGCAGGTCAACTCGCTGAGAAGAGGCGGCTTTATTTTGAGGCTGGGGCTGAAGAGGTTTGGATTTGTGATTTGGAGGGTACGATGCGGTTCTATGTCGTGTCGGATCCTGAGACGGAGCAATCAACGTCTTCACGGTGCCCGGCCTTTCCGTCGGCGATTGAGTGAGGGCAGGACCGGCTTCGCCGGAGAGGTCAGAGGTCAGAAGTCAGAGGTCAGAGGTCAGAGGTCAGAGGTCAGAGGTCCGACGAGGACGTCAGCGTTCCCGGACTGGAGGGGCAGTGATTCTGTCTACTGATTACTGAAGGCTACGGGCGTTGCGAAGTTGGCCGCAAATTCAGTGGCGCTAGGTTTGAGTTGGGTTGAGATTCTGAGATGATGGCGAGCCCGTTTCCAGGAATGGATCCCTTTCTGGAGGGCTATTGGAGTGACATTCATACGAGGCTGATCACCTACATTTGTGAGGCGCTGCAGCCTTGTTTGCCGGACACGTTGTTTGCTCAAGCTGAGGAATCGGTGCTGGTTGATGAATCAAGTGATGGGGAGACGCGCCTGAAGTGGGTCGTCCCCGATGTGGCACTGGTGGGAAGGGAGACCGCATTGGCATCGGTCGCCGATGTGTCTTCGAATTCGAACGAGCAGGCGGTCGCCGAGCCCTTGATCATTGAGTATGCGCAGGAGACGCAGCGGTGGGTGGAGATCTTGGATTTGGAGGCCGGAGGACGCGTGGTCACGGCCATCGAAGTGCTTTCTCCTTCCAACAAGCGGATGGGAGTTTCGCGCGAGGCTTACATGAGCAAACAAGCACGTTATCTGGCGAGCGATGTGCATTTGGTCGAGATCGATCTTTTGCGTGGAGGAGAACGCGTTGGCCTTTCGGAAGATCGACTTCCGTCGGATCGTCGGGCCGCCTACTATGCTTGCGTGCATCGGGCGATGGTGGAACCTTGGAGGCGACAATGCGAGCTGTATCCCATGGCCTTGCGTGCGGCCTTGCCGTCTATCCGGGTGCCGTTGCGCTCAGGGGATGCGGATGTGCCGCTTTCGTTACAATCCTTGGTGGAGAGGTGCTATGTGATGGGACGGTACGACCGTCGCATTGATTATTCTGTGGCACTGAAACCACCTTTGGATCCGGAGGATGCCGATTGGATGAAGGGCAGGCTAACCGCCTTCGGCGGAGTCGTCAGAGGTCAGAGGTCAGAGGTCAGAGGTCAGAGGTCAGAGGCTTAGGCAGTGTGGGCCGACGAGGACGTCAGCGTTCCCGGACCTGGGCAGTCGGATTCGGCTATGGATCGACGAGGACGTCAGCGTTCCCAGAAATAGTGGCTAGCAAAGGGAGATGACTTCATTGGTCGATGGGCTGAGGCGGCGTGGTTCGGAAGAGGTGCTCTTCCCGTTGGGGGGGCGGGGATGTGTTCTTGTGGGGGATGTGGTTGCGTTTGTGGATCGGTGGCGGGCCGAGCATGTTTCTTGGCGAGGTCAGCTTGTGAGGGTTGGAAATTTGGAAAGCGCCGCTTTGGCGCTTTTTTTGTGTGCTTGGGATGGTTGGGTGTCGGCGATTCAGTTAGGCGCTTGCGATGTGGGGGACGATGGTGTGCGAATGGAGGCGTCGACGGGGACGTCTTCGTACCCAGATCGGACGCGGTGGTTGGTGCCGACTTCGGGGACTTCGGGGCGTGAGAGGCGGTGGGTGACCCATGATTTTGAGAGCCTCGCCCGTGAAGTGAAGCGCGATCTTGGAGTGGGGAAGGCGTTGGTTTGGGGGCTTCTTTATGACCTGCATCGCTTTGCGGGGCTTCAGTTGTTGTTTCAGGCAGTGTTAGGTGGATCGGCTCTTGCGATAGCGACTAAGCGTGAATCGGCGATGATAGCGTTTCGTGAGGCCGGCGTGAATGCGCTTTCAGCGACGCCTAGTCAGTGGCGAGGGCTTTTGCAATCGGGTGGGTTGGGGCAACGTGACCTCCAGTTCGTAACGTTGGGGGGTGAGATTGCGGATGCGAAGCTTTTGAATGCATTGAAGACGCGTTTTCCGCGTGCGCGAGTGACGCATGTCTATGCGTCGACAGAGTTGGGGGTGGGGTTTTCGGTGAAGGATGGGCGGGCAGGTTTTCCGACGGCCTATTTGGGGAAGTGTTGGAGACTTGACGATGATGGGTGCCTGTGGGGGAGATTGTCTGAGACGGCGGCGTGGGTGGATACCGGTGATTTGGTGAAGCGGGTGGGGGATCGGTGTTTTTTTCGAGGGCGGGCGGATGGTATGATCAATGTGGGTGGGGCGAAAGTGGCTCCCGAGTCCGTGGAGGCGGTGGTGTTGGGGGTGCCGGGCGTGAGGATGGCGTTGGCCCGGGGAAAGAGGAGTGGGGTGATTGGTGAAGTGGTCGAGTTGCTGGTGGTGCCAGATGGGTCAGTGGCGGAAGAGGTCTTACGAGAGGAAGTGCTGGACAGTTGTGTGCATCAATTAGAGCGGCATGCGGTCCCGGCGGTGGTGCGATTGGTGGATCACTTGCCTCTGACCGGGGCGGGGAAATTGTGCCGCGGTAAGGGTTGATGGACGTTGGGTGACGAGGACGTCGGCGTTCCCGGGTGTAGCAGAAAGGTGGTGATGGTTGGAGGACGGGATCGTGAGTGATGATTTGAAACGATGAGATCGAAGAACGTTTTGGTGAGTGGGGCGAGCCGTGGGTTGGGACGAGAGATCGCGTTGCAGTTGGTGGGGGTGGGCTACACGGTGATTGGGACGGGTCGGGGAAAGGAGTCGCCGAGCGATTGGCCGAGCGTGGAGGGGCTAGTTTATGCGTCTCTTGATTTGGCAGAGACGGAATCGATCCGCGAGTTTGTGTTGGGAGTTCAGGACCGCTTTGGGACATTGTATGGGCTAGTGAATAATGCCGCCCTGGGAGTGGATGGGCTTTTGGCGATGATGTCAGAAGCGGATTTGCATCGGGGAGTGGCGGTGAATTTGGTCGGGACGATGGTGCTGACGAAGTATGCGGTGAGGAGCATGTTGTTGGGAGGTGTTGGGGGACGGGTAGTTTCGGTGACGTCAGTGGTGGCCGGGCATGGGGCGAAGGGGTTATCAGTGTATGCGGCGACAAAGGGTGGGTTGGTGAGTTTTTCGAAATCGTTGGCGCATGAGTTGGGAATGGCGCAAGAATTAGTTAAGATGAGCTTTTAGAGGTTCAAATGGATAACATGTGTAGTTCCATTGCGGGAGCGTTTCCGAGTGCACCAATGGATAGCCGTTCGGCAATTCATAAGGGTC
>JAUIAH010000039.1 GCA_030425385.1 Verrucomicrobiia bacterium | reverse complement strand
AGGGAGCATCAAACGATACTTCTCTCGAATTCTCTGGACTAATTCTTCATCTGCCACACTTTCACAGTAGCAAACTATTTAACCATTCCTAATTAAATTCGGTAAGTTATTTCTTTGCGCCGCCTAAATGGTTTCGCTGTCCCTCTAAATGGTTTCGCTCTTCTCGTCCCAGCACGTAACATAGACACCGAACACTCCCTTCAAATGGTTTCGGGTGCGGCTTCGGTTTCTTGCTCTGCGGTTGGGGGATGCTTTGGGACTCCGGCTGAAGCCGGAGCTACGGGTTTCGCTTTGGATTCGGTTAGTCTAGTCGGAAGTGGTGGCCTCAACGAGATCTCGCAGCCAAGCCTGGTCATCCGGCGCTAGCGGTGGATCAAGCACTTCGTCGTAGTCCGTTTGCCAATACCGGCCTTTCTCGTAGCAGCGATCGATGAGTGGCTGTAGGTCGAGGATGGCATCGACATCTGAGCAACGCAGAGGAATACGAATGGCAGGAAGGCGTTCCCGCAGAGGACATTGATAGACCTCCAACTGCTCGGGAAGGCGTGAACGACTAACGGAAATCAAGTAGCGCGAACACGACCGATTCTCAAGCTGAGCTGGCGAAGCAAGTATCACGTGCTCCCCCCCGCGTACCAAATCGATCTCCACCAGATTCACCCCGGCTTGCACATAGCTCTCCTGCTTACGGTGGTAGGCCGTGGCACCGACTCCCATCTTGTTCGTGACACTCAGAACCTCGATCACCGTGACCAATCTTCCCGTCACCTCCCGGATTTCGACCCACCTTTCGGTCATGGGTTCTGCCGAGATGATCTCGGGTTCGGCAACAACGACTCCGTCAGGAACGTTCGAAGGCGTCCATTGCGGAGGAAGGCCGCGTTTCCACGATTCAGAGATGGCCACATCCGCGCGATAGCGACGCCCTTCCTCGGCGGAGATCGCCACCGCCTCCTCCGCCCGGGGCCGCAGGTCTGGAGGCAACTGGTCCGTAAGCTCATCGCGGATATATCCGATCAGCATGGTATGCGCATCGGTCCACGCCAACTCAAGGTAGGGATTCATGCCAGGCAGCGGGTTCTTCGTCGACTTCATGAGCAGTGTTCGGCAAACAGTCTACGCCAGATCGAGAGCAATCCAAGCGTCTTCACCGAGCTGCTGCGTCGTCAGGGCCATTGCTATATTGCTCTGTCTTCGGTTGAGGTCGGCGGCTGGAATCCGCCGCTACAGTGAGTCGGCGGCCGGAATCCGCCGCTACTGCTTCTTCGAGAGAATCGTTACCGATTCTGCTACGGGTATTCCCGCCCAGGGACTCTCTAGACGCGAAGAGGCGGTTTCCGCTAGGAGACCGCCTCTTGGCTGGGTGAATCTTGGTTGCTGTGGGCCTGTTCCTTTAGGTGAGGCCTTCGACGAGGGCGTCGGTGGTTTCTTCGGCGCCTTGGGTGTCGATTTCAGGTTGGACGGTTTCTTCCACGGTGACGGCTCGGGTGTCGTGGAACCCGGTACCGGCGGGGATGAGATGGCCCATGATGACGTTCTCTTTGAAGCCTCGGAGGGTATCGATCTTGCCAAGGGTGGCCGCGTCTGTGAGGACGCGGGTGGTGTCTTGGAAGGAGGCGGCGGAGATGAAGCTGTCGGTTTCGAGTGAGGCTTTGGTGATGCCTAACAAGACTGGCGTGGCTTCGGCGGGCTTCCCGCCTTGCTCTTCGATCTCGCGGTTGATGCGCTCGAAGTCCGTCCGCTCGACTTGGTCGTCCCAGAGGAATTCAGTATCACCCGGATCGGTGATCTTGACTTTGCGGAGCATTTGGCGCGTGATAATCTCAATGTGCTTGTCATTGATTTCCACCCCTTGGAGTCGATAGACCTCCTGCACTTCATTGACGAGGTGCTCCTGGAGTTCGTGTGGGCCGCAGATCTCTAACACTTCGTGAGGAACGACCGGGCCTTCCGTAAGCTGCTGGCCTTTCTTCACAAAGTCACCTTTGTAAGGGAGGACATGCTTGTTCATGGGGATCAAGTGATCCTCACTCTCGCCAGTGTCGGGATCGGTGATGACGACCTTGCGCTTGCCGCGGACGGTGCCGGCCATGGGATCGATGATACCATCGATCTTGGCGATCTCGGCGGAATCCTTGGGTTTCCGTGCTTCGAAGAGTTCGGCGACGCGTGGAAGACCACCGGTGATGTCCTTGGTCTTGGCAACTTTCCGTGGCGTCTTGGCGAGCTGCGTGCCCGCGGAGACTTTCTCTTTCTCTTTCACGCTAAGGTGGGCCCCAGCGGGAATGGAATAGCTAGCGAGGACCTCTTTGGACTTCTTGTCTTTGACGACGATCTGTGGGTGGAGGTCTTCCTTGTGCTCAATGACGACCATTCCGGTGGCCCCGGATTCCTGGTCCACCTCTTTCTTGATGGTGATGCCAGGGATCATATCGCGGAACTCGATGACACCACCTTTCTCCGAGATAATGGGAACGTTATACAAATCCCAGGTGGCAATGACTTCGTCCTTCTTGATGGCCTCGCCCTCTTTCTTGGTCAAACGCGTGCCTAACACCAAGTCGAACGACTCTAACTCTTTGCCCTTCTCATCGCGGATGGAGACACTTCCGTTCTTATTCAGAACAACGTAGTCTCCCTCGGTCGATTCCACCACGCGGAGGTCGTGGTATTTGACGATCCCCTTCTGCTTCACCTTGATGATCGGTTGCTTGAAGGAACCAGAAGCGACCCCACCAATGTGGAAGGTCCGCATGGTCAGCTGCGTGCCTGGTTCCCCAATGCTCTGGGCGGCGATGATACCAACGGCTTCTCCAACCTTGCCGAGTTCACTATTGGCGAGATTGAGCCCGTAACATTGCGCGCAGACGCCGCGTTCGGACTCACAGGTGAGCACGGAACGGATCTTGAGCTGTTCGCAGCCGACCTTGGTGATGCGTTCCGCTTTGATCTCGTCAATCAGGTCATTGGCCTTGACGATGACGTCGCCCGAAATGGGATCGGTCACCTTCTCACAACTCACGCGTCCATAAACGCGGGTCTTGAGCTCGACGACTTCTTGGTCACCCTCGTAGATCGATTTGACGACGATCCCGTTGACCGTGCCGCAGTCTTCTTGAGTGATGATAACGTCCTGGGCCACATCGACGAGTTTCCGCGTGAGGTAACCGGAGTCCGCCGTCTTGAGAGCGGTATCGGCCAGACCTTTCCGTGCGCCGTGGGTGGAGATGAAGTATTCCAACACGGAAAGCCCTTCGCGGAAGTTCGAGGTGATGGGGCGCTCGATGATCTCCCCGGAAGGCTTGGCCATGAGACCGCGCATGCCAGAGAGCTGCTTGATCTGTTGACGATTACCACGCGCTCCGGAGTCCACCATGAGGTAGAGCGGGTTGGCCTGGAGTTTACCATCGTTGTATTCGATCGTCCGATAAAGCGCCGTCTGAATCTGATCCCCGGCATGCGTCCAGATATCGACAATCTTATTGTAGCGCTCCCCGTCCGTGATGATCCCGCGACGGTACTGCTTCTCAACCTCGGCGATTTCTTTATACGCCTTATCGAGCTGCACTTTCTTCTCATCAGGAATGACCATGTCGGTGATTCCAATGGAAACACCGGAACGCGTCGCCTCACGGAATCCCAAAGACTTCAGACGATCCAGGGCTTCAACGGTTTCTTCATGGCCAGCAACCTGGAAGGTCCGCCAAATGATGTCACTCAGCTGGCCTTTGCCCACGTTCTTATTGAAGAAACCGAGGCCATCTGGCCAGATCTCATTGAAGCGTGCCCGGCCAGGGGTGGTCAGGATGATATCGGATTCTTTATCACCATAAACCGTATCTTTCCCTTTATCAGGATTGGCCAAGCGCACAAACTGATGCAAGGCGATGGCGCCTTCGGCGACGGCAAATTCAATCTCCTCCAGACTCGCGAACAGGGAAAGTTTGGCGGCATCCTCGCTATCGGGCTCTGGGCAGGGATAGCGTGAGTGCGTAATGTAATACGATCCCAGGGTAATATCTTGAGACGGCGTCGTGATGGGACGCCCACTCGAAGGCGAGAAGATATTGTTAGGCGCCAGCATGAGCATGCGTGCCTCCATTTGCGCCTCGACCGACAGCGGCACGTGCACGGCCATTTGGTCGCCGTCGAAATCGGCGTTGTAAGCCGTGCAGACGAGCGGGTGCACGCGAATGGCGGAACCCTCAATCAAGACGGGCTCGAAAGCTTGAATGGAGAGACGGTGCAAGGTCGGTGCGCGGTTCAGCATCACCGGATGCCCTGCCGTCACTTCCTCCAGGATATCCCAGACTTCGGGGGTCTTCCGTTCGATCATCTTCTTGGCGCTACGCACGGTGTGCACATAACCAAGCTCCTTGAGGCGACGAATGATAAACGGCTCGAAGAGAACCAGGGCCATCTTCTTGGGCAGACCGCATTGGCTCAATTTGAGGTCGGGTCCAATCACGATGACCGAACGTCCGGAGTAATCGACGCGTTTGCCTAACAAGTTTTGGCGGAAACGACCACTCTTCCCTTTGAGCATATCACTCATGGACTTGAGCGGACGGTTACCCGCGCCAGTCACCGCACGGCCGTGACGTCCATTATCAAATAAGGCATCAACAGCTTCCTGCAGCATGCGCTTCTCATTCCGGATGATGACGTCTGGCGTCTTCAATTGGAGCAAATTGCGCAGGCGGTTATTCCGGTTGATCACGCGTCGATACAGATCGTTCAAATCGGACGTAGCGAATCGGCCACCTTCCAAAGGCACCAACGGACGCAGATCCGGCGGAATGACGGGCAGGACGTCCAGGATCATCCACTCGGGACGCGAATGCGAACCAGCGAATCCCTGGGCAAGCTTGAGCCGCTTCGCGAGTTTCTTGCGGATCTGCTTGGAACGCGTGGCCTCCATGGCCTCTTCCAACTCGACCACCAACTCATCGAGCTTGGCTTGGGAAAGGAGTTCTTGAATCGCCTCAGCGCCCATGCCAGCGCGGAAGGAATCGCCATATTCGTCTTCCGCTTCGCGGATCTCCGTTTCCGTCAAGAGCTGACAGCGCTCCAGCGGCGTGTTCCCCGGATCAATAACAATATAATCTTCGTAATAGATCACGCGCTCTAACAAACGCGCGCTCATATCAAGCATCAGCCCGATACGCGAAGGCATGCATTTGTAGAACCAAATGTGGGACACGGGCACGGCCAATTCAATGTGGCCCATGCGTTCGCGACGGACGCGGGAGAGCGTCACCTCCACCCCACAACGGTCACAAACGACGCCTTTGTGTTTGATACGCTTGAATTTGCCACAAGCGCACTCCCAGTCACGCGTGGGGCCAAAGATGCGCTCACAGAAGAGACCGCCTTTCTCCGGTTTGAACGTCCGGTAATTGATGGTCTCAGGATTGCGCACTTCGCCGCGGCTCCAACTCCGAATAGTGTCTGGAGCGGCCACGGTGATGGACACTTGATCAAACCCTTTCTCTTCCTCCTCCGGCACACGGAAGTAATCATTCATGTTCGCCGTTTCACTCATAATAAACGATTGGTGATAATTGCTTTGTTAGGGTTTGGTTAGGCGGATTGGGTGAGAGAATCGAGGCCTCCCTCGGGATCCCGCGGACCGCCACGTGGGCCCACGCGCACGTCGAGACCCAGGCTTTGAAGTTCTTTAATCAAGACGTTGAAGGATTCCGGCGTGCCGGCTTCCAGGTTATTATCGCCTTTAACGATCGCCTCGTAGATCCGCGTCCGACCTTGCACGTCGTCCGACTTCACCGTGAGGAGTTCCTGCAGGGTGTAGGCGGCGCCGTAGGCTTCGAGCGCCCAGACCTCCATCTCACCGAAACGCTGACCACCGTATTGCGCCTTGCCGCCGAGAGGCTGCTGCGTGACGAGGGAGTAGGGACCAACGGCCCGTGCATGGATCTTATCCGCCACCAAGTGACCGAGTTTCAACATATAGATGTAGCCAACCACCGTCTCCTGATCGAAGGGGCGACCGGTACGACCATCATAAAGCGTCGACTTGCCATTCAGGCCAATCCACGAATAGCCGTCCTTCCCTTGAGCCTCTTTCAAGTACTCGACAACCTTTGTTTCGGGAATCCCATCAAACACCGGGGTAGCGATCTTCACTCCTAACGCTTTCGCGGCGACACCCAAGTGCGTTTCCAACACCTGACCGACGTTCATTCGGCTCGGCACCCCGAGAGGATTCAGAATGATATCGACGGGCGTACCATCATCAAGAAATGGCATGTCTTCCTCGGGCACCACAGTCGCAACGACCCCTTTATTCCCGTGGCGACCGGCCATCTTATCACCCACGCTCAATTTGCGTTTCTTGGCGATAAAGACTTTCACCTGTTTGATCATGCCAGGATCGACTTCATCTCCGCTTTCAATACGGTCCATGGACGCCTCACGTTCATTCTCGATATCCGTGAACTTGGACTCGAACGCCTTCGTGATATCCATGATCTTATTGCGGATCGGGCTGGGATCGATCTCAATATGATCATAAACGGCCGCCAACTTGCGGAGGAGCGTCTTAGTGATCTTGCGGTTGGCTGGGATAATGATTTCCCCTGTCTGCTCGTTCACCACGTCCAGAGGGATCTTCTCTCCTAACAGGACACCCGACAGCTTCTCGGTCAATTGATCCGTAAGAGCGGATTTGTCCTTCTTATATTTCTCCTCAATGATCTTGTATTGCTTCTTCTGCTCGGAAGAAGACATCTTCTCCTCTTGCAGCTCTTTGCGTGAGGACACGCGCACGTCCATGACGATCCCCGTGCACCCAGAAGGCACCCGTAGGGAGGTATCTTTCACATCGGCCGCTTTCTCACCAAAGATTGCCCGAAGGAGGCGTTCTTCAGGAGCCAACTCCGTCTCACTCTTCGGCGTGATCTTCCCGACGAGGATATCGCCTGGCTTCACTTCCGCACCGACGCGAATGACGCCGTCCGGGCCGAGATCGCTCAGCGCTTCTTCCCCAACGTTGGGAATGTCTCGCGTGATTTCTTCGGGGCCCAACTTCGTGTCCCGTGCGCCTACTTCGTATTCATCAATATGAATCGACGTGTAGATATCGTCTTTCACGACGCGCTCGGAAATGGCAATAGCGTCCTCGAAATTGTAGCCGTTCCAGGACATGAATGCCACGAGGACATTCCGCCCGAGAGCCAATTCCCCATTCTCCGTGCACGGGCCGTCCGCTAACACATCGCCCGCTTTCACCTTATCACCCCGCTTTACGAGAGGCGTTTGGTTCATGCAGGTCCCTGCATTGGAACGCATGAATTTGCGGAACGGATAGACATAAAAGCCTTTTGACGGATTGCTCTTCAGCTTTTCGGGACGCGTGAGGAATTCGATATCCGAGCAGGGCAATTCGCCATCTTTTGAGATGATGACGCGTTCGGCCGTCGCAGCGGCCACGATGCCATCGGTCTCGGTAACCACGACAGCGCGGGAATCCCGAGCGGCCTTGCCTTCCATGCCTGTGCCCACAAGGGGCGCATCGGAGCGCAACAAAGGCACGCCCTGGCGTTGCATGTTGGATCCCATCAGCGCGCGGTTCGCATCGTCGTGCTCCAGGAAAGGAATCAAGCTCGCGGCAATCGATACCAACTGCTTGGGAGAAACGTCCATATAGGAACATTCTTTAGGATCCACATCCATGAACTCCCCACGATAACGCACCGTGATGGTGGGATTCACAAAGGCACCGGTCTTCTTCACAGGGTTATTAGCCTGCGCGATGCTGAAGTTCTCCTCTTGGTCCGCCGTGAGGTATTCAATCCGATCCACAAGCTTGCCGTCATCGATGCACCGATAGGGCGTCTCGATAAACCCGAACTCATTGATCCGGGCGAAACAACTCATGGAATTGATCAAACCAATGTTAGGACCCTCAGGCGTCTCAATGGGACAAATGCGGCCATAGTGAGACGGGTGCACGTCCCGCACTTCGAAGCCTGCACGGTCGCGGTTCAGCCCTCCTGGACCCAGAGCGGACAAACGCCGTTTGTGCGTGAGTTCAGATAACGGATTCGTTTGGTCCATGAACTGGCTCAGCTGCGAACGCCCAAAGAAATCGCGCACCACCGCGCTCAAGGCCTTGGGATTCACCAGTTTCGCCGGAGACATGCCTTCCAAATTCACATCGAAAAGGGTCATGCGCTCCTTCACCAAGCGCTCCGTCCGAGACAGGCCGAGGCGGCATTGGTTGGCGAGCAATTCTCCCACCGCACGCACGCGACGGCTCCCGAGGTGATCGATATCATCGAGCACGCCATTGCCTTGCTTCACCTGCAGCAAGTACTTCATCGCGGCGAGGAAATCGACGGCGGTCATCACCCGCTCATTGGAGTCCACCTTGAGCCCCAACTTCTGGTTCAACTTGTAGCGGCCGACCCGAGTGAGATCGTATTTCTTGGGATCAAAGAACAAGCGCTTCAGCAACGCCCGCGCATTGGCCACCGTGGGCGGATCCCCAGGACGCAAACGCTTGTAGATGTCCTTCAGTGCCTCTTCCTCATTCGTGGCAGGGTCTTTCTTCAAGGACTTGATCAGAATCTCATCCTGGTTCGTATCGATCACCTTGAGCGACTTATGGCCCAGGGTGAGTAACTGGCGCACCACCCCGATGGTGAGCGGTTCGAAAGCCTTACTCACGATGATCTCGCCATCGAGGATGTCTTCGAAGGTCACCTTGGAACTCAAGGCCTCCTCATCCATGTCCTCCTTCAGCTTCATGGTCTCGATATCGTAGAACTCCTTCACGATATCGGCATTCGTGCTAAAGCCGATGGCGCGCAGGAAGGTCGTGGCCAAGAATTTCCGCCGACGACGGCGACGATCCAGATAAACGTAAAGCAGGTCGTTTGTATCGAACTGCACCTCCAACCAGGAACCGCGGTCAGGAATGATGCGAAAAGCATGCAACTCCTTGCCATTCAGGTGGAAAGAACGCTCGAAACAAATACCAGGCGAACGGTGCAGCTGACTCACCACGACCCGTTCGGCACCGTTGATGACAAAAGTCCCTCGACTCGTCATCAATGGGAGTTCGCCCATGTAGACGCGTTCCTCTTTCGTGCCGGACTCGTCCTCGAGCTCAAACCACACATAAAGCGGGGCGCTATAGGTCTCACCATCGCGCTGCGCTTCGAGATTGGTCAGCTTGGGCTCGCCCACTTCGTATTTCACGAAGTCGAGCGTGACCTTCTCATCGTAGCTCGTGATGGGGAAGACTTCTTTGAAGACCGCCTGCAGACCGATGTCTGTCCGCTTCGATGGGGGCTTGTCTTGTTGGAGAAACTCCACGTAAGATTGGAGCTGAATCTCGATGAGGTTGGGAGGCTCGATGGGCTCCTCAATTTTACCAAAGTATTGTCTCTCTGACATAATAAGACGGTTGGCTAGATTCGGGTTCGCTGGCGTTGGGATGGGGATAACGGGGAAAAGCCCGGTCGATCCAGGGGGATCGCGGGCTTGGAACAATTGTAGGAACTAAGAGACTCGGAAGACGATAGGGCTGAGGGCGTAATGCAAGGCACGGAATTGCCCAGGTGCAAGGGAAAAACCTTGACAATCCGTTAAAAAGTAATCGGGACGTGGGGCCCGAAAGCGTTCAGCCGCAGGCCGGTTCGTGGGAACCGGCACTGGGCTGAACGTGCTTGTGAAGAGATAAAGCGGTCAGAAAGAAAGCGGCAGAAGACTACTTGAGCTCCACTTTGGCGCCCGCGTCTTCCAGCTTCTTCTTGATCTCTTCGGCTTCTTCCTTGCTGGCTCCCTCTTTGATGGGAGCGGGAGCGCTCTCGACCAGCTTCTTGGCATCGGCCAAACCGAGCCCAGCGACTGCGCCGCGCACTTCTTTAATGACAGCAATCTTGTTGCCGCCAGCTTCAGCGAGGATGACGTCGAACTCGGTCTTCTCTTCAGCCGGGGCCGCGTCACCGCCGCCACCGCCAGCTGCCGCTACGGCCACAGGGGCTGCAGCGCTCACGCCGAGTTTCTCTTCCAGTGCTTTCACCAGGTCCGCTGCTTCGAGCAACGTGATCCCGGAGAGTTCTTCTACGAGTTTATCAATGTCTGCCATGGTATGTTGGTGGTATCGTCGCTTCCCAGAGCCCTGGGAAATTTCAGTGTCACAGCCGTGATCCCGACGAGGAACCGTTTGGGTTTGGTATTCTGGCGAGCAAGCATGGGGCCGCCCACCGGAAAGGATTCAGTTAGAATGCGTAGCGAATGAAGGGCTAGCCCTTGTCTACATGAGCCTGCATGGCCCGGGCAATCTGAGCCCCAGGCTCGTTGAGCAAGCGAGCGAGGTTGGTAGCTGGTGCCTGGAGGAGACCGAGGAGTTGGCCCAGGAGCTGTTCCTTGGAAGGCAGATCAGCCAACTGGTTCACTTCCTGATCCGTCAGCAACTTGCCGTCCAGCACGCCCATCTTCATGGTCGGGCGGGAGAACTCCTTGTGGAAATTCTTCAACGTCTTCGCTGCCGCGCAGACATCCTCTTCGCCCGTGACCACGGCCGTCTGGCCGGTCAAACATTCCGCAAGCCCCTCAGGAAGCTCGGCTTCCTTGATGACCCGCTTCACGTAGCTGTTCTTGGTGACGTGGATGCGAGAGCCTGCCTGTTCCAGGCGGGTGCGCAGCTCTTCGAACTGGCTCACCGTGAGGCCGCTAAAGTCCGCCACCAAGAGGAACGGCGAACCGTTCACACGCTCCAGGAGGTCATCGATGATCGTCTTCTTCTCGATTTGCATGATAACAGAAGCTTGAGGTAAGCGTTAGGCCACGTGGTAAAGCGAGGATTGAAGCGTGATGCCAGGGCTCATTGTGGCGGTGAGCGTGGCGGAATTGATGTAGCGACCTTTAGCAGTGGCAGGCTTCGCACGCTGCACCGCATCGATCACCGCAAGGGTGTTCTCGACCAGTTGCTGCGGCTCGAAGGCTGCCTTGCCAACGGGCACCGAGATGTTGCCGTTGCGATCGAGTTTGAAATCGACCCGACCAGCTTTGACGGCGTCCACAGCAGATGCGGTGTCGTCCGTCACCGTGCCCGTCTTGGGATTTGGCATGAGACCGCGTGGACCGAGCACCCGACCGAGCTTGCGGACTTCGGACATCGCAGCCGGCGTGGCAATGGCAACGTCGAAATCCGTGAAGCCATCTTTCACCTTCTTCAACAGATCCTCATAGCCGACGTGCTCCGCGCCCGCTTTCTCAGCGGCGGCGGCGGCATCTCCTTGGGCGAAGACTAGCACGCGCACCTGCTTCCCACTCCCGTGAGGCAAGGGACAAGTTCCACGGATCATCTGATCGGATTGCCGCGGATCCACGCCCATTTTAAAGGCGACGGTCACGGTTTGATCAAACTTGGGCGCGGGGAATTTCTTCACGATATCCGCGGCCTCTTCGAGAGAATACTCCTTGTCGGCATCCACCAGTTCGGCGGCCTTCAAGTAGCGCTTACTACGTTTCTTAGGCATGTTAGGAAGCAGTGCGAATGGAACCCCAAGGCTCCTCCTGCAGGCTTAGGTTGGTTGGAATGTGAGGCGGAGAAATCGCTCCACCTCGAAAAGCGTTAGTCGACCACGTCAACGCCCATTTGGCGAGCGGTACCAGCGATGATCCGGCACGCGGCCTCGTCGTCGCGAGCATTGAGGTCTTTCATCTTGGTCTTGGCGATCTCAAGCAATTGGGCCTTTGTCAGGCTACCAACTTTCTTCTTGTGCGGTTCCCCAGAGCCACTGGCGATGCCGATCGTCTTCTTGATCAAGGCGGCAGCCGGAGGCGACTTGGTGACGAAGGTGAAAGACTTGTCTTTGTAGACAGAGATCACCACTGGCAAGACATCACCAGCCTGTTTCTGCGTGGCGGCGTTGAACGCCTTGCAGAATTCCATGATATTCACTCCATTCTGACCCAATGCCGGACCAACCGGCGGCGCCGGGTTGGCTTGGCCAGCAGGGATCTGGAGCTTGATGGTGGAGACAACTTCTTTAGCCATGAGGAATGAACTCTAAAAATTTTATGCGCGAGGGGACAAAGGGGCTACACCAGATTCTGGGAAAGGCAACGCCCGTTTTTAACCAGTCTCTTCTTCGACCTGCCAGTTCTCCAATTCGACGATCGTGTCCCGACCGAACATCTCCACGGAGACCATGAGCTTACCGCGATCGTGATCGATCTCCTGCACCACGCCACTTTGGCTCTCGAACGGGCCATCGGTCACTTTCACTGTGTCGCCGACTTCGTGCGTGATGCGTGGTTTCTCGTCATCCTCGCGCTCCTTGATCTGCGCAAGCATGCTATCCACCTCTGACGGTCGCATCGGCATGGGGCGATTCTTATTGCCCGCGAAGTTGATGACGCCCGTCGTTTCTTGAATGAAATACCACGTGCGATCGTTGAGCGACCCGTCCTCATCGAGGAGGTGCATGTTGACGATCACATAGCCGGGGAAGAATTTCCGCTTGCTGGAAGTCTTCTTCCCCTTCTTCACCTCCGAAACCATTTCCGTGGGGACGAGGACTTCGAAGATGCAGTCCGCCATCTCCTCCGACGCCACCCGCCGGTTGATGTTGTCCCGCACCTTACCCTCTTGTCCAGAGAGCACGTGGACAACATACCATTGATCCTTTGGGGCAGGGATGACGGGCATGGGAGCAGAGTGGAAGAAAGAAGGAAATTACGTGGGTTGGCCAGGCAAGACCAAGGCCATGAAGCCACGCATGACGAGATCGAGAAAGCCGACATACCCGGCGAGGAGAATCATCGCAATGACCACCACAACGGTGTGGTCCACGAGCTGACGGTATTTCTTGAAGCCCGTCTCCTTTGGATCCCAAGGCCATGTGGCCTTTTGGAGCTCGATCTTCACTTCCCCGAGGTATTTGCCTAATTTCCCGAACATTGGAATGCGTGGTGCGTTGGTGCTATTGATGACTGTCGCGTCCCCTCTGTCAATCGCCCTGATTATAAGCCAAACAGAGAGCCGGTCTCCCGGCTCTCTGTGGCACAGAAATCAGTGCTGTCGAGAGGGAACCTCGCGACTTAGTCGAGGATCTCGTTGACGACGCCGGCACCCACCGTGCGGCCACCCTCACGGATGGCGAAGCGGATCCCTTTGTCCATCGCGATCGGGGTGATCAACTCGACCTCCATGGTCACGTTGTCCCCAGGCATCACCATCTCCACGTTTTCGGGGAGTTTGATCATGCCAGTCACGTCCGTCGTGCGGAAGTAGAACTGCGGACGGTAGTTGCTGAAGAATGGCGTGTGACGGCCGCCCTCATCTTTGGAAAGGACGTAGACCTCAGACTTGAACTTCTTGTGAGGCGTGATGGAGCCGGGCTTGGCAATGACTTGACCACGCTCGATGTCCTCCTTCTTCACCCCACGGAGGAGGAGACCGACGTTGTCACCCGCTTCCCCTTGGTCGAGGAGCTTACGGAACATTTCGATGTCGGTGATGGTCGTCTTGGTCGTGTCTTTGATACCCACGATCTCAACTTCTTCCATCTTCTTGACGATGCCGCGTTCGATACGACCCGTGGCCACCGTTCCGCGACCTTCAATCGAGAACACGTCCTCAACAGGCATGAGGAAGTCGAGGTCCACGGGGCGCTCAGGAATCGGAATGTAATCATCTACTGCGTCCATCAGCTTGAGGATCGCGTCTTTGTGAGCGTCATCACCTTCGAGCGCTTTCAGGGCGCTGCCTTTGACGATTGGAATGTCATCACCAGGGAATTCGTATTGGCTGAGCAGTTCACGGACCTCCATCTCGACGAGCTCAAGGAGCTCCTCATCGTCCACTTGGTCCGTCTTGTTCAAGAACACCACGATAGCAGGCACACCCACCTGACGAGCGAGCAAGATATGCTCACGCGTTTGCGGCATGGGGCCGTCTGCAGCGCTCACCACGAGGATCGCGCCGTCCATCTGGGCAGCACCCGTGATCATGTTCTTCACGTAGTCCGCGTGACCGGGACAATCGACGTGTGCGTAGTGGCGGTTCTCGGTCTCGTATTCCACGTGCGCCGTGGAAATGGTGATGCCGCGCTCACGCTCTTCGGGAGCCGCGTCAATCTCAGCGTAGTCTTTCTTCTCTGCGAAACCTTTATCCGCCAGAGTGTTCGTGATCGCTGCCGTCAGTGTGGTCTTGCCATGGTCCACGTGCCCGATCGTGCCGACGTTCACGTGCGGCTTGTTTCTCTGGAATTGCTCTTTAGCCATTGCTTTGCGTTTTCAGGTGTGCCGTTAGGCGGATTGTATTGGTATCAGTCTTACTAAGTGGTTTCGTAGGTTTCTCATGGAGCTCATGACGGGATTTGAACCCGTGACCTCTTCCTTACCAAGGAAGTGCTCTACCCCTGAGCTACATGAGCATCTCTCAGACGCAACCTCTTCTGAAGTCTTGGCTGAAAGCCACTCCCCAGATGGTCAAAAGACCCTCTGATTGCCGCGCATTCCCATGAGAAACACGGTGAGCATCGAGAGGATCTCAAAACCGCTCCAGAGAGCGAGCGGAAGGCTAGCAGTGGGTCTAGGGGTGTCAAACGATAATTTATCGGCCTCAGAAGCCTGCAAAGCCTACGATTCGTGGGGAAAAGTGGCATTCCCCTTGCATTGTGGATGGGTTTCCCGAACATACCCCAAGTCCCCCAAATGGCGCCTCCTCACGAGGACGCCTGCAAGACTCATAAACACCCGAGGTAAGCTAGTCATGGAATATCAGAGCTATTCTGGACAAAACCAGAATCCCCCTCTCTACACGGAGAAGATCCTGTCTGACCGCAAGATCTTCTTCCTGGACCTGAAAGAGAACGCCCGTGGGCGCTTCATTAAGATCACCGAAGATGTGCGCGGGCGCCGTGACACCATCATTCTTCCGCTCGAAGCCCTTGAGGACTTTCGGGACGCGCTTGGACGCATCTCTGAAGAAGCTGGCGACCTTCCTCCGCACGAAGAGGACGAGGAGTAGCCGTCTCGCCGCGAGGGATCAGGCGCGGGGATGAAATTTCCGGTGCACCTCTTTCAGCCGTTGGTTGTCCACATGGGTGTAGACCTGTGTGGTGGCGATGTCTGCGTGCCCAAGCAGTTCTTGGATGATTCGCAGGTCCGCTCCATTGCTCAGCAGATGGGTCGCGAACGAGTGTCGTAGCAGGTGCGGATGCACCTCCAACCCGGACGCCTCGGCGCGCGCCTTGCAGATCTGCCAAACCCGGACGGTGGTCAGGGGACGCCCACGGACCGATAAGAATATCTCGCTGCTACTGTGACGCTTGAGAAGCGTCGGGCGCTCCTTCTCCACATAAGCGGCGACGGCCTCACGCGCTTCACGCCCCACGGGCACCAATCGCGTCTTGTTCCCCTTTCCGGTGACGCGAATCAATCCGTCCTCAAGATTCAACTGCTCCAAGCGCGCGTGGACCAGTTCACTCACGCGCAAGCCACTCGCGTAGAGCAACTCCAACATCGCCCGATCCCGTAACCCCAATGGCTTCGCCGTATCGATGGATTCTATCAGTTGCGCCGCTTCAATTTCATTCAGGGTAGACGGCAAATATTGACTCACTTTCGGCGCGAGAAGGGCCTCGGCCTGATCTTTCCCCACCTTGCCGCGCCCCTCGAGAAAGCGATAAAAGATCTTCAACGCGATCACGTCTAAACGCACGCTTCCGGCAGCCAAACCGCGTTTCTTCCGCTCGTTCAAGTATCCTGTCAGATGCACCAAGGTCACCTCATTCCAGTCGTTGGCTCCATCCTTCACAAACGCCGCAAACCGCTCCAGGACACGTCGGGTCGATAATTGATACGCGGTCGAAAGGCCTCGTTCCGTCGCCAAATACAGGATGAAGCGATCAATCTCGTCCAACAAACGACTCACGCCTTCCCTCTACGCGCGCAATCCTGCCTCGCGCAACCGCTCATCCACCCACGCCCGCTCGTCCTCAGACCACTCGGGCCCGGGCGGATCGCCTGCATAGTCGAGCAACCAATAACGCCCAGTGCGATAAACACGATCAATCATCGGTTGCAGAGCGAGTGGCACATCGGGACCATCGTCTCGCTCTTCGGAGCCCACAAAGAAGGCAGTCCGTCTTTCCACCGATCTTCCTCGCGATACTCCTCGGCCATGCTCCGCAAATCGGGCGGCAAGATTTCAGATAGCGCCTCGGCAATCAGCGCAATCAACGTGGTATGCCCATCCGACCATTGCCTTTCCAAATAGGGATTCATCCCAGGGAATGGATTCGTCGTGGGATCGTGCTCGCCCATCGAGCAAGAATAACCGCAGCCCTGCCCCCCCGCAAGCATCCTCATGGGCCAGAACTTGTCACCGCGGGAAAAGCTGCTTACATAGCCGCTCTCTCATGCCTCGCGTCTTCATCAAAACTTACGGGTGTCAAATGAACGTCCGCGACTCCGAACAAGTCGGTCAGATGTTCACGGAGCGGGGCTACACGATGACCTCCCAGGAGGAAGAGGCGGATGTCATTCTCATCAACACCTGCAGCGTGCGCGATCAAGCCGAACAAAAGGCACTGGGCAAGATGGGCATTATGGGGCGGCACCGGGAGAAGAAGCCGCACCTGGTCTATGGATTCATGGGCTGCATGGCCCAAAGCCGCGGAGCTGAACTGCTCAAGGATGTTCCCCACACGGACCTGGTGGTGGGCACGCAGAAATATCACCGCGTCGTAGATCACGTGGACGCTATTCTGAAACCACGCCTTGAAAGGCAAATGGACGATCTCCGCCACACGATCGTCGATGTGGAGGAGGAGGACGATAGCCAGAACACCATTCGCGACCACATTCTGACAGAGCGCCAAGCAACCGCCTTTGTCTCCATCATGCAGGGTTGCAACATGAAATGCACCTTCTGCATCGTTCCCTACACTCGCGGTGAGGAACGCGGCCGCCCCATTGCCGAGATCACCGATGAAGTGCGCCGCCTCGTCGATCGCGGAGTGAAAGAAGTCACTCTGTTAGGACAGATCGTCAATCTCTATGGCCGCCATGAGTTTCCCAAAGTGGACGGCAAGAGCCCTTTCGTACAATTGCTAGAATCACTCCATACCATTGAGGGCCTCAAGAGGATTCGCTTCACCTCGCCTCATCCCATCGGGTATCGCGACGATCTCATCAATGCTTTCCGCGAGCTCCCCAAGCTCGCCTCTCACATCCACTTTCCCATGCAATCGGGTTCCGATCGGATCCTCAAGCGCATGCATCGCCCTTACAAAGCGGCAAAGTTTTTAGAAATCTGCGAGAAGATGCGCGATGCCCGTCCTGGCCTCGGGATCACCACCGATATCATCGTCGGCTTTCCCGGTGAGACAGAGGCCGACTACCACGCCACGCGCGAACTCGTCCAACGCATCCGTTTCGATAACGCCTTTATCTTCCGTTATTCCAAACGGCGGAACACACCTGCCGCCGAGATGGATGATTCCCTCCAACTCCCCGAGAAGGTCAAAGAAGAGCGCAACCAAGATCTCCTCAAAGTCGTCAACGATATTGCGGTGGCCAGAAACGCCACCTTCGTGGGCAAAACGCTTCAAGTACTGTGTGAGGGCCCCAGCAAGACTAACCAAGCGCGCCTCTCGGGTCGCGCCAGCAATAATAAGATCGTCATCTTTGAAGGCAACGCCCAGCGTCACCAAGGGGAAATGCTCGATATCGCCATTCGGGAAACCACAGGGTTCAGTCTCTATGGTGACCTTGTAATGGCCGAAGACCGCGAGCCCGCCCTCGTCTAATTTCCTATCATTTCTGCAACAAGAGCGCATGATCTACGAGAATACCGACCTCAAAACCACGGGCATCGTCCTCGGCCTCGGCCTCATCGCCACCCACATCGTGGCCCTCCTCAACGGCAAATCTATCCGCTCCATCTTGCATGATTTCCCACGCAACCGCGCCTTTGGGGTCATTCTCATGACCATCAACGCGCTCTGGACATTCTGGATCGTGTCCTCCATGGACTTGGGCGAATTCTCACACTTACGCCAAACCATCCTCTTCGCCATTCCGGTGGCCTATGTCCTCGTCGTCTTCTTTGTCGAGGAATTCCTCGCCGTACGTGCCCTAGGCACACTCATGCTCTTGGCTGCGTGTGTCTTGTTAGACGCCGCCTGGTTCAAAGTCCCAGAGACGATGGCATTCACCAAGCTCCTCCTTCCCATCCTCGCCTACGCCTGGATCATTCTCGGGATGTTCTGGGTCGGCATGCCCTACGTCATGCGTGATCAGATCAGCTGGCTCGATCAGCAACAGTCCCGCTGGAAAGTCGCCTGCATCGGCGGCGTCGTCTACGGCGTGCTCACCCTTGGCTGCGCCTTGGCTTTCTGGAACTAGCTTCCAAGACGACTCGCGACCGCAATGAGGTGACGGAGCTCGATGGCGGCCTCTTCTTCCGTGGAAACGGTGGCAGCGATCTCGGCACGGATGAGTTCGCGGAAGCGCGTGCGAAGACGGTGAATGGCAACCTTCGTGGCCGTGAGGGATAGACCAAGAGTCTGAGCGGCGAACGCTTGCGACTGGTCAGGGGAACCGTCGAGCCAAGGTTTCAATGTCTGGAAATGGTCAGGTTTGTGCGCCAACCCTGCTTCGAGTCTCGACAACGCCCGCTCAAGGAGGGCAAAGGCCCAATCGCGATCAAAGGCGAGGGTGTCGGCATCGGCAGCGGCGCCGGAAGTGGATTCATCCCATTCGACGTGCTCGACATCGCCCCCGCGTTTGGCAGCATGAGCGGCAGCACGGTGGTTGGAAAGGAAGTTCTTCAAGGCTCCTAACAGATAAGTTCGAAATCTCCCCTTAGCCGGATCTGGCTGGCCAAGTCCACCTGTTAGGATCTGCTGAAAGAACCCGTGCGCCATTTCGCGAGCATCATCGTCGCTCCGGCCTTCACGGCGCAGAAAGGAAACAACGGGCTCGTAGTAAGTCTCACACAGCTCCGACAACGCAGCCTCCGCCTCCACCCCCTGCCCATGCGAGCGAAGGACAAGCGTCCAACGGGTGGCGTGAAAGGGCGTCATGGGGAGTCTGGGGCGACAATGAATGGAGGCAGTTCACTTGGATCCTTCGGCCAATCTGACATAAGGAGGAGGCCAGCAGTGATCAGGCTTAGGGCACTCGTTAACCCGATGCTTATCCAACTGCTCTTTGCCAGTAAGAAGACAATGACGAAAGCAACCAGGAAGAAGATGGGGATAAATTCTCTAAATGGCCGTCCACCGAACCGTTGGCGTTGGTCCTCCAGAGTCTTGCGCGTGATTGAGATGCCGTTAGGCAAATAAGTTACCAGCCTCACTTGATATCGCCGAGCGAAATCCTCCGCATCCTTGGCGATTGAGGAACGCCAGGCGACATAGATCTGGTAGGATTCTTCGCTAGCATCACCGCCAAGCGCCATGGAGCTGAGAACTCGGGGTGATAACTGTGAGTTACTGCCCAGAGCTGCCCTTGCCGCCTGGTTGATGGCCGTCTCGTGTTCCAGCAGCGACCGTTCATCAGCACCTGGAGAGGTGTCTTCAAGAGTGAAACGTGCTCCGAAGTATGCGCTGAAGTCGTTGATCCGTTCCGTGACAAAGTGAAGACCAACGATGCTCGTTAGGGCGATGGTGGTTGCCAGGATGGCGGGCCAGCGGTGTGATCGAGAGGCGCGTGGTTTCGCACATTGGCCCCACAGGAATCTCACAAGAATACTCGGAACCATGATTGCAGCGAGGATCACCAAGGGAGGTGCGGAGGTGAGCCTATCAATTTCACCCCGGAAATCGAATGATTGCTGGTGCGATTCGAATACCAACCCAAGCCATCCCGCAGTGAGGAGAAGGACTGCTGGCCAGAAGACGAGCACGAGAAGCGGCGTGCGATGCCTTATAGGATGTTTGTCATGGCGAATTCTGCACAGAATCCACAAGCAGCCGATGAATCCGAAGAATGCAGCGAAGCCTCCGAGGCGAAAGAGAAATGGCGATGGTGAAAGGTTGTAGGTTCCTGTGAAATTTGCCAAGATCCTAGCAAAGCTTCCAGCGAGAAAAGTTGAACAGAAACCACCAAGCCAAAGCCCAAGCGACCAAAGGAAGTATTTGTCTGAATGATCGAAAGAGGAACCGGCGAGGTTGCTTGCGGCGGGCGACGCAGACGTGTCCTGCAATTCCGCCTTCACCTGGGTGGCGCTTTGCTGACGGAGTTCGCGCTCCTTCTCAAGGGTGCGCAGGACGATTTCATCAATACGTGCGTCCACGGCAGCCCGTTGGCTGGGAGTGGGAAATCGTCCGAGAGGCAGCTCCCCGGTGAGCATCTCGTAGAGAACAACGCCGAGGCTGTAGATGTCCGAACGGTGATCGATCTTGCGGGGATCTTCGAATTGCTCGGGAGCCATGTAGGCAGAGCTACCGAGGGCATTCCCGGTTTGGGTGAGGGTGAAGTTGCGGGCGGGATCGCCAAGAATGCGAGCAATCCCGAAGTCGGCAATCTTCACGCGCCCCTCTTTATCTAACAGAATGTTCTCTGGTTTGATATCGCGATGCCAGATGCCCTGAGTGTGGGCTGTTTGAAGGGCGTCGCAGATGGCGGGGACAATCGCAAGGGCTTGCTCTGGAGTAAAGCGCCCCGCTTGCATGGCCTGGCGAAGATTGACGCCATCGACGTGTTCCATGAGGAGATAGTAGAAACCACCCTGCTCACCATGCTCGAACAACGTGACGATGTTAGGGTGCTGTAACTTGGCGAGGATCCGGGCTTCGCGGGCAAAACGCTCGGCGAAGGTGGGATCCGTGCCCAGTTGGGGCGAGAGGACTTTGATCGCAACTGTCCGCTCAAGGTCGTTCTGCCGAGCTTCATACACAAAGCCCATGCCGCCACGGCCGAGGAGGCGAATGACTTTGAGATTGGGGAAGGCAGCGGCGATTTCCTCGACAGAAGGAGCCTCATTGCCGGAAGAGAAGGGTTCATCCGCTTCCCGCAGGAGGCACGCGGGGCAGAATCCGCCAGGGGCATCGGCCGGGATGGGCTGGCTACAGGTGGGACAAGTTCTCGTGCTCACATGGATTCCTGACGGATTCAGGTTGTGAGGTTACAGGATTCTTCTAAAGAAACAACGCGTCACACCAGGATGTCGTCCACCACGAATCCATGCACATCGGTAAGCCTGAAATCACGTCCCGCGTGGCGGAAGGTCAGCCGTTCATGATCAATTCCTAACTGACGTAGAATCGTGGCGTGCAAGTCATGAAGGTGAACCTTATTCTTGGCCGCGTAGTAGCCAAAGGGATCGGTTTCCCCATAGCGAATCCCTGGCCGGAAGCCACCACCGGCGACCCAATTCGTGTAACCGAAGGGGTTGTGATCACGGCCATCTCGCCCCTGACTGGAGGGCGTCCTTCCAAATTCCCCACCCCAGAGAACAATGGTGCTCTCTAACAAACCACGCGCCTTCAAGTCTTTGATCAACCCGGCGATGGGCTGGTCCACGGCCACGGCATTGCGTCGATGACCGATCTCGAGACCACCGTGCTGATCCCAGCGATCCGCCTGCACCCGAGGCGAGAAGATTTCAACAAAGCGCACCCCACGCTCAATCAGTCTCCTAGCAATGAGGCACCGAGAACCGAAGAGGGCGCATCGCCCATCGTCCATCCCGTAGAGCTGCTTGGTCGCCGCCGTCTCCCCTGACACATCCATCAACTCAGGTACGGCTGTTTGCATCCGCGCTGCCTTTTCGTAAGAAGCCAGAGCCGCTTGCAAGGCTGGATCGGGCCCGACCACTTCCATGCGCTGACGATTGAGCGACGCCAAGGCTTCGAGCTTGATCCGTTGCCGCTGCGCAGGGCGTTCTAACGGATTCAGAAAAGGCACCGTGACATCCCCTTTCAAAAACTTCACGCCTTCGAAGTCGGCCGGGAGAAATCCCGCACCCCATGTTGGCGCCCCTCCAGAAGGCCCTTGCCCACAATCCAGAACCACGAAACCCGGAAGCTCTTCGTTTGCGGAGCCTAACCCATACGTCACCCACGACCCCATGCTGGGCCGCCCGGCCATGGCTTCTCCCGTGTGCGTCTTATAACAAGCCGCCGAATGATTGGAAACGTCATGATGCAAGGAGCGGATGATGGCGAGCTCGTCCACCACACCCGCAACATGCGGGAAAAGTTCACTCACCCACGCACCCGATCGGCCATGCCGCTGGAAGGCAAAGGGCGATGGCATCACCCTGGCACTACTGTTAAAAACCGTCGCTGGCTTCTCAAACGGCAGATCCTTCCCTGCCCAGGTCTCAAGCTCAGGCTTGTAGTCAAACGTATCCAACTGACTAGGCCCACCCTCCATGTAGAGATGGATCACCGCCTGCGCACGCGGCGCATGATGGGCGCCGCGCGCCGCTCCTAACAAGCCCGCAAATGCCAGCGATCCAAATCCACCCAAGCTGCGATGCAACCAGTCGCGCCGTGAGACGAAGGTGGGATCAGTCGACATAACGAAACTCCGTCAGGTTCAAGATCACGTGCGCGACTTCGTCGCGGGTCGCCAGCGCCTCCAGGGCAGCCACTTCCCCAGCCAAAGGTGCGCGTCCCAACGCTTGGCGAAACATCTCACTAATGGACTCCCCCGCGCTCATCGCCTTGGTGGCCCACCGATGTGCCTGGTCGTGGACAAAAGGGCTATTCATCATCGCCAACGCTTGCGATGGCGGACTCGTCACATCCCGTTTACCGATGCTCAATCCGGGGTCAGGGAAATCAAAGATCTTGAGAAACGGCTCCGGGAAATTCCGCCGCACTTGCACATACACACTCCGGCGCCCCAAGCCATCGACTGGTCCCGAGAGCGGGATGTTTGCCTCCTTGTTCGCCGTCGCATGGGGCGGCACCCAAGGTGACACGCTTTCCCCTAACAAGGCTCGATCTAAATGGCCCGATACCGAGAGGATCGCATCGCGAATGGGCTCCGCTTGCAACCGGCGCCGATTCTGATGGGCTAACCAGCGATTCTCTGGATCGCTTTCCCGCGGCACTGCCGATGCTCGTTGGTAGGTCTGTGAGAGCACGATCTCGCGAACGATTGCTTTCGTGGATCCACCGGAAACGGCGAACTGAGAGGCGAGGTAATCGAGCAAATCCGGATGCGATGGCGTTCCTCCCGTGCTCCCAAAGTCACTCGGCGTGGCCTGCAGCCCGCGACCGAAGAGATGGAACCACAGGCGATTCACCCACACGCGAAAGCCTAACGGATGCGTGGCCAGCGCGTCCGCCAACTCAAGACGCCCACTCGTGTCGCCCCCAAGTCCAGCATCAGAACTAAGACCGGAGCCGCTACCTAACACGTGCAGAAACCGCCGCCTCACGGGTTCACCTTTCGTCCGATAGTCACCACGAATGAGGAGGGGCACATCCACGCCTCGCACATCCACCGCCGCGCGCACCCAATGAGACCAAGTGGGGTCGACCATCTTCAGGGCGTCTGTGAGCTTCTGTAGCGTGCTTGCATCACCACGTGTCTGCACACCCAGTTCTTCACTGATGGGGAAATACTCCTGATTCTTCGCACTCTGCGCTTTCCGCCGCCCTTCACGCTTCTGATCTAGGAACTTCTGATAGGCCCTCTCCGCTCTCACAATGCCCTCATCGCTCGCACCCCGAGGCGCCACCCGTGCCGTCCCCTGCTCCGTTCCGTAGAAATAACCCGCCAAGGCATAGTAATCTCTCTGGGAGATAGGGTCCGTTTTGTGATCATGACAGCGCGCGCATGCCACGGTGAGCCCCAAGAAGGCTTTTGAGATCACGTCAATTTGGGCATCAATCTCATCCCACCGCTGCTTCACGGGATCCACCGCCATGAAATGCATTTCATGGAAGAAGAGCGCTCCCGTAGCCGTGGGTGCGATGTTGACCTCACCTCCAAGACCTGGCCTTGGATCTACCAAATCGCCTGCGATGTGTTCCCTCACAAAGCGCTCATAGGGAAGGTCCACATTGAACGCATCGATCACGTAGTCGCGATACTTCCATGCAAAGGGGCGCTCGATATCCGTTACGTGTCCCTTTGTCTCGCTGTAACGCATGACATCCAACCAATAGCGCGCCCACCGCTCCCCGAAATGGGGGGAAGCTAACAAGCGATCCACCACACGCTCCCACGCATTCAGATCCGAATCCTTAAGAAAAGCATCCATCTCCTCAAGACTGGGAGGCAAGCCTAACAAGTCGAAGGAAAGACGCCGCAGCAACACCTCGCGCGAGGCTCTCCCTGTGGGCGCTAACGAGCGGCCTGTCCATCCAGCTTCGATGAACTCATCCACGGAGCCGACTGACGGCCGGGCCAGCGGCCGGAAAGGATCCCAAGCCTCCCTTCCCAAACTCGCGAACCCACTGCTCCAAAGGAACACGAGGACCCAGAGTAACCACTTCATTCCGGAAGGCTACAGACATCCGATCGAAGACTCAAGCACCTTGACGGCCCAGTCAGTCTCACCGTAGCTGTCTCATGTCGCGCTCACTCGTTTGGATACTCGTCGCCCTCGGCTTCATCACTCCCGTCGCGGCACAATGTGAGAATGAGATCACAGCATTACTCTCCGCTGAGCGGATGCACTTGCTAGCGGCTTCTCAGGCTCAGAAGACAGCGCTCGCCGTCAGCCTCTACGAACCTCTCGTGGAAGCACAACCTTCTCTCGAACCCGTTCTCGCCACCGCGAGAGAACAGCGCGACTTGGCAGAAGCCAACTTGATCACGGCTACCGCTGATGTTGCAAGTGCTAGAGCAGCTCTCGAGGGCTGTGAGGAATCCGTGGCCCAACAAATGGAAGAAGAAGAACAAGCCATCCTGGAGGTGATTTCCCAATCACTGCTCGCCATCACCTACTACGGTCCTGAAGAGAGCAAGACCTTCACTCGCGAGGAAGCTCGGCGCCGGGCGGCCGCGGGCCTTTCCGACGACGTCATCAGTTTGACCACCCCAATCGAGATCACCATTGAGGGGAAGGCTGGTTTCTCCTACGAACTGCAGCGGTCCAGCAACCTGATAGACTGGCATTCCTACCAATCCGTGAGCAAGCTGAGCGAGGATCAGCCGCTCACGTGGCCAATCACACCAACGTCCGGCGGCCGTTCTCGTGGCGACGTGGTGGGCGGATCAGGAACGGACCAGGGGATCCCCTTCTTCCGCATCGCGGTCTCCACGAATGACACCGTTGAGGATGGTGTCACGCGACCTTCGCGCAGCCGCTAGTATCGGATGCCCTAACGCGACCTAGCGATCATCTTTCTGCTTCTTGCGCATCAGGGAGCGCCAGCTCCAGCGTTTTAATTTGCCATCCCGACGGTCGTCGCCTTTCGCGGCCGGAATCGCCTGCACGATCTCGCGTGCCTCGTCGGCGAGCACTTGATCCCCGGGAGGAAACACCTCTGCTACTTCTGATCCGACCGACGTGCGCAGATCCTCCGTCCGGCTTGCGACACCCAGATCGAGATTGTCTTCGACCACGGTCGGTTGAATGAAGACAACCAACTCTTTGCGCGTCTTGTTCGACTTCGAATTCTTGAAAGCATGCCCAATGACAGGCAATCGGCTGACCACAGGAATCCCATCCTCAGTCTCATCTTCGCTCTCGGTGATGAGCCCGCCCAGCACGACAGTGGATTTGTTAGGAATCGTTACCGTGGTGGTCAACTTCTCCGTCCCAATGATCGGCACGGTGTTGTCAGCCACGCGCTGCTCACCCACCACATTGTCATTCACCTGCGCCATGGTCAGCGTCACTTCTTTGTCACTGTTGATGAGGGGCACCACTTCCAGTTTGAGCACCACATCTTGGAACTCAATGTTTGTCCGGACGTTGGTGGAGTTATTCTCGAAGTCTGTTAGACTACTTGTCGGCACGGGAATACGCTGACCGGAGGTGATGACCGCCTTCTTATTATTCGCCGCGTAGATTGATGGGCGCGAAAGCACTTTGAAGCGCGAGGTGCTTTCCAGAGCATTGATGTAGACATCGAGCGAATCACCCAGTTTTCCGTAGACATTGAGCCCCGGAGCCACCGCCTCGACTCCTTGAGTCAGCAGGTTGGTGCGCACGTCGCCGATGGCGTCCCGGAGCGAGGTGCGCGAGAGAAAGCTCGCCGTGCCCCCTTGCGTGATCGGATTGGAATTGAGCTCTTTGAAACGCTGCAAATACTCAACTCCCAAATTGAAATCATCTCCCAATGTCAATTGACCGATGACGGTCGCCAAATAGACCTGCGGCGGCTTGCGATCCAATTTGTCCAGGATGTCATTGATCTTCTTGAGACTCTCACGAGGTCCCATTGCAATGATGCTATTCGCCTGGAGATCGGCAATGATGCGCGTCTTGCCGACCGATACCGAAAGCGGCGCCGTGTTGTCTAACGGATTGATCAACATATCTTGCTCGCCCGCCACGCTCCCCGTCGTGGTATCGCGCACCTGCACTCCACGACGCAGGCGCCCCGTGAGTGTGCTCGCCGCAGTGGAAGCGGTTGGGGGTTGACGCGTGGTAATCCGACCACCACCAGGCAACGCCGTGGACCCGACACCTGTGTCCTGCAACACATCCACCAACACGGGCAAAGCTTCATCCACGTAGAGGTATTTCAAAGGCCGCTCAATTTGATTGCTATCGCTGATCGGTTGATCCCATTCCGCGATCAAGGAGAGGATGTAAGCATGATCCTCTGGGAAGGCGACGATCATAATCCGGTTCAACCGATCATCCGCCACCACCTGGGGCTCGGGTTCATCGTCTGTCCTCACACGATTGCGACGCCCACCACTGGAAAAGGTGTCCTCGCTCGCGGCGGGAGGATCCTCACGATTAGCTAGGGTAGCTTGGATGATTTGCGCAATGACAGTCGCTTCCGCGTATTCCACTTTCACAAACTCGGTGATCTGTTTCGACCGCTCGTGCGGCTTGTCCATGACCTTCTTAAACTGGAGCAGTTGACGGATGAGGGCGGTGTTCTCCGTGATCAAGAGCCCTGAGGGGCTCATCACTGGCGTGATGCGTCCGTAAGGATTCAGCCCGACGTGATTGGAAAACACAGAGGCCGCCTCCAAGGGATCGAGGTGTTCCAGACGCATGAAATACTCGACCACCGAGTTATTCACCGGGAGGTCGGTAGGATCATCATAGACCGCGATGCCGACGTGGATGTTCGCCTGGTTCGTATCCTCAGGCATGATGCGGATCGTATTCGTCTGCTCGTCTTTCGCTACCACGTAATCGTTCAGTTGGAGCGAACTCTCGATGAGACGGATCGCCTCCTCCCGGGAGACCGGATTCGGCGTCACCAGGCTGATGGTATTGCCGTCAAAGATCTCGGAGCGCTTGATGACAGATCGCCCTGTCAATTTCTCATAGACCTCAATGATATCCGAAACAGGATTATTGGGAAACTGCAGGACCACCTCCTCAGGCGGTGCCAACTGCGCCTCCGAGTGTGGGAGGGGCGCCAGGAAGCAGGCAGCGAGTGAAAGTGTGAGTATTCGTGACATCATCATGGTTGACCTACTTCGAGGGTTTGGAGTGTACTCGTTTCTTGATCGCGCTCGTCGTCTTGTTGCGATTGGGCAGCCTCAAGATTCTCTCGGGCCGTGATCATACGGAGTTCAGAACTCGCAGTGGGATACGTTTCCAAATAGTCTTCAAACGCATAGCGGAAGCGATCCTGATACTTCTCGTCTAACTGATCGTAATTCTTCAATAAGTTGGGGTCTAACTCAGCCAACCATTGCTCAACGGACGGCTCTTCCGGCCTCGTCGCTGGCTTCACGCGCCGGGGGCGGGATCGACGGATCGCCTCCGGACTCAGGCGGCGTTCGTCAAAGCGTAAGGTCACTTCCTGACGCCCCACATGGATGGTGGCCTGGACATCATCCAACTCACGCCCACCTGACACATCTACCAATCGCCATCCCTGCGCATTCTCCTTGGCCGCAACCGTGTAGGTCTCCCGCGCGCGACGATCGTAGACCGTGACGACCGTACCTCCTGGGAGCTTCGCCACGCCGGTAAGGCTGAGATCATCCGAGAAACTCATCAATCGCCGGAAGGGTGAATTGGACAGGATCTCTCGGAAATGGTCGAGGGTGACAGGATCCGCCACCCCATCGGGGCGCGGGACGGAAGCCTTCTCTGGAGAATCGTCCTCGTCCGCCTGAAGCGGGAGAATGCCCAGACAGGCCAAGGGAATCAGAAATCGATGAGAGTACACAGTTCGGTTGTGTTGGTGATATTTGTTAGGGTTTGAACCAGCGCGCCACGATCACTTCACACTCCCCTTCAGGATGAGAGCGGCGGCCTTCCGGCTCTAACCGAAGCATCTTGATCGCTTGAAATTTCTCCGGCGATTGCACGCCCGCGAGCCACTGATACACCTTGCGCTCTGGACCATCGAGCTGGATCTTCACGGCAACCTCCTGATAGTGAGGCGTCTTCGCCGGCTTGACGAAACTCAGTGCGTCGATGTCCAGGTTGTATTCCTTGGCAGCGCCGCGCAAATCCTCTAACAAAGCCGCTTGCGCCTGATCACGATTCTCCATCTTCGGAAGCATCGCATCAATCCATGCCATGCGCTCCTCCCAAACCTTCGCCTGAGCCACAGGCGTCTTGGCCGCCGCCTCAATCTTCGGATTCTCCCCGCGCACTTCCAAATCCGCGAGCACTTGCTCGGCCTTGGTAACTTTCAAAGCATACTGCTTGTAGGCAATGAGATGGCCCATGAAAAGCACCGAGAAGAGGCACAACCCTATCAAGATGACTTCTGATCGCGTGAGTGATCGCATAAGCGTTAGCGCAATTTCCCAATGATTTCGAAGTTTGCCGTGCCGTCATCGTCCAGCGAAGGCTCCCGTTTGCGGCTCCACCGATGGACGGCCCCCAGTTCAGGATGCGCGTTAAGATTGTCGAGGAAATCGAACACCCCCTTTGCATTGTTCGCATGCCCACGGAGCCGGACCTCGGTGATCTTCGTCTCATAGCGCGACAGGATGACCCCGTCAGGTGGCATCACCTCAGCGATCTTGTTAAACTGCAAGAGCGGATACCGAAGCGGGTCAATCGCATTGGCCATGGCCTTCCACCGCGCCTCGGACGCCGCGTAAGTGGCCGAGTTCGCACTGTTCTCACCCAAGTCCTCTTGCTGCGCCTCGATCTGTGCTTCCAATCGAACCAACTTGTCGCGGAAATGTTTGAGCACCGCAAGATAGCCTGCTACCACGATTGCCAAGACTAACAACACCCCTAAAAGCTTCCGACGCTTCTTCGCATCAATGTCGACCGATGGTGGTAAGAGTGCCCCGTTGATAGGTTTCCGCATGCCCTCCGGCGAGGGATGTTCCCGCACCGTCACCGGAATACTCATGCGCGCCCGCATCGCCTCCACGTCTTCGGGTGGAAAGGCTCCCCATACTTCTACCCCCTTCAAGGGTGATTCTAACAACCCCTTCGACTGCAATGACAGAGCCGCCGACTGGATCTCACTCGGAACGGACGCATTCAACTGCCCAGATTGATTCAGAATCGTGCTGTAGAGCAATTTGCCACCACGGTTCAGCACCAAACAAAGGCGCCCCCGTTCCCGCAGCACCACGGCGTGATCCAGAGGATAACTGTAGTAACGGAGGGACGCGGCGTAGCTCAGAGCCTTCTTGTCCTCCCACGTCTGCGGCAGATCGCGATTCACCAGGTCCACCCGCACCAACGTCCCCTCCGCGGAGCGATCCAAGGGCTCGAAATCAAAGCGTGCGTTGCTCGTCGGCGACACCAGATGACGCTTCTCCAGCTGCGAGTAGATGAGGTCTCGAAACAGCTTCTTGTCCTTGGTGGGCAGGCGGAGAGGGAAACTCCGGCAAAAGTCCAAGGGCAGCGCGAAATGCAACGGTTGGCCGTTCAAGGCCGCCGGATCATCGACACGCTTGAGGCGAGCGTTTCCCCAAAGTTCCCAGTCCATCTCGGACGTGGGCAGGAGCACTGGATTACGATTGATCATTCAGGTGAGTCCTCGTATAACCACCCGGAAGGACCTCCGTCGCGAGCAGCTCCTCAACATCTCAAGATCTCACGAACGTCTCGAAGGCCGAAAGATGGAACGCCATGACACCTCCAACGGTAATCGCACAGCCGGAAAGCTGATGAAATGGGCCAGCACTTCAATTATAAAGGGAGGGGCGAGGACGGCACACATGGTTCCTTTCGAAGGTGGACAGGAAGGTTCACCCTCGCTGCCCAAGCGGAGTTCAGCTCACCCTGGTTCGCTCTTCTTCGTGACAGTCTTCTCCACCTGTCCAATGGAAAGAACATTCTTGTAGGAGTGATGCGCGTCCGTTTCCATTCTCTTCATGACTGCGAAACTCCTCGGCATCATCATCCTCAGTGCCGTCATCGCGGCGAGTCTCCTAACAATCCTGCTCAAGGCCTTAGACCTTGACCTGCCCAGCGCTGTGGAAGGTGGATTGATTGGCGGCGTGATCGGTGCCGTCACGGCCGTGATCATGGGGATCGCCAATCGCCGAAAGAAGGATTGAGGCGATTGACGTGGTCCTAGTCGTAGCGCACTTCGCAGTCCGGTTGGGGTCCGGAGCTGTGCCGATTGGGATTCCGGTGAGGCGCACGACGTCGTCAAGGCCTTTCTAACTAAAGTCCTGTCCCTTTCTATCCTCCTCGTCAAGGCCTTTCTAATTACGGTCCTGTCCCTTTCTATCGTCCCGAAGGCCTTTCTGTCGTCCCGGCACGAAATGGCCGTGGCGGGAGCGACCGGCACGGAATGCACTGTCCGCCCGGTGGACATGACGGTTTACGAATCGGACATTGGTGTCTAAGGATGAGGCGGGGTGCGCGATTGCTCAATCGGGTGCGTCTTCCTTTGACGGCTCGGGAGGGCCGCCGTCGCGAGCGAGTTCCTCAACAAGCGCCTTGCCCATGGATTTCCTCTCTTCCATCACGTTCACCCCCGGACCGACAATGGCCGTGAGCGTGACTTCGAAATCTCCAGCTCTGCCCGTGCTGATCACCCGTTTGACGGGATGCGCCAAGGTCAAGCGGTCGACGATGTCAGCGAAGTCCCAGCGCGACATGCCCAGGGCTTGCCCCACATCACGCATGCTGGTGAAGGGCTCGTCGTCCTCCGTGTGAGGGATCGTGTCCGGTCCACGACGCAAGAGCACCAGCGCGTCTGTCTCCGCACGCGTCACGCCGCACACCACTTCTAGCATCTCGGATGAGGCCTCGTTCACATCGATCAACCCATTCCCATACAGCGTAAAGGAATCCTTCCAATTCGGCTTGCGACGCGCGACCTCGTGCATGCCGCGGACAAAGACCATCTCATCAAGGTGCTGAAACGGACGGTTACGCGGGAAGTCCAAGGCTCCGCGAAGCGTGTAATGCTCGTCCTCTGCGCCTAACGGACTCACCTCATCATCCGCATCGATCCAATCTTTGAGCGAATCCGCGATGATCCCTGCGCTTTCTGGATTCAATCCCCAAAGAATGAAGAGCTTCTGACAGTATTCATGCACTGCCGGATTCGTCGCGACCTGATTCACGGCGATCCGCGAACCTTCCGTGGTCACGGAGACATCATACCGTTTCACTGCAGACACTTGCTGGTGGAGCAAGGGATCATTCCGCTTGATGGTCGGATGGAAAGCCAGGGTGACTCCAGATTCTGCTAACAATCGTGCCTCAAAGGCCTTGGCCGCATCCACATCTTCTAACACACTCCGACGCATGTAGAGCACCAGCCCGCCGACGGCCATACCCATGATCATGATGCCCCACAACACCATGAGCATGGCAGAGGCACGGATCGGAGATGATGCGCGGCAGACGAGCATGGGCTAACGCGTGGCGAAGACGACGCGGATCGGTGTGTTACGTTCGAAGGGAAACAGGGTGAGCTCGACCAAGGGTGGGCGCACCGCTCCCGATTCTTCCACCCACCGCTTCTTGTCTGTTTGATAGAATCGCCATGTCATGTCGCGCACCGCAGGGGCCAGGGGAAGCCAGTAACGCGAGCGCTCGTCAGCGATCAACGGCACATTCTTCTGGCCCAGAGGAATCGTCACACTGGCATTCATCAACATTTCTTGCGGCCCTTCCCCTTCTTCGGGGCGAAAGAAGCTTGGCCGCGTGATGGCGAGGTAGTATTCAGGGTCTCCCTCCGCCACGAGCGCTTCTGGATACGGTTGCAATGCCAGGGTGAAATTCTCCCGCACGACGGGTTCATCTCCCCAGGCAAAGGCTTCGGGCACCCCGCTAAACGTGATCTCCTGCCGCATGGGCGCGCGTTCGACCATGACCAAACTGATGCGCGCATTCGCTGGCATGGTGCGGAAGGCCTGCCGCAAGGTTTCGATGAATCGATCTAGCCGTCGATTGTCGCGCTGCACCACTTGGATCTCGCTCGCCGCTCGGAGCGAGCCTTGCACAATGGTGAACATGGTGCCGGCAAGGACTGCGAGAATGGTTACGCCCAAAGCCACCTCTAACAGAGTGAACCCGCGCGCATGCTTTCGAAATGTGCCGTTAGGATGTGCGATAAACATAGCGTTCCGCGACTTCCTCTCGTTCCTCACCATCCTCCACGTAGAACGCTCGGATCCGCAAGGTGTACAAATTCCTCACACTTTCCCCTTCATAGGTCGTGAAGCGCATCTCTTCGAGTTCACTCCGATACTTCACTCCCAGGGCTTCGTCCTCATACTCAAAGCGCATCTCTTGCCGCTTAGGCTTCCGCAAGGCCTCGTCCATCATGGAGAGCAGGCCATGGCGAATGGCCGTCTGGCGGTCGAGGTAATTGGACGCTTGAATCGTGGAATTCATGGCCGTGGCCAGGCTCAGCGCGACGATGGCAAAGACCGCGATGGCGATCATGACTTCAAAGAGAATGAATCCTCCTAAGCGCCGGGTGGTCATGTTCCTTGCTGCGTGTAGAAGCGTTGTGCGGCGAGCTCCCCCGTGAGCACCTCGAAAGTCATCTCATGCCATTTCCCCAACTGACCGAAGCGGATCTGCAGGGGATCACAGAGACCATTAGGCTGAAAGACCCAGCGATGGATGACATCCCCTTCAAGCGGTTGCCAGACCAATTCTCCCCAGGGGCGCACCTCCACGCGCATGTCTTCCGGCAGCATGATCTCCCTGACAAAGTATTCGTCATCAATGTTAGTCAACGGCGGCGGCGGCTCCGCATCCGTGCCCTCAGGGCCATCCTGAGCCATTTGCATGCGCTCGACTTCCATACGCTCGATCTCTTGCTTCCGTTGCTCCCGTTCCTCTGCCTGTTTGAGAAGGAATTCCTGAAACGTGGTGGCCTCCTGATAGGGATAGAAGTAACGCAACCCGTAGAGCTTCTGGTGATCAATGACAATCTGATAGGGACGTTGCTCGCTAATGGCTTTGGCGCGCAGGACGTGACTAAGGTCTAACAAGCCGGAGATGTGCGTGGGCTCTTCCGTCTCCCGAAGAGCCTTCATCGCGGGAAAGGCGAGGGATAGCAAGACGGCCATGATGGTCAAGGCGACCACCATTTCGACCAGCGTGAACCCGCGCCGCCTCACGACTTACTCGCTCGCAGCAGCTTTCTTCCAATTCCCAATGTCGTCCTCACTATCCACGCCATCAGGCCCTAACGAATACAAATCGTAGGCTTTCTTGCTACGTTCAGCGGGATACTTGTACTGATACTGCTTGCCCCATGGATCCTTGAGCACCTCTTCCATCAGCTGAGTCCATTTCTCGGGGATGGGCTCAGCCGTGGGCCGTTCCACGAGCGCCTGCAAGCCTTGCTCGGTGGTGGGCGGTTGGAGGTTGCGTGACTCATACACCTGGATCTGCGTGCTGATGGCCTTGATGTCCGTCTCTGCCTTGACCTCCTTGGCCACGTCCACATTGCCCATCATGTAGTAGATGCCACCTCCTACGAGGATGGAAATGATCGTGATGACGAGCACGAGTTCGACCAGGGTGAATGCCGTCGTCGAGCGCGTGCGCGAATGCTGTGTGTGTGCTTGGATTCTCATAGATTGTTTGCAGGTAGGTAGGTAGGTAGGTGGTTGATTTCGAAAAGCGTTAGCCCGAGGCACGGATGCCGTTGACCGACTTGAAGATGGCCGTGACGATGGAGTAGGCGACCAGGGTGACGATCACAGCCATGACGACGATGATGACGGGGGTGATCATCGTGGTGAGCCGCGAGATCCGTCCGTTGAGTTCTTTGTCATAGCGCTTGGCCGCTTTCTCTAACGAACGCCCCAGATCGCCCGTCTGTTCACCCACCGCCGTCAGGTCGATCAGCAAGAGCGGAAAGCCTTTGGCCAGCCGCAACGCAGTGGAGAATGCCTCCCCCTCTTCCACCGATTGGGTGACCTTAACCAATTGCTGCCGATAGTAGCGATTCGTCGTCGCTCGCGTCATCAGCTTGAGAGCGGATAAGAGAGGCACGCCATTCCGCACCAGATTGGCCAGCCCCTGTGAAAGCGTTGCGAAATAGCGGGTGGCAAACACGGGCCCGAACAGCGGGAACTTCACTTTCACGTAGTCCCACCATAAGCGTCCAGCCGGGACACACAGGAGAATCCCCCAGGCCACCACAGCGGCAATTAAGCCTAACAAGATTCGCCACCAATGCTTGGCAAATCCCTGACTCATGTCGACCAGAGCCTGCGTCGGAGCGGGCAGTTTCTGATTCGTCGATTCTAACAACGTCGTCAATTGCGGCATCAACACAGTCATGAAGACGACGATCAATCCCACACAAGCCAGGATGAGAAAAGCCGGATAGATCATGGCCTGCACCACGCGCATCTGCAGTTCGTGCAAGATGGACAAACTACTAGCGAGCCGTTTCAAGATCTTTGTCAGGGAACCACTCGCTTCGCCCGCCGCGACGAGGTTACAATACAAATCATCAAAGCTCGGGGATCCATCACGCAAAGCCTGGGAAAAGGTGGCGCCATCACGAAGGTGCTCGCGCACCCGGGCGCTCACTTTCTTCACCGCTGGGTTCTGTTGCCGCTCGGCCATGATGCTCAAGGCCTGCTGCAACTGAACGCCCGCATCTAGCAGATCTGCCAATTCTTCAGTAAAGAGGATCAGCTGAGCACGCCCCAGCCGCACCGTTCCCCTTGCTTTACTCCGAGCTTGTGCCGCTTCTAAATCATCACTCGCCCGCACCGATACGGGCGTGAGCCGTTTCTCTTGGAGACGCTTATAGGCCTCGCCGCGCGTGGAGACATCCACCTGTCCCTTCACGGTCTTCCCGCCCGCATCCAATGCTGTATAGACAAACGCCATGCGCGAACCTCCCTAACGCTTCCCTTTCCCTTTGCCTTCCATCGCCGTCACTTGAATCACCTCTTCCAACGTGGTGCGCCCTTCTGCCGCTTTCGCCCATCCATACTCTCGCAAAGGCACCATTCCTTCTTCTGCCGCCGCCTGGCGCAAGGCCGAACTCGAAGCGTGTTCCGTGATCAAATCCTGCAAGCGCTGCGAGATCGTGCAAATCTCCAAGATGGCCATCCGCCCCCGATAGCCGGTATTTCGGCATTCTCGACAGCCCACCGCTTTGCGCAGCCCCTCCCGCTTGTCCAAAGGAAACCCCAATGTCTCCAAATACGGCGTCGTATAGGCATCCCCCGCGGGCTCCGAACACTTCGGACAGAGCGTCCGCACCAGGCGTTGCGCAAGGAACGCCCGCACCGACGACGCAATCAAGAAGGGCTCAATGCCCATGTCTAACAAACGCGAAATGCCTCCAACGGCATCATTGGTATGCAGAGTACTGAAGACCAAGTGTCCAGTCAACGCACCCCGGATCGCCGTCTCCGTCGTCTCCAAATCACGCATTTCTCCTACCATGATCACATTCGGATCACCCCGAAGAATGCTTCGCAACCCGGAAGCGAAGGTGAGATTGATCTCCGGCTTCACCGCAATTTGCACCACGCCGTCCAACTTGTTCTCCACTGGATCCTCGATCGTCACGATCCGTGTGTCTTTCGTGTTCAGCACGCGGAGGAAGGCATACAAGGTCGTTGATTTGCCGCTCCCCGTCGGTCCCGTAACCAAGATGATACCGTTGGGCAACTTCAGCAGTTCCCTGATCTGCCCTTCCGTTTCTGAATCGAGTCCCAGCGTCTTGAAATCGTAACTCTCGCGACTCAGCAAGCGAAGACTGACACTCTCCCCATTCGCCGACGGAATCGTCGCCACCCGCACGTCGATCCGTTTGCCGTCCAACTCTAAATTGATCCGCCCATCTTGAGGCAAGCGTCGCTCGGCAATGTCCAAATTCGCCATGATCTTCAAGCGCGAGATCAGCGACGCCTGCAACACGCGTACGTTGGGCGGCACCGCGACTTCCTGTAGCGCTCCATCCACCCGGTAGCGGATTCGCAGATCACGTTCCAAGGGCTCGATGTGGATGTCGGTCGCCCGCTCGAGCAAGGCTTCGCGAAAGATCTGATTCACGAAGCTATTCACCGTGGCTTCTTCGTCCTCTTCCCCAGCCAAGACGTTCACCTCCTGGGCCAGCACATCTTCGGCTTCGTCTAGATCACGATTCTCAATCAGCTGCTCGAAATTTCCCGCCGCGATCCCATAACCCCGCCGCAGCCCCTCCAGGATCTGCTTCCGCGACGACATGAGCCAGCTCACGGAAACGGGTGATTCCTGAGCCACCGCCTGCTTCGCCTCGAAATCGAAAGGATCATAGGTCATCAGCACCACGTAATCGTCGGAGACTTCATGGGGCAGCACCCGATACTGCAGGGCCAGTTTCGCGGGGAACTTCCCGTGAAGCGGTTCCCCAAGGTCAATCGCGGTCTCGGGTTCGAACGGCATTGCCAACGCCTCCGCAATGGAAGCAAAGAAGGTCTCCTCCTGATCATCCACGAGCAATTCCGCCTCACACACGGCTTCGATGGGGGATTCTCCCTGCTGACAGGCCGCCGTCACCCGCTCTGTAAGGTTGGTTTCATCCTCGCAGCCCGCCTTCAAGGCGGCCATGCGGACCATGGAACTGAGATCGAGAGCAGGAGCGTGCATGAGGCGTTACCAGCCTACTAACTCCACCCCGCCCGCTTGGGTGCGCTCAGGGGAGGAACGCCCGCATTTCCCACCAATCTCGTCTCCAGACGGCGTCACTCGCCTGGCCAACGATAGAGCAGGCCATTGGTCGTGATGAAATAGGCCTCCCTTGTGCGTTCATTGCCAACTGCTTTCTCGATCCGTTGCGACTGCTTCCATTCCAATTGCGCCTCACTCTTTGCGGTCTTTCTGTCAGACCACGTGAGGGTATTCGCACGCTTGTGAAAGCGCCAACGCGGGTCTCCTTCCTGCCAAGCGCCTGCTTGCAGCTGCTCGAAATGGTTTTTCCAGAACAGGGCTTGAGCGACGGAATCTACCTTCTCCCCGGTCGCCGTCTCATAGAGGATCGAATCCCCTCTGCCACCATCGAGGTCAAAGAAGGGGCTGTCCTGGTGAAAGTGCAATCGGAACCGCTTGTTCTCGGCGAGGTTCAATTGATAGAGAAATCTCCGCTGCCAGAGATCAAAGACTTTCAGCGAATGCTCATCATCTGACAATGCCACACGACGCCCCTCTGGCGATAACGTTAGGAAATCAACGGGCCCACTGATTGCATCAATGGCTTCAGGGGGTTGATTGGATCGGTAAGGCCATAGCCACGACGTCATTCCAGCGCGCATATAGACGGCATCGGCCCCATCCTTCCCTGGAACAAATCGCGCCCACCGTGGGTAGGCTTTCTCTTCTGGAGAATCCCAGTTCCAGGAGGCCTCGCCTTTCACGTCCAGGACGCGGAACCCACCACCGTCTCCAGAAGACCATACTAACAGGTGGTCACCGCGCTGGTTGAGGTCCAATCCGTAATTCTGGCCGCGCACGCGCTCTATCACGTTCACTTGCTGAAGGTCGTCACTCGTAGCGATCGCTCGATGATAGAGGCGCAAGTGATGGACTCGCACTTGCTGACACACGCCCACGTGCTCGGTGTCAGTGGTGATCCCCACACGGACACCCACTGCCTCAGGACTCATCGCGGTTGACTCCATCACCGCCTCAATGACGTGTTTCTTGGTGAACGCTGATGCCCAGTCTCGCCTCTCGGAGACGCTAGCGCCTTGAAGTCTTTCATTGTCCTTATTCACTAGCGTTACCGTCAACGTTACATTTATCATGGGACTATCAAACACACCGCGCACGAGCAAGCGGGCAGGCGCGGAAGGTTCAGGCAAGGGGATGATCTGGCTTTCCCAGATAAGGTGCAAGGCATCATGCGCTTCGGGAAATACCCAAGAGTCCTCTTCGGAGGGCTTGGGTTTCCCGATAGCTGTGAACCCAGAGCCAACCCAACGGATCGGGTCGAGTTGCTGATAGCCTTCGGCTAGTAAGGCCGCCTTGCCCCCCGCGACAACAGAGGACGATGGGGCTCCATCATCACGACGCTGTCGGTAGGCGGCGCACGCCTCCAGCCAATCACGAATCCCTTGCGGCACCGGAGAAACCGCCGCCTTCGCACGCACACTTGTTTCCAAGCGAAGGAGATCCGCCTCCAAACGATGCCGAACCAACCCAGTCGTCAATAGACGAAGCCTAGCAAGATTCCAATGAGGATCTCCCCGAGGAGGCTCTTGCGGCGGCCACTGATCAACCGAGACTTTCGCGATCTCCTTCATCAATGCGTGCGTCTCTTTGCGAGGAGGAGCCATGAGCCAATAATCCATGGGCCACGCGCCGTTCGGAAACGGCTTATCCATGGCCACCATCTTATCCACAATTGGTTTTGCCAATGCTGCCCATCCACGTTGTAGGAACCGATGAGCCAACAATACCCAGCCTTCTTCCAGCCCATTCTCAGGCATCCAGCGCTCCAGAAGATGCTCCGAATACTGCTGGACGGACACGTCATCGACCCGTTCCACGTCGAAAGCGAGCAGGCTTTGCCATAACAAGAGCCCCTCTGCCACCGACTCGGCCTTCTCTAGCCTTGCTCTCCAATGGCTCGCCAGGCGATTGGCAAGAGACGCTTCGACGGATTGGTTACGCAGGGCCTTGGCTAGCCAACCAATGTCCGCTTGAGGAAATCGGTCAATGTGACGCCGGAGTTCCTGATTCATCTCTGGGGAATTCAGAAGCCACGCTGTCGCAACACGCGCCGTACTTATCTGGAAAGACGTTGATTCTTCGCCGCGTTCTTTCAGCGTCTCTAACAGCTCCTCAAGAAAGCCATCGCCCTTCGCCTTGATGAGTTCACTAATCCCATGACAGCGCGCCAAGGAGATCCCTGGAGGCGATGCCCAAACGGCTTCTGGCCAATCCTCAAGCATGTCCGCAAATGCCGCGGCGGCATCGTTCTCCCGTCCAGTCATTGCTAGCAACCGCAGACGCTCACGCCATGGACGGAATCCCCCTGCATCTTGCCGGCCCACGACTTTAGTTAGGCGCTCCAGCAAGGCCAGCGCCTCCTCTGGGCGATCCGCCCTCACTAGCGCTCGACTCATATTCATGAAGAACGGGGCATCTTCCTTCTCCAATGGCAGTGGCTCCTTCAATGCAACCGACGCGACCGTGAGATTGATTTCATAATCATAGAGCTCCCGCATGGCCGTTCGCATTTCCGTCAGAATCGCACGCCCATGTTCAGATGCTAACGCCTTCACCAATGCGCGAACGTGCTTCACATCCATGGGCTTGGATGCTAGTGCCTGCCGCAACGCCTCAAGATCAGCCGTTTCCTCAGCTGGCACCTGACTCTCCTTTGGTGCCTTCAGCTCCACTTGGGTTTTCTGAGCCGCTTCATTACGAATCGCCTCCGCACGGTCAAGGGCCCGCTGCCAACGCTCCAAGCGATGCCGCTGCCACCACGTCATCCCTCGCCCCTCCATGAACCCCATGAGACGCCTCGCCTGCTCTAACAGACCACTTGATATCATCGAGCCTATCAGAATCTGCGCCGCCTCGTAACCCGTCGAGCCCGGCTTTGCCTCCCATCCTAGAAAGAGATCTCTCATCGCCCCTGCCTGTCCATTTCGCGCCAGAAGTAGGGCTCGAAAAGCGCGCCATTCTCCCGAGAAATGGGGCCATTCCCGATCCAATCGCCCAAGTTTCTCCAAGCTCTCAGCGTCAGATAAACGCCCATCCGACCAATCTTCGAAAACGGTCATGGCCTCACATTGCACCACCAACGCGGGGCGTTTCGCTTCCAAAAGTGTCTTCCGCACTTCTGACTGCCCCTGGAGAGCAAGAACCGCCTTGAGATCGCTCGACACCGAAAGATCGAACGGCTTCCATCCATCCGTCTCGCGCGAGGGCCTCGGAAAGGCTCGTGAGAGCCATTGATCCAGCGTGGAATGCCACCGATCAGGGAATGCATGAGCGCTCAGCGAAGCAGGGCGACTCCATTGCCTCCCTTGACAGTCATGCTGCCAAATCGCCAGGGCCAAAGGGATGTCCCCCAACACGTTCAACCGGCTCTCGATCGCTTCCACGGCCTCCCCATCCAAGAGATCTCGTTTTCGCAGGTACCACGCCCAGCTGAGCATTTCTGACACTCCTTCAGAGAAGGCCCAAGACCGCAAGCGCTCTTGCCACCTCGCCGCTTCCTCACGCAAACCCGCTTTCGCATAACGGTCAGCCATCAGAAACGCTAGTGAGAAGCGGGTTCCCTCGAACCTTCCCCAAGAAGCCTCTGCCACCCGCTCCAAGTAAGGTTGCCACCGAGTTCGATCCTCCTCCGCGCTCTCAGGAAAGGCTTCGACCAATTCTGCGAAAAGCGCCCGTGCAAGCGGTCCGTGAACAGGCCATTCTGTGACATCACTCTCTGACAAAGGCACCCTCATGGCATCAGCATCATCCAAGATTAGCGACCGCTCCAGACGCCAAGCCGCTTCAACATCCTCCAGCTTCGCAAGGAAACGCTCCCGTCCGAGTAATTGATCAAGCCGCCGCCAAGCGATCCACCGCAAATGGCCCTCATCGCCCAAGGCGCTTGTGTTTCCCATGTGTTCCTCCGGCCAATCTCGCACTGTATGGCGAAGTCTACGGAAAATCGTATCCATGGGACGCAACCGACTGGTGCTGCGTTCGTACCATCCCGAACGCCGCTGACTAGCAGAACGCCAGTCAAAGACGGGAAAGGACCTCTTCGCGTCCCACCATCGAGAGACGGTCTGCAAGGCTTTCCCAGCAATAGCCTCCTCTGCAACAGCCCAGTAGACGTCTTCAAGCTCTGCTCGCGCTTCGGGAGCACGACTCCATTGCCACTCCGCACGGGCAAATCGCGCTTCCAGGGATGCGCCCTCCACCGCACGATCCATCCAAACCGCCCAATGAAGAGGCCGTGCCGCGACATCGGCTGCCACGCGAGCAAGATAAGGATTACGGAGAGCCTCCAGCTTTGGAAAATCCTCACGAAACCGTTGATTCACCTGACGGAACAACAACGCGATCGATGCATCGTCCATATATCCTTGAGCAACTGTGAGATTCGCCTGCTCGAGGACCTTCCCCTGGTCCGCCAAGAGCTTCCACCGAACCCGATGTGTCAGGGGATGATCGCGCTGATCCTCTGGCACCCGATCTAACCAAATGGCGGCCAAGTTCAACCACTCGCCACGACGGTACAGTTCTGCCAAATAAAGGGCGTGCGGCCATCTTCCCCCACCCGAATCACTTGCTCGCACTAACGATTGCGCGAATGCCTCTAGCCGCCCCAACGCCGCCAACGTTTCGATGTAGGGCTCAAGGATCTCCATGCGCGTTTCGATGTCCTCATGGTCCTTCCAAATTTCTTCCCAGACTCCGAGTGCCTTGGCATAGTCTCCGTTGCCCCAATGATAGTTCGCCAAGCTCTGACCCAGAGCACGGCGCGATCTCGGTCTCACCTCCCCTTGGACCAACGCTTCACGCAAACGAGCCGCCGCTTCGTCGTCCTGCCCACCTTGATAGTGGGCATAGGCTCTCGCAAAGATCCCATGAACATCACGCGGCGCCTTCGCCAAATATTCAAACGCCGCCCGGGAATCGCCGCGATGGCTGGCATGATAGGCCAATAACAACCAATAGCGGGGCACCTCAGCAGCCTTGGATTCCCAACGACGCACCAATCCCGCATCACCGCTGAGATCGACAAGCGCAAACGACGCCTCATTAAAGGGCTCGCGGGGAATCGGATCTTCCTCTAGCCACGCCTCCGCCTGACGCACGAAAAGAGGAATCTCAAGCGCTCTCCCCTCGCCCGCCAAAAGCATCACGGCGATAACGATATTCCAACAGACAAGCCGAGACATAACTCCGGCTCCCTCCACTCGCTTCTCAATGCATTGCCATCGCATAACCCTAACTCTGTCCAACCCATGAAGCAATGTAAAGCCGCATCACGTCTTGTTAGGATTCTCCCTCCGGCAGACGCTTTCCCATGCTGCGCGGCTCTCGTACCCTGCCATCACCGTTCCGATCACGTGCCCCGGATTTCACGGCACCAGCGCCACAAAGAAGAGGCCATCATCAACCGCTTGCGTCTGTTTCAGGACCACATTCGGCGCGTTATGCGCCGTCTCATACCCGAAGACGGCCGTCCACAACTCGACCACGGGCTCCCAATGCAGATCCTCATCGAACGTCACCACCGTCGTCACTTGCCCTTCTACTCCAACTCCTTGGCCAAGCGGAAGAACAACTGCTTCTCTTGAGGAAGAACTTTAGCTGAGGGAGAAGACGAATCGTATCCCAACCACCGGAACCACGTTCTCAAATCTCGGCTGGCTTCCAACTCGGCAGGTCCACCAACTCCCTCCCAGTGCAGATCCACCCTTGGAAACCTGTCCCGCTCATTCGGCCGATCCACATGCAAATGAATACCCAATTCATTGGGGACTGAGGGCGTCCATTTATAGTAGACAAACGCCGCTGCTTCTGAGGCAGGAACGATTTCTCCACGCCCATCACCATCAATATCGGCCACGGCAACATCGTCAGCAAAGGGAAACGTAGGGTTTCGGTTAGGGACGGCCTCGGGATCTCGCCCTTTAACTTGCAACACCACGTCATCGTCCGATCCCACATTCATAAGCACATTGATTTCCGTGAGGCGGGACATGACAATCACATCAGAAATCGTATTTCCATCAATATCTCCCACAACTACGTTCCGAAAGGGCGCTCCATCGGATTCGAAAAGCACCTTCTCGCGCAGGGAACCATCGGCCGTCTGTTCATAACCGTATAAGACTGGTCGCGATTGGCTACACACCAAGACTTCGTCTAAGCCATCCGCGTTCACATCATGCAATAAGAAACGCCCACCCCGATAACCCGTTCCGACGACTGCATTCCCCGGCCACCATTCGCCCTCTGGACGAAAAGGCGTCGTCCGGTAATCCAATACCCGCAATCCCTCGGAAGTTGTTAGGAGAATCTCAAGCGCTGCATCATCATCCATTTGTAAGGTTCGGGTCGCATACGGTTCGAGAAAGCTCCCGAGCAATTGCCTCTCAAAAACCCGCTCAAATGCACCTCCATCGGAGCCCTGTTCCTGAAGGTAGACAACGAGTTGGTTGTCCACCCGCTCGCACACAACCAAGTCAAGATCACTATCCGCATCGAAATCCACGATCTCAATCCCCAATGCACTATTTCCACCCGAGAGAAGTTGTTGCTTGAATTGGCGGCCACCCAAATTCCAATAAACCTGCAACGGCTGAGCATCCGGCCCTCCCACCACTATTTCGGATCTCCCATCACCGTCTAGGTCGTCCACAGCCTGTGCAAATACCGTGTAGTTGATGCCCCCTTCCATCAACACTTCATCATAGACCCGCGAATCAGAGGTGCCATAGAATATCGTTGCCGAGTATCGCACCGATGCTCCACAGAAATCAAGGAACCCATCTTGATCAAAGTCCTCGAAAGTAATGGTTTCCAAAGGCGCATCCCGCGGTTCCAAGAATTCCACCCGCCGAAGCCCTTCATTGGCATAAACTGACGTCACCACTAAAACGAACAACGGCACAGACACCCAAGATTTCATAGCCAGAAGATTGAATGTTGCGCCACGAAGCGCAAGCCTTGATTCATATAATAAATAACGACGCCTCATTAAAGGGCTCGCGGGGAATCGGATCTTCCTCTAGCCACGCCTCCGCCTGACGCACGAAAAGAGGAATCTCAAGCGCTCTTCCCTCGCCCGCCAAAAGCATCACAGCGATAACGATATTCCAACAGACAAGCCGAAACCCAACTCCGGATCCCTCCACTCGCTTCTCAATGCATTGCCATCGCATAACCCTAACTCTGTCCAACCCATGAAGCAGTGTAAAGCCGCATCACGTCTTGTTAGGATTCTCCCTCCGGCAGACGCTTTCCCATGCTGCGCGGCTCTCGTACCCTGCCATCACCGTTCCGATCACGTGCCCCGGATTTCACGGCACCAGCGCCACAAAGAAGAGGCCATCATCAACCGCTTGCTTCTGTTTCAGGACCACATTCGGCGCGTTGTGCGCCGTCTCATACCCGAAGACGGCCGTCCACAACTCGACCACGGGCTCCCAATGCAGATCCTCATCGAACGTCACCACCGTAGTCATTTGCCCTTCTACTCCAACTCCTTGGCCAAGCGGAAGAACAACTTCTTCTCAATGTTTCCGCATCCGCTGTATCTTTCAGTCATGCATGCCGTTTCTATCCAGATGAAGGTCGTCATCTATGCCCTCTTCACCTTCGGCTTCATCGCCTCCAGCGCCGCTCAAACCACGCCCCATCGCGGGGTGTGGTTTTGGAATACCACCAAGGTTGGGGGCGTTGATAGTCCTCACAGTTCCAAATTCGTGGTGGGACCAAGCAGCAGTGCCGCCGAGGATGAGGCCATCGCTTTTATGAGCGCACAGGGCATCAAAGAAGTTTATGGCAGCTACTTGCACCGCCCGCGTGACGTGCCGGACGAAATCTGGCCGTGGAATGCGAAACTTGACGCGGCGGGGATCGATTCCCAATTGCTGATCTCGGGATTTGAGCCGGACGATCCGACCCCACTCACGGATCCCACACACAGTGCCCTCGTGACCAAGGTGACCGATCGCTTGATCGATTTCAACGACGATGCGCCCTCCGCGGCCGCCAAGTTTGATGCCCTGCATCTCGACCTCGAGCCGCAAACGCTCGATGCCTGGAGCGTGGGCACAGGTGCTCACAAGCGCGTGTTCTTAGATAATTTGTTAGATGCTTACATCGATATCCGTGCCGCCTTGGATGCTGGTGGTTATGGCAGTCTTCCCATCTACGCCGATATCCCATTCACTTGGGACAAGATTCCGGGGTCAATTGCTTGGGTCGACGCGACGGATCGTGACAATTGGTACACGGCGATCGGCAATGTGCTCGATGGCATTTCCGTGATGACGTTTTCCAAAGACACCCTCCCCGACTTGGCCAGTGCGACCGATTATGAACGCACGGGTCCATTCATTCTCGGTGGTGGCACGGTGCATGTCGCTGTGCAACCCAAGGTCGGTCCCGGCGAGATCTGGCCCACCTATCCTGCCTTTCAATCCGTCACTGAGGGTCTTGAAACCGCCTATGGGGAGGCGCATCTTGAGAACTACGCCTTCTGGCGGCACGCCCATGCTGACTTTGGTCCCAGTATCGGAGGCGGACTCCCCTGGCTTGAAGCCGGTCCAGTCCTGGTGAGTGAAGTGTCAGGCTCCGGTGGCGTCATCATCTTCACAGGCGTGCCCGGATACCTCTATACGATCAAGCAAAGCGAGCATCCAGGAGAGGAAGGAGAGCCAATCGGCACCTTCCGCACCCGTGGCATGCAAGGACGTGAAGAATTGAGCGTTCGCGTGGATTACGGTGATCGAAAGCGCGCCTTCTGGGTCGTCACGGAAGAGGCCAATGGAGCGGAACGATAGGCCGGCATCTTATTTCCATATGCGCTTCAATGGGTAGGCGGCGAGGCGCTCTACCGCAGCCCCATGGAAATCGAGCTGAATGGTGCCTGAATCGGCAAAGAAGAGATCGGAAATCACCCTTTCACCATCGTTGGCAAAGAGTTCGATCGATGATCGGTCAATCAACAGTCGCAAGGATATTTGATGATGAATGGATCGCAATGGCGCCTCGTGCACACCCGGAAAGTGGGGATTGAATTCGGTGTTTCCAATGGCTGTGCGGTCGAATCGCAACACCCCACGATCGGGATCGACGCCGATGACGGCTCTCCCGTGATCCCCTTTCGCCAGAATGATTTCACTCACCTCGTCAGCGGCTAAGATCAATTCCACATCCAGCAGTTCCGTATTCAGGGAATCTATCAGCGCGCCTGCCTCTTCTGCCGACGGGTATTGTCGTATCGTCCCCTGCCCCCCAAGAGATGCCAGTTCACGGATGGGTGACTGAACCAAGCGGTAACCAGCACCCACCTGGCGCAAACGCAGCGCACGCGGCACCGTCATGGCACTCCGCCAAGGTGAAGTCGGCACCTCCTGCGCATACTGCCAATTGCTCATCCAACCAATCCAGATCCGACGACCATCCCACTTGGGGATATCTGACCAGGACACCGCGGCATAGAAATCGCGTCCCCAATCTGCCCATAAGGCGGGCTGTGTCGCCGCACGCGCGGGCTTCTGCGAAAAGATGATTTGATCAATACTCACATGCCCCCACCCCTCCGTCCACCGATCCACGATCTCGATCGTCGCTTTCTTACCCATCCACGCACGCACATCCCAACCCACCCAATCCAACAATTCCGCGTCCTTGCCGGTCGCCGTCCGTACGATGTCACCATCCACCCGCAAATTGAGACACGTATTGGAATCGTGGGAACCTCCCCCTATCAGAAAACTCACGGCCTCATGTGCGATTACGAACGCTGGCGAAATCAATTTGCCCGTCGAAGCATCACCACCGTGAAAGGAACTGGCAAACCGTTTTCCCTCGAATCCGCTCACGGCTTGCTGACCATCCACCGCCCCGGCGGCGGGCCCTATTCCAAAGGCCTCTCCTTCGACTTTCCAATCACCAAAGCCGTCCTCGAAATCAGCAAAGACGATTCCCTCTGGCACATAGGCAGGCTGCGGATCTGGTTGCGAAGGCTCGTGAAGGACGAAATGGGTCCCGTCGAAATCTCCAATGAAATACTGGCACCCTGATCCACCAGCAGGCGCTCCACCTCCAATATTGAGAACCATCACCCACCGGTGATCATCGCTCCCTTCGACTGGCAATGGGAACAGATCCGGGCATTCCCACACGCCATTGACACATCCATGTGGCCCGAAATCACTCAACACCGTCCATTCCTTCAAATCTGGTGACCCATAAAGACGCAGCTTCTGTTCGCTCGAAAGCGTCACGATCATGACCCATTGCTCGCTATCTTCGTGCCAGAACACTTTAGGGTCTCGAAAGTCAGCATAACCGATATCAAGCACTGGATTGTCGGCATACTTCGTCCATGTCCGCCCCTTATCCAAGCTATAGGCAATTCGCTGATCCTGAAGCTTCTTATCGGTGTGGTGCCCAGTATAAATCGCCACCATAGGAGGATGCTCTCCCTCGCCAAATCCACTTGTATTCTCCCAATCAATCACGGCACTTCCCGAGAAGATCATCACGTTATTCTCCTCGGCAAGGGCCACGGGCAGGTGCTCCCAATGGACCAAATCGGAGCTCACAGCATGCCCCCAGCTCATATGACCCCACGTGTTTCCAAACGGATTGTATTGATAAAACAGGTGATACTCCCCGTCGTAATAGACCATGCCGTTAGGATCGTTCATCCAGTGCTTTGCTGGAGTGAAATGGAATTGAGGGCGGTGAGGCTCATCGTAGGTGGATACCCCCTGCGCGACGACCCCAACTACTGTAAGAAGCAAGAGGAACCCAACGAGAAACTCAGTGCGAGACCAGAAGAAGAAACGTTTCATGAGAAATGAGAACTTACTGAACGATTGCGGTATAACCAAAGCGCTCGGCGCTGTCACGCTCCCTCTGAGCCGGGTAGTCGCCGAAATCATACCTCTCCAGGCACGCCTCCCCCCCGGTCCGCTCAGTGGTGTTTCTCGTAAAGCGAGAAACAACGTCTTCGGTAACCTTCCGATTTGCGTGTCTTGGACGAGAACGCTTGCGCAACCAACACGATAGACTGCGGCAACTCTTGCCCTGCAAAAGTCATTACCATAGATTGATTTCATGACGCGAAGCTTGGTATGCTTGATTTCTCTTACGGGCTTGAATCTCCTAGTGTCTGCTACCGCAGCTCCTCGATTCTTGGATATCCCAATCGTCGAGGCTGGAAGCAGCTGGAATCCCAATCTGCCTGCCCAGCAAGGCAGCATCGCGGTGGGGCCAGACGGCCACTTCCATCTGGCGTATTGGCTTTTCGATACGGGAGAAGTCTATTATCGCAATTGGACGGTCGAGAGTGGTCTCAGTGATCCCATTCAGATTGCCACTCCTCTCGATGGCTTGTCCGCCCCTCCGACGATCGCCGTCGACCCGAGAGGCACGGTCCACATCGCCTTTGTATCCAATGGCCGATCTCTCAGCTATACCTCGCGCCCTCGAGGCGGCACATTTCAGGGGAGCGGATTGGCACAGAACAATTGGCGGATCGCCCAACCCTCACTGGCCGTGGGCGGCACCGTTCGGCAGCCTCGAGTAGGCATTGTCTATCTTGCACGAAAGGACAGCAACCCCAACGCTCCAGATGCCTATGAGGTCATCTATGCTGAGAAGAATAATGCGATCGTGGCTGGGAGCCCTTGGACCTCTAAAGTCATTGACACCACGCATGGCGCCTCCGAGTCCCCAGTTGCCGCTATGGAACAAACAGCTCAGCAAACAGTAACTATCGCCTATATCACCAACCAAGAACTAGCCGGAGGTGATCTTGCGTATAAACTTCAAACTCGCCGTGGGAGCGTCTTTGACAACGGCCTGTGGACGACTCAAGTCATCGACCAAACGGACGATCCAGGAGCATTCGGCTCGACCATCAGCCTCAACGTGGTTGACGATGTTCCGGGGCAGGAAGAAGTTGGTTTCTCACTCGAAGACACGGCGATCCTCCATGAACGCAGCGGCGTGAATCGCGAGTGGTTTGTCTCAAAGGGCCTATACTGCACAGGGCCGGGCACCAACCCCAACTTCGGAGGGAGTGGTAGCTTTGAGAACGACGGTGATCTTTGGACTTTGGATGTCGACTGGACGCTCTCTGGTGGGGCTTGTTATCAAGACCACAATCTTCTGATTGATACGCGCTTCCTCCGCTCAGGGCAGGATATGCATGTCGTCCATGTAAGGATTCAATCCGATGGCCAGTCCAATGCGATGGTTGCCCACTACATTCCTCCGGGGCAATCGCTCCCAGTGGACCAGCAAACAATCATCGCGCATCCCTTGGGCAATCGGACGCTACTCGCCCGTGCCGCCGTGAATGACGATGGTAGAATTGCCATTCTCCATGGGAGAAAAGTCGACCAGAGCCAACCAGAGATGATCCTGTCGGTTCTCGTATTCGACGAGGACGACATGGATCACGATGGTGCCACCGCCCTCTTCGAAGAAGCCATGGGCTCAAGTGATACCAACCCAAACGACTCGCACCTTTGGGCACCCTTCCTTGATACCGCTGAGATTCTGACAGGCTCAGCTCCCTTCTTTATCCGAAAAGAGGTGCCCGCCATGGCCTTTCAGCGCTCCGTTTCGGCGACCGTCAATGCAGATGGATCATTCGCCAATCCAGGGCGCCCACGATGCATCCCCGAAGTCTCCACAGACATGCAAACATGGCTTGGGGGCAATGCCCTCCTTCAAATCACCGACACTTTCCCCAATCTCTTACGGCCGGGATGGGAAATCGTGCGCTATTCCTGGCCGAACGGAAATGTCCCGGATCGCGTCTTCTTTCGCCTACGCGCAGAAGAAAACCCTTAGCGCGTATGCGCCAAGGGTTTAAATCAAACAATAGGTGAATGGCGGAGGGAGTGGGATTCGAACCCACGGTAGGGTTGCCCCTACACTTGATTTCGAGTCAAGCGCCTTAAACCGGACTCAGCCATCCCTCCGCTTTCGAAAGGGTATTGTAGTCGTACTCCCTTAGGAATAATCGGCCTGTACGCCGCCGAGATCACGCTTCTTGATCCAAGGCATGAGCGCGCGCAAGCGCTGACCCGTTTCCTCGATCTGATGCTTCTCACCCTCTTCAAGGAGGCGTTTGTAATTGGGAAGTCCAGCTTCGTACTCAGCCACCCATTCTTTGGCAAAGGTGCCGTCTTGGATGGCAGTGAGAGCTTCTTTCATCCGCTCTTTCACGGAGGCGTCGATGATCTTGGGACCGACGCTGATATCACCGTACTTGGCGGTTTCGGAAATGGAGAAACGCATGCCTGCGATGCCGGACTCATTCATGAGATCGACGATGAGCTTGAGTTCGTGCAAGCACTCGAAGTAAGCCATCTCCGGCTGGTAACCCGCTTCCACGAGGACTTCGAACCCAGCCTGAACCAGCGCCGAGGCACCTCCACAGAGGACCGTTTGCTCGCCAAAGAGGTCCGTTTCCGTTTCTTCACGAAAGTCCGTTTCAAAGACGCCACCCCGCGTGCCGCCGATGCCTTTTGCCCAAGCGAGGGCAATGTCCTTGGAATTCCCAGAAGGATCTTGGTAAACCGCGATGAGGCTGGGAACACCTTTGCCCTCCGTGTACTGCCGGCGAACGATGTGTCCGGGACCTTTCGGTGCCACCATGATGACGTTCACGTTTTCGGGTGGGGTGACCGTCTTGTAGTGGATGGCAAATCCGTGGCTGAAGAGAAGGGTCTTACCAGCGCTGAGGCTGGGCTCCACGTCGGCCTCGTAAATCGCTGGGATCTTGACGTCGGGGACGGCGAGAAAGATCACATCAGCTTGTTTCACCGCCTCAGCGGTGTCCAAGACTTCGAAGCCTTTCTGCTGAGCAGACTCTCGGGATTTGCTGCCCGGATAGAGACCGATGACCACGTGCACACCGCTTTCCTTGAGGTTCAAAGCGTGGGCGTGTCCTTGGGAACCGAAGCCGATGACCGCGCAGGTCTTCTCTTTCAAGTGGCTGAGATCGGCATCTTGGTCCGTGTAGATGGTAGCAGACATGTTGGTTTGGTTTCTAACGTGTGTGGTTGTGGTGAATAAGTGGTTGGGTGAGCCGCTAGTCCGACTCCGAATCGGCAGGTTGCACCGGAAGAGCGATCTTCCCCGTGCGCGTGAGGTCCAGGATGTTGAAGCCCTCCATCAGTTTGAGAAACTTGTCGATCTTCCCTTCGTCACCGGTCACCTCAATGGTGAGCCGCTCCGGGCTAACATCGATGATGCGCGCACGAAAGATGTCGCAGAGGGTGATGACTTCGGCGCGCAAATCAGGGGTCACCCCAACCTGCACGAGAACTAATTCCCGATTCACACTCTCACCTTCGCGAAAGTCGACCACCTGGATGACGTCCACGAGTTTGTCCAACTGCTTGATGATCTGGTTGAGGACATTCTCCTTCTCACGCACCACGATGGTCATGCGGGAAATGGTGGGGTCGTGGCTAGGCCCCACGTTGAGCGTGTGGATGTTGTAACCACGCCCACTAAACATGCCAGCGATCCGGGCAAGGACGCCAAACTTGTTCTCGACGAGGACGGAGATGGTGTGGCGGGTCATGAAGATTCGTTGATGGTCGGTGTCAAAGTGGGCGCTACCGTGTCGACAAAGGGTGGGGTGGTCAAGTGCGGCCTCGCCCCCTCTGGAAAAACCGTTATCTTTTCCCTTGCGAACGGGTGTTGCTGCTCTAAATCTTCCGACCTCGATGTCCTAGTGACCCGTTCGTCTAGCGGTTAGGACTCCGCCCTTTCACGGCGGCAACACGGGTTCGAGTCCCGTACGGGTCGCCACTTCCTCTCTTGTTCGAACCATCGGACTTCTTCATCGTCTCTGTGATATCGATCCAATATCACGAGCTTCGTATTTGGATTTCATATCGCGATACCATCTCGGTCAGGGAAACTGGTGTTTCCATGGATCCTAAGTATGGTTGTTAGAAAGGCCACCTCTCGCTATTTAAAGACCACTCAAGAGCGACAAACGGCCTCATTCCAAGGGGCGTCGGCGAGGTGGAAACGAACTGCGCAGACGGAGCCAGGCACCCTCAGTTCTAGATTTCGCCCAGCTTTGACGAGGGGCCTTTCGATGATACCCTGGTTCCGAGATGACGAAACTGGACGCCCTCATTGAGCCTCTCAGGCACTCGCCTCAATTGCCGACGGCGGTCGAAATCCTTGCCCAGCAAGTGCGCGAAGAGCAGGAACAGCGAGGAATCTTCTACGCCGAGATGACACTGGAACAGAAGGTCGAGTTTATCGACGGTCAGATCATCTTGCACTCCCCTGCAAAGAACCGGCACTTGGACGTGACCCTGCAACTTGCAACGCTTCTAAAATCTTTCGTCAGCCTGCATCAATTGGGAACGGTGAAGGTCGAGAAGTGCCTCTGCGTCTTCCCTCGCAATGATTACGAGCCCGATGTGGTCTTCTTCAGCCGCGAGAAAGCCGCCGCACTCAAGCCGAGCACCTTAAAGTTCCCTGTGCCCGATCTCGTCGTCGAAGTCATCTCACCCTCCACCGAGGAACGTGATCGCGGGGTTAAGTTTGACGACTACGCCGCCAATGGCGTGGGCGAGTATTGGATTATTGACAGTGAATCCTCCTCATTGGAGCAGTATGTGCTCGATGCAAACCAGGACTACCGCTTGGTCCTCAAATCCTCTTCAGGCAAATTGCAGAGTGACGTCATCACCGGCTTGGGATTGGAGATCGAAGCCATCTTCGACGAACAGAAGAACCTGGCCGCTCTCCGTGACCTGATGGCGTAGGCGCATCTGCTTAAGGGACCAGAGCCGTCGGCAACCAGCCTGTTTCATTTGGTCAGAACTTTGTCGGGCACGTCGATGTTGAATGCGTTGGGAGTATCTCTCCCGGCCGATGACCGAGGCTGTGAGATTGGTAAGGAGGATGGTCGTCGCTCCCGTCGGCGTCTGCACCTCGGTTGCCATTCCGCTCCGTTGAGAGCCTTCCGGAGTTAAAGGCTCAATGGATCACACGCGTGCCGAAGCGATCATGCGCCGAGAGTTTCTCCGCCTGGGTGCGCTCGGCTTGGGACTCCCGGGGTATCTCTCTCTTCAGCAACATGGCCATGCGGCATCCAAGTCTTCCCTTCCGGGATTTGGCAGGGCAAAGGCCTGCATCATTCTCTTTGCCTGGGGTGGCATGAGCCACGTGGATACCTGGGATCTGAAACCCGAGGCTGGCTCTGACGTGCGGAGTCAGTTTCGCCCTATCAAGACCACTGTGCCAGGAATCGAGATCGGCGAGCACCTGCCGCGGATCGCCAAGCGCATGCACGATATCGCGATTGTCCGGAGCGTGACGCACGAGGCGCCATCACACCGTTCGGCGGCTTACTGGAATCTGACGGGACATCGGCCCGAGCGCTTGAATGCCAATTGGCCCGCATCTCGCAAGGATTGGCCTAGCATTGGCGCCATGACCGCGGCAGCGTTGGATCTCCGTGAGGATCCGCGCGCAGACAACGGAGCCCTACCATTGTGCGCGTCCATGCCGTATCGCATGGAAGACGGTGGCATTGCCAACGGTCAGGATGGCGGTTTCTTAGGACTGCGTTATGATCCGCCAATCTTCCGGCCCCAGAGTGGACGACTCTACGATGGGAAGTCGCCGACATCAGGCCGGATTCACCTTGATCTCCCGGACGGGGTAGATCAACTACGCGCTTTGGAGCGCCGCGCCTTCTTGAAATCCCTGCAGGTTTCCAGCCCCATGGGGACCCCCACAGAGACCCTTGCGGCCACGGCTTCTCAAGAGAATGCGCTCAATTTGTTGCTTGGTGAGGATGTGCGCGAGGCCTTTGATCTGGAGAAGGAATCCGCCGCCACCCACGAGGCGTATGGCGATCACATCTGTGGGCAGAGCACCTTGTTAGCCCGTCGCTTGATCGAAGCAGGATTGCCCATCGCGACGGTCTACTGCGCGGCGGGGGATCTCAATGGTTCGGTGGGCGATCATTTCGATACGCACGCCAATAACTTCAATCGATTGAAGAACGGGATGCTTCCGCCTTTGGATCAGGCTTCTGCTGCTTTGTTAGACGACCTCAACGATCGTGGCCTGTTAGACGAAACACTGGTGGTCTGGCTGACGGAGTTTGGACGCACCCCCACGATCAATCGTGCTGCCGGTCGGGATCATTTCCCAAATTGCTACTCCGTGGCTTTTGCCGGTGGCGGGATTCGCGGCGGACAGGTCTACGGTGCCTCGGATGCGACGGGCTTTGCGCCCGCGTCGTCGCCCTGCGGACCGGCGGATTTGCACGCGACCATCTTCCACGCACTGGGCATCGATCCTCAGACGGTGATTCATGATCCGAGCGGGCGTCCTCATTTCCTGTGCGAGGGCACCCCCCTTCCACTTGGCTGATGCCCGGGTGACGAGATCGTTTGAAATCCCTTGCCTCCTGTCCGCGCTCTTGGGATGGTGAGCGCCCAAATCCTGATGATGAAACGTCCTTCCGCCTTACTCCTGGTCCTGCTCCTGGCGGGTTGCAGCAAGCAAGATGCGCCCACCTCGTCGTCCCCTGAGACCGAACCGTCTTCGCCGTCAACGCCCGCGAGCACTGAGGCCGTGATCTCCACGCCGCTGAATGCCCGGTCCAAGGGAAATGGGGCCACTCTCTTCACGAAATTGGATCCAGAGGCTACGGGAATCGATTTCGTGAATCCCCTCAAAGACCCCACAACCCATCCCATGCGACGGCTTTACGCGTCGTCGATGGTCGTGGGCGGCGTCGCGGTGGGCGACATCGATGGCGATGAGAAACCGGACTTGTTCTTTGCCAATGGCCCCGAGGCCAATGGGCTCTTTCGCCAAACAGATGCGTTTCAGTTTGAAGACATCACGGACAAGGCTGGTGTGAGCGGCGGCGATCACTGGGGCGTCGGCGTCGCCATGGTCGACATCGAGAATGATGGCGATCTGGACATCTATGTGTGTAATCACGACACGCCGAATCAGTTGTTTCTAAACGACGGCCAAGGCACCTTCACGGAGGATGCCAAGAGCCACGGATTGGATCTTGTGGAGGCGAGCCACACGCCCGCTTTCTGCGATTATGACCTGGATGGAAAGCTCGATTTGTTTCTCCTCACCAATAAATACTACCATCCTGACGGCAAATTCGCCGAGAATGCCGCGGTGGCCATGATGGGTCCTGGCGGGCAGGTGATGCTGAAGCCGGAGTATGAGAAGTATGTGAGAATCACGGGAACCCGGCGGTTGCCCAATGGTGCCCTCGTCGCGGATTGGGAGGACTGGGGACGGCCCGACTATCTCTATCGCAATGTCGGCAATGGGACGTTCGAAGACGTGACGAAGACAGTCGGCATCGACAGCAATGGCTGGGGGTTGTCCGCCACCTGGTGGGACTACAATGACGATGGCTATCCCGACCTTTATGTGGGCAATGATTTCAACAGTCCCGACTATTTCTACCGGAATAATGGCGACGGCACGTTTACGGACATCCTTGAAGCGACTGTGCCTCATACCACGTGGTTCTCCATGGGAGCCGACTTTGGCGATTTGAATCACGACGGCTGGTTCGACTTTCTTATCGCTGATATGTCAGGGACAAATCACTACAAGCAGAAGACAGCCATGGGTGCGATGAGTGATAGTGCGGAATTTCTCGCCACTGCCGTCCCACGCCAGTACATGCGCAATGCACTCTATCTCGGCACCGGGACCACACGATTCAAGGAAGCAGCCTTCATGACGGGCATGTCAGGGACGGACTGGACGTGGACGGTGAAATTGGCGGACTTCGACAATGACGGTTACGAGGATGTCTATTTCACCAACGGCATGTCCAAGAACTACAACGAGTCGGACAACGAAGCAGCCGTCAAGGTCCTGCCGGGAGAGACCCAGTGGGATCGGCATACCCGGGCAGGCACGCCCGAACTACGCGAGCAGAACCTAGTCTATCACAATGAGGGCCATTTGCATTTCAAAGAAGTGAGCAGGGATTGGGGCTTGGATCATGTAGGCATGAGCTTCAGTTCGGTGCACACCGATCTCGATCGTGATGGCGATCTCGATTTGGTGGTGGTGAATTTGCAAGAACCCGCAAGTGTGTATCGCAATGATAGTCAGGACGGGAATCGCGTCCTGATCAGTTTCCGGGGCAGTCAGAGCAATCCATCGGGCATCGGCGCGCGCGTGACGGTAGAGGCTGGCGGGCAGACTCAGCGGAAACAGAATACGGTGATGCGCGGCTACATGGCATCACATGAACCGATCATGCATTTCGGGTTGGGCGATGCTACGAAGATTGATCGCCTCGTGGTTGGTTGGCCCAGCGGCCGCCAGACGACTCTGACAGACCTGGAAGGGAATGCTCACCTCGTTCTCCAGGAGCCGAAAGATCCCTTTCAAGGAATGCCCTCCGCACGCGAGTTGCCCGAGCCCCTCTTCAAGAAAGTGGATCTCGTGGACGGCTTCCAACACTTGGAGAATGAATACGACGATTTCCAAGAGCAACCACTCCTACCCAATCGCCAATCTCAGTGGGGACCCGGACTTGCCGTCGGAGATCTCGACGGAGATGGCCAAGAAGATTTCGTCCTTTCCAGTGCGGCGGGCCAACGCATCACCTTTGGACGGCGCCAGGCTGATGGCACGTTCACCAAGTCTTCACCTTTCGAAACCAATCCTCCTACCCAGAACTATCATTATCTCGAAGAGATGGGATTATTGCTCTTCGAAGCAGACGGTGATGGTGATCTCGATCTCTACGTCGTGAGTGGCGGCTACGAATGGAAGCTCGGCACGAAGTTTGAAGTCCTCCTCCAGGATCGCCTCTACAAGAATGACGGCCAAGGCGTCTTCACCCTCGACCGCGAGGGCCTCCCTCCCTTGATTGCCAGTGGTGGCACCGTTGCTGCCTGCGACATCGATCGTGATGGTGATCTCGATCTCTTCGTCGGCGGACGAGTCGTCGGAGGCGACTACCCGTCCACCCCTGACAGTTTCCTTCTAAGAAACGAGGGCGGTCGCTTTGTCGATGTGACAGACACTGCCGCTCCAGGATTGAAGAAGACCGGCCTCGTGACGAGTGCTCTCTTTTCCGATGTGGATGACGATGGACAGTTGGATCTCCTGGTGGCTCACGAGTGGGGCCCCGTGAAATACTATCACAACACCGACGGGCGATTTCAAGATAAGTCCGCCGCCGCTGGTCTGGCGGATCTCAGTGGATGGTGGAATAGTCTTGCCAGCGCTGATGTCGATGGCGACGGCGATCCCGATTATGTGGCTGGTAATTTCGGGCACAACACCAAGTATCACGCCAGCAAGGAGAAGCCCGTGTTGCTCTACTACGGCGATTTCGAAAAGACCGGCAAGCCGCAGATTGTCGAGGCCGAGTTCGAGGACGAGACGCTCTATCCTGTGCGCGGGCGCAGTTGTTCCACAGCCGCCATGCCTCACCTGGCGAACAAGTTCAGCAGCTACCATGAATGGGGCCTCGCTCCTTTGCAGAACATTTATGAAGAGACCGCACTAACCGAGTCCCTACGTATGGAGGCCACCACATTGGATAGCGGCATCTTCCTCAACGATGGGGGGACATTCACTTTCAAACCACTCCCGCACATTGCTCAAATCGCTCCAATCTTTGGCATCGTCACTGGGGAATTCGACGGTGACGGCACCCCTGACATCTATGTCGTGCAGAATTTCTATGGCCCTCAAGTCGAAACCGGCCACATGGACGGCGGCCTCAGTCTCTTCCTTCGAGGAAAAGGTGATGGCACCTTTGAGCCGGTTTGGCCTGACAAGAGCGGACTGGTCGTGCCCGAAGACGCCATGAGCCTCGCCCTGACAGATCTTAACAACGACGCGCGGCCCGACTTTCTCATCGCCCGCAACAAAGGAACCATGCTCGCCTTTGAGAATCACACAGACGCTGGCAAGATCATCATGGTGCGTTTGCAAGGCCCCGCAAGCAATCCCACCGCCATCGGCGCGCGCGTGACCGTGACGACCACGAGAGGAAAGCCACAGACTTCAGAAGTACTCGCCGGATCCGGCTACCTTTCACAGAGCTCGCCAGCGTTGAGCTTTGGCCTCGGGAGTGCGTCTGCTCCCACCAGCATCACCGTGCGCTGGCCTGACGGAAACACCAAGGAATACACCCAAGGCTTAGAAGACCCCTCCATCACGCTAACACCCTGACATGATCCGGTCCAAAGGAGCTCTATTCATCTACTCTCTAGTGGCGCTACTCTTCACCGTGCCATGGTTCTTTCTCCCTGGAGAGCAGTTGCCGCCGGTGGTCCTGGGGTTTCCCACTTGGGCGCTCTATGCCGTGGTCGCGTCATTCTTCTACGCCGTCTTCATCGCTTTCTGCCTCGGACGCTACTGGGATCTGGCGGCAGGCGGCGATGATTGGGATGCGGACGACCCTTCCTAACGGAAGCCATCGTTCACTTCACTCCCTCGTAGATCGAGGCGATCCCACCTGAGAGCCCTTGGGCAGAGACCTCGTTGAATCCCGACTTCTCTAACAACGCACACATCGCCTCGCCATGAGGAAATTGATCGATCGACGTCGATAAATACTCATAAGCCTGGCGTTGTCCGGTGAGAATCCCCGCCGCTTTGGGAAGCACTTTGTGCAAATAGAAGAGGTAGAGCCCTTTAAAAGGCTGCCACGAAGGTTGTGAGAAATCGAGCACATGCAAAGCCCCCCCAGGCTTGAGAATCCGATGCCATTCCTGAAGGGCATCTGTCCACGAAGCCATGTTTCGCAGGCCAAACGCAACCGTGATCGCATCAAAGGACGCATCCCCTACAGGCAAATGAAGGCCATCCGCCACCACGAGATTCCGCACTCCAGCCTTGCGCGCAATTCCTAACATGGGCGCACAAAAGTCAGCTCCCAAGATGGCAATCTCAGGAGCTTGCCGCTGCACCTCGCGCGCGACGTCTCCACTTCCCGTAGCCACATCGAGGAGCAGTCTAGGGGAACGAGCCCTGACACCGCGTACAAATCTTCGTCGCCAAAGAATGTCTGTTCCTAGCGAAAGCACATGATTCGTGAGCACATAGCGTCCCGCAATCTGCGAGAAGGCACGTTTGACGAATCCGGGATCTTGCACGTGATCGGGTGCTGATGTTAGCGTATGATCCCTCGTTCACTTGAGGCAACGAAGGAACAGAGGTGCTCGACGACGGCATGCTCCGCATAGCGCTCTTGGATCATTGCGACCGCTTGCTTCGTATTTAGACCTTCACGATAAAGTAATTTATAACATTCTCGTAAAGCACGCAGAGCATCACTGTCGAACCCACGCCTCTCCAGACCCACCTTGTTGATCCCACGCACTTCCGCCGGATTACCGTCCGCAATCATGAAAGGCGGCACATCCTGCACGATCTTCGTGCAGCCACCCGTGATCGCATGTTGGCCGATCCTGCAGAATTGGTGCACCGCCGTGAGCCCTCCGATGATGGCATGATTATCGACATGCACATGGCCTGCAAGGGTGCCATTGTTAGAGAAGATCACATGATCGCCCACCACGCAATCATGCGCAATGTGACTGTAAGCGAGGAAATTCCCATCATTGCCAACAATAGTCTTTCCATCAACGGCGGTGCTCCGATGGACCGATACATGCTCGCGGAAGCAGTTGCGGGCACCCACTTCCAAACGCGTCGGTTCCCCCACATATTTCAAATCCTGGGTTTGCTCGCCAATCACGGCGAACGGATAGACCACATTGTCAGGCCCCATCACCAACGGCCCTTGCAGAACGACATGGCTCTTCAAATGACAACGATCTCCGACGGTCACCGCCCCCTGGATCACACAGTAGGGACCCACGATCACCTCTTCACCAAGGCTAACTTGGGAATCGATGATGGCTGTCGGATGAATGGCGGTCGCCATAAGGTATCGTTAGGGTGAGAAGAGACTAAACTTCAATTCCGCTTCGGATACCACTTCCCCATTCACCAAGCATCGAGCATTGGCCGCCCCAATGCTTCGGCGGATCCTCACAATCTCCGCTTCGATAAACAGCTGGTCGCCTGGGAAGACAGGCTTGCGAAATTTAACCTTATCCGCACTCATGAAATAGCCGATCTTCCCCTGATTATCCTCTTTGCGCAGCATGAGAATGCTCGCGACTTGCGCCATCGCTTCGACCTGCAACACGCCAGGCATCACCGGATGCCCCGGGAAATGCCCTTCAAAGTAAGGCTCGTTGATCGTCACTGATTTCACCCCCGTGCATTGATTGTCGCCCTCAAAGTCGACAATGCGATCTACCATAAGAAATGGATACCGATGAGGCAAGACCTGCATCACTTCGTTCACGTCGAGCACCGCTTTGCCCGTCGGGATGGAAACGGGCTTTACCATTGAGGCCTGTTTGGCAAAGTGTTGCCCTAACTGATTAGCCATTTCCGTGTTGGACGCATGTCCTGGCATGACCGCGATCACATGCCCCATGAACCGTTTCCCACAGAGGGCGAGGTCGCCAATCACATCGAGAATCTTGTGCCTCACAAATTCATCATCGAACCGTAGTGGCTCTTTGCTCATGGTCGTATCATCGCGAATGACCACGGCATTCTCCAAACTCCCTCCCTTGATCAGCCCTTTGTCCATCAGCGGCTTCACGTCTTCGTAAAAAACAAATGTGCGCGCACCCGCGATCTCATTCTCGTAGATCTCCGGCGTGACCTCCGTCGAGCGATACTGCGTCATCCGTCCGTTCGGGCCCACCTGCGTGCATGAGATGCGGAACTTCTTATCTGGGACAATCGTTAGGATCGAGCCATTGGGAAACTCCTTGTGAATCGGTTCGCGAATCTCAAACACTTGCCTAGGAGCATCCTGAGCCACAATCCCCGCTTGTTTGATGCACTCAACGAAAGGAGCCGCGCTTCCATCCCCAATGGGCGGCTCATTCGCATCCATCTCGATGATGGCGTTATCCACGCCCATGCCGACCAGAGCTGAGATCACGTGCTCGACTGTGTGCACTTTCACACTCCCCTCCGCGAGGGTCGTGGCCCGCTCCACCATCTTCACCTTCGACGCATGCGCATCAATGAACGGCTCATCCTCCAGATCAATGCGCCGAAACTTCAGTCCATGGTGAACAGGTGCCGGCTTCAAAGTGAGCGTCACTTTCTCCCCCGTGTGCAAGGAAGTGCCTGCGAGTGTGCTCGCCTTTGCAAGAGTGTGCTGGAATTCAGGGTCGGCCATGATCGGCCTCCCTAATCGCAAATGATACCCGGAGGCGCAAGCGCGGACCCATCCGTCAGCCAATCCGCTTTCTTTGAACGTCCGCCTTGATCGGCGGTCAAAGTGAATATTCTGTTCATTTATTCTTGAACAAAGCCCGCCTTATCTTAGAGAATTGAGAAATACGGAAACATGTCACAATTGCAACCGGTTTTAGATGAGGCGATCTCAGGGCTCAGCCCCCTGGAAACCGGCGTCATTGACCTCTTCGTCAACGGAGTTCGCGTGCTTGGATTACCGAAATCCCTTGGTGAAATATACGGACTTCTTTGTATCTCACCGGAACCCCTATCCTTCGACGCCATCTTGAACCGCCTGCAGATCAGCAAAGGCTCCACCAGCCAAGGGCTGAAATTTCTGCGAACCCTGGGAGCCGTGCGGTGCGTCTATGTGGCCGGCACTCGGAAAGACCACTTTGTCGCCGAGACTGAACTCAAGAAACTCGTCGGCGGCTTCATCCGAGAGGAACTCCTCCCTCACCTTCATAGCGGAACCGAGCGCCTTGAGCACATCGATTCCATTCCCCAAGATCCCGAGCACGAGCACGCAGCATTCTATCAGGAAAGACTGAGCAAGCTCAACGTCTGGCACCGCCGCACTGAGAAGTTTCTCCCTCTCGTGCAGCGGTTCTTCTCCTGAAGTCCCTCTTTCCCCTCAACCCAATCACCTCCTCATCGATTCGATCCGCAATGTCCCCAGAACCTGAATCCGAACGCCCTCGCCATCATCTCCCTGATGGAACCGCCTGGTACACCCTCCGCACCAAGACCAAGAGCGAACACATTGCTGCCGCCCACCTCCGCATCCTCGGAGACGTCGAAACGTTCTGCCCGCGGATCCGCTACCACAAAGCCACGCAACGAGGCAAAGTTCTCTTCCATCAAGCGATGTTCCCTTGCTACATCTTCGCCCGATTCGACTTCGAAAGCCGCAGCCGCGCCGTTACCTACGCCAATGGCGTCTCCACCATCGTTCACTTTGGAGATCACCGCCCCCCCATCGATCCCAGCTTCATCGATTTCCTTCGGACCGAGGTAGGTCCCGAAGAAGTCAAAACACTCAATCCAGTGATGGAACCAGGCGATGAAGTCGAAGTCGCCGAAGGTCCCTTCCAAGGCATTCGCGCAGTAGTACAACGGTACATGCCCGCCAAAGATCGGGTCCAAATCCTCATGAATTTCCTCGGGCAGACACAACCCGTAGAGGTGCCCACCAAAGATCTCGTCGCGGTCAATTACCGCTGACACTTGACTGGCCGAGCAATCGGTCACACCACATAGCCACGCCCATGGCGCCCTATTCCCGCAAACGGTCCACCTCCCCAGGTCTTGCCTCTCATGAACACGGCAACCGACCAAGGGCGGCAGCATAGGCACATGCAATTCATTGACCTCAAAGCGCAACAAGCGCGGATCAGACCCGAACTCGATCGCAGGATTGCCACCGTCCTCGACCACGGCCAGTACATCCTCGGTCCCGAGATCCGCGAACTCGAAGCGCGTCTAGCCGATTACGTCGGTGTGCCCCACTGCATCGGAGCCTCCAGCGGCACGGACACCCTTCTCATCGCCCTCATGGCCCTCGAAATCGGCCCTGGCGATGAGGTCATCACCGTCCCCTACACCTGGATCTCCACGGCGGAAATGATCCAACTGGCCGGGGCCAAACCCATCTTCGTCGACATTGATGAAGCCACCTGGAACATGGACCCCACATTGGTGGAAGCCGCCATCACCGACCGCACGAAAGCCATCATGCCAGTCGGAATTTATGGGCAAACGGCTGACATGACCGCCATCAATGCCATTGCAGAGAAACACAATCTCCCGGTCATCGAAGATGCCGCCCAATCCTTCGGGGCCACTCATCATGGCCAAAAATCCTGCGCCCTTTCCGCCATCGGTAGCACCTCCTTCTTCCCATCCAAGCCCCTCGGGGGCTATGGCGACGGTGGAGCCCTCTTCACCACCGATGCACAGCTAGCCGAACGCATGCGGCAAATCCGCGTCCACGGCCAAGCAAAAAAACACCATCACCCCATCCTCGGCATCAACGGGCGACTCGACTCCCTCCAGGCAGCCATCATTCTCGCCAAGCTCGATATCTTTGACGACGAAATCACCAAGCGTCAATCTGTCGCCGACACCTACAACCAGCACCTCGCCGGCACTGCGCTCACCCTTCCACCCGTCGCCAAAGGGAACACTTCCGTCTACGCTCAATACACCATCCTCTCCGACGACCGTGACGCCCTTCACCGGCGCCTCGCAGACCAAGACATCCCCTCCGTCTCCTACTACGCGGTCCCGCTCCATCTCCAGCCCGTCTTCACGCACCTCGGCCATCAAGCCGGCGACTTTCCCATTACCGAGAAAGTCGCCTCCCAGGGACTCAGCCTCCCCATGAATCCCTACCTGACCGACCAAGAAATTGGCCACGTCTGCCAAGCACTCCGCAACGCGTCGTAGCAAAAACGGCCACCATGCTCCCCACCTCAAATAATCCATCTAGTCTTTACAAATACTATAGTTGGATTAGTCGTTAAGGCGAATGATCGAAAAGGTCCATCACGACAACGAGCTCCTCGCCATCATCATCCCCGCCCAATTCGACGAGCCGGGAATCCACTTCTGCACTGAAAACGAAGCCTCTCAGCAGATCGCCTTCATGCGGCACCCCAAGGGCAAAGAAATCATCCCACACGTCCACAATCCCGTCGAACGCACCATCACCGACACGCAAGAAGCACTCTTCATCCGCAAGGGAAGCCTCCGCGTCGACTTCTACACTCAGGACAAAAAGTACCTAGAAAGCCGCACACTTCACCAAGGAGACGTCATCCTCCTCATCGCTGGAGGCCACGGATTTGAAGCGCTCGACGACCTCGAAATGATCGAAGTCAAACAAGGCCCCTACGTAGGAGACGCCGATAAAGTTCGTTTCGAACGTCCCAACATCCAAGCCAGCGCCTAGTTCTCCGATGAGCGGTCTTGAGAACGCCAGAATCCTCATCACCGGTAGCCGCGGTATGGTCGGCAGTGCATTGTGCCGTGCCCTCCACGCCACCGGACACTCCAAAGTTCTCGCGCCCACGCGCCAAGAGCTCGATCTCTGCAATCAGACAGCGGTCAATCACTACCTCACTGACAAAAGACCTGACGTCGTCATCGTCGCAGCCGCCAAGGTCGGAGGTATCCACGCCAACAAGACTTACCCGGCAGACTTCATCTACGAGAATCTCGCCACCGCCACGCACACTATCCACGCCGCCTATCTCGCTGGCGTCTCAAGGCTCCTCTTCCTCGGCAGTTCCTGCATCTACCCGCGCGAAGCCCCACAACCCATGCCTGAGGAATGCCTCCTCACGAGCGCGCTCGAGCCCACCAACGAACCCTACGCCATCGCCAAAATCGCCGGCCTCAAACTCTGCCAAGCTTACCGGAATCAGCACGGCGTCCTCTATCACTCCGCGATGCCCACCAATCTCTATGGGCCAGGCGACAACTACCACCCCGAGAATTCTCACGTCATTCCTGGACTCATTCGTCGATTCCATGAAGCCAAACAAAACGGAAGTCCCAGTGTCACCGTATGGGGCACCGGAAACGTGCGACGCGAATTCCTCCACGTAGACGACCTCGCACAAGCCTGCCTCCATCTCCTCACACTAGAAAATCCAGCTGACTGGATCAACGTCGGCAGCGGCGAAGACCAAACCATCGCCCAACTAGCAGAACACGTCAAAGCAGCCGTCGGGTATCAAGGCCACATCACATTCGACACCACCAAACCAGACGGCACTCCTCGCAAACTACTCAAAACAGAACGGCTTCACGCCACTGGATGGACCCCAACCATCCCTCTCCAAGAAGGCCTCAAGCAAACCTATCACACCTTTTTAGAGGAAACTCAATCCAAGCTCGTCCGAGCCTAACAACCGCGTCATTCAGCCCCCACATGAAAAAAGCACTCGTCACCGGTATCACTGGCCAAGACGGCTCCTATCTTGCCGAACTTCTCCTTAGCAAAGGTTATGAAGTTCACGGCATCATCCGTCGCTCCTCCAGCTTCAACACCCAGCGGATCGATCACATCTACAGCGATCCTCACTTCGACGACACCAAACTCTTTCTCCACTACGGAGACCTCACCGACACCGGTGTCCTCTCCAAGCTCCTTCACGAACTCAAGCCGGACGAAATCTACAACCTAGGGGCTCAGAGCCACGTCCGCGTCTCCTTCGACACCCCCGAATACACCGGCGATGTCACCGGACTCGGCACCCAGCGACTTCTCGAATCCATCCGCGAGACAGGACTCATCGACAAAGTCCGCTACTACCAAGCCTCCTCCTCCGAGATGTTCGGCAAAGTGCAAGAAGTACCGCAAATCGAAACCACCCCCTTCTGGCCACGCTCCCCCTACGCCTGTGCCAAAGTCTATGGCCACTGGCTCACCGTCAACTACCGCGAAAGCTTTGGACTCCACGGCAGCAGCGGCATCCTCTTCAACCACGAATCACCCCGAAGAGGCGAAACGTTCGTCACCCGCAAAATCACCCGCGCGGCGACACGAATCAAAGTCGGCCTCCAAGACAAGCTCTACCTTGGCAACATGGACGCCAAGCGCGACTGGGGCTACGCCAAAGAATACGTCGAAATGATGTGGCTCATGCTCCAACAGGACACCCCTGACGACTACGTCATCGCAACCAACGAAACCCACACCGTCAAAGAATTCGTCCAGGAAACCTTTGGCCACCTAGGTCTCGACTGGGAAGAATACGTCGAATACGACAAACGCTACGAACGCCCCGCCGAAGTCGACCTCCTCATCGGCGACCCCGCCAAAGCCAAAAAACAACTAGGCTGGGAGCCGAAAGTAAAATTCAAGGAACTCGTCAAGATCATGGTCGACGCTGACCTCCAACTAGCGCTCACCGAAAAAGCGCACCAAGAAGCCGAAGCCCAGCTCAAAGCAAGCTAAACGGCACCTCTACGCTATCGCTCTAGGACTCCAATCGTTCCTCAAATCCATCCTCTATCGGATGGGTTACTCTATCAAAAAGCTCAAACCGGCCAAGCAACGCGCCAACCCGGAGTGCGCTGAACGGGCAGCGTACTCCCTCACCGACCTCCTTCACGCCACCAACCCATACCAGGACTTCGACCACACCACCTACCCAAACGATCTCTCCGGTTGGGGAAGCGACTCCCCCGCCTTTGAGAATCTCATTGCTCAAGCAACCAGCCTTGATCTCATCATCGAAGTCGGCACCTGGAAAGGCGGCTCCGCCATCACCATGGCCAACGCCCTCTCCAAGCATGGCAAAAACGCTCAAATTCTCTGCATCGATACCTGGCTAGGCGCTCTCGAATTCTGGCAAAACCACCAAGACCCTGAGCGCTACCAAAGCCTCCAACTCAAGCACGGTTACCCCAGCGTCTACTACCAATTCCTCGCCAACGTCTGTCACGCAGGACACCAAAAGCGCATCATCCCCTTCCCCCAAACCTCCGCCACCGCCGCCCTCTTCCTCCGTACCCACGGCATCCAAAGCCAACTCATCTACATCGATGGCAGCCACGAAGAAGAAGACGTCTACCAAGACCTCCTCGACTACTGGCCCATACTCGCAAAGGGCGGCATCATCTTCGGCGACGACTACACCTGGGACGGCGTCCGCCTAGCAGTCACCCGCTTCGCCAAAGAACAGCACCTTAAAATCACCTTCGAAGCCGACAAATGGCTCCTCACCAAGAAATAGAGTCAACTTCTGACATCGTCACCAGAGACATCATCGGCACCCAAGTCGCCGTCACCACCTACGACCAAACCATCGAGCAAATCACCACCTGGGCCCAAGCACAAGATCACCCCTATCTCATCGCCGCCGCCAACACCCACGTCCTCTCCCTCGCTCGCCACGACCCAGCCTACCGCAAAGTCATCGATAACTTTGATTTGATCGTCCCGGACGGAATGCCCCTCATCTGGGTCCTCAATCGGAAGTACCAGGCCAATCTCAAAGACCGCGTCTACGGCCCCACCCTCATGGAACGTACGTTCCAAAAGTGCCAAGACCACCCCAACAGCCCCCTCCGCCACTATCTCCTAGGCAGCAGCGACGAAATCCGCACTACCCTCCGAGCCAAACTTGAGCAGCGATTCCCCAATGCCCAAATCGTCGGGGACCACTCCCCACCCTTTGGCGAGTGGTCTGACGATCATCACCAAGAAACCATTTCCAAGATTAAAAAAGCAAATCCTGATGTCGTCTGGACCTGTTTCGGCTGCCCCAAACAAGAAACCTGGCTCGCCCAACAAAAACACCAGCTCCCTCCTGCCGTCTACCTAGGAATAGGAGCGGCCTTCGCCTTCCACGCCGGGAAAGTCAAAATGGCCCCTCCTTTCCTGCAAAAGATCGGCATGGAATGGGCCTACCGCCTCGCCATGGAACCTCGCCGACTGTGGCGCCGCTATTTAACGCACAACTTACGCTTCATCGCGGACCTTTGCCTAGCCAAATAAAGGCCCCTCCATCCAACCGCACGAACCATGGCATCTACCACATTCTGGATCATCTTCGCGGTTTGCGTCACCGCATGCATTCCAATCCTGCTGTTCTATGCGAAGCGTTCCCCTAACCCTCGATTCCGCCCAAAGATCGGCGAGGTCGCCCTCGCGGGCTTATTGCTCGTCGCCCTTTCCTTCGGATTCTCACTGGGCATGACATCCATCTTCGGTATCGACGAAGTGTTTGATGGCATGCAAAAACACAAGCCTGGGGGTTCCAGCCGTGCGCCAGAGGCGACGCCAGAAGACGACGACGACGAATAGCGGAACCGATTCGCAATAGCGAATCTAGCAAGTCATAAGGTGAGTGTATCTGCAGCGCTTAGCATCCTTCTCCACAGCGACCATTGCCGCTCAGTTTATTGGTCTGATGGCAATTCCCGTGATGTCTCGAGTCTTCACCCCCGAAGACTACTCGATTCTCACTTTATACTTAAGCATCACCGGCGTCTTCGTTCTCGCGGCTTCAGGCCGCCTCGAAATCGCCATCCCATTGGCCAAAGACACCTCTGACGCCAAGAATCTCGTCATCCTTGCGCTGTCATTCGCACTCTTGAGTTCTGTGCTCATGTTGGTAATCATTGCCATTGCACATCAAGAGATCCTTGAGGTCTTAGATCTAAACGCTACGCCCCACTGGCTCTGGCTAACTCCACTTGGAACCTTTGTCACCGTTCTCTTCCAAATCTACAGCTACTGGTGCACCAGACGCAGTCTTTACCGAAGACTCGCTATCGCGAAAATTATCACCGCACTAGGCACGGTTGGCATTCCACTGCTTTTGCTCAACTACTCTTCGCTATCAGGAGGAAACTCACTAGTAATCGGATATCTATTCGCAAGCTTGTTTGCCGTCCTAGTTCCTAATATCGGCCACTTCCATAAGCTCCATGCTTACATTCTCTCTGCCAAATTGACAAAACCAGCGATCATCAAGACGCTAGTCGACCACCAAGAGTTCCCCAAAAGAGTATTCTCGACCGCCTTTCTCAATGGCGCGTCCAAGGTTGCCATCTTCTTTAGTCTCCAAATCTTCTTCGGACAATACTGGGCTGGCCTGCTCGCATTAACAGAGCGCGTGGTCGTCACGCCACTGAGAATTGCTAGCACCTCGCTTTGGCAAGTAACTCACGCAAGTTTAGCCAACCTGAGCCAACGGAGTAAGGAAGACATTTTTGAGCGCGTGCATCTCTTTATATGCATCGGATTCGGCTTCCCACTCTCACTTATTGCAGCCCTCAGCGGCTATGCTTCCGACATCTTTGGCGACCAGTGGGCTCAAATGGCAAGCCTCTTACCTCCGGTGTGCCTGATGGCCTATTTCAATGCTGTATCCAATAGCACTAGCTACTTTACCGCCTTCGGCTTTTTTAAAGCCGAGTCAGTAGTCAATATCGCCCTCGTGAGCGCAAGGATTGGGGCTCTAGCTTTTGGCATACTCTTTTTGGGTGCTTCTGAAACCGTGATAGCATTCTGCACGGTCTCCGCTCTTGCCTATCTCGCTGTCAACGCGTTTTGGGGACGCAAGCTTCGTCGTCTCCCAGATTTCGCTCGGAACCTGTTCCTCGGTGGCATTGCTCCAGCTATCGCTTCCTTCTGCCTTACTCTCGTCATCACCCACACCGCAAGCCTTTTCTGCATCCTTGCCATCGGCTGCTGTCTCCATCTTACTTTTAGTATCCGAGCACTTCTCAAACTAAAAGCTACTGTCGACCAATATGCCGTCTAAGTACATTGTTGAGAGACTCAAGGAACTCAAGCGGAAGTGGATCGAACGCTCTCGCGGCATTTCCAGTCACCTGAGAGACTATTGCAAATATGCCCGCTACTCGAGCACCTTTGCAGACGCCGATTCTCGCAGCAAGCTCCAAGGTCTCATCATTCGGCAAGCGCACGCGGTAGAGGTTGGGATGATCTACCGGCCCACCCGGCCAGGATTTGCAACCGCTACTGTCGAACGATTAATCGACAACATCACGACGTATCTTGACGCCTACGGAACGGACTCCTTAATCGTCAGTTCCGTCCAAACCCTCCGAGAATACTGTAACCTCAACGAATCACTTGCTCATCCAGTTAAGCATTTCTCCGATGCCACGGACCGACTCTCGGCGAGATTGGAATCACCGATCTCTCCCAATCAAATGCCAGAGGCACAAGGCTTTGAGGGCCCCAAAACAGACAGTTTTGACTCCCTCGCCGTTTCCCGCCGAAGCTGCCGAGACTACGCCGCGAAGACCGTTGACCCGACGATCATTCTTGACTCGGCCTCAGTGGCTCTTCGAAGCCCCTCTGCCTGCAATCGGCAACCTTGCCGCGTATACATCATACGAGACCCCGAAAAAAAGAAGCGTGCCTTGGAGATCCAAAACAATCGGAGCGCATGGCGCAATGATGCCTGCATCCTGATCATCACCGGAGATCTCGGCTATTATCAGGGCATACGAGAACGTAACGCCGTTTACGTCGATGGCGGATTATTCTCGATGACTCTGGGCTACTCTCTAAACGCCAAGGGCATTGCGACGTGCATGTTGAACCTCAACGTGACCGATGACCTCCACGATGAATTGCGGGGATTGATCGGCGCCCAATCGAGCGAGATCTTTATCATGATGATCGCTTGTGGCTATCCCGCCAGCCAAGTGCTAGTCCCAAAAAAATATCATCGAGACGCAGAAGAAATCGTGAAGACCGTCTAGAGTAGGACCTGGCACTAGGCTAAATCGATACACCCCATGAAAATCTTAGTAACAGGCCTATGTCTCCAGGGCAACAAAGGTGGCATGGCGCTCGCCCAAGCGCTCCAAGGCGTCCTTACCGAACAGTTTAAGGATGCTTCCTTCACCTTCTCCGTCCCCAATGCCGAGTTCCCCCGAGAACAACTTTGGGCTGACAAGCTTGGGATGAACGTGCTTCGCAAGATATCGCTGAAAGATTTCATGCCCCCTTGGGTCTTTCAAAAGCTATCAAGAAATAGAAGGGCTTCATACCTTTCGACGATGAGAAATGCTGATCTCATCGTCGACTTGACTGCGTTGACCTATGTCGGTCCACCAAACGGCCGTTCTCTTGGGCCTCTGCAAACCCGCTTCTTTTACTTTTTGTTGGCCAGGCTTTTCAAAATACCATTTTTGGCATGGACTCAAACTTACGGTCCATTTTCGAGCTTTCCCATTCGTCTGATGGCTAAGTTGGATCTGAAATCCCAACCTCTCATTTTCTGCCGAGGCGAAAAGTGCGAGCAATCCGTCCATGCACTACTCCCACACAAAACAACAAAAGTATTCCCAGACGTGGCCTGCGTACTTTCCCACGAAAAGGAACTTGGGCGAACCCTCACTGCGAAGGTAGCACATCTACGCGACCACACGAATTACGTTTCATTGTCCCCTAGCTCGGTCCTTTACAAACTTGGCGCCCAAGAAGGCTCAAACAATCATGTTCTGCTCTGCCGCAACATCATCCGTTGTATTCACCATCTCGGTCATCAGGTCTTACTCGTTCCCCATACCTACCGGCCAAGCGTGTGCAAGCCAGAAGCATGCGACAAAGCCGTCTGTGACCTAATCGCCGAGGAAGGCTTTGAACATCCAGTCCCAATTGTCGATGCCGACCTTTCCGCCATCGAACTCAAGTCTATCATCTCAAATGCTGCTATTCACATTGGGGCTAGGTATCATAGCATAATTGCTTCTCTATCTTCAGGAGTTCCGTGCATATCACTTTCGTGGCACGACAAATATCGGGATGCAATGACCATGTATGGTCTGGGCGACTTCGTGTCGGACAGCTTGGACGATCTCGACAAGGACTCTTTGCTTGAACTTATCCAGGAGCTTTTTCGACGCCGGGAACAAATCGTTTCGTCTTTGATAGACCGTCAAAAATCAGTTGCCGCTAAAATTAGGGAAAATGGCTCTCTATTCGCAAACACTTATAGAGATCACTTCACCAAATAGAATGCACACGCAACCGGTCTCAAACTGCTCCATCTGCGGCTCTTCAGATGTTTCATTCCGAGGTACGCTTTCTGTTTACCTTGACTACGAAGCGCCGCTATACGACTGCAACGACTGCAAATGCCGATTCTCTCCGAGAGACGAATCCATATACGAACATTTGCACGCTTCAGAGACGAGTTCCTACGCAGGCCATGTTAGGTACGCTCAAGAATTGGCTTCGCTTTTCACTCAAGGATCTCTTTCGGAACTGGGTCAGCACCTCAGCCGTTTCGATAAAAACAAACTGGTAATCGATAGCATCAACCAACTCGACGAACACTCCAATATTTTGGAACTTGGTTGCTCATGTGGATATTTAACATCCTATGCCATTAAGGCGGGACACCGCATTCTCGGCGTCGACATCTCGAACAGTGCCGTCGAACGAGCCAATGCGTTATTTGGCGAGCATTTCGCCGTCACGGAATCACGGGCCTTGTCTGATCGTGCTCCTTACGATCTCATCTATCATGTTGGAACCATAGGGTGCGTAGACACCCCCCTCGAGTTCACGCAAACGTACTTTGATATGTTAAAGCCGGGTGGCCAACTAGTATTTAACTGCCCAAACTTAAGACACTGCAAAGAACTGGACCTGGACTGGATGACCAGCTGCTCCCCACCTGATTTAGTATGTTTATTCCAGCCCAACGTCTGGGAATCACGATTTCGCGCCAATGCTGAAGTCACGATTCAAGAGATCGATAGGCCTATGGCAGTCCATGATTTGGCCAAGGCTGTGGGCCGACTGCTACCCAAAGATTATTTGTTCAAGAATTCAACGCTCCACTGGCGCTCTAAACTGAGAAGGCTCTACTATCGGTATGCGTTCAAGATGTCCCGCCTAAGCGAATTTCTTGGCAAGCGGCGATTCCCAACAGAATATGGGCTTCACGTCGTGCTGCGCAGACTTTCATGAAAGAGAATGCCTCCCGTAATCATGCTTCTTGCCTCGACAACCACTAGGTTCCAGGAAGAATGGCACTACACAATGGCTTTGCTTCTGGGGGATTTTTTAGGCATCCCGTGGAAGCAATCAGATGTGGCCAAGGACGAAGGCTTTACCGTCGTCGAATTCCAGGGCAGGAGGCTCAGGATTGCCGACATATTTTTTCACACACCGCAACGTGAGTGGCTAACACCCGCATCACTTCCAAAGAAGAAGCGAACCTACTCAATACCAACTTGGCTCGGCATTGAGACAACTCATCAGGATATTCCGGCTTTTTTTGGCCTCGAACTGCCAGAGATCGCGAGCCAGGATAGCAACCAACAGATAACCATAAATGGCGATCTACTAGGAAGCGCATTTTTCCTGCTTTCCCGCTACGAGGAAGTGGCGGATGGCGGTCGTGATAAGCACGGCCGTTTCCCTTATCTGCAATCGGCTTCGAGCCGGTTCGGTACGATCAGCCGAGCCTTGGTCGACGAGTACGTCGAAGTAGTGTTCGCTGCTGTGCAGCGACTCTGGCCCTCGTTGGATTTTGTTCGACCCGCCCGCAATTACGAGCTTCGACTGTCGCACGATATCGATTTCCTGTTCTACTTCAGAAACTGGAACTGGAGAGACGCCATTAAGCGCTCATTGAAGACATTCGTGGCCAATCCAGCTTCCCGGGAGGCTTGTAAATGGTTGTGGAGGGACAACCGGCGGAAAAACGCAGACCCATTCAATAATCTCGACTATATCATGCGCCAAAGCGAGCAGAGGGATCTCCGGAGCGCGTTCTATTTCATCTCTTCAAACAACAAGCCCTCGATCGATGGAGACTACTGCATCGAGGAGCCAGTTGTAAGGTCACTGATCCATGAGATTTCGGAACGAGGCCATGAGGTTGGAATCCACCCCAGCTACAGCTCCTACAACAGTTCCGATGCGATCAGGACGGAATTCCATCGGTTGCTGGACCTCGGCAAGACTCTCGGGATCACACAAAGCAAGTGGGGTGGCAGGCAGCATTATTTGCGTTGGGACCAAGCCATCACGCCAGCCTATTGGGAGGAGGCGGACCTGCAATACGATAGCACTTTGGGGTTCCCGGAACATATTGGGTTCCGCTGCGGCACTTGCCAAGAGTACCAACTCTATGATCTTAAGAACCGTCGTCAATTAAGGCTTCGAGAGAGGCCGCTTCACGTCATGGATGTATCGGTCATAGACAAACCATACATGGATCTCGGTCACGGCGACAAGGCGCTTTCGGCCATTCGCGATATCAAATCAACTTGTCGTCGTTTCGGCGGCCAATTCAACCTTTTGTGGCACAATACCCGTTTGGTAAATGCAAAGCAGCGCGCGCTCTACGAAGCGGTTCTCGATGCCTGAGTAAGCCGGTATTCCCACCGACATAAAAATAGGGATAACAAGGCAATATGGCCAATTTTTCCAATCCTTATGTCAATGGTTCGATCGCACACCGTTTTAGGGAGCGACGTTTTCGTTTTTTCGAGTCCTTGATGGACTCGGTTCCGAAGCCATGCCGAATACTTGACGTCGGAGGAACCGAAGCGTTCTGGCGTTCTCACTGGGGAGATGTCAAGAAAGAAGTGGAAGTCTTGCTGCTCAACTTCCAAGAGGTCCCGACATCGTGTTCCTATGTCAAAAGTATCGCTGGCGACGCCACCAACCTTTCTCAGTATGAAGATCGCTCTTTTGATCTCGTTCATTCAAACTCTGTTATTGAGCATGTCGAGACCAAAGAGAACCAAGCAAAAATGGCAGCGGAGATGTTGCGTGTTGGTGAGCGGATCTTCGTACAAACGCCCAACAAGTATTTTCCGATCGAACCTCACTATGGAATGGCGCAAGAATTAGTTAAGATGAGCTTTTAGAGGTTCAAATGGATAACATGTGTAGTTCCATTGCGGGAGCGTTTCCGAGTGCACCAATGGATAGCCGTTCGGCAATTCATAAGGGTCTTT
>JAUIAH010000067.1 GCA_030425385.1 Verrucomicrobiia bacterium | reverse complement strand
CGCAAAGGTGACCATGCGCCTGTTCGTGTTATCGTCGTAAGGGCCGGGACAATGATCGTTTACATTCATGCACCCAATATCGCACATTTATTTAAGATGTCTTAACTAAATTGTGCGCCATTCCTAAACGCAAGTCCAGTTCGGGAAAAATATGTCGAAGGGGCTCTCCTATTTGAGGGCCAGCTAGTCACGCATGTGGGCGTACGCTACAAGGGTGAGCACGGATCGTTTGAGGGATTCGTGGAGGATTTCCAAAGTGATCCTATTTCATCAGGGCCGAAGATTGCGTCCAAACTATCGATTAAAGTGAAGTTCAACTGGGAGAACAAGAAAGATAAGTTCTTTGGTGTGAAGAAGCTTCAGTTTCACTCCATGAACCACGACCGCAGTATGATGCGAGAGCGTCTGTATTGGCACTTGCTCGCAAGTTTCGGTAATCCAGTTCCGCGTTGCGTTCATGCGAAGGTCTTTATCAACGACGTCTATTCTGGTATCTACGCCTTGACTGAGCAGATTGATGGCCGGTTTACGAATCACCACTTCGAAGATGGAGACGGCAACCTCTATAAGTCAGTCTGGCCCATTGAACCCGATGATACGCTGAAGCCCGAAAGCATCTTGAAGGATGCACTTAAAACCAACGAGGAAGAAGGTGATGTCAGCCAGATGAAGTTATTCGCTACGGAAATACTTGGAGCTTCACTTCCTGATATCGATTCGATAGTAGCACTCTGGTTTGATGTGGACAAATTAGTTCGCCTATATGTGGTGATGAATGTACTTGGCCACAAAGACAGTGCGATATTCGGAGGAGTTGGCTTCGGGGCTAGCCCAAACGGGAACTTTTACTGGTACGTGGAGGCAAAGAACAAACGAGTTCATTTGATACCATGGGATATGGATCAAGAAATTGGTGGCCCAGGCTACGTTGGAAATGGAAGTGACTATTGGCGCCGACGATTTGGGTTAATGACTGAGGAGGAAGCTGATCTCAGTGAGATCGACAAGGCCAAAGATGAAGAATCAGAGAAGGCTGATGGATCTCCTGATGAAGACGCACGCTCAGATAAGGAACTCTCTGGGCCATCGAGAGATAAACTTGTATTGGCAATTCGGGCGCAATTTAGCGGTGAAAGGTACGCAGAACGGTATGAAGAATTTTTGAAGAACCATTACAATTCCGAAGCGGTGGAGCCGTTGCTGGACAGATGGTCAGCTCAAATTGAGGACGCTGTGGCGGCTGCCGCAAATCTCTACAATGACGTGCCAACGCTGACGGAGCAAAGACAAGCGGTTGCGGCGATAAAGAGAATCGTTCGTGATTATGACAAGAATGATCCACCTGGGTGCCTTTGGTAAGCGGGTTTCATTCTGTCAGCGCAGCCGATTGAAACAACTGACCGAAACAAATCACAACACGATTAGCGAGCGAAACTATGAATATGATCTGGGGTATTACCATGGCAGCCATTGGGCTATTGATGTTCATCTGGGGAACGACAAAGAGTCAGTTCTTCGTCTACGCTCTTCTTGTGGCCCGCGCACGCCTCTTATGGGGCGACGGCGTACATCGTTTCTTCCAGGTTACTGGACTCATCATTGCCGTCCTGGGAGTCCTTTGGGCTGCAGGAGTCATCTGGAAATAGCAAAGGGAAGCTGACTGCCAATAGCATCCTCGCAGGGTGCGCAGAACAAAGACTAACTTATCTACTGATCATGGCTAACACCCTCAGAACCTACTTCATCTCTAAAATGGGGCTCGCCGCAGTGCTAGTGAGCCTCCTCGGCATCGGCTTCCTTGGTATTGGCTGGCTGACTCACGGGCATGCCAAACCCGACACGAAAACTGCCGCTGACACTCCTCGTGACCCGGCCAAGATTGGCCATCCGTCCTTTCTCAGCCCTCACGCTTCGCCCATTGTTGTTCATGGCGATCACGTCTTCGTGGTCAACACGCCCTCGGATACGATCGATGTGATCGAGCGATCGTCCGGTGAGGTTTCCAGACGCATCGATGTTGGGATTGATCCAGTCAGCGTGGCCGTGCGGCCCGATGGGCGCGAACTATGGGTAGCGAATCACATTTCCGATTCCGTCAGCGTCATCGACAACGATCCCGAGAATCCAACCTATCTTCAGGCGATTGCGACCGTGCAGGACATTGACGAGCGAACCAAAGCAACCCGTTTCGACGAACCCGTTGGCATCGCCTTTGCCAGCAATGAGAAAGCTTACGTCGCCCTTTCCTCCGAGAACAAGATTGCCGTGGTCAACGTGGCCACGCGACGAGTTGAGAAGCGGCTTCACATTTCCGCTCAAGACCCGCGAGCCATCACCGTTCGCGACAATCGGCTCTACGTCCTCCCGTTTGAATCTAACAATCAAACGCAGCTTTCCGGCGGCCGACGCGATCGCATTGACGGCGAACTGGTCACTTTCGATGCCTGGAATCATTCGATTGAGAACAACAACGTTCTCTCCATCGGACACGTCACAGATATCGTGAAACATTCGGACGTCCGGGATCGCGACCTTTATGTGTTTGATACCGAAACCGATGAACTCATCGAAACAGTCGACACGTTAGGCACGCTCCTCTACGGCCTCGCCGTTGGCTCTAACGGACAGGTTTATATTGCGCAAACGGATGCTCGCAATGACATCAACGGCAGATCCGGCACGAAGAAACACGGCTTGAAGGAGTTGGAAAACCGCGCCTTCCTCAATCAGATCACCGCCGTTTCTTTCGAAGGACACAAGGCAGGTAAAGCTGAATTCATCGACCTCGAGCCCCTGCCTCCCCACCATCCCGAGCCAGGGCTGGCCTTGGCGACACCCTTTGGAATCGCCATCAGCAAGGATGATACGACTTTGTTCGTAACCGCAGCGGGCTCTGACAAATTATTTACGGTTGATGCGAAAAGCGGAAAGGTGTTAGGCAGGCTTTCCGTTGACTCTGTGCCCCGAGGGATCGCACTCGATTCCGACGATTCTAAAGCTTGGGTCTACAACGCCGTCGCCAACACCGTTTCGCTCGTCGACGTCTCGGATCCTTCGAACCTTGAGCTGGAAGAGTCCGTCGCCTTGGAAGATCCCACGCATCCCACGTTCAAGCGTGGACGCATGGCGTTTAATGATGCCAGAGCTTCGACAACGGAGACGTTCTCCTGTGCGAGTTGTCACCCCGACGGTCATACCGACCAGCTGCTCTGGGTATTGAAGACACCCATTGTCACCGGCGGCAACCAGATCATGCCCCGTTCCACTATGCCCGTCCGTGGCTTACGGGATACGGCCCCCTTTCACTGGGATGGCATTCCAGGTGATCCCTACGGCGGCAACAACAGCGCCAATACGCGTAGCCACGTTGAGCCTAACAGTAGCCTTGATGAACCAACGAGCACGACCCGCCATCTCATTGATGGAGCGCTTTCTTCCACCATGGCAATGGTCGGCGATGAAACCCGGAATGACGAAGCCAAAGCTGGACGCTTGTCGGCCAGCGAGCGCGATGCCATGGCGAGGTTGCTCCTGCATGTGACCTATCCGCCCGCGCAACGTCGTGCCTACACCAACAAGTTGTCTGAACGTGCCGAGGAAGGCTTCAGGATGTTTCATATCGTCGGCGACGCCGGCGGAACGCCGGGCGCCAATCTATGTGGGAACTGTCATCGGATGCCCTACTGGGTCAGCACCAACACGCCGGGCTCGGGCATGGATGCTCCCACTTGGCGGGGCGCCTACGACCGTTTCCTGATCCTGCCGCAAGGACGTCTCAACATCATCGATCTCGATTTCTACCGGCGGGTTGCCGAGCGAGGCAACGATGAACGCAGTATCTGGCAATTCTCCTGGGGTGGCCGACGTGCCTTCGACTCTGTATGGGACATGGTGTTAGAGGGAAGCACCGGGTACTCTGGCTCGTTCGCGCGGCAGATCACGTTGAGCAAGGAAACGGCAGATGAACCGTTAACACACGACCTGCTGGAAGCTTTAGAGGTTTCCGCCAAAGACGGTGGCGTGGTCTTGCAAGTCGAAGGCGTCTTCGTGGACAACCATGAGCCTAACACGACCAAGCTACAATTCGATGCAGGCTTCCAAGGAGGAGTCTATGTGCAAATCGAAGGAGAGCGCCACGCGTGGTCGCGTCAGCAACTCGTCACGCTAGCATCAGAACAGAGATTCGTCGGAACCTTCACGGGGCGTCACGGCGCCAGCGACGCTCTCGATCATCCCCAGCCGGCGCTTTGGACGCTCAGCTCCATTCACGAGCAGAGTGGCCAGCAAGAGTTTCCTATTCTGTTTGGTGAAACGAAGACCATGAACATCAATGCCCGGCACCTGCGCGACGGTGCGCACCTTGTCGTCAATGGCAGAAGAGTGCCAGGAACGATTGAAGCTGGCGCAGACGAACAGGTCGCGGTCACACTAGACACCTTGCCATCTTCCGGCATGCACTTCCTGCAGGTGCAGAATCCAGATGGCTTATTCAGCAATGACTTCATCTTTCACGTCGCTGAAGATGAAGCGAAAGCTCAAGAGTTGCGCTACCAGAACCACCCGGATCTTCTTCGCGACGCCCTCGCTAAGGCGATTGAAGAGGGCAATCTGGAGGACACCAAGCGATTCCTCGATGCTGGAGCGCCACTCAATGCCCGTCGCAACAGCAACGGAATGACGCCGCTGAGCACCGCAGTGTTTCACGGCCGCACCGAGATAGTGAAACATCTTGTTGAAGACCGGAAGGCCCACATTTCCCACGACAACCGCGACGGCAACACGCCTCTTCACCTCGCGGCGTTCCTTTGTCGCTCAGAAATAGTAGAGTATTTGCTAGATCAAGGTGCTTCCGTGACCAAGCGAAGTGATCGCGATGAAAGAGCCGTCGATACCGTGACGGAACCATGGAGCGAGGGGCTTGCCAGGTTCTATCGATCTCTCAGCGAGGGTGCAGGGCTCAATCTCAACCTCGAAGACATCAAGCGCCTTCGCCCTCAGATGGTGACCCTACTCAACGACTCCACAGGCGAACCGGAAGACGCTCTACGTGTCGTCTCAAGAGGAGCCAAAGGTTGGCGCTATTGGGATGGGAACGCTGACCCACCTGCCGACTGGTTTGGGGTAGACTTTGATGACTCCGATTGGGAGGCTGGCTCGGCTCCGCTGGGCTACGGCGAAGAGGATATCGCGACAAGCCTCAGTTTCGGCAGCGATGCGAGAAACAAACGCCCCGCCGCTTTCTTTCGAAAGAACTTCGACGTTGAAGATCCTAACGCTTCGGAAACTTTCGCTCTTGGGATCCGGGCCGATGATGGAGCGGTGGTCTATTTGAATGGGAACGAAATTCGTCGCCTCCGCATGGCTGACGGCGAGATCAGTCATCGGACGTTCTCTGCAGGGAACACGCAGTCCGAGTCCGGACTCGAAGGCAAGCTGATCCCATTCAAGATTGACCCAAAGGCTCTGAGAAAGGGAGAGAACGTGATCGCGGTCAGCGTTCACCAGCGCCACGGCGCCAGCAGCGATCTCGTCCTGGATCTGGAGATCTTGGGCGTATCTCAAGTGGACTTCAAACGATTGGTTAGGAGTCGCAGTGAGTAGGAGCAAATGACCAAATGCTACATGTTAGTATTTCTATCGATTCGACGAAATGCCATGAAACAAACCTTAGTCCGCAATGGTTCTTGGATTCTCCTCCCTATCGGCACCTTTATGTTGGGATTGGCTCTGGCACCTCAGCATCACGCGCCCGTGGATTCGCTGACCGTGGCCACCGTCGCTGACGAGCTCACCCCGCTCACACGACCAACCGATCTTACACGAAAGGAAGCCAGCGGTGTGCCAGATTCTGCTCCGCAGCCGGACGAGGAAGCCCCGCAAATCCGCGCATGGTCATCAGACTCCCCGCTTAGTGACGCGCGGATCGAAGCCGTGGTGCTCGATTCCATCAGATCCTCAGATCCATTGGAACGTCGCAGAGCCTTTGATCGTCTCTTGCAGGAGATGCGGTCGGATACCTTCACGATTGAACAGGCCATGCACATGCGTTCTCTGATGCATGAGAATAGCGCGAGCGGAGAGCAATGGCGTCTCTTTGATTACGCGTGGGGCGCCAATGACCCTGAGGCAGCGATCGCCCATATCGATGAGATTTCCGAGGAGTATAGGAATGGATTCCTGAGTAACATGCTGCCAGGACTAGCAAGTGCCGCTCCACAAAGTGCGGTCAACCTATTTCAAAGCTTCGACTCAGACTTGCAACGGCAACTGAGACGTAGGCTCTACGAAGGCCTGATTGATCACGATATCGAACTCGCCACCAACTACGTCTTCGAAGCTGCAGATCCGGAACGTCCCGACTGGAGGCCCATGGATATGTTTACCCGCGAACTCGCCAATGAGCAGGGAATCGATCAAGTGCTCGAATGGGCAGCCGACTTGCCTGAGGGCTCCTTGAGAGGCAACGCCTGGAGCGCAGCCTATGCCAAGTGGACTTCGGAAGATCCTCGTGCCGTTTCCGAAGCCATTCTGGATCTGCCTCCATCAGCAGACCGGGATCAAGCGATCAACGGCTTTGTTAGTGCGCTAGCAGGGCAAGATCCAGAAGCCGCCGTGCTCTGGGCCGCGGAGATTGGTGGTGACGGGTTGAGAGAATCGGCGATGGTTCGAGTAGGGGCGCGCTACTTTCAACAAGATCCATCCGCGGCAGCCGCCTGGTTTGACTCTAGCGGTTTACCTGATTCTACACTGCGGGAAATGACGCCCTCCGATTAGACGTGTTGCGTACTAGCTCCTTCGTTCTTCAAGTATTCTGAGAAGATGTTAGCTGATGTTAGTCTGTAGACTAAGAGTTCACTGGTATTTACCTGTCACTTTGTCCTCAGAGAAGAAATATCCATAGTCAATCTGAGCCGACGGAACTATCGCTCACTCTGGGAAGCTCGATCACGATGAATGCATTCTTTCCATCCAGCCGGGCGTTGACGACGTCCTCGATGATGAGCGCACGGCCGCGTATCCCGTCTTGCTCGGTGTCGATGTGCCTCAGTCGCGCTTGCCGCTCCAATTCCACGTAAGGCCAGAGCGTCTCCGGCACTGAGACACGTTGGATGCGAAACAGATAAGGCACGAGGAACCACGCAATGATCGATCCGATGACGAGCACGATCACGCTGGAGATCACCGACGAACTCAGCACTGGCAACACACGAGCGTATTTGCCGATGGCAACTCGGGCTGATCGCATTTCCTCGCGGAGCTTGCTCGCTTCCCGCTTCTGGGTTTCGGAGGCATCGCGCATGGTGCGTTGGAATCGCGCCATGTCTTGATAGGCGGGGAGTTCGAGTGAGCCCTTTAGAATCTCGGCAAACTGGTCGCCGAGCCGTGTGGCCTGATCTTCGGTGAGGGCTTGGCGGGCCTCACTGAGAATCCCGGATACCTGCTCCGGCATATCCTTCAAGGCGAGTGCGACGAGACCGACGGTTTCAACGAGGCGACGGTCTTCGTCTTCTTCCGATTCTTGCTCGAATTTCTCGGCGAGTAGTTCGAAACGGTCTCGGTGTTCCTGGGGAACGGATTCGGCAATGGACTCCAATAATGTCTTGCTAGTCTTCATTCTTGGTCTCCGGTTGAGGTGAATCGGATGCGGCGGGGAGGAGAATGGCTTCGGCGTTGTCGAATCCTTCGTAGAGGTTCTGTTGGTAGTAGCGCGCCCGAACAATCTGCATCGGATTGCGGAAATACGGTGAATCCGTCCGGCCTTCGATGACGTCGTCCAACGTGATCTCACAGTTGCGCAGCTCGGTTTGAAACTCGTCGACTCTCGCGGCGGCGCGCATGACGCGAGGTTGAAAGATCCTCACAAATTCCTTCACGGAGGAGTCCTCGTTCCAGTATTCGAAGGCTTCGTCAGACTCGCGTGTTTCGTTGAGCACGACCAGATAATCGACTCGCCGCTGGAGTTCTTCGGCCCATTGCAGGACGGAGATGACCGCACCGGGATCATTAGTGGTGACGCCCAAAGCCGTGAATCTCATGTTCATCTGACGCGACACGTCATACATCTTTCTGAACCAATGATAGGTGGCTTCGCCGGTTCCGGCTCCGAGGTCGGCCAGAACAACTTGGTGTTCGGTGCTGCAGACTTCGAAGAAGTGATCGAGAGCACCGGGGTCGTGGGTGTTGAGTTTCGTCGCTTCTGGCAGGAAACTCTTGAGGCCGCTCTTCTTGGTGTTCTCGGCGTCGAAGTCGATCAGCTTGGGTTCGATGCCGCGGTTCCGGTACCAAGTGGCAAGATTGATAGCGATCTCGGTCTTGCCGACGCCGCCTTTGCCGCCTTCGGTGAAGACGACACGAATGGGTGAGGTGTCTATTTGCATGTTAGCGTTTGGGTTTGTGTGTTAGGTTGGAGCAATGATCGGGGCTTAGATCAGAACCGTCTTGGGAACAGATCCTGGCGGCAGCAGGAGCGAGCTGACGGAGTCGAGCTCGCCGTAGATTTGGCGGAGGTAGCGCCGGGCCTTTGCTGCGGCTCTCAAGCGCTGGAAATACGGATCGTTCGACTTCCGTTCGAGCACATCTTCAAGGGTGAGAGCGTTGGCACGCAGCTTCGCTTGAAACACCCTGTGGTGCGTGCGGAGTCGAATGGTGGGGATACCCAATTCGATCAGGTGGGACTTCAGGCGATTGGCAATGGGCTGATCGAATTCGTTGAGAACCACGAGATAGCCGCTCACCTCCTGAAACTTCTCGACCGATGTCAGGATGGCCTTGATCGCCTCGGGCTCTTGCGAAGTAACGCCCACGGCGGTGAATGTGAGGTTCATCGTCTGCGTCGCCTTCCTCATGCGCTGAAGCCATCGGGAGAAAACCTCGGACATTCCGGCTTCGGAATCGGCGATGACGACGCGGGTGCCGGATCCGGCCACTTCGAAGAAATGATCCAGAGCACCTGGCTGGTGAGCATCGAGTGAGATGGCTTCGGGAAAGAAGCGTGTCAGACTTCCGGGCCGTCCCGGCGCAAAGTCGATCAGCCGTGGCGTGAGCCCCTGCCGCTGCATCCACGTAGTAAGGTGAATCGCCACTTCAGTTCTGCCGACGCCGCCCATGGCTCCATCGGTGAAGAGCACGCGAACGGGATGAGGATTGTTCGATATGACGGCCATCGTGAATCAGTGCGCGTTGGTTTCCGCTGTTGATGGCCGAACGCCGGTCGTGCTCTTCCAAGTCTCCACCTTCTTGTTTCGTCCCAGTTTGAATCCGCCATCCAAGGGCAGATCAGCCTCCGGCTCCTGGGTAGGCACCACTTGCCCATCGTTGGGAGAAACGTGAACCGTGACGCTCGTGACAGACGCTTCCGTTTCGCCGATCCCTTTGACGATGCCACGGCGAAGGCAAAAGTCCGCGAGTCCGCGATGACTGATCGGAACCTGGTGTTGTTCCCCAAGAATCGTGACGATCGCCCGGTAGGAGAGGCGTTGCTTCCGAGCTGTCGCGATGGCGGCACGAAACGGCTCAAGTCGACTAACGTTTGCCCGAACGGCACGGGGAGGGATGATGGTTGGTGATTCCATGTGGTCGCCGGGTAATTCGTCAAATCGCTGCGAACATCACACCATTTGTGAACTTCACTGACGAAGCACCAAGGTTCACAAACGGCTTCACAGAACCGTTCACAGCGCACCCGAAACGGACGCTTTGTGCATCGTTTCGTGAACGGTTCTGTGAACCGCCGCCTCGCAGAGACATATGACCGGTCTCGTTAGAGAACGGGTCTTGTGTCATCCAAACAATCCCTCTCCTCTCACCCCGGGATTTCTCGTCCCTCACCCAATTTCAATCGATCTGTGATGTAGCTTCCGAAAAAACGAATTACCCGGCGTGATCACCG